>NZ_JAQQEG010000018.1:0-186514 GCF_046027395.1 Paraburkholderia dipogonis | reverse complement strand
CGGGGGGCCCCCCGCCGGGGGGGGGGGCGCGGGGCGGCCCGGGCCCCACGGCTTCACCGACTCAGATAATCGGCGCCCCGCCCGTCACCGCGATCGTCGCGCCCGAGATATAGCTAGCTTCGTCGGAGGCCAGCATCACATAGGCGGCAGCCAGTTCGGCCGGCTGTCCCGGACGTTTCATCGGCACCTGCTCACCGAATTTCTCGACTTTCTCGGGCGGCATGGTCGACGGAATCAACGGTGTCCAGATCGGCCCAGGCGCAACGCAGTTCGCCCGTATGCCTTTCTCCGCCAGCAATTGCGCGAGTCCACCTGTGAAATTCTGAATCGCGCCTTTGGTGGTCGCGTAGGCGATCAACCCCGGATTCGGATGATCCGCATTGATCGATGACGTATTCACGATCGACGCCCCGGGCTTCATATACTTCACCGCCGCCCGCGTGATCCTGAACATCGCGCCGATGTTGGTATCGAAGGTTTTGTCCCACTCTTCGTCGCTGATGTCTTCGAGCGACGGATAGCTCATCTGATAGGCCGCGTTGTTGACCAGCACGTCGAGCCGCCCGAACGCCTCGACTGCTCTCTCGACGATCTCCTTGCAATGCGCTGGGTTCGTGATGTCACCCCGCAGCAATAACGCCTTGCGGCCGGCCTCTTCCACCCAGCGAGCGGTTTCGCGCGCATCGTCGTCTTCGTTGAGGTAGGAAATCAACACGTCCGCGCCCTCGCGCGCGAACGCAATGGCGACTGCACGGCCGATTCCGCTGTCGCCGCCGGTAATGATGGCGGCCTTGCCGGCGAGACGCCCCGAGCCCTTATACGACTTCTCGCCGTGATCAGGTTGCGGCTTCATGGGCGCGGTTTGCCCGGGCGTCTGGTCCTGCTGCTGGTTTGGAAAAGGTGGCGTGGGACGTTGCGTGTCGGTCATGACGATCTCCAAAGCGCGGATGGACATGCGCGGCGTGCTAAAAGCACGCGGCGGCTTGCGTAGACGCAGCAACGTTCGGGCCCGCGCGCGTCGCCGCGCATCGATTTATCAAGCCGTCGTCAGGCATGTGTGCTGCTCAATATAAGCGCGTATGCGCCGCATTCCGCGGCAAGTTGTGAACACTGATCCCAGGAGCTCGAATGAAAGCGCTAGTTTATGAAGGGCCGCGCAAAGTCACGGTCAAGGACATGCCCGATGCAAAAATCGAAAAGCCTACCGATGTGCTCGTGAAGATCACCACCACGAACATCTGCGGCTCGGACCTGCATATGTATGAAGGCCGCACCGACATGGAAACCGGCCGCATTCTCGGGCATGAGAATCTGGGCGTCGTCGTCGAAGTGGGCAATGGGGTAGAGAGGATCAAAGTCGGCGACCGGGTCTGCATGCCGTTCAATATCGGCTGCGGATTTTGCAAGAACTGCGAGCGTGGCCTGACTGGTTTCTGCCTCACCGCCAATCCCGGCATGGCCGGCGCCGCCTACGGTTTCGCGGGGATGGGTCCGTACAGCGGCGGACAGGCGGAATACTTACGCGTACCGTTCGGTGACTTCAATTGCCTCGTTCTGCCGCCCGATGCGCAGGAAAAGGAAAATGATTACGTCATGCTTTCCGACATCTTTCCCACCGGTTATCACGCGACGGTGCTCGCCGGGGTCGAACCGGGCGATAGCGTCGTGATCTACGGCGCCGGACCGGTCGGTTTGATGGCCGCGCTATCTGCCTCGATCAAAGGTGCCAGCAAGGTCATGGTGGTGGATTCGCATCCCGACCGGCTCAAGCTCGCTGAGAAGCTCGGCGCGATTCCGATCGACGACAGCGACGGCAATTCCGCCGAGCGGGTGCTGGAAATGACCGGTGGCGAAGGCGCGGACCGCGGCTGCGAATGCGTCGGCTATCAATGCAGTTGCAAGGGCCACGAGGTGCCGAATCTGACCATGAACAACCTGGTGAAGGCCGTGCGCCCGACGGGAGGCATCGGCGTGGTCGGCGTGTTCGTCGCTCAGGATCCGGGCGCGAAAGATGAGCTCGCGAAGAAGGGGCAACTCGCGTTCGACTTTGGCCAGATGTGGATGAAGGGGCAACACATCGCCACGGGCCAGGCCAATGTGAAGGCGTACAACCGCAAACTATGCGAACTGATCGCGGCGGGAAAAGCCAAACCGTCCACGATCATTTCACACGAGCTGCCGCTCGAAAAAGCGCCGGAAGGCTATGAGCATTTCGACGCACGCGATGAGGGCTGGACGAAAGTGGTGTTGAAAGCCGCCTAAGCGCGACACGCCTGAAGTCGCGCCAGCCCCGGCGCGGCCAGATAGGCGATTTCATAACCGGCAACACCCTCGATCTCGCGCGCCGGCGCCGAACTCAGCGTAAAACGCGCGAGCTTCCAGTTCAACGTGTCGAGACCCACGAGCGACACGACGACATCCTCGCGCGTGGCAATCCGCGCGTTGCGCTCAGTTTCGGCGGCGCTCAACTCGCCGAGATCGACGCCCTCCCCGACCACCACCTCTTCACGATAAATCGACAACGCGGGCGCGGCGCGGCCCGCATGCACCGCAAGCGGCAACCAGGTCTGAATTGGCGGACGGCCGAACGATTCGATCACCGCCTCGAAGCGCGCGCCGGTGACGAACCTGGTCGCTTCAGCTTCGTCGAACCATAGATAAATCGATGTATAGGCGTTGTGCGGCGCCCCATGCTGGCCGCGCTCACGCAGCGCGAAAGCCTTGAACGCGAGCCCTTCTGCGTGATCCCAAAGCGGCCCGCGAGTTTGGCCGCGCGTACGAATCTGCGACATAGCGTAGTCCGCCGGCAAGCGGTGTTCATATTGCTTGATGAGCATGATCGTCATTCCCTCGATGAGTGAAGCTACAGGTTGCCCGAGCGGCAACGGGCGTTCAACGCCGGATTTCCGTATAGCGGCGATGAATCACGCGAACCACGGCGCCGTCACAAGCAGCGAGCCACGGCGCACACCACCGCAGTCGTGCCGACAATGATCAACGCGCCCGAACACAGACCGGTCAGATGCGCGAACAGCGCGTCGTGCGGGTCGAGTTCGGCCTCGTCCGTAGCGGATAAAGCGGGCGGACACGGTTCGTTCGGCGGCGGCATCGCGACGGTCGGCGCGCCGCGCAAGCCGGCCTCGCCCCGCTGCATGCGTTGCACGAGCCAAATGCCTAACGCTCATAACCTTCGATGAATCGCTTATTGGAGCGTCGCGCGGCATCTTTCTATACTCGATTCCGGTCAGCACTCACCAGCGACGAGTGCCAGAATTCAACCGCGGAAATCGAACCATGAGCCTACGCCCCTTGCATGACCGCTTGATCGTCAAGCGTCTCGACCAGGAAACCAAAACCGCTTCGGGGATCGTGATTCCCGAGAGCGCCGCCGAGAAACCCGATCAGGGCGAAGTGATCGCCATCGGTCCGGGCAAGCGCGATAGCGACGGCAAACGCATCGAGCCTGATCTGAAAGTCGGCGAACGCGTGCTGTTCGGCAAATATGCCGGACAGTCGGTCAAAGTCGACGGCAACGAACTGCTCGTGCTGCGCGAGGAAGATGTTGTCGCAGTCGTCACTCAATAACGAACGGAGCGTCAATCCATGGCAGCAAAAGAAATTATTTTCAGCGACGTCGCCCGCTCGAAACTGGTCGAAGGCGTCAACATTCTCGCCAACGCGGTCAAGGTCACACTGGGTCCGAAAGGCCGCAACGTCGTGCTGGAGCGCAGCTTCGGCTCGCCTGTGGTCACCAAGGACGGCGTCTCGGTCGCGAAGGAAATCGAATTGCCGAACCGCGTGCAGAACATCGGCGCGCAGCTCGTGAAGGAAGTCGCTTCGCGCACCAGCGACGCCGCCGGCGACGGCACCACCACCGCGACCGTGCTCGCGCAAGCCATCGTGCGCGAAGGACAGAAGTATGTAGCGGCCGGTCTCAATCCGCTGGACCTGAAGCGCGGCATCGACAAGGCCGTGATCGCCGCAATCGATGAGCTGAAGAAGATCAGCAAGCCGACCACGACCAGCAAGGAAATCGCCCAGGTCGCGACCATTTCGGCCAACGGCGAAGAATCGATCGGCCAGCGTATTGCCGAAGCGATCGACCGCGTCGGCAAGGAAGGCGTGATCACTGTGGAAGACGGCAAATCCCTCGACGATGAACTCGATGTCGTCGAAGGTCTGCAATTCGATCGTGGCTACCTGTCACCGTATTTCATCAACGACCAGGATAAGCAGGTGGCCGTGCTCGACAACCCGTTCGTGCTGCTGCACGACAAGAAGGTGTCGAATATCCGTGATCTGCTGCCGGTTCTGGAACAGGTTGCCAAAGCCGGCCGCCCGCTTCTGATCATCGCGGAAGACGTGGAAGGCGAAGCGCTCGCCACGCTCGTCGTGAACAACATTCGCGGCATTCTGAAGACCGTCGCGGTCAAGGCGCCGGGCTTCGGCGACCGCCGCAAAGCGTTGCTCGAAGACATCGCGATTCTGACCGGCGGCCAGGTGATTGCCGAAGAAACGGGATTGTCGCTCGAGAAAGCGACGCTTGCGGAACTCGGTCAAGCCAAGCGGATCGAGGTCGGCAAGGAGAACACTACCGTCATCGACGGCGCGGGCGACAGCAAGAACATCGAAGCGCGCGTGAAACAGATCCGCGCCCAGATCGAGGAATCGACCTCCGACTACGACCGCGAAAAACTACAGGAACGGGTCGCGAAACTGGCGGGCGGCGTGGCGGTCATCAAGGTCGGCGGCGCAACCGAGATCGAGGTCAAGGAAAAGAAAGACCGTGTCGACGACGCGCTGCATGCGACGCGCGCCGCTGTCGAGGAAGGCATCGTGCCGGGCGGCGGCGTCGCGCTGATTCGCGTGAAGCAGGCCATCAGCGGACTCAAGGGCGTGAACGCCGACCAGGACGCGGGCATCAAGATCGTGCTGCGCGCGCTCGAAGAGCCGCTGCGTCAGATCGTGACGAACGCCGGCGAAGAAGCCAGCGTGGTGGTCGCAAAGGTCGCTGAAGGCGCGGGCAATTTCGGTTACAACGCGCAGACCGGCGAATACGGCGATCTGGTGGAATCAGGCGTGCTCGATCCGACCAAGGTCACGCGCACGGCGCTGCAAAACGCGGCATCGGTCGCGGGTCTGCTGCTGACCACGGACGCCACCGTGCACGAGGCACCGAAGGATGCACCGGCAGCGGGCCAGCCCGGCGGTCCGGGCGCGGGTGGGCCGGGGCTCGATTTCTGAGGACTGTCTGCCGCGAGAGATCGCGCGGTCACATATCGCGCGGTTAAACGCAGCCAGCCCGGGCCGGCATCCGCTTCAT
The DNA here is from genome assembly GCF_046027395.1 of Paraburkholderia dipogonis. Lineage (GTDB taxonomy): Bacteria > Pseudomonadota > Gammaproteobacteria > Burkholderiales > Burkholderiaceae > Paraburkholderia > Paraburkholderia dipogonis_A. Next base: position 181,191 of record NZ_JAQQEG010000018.1, on the reverse strand, counting down.
CGCGGGCCGGCCCGTGCTCGTTGCGGTCTTCTTCGCTCTCTCGACGCAAGCGTTGCAGCAGCGCGACGCGCTGTCGTCACGGCGTCACCGCAGCCATAGCGCGCGATGTGCTTTGGTTGTGAGCTTTTATTCGTTCGTTTGCAGCCGCGCGTTGGGTACATTCAAAGGTCATGACGGAACAACGCAAAGGACCAGCCATGCCATTCTTTCGGGGCGCAGTACCGCTATCGTTCTTACACGTACCGCGGCGCGCGCAGGTTGTTGTCCGCCGCCTTCTCCTGGCCACAGCGGTTGCCGTTTCCGCGCTGACGAGCCTCGCGCCAGGCGTGGCACACGCCGCTCCGCCAGCCGAACTGAAGCTCGATTACGCGTATTATTCGCCGGAAAGTCTTGTCATCAAGCGCAACGGCTGGCTTGAACAGGAACTGGCAGCGGATCACACGCAAGTGAAATGGGTGTTGAGTCTCGGCAGCAACCGTGCGCTCGAATACCTGAATAGCGGCGCGATCGACATCGGCTCGACGGCCGGCCTGGCCGCCGTGCTTGGCAAGGCTAACGGCAATCCGATTCGCGCCGTCTATGTTTTCTCGCGCCCCGAATGGACCGCGCTCGTCGTCCGCAAGGATTCGCCGATCCGGACACTCGCTGATCTGAAGGGCAAAAAGATCGCCGCCACCAAAGGCACCGATCCTTTTCTATTCACGCTGCGCGCGCTGCACACCGCCGGACTGTCGCGCGACGACGTCGAGATCGTGAATCTGCAACATCCCGATGGACGTGTCGCGCTCGCCAACGCCCAGGTGGATGCGTGGGCCGGTCTCGATCCGCACATGGCCGCCGCGCAGATCGACGACGGCGCGCGCCTCCTCTATCGCAACGTCGACTTCAATACGTGGGGCTTGCTCGACGCGCGCGAAGATTTCATCAGCGCGCATCCCGATACGCTGGCGCACGTCCTGAAGGTTTATGAAAAGGCGCGCTTGTGGATCGCGGTTCATCCTGAAGAGACCGCGAAAATCGTCGCCGAGGAATCGAAGGTGTCGCTGCCGGTGGCGAAACTGCAGTTGAGCCGCAACGACTTCAGCCAGCCGCAACCGGGCGCGAAACAGCTCGCCGCGCTCAAGGCGGCCGCACCGATCCTCACGCAGGAGCAACTGGTCAAGCCGGACACGAACCTGAACCAGATCATCGACGCGTTGATCGACGCAAAGCCCGCGCAGCCCATCATCGCGGCCGACGCCGGCAAGTAAGGCCGCCCACCGCCATGTCTACCGACGATTCACTGTCGCTCGACGACTCCGCATCAACCGCTCGACGGCATCGCGAAGCGCCGCCACGACGCGATCCGCTGAAGGCCTGGCGCGTGGCGGGACTTGCGCTGCCGCTGGTTTTTTTGCTGCTTGTCGAAGGGCTGGTCCGTCTATCGGTATTGCCCGCGCATCTCGTGCCCGCACCCCGCTCGATTGCGCAAACGCTGTGGGACATGGGCGGCGCGCGGCTCGGCCGGCATATCGGCGCGAGCTGCCTGCGCGTGTTCGCGGGCTTCGGGATCGGCTCGGCTCTCGCGCTGTTGATCGGCGCGGCGATGGGGTTGAGCCGGCGCGTCGATGCGCTACTCGATCCGGCCTGTCAGGCGTTGCGCGCGATTCCGTCGCTTGCGTGGGTGCCGATCCTGCTGCTGTGGATGGGCATCGACGAAGCGCCGAAAATCACGCTGATCGCAATTGGTGCGTTTTTTCCGGTGCAATTGAGCGTCGTCGCGGGGATTCGCGATGTCGATCGGAAGCTGATCGAACTCGGCGAGGTCAATCGGCTCGATCAGCGGGCGCTGTTCACCCGCATTCTGTTGCCCGCATCGCTGCCGCAAATCTTTACCGGTCTGCGCACGGGACTCAGTCTTGCGTGGATGTTCATGGTGGCCGCCGAACTGATTGCCGCGACTCGCGGCCTTGGCTATCTGCTTAGCGACGGACGCGAAACGGGACGTCCCGACATTGTGTTCGGCGCGATCCTGTTGCTCGCGTTGCTCGGCAAGTTGAGCGACAGCGTTCTCAAATCGATCGAAACGCATACGCTGTCGTGGCGCGACTCCGCTGCCGAACGCCATCCCTCTCGAAGAGTCGTGTAGCACTCCCCTATGTCGACAGTTTCCCTTTCCCGCCCTCTTCTCGACGTTCGCGCCGTCAGCAAACAATACGACGGCCGCGCGGTGCTCGAGCGCGTGCGCTTCGAAATCGGGCGCGGCGAGATCGTCAGCCTTGTCGGACCGAGCGGCTGTGGAAAGAGCACGTTGTTGCGCGCGATCGCGGGTCTCGACCGGGATTTCGACGGCGAGATACGGCTCGACGGCGTTCCGCAACACGGTCCGTCGGCACGGCTGGGCCTGATCTTTCAGGAGCCGCGTCTTCTGCCCTGGCTTTCGGTTGCCGACAACGTCGCATTCGCAGCAGGCCCACGGCGTGGCAGCGATCCGCGCGTCGCCGAGCTGCTCGGTGAAGTCGGTCTCGCCGACGTGCGAGAGGCGCTGCCCAAGCAGCTATCCGGCGGCATGGCGCAGCGCGTCGCACTGGTGCGCGGGTTCTTCTCCAGACCCGACCTGTTGTTGCTGGACGAACCGTTCAGCGCCGTCGATGCGATGACCCGCATGCGTCTGCAAGACCTGTTGCTTGCGCTCACGCGTTCACACGGCACAGCAGCCCTACTCGTCACGCACGACCTCGACGAAGCGCTCTATCTATCCGACCGCGTGCTGTTGCTCGCGTCGCCCCATGGCAGCGGCGCTGGGCGTGTCGTGCGCGACGTCGCCATCGATACAGCGAGGCCGCGCGATCGGCGCGACCTGTCGTTGGCGGAACTGCGCGCGCAGTTGCTGGACGGATTGAACGGGACTGTCGGGCCGCACTGAAAGTCTCGGATCGGCGCAGGTCACCCCAACGGGCCGCGCGCCGGTCGATGCGCAAACCCAGCGCGTTAGGGCATCGCCACGCCGCGTTCTTTGCTGCGCACCGTGCCGGTCCCGGTTTCCGCGTCGGTGCCAATGGCGCGTACTGTCGGCGCGCGCAACAGCGCGCGAGAAGCAACCCATTGCAACGCGGAGCACAAAACCAGATACACGATCCCGACGAATACGAAAATCTGCGCGGGGTAAATCATCAGGCGGCTATTGACCTGATTGGCGAGAAAGGTGAATTCCGGCACCCCGACGATATACGCGAGCGAGGTGTCCTTCACGAGCGACACCCACTGATTGACGAACGACGGCATCATGACACGAACCGCCTGCGGCAACACCACATAGCGCAGCGCCTGCCAGCGCGTGAGCCCGAGCGACAGCGCCGCGTTCTGCTGGCCCGCGCCAATCGAAACGATGCCCGCATGCACCGAATGCGACAGGTACGCGCCACCGATCAGCGACAGCGCGCACACCACCGCCGCCAGACCCGGCACGTTGATATGCAGCAGAATCGGCATCAGGAAGAACGTCCAGAAAATCAGCATCAGCACCGGAATCGCCCTGAAAAACGCGACGATTCCCAGCAGGAGTAGATGCGCGGCGCCGCGGGTCATCGAGAGCGCCACGCCGCCCGCCAGACCTACCGCAGCGGATAGCAACGCCGACACGACCGACAGCACGACAGTCAACGCCGCGCCGCCCAGCGGTCCATTGGGGAACGCACCGAGCAGCAGATAGCGCAACGTCGGCAGCCATTCGAGCGCACTCATGCGCGTCCCCTTTGCAAAGCACGTACACCCGTGCGTTGCCAGATCACCAAAGCCGTTTCGATCAACGCGATGGTGACGACGTACAGCACGGTTGCCGTGCCGAAGGCCTGAAAAGTCCGGAAGCTCTCCGTGTCGACCTGACGCGACATATACGACAGCTCGGCCACGCCGATCGCCATCGTCAGAGATGAGTTCTTCACGACATTCATGTATTGCCCCGCGAGCGGTGGCGTGGCGATACGCACCGCTTGCGGCAAAATCACATGACGCAAGGTGGCATAACGCGTCATGCCCAATGCGGCGCCCGCCTGGTATTGCGCGGCGCCCACGCCGCGGATGCCGGCGCGAAACTCTTCGGCGATGAAGGCAGTGCTGTAACAGGTCAAGCCGAGCCAGCCGGCGAATAGTTCGAAGCTCGGCCAGCGCAGAACAAGAGGTCCGACGCTCAACAGATGTGGCGCGTTCAGCCACGTCATCCACGGCTGGGGCAACAGCGTCGCCGCGCCGAAGTACCAGAAAAGCAACTGCACCAGCAGCGGCGAATTGCGAAACACGAGCACGTAGAGCCGTGCCGCAGTAGCGAGCGTGCGATGTTGGGAGATTTGAGCCATCGCCAGTCCGAAACCCAGCAACGTGGCGCATACGCTTACGCACGCCGACAAGATCAGGGTGATGACAAAGCCGTGTGCGAGCCAGCCGAGATAGCGGGGCTCCAGCCAGAGATTCATGAAATGCATTCGAAAAACCGCGGTCCTCTATCAGCAAGACGGCCCGGCCGCTCTTTTCGAGTCATGACCGGGCCGTATTCAGGCAGTTGCAAAGCGACGTACGTCAGCTCTTTTGCGGGTCGCCGATCTTGAACAAACGCGGCAGCGGCGCGGCACTTGTCGGGCCGAACCACGTGTCGTAGATCTTGCCGGCCGTGCCTTTGGCTTCGAGATCCTTCAACGTCTCGTTGACGACATCGAGCAGTCGCGTCTCGCCCTTCGGCACACCTACGCCTTCGTAGTCGTTGGAGATCGTGAACGGCGGGATCTCGTAGTTCGCCTTGTCCGGCACTTTCGCCAGCAACGCGACGAGCTTCGGCCCGTCCTGCGTGATCGCCTGCACGTTGCCCGTGCGCAGCGCGGCGAATGCGAACGGCGTGTCGTCGTAAGCGACGATCGTGGCGCCCGGGAATTGCGCCCGTACCTGCTGTTCGTTGGTCGTGCCTTTATCCGCGCCGATACGCAAACCGTTCAACTGTTGTGGCGAGCTGAGCGTGCCCTTCTTCGCGATGAATTGCGTGCCCGACGCAAAATAGGGCGTGCTGAAATCCACCTCCTTCTTGCGATCGTCGGTAATCGTGAAGTTGGCGAACACCAGATCCACCTTGCCCGACTTCAGGAAAGCGATGCGGTTGGCCGGATTGGTCGGCTGGATATCGAGCTTGACGCCGAGCCGGGTCGCGAGCGCACGCGCATAGTCGATGTCGAGCCCGACGATCTGATTGCTCTTCGGATCGACGAAGCCAAACGGCGGATTGCTGTCGAACGCGGCAACGCGCAGCACGCCCGCTTTCTTGATGTCGTCAAGGCGATCCGCATGCGCGGCGGTAGACATGATGAGCAGACTTCCGGCAATCACTGCCCCAAGCACTCTGAAATTCATAGCGGTGGTTTCCTGTTGTTCTTGATGGTCCGCGCAAGACGTCCATCGACGTTGCTCTTGTGCGTGAACCACTCACTCTATCAACGCTTCCGAACGGAACAAACGAAGCAATTTTCAGGTGCTAAGCGGCGAATGTCATATCGCGCCTCTGGAACAACCGCATCGATGGGATGCGGCTCACATCAAGCAGGAAAGAAACGGTTTTCAGGCCGCGGCAAACCTAGATTCTCGCGCAGCGTCACGCCTTCATATTCGCGCCGGAACAGTCCCCGTTTCTGCAACTCGGGAATGACTTTATCGACGAAGTCATCGAGACCGGCGGGAAGGTGGGAGAACATCACGTTGAACCCGTCCGAGCCCTCCTCCACCAACCACTGCTCCATCTGATCCGCGATCATCGCAGCCGTACCGACCATCTCCAGTCCCGAGTAGCCGCCGATCCGCTGCGCCAGTTGACGAATCGTCAGCCCGTCGCGCTGCGCCCAGTCGACCACCCTTTGCCGCGAGGTACGGCTCGCATTGGTCTCGGGGATGTCGGGCAGCGGGCCGTCGGGATCGAAGCCGGACACGTCGTGCCCCAATGCAATCGACAATGAAGCAAGGCCGCTCTCGTAGTGAACGAACGTGTCGAGCCGCGCGCGCGTTTCCCGCGCCTCGTCCAAAGTATCGCCGACCACCACGAAGGCGGCCGGAAGTATCTTCATATGATCCCGTGAACGGCCGAGCTTTTCCATGCGGCCTTTCACATCGGCGTAGAAGCGCTTTCCGTCCTCGAGCCGGCTCTGCGCGGTGAACACCACCTCGGCGGTTTCGGCCGCGATCTGCCGTCCCGCTTCGGACGAACCCGCCTGCACGATGACGGGCCAGCCCTGAACGGGGCGCGCGATATTCAACGGTCCGCGCACGGAGAAGTTCTCGCTCTTATAGTTCAGCACATGCAGTTTTTGCGGATCGAAGAATGTGCCGGTTGCCGTATCGCGGATAAAGGCGTCGTCGGCCCAACTGTCCCAGAGGCCGGTGACTACATCGAAGAACTCGCGGGCGCGCCGGTAGCGCTCGTCATGCTCGACATGCTCGTCGAGGCCGAAATTGAGCGCGGCGTCCGGGTTCGACGTCGTCACGAGATTCCATCCCGCGCGGCCGCCGCTGATGTGGTCGAGCGAGGCGAAACGCCGGGCGACGTGATAAGGCGCGTCGAACGTGGTGGACGCCGTGGCGACCAGCCCTAGTCTTTCGGTGACCGCCGCCAGAGCGGGCAACAGCGTCAGCGGTTCGAACGAGGTCACCGTGTGGCTATGCTTGAGTGCATCCAGCGGCATATTGAGCACCGCGAGATGATCGGCCATGAAGAACGCGTCGAAGCGGCCGCGTTCGAGCGTCTGCGCAAACCGCTTCAGATGCCCGAAATTGAAGTTGGCGTCCGGATAGGCACCAGGATAGCGCCATGCGCCGGTATGGATCGTTGTGGGGCGCATGAAAGCGCCGAGGCGAAGCTGACGTGACATGTGCCGATCTCCATCGCAAACAAGGTCGAGCCAGTTTAATCGCGCTTCGCCGCGGCCGCTTGCAGCCGGTTCGCGGGTCATTCCCACTCCCGGCCGCCGTGCCGCGCGGATACGCCCCGACATCGATCCCCAATGCGTCCCTGAAGAAATACAAAGCACAAAATCTTCGTTCGCCCGGTACGACTCCGTCACTAGACTGTGATTCAACTTGTTATAACAAGTACAGGCAACCCCGCAAAACCATGACGAAATCCGACCCCGCCAACGTGCTGCCGCTTGCCGCTCCTCCGCTCTACGAGCAGATCAAGACGGAGTTGCGGGCGCGCATTCTCAACGGCACGTATGCGGCCCATTCGCAGATGCCGTCCGAAAACGATCTGTGCGCGATGTTCGATGTTAGCCGTATCACGGTGCGGCAAGCCCTTGGCGATCTGCAGAAGGAAGGCCTCGTCTTCAAACTGCACGGCAAGGGCACCTTCGTTTCCAAGCCGAAAGCCTTCCAGAACGTCAGCGCGCTGCAAGGCTTTGCCGAAGCGATGTCGTCGATGGGCTATGAAATCGTCAACCAGCTCAAGCACATCCGTTTTATTCCGGCCACCGCGCAGATCGCTCAGCGCCTTGAGTTGCCCGAGGGCGCGAAAGTGGCCGAAATCCATCGGGTGCGCCTGCTCAATCGCGAACCCGTGTCGCTGGAAATCACGTGGGTGCCGGAAGCACTGGGCAAACGCCTCGCCAACGCGGACCTCGTCACGCGCGACATCTTTCTGATTCTCGAGAACGATTGCGCCGTGCCGCTCGGCCATGCGGACGTTTCCATCGACGCCATTCTCGCCGACGAAGATATCGGCGAAGCATTGAACGTGGAGGAAGGCAGCCCGGTGTTGCGGATCGAACGTCTCACGCATAGTGCGGACGGCACGCCGATCGACTACGAATACCTCTATTTCCGCGGCGATGCGTTCCAGTACCGCTTTCGCATCGATCGTCAGAAAGAGAAGAAGAGTACAAGGAAGACGAAATGAATACACATGTGATCGAATACGACCTGGTCGTCGTAGGTGGCGGCACGGCTGGTCCAATGGCTGCCGTCAAGGCCAAGGAACAGAATCCGAACCTCAAGGTATTGCTGCTGGAAAAGGCCAACGTCAAGCGCAGCGGCGCGATTTCGATGGGCATGGATGGCCTGAACAACGCCATCATCCCAGGTCACGCGACACCCGAGCAGTACACGCGGGAAATCACCATCGCGAACGACGGCATTGTCGATCAGTCGGCCGTCTACGCCTACGCGCGGCACAGCTTCAAGACCATCGAGGAACTCGATCGCTGGGGCGTGAAGTTCGAAAAAGACGGCACCGGCGACTACGCCGTCAAGAAAGTGCATCACATGGGCTCCTATGTGCTGCCGATGCCGGAAGGCCACGACATCAAGAAAGTGCTGTACCGGCAGCTCAAACGCGCGCGCATTGCGATCACTAATCGGATCGTGGTCACTCGCGTGCTGACGGATGCGCAAGGGCGCGCCTGCGGCGTGCTGGGCTTCGATTGCCGCACGGCCGATTTCTACGTCGTGCGTGCGAAGGCGGTGATTCTCTGCTGCGGCGCGGCGGGCCGGCTCGGCTTGCCGTCGTCGGGCTACCTGATGGGGACCTACGAGAACCCGACCAACGCCGGCGACGGCTACGCGATGGCCTATCACGCCGGCGCAGCGCTGGCGAATCTCGAGTGCTTCCAGATCAATCCGTTGATCAAGGACTACAACGGCCCGGCCTGCGCGTACGTGACGGGACCGCTCGGCGGTTTTACCGCGAACGGCAAGGGTGAACGCTTCATCGAATGCGATTACTGGAGCGGCCAGATGATGTGGGAGTTCTATCAGGAACTGCAGAGCGGCAATGGCCCGGTGTTTCTGAAGCTCGACCATCTCGCGGAAGAAACCATTCAGACCATCGAGCAGATCCTGCATACGAACGAGCGCCCGAGCCGCGGACGTTTTCATGCGGGACGCGGCACAGACTATCGCGAGCAGATGATCGAGATGCACATCTCCGAGATCGGCTTTTGCAGCGGTCATAGCGCATCCGGCGTGTATGTGAACGAGCGCGCGGAAACCACGGTTGCGGGTCTCTATGCCGCCGGCGACATGGCCGCCGTGCCGCACAATTACATGCTCGGCGCGTTTACCTATGGCTGGTTCGCGGGTCGCAACGCCGCGCAATACGTCGAGGGCCGCGAGCATGCCGCGTTGGACGACGAGCAGGTCGAGGCTGAGCGCTCGCGCATCTACGCCCCGCTCGAACGCGACACAGGGCTCGCGCCGGCGCAGGTCGAATACAAACTGCGCCGCATGGTGAACGACTATCTGCAGCCGCCCAAAGTCACGCGAAAGATGGAAATCGGCCAGCAACGTTTTGCCGAAATCGCCGACGACATCGGCCGGATCAAAGCCGACAACCCGCACGAACTGATGCGCGCCGCCGAAGTGCGGGCGATTCGCGATTGCGCCGAAATGGCCGCGCACGCGTCGCTATATCGCACGGAAAGTCGCTGGGGGCTGTACCACCATCGGGTCGATTATCCGCAGCGCAACGACGCGGAATGGTTTTGCCACACGCATCTGAGGAAGGACGCAACGGGTCGCATGAGCAGCGAAAAACGCGCCGTCGAACCCTACGTGGTGCCGCTCGACGCTCACGACAGTCACGCCTATCAGAACCTGCGCATCGGCGAGCCCGCGCTCGCGGACGCCTGAGGAGCCACCATGCCGACGACACCGCACGACATTTTCCAGCGCAGCGCCGCGCCCGTCACGATCGATGAGGACAAGTGCATTGCCGACAAAGGCTGCACCGTCTGCGTGGATGTCTGCCCGCTCGATCTGCTCGCGATCGATCTGAGCAAGGGCAAGGCCTATATGAAGTTCGACGAATGCTGGTACTGCATGCCTTGCGAAAAAGATTGCCCGACCGATGCGGTCAGGGTCGAGATTCCCTATCTGCTGCGTTAATGAAGAACCATCCACTTTAAAGCACGGCTGCTTATCAACCGGGGTTTAACTCATGAATATCCGCCATCTGCTTGCCACGACGCTCCTCGCGAGCGGCCTGCTGGCGCTCACCACTAGCGCCGCGCGCGCCGAGACCATCCGCATTGCGATCGGCACCCAGGACACGACGATCAATTGCGCCACCGGCGGCCTGCTGATCCGCGAACTGAATCTGCTCGAGAAGTATCTGCCGCATGACGGCAAGTACAAGGACGTCAAATACGACGTGCAATGGAAAGACTTCACGTCCGGCGCGCCGATCACCAACGAGATGGTCGCGGGCAAGCTCGACTTCGGATCGATGGCGGACTTTCCCGGTTCATTGAACGGCACGGCGTTCCAGAAGGCGGGTAAGAAGAGCGTGTTCATCACCGTGCTCTCAGGCAGCATCGAGGGCAGCGGCAACGGCATCGTCGTGCCGGACGATTCGCCGATCCACTCGGTCGCCGACCTGAAGGGCAAGACGATCTCGGTGCCGTTCGCTTCGGCGGCGCACGGCATGCTGCTGCGGGCCGTCAAGGCACAAGGCTGGAATCCCGACACCGACGTGAACATCATCACGCAGTCGCCGGAAGTGGCCGGCAGCGCGTTGAAGGCCCATAAGATCGACGCCCATGCCGACTTCGTACCGTTCGCCGAACTGTTCCCGTTCCGCGGCTTTGCGCGCAAGATTTACGACGGCGCGCAGACGCATGCGCCGACCTTCCACGGCACGCTGGTCGACGCGGACTATGCGAAGCGCTATCCGGAGGTGGTGGTCGCGTATTTGCGCGCGGTGATCGAAGCCAACCAGTTGTTCGCGCAGGATCCGGAGAAGTACAGTCAATTGATCCAGAAAGTGACCGGCATCGACGCCGAAGTCAATTATCTGTTCCACGGGCCACTCGGTCTGCAAACACGCGATCTGACGTGGAAGCCCGAATACCGTCAGGCGACGGTCACGGCGATCAGCACGCTCAAATTGCTGAAGAAAACCGACGTCGATCTGGATGTGAACACTTTCATCGACGATCGTTATATCCGTGAAGCGTTCAGGCAATCCGGCCTGAACTACGACGCGGCGCTCAAGAACTACGCGAAGCAACCGCTCGTCGCCAACGACGCGCAATCCGGCAAACGCATCACCGATCTACGCGCCGTGACGCAGGTCTGGGTCGATGGCGAAGGCAAGGTGCGCGACTATGCGTCGGCTCAAGAAGCGTTCGCCGCGGTCAATACGCTCGAACAAGGCGGCAAGAAAGTGCGCGTCGTCTACATTCAGGATCATTCGAGCGGACTGAAACTCTTCGCCAATCAGGCGTGGTACGTGAAGGACGCCAAGGGCAACCTCGCCGGATTCCTCCTGAAAGAAAACGCGGATAGCTACGCGAAGCAGGTGAACGGCAATGTCGTGGATTTCGCCGCTGCCAAAACCGACGCGACACAAACCGTCGCGGCGCGCTGACCGATAGCCCGCAGCGTGCACCGGCGTGCATTATTCAGGAGAGTCTTCGATGTCAGCCATTCTTGAAGCAACCGAAAGCGCAAGCATCCGGCGCGGCGCTCCCGGTCAGCGGATCTGGAGACCGGCACGCCTTATCCGCGCGTTGGCCAGGATCACCGCCGTTCTGGCGTGTGTGGGCATCTGGCAAGTGCTTGCCGAACATCATGTCTCGTTCGGCTTCGTGACCTTCGCCAACGTGCCCGCGCCGAGCGATGTCGTGCCGGCGGCATGGGCCCTGCTCCACTCGCCGAAGCTGCCGATGCATCTGCTCGCGAGCCTCATGCGCGTGCTGGTGGGCTTTGTCGCGGCGAGCGTCGTGGGTATTGGACTCGGGCTCGCCATCGGCCGCTATCGCGCGTTCGAAGACACCTTGCTGCCGCCGCTCGAAGTGTTGCGGCCGATTCCCGCGGTCGCGTGGATCCCGCTCGCCATCCTGATGTTTCCTTCGTCGGAGATGAGCATGATGTTCATCACCTTCATCGGCGCATTGTTTCCGATCCTGCTCAACACGATCCACGGCGTGGAAGGCGTCGATCCGCGGCTGGTCGCGACGGCGCGGTCGCTCGGCACGCGAGGCGGCGCGCTGTTCAGCGAAGTGATTCTGCCGGGCGCAGCGCCTGCCATCGTCACGGGCCTGTCGATCGGCATGGGCACCGCGTGGTTCTGTCTGGTGAGCGCCGAGATGATCGCGGGCCAATACGGGATCGGCTATTTCACATGGGAGTCGTACACGTTGCAGAACTATGCGGACATCGTCGTCGGCATGCTGCTGATCGGCGCGTTGGGCATGGGCAGTAGCCTGCTGGTGCGGCGCGCCGGCCTGGCGCTGATACCGTGGTACCGGATGGAGGCGTCGCAGCGATGAGTACGCAATTGCAATCGAAACCGGCGGGACGCATCGACGTGCGGGCGCTGAGCGTGGAGGTGGGTTTACGCGAGCAACGTTTCACCGCGCTCGATCAACTGGAGTTCAGCGTCGAACCAGGTGAGTTCGTGTGCGTGCTGGGACCGTCGGGATGCGGTAAATCCACCCTGCTGGCCGCGCTCGCCGGTCATGTAACGGCCAGCGCGGGCGAGATCGCCGTCGACGGCGAACGGGTGCTGCGCCCTCACCCCGAACGCGGCCTCGTATTCCAGCAGCACACCCTGTTTCCGTGGAAGCGCGTGATCGACAACGTCGCGTTCGGCCTGAAGATGAAGGGCCTCGCCGCCGACGAGCGGCGCCGGCAAGCGAGCGATCTGCTCGATCTGGTCGGCCTGAGCGGATTCGGCACACGTTATCCGGCGCAATTATCGGGCGGCATGCAGCAACGCGTGGAAATCGCGCGCGCGCTGATCAACCGGCCGCGTGTGTTGCTGATGGACGAGCCGTTCGGCGCGCTCGACGCGCAAACACGCCGCATGATGCAGGCCTTGCTGCTCGATGTGTGGACCCAGGTCCCCACGACCGTGCTGTTCGTCACGCACGATATCGACGAAGCGCTGTTTCTCGCCGACCGTATTCTCGTGCTGTCGCAGCGGCCGGCGCGCATCGTCGCCGATCTGCGCGTGACGTTGCCGCGTCCGCGCGACGACGAGACCACGACCGAAGCGCAATTCGTCGAGATCAAGCGGCGCTGCCTCGCGTTGCTGCGCGAAGCGGCGGCGGCGTGACGGGCTTCGCCCGCCCGACCGGCGTAATGGCCCTATTCGTTCCACTTCACACATCACTCCATTCATGACCGATATCTCGCTTCCGCTGACGTTCGACCCCGACTCTCTCGATCCGGAAGCCGCCGAACTGCTGCCGCGTTTGACATCCACGGACGCCGCCGTGCGCCGCATCGCTCTGCTGGCGCTCGCCGACCTCGAGGACGAAACCGTGCTCGAACCTATTGTCGCGGCCTTGCGCCACGACACGTCTTCGGAAGTCCGCGCTCAGGCCGCCCAGGTGCTGGGTGCGTGGGAACGTGCCGACGCGGTAGAGGTGCTCTGCGCGGCATTAATGGATCCGGTCGACGAGGTCCGCGAGGCGGCGGCACAGAGCCTCTCCGGTTTGAAGGACCCGCAATCGGGAACGCTGCTCGTCCCGTGGACCACGCATCAGGATCCGTTCGTGCGCCAGGCCGTGCTTCGCGGACTGCGCGAATTGCGCTATACGGGCGCACTGGAACCGGCACTGGCCGCGCTGACAGCGAGCGAAGACCTCGTGCGGCTCGAGGCCGTGAGCGTGCTCGGCTGGCTGAAAAGCGAGCGCGCGCTTGGCCCCCTCACCCGCATCGCCGCGCATGATCCGAATGCCGCCGTGCGGCGCGCGGCGATCGGCGCGTTGGGCATCGGCGCCGCGTCGACCGAAGACACCGTTGTCGCGTTGCTGGGCGCGTTACGCGATGCCGCATGGCAGGTCCGTGAAGAAGCGGCGGCTACGCTCGGCAAACTGCGCGCGACGGCCGCGCGAGATGCGCTGATCGAGGCGCTCGATGACGACTACTGGCAAGTCCGGCTGCAAGCGGTCCGTGCCTTGGGCAAACTACACGACGCAAGCACGAGCACGGCGGTCGCGTCGCTGTTGACGCACGCGATCAGTAATTTGCGCAAGGAAGCGGCCTTGTCGCTCGGCGAACTGGGCGACGCAGCGTCGTTGCCGGCCTTGCAGGCGGCCGCCACGGATCCCGATCCGGAAGTCCGCAAGGCGGCGCGAATCGCCCTGACTCAAATCGAAAGCGCACGGCGATGAATGCCCCTCAGCAGATCACGGTCCACGCCGCGAGCGGGCGATTGTCCCTGAAGTGGGACGACGGTCGCACGCAATCAATCGACAACACAACGTTGAGAGACCGCTGCCCTTGCTCGACATGCCGCCGCCTGGCGCATTCGGGCAAGGCGCGATTCGATTCGCCGCGTGTCGCGATCGTCGACATGCAGCCGATGGGCTACGGCATGCAGATCGTGTTCAGCGATGGGCACGCACAGGGGATCTACCCGTGGGAATATCTGAAGAGAATCAATTGAATGCAGGCGCCAAGGCCGATGGTTTAGGACCTGACGCAAGTGCTTTCAAGAATAGTTGCGTCGATCAGTGACGCGATTGACGGATGAAAACGAGTTTAGGCCCTGTCCGTAGCGCTTTCAAAGCGGGCGGCAACTGGTCGAATTCGCGCTTTACTACGCCATACATTCCTACGCCATAACATTCGCACACACGCTTTTTCGCGCCGCGGCCTATCCAATACAAGTCATGGACTTCGGCTAAAAACGCGCATCGAGTGAACTATCACCACCCGCTCGGGATGCTGACCGACACACTGCCTCTTACCGCGTACACCGCGCGGATCTCTCGCGTGTCGCGCATGCAGATCAGCAGAACGCGACACGTATATCAATCAGCTACCGGCGAATGAATATGGCATTGAACACGAGTATTGGAATGCGGCCGCTTACTGGCCAGGAATCATACTGGGGCGACGTGAAGCTCACGCCAGAGGAAATCAGGCTCATCAACGCAAGCCCAACGCTGCAGTCCCAGCTACGGGACTACGGCGCCGATGTGAGTTCGGGCAAGTTGAAGCCAATGACGATCGGCAAGGACAATGGCACCTATTTCGCAGGCCAAGACGAGCGACGCATTGTGGTCGGCAAGGATGTCAATTCGTCGGGGAGCGCTGGCGCGATGGTAGGCTCCCTGTCGCACGAAATCGGTCATTACGAAAATCAGGCGAATGAGAATACGTTCACGTCCCGGTACGAGGTTAATCCGCGCGACCCTAACGCCTATAGCGTAGCGGCGTTAACCGGGGCGCATGGGGAAGGCGAAGCAGTCTTTAACAACTGGCAGGTGCAACAGGACATCGAAAAGAACACGGCCACGCCCAACGCGCCCGGAACCCGAATCTACCTGGGCGGACATAACCTCCAACAGAAGCTCGATGACCAGCATGCTGCCGATGTCCATGACGGAAAATCGGACGCAGAGGATCGCAACCATCTCATCTTCGCCGGAATGAACGACTACGTTAATGAAGTCCCCAGCACCGCACCGGACAAAAGCTACTACCAGTATTACGGAGATTCCAGCGGCGCATCGGCGCCTGTGCCCGGCCGTCCGAAGGAGGTCGTATTTGGCGGCGACGACAAGGGCGACATCAATCAGATGACGGAGAGCTGGCAGTCCGGAGACCATGCCATACAGACATTCTCCGGGGGAAAGATCCAGTCTTCAGAGTTACTGGACGGCAAGGGCAAGGTGACTTCCGCATCGGTTTACGAGCACAACCAGGACGGCGGCTATTCGGTCGACGTCAAGAACGGCAACGGACATGAAACCGAACATGCAGACTTCAACGCAGACAAGTCAGGCACAGTCCGCAATTACGCAAACGACGGCTCGGCGCAAGCCACTTCGTTCAACGCCGGCAATCACAACACGCGGATTGTGGTTTACGACGCCAAGGGCCAAAAGTTCGATGCGAATTATCTGGACCCGGACACGGGCTATTCCACGAACCAGGACCATACGACGCCGGACGGTGGCCACACGGTGGCCGACTACGATACACAGGGCCGCGTCCGTTCGCAGTTCCAATACGATCGCAATGGGAACCCCATGTTGTCGGCTGACTTCGACGAAACTGGCAGGAATACATTCGCTGTGAAGTACAACAACGACGGCAGTCGGGCCGTGGCTAAGTTCAACGCCGACGGTTCTCAAACCGACCATGTCGTCGACAGGAACGGCAACCGGGGGCAGGATTACACGTATCCGGCGGCGGGCGTGGCAACGCCGAAGGGCGCACCGGCTCCGGTACAGAGTTAGCCAGTTAAAGCCATCGAGACGTCCAGACCGCAGCGGCAACCAGTCAGGCCGGCGCCTGCCGCTCCCACACGGCAGGCACACGGCAGGCAGCGAGCAACCTGCCCCAGTCCCCCGCCAGCAACAACGGCGGCAGCGGACGGTCTGTATATGCTGCGGTCGATGATGGCTCGCAACTAGATACGGCCGACGCATCCGGAGCGGCCACTGGACGGACCGCGATGCAGACAGCGGACACAGATTCCGACACAGACCGTCAGACGGCCATGAGTCCGCTGCCGCACCTGCGGCCTGAGCAAAGATGCGTAGCTTCGTTGCTGATCCGTCGCCCGACTTCAATTGTCACAGTCTTGGGTACACCCTTCTGGCCGATCGTTTTCGAAATGCCAGCGCGCGGCAGCGTTCTCCGGGCACGCAGTACAAATCCTTCAGCGCGCTATTAGTGCCGAATGAACAGCTACCGCCACGAAAATCCGCGGAAGCACATCCTACCCTAACCGCGCATTGCGCGGCCGTGCCGCCGATCTACTGCTGTCGAGTCGCGCACTGCAGCTCGGGACGGCATGCCCTCAATTGACTGAAAAGGATGACATCATGAGCGTGAACCTGCAACCTGTCACCGGCCAGGAAGTCCTCTGGGGCGACATGAAACCTACGCCGAATCAGCTCAAGCTGATCAACGCGAGTCGGACCTTCGTCTCGGATATCCATGAAGCAGATGAACGAATCAAGAGCGGCGCGTACCGGCCTATTGCGGTGATCAACGACTCGTATACGCAATTTGATCCGGTTCGCAAACAAGTCATCTTGACTCCGCAATTGCTTAATGATGACGATACTGAGCTGCTCGGAACCTTGTCTCACGAGCTAAGCCATTTTCTCGACGATCCCAAAGAGAGGGCATTCGCACAAAATTACGGTGTCAATCCCCGCGATCCGGACGCATATAACCAGGCGGCCACGAGGTACATAAGAGCCCAGGCTGTAGCGGAAGGCAATCAATGGAAGATCGCTCGGGAAGTCGAGCAGAACACAGCGACGCCAGATCGGCCGGGGACAAAGCTCACAGGAGCTGGTTCACCAGCGCTCTTCCCATATTTCGACGAAGCCTACGCAAAGAACACCAACGCTGGTCTTACGGAAACGCAAATCCAGAACCGGCTCATCTCCAGCTTCATGGGATCTTTCGCGAACGGTCCGAGTGACGTTGGCGCCGGCAGCGAGTACAACGCTGACGGCAGCATGAGCGGATCCGCGCCTATCGAACCCGGCCAACCGACGGTTCACTACAACAGCGACGATCGCGGCGACATCACGTCAATGACCGAGACGTGGCCGTCCGGCGACGTGTCCACACAGACCTTCAAGGATGGCAAGCGCCTGCAATCGCAAACAGTCGACTCGCAAGGCAAGCCGTTGCGGACGGCCAACTACTCATACTACCGCCCTGACGGCAGCTATGGCGTCAACGTAACGGACGGTGGCGGAAAGACGATTCAGCAGAGTGACTTCAACGCCGACGGTTCCGGCACTGAGCGCGGCTACCGTCCGGACGGCTCGCGCATGGAAACGCAATTCGGCCCCACCATGAAAGGGGAAGATGCGTACTTCTCCGCGGAAAACCGGACCAGGCTGATGACGCAGTACGACTCCCAAGGCCGGGAAACCCAAAAAGACTATTTCGATCCCAACGAGGGAGTCGACACGAATCAAGTCGTAACACGTCCGAACGGCAGCAAGACGCTGTATTCATTCAACGATCAGGGCAAGATCGGCTTGCAGAGCGACTACGACGCCAAGGGAAACCCTGTTGACAAGTACCGTTACGATCCCGGCTCGGGACGGGTTTCGTCACACACGCATTACAACCAGGACGGCAGCCGCACGCTGGATTCGGTGCGCGCCGATGGAAACGGCACGCGCGTGACCATCAAGAAGGACGGCAACCGGTCCGTGGAGCAGCCCATGACGTTCAGCGCGACGGATCAGCAGGCGTTCAAGGAGCACAGCGAGCGCGCGGCGAAGATTGCACCGCCGCAGCCGGTCGGTGCGGAAACAGCACTCGGTGGTCAGAACAACTACTACGATCCAGGCAACAACCGCCTGACCAATCAGGACATCACCCATCCGGATGGCAGCAAGACGAGCTATGCGTACAACGACCAGAACCTGGTGGGATACGAGCAGAACTTCGACAAAAACGGGCGCATTGTCTCCGCCAGGCATTACGTCCCGGCAGGAGGGCCGGATGTGATCGTCCAGTACGCTCCGGACGGCGGCCGCCAGGTCATGAGGCCCAACAACGGGCAACCGGTGGTCGAACACTACAACGCAGACAACCAGCTGACGCGGAAACAGATGATGGGTGGCGGTGAGACCGAGACAGACGATTACGATCCGCTGTCCGGCCGCGCCGGGGACACGACCGTGCGGAAGCCGGACGGCGGCCATTCCGTCTATTCATACAACGATCTCGGCAACGTGGGCGAGAAGGTCGACTACGATTCGAAGGGCCGACCGACCGCGTCCATCGCCTTCGACCGCAACGAAGGCACGGGCACGCTCACGACGGTCGACTACAACAGGGACGGCAGCCGCAATGTCACAAAGGCTGATCGTTCCGGCGCACGGGCCTATACCGTCGGCAGCGATGGGCAGGTCTCCGCCACGCAGTCTCGCCCACTGACTTTGGCCGATCACGCAGCCTTGAATCGATGGATGTGGAGCGCGGGCATGACAACGGGTTAGGCCGGGACACAGCCGCAGGCACAGCAGACTGCTCCTGTAGCGCCAGACGCCACCGCCGGGCAGTCCGCCTCGTCAGGCGCGAACGGGTCCGGCGATCAGACGGCGCCGGCGTCGACCGCTGATGCAGGCCAGAACGTTTCCTTCGACTCTGACGCCTGACCCGGCACTCCGCTAATGTGCCGCCGCCATGCCGCTCCGTATAGCGGCGTGGTGGCGGCCCGTGCGTGGACTCGATTGAGGAGAAATCGCTCAACGCGCTCGCGCGCCGATGCAGTTCGAAGCCTTTGCGATCGAGCGATAACGTACCCGGCGGCGGCGCGACTCGCGTATCCGATATCGTCACCCGATGCGGCGGGTACACGCCGCTGCGCTTACGGATCGTGGAAAGTTAAGCGGCCCGTACCTCAACGGTGACGCGCACACGACGCGTCCAGCGCCAACCGGCTGGTTTGGAAAAGCCGTTGCGCAAGTAAGAGTAAGAAAAGCGGCGGCCATCGCGACCGCCGCTTATCGTCAACGTCGTGAAGACAGCCGCCGCACGACCGACACCAGCGCGTCGACTTCATCGCAGGTGTTGTAGAACGCGAGCGACGGCCGCACGGTTGCTTCGACGCCGAAGCGCCGCAAGATCGGCTGCGCGCAGTGATGCCCCGAGCGCACCGCGATGCCCTCTTCGTTCAGCGCCTGCCCCACTTCCTCCGTCTCGTAGCCCTTCAGCACGAAGGACAACACGCTGGCCTTGTCGCGCGCCGTGCCGATCAGACGTACACCGGGCACCGGTTGCAACACGCTCGTCGCATACGCCAGCAGATCGTGCTCATAGCGCGCGATATTCTCGATGCCGACGCGCTGAACGTAGTCGATTGCCGCACCCAGCCCGACCGCATCGGCGATATTGCCCGTGCCGGCTTCGAAACGATTCGGCGGAGGCTGGAACACCGTGCGCTCGAAAGTTACGTCAGCGATCATGTTGCCGCCACCCTGCCACGGCGGCATATCTTCCAGAATCGCGCGCTTGCCATAGACGACGCCGATGCCGGTCGGACCGAATACCTTGTGACCCGAGAACACGAAGAAGTCCGCGTCGAGCGCCTGTACGTCCACCCGCATGTGCGACACCGACTGCGCACCGTCGACGAGTGCCTTCGCGCCCGCGCGATGCGCCAGCTCGACGATTTCCTTGACCGGCACGACGGTGCCGAGCGCGTTGGACACCTGCGTGACCGAGACGATCTTGGTCCGGTCGTTGAGCAACCGCCGGTATTCGTCGAGCAGAACCTGGCCACTGTCGTCCACCGGAATCACGCGCAGCTTCGCGCCGGTTTGCGCGGCAAGCTGCTGCCACGGCACGATGTTGGCGTGATGCTCGAGGTGCGAGACGATGATCTCGTCGCCCTCGCCGACATGCTTCACACCCCACGTCTTCGCGATCAGGTTGATCGCCTCGGTGGTGCCGCGCACGAAGATGATTTCCTCCGGCGACGCCGCGCCGATGAAACGCTGCACCTTGCTGCGTGCGGCCTCATAGGCGTCGGTGGCGCGGCCGGCCAGCGCATGCGCCGCCCGATGGATGTTCGAGTTTTCATGCGCGTAGAAATACGCCAGCCGGTCGATCACCGCCTGCGGTTTCTGGGTGGTCGCCGCATTGTCGAACCATACGAGCTGACGGCCGTTGACACGCTCCTGCAGGATCGGGAAATCCCGACGGATCGCATTCACATCGAATGGCGGATGCGCTGACGGCCCGGCATGCGGCACGCCGTGCGCCGCGCCGGGTGTCTGCCCAGGAAAGCGCGACGGCTCATTCAGGCTCAGAAAATAATGCGAGCCGTCCGTGTGCTGCGACGGCATCGGCGGTGGCGCCGCGTGCGAGGCGGCCGGACGGTCGTACGGGAAACGTTGCTCGGCAAGCGGTTCATCGACAGCGGGCAGACCGAACGATCGCGCACTCACCTCGTTCCACACCGGCACGACGATATCCGGCGACGCCGCTGTCGGCGTGTGAGGCTGTCCCAACTCGCCCAGAAAATAGTACGGCGATGCAGATGCCGGCGAGACCGGCGACGCAACTGACGCAGGCGACGCACCGCCGGCCGACGGACGCTGCGCGCCATGTCCCTCTGGCACACCCAGCGCGGCTCCGCCAAAGCGCGGATCGAGTGCGGGCGCAACGGTCACCACGTTATCCGGCAAGCCGTTCGCAGCCGTGGCATGCGGCGCCAACGCGGGTGCGCGATTACCCAGCGACAGAATCTGCGTCGGCGCCGAGGGCAGCAGGTTGCCACCGGGCACATGACCTTGCGGCAACGCTGCGCCGGGCACACCGGTGCCCGTGCCGCCAGGGCCCGCGAGTGGCGAACCAGCCGGAGCCGGATTGCTGATTTCGCTGGTCACGGGCGCCGTGAACGGCAGCGTGCCGGCGACACCGGGCGTCGCGCCTGCATGCGAAGCAGTGCCCGGCAACGCCGAGAAGAACGCATTGGCGAGCGACGCCAACGTCGCCGGATCGGGCAATCCCGCAGGCAAACCCCCAGGCGGACCGGTCGGCACATCGTGCGGCAGGACGCTGTCCATGGGCTTACTTGTAGGTGTCTGGGTAGTCATGGTACTTGCCGATCTCCACGTCATCGAGAACTGCCAGCGCGTCCGGCGAATGCACCGCAAGCGAGCAATAGAGCGAGATCAGATACGACGCGATCGCATGATTGTTGATGCCCATGAAGCGAACCGACAGACCCGGACCCTGCTCGCCGGCCACGCCCGGCTGGAACAGGCCGACCACGCCCTGGCGCTTGTCGCCCACGCGCAGCAACAGGATCTTGGTCTTGCCGTCGGCGACCGGCACCTTGTCCGACGGAATCAACGGAATACCGCGCCACGTCAGGAACTGCGAGCCGAACAGGCTGACGGTCGGCGGCGGCACGCCACGGCGCGTGCATTCACGGCCGAAGGCGGCGATCGCAAGCGGATGCGTCAGGAAGAACGCCGGCTCTTTCCATACCTTGGTCAGCAATTCGTCGAGATCGTCGGGCGTCGGCGCGCCGGTCAGCGGAAACACGCGCTGCTCCTCGGCCACATTCGCGAGCAGGCCGTAGTCCGGGTTGTTGATCAACTGACTTTCCTGCAACTCCTTGATCGTCTCGATCGTGAGGCGCAGTTGTTCCTTGATCTGATCGTGCGGGCTGCTATACAGATCCGAGATCCGCGTGTGCACGTCGAGCACCGTGCTGACGGCATTCAGGAAATACTCGCGCGGCTGCTCTTCGTAGGGCACGAAGGTGCGCGGCAGAATGCTCTCGTCTTCGCGCGCGGTGCAGGCGGCCACCACGGCTTCGGGATTCTTCACCTGGTTCAGACGATAAATGCCTGCCTCGACCGGCAGCCATTGCAACAGATGCGTGAGCCAACGCGGCGTGATCGTGGCAAGTTGCGGAACGGTTTTGGTGGCATTGGCTAGTTGCCGTGCTGCGGTATCGCCGAGCGCCGTCAGGCCGCCCACTGTTGCTGTCATCTGAAGCTCCGGGGTTGATAGAAGAAAAACGGGAAAGCTTATGAGCGAAAGTGATTATCGGGAGGCAACCCCAGCCCTTCAACATGCTATAGACGGCAACAGAAGGTCTGCTAACTCGCCGGGACTGGATCGACACGCAAGGGACGCGCGAGTGCGGAGATGTCCGCGCCGTCGGAAGATGGATTGAGCAGGCGTTCGATCGGCACCTGGAACGCGCGGGCCAGCTTATCGACCGTGACGATCGACGCGATGGCGGAACCGCGTTCGATCTCGCCGACATACGATCGGTTCAGTCCTGCGTGTTCGGCCAATTGCTCCTGCGACCAGCCGCGTGCCTCGCGAAGGCGCCGCACAGCGGCGCCGAACTCCCTGACGAGTCCGCTCATCGCGCGGCTCCCGCCGCCGCGACGTGCTCAGCGCCTGCATGAACGCGCGGTGGGCGGTCGAGCCCTGCGGCAGCCTCCGTGCCTTCGTTGCGCGACACCGCCTGCGTCACATGCGAACCCGGCGCGACGTCCTGTGTCAGCCACACATTGCCGCCGATCACCGAACCCTGTCCGAGCGTGACGCGCCCGAGAATCGTCGCGCCCGCATAGATCACGACGTCGTCCTCGACGATCGGATGACGCGCGTGGCCTTTCTCCAGATGCCCCTGCGCATCGCGTGGAAAGCGCTTCGCGCCCAACGTGACGGCCTGATAGAGGCGCACCCGTTCGCCGATGACAGCCGTTTCCCCGATCACCACACCGGTTCCATGATCGATGAAGAAGCCGGCGCCGATCTTCGCGCCGGGATGGATGTCGATACCGGTTTGCGCATGCGCGAGCTCGGCGACGATCCGCGCCAGCAGCGGCAGGCCGAGTCCATAAAGCTCGTGCGCCAGCCGGTGGTGAATCATCGCCAGCACGCCGGGATAACAGAGCAGCACTTCGTCCACGCTGCCCGCCGCGGGATCGCCGTGAAACGCCGCCAATACGTCGCTGTCGAGCAAGGTGCGAATCGCCGGTAGGCGCGCCGCAAAAGCGCGCACCGTGATGGCCGCCTGAGTCTCGATCGTGTCGGCGGGCGGCGGTTGATGCCGGCTGCGGTAGTGCAGCTCCAGCCGCGCCTGGGCGAGCAGTGCGTGCAGCGCGGCGTCGAGCGCATGCCCGACGTAGAAGTTTTCGCTTTCCTGACGCAGATCGGGTGGCCCGAGCCGCATCGGAAAGAGCACGCCTTTGAGCGTATCGATGATCTCCGCGAGCGCCTCGCGCCCCGGCAATTCCCGCCCGCCCGGTTCGAGCGAGCGCTTCTGCACTTCGCGCCATTGCTGACGGACCGTTTGAAGCGCCTCAACAATCTCATCGACATCAAACACAGCCACAGCGGTTACTCCCCGTAAAGTGCAGCGTGGACGATCCGGTTCGCTTCAGTCCTGAATCCATGGCAGCCCGTGAAAGCGCCAACCATTGCTGGCGCCGCGCCGTTGCGCGCCATCCAGTTCCCCTTCAAAACCTTCCAGAACGTTGAAAACCTGCGTGAAGCCGGCTTTCGCGGCGGCCTCGGCGGCTAGCGCCGAGCGGTTGCCGCTGCGGCACAGCAGCAGCACGACCGCATCTTTGCCGGTCTTGGCCTCCAGTTCACGCACGAAGCGCGGATTGCGCGTCAGACTGGTGCCGGTTGCCCAGGCGACATGCAGACTGTCCGGCACGAGTCCGACAAATTTGCGTTCTTCGGCAGTGCGCACATCCACCAGTACCGCGTCGCCGGCCTGGACGAGTGCCCACGCAGCCTGCGGCGACACGCCGCCTGCGTAGGAGAGGCCGGCTTCGGCCGCGTGGGAGCGCGCGGCTTCGAGCAGCGCGTGGGTGGGTCGTTCTGCGAGTTCAAGCGTCATGACGTCTCCTTCGATATCGCGCGAATCCTTACGCGCTGGTTCAAGGCACCGGCGAAAGCAACCGCCTATAGCCATCAGGAGACACTATGAAAGAGACGCGGCCGAAGCCGAACTAATTAATTGTGATTTCTAAAGAAGCATCGGTTTGGTCGCTCCGGCTCGCGGCCACCCTGCTCCACGCCACCGTCCGCCGCGAACTCATTCCGGCATGTCGAGCGGCACGACAAACATGCCCGCGGTGTATTCCATATGGAAATAGCCGCAGCGTGCGTAAGCCGCGATGCGTTCGAGCCGTTCGGCAGACTGGCATGCGTAGCTGGCAATGGGTGTCTCGCGCGTGGTTTGCTCAGACATGACGGGTGCGCGATTTGACCATTGCTTTCGCAGACTTCGCACAGGATGCCGAAGGCCGCCCCAGATCAGCGTCGTTGAAAGCGTGGCCATGCGGCCTCCGTCGATTCATTGCCCTACGAACGAATCTAGCGGCCTGAAAAAGGAAGCGCAAACAAGGTTTTGTGGATTAGTTTTCGGAAAACGCATTAAACGCTAATCACGCCGCGCGCAGAGCGACGCGTCAGGATGACGCCGGGCATGAAGACACACGTCGAGCCGGATTTGCGAAGTCGAATCGATCGCGGAATAACGTTGCGAGAATAAATCGGTTCGGTCATGCAGAGCGCTCGGATAAAGTGATCCGGCATCGCCAGGGGCATCTTTTTGCCTCTCAGGCTCAAGCGTCGAATTCATTCTTCCCAGGAGCAACCACCCATGACGACATCGAACGCACGTACGGCCGACCATTCGATCGACCGGCAATTCCTCGACCGCTGGTCGCCGCGCGCTTTCCGTTCTGATCCCATCCCCGAAGCCACGCTGCTGACGCTTCTCGAAGCGGCCCGCTGGGCACCCTCCTCCTATAATTCCCAGCCGTGGCGATTCGTCTATGCACGACGCGACACGCCCCATTGGGAACAATTCCTCGGATTCCTCAACGAATTCAATCGTGGCTGGGCGCGACACGCCGCGGCCATTGTCATCGTGCTGTCGAAGAGCACGTTCACGCCGCCCGGCGCCGCAGCCGAAGTCCCCGCGCCGACTCATTCGTTCGATACCGGCGCCGCGTGGGGCTATCTGGCGCTACAGGCCAGCCTCTCCGGGTGGCATGCGCACGGCCTGGCCGGCATCGAACGCGAGAAGATTCGCCAGGCACTCGCCGTACCCGACGTCTACTCGATAGAGGCCGCGATTGCGATCGGCCGCGCGGGCGACAAGGCGTCGCTGCCTGAAGCGCTGCAGGCGCGCGAAGTACAGAGCCAGCGCAATCCGCTGTCCGTCATTGCGTCCGAAGGGCGGCTCGCGCTCTGACGAGCGGTTTCGAAGCGGCGCGCGTCGATGCGCGCCCATCACGGTTTATCAATGCGCCCGAACCAGCAACTCGTAGCTCGCGTCCTGGTTCGCGGTCGACTGCCGTGCGCGACCCCAGCCGACTGCGCGGCGGTAGTGCCCAAACACCCTGTCGCTGAGTTCGCCGACCGGCATCGGCCCGGTTTGGGGCGCGACGAAAAGCGCATCTTCGGGACAATACAGCTCACACATGAAGCAGGTCTGGCAATCGTCCTGGCGGGCGATACGGGGCACGCCGTCCTGCACGGCGTCGAACACATTGGTGGGACACGCGCGCACGCAGATGTTGCAACCGGTGCAGCGCGCGCTGTCGACGATTTCGATCATGCCGGCACTCCTTCAATTTCAGTAGCCGGCCGCGACACGGCCAACCTGTCGATCCAGACTTCGTCCAGTCCGCCGCTCAACAGACGCTGCCTCTGCGACGGGTCGAGCGCGGCATGCTCGCGGCGCCGATGCATGCCGCGGGTCTCCGTGCGTTGTTGCGCGCTGCGATACATCCAGCGCGAGGTCGCCAGCATCGCCGCCGCCTCACGCGCACGCACGGCATCCAGCGCACTTCGCGCCGGCGCGGCACGGCGCACGCGATGCCACAGCGCATCGAGACGCGAGAGCGAGTCATCGAGCAGATCGCCCTGGCGAGTCCAGTTGCGCTGTGTCGGAAACACTTCGTGTTGAACGCTGCGAATCACTTCATTGCTGTCGCAAGGCGCCGTGCCGCCGCCGTCGCGCAATCCTGCGCCGCCGGCACGCAAGACCCTGCGCGGGCGCGCGGAACGCCATTGTGAACGGGCGTAGTCCGCCGCGCCCGCACCGGCCCAGAAACCCGAAGACATCGCCCACGCCGCGTTATGACTGCCGCCGCCGGTAAAGCCGCCGCAGATCAGTTCGCGCGTCGCTGCATCGCCGGCCGCATAGAGTCCCTCGACCGAGGTCGCGCACGTCTCGTCGATCAGATGGAGGCCGCCAGTGCCCCGCACCGTCCCTTCGAGACGCAGTGTGACGGAGAAATGCTGCGTGAATGGATCGATGCCGAGCCGGTCGAACGGCAGGAAGAAGTTTGGTTGCGCCGTGCGCATCCATGCGCGAATCTGTTCGTCGGCGCGATCGAGGCAAGCGAACACCGGTTGGGTCTGCAGCGTTTGAGCGATCACACCCCGCCCGTGCGACGAACCCGCGCCCGGAATCACGGACCCGTCCCGGTAATAGAACGTCGCCCAGTTATAGAACAGCGATTTCGTTACCGATGAGAACGCCGGCCCAAGGCCATAGGCGTTCGAAAACTCCATGCCTGACAGCGCCGCCCCGGCTTCGGCGGCCATGAGCTGGCCGTCGCCGGTGAGGACGTTACAACCCAGCGCATTGCTGAGAAACGCACAGCCGCCTGTCGCGATCACGACTGCACCCGCGCGCACGATCCACGCGTCGCCGGCCTGGCGATCGACGCCCGCCGCGCCGGCTACCGCGCCGCCTTCGTCGACCAGCAGTTCCAGCGCCGGGCTGTGATCGAGTATGCGGACGTTGGCTTCCTTGACGCGCTTGCGCATCAGGCGCATGTACTCAGGTCCTTGCAACGACGTGCGTCGTTGCTGGCCGTCTTCGTCGACCGGGAAGGGATAGCCCCACTCGGCTAGCTGCTGCGCGTTGATCCAGGTCTGCTCGAGCACGCGATCCATCCATGACTGTTCAGCGAGCTCTCCGCCCAGCTTGAAACGGCTCGCTTTCGCGTGGCCGCGCGCGTCGTCGCCGGGCGGCACGTACCAGACGCCCGTGCCGGCCGGCGCGGTCGCGCCCGACGTGCCGCAAAATCCTTTGTCCGCCAGCACCACGCGCGCACCGCTGGCCGCCGCGCTGATCGCCGCCCATGCGCCGGCCGGTCCGCCGCCGATCACGAGGACGTCGGCGTCATGCCGCACCCCACTGTCCGCGGCCGTCACCGGTGGCCGGCCGTGTTTTCCCGCATTGTCCGTCATGAAAGACATTCCCTAAGTGATGCACCGAGTGCCCGACGAAGGTGAACGCTCAGCGTTCGCCCTGCCAGGCCGTCAGCCGCCGCTCCGCCAGCAGGACGGCGTGATTGAACACGAGTCCGAGAAGCGCGAGCGTGACGATGCCCGCGTACATCTTCGGAATCTCGAACGTGAATTGCGAGTAATTGACGAGGTAACCGAGTCCCGCCTTCGCGCCTACCATCTCGGCCGCGATCAGCACGAGAATGGAATAAGCGCCCGCGACACGAATGCCCGTGAAAACAGTCGGCACCGACGCGGGCAGCACGACCTTTCGAAAGAGCTGCAACGGAGTCAGCCCCATCGAGAGCGCGGAGCGGATCAGCAATGGATCGACATTGCGCACGCCGCTCACGGTATTGAGTACGACAGGCCAGATGCATGAGTACACGACCATCGAGACTTTCGATGTCTCGCCCATGCCCAACACCAGCACAAAGACGGGCAGCAGCGCGAGCGGCGCCGTATTGCGAAACAACTCGAGCAGCGGATTGAGAATCTCCGCAAGCGTGCGATACCAGCCGATCACGAGACCCAGTGGCACGCCGATGGCCACCGCAATCGCAAAGCCGCCCACGGCTCGCGTCGCGCTGGCAAACAGATGCTCGGCGAGCTCGCCCGAACGCACCATCTCGAACAGCGCGCCGAGTACCGTCGAAAATGGCGGCAAAAAGGTCGCATCGACCCAGCCTGCGCGCGGCAGAATCTCCCACAGTGTGCAGAAGGCAACGATGGCAACGCTGCCACGCAGCACGCGCGGCAATGCAGTGACGACACCCGAGGCAAGCGAGTTCGCCGCTGAGAATCGTGTCGATAAGGTACTCATCACTCAGACTCCTTCCTGTATCAAGCCGCATGCGCGACCGCGAGGCGCGAAGTCGCCCGGCGGTGATGCGTCAATTGCCAGATCTCGTGTCTGAGCCGCACGAATTCCGGTGTCGAGCGCAAATCTTCGGAGAGGTCGCCGCGTTCGAGATGCACGTCGAGTGCATGGGTGATGCGACCGGGTGCGGCCGCCATCACGAGGACCCGTTGGCCGAGATAGATTGCTTCATCGATTGAGTGCGTGATAAACACGACGGTCGTTCCGGTGCGTTGCCAGATGCGCAGCAGTTCGTCCTGCAAGGTCTCGCGTGTCTGCGCGTCGAGCGCGGCAAACGGCTCGTCCATGAGCAATACGGCCGGCTCGAAAGACAGCGCGCGCGCAATCGCAACACGCTGCTTCATGCCGCCGGATAGCTCATGCGGATACCGATCCCCGAACCCGCCGAGGCCGACCAGATCGAGAAACGAACGGGCGCGCGCGGCACGCTCGGCCTTGGGAACGCCCTTCGCTTCCAGACCGAACTCGATATTGCCGAGCGCCGTCTTCCACGGAAAGAGCGCGTACTGCTGGAACACGATGCCGCGATCGAGCCCTGGTCCTTCAATCGCCTGGCCGTCGATCAGTATCTGCCCGCGATCCGGCTTCGCGAGCCCGGCGACCAGATCCAGCAAGGTTGTCTTGCCGCAGCCGCTCGGACCGACCAGCGTAACGAACTCGCCCGCCCGCACATTGAACGACACGTCCTCCAGCACGCTGAAGTGTCCGCGCCGCTTGAGATGAAATCCCTTCGTGACGTTGCGCACGCCGATTGCAGCACCCATATTCGCGGGCCTCGTGATTCGACGCAGTGGCCGCCTAATGGGCCGCCACCGACTGGTTGAACGGATTGAACTGATTCGAATAGATGTTTTCGGGCTTCACCTGACCGGGCTTCAGCACACCGTTTTTCACGTACCAGTCGATATATGTCGTGAAGTCATTGGCGTCGATCAGGCCGCCCTTGCCGCCCACGCCGGCCGATTTCCAGTAGTTGACGATCGAGGTATCTTCATTGCGACGCCGCGCCTCCACGATCTTCTTCAGACGCGCGATCACTTCCGTACGCGGCGTGTTCTTCGCCCATTCAATCGCGCGCGCCGTGCCGTCGACGAATTTGCGCACCGTGTTGGGGTTCTGCGCAATGAAGCGGTCAGTGAACAGATAACTCGCGTAGCCGAACGAGCCGAAGAGTTGATAGTCGGTGGTCAGCAGCGTCGCACCGCCGTCCGCGAGCAGCTTGTCCTTGATGATGTCTTCGAGGAACACGGCATCCAGTTGTTTCTGCCTGAGCAACTGCGCGAGATTGACCGGCGGCGCCGCGACGAACACCACCCGTTGGATCTCTTCCTTGGACAGGCCGGCCTTCTCGAGATACGCGGTCACCAGATACTGTTCGTAAGCACCCGGCGTATTCACGCCGACCTTTCGACCGATCAGGTCACGCGCGCTATGGATCGGACTGCCTTGCAACACGAACAGTCCGCCATTGGTCTCCTTGTCGGTGCCGACGTAGGAAATCACCGCCTTGACGGGCGCATGCGCCGCCACCAGCTTGACGATCGAACCGTTGAACGCACCGCCGAAATCGACGTCGCCGGTGACCGCCGCCTGGATATCCTGCGGCCCGCTAATCGTATTGCCCACCCATTTGAGTTTGATCGGCGCAAGGTAGCCCAGGTCTTCGGCGAGTTCGGGATACAACACCTTGCTGGCCCACCCCTGATAGCGCAGCTCGAGCTTCTCAGGGGTTTGCGCCAGCGCGGC
Organism: Paraburkholderia dipogonis; assembly: GCF_046027395.1. Taxonomy (GTDB): domain Bacteria; phylum Pseudomonadota; class Gammaproteobacteria; order Burkholderiales; family Burkholderiaceae; genus Paraburkholderia; species Paraburkholderia dipogonis_A. The sequence continues at coordinate 150,818 of NZ_JAQQEG010000018.1, read as the reverse complement.
GTTTCCGAAAGACATCACGCCTGCGACGAGCGCCGGCAGATAAAACAGGCGAGCAACACGATGCCGCAAGTGACGCGCGGTTTGCTTCATGCTTCGATCTCCGTGATCCGACATTGACGGCGGGCGTACGCCGCTCAGAACACGCCGTCGTGTTCCAGCGTGATGCGGTGAATACGCCGGCGCGCCGACCCGTAGTCGCGCGCCGCGTAATGCTGGACCTGACGGTTGTCCCAGATCGCGACATCGCCGGCGCGCCATTCGAAGCGGGCCTGCACTTCGGGCGTCTTGATCAGGTCGTAGAGATAATTCAGCAGGCTCTGGCTTGCCGTCTTCGATACGCCGAGCAGATGGCTGGTATGCCCTTCATTCACGAACACCAGCTTGCGGCCGTTCTCCGGATGCGTCTTGATGACCGGCACTTCAATGGGCGGATACTTTTGCGCGGCATCGCGCACGCGTGCCAAACCGGCTTCGACACTTTGCTCGCTCGTACCCTCGGGAATGTCGTAGCCGCTCAACAGATCGGACAGCGCGTTCTTTTTGGGCGACGCAAAGAACGTGTTCACTGCTTTCAGCTTCTCGAAGTAGCGGGCCAGATCGGGATCCAGCAAGTCGTAGACTGCCGCCGACGAGGTCCAGATCGTGTCGCCGCCACCCCCCTCAGGAATCTCCTGCGCGTGGAGGACGGTGGCTTTGGGCGGCTGCGACTGCCATGAAACATCGACGTGCCAGTTGTCGGTGCCGCCCGATTGTGTTTTATCGCTGTGGGCAATGACCTCGATTTCCGGAAAGCCCGCGACGGCCGGCAGATAGATATTCTTGCGGATCGGGGTGCCGAAGATCCGCGCAAGCGCGACATGCTGTTCTGGCGTAAGCGTCTGCTCGCGAAAAAAGATCACACCGTGATCGACCAGTGCCTGCCTCACCGTTTGCTGATTGTCATCACTCAGAGGCTTTGACAGGTCGACGTTTTCGATCACCGCGCCGATCAATGGCTTGTACCGGCGTACGCGAAGATCCTGGTGGGCGGCGGATTGCTGATGCTGTTGCTCGAGCACTGTACTCATGGCGTCCTTCTCCTTGGGGTCGATGGCGTGGTCCATGAAAGCAGGATCGATGCGGCATCGGCAACCAACGATTCAGCGCATGCATATGCGTTGGGGAGCGATTCGATTAGTCGCCGTCGCGGCAAAAAGAGTCCATGAAAGAAGCGCTTTGGTTCGAACAAAAGCTTATTTCGAAGGCCGTTGCTGCTTGCCTATAGTCGAAGGTTGGGCGATTCGCGGCGCGACACCCGCATCGCGTGATGCGTCGCCTGCTATCACAGATGCATCCGCGCGGTCGCGACGCAACGCACTGGTATCGCTTTGCAAATACCAAATCGATATTGGCGTGCGCTCGGGACTGCTGCAGATAATCATCTATGTCATTCTGAGAACAGGTACTTCGAGGCCCTGCTTGAGCGGATCGGCACGCGCGCCGCGCTGTACGATCGCGAGAATCGATTCTTTTACGAAGACATCGAGGAACTGAAGGAAGCCGGCTTTTCTACGTGCAAGCGTGCCGGTTGAGGGGGGCGAACCGTGGATCGCCAGGCTTCTGGCCGCGAAACAGCACGCGGTAGGCGGCGCACTGCGCGTCGTGAATCTCTCGCTGCACATTGCGGGAGCAGGTGCATTGGCGAGGCCTGGTGTGAGCGAATCCCGGTCTACAGTTGCGGTTGCGGGCGTCGCCGACGCCCGCGTGTCGTTCAACTAGCCGTTTTCACCCGCAGCGTCAGGCGTTCGACACCTCACGCTGCCACACGCTCGACGCATACGCGGACTCGTCGAAGTCAGCAGGAATCTGCGCAGCGAGGCGCTTTGCATGCGCACCGATATCCGCGAGAAACAGATCGCGGCCGATGCGCCGGACCATTGCGGGATTATCGCGCTTTAGGCCAGCACATCCGAGAACACCCGATTCGCCAGGCGATTCGAATCGGTCCCGCTGTTGAGCACGCCCACCGCTTTCAGGTCGTCGGCATAGAGCGAGATTTCCTTCCTGAACGTATCGCCGACCGGATGATGGTGATCGGTATGGCTCTTGAGCATGGCGGCCAGTTGGCTCACCTCGGCGGACGGCGTATAGGCCGAGAAAATCGTCGCCGCGTCGTCGGGATGATTGGCGGTCCACTCGGTTGCTTCGAGCAACGCCTGCGTCAAAGCCTGCGCGGTAGCGCGATCTTTACGCACCAGCGAGCCACGCACGCCGAGCACGCAGCACGAACGCGTCTGGTACTCGCCACACAGATTGTTCGACACCTCATAAAGGTGATCGGATTCGCGGATCGTCCAGATGGTCGGGTCGCCATCCGCGATGGCCTGCACTTCACCTTTCTTCAGCGCCTCGCCCAACAGATTGGCCGGATACTGACGCCAGTTCACGTCGCGCTCGGGATCGACGCCGATCTTCTTCAACACAATCGCGAAGAAATTCTTCGTCGGGCTCGCCATATCGCTGACGCCGATCGTGCGGCCCTTCAGCCCAGCCACGTCGACGATGCCCGAGGCCCGCGTGGCCAGCAATCGCATGCAGCCGCCGTGAATCCCGGCCGTCAGTTTCACATCGAAGCCCTGTTCCAGTGGTTTGATCCAGCGCAGCGCCATGCCGACGCCCGCGTCGGACTTGCCTGTCGCGATGGCTTCGAGCAACTGGTCGGTCGAACCCGAAAAATTCACGAGCTCGACCTGCAAACCGTGTCGCTGAAAAAATCCCTGCTTCACCGCCACGGCCACGGGCGCGGTACAGATCGCGCCGGCGTTCCAGGAGAGTTTGAGCGGCTTGAGCGGAGCTTGCGGCGTTTGCGGCGTTTGCGCCAACGTCAGCGCGCCCGGCATCAACGCAGCGCCACCGAGCGCCGCCGCACCCGCGCTCCAGGCCGTCTTGCGCAACCATGCGCGGCGCGCCGGGCTCAATGGGGCTTCATCGTAGGGATTCATGGTGACTGTTCCTCAGGTCGTTTATCGATTGTTGTATTCGTTCAGGTGTCGAGGCCGAGTTGCGCGAGCACCTCGCGGCGTAATGCCACCAGTTTCGGATCGTCGCGATGACGCGGATACGGCGCGTCGTTGCGAACCTCGGCGACTACCCGCGCCGGCCGTTCGCTGAAGACGATCACACGATTCGCCAGCAACAACGCCTCTTCAACGTCATGCGTGACCAGTAAGACGGAGAACCGCGCGTCCTGCCAGAGTCGCGCGAGTTCGCCCTGCATGCGGATGCGCGTCAACGAATCGAGCTTGCCGAAGGGTTCGTCCAGCACCAGCAGCGCCGGGTCGTTGACGAGCGCGCGGGCCAGCGCGACGCGCTGCGCCATGCCGCCCGACAATTGATGTGGAAACGCCTCGGCGAATTCACTGAGACCGACCAGTTCCAGCGCCGCGTCGATGCGTTGCTGCACACGCTCCTCTTGCGGCCCGCTGCGCCGCGCAAAGCGCCTGCGCTGCGCCTGCGGACCGATGCCGACGTTGCCGCGCACCGTACGCCACGGATACAAGGTCGGATCCTGGAACACGACCACGCGCGACGGATCCGGCCCGACGATGCCAACGCCGTCGGCCTGCACGGTGCCTTGTGTCGGCGTATCGAGGCCGGCAACCAACCGCAGCAAAGTGGACTTGCCGCAACCGCTCGGGCCGAGCAGTGCGACGAACTCGCCCGGTTCGACCGCGAAGCTCAAATCCTGCAGCACCGGCAATGCGGCGCCACGCAGCGCGAATCGATGGCTGACGTGACGCACGTCGATGCGCGCGCCATCGCGGACCGGCGTCGCGGCGGCCGGCTGATTCAATACCTCGGGTACGGCTACCATTTGAGCAATCCTTTTTGCCAGGCCAGCAAGCGGTCGCGCAGGCGGAACAGCAGCGTGATCAGGCCGGAGCACATCAGCGCCATTACCAGCAGTGCGGCGTACATGTTCGAATACGCCGCCCAGCCCTGCGCCCATTGCAGATACCAGCCGAGGCCCGCTTTCACACCCATCATCTCCGCGACGATCAGCACCGAAAACGATGCGCCGAGACCCATGAACAGTCCAACGAACACCGACGGCAACGCGGCGGGAATCGCAACTCGCAGGATCAGGAAAGCGGGTCTCGCGCCGAGCGTGCGCGCGATGTCGTAATAAGCGGAGTTGACACCGGCCACACCCGACCAGGTCAGCACGGCAACCGGAAAAGCGGTGGCCAGCGCGATCAGGAACACGCTCGCGCTAAAGCTCGACGGAAAGAAGAAGAACGCCAGCGGCAGCCATGCGGTGGCCGGCAGCGGTCCAATCAGACGCAGAACGGGATGCACCCAGTAGCTCACGGCCTGCGACCAGCCGATGCTGACGCCCGTTATGAAACCCGCCGCTGCGCCGAGAACGTAGCCGTATGCGAGCAAGCCGAACGAATGCACGACACTCGTGCCGAGTCGCGGGTAGTCTTCGGCAAAGACGCCAATGAGCGCTTGAGGCGGCGCAAAAAAGGGCCGCGGCAACCATTCGAGCTGTGCCGTGACGGCCTCCCATGCGCTGATCCCGAGCGCCAGCGCGAGCAGCCACGGCATCGCGCCAAGCCATGCGCCGGTGCGCGTCGTCGCTTTCACGGAGGGCGGGGCACGCACGCCGGCGATGGCGGTTGCAATAGCGAAGGCCGCAAGCACCAGCTTGAGCGCAATGAATTGCTTTGTGTAGGGCCAATCGTCGAGACTCGGCCACCACCCGGTTTGCGCCGCACTGGCGAACCACGCGATGGCAGCAAGGCCCGCGATCAACACGCCGCGTGAGAGGCCGCGCGGTCTTCGGGTTCGGTCGGCGCCAGCCAGGTCCGTGTCGACGGCTGGAGCATGCGTCGCTATCGATTCGAGCTGGGTGGACATAAGCGTTACCGCCTCCTGCAGGGTGAATTGACGTGAGCTACTGCGGCGGCGAGGAGATCGCGGTGGAGTCGCTGCGACTGGTTCAGACCGCCATTAGCAAATCAAGTATCGCGGCGACGATGGTTCATTCAAACCAACTAATTTCGCTTGCTTATTTGTTTCGCGGCGCTGCTTCTGGGTGCATGACGGACATCGTATGGACCTCGCCGTCGATACAAAAACACCGTGAATATCGAAGCAAAATCGCTGTTATCACATACAGGGGCATTCTACTTTCGCGCCATTGCTGGTCGAAGATTGGCGCCTCAAATGCAAACAGGGCGGCACGCTTTAACAGCATGCCGCCCTGCTACTGCGGACCGAACCGCATCAAGCGGATCGAGTGCGGTGTTCAGGCCGACGCAACCCCAGGTTCTCACGTAGCGTGCGCCCTTCATACTCTTCGCGAAACAGACCACGCCGCCGCAATTCAGGCAATACCAGTCCGACGAAATCGGTCAAGCCATCCGGCAGCACCGGCGGCATCACGTTGAAGCCGTCGGCGCCGTGATTCACGAAGCGCTCTTCGAGTTGATCGACGATGTGCGCCGGCGTGCCAACCAGTTGCCAGTGACCGCGCGCGCCCGCGACCCGCAGGTAAAGCTGGCGAATCGTAAGATTCTCGCGGCGCGCCAGTTCCAGCGTCAGCGACTGTCGGCTCTTGCTGGCATTCGTTTCCGGCAGTTCGGGGATTGGACCGTCCAGTGGATACTCCGAGAGATCGAATCCGCCCGTCAGTCCGGACACCAGCGCGAGTCCCACCTTCGGATCGACGAGCGACTGCAACTGCTCGAATTTCTCGCGTGCCTCGCTTTCCGTGCGACCGACGATCGGCAATACACCCGGCATGATCTTCAGGTCATCCGGATCACGGCCATAAGCTTGCATGCGTCCCTTCACGTCCGCATAAAACGCCACCGCGTCCGGCAGCGTTTGCTGCGCCGTGAAAATCACCTCGGCCGTTCTGGCCGCCAGATCCCGCCCCGCTTCAGACGATCCCGCCTGCACGACGACCGGATGCCCCTGCGGAGAGCGGGCGACGTTCAGTGGACCCTTGACCTGAAAGAAGCGTCCCTTGTGATCGAGCACATGGCGCTTGCGCGGATCGAAAAAGCGGCCTTCCGTCTTGTTGCGCACGAATGCGTCGTCTTCCCAGCTATCCCACAGTCCCGCGGTGACTTCGGCAAACTCGGTGGCGCGCTCATAGCGCTCCGCGTGGTCGAAATGCTTGTCCCGGTTGAAGTTCTTCGCCTCATGCTCGCTCGACGACGTGACCAGATTCCACCCCGCGCGTCCTCCACTAATGTGGTCGAGCGAGGCGAACTTGCGGGCAACGTGATATGGCTCGTTGAAGCTCGTCGAAGCCGTGCCGACCAGCCCGATGCGCTCCGTCACCGCCGCCAGCGCCGACAGCAGCGTGAGCGGTTCGAACTGCGCCACGTAGCTGTGCGCCGTGCGGCTCAGAAAGTCGACGTCGTCGCCGCGCGTGCCTACGCCGTCGGCGAGAAAGATCAGATCGAACTTCGCAGCCTCGGCCTGCTGCGCAAGACGGACATAGTGACGAAAATTGACGCCGGCATCGGCCTGCACGTCTGGATGGCGCCATGCCGCAATGTGATGGCCGGCGGGATAAAGGAAAGCACCAAGGCGCAGATGTCCGCTACGTTTGCTCATGAAGGTTCGGGAAAATGGATTGAGGGCGTGTCGCCTGACTTACCCGATTCTCGGCGTCCCTCACGCTTCTCGCCACGAACAAATCCATCGATCCATATTCGTCTGTGAACTAACGAAATCAAACCGAAAGCCACATGGACCGATGACGAGCTTGCCGCGCTATTGCACGCACAATGCTATGCAATCGACAATCCGTTGCTGGCGTTTTCGCAAACGGCTTCGCATACTCTTCAGCCACCCACCTGAGGAGTTCGTCCGGCATGTCCCTCTCACTCGACCACATCGTGATCCGCGTGCAGGATCTCGAGCAGGCCATCGCCCATTTCAGCGCGCTCGGCTTTACGGTGCAGCGCGGCGGCACGCATGCCGACGGCGCCACGCATAACGCGCTGATCGGTTTCGCCGACGGCAGCTACTTCGAACTGATCGCCTTTACGCGCGACGCGCCGGAACATCGCTGGTGGGACGCCGGGCATCGCGTCGGTGATGGTTTCGTCGATTTTGCGCTGCTGCCGCAATCGGTCGGGGCAACGATCGATGCGGCTCACCAGCGTGGACTCGTCTACGACGGCCCCATTGCGGGCGGACGCGTCAGGCCCGACGGCGAACGGCTCGAATGGCAGATCGGCAAGCCGCCTGCCGCCGACCTGCCCTTCCTCTGCGGGGATCTGACGCCGCGCCGTCTGCGCGTGGCCGAAGGTGATGTGCGCCACCATGCGAATGGCGCACGCGGCGTCGCGAACATCACGGTTGCCGTGAATGATCTAAATGCGAGTCTCGCTCGATATCACGCGTTGCTCGGTGAATTCGACGCGCAGCGCGCGCCTCTGCCCGGCTATGGCGTCACGCTTGCCATCCTGCCGCTCGGCACGACGACATTGACGCTCGTAAGTCCTGCGCGCGTTTCTCACGAACCTGCAGTTGGCTTCGAATCTGACGTTCGCCAACATCTGGCCACGCGCGGCGAAGGCGTCTTCGCCGTTGCGCTGGAAACGCACGCGAACGGCCCCACAGGCGAGCTTGCACGCGAACTCACGCACGGCGCGAAACTCGAACTCGTCGCAAGTTCCTGATCGCGCAGTGCGCGTGTAGCGTCCCGGAGCATAAAGCGCGGGACGTCCCCCCTTTTGTTCACGACGCAGTTTCCGCCGCAAGCGCTCCGCCCAGATAAGCATCGCGAATCCGCTGATCGCCGAGCAGCTCGCTCGCGGTGCCGGACAACACCACGCGGCCGGTCTGTAGCACATAACCGCGATGCGCGATCTGCAGCGCGAGGCTCGCGTTCTGCTCGACCATGAAGAACGTGATGCCTTGCCGGTTGACCGTCTGGATCAGTTCGAGCACCTTGTCGACATAGAGCGGCGACAAGCCCATGGTCGGTTCGTCCATGCAGACGAGCGCGGGCCGGCTCATCAGCGCGCGCGCCATGGCCAGCATCTGCTGTTCACCGCCGGATAGCGTGCCGGCGCGTTGCGTCAGCCGCTCCTTGACGCGCGGAAAGAGGTCGAGCATGCGCTCGTAATCCTCCGCGATGCCGGCGCGGTCGTTGCGCGTGAAGGCACCCATCAGCAGGTTTTCGCGCACCGTCATGTCGCCGAACAGCCGGCGCGCTTCCGGCACGGAGGCGATGCCGCGCCGCACGATCTGCGAGGTCGGCAAGCCGTTCAACGGCTTGCCTTCGAAACTGACCGTGCCGGCTCGCGGTTTGTGCAGGCCGAGAATGACCTTCATCGCCGTCGATTTGCCACTGGCGTTGCCACCTAGCAGGCTCACGATCTCCCCGCGTCCAATGCTGAGACTCACGCCGAAGTGCACCTGGATCTGTCCATAAAACGTGTCGATCCGATCGAGTTTCAGCAACGGCTCAGTCATGGCGGGTGATGGTGAAGGTGAAGGTGAATCGTTCGATGAAACAAGATGCAGGCTGGACGTATTCATGCGGCGGCCGTTTCGTTTCGGCCGGCCTGCGCGCCGACCTGTCGATGCCCAAGGTAGGCTTCGATCACGGCCGGGTCGTTGCGCACCTCGTCCGGCAAACCCTGCGCGATCTTGCGGCCGTCGTCGAGCACGAGCACGCGATCGGACAGCCGCATCACGAGGTCGAGCTTGTGTTCGATCAGCAGAATCGTCAGTCCGTCGCGCTTGAGTTCGAGAATCAGTTCGAGCATTTCCGCGGTTTCGGATTCGTTCATGCCGGCTGTCGGTTCGTCGAGCAAGAGAATGCGCGGACGTAACGCCAGCGCGCGCGCAATTTCGACACGCCGTCGGTTCGCGTACGACAGGCTGTGCGCCGGTTCGTCGATGCGAGGCGCGAGCCGTGTGCCGAAGCGCGCCAGCAGCGCCGTCACCTCTTCGCGCAGTTCGGCGTCCTCGCGACGTACCGATGCGGGCCCGACCAGCGCGCGCAGGACTTCCGCGAATGCGCCAATGACAGGCCAGCCGCGGCGCGTGGTGGCGAGTCGCGCGTGGGCGCCGATCAGCACGTTGTCCAGCACGCTCAGGTTGCCGAATACGCGTCCATGCTGGAACGTGCGCGCGACGCCACGCGCGGCGAGCAGCTCCGGCGCCATGCCGGTCACGTCCTCGCCGCCGAAGCGCACCTCGCCCGCGTCGGGCGTGTCGATTCCAGTGAGCAGATTGAAGAGCGTCGACTTGCCTGCGCCGTTCGGTCCGATCACGCTCACGCATTCGCCGCGCGCGATCGAAAGATTCACCTCGTCGACGGCGACGAGGCCGCCAAAGCGGCGCGTCACACGCCGCACGTCGAACAGAATGTCCGCGCCGCTGGTGGAAGTAGAGGTCATGGCCGTCTCCGTCATACCGCGCCGAACAGGCCCTGCGGCCTGAAACGCACCAGAAGCAACAGGATCACACCGTAGATCAGCATCCGGTAATCGGCGGCGAAACGGAAAAGCTCAGGCAGGCTGATCAGCGCGATCGCGCCCGCCACCGCGCCGATCACGCTGCCGAGACCGCCGAGAATGACCATCGTCAGCGCGAGAATCGACACCTGCGAGTCGAACGTCTGGTAGTTGATGTAGCTATACAGATGCGCCGCAATGCCGCCGCCGATGCCGGCCGCCAGCCCGCCGCACGCGAAAGCGATTGCCTTGTAGCGGTTTGGCCGGATGCCGTAAGCGCGCGCGGCAACGTCGTCCTCGCGGATCGCGCGCCACGTGCGGCCCAGATGCGAGCGCAGCAGCCGCACCTGCAACAGCGCGAGCAAAACGAGCACCGCGAGCGTGAACCAGTAGACGGCGCGCACGCCCGTCAATTGCCAGCCGAATAGCGACAACGGCGGAATCCCGGTGATGCCGACGGGCCCGCGCGTCAGGCTATCCCAGTTGAGCACGACGAGTCCGATGATCTCGCCGATGCCGAGCGTCGCGATCGACACATAATGTCCGCGCAGCCGGAACGACGGATAGACCAGCAGCGTGCCGATCGCCGCGGTGATGAGGCCGGCGAGCGGAATCGTCAGCGCGGGCGACCAGCCCAGGTTCACCGACAGCAGCGCCGACGCGTAAGCACCGATCAACAGCAGCGCCGCGTGGCCGAGCGAAATCTGGCCTACTGTGCCCGCAACCAGCGTGAGGCTCAGCGCAAGCAGCCCATAGATCCAGCCGTTGGTGAGCGTTTGCAGCACGTATGACGATGGCGTCACGAACGGCAACGCGAACGCGAGCGCCACCACGGCAACGATCACGCGGCGGGGAATCCGCACCGCGCGCCGGTTCGACAGAAACGTGCCCGTCAGCGGTTCGGGCGGCAGTCGGCGGTTCGAACTGAAGAGCCCATTGGGCCGCCACACGAGAAACGCCAGCAGCAGCACGAACGCGAACAGGTCGCGATAGCTCGTGCCGAAGAGCGCGACGCCATAGCTCTCGACGAGACCCAGCAGCAGGCTCCCGGCGATCGCGCCCGGCACGTTCCCCAGTCCGCCGATCAGCAGTGCGACGACGCCCTTGAGCGTCGCCTGAAAACCCATCGCGGGATCGATGCTGTTGTAGTACATGCCGACCAGCAATCCGCTCAGACCACCGAGGCCGCATGCGATCGCGAAGACCGCCTGATTCACGGCATTCACGTTGACGCCCATCTGCTGCGCGGCGTCGCGATCCTGCGCGGTCGCGCGCACGGCCCAGCCAAGCCGCGTGAAGCGCAGGAACACGTAAAGGACGGCCGCGGCGCCGACGCCGATCGCCGCGATCAGCAGATCGAGCGAACCGAGCGTCGCCCCGCCGATCGAAAGCGTCCATTGCGGCAGCGGGCTCGGCACCGGACGCGGATCGGGTCCGAAGACGATCTGCGCCAACTGGTCGAGTACGAAACTGATGCCGATGGTGGCGAGCAGCGGCGCGATACGCGCGGCGCCCTGTAACGGCCTCAGGCCGATCCGTTCGATCACGATGCCAAGTACCGCGCAGCCCGCGACGGTCGCCAGAAGCGCGACCGGCAACGGCAAGCCGAGCCGCGTCAGACATAGCCAGCCGATAAAGCCGCCCACCATATACACCGAACCGTGGGCGAAGTTGATCAGATGCGAAACGCCGAAGATCAGCGCGAGGCCGACCGCCAGCAACGCATAGATATTGCCGACGATCAGTCCGTTGATCGTGTAGTCGAACCAGGCAGTCATGGCGTGTCAGTCCCGTGGCCCAAGATGTTCGTGCGTTCGCTCATTGCGCATGCACGGCGCTCGCGCCGTCCCACAAGGCGAATTTCCCGTCCTTGACGACGAGGTCGAGGTTCTTCGCGCCGGCCACACGGCGCGTCTGCGGATCGAACTTGAACTTGCCGAAGATCACACTCGGCACGTCGCTGATTTTCGAAAAACCGTCATGCACGGCCGTACGGTCCGCGCCGTAGCGGCGAATCACTTCGCTCGCGAGAATCATCGCGTCGTAGGCGCGCGCGGCGAAGGTGTCCGGCTCGGCGCCGTACTTCGCGCGGTAGCGCTGCACGAAGCTCTGCACTTCCGGACGCGGGTCGCCCGGGAAGAAATTCGATTCGGTATAGACGCCGTTCACGGCGTCCCCGCCCAGATCGAGGAATTTCGGCGAATACACGGAGCCGACCGCCGCGATCGGCGTGCGCACACCCGCCGCGCGCGCCTGGCGAACGATCTGCGCGCCGTCGGAGTAGTACGAGATCAACACGATCGAGTCGGGCTCTTCGCTGCGCACGCGCGTGAGCGTCGCGCGAAAGTCCTTCTCGTTCGGCTGATACGCTTCGGCCGCGACCACTTGTGCGCCGTTCGCCGTAGCGGCCTTCGCGAAGATATCCTTGCTCGTGCGGCCCCAGTCGGTGTTCAGATAGAGCACGGCGATCTTTTTGAAGCCGAGCCCCTTGGTGACGTAGCGCGCGAGCATCGGCTGTTCTTCGGCCTGGCTGATCGCCGTGCTCCACATGTAGTCGCCACCCTTGGTGAAGTCGGGATGCGAATTGGTGAAGCCGAACTGCACGAGACCGGCGCGCTGATAAACCGGCGACGCGGCCATCGATGCACCGCTCGACAGATCGCCCAGTTCGAGCAGGATGCGTTTGTCGTCGACGAACTTCTGCGCAATGGCGACCGCCTGACGCGGATCGCTGCGGCTGTCCTCGAAGTCGTAGCTGAGCGGATGGCCGTTGATGCCGCCGTTGCCGTTGATCTGCTCGAGCGCGAGATCGAACCCGCGCTTCCATTGCTCGCCGTATTGCGCGTCCTGGCCGCTGAGCGGACCGGTCACGCCGACCCAGTACGGATCGGCAGCATTGGCCGCGGACATGGTGCCGCCGAACGCAATCGTCAATGCGCCGGACAGTTGAAGCAGTGTGCGGGCGGCGCCGCGCTTGTTGGTCCACAGAATCGACATGCTGTTCTCACGCCATGAAATAGAGTGAGCCGATGTAACCATGTCGCCCGGAAGCGGGCCAACGAAGATAAGCGTCAAAGCTTATTCCATCGCGAGCGCAAAGCTTATGAAAACGGCTAGGTAGCTAACGCGCCGAGGGTTGTGCGATGCGCTGATAACGGCACAAAACCCCTTGTTTCATGGGCTTTTCCGTGATCTACGGATGCGGCCGACCTGTCGCCGGATTTGGCTCACGCGGCAGCGCACTGCAACTTCCGTCAATTGCATAGCGGAATTTATTATAAGAATCGCGCATTCAACCGCCTCTAAAATGCACCCACCACATGGATGAGGCATCGCATGGAGCTGCATCAACTCGAAGCGTTTTCGGCGGTCATGTCGACGGGCAGCATCACCGGCGCCGGCCGGTTGCTCGGCCGCTCGCAACCGGGCGTGACGAGAATGATCCAGGACCTCGAACAGGAGATCGGCTATGCGCTGTTCGACCGCAAAGGTCCGCGTGTCACGCCGACCCGGCGCGCGTTTCTGCTGTATGACGAGGTCGAGCGCTCGCTGATCGGACTCGCGGCGATCCGTGCGAGCGCGCGCGCCATTGGCCGCGACGAGCCCATGCCGCTGCGCGTTGTCGCGACGCCTGCACTTGCAGCGGCACTGGCACCGCGCGCGCTCGCGCGGTTGACGCAACAACACGCGCCGGCAGGCTCTCGTATCGATGCGCAACTGCGCAGTGCCTCCGCTGAACAGGTCGTCCAGGCTTTGCTCTCGCGCGCAGCCGATATCGGCATCGCGACGCTGCCGCTCGATCATGCCGCCCTCGACGTGCACTACATCATCGAAGCGCCGTGCGTCGCGGTTCTGCATCGCGACGATCCGCTGGCACAAGATGCCGTGCTGCGGCTTGCCCAGCTTGCCGGCCAGCCGGTCGCGACGTTGGCGAACCGCTATCGCCTGCGTAACCGGATCGATCGCGCGTTCGATCAGGCCGGCGTCGAGCTTCACGTGGCGCTGGAAACGAACGCGTCGCTCAACGCGATGATGGCGGCGCAGGAAAGGCTCGGCGTCGCCATTGTCGATCCGGTGACGGCGTTCGGCATGCGTCTCGCTGACGTCGAGGTGAGACCGCTCGACGTGCCGATTCCGTTTCTGTACGGCGTCGTGACGCTGTCAGGCCGGCCGCGCACTAGCGAGGTGGACGCCATGATCGACACGTTGGCGGACGTATCGCGCGCGCTGCTGCCCGGCGCCGTGCGTCACGCGGCGTCCCACCACGGCGCACTGGTCGCACAGGATCGCGCGGATAACGCCGACGACGCCGCTTCTTCTACTCACCGCGACACCGGAGTCACGGCATGACCGCAACGAATCCTCCACACGCCGCCGACGGACTGGCCGCGCTCGAAGCCCGGCTTCGCGAAGACCTGAGCTGGCTCGAATTGCCTGCGCCTTCCTGGGTGCCGGCGCGCAGTGTCGACGCGCAACGCGTGCTCGACGTCGCGATTATCGGCGCCGGCATGGCGGGACTCGCGGCGAGCGCCGAGTTGCGTCTGCTCGGTATCGACAACCAGCAACTGTTCGATCAGGCGCCGGCCGGTCACGAAGGCCCATGGGTCACGTATGCACGCATGCAGACACTGCGCTCGCCGAAACAGTTGACCGGCCCCGCGCTGCGCTTGCCCGCGTTGACCTTTCGCGCATGGTACGAAGCGCAGTTCGGCCGCGAGCAGTGGAGCGCGCTCTACAAGATTCCACGCGCCCAATGGATGGACTATCTGCGCTGGTATCGCCGCGTGCTCGATCTGCCGGTGCGCAACGACACGCGCGTCGCGAAACTGCATACGCGCAGCGACGGCCTGCTCGAACTCGATCTTCTGCACGGCCCGGCTGGCGATAGCAGCCGCGCTCGGCGCGAAACCGTGCGAGCCCGCCACGTCGTGCTCGCCACCGGCCGCGAGGGTCTGGGCGGCCCGTTCACTCCCGAAGTGGCCCGCGATCTTCCCACGCGTTTCTACGCGCACTCATCCGACGCGATCGACTTCACCGCCTTGCGCGGCAAACGTGTCGGTGTGGTGGGCGCGAGCGCATCGGCATTCGACAATGCCGCGAGCGCGCTCGAAGCCGGCGCGGCACAGGTCGATCTGTTCGTGCGCCGCGATGCGCTGCCGCGCATCAACAAGCTGACCGGAATCGGCAGCCCCGGACTCGTTCATGGTTTCGCAAGTCTGCCCGACGCGTGGAAGTGGCGCTTTCTGCACTATTCCGCCCAGACTCAGGCACCGCCGCCGCGCGACAGCGTGCTGCGGGTCGCACGACATCCGCAGGCGCGGCTGCATCTGGCGAGTCCGCTCACACAGGTGCATCACGAAGGCGAGACGATCGTCGTCAATACGCCGAAGGGTCGTTACGCGCTCGACTACCTGATCTTCGCCACCGGTTTTCACTCGGAACCCGACACGCGCGACGAGTTCGCCCTGATCGCGCCGCACGTGCGCCGCTGGCGCGACCGCTTCTCCCCGGCAACCGATCTGCCGAACGACGACCTCGCCAGTTCGCCGGACCTCGATCGCAACCTCGCATTTCAGGAGCGCATTCCGGGTAGCTGTCCGGCACTGGCGCGCATCCACTGCTTCAATCACGCGGCGAGCCTGACACACGGCAAGATCGCCGGCGACATCCCCGCGATCAGCGACGGCGCGCAACGTCTGGCACGCGCGATCGCCGCGATGTTGTTCGACGCCGACCGCGAAACGCATTTCGCCGCGCTGCAGGCGTTCGACACCGCCGAACTCGCCGGCGACGAATGGACCGACGCCGATGCCCACGCCCGGCCCATCGACACGACTGCCTGACCACTCCTTCTGACGGACCGACACCTCATGTCTTCATTGCCCGACCATCGATCGCCTGCCGCGAGCGACGACCTCGTTGCACAGTTAGCGGGACTCGTGCCCGACGGCCACGTCGCCGCGCTACGCGTCTTCCGCGCCGACGCGACACGCTATACGCAAGGCAGCCACGACGCGCTTTTTTCGAGCGAGGTCACCGACCTGACGCTTCGCGAGCGGCTGTTCGTGGCATGGCACGCGGCGCGGCTGTCGCGCGCGGATCAATCCGCGCAGGCCTATCGCGCGCGTCTGCTGGCGCTTGACGCGGCGGACAGTGCCGCGACACACGCGCTGCTCGATGCCATCGCGCAGCATCGCGAGCTTCCATTCGAAACGAATGCCGACAAGCGGCTCGCGGCGATCCTCGCTCACACCGAAATCCTCGTCCTGCATCCCGCTACGAGCGGCCAGGCAGCGCTCTCTATACTGCAAACCGCCGGCCTGACGACGCGCGCCATCGTCGCGCTCGCGCAGCTCGTCGCTTTCATCACCCATCAGGTGCGAGTCGTCGCTGCATTGCGCGCATTGGAGGCAAAGGCATGAGTGCAGATCACGGCTTCACATCGCAGACACTCGGCTGGCGTGCATGGCTCGACGTCGTCCCGCTCGCGCAGGCAACGCCGGCGCAGACTGCCGTACTCGAGACGAGTCACCCGCAGGCAAAGACGTCCGACTATTACCTGCTGCTGGTGCACGAAGCAGAAATCCTGCGGCAGCGCTCGGGCGCGTTCAACAGCATCATGTATGCGCCCGGCGGCCTGTCACGCGCGGAGCGCGAGCTGGCGAGCACGGTCGTGTCGCGCATCAACGGGTGCGTATATTGCGCCTCGGTGCATGCGCAGCGCTTTCAGCAACTCGCGAAACGCGACGACGTGATCCAGCAGATTTTCGCCGACGCCGAAACCGCCGGCACGACGGAACGTGAACGCGCCATCGCGCGCTATGCGATCGATCTCACGCTGCATCCGGAAGCGATCGACCCCGCATCGCTCGACGCGCTTCGCCAGGTGGGGCTCGACGATACGCAGATTCTCGATCTGAGCCATGCGATTGCGATCTTTGCCTGGGCGAACCGGCTGATGCTCACGCTGGGCGAGCCGGTCTTTCCGGCGCAGTCTTAAGCTTCATATCGCGTTGACGTCACGGCGCGCCGGCCAGCGAATATGGATATGCCAATCGCTTCGTTGCCGCGCGATGCGATGCGTTGGAGACTCGGAGTCCGACTCATTTTCCGGGGAACCACTCATGTCCACCTCGCATTCACTTGCGCTGTACCGGCGATTCTTCGCATTAGCTGGCGCCGCCGTACTCGCCCTCTCCTTCCACCATGTGTCGTATGCGGCGCCGGCCAGCGGCGAGCCGGTTTTCTTCGGCGTCAGCGGTCCGTTGACCGGTCCGAACGCGCAATACGGTGCGCAATGGAAAGCCGGTTTCGACCTCGCGCTCGACGAAATCAACAGCCAGGGCGGCATCAACGGCCATCCCTTGCAGTATGTGTTCGAAGACAGCCAGAGCGATCCGCGCCAGGCGGTCGGCATCGCGCAGAAATTCGTCGATGACAAACGCATCCTGATCGAACTCGGCGACTTCTCGAGCCCGGCTTCGATGGCGGCGTCGCCGATCTATCAGCGAGCCGGCCTCGTCCAGTTGGGCTTTACCAACTCGCATCCCGACTTCACCAAGGGCGGCGACTTCATCTGGAGCCCGTCGGTCAGCCAGTCGGACGCGCAACCGTTGCTCGCGGACCTGGCCGTCAAGCAAGGTTTCAAGCGGATCGCCGTGCTGTTCCAGAATACGGACTGGGGCCGCGCCAGCAAGGACGTGTTCGTGAAGGCGGCGGCTGCGCGTGGCGCGCAAGTGGTGGCCGCCGAAGGCTACCAGCCCACCGACAAGGATTTTCGCGCGACGCTGTTGCGCGCGCGCGATGCGCATCCCGACGCGCTCGTACTGATCTCGTACTACTCCGACGGCGCGCAAATCGCGCGGCAGGCACGCACGAGCGGTATCAGCCTGCCGATCGTGGCCGCAAGCTCCGTGTATTCGCCGAAGTTCATGGAACTCGGCGGCGACGCCGTGAACGGCGTGACGACCAACACCAGTTTCTTCCCCGGCGACCCGAGCCCTGAAGTCCAGCATTTCGTGCGCGGCTTCGAAGCAAAGTATCACCACCAACCCGACGCCTTCAATGCATTCGCCTACGACGCCACGATCATCGCCGCCTACGCGCTGCGCGCCGGCGGCCCCGATCGCCGCGCCGTGCGCGATGCGCTGCCGAAGCTGCATGACGTGCCGAGCGTCGTGTTCGGCAAGGCGACCTTCGATCCGGCCACGCGCCGCGTGATCGGCGTCAAGAGCGTCAACCTCGTCGTCGAGAACGGCCAGTGGGCGCTGCTCGGCAGCAGGCCGGCGCTGGCGGCGAAATAAGCGGCGGTTGCACCACGAGCGCGTCATGAACTGCCGGCCACCGCGCACCAGGCGCGGATGGCAGAAAACAGCGTATCACTGGCATGCTTTACTGGTCGATTGCCACTCACCCCGATACGACTCCGACGGATACTTGGACATCACCGCGCGGTGCTCACAGCGAATCCATCACGCTGTCCGGGCATCGCTCGAACGACACGAAGTCCATCGCCTCACGAGGCACTATCTTTGTCCAGGAGAAATTCGATGAGTACGACCATTGCCGGCATTCAGATTCCAGACAGCCGTCTCGCGAGAGCAGCAACCGATCTGGTCCGCGACACCGAGAACGATCTGCTTTTCAATCACTCGCGCCGCGTGTTCCTGTGGGGTGCGTTGACGGGCGCGCGCCGCAACCTCGCGTACGACCCCGAGTTGCTGTACATCGGCGCGATGTTTCATGACATGGGCCTCACGCCGGGCTACAGCAGCAAAACGGATCGCTTCGAAGTGGACGGCGCCAATGCCGCGCGCGACTTTCTCAAGAGCCACGGCGTCAACGAGTACGACATCGAACAGGTCTGGTTGTCGATCGCGCTTCACACTACGCCGGGCGTCCCCGAGCATCTGAAGCCGGTCGTCTCGCTGGTGACCGCGGGCGTGGAAATGGACGTGCTCGGCATGCGGTATCACGAATTCGACGACGCGCAACGCGTCAGCGTGGTGGCCGCGCATCCGCGGGAGCAGGACTTCAAGAACCTGATCATCGATGCGTTCGCGCAGGGCACGATCAGCAAACCCGAAACCACGTTCGGCAACGTGAAAGCCGACGTGCTCGAGATGAAAGATCCCAACTACAAGCGGCTGAATTTCTGCAAGATCATTCTCGGCTCGGCATGGGACGACGGCCAGGCAGGTCACGTCCATCACGCGGGATGCAATCACGGCGCAGCGGCGGAATAACGGTCTGCGCAAGATGGCCGGCGCGTTGCCGCCCGGCCGATGCAAAACTCACGGCGCGCCAACCGGAAAACCGGTGGCGCGCCGCATTCGTTGGCTCGGCAATATTTCAGTTTGCTGTTGGCTGCCTGACTTCAGGAGCTATCCGTCGGTCGCGGCGTCAGCATCAGCGCCAGCACCGCGACGCCGAGCACCAGCGAGATCCCGCCATATAACATGGCATTGCGAATGTCGAACAACACACCGTGAATGACCATCGCCATGCCACCCAGCGCGACGAACACCGCAATGGCCGCGAATACGATCCGACGTTCGGCGCGAATCATGGCGCTCTCCCGCAAGATGTTAGTGCCGTAAGACGCACAGGAACAACGAAAGACCTCGAACCGCGCGGTATTTTTTCTGGCAACGAACGTCGCGCGCTGCAGTCGGGTCTTCCGCTCGGGTCACCGCGATGAGCCAGGTCGCTCATGGTTCGACGATGCCTGTCGGAAAGCTTGCACCGGTTCGCCCTCAACCTTTTGCAAGTCAATTTGTAAGCCGGTTTGTCAACCGGCTATCTGATCTCAGCCACAGCGATCGCGTGCGTCGTCAGGCTGAAACCTCAATCTATCGTAGGCGGCGAACGGGCAATAGTAAATACGGGTAACCATGCCGCTCGCCGCCTGTACCGCCTTCAATGGCCACCTGCGCCCGCCGCCGCAGCCGAACTGGCGCGATCCGGCTTCGTCACCCAGATCAACGGGATGATCAGTACGAAGATCACCGCCGACAGCCAGAAGATATCGTTCAATCCCAGCATGGCCGCCTGGGTATTCATCGACCGTTCGAAGAACGCCATCGCCTGGGCCTGACTGCCTCCCAGCGAACTTTGCAGCGCATCCAGTGCCCACGTGTAGGTCGGATTGTTCACGCTCGTCTGCTCGGCCAGTTGCGCATGATGCAGGATCGTCCGGTCGTTCCATCCCGTCGAAGCCAGCGACGTGCCCACCGCGCCGGCGAACACCCGCGCGAAGTTCGACAAGCCCGCCGCGGCCGGAATCCGGTCGGGCGCAAGGCCGGACAAAATGATCGCGGTCAGCGGCACGAAGAAGAGCGCCGTCGGGATACCTTGCAACAGCGTCGGCAAAACCAGCGTCCATGTATCCACGCCCGTGGTGTAGTTCGAGCGCATGAAGAACACGCCGGCAAAACCGACGAAAGCCAGCGTCGCCAGGACCCGCGCATCCGACTTCGGCATGATCTTCGCCATGACCGGCGCGAGAATCACGGCGAAGATGCCAAGCGGCGCGGTGGCCAGACCGGCATCGACGGAACGGTAGTTCAAATACGCCTGCATCCATTGCGGCAACAGCACGAGGTTGGAGAAGAACACCGCATACGCCACCGAAATCGCGACCGTGCCGCCGAGGAAATTGCGTTTGCCGAACAACCGCAAATCGACAATCGGGTTCTTTTCAGTCAACTCCCAGATCACGAAGAACGCGAAGCTGATCGCCGCGAACACAGTTAGCGCGACGATCACCGGCGAGTTGAACCAGTCGAGATCCTTGCCTTTGTCGAGCATGATCTGCAACGAGCCGACCCATGCGATCAGCGAGAGCAGGCCGACCTTGTCGATCGGCAAACGCTTCGTCGGGGTTTCGCGGGTGCGATAAATCGCCCACGTCACGCCGGCCGCGAACAGGCCCACTGGGATGTTGATGTAGAAGATCCATGACCACGAGTAGCTGTCGGTAATCCAGCCGCCGAGCGCCGGGCCCGCAATCGGACCGACCGTCGCGGTCATCGCCCACAAGGCGAGCGCGGTCGAGGATTTTTCTTTCGGGTACGAGCCGAGCAGAATCGCTTGCGACAGCGGAATCAACGGACCCGCCACCGCACCCTGCAGAATCCGCGCGGCGAGCAACACCGGCAGATTGGGCGCAATCCCGCACAGCCACGACGACAGCACGAACAACAGAATCGCCCACACGAACAACTTGATCTGCCCGACACGCTGCACGAGCCAGCCGGTCAACGGAATCGCGATGGCGTTGGCGGCGGCGAACAGCGTGATCACCCACGTGCCCTCGTCCACCGAAACGCCGAGATTGCCGGCGATCGTCGGAATCGCCACGTTCGCGATCGATGAATCCAGCACGTTCATAAACGTGGCGAGCGCCACGGCAAGCGTCGCCAGCACCAGCTTGCCGCCAGTCAGTGGCGGCAGCGTGGCGGGCTTCGTCGATCCATTCATTTCATCACCTGTCGAGGAAGGCAAAACTATCTGACTTATCAGTTAAATACGCGAAAAAAAACGGCGCTCGATGGCCGCGGGTTCAGCCTGCCTTGCGTGCGGTGTTTTTCTGCGTGGTGCTCGCGGCCACTTCGCGCTTCGCCGGCATGTTCTGCTCGATGATCCGCGCGATCTCCGCGTCGGCTTCATCGCCGTATTGCGCGAATACGTCCGTGTGGTACGAGGTGTTGACCGCCGCGCCGAGTTGGGCGCCGGTTTCCTCGTGGGTATCGACGTCGACCTGCATCGACAGGCCGATCCGCAACGGATGCGCATTCAATTCACTTTGATCGAGCTGGATCCGTGCCGGCAGACGCTGCACGACCTTGATCCAGTTGCCGGTGGCGTTCTGCGCGGGCAGCACGGCGAATGCGGCGCCCGTGCCAGCCGAGAAGCCCACGACCCGGCCGTGATACTTGACGCTGGAGCCGTACACGTCCGCGGTGAGCGTGACGGGTTGGCCGATGCGCATGTGCCTCAACTGGCCTTCCTTGAAGTTCGCGTCGACCCACACGCCGTCGAGCGGCACGATCGCCATCAACGGGGTGCCCGGCGCCACGCGTTGGCCGACCTGCACCGAGCGGCGCGCGACGTAGCCGGTCACGGGCGCGGGCAAGGTGTTGCGCGCGTAGCTGAGGTAGGCGTCGCGCACTTTCGAAGCCGCGGCCTGCACGTTCGGATGCTGTTCGATCGACGTGCGATCGGTCAGCGCGTGGTTGGCCTCGGCCTGCTGACGGGCAGCATCGAGCGCGGCCTGCGCGGAGCTGACGGCGTCGCGAGCGTGGGCGATGTCCTCGCCGGACACCGCGCCCGTTTCGGCCACCGCCTGACGACGCTTCAGGTCGTCGTTGGCGCGGGCCAGATCCGATTGACGTTGCGCGACGGTCGCCGCATAGAAATCGTTGTTCACGTACAGCCCGCTCACCTGCCGCACGGTCTGGCCGAGCGTCGCTTCCGCATTCGACAACGCGACTTTCGCGTCGGCGTTGTCGAGCGTGACGATGGGCGCGCCCTGCTTGACGATCTGCGTGTCGTCGGCGTTGACCGCGACCACCGTGCCGCTCACTTGCGGCGTCAGTTGCACGAGGTTGCCGCTCACGTACGCGTCGTCGGTGGACTGATAGTAGCGGCCGGCCGTGAAGTAGTACGCGCCGTAGCCCGCGCCGGCCAGCACCACGGCGGCCGCGAGCACGGAGAGCAGCAGTTTACGCTTCGTGGGGGCCTGCGTTTGCAGGGGTTGGTCCGCGTCCGCCTTCGCGCGGCCGGTGTTGATCGTGTCGCTCATGATGTGGGTCCTGACAGATTGGCAAAGTGTCGCGATGGCGTCTTAGCGAGCGGCCGCGACGACGGGATTGGCGGATGCTGCTGGAACGGCGGCGCCGCTGCTGGCGACAGAATCGGCGTTATCGACATAACCGCCGCCGAGCGCCGCGGCCAATGCGATCTGCTGATCGCGGCGGTTCATCTTCAGATTCGCGACCTGCTGGTCGGCGGCGAGCGCGGTGGTGTCGGCGTTCAGCACCGTCAACTGATTCGTGAGGCCGGCCTTGTATTGCGTGAGCGCCAACTGATCAGCGCCACGGGCGGCTTGCTGGGCGGCTTGCGCGTCGGTGAGCTGCTCGTCCGTCGAACGGATTTGCGCGAGTTGCGTCGCGACTTCGGACAAGGCGGTGACGAGCGTCTGGTTATACGTGGCGACGGCGTAGTCGAAATCGGCGTAGCGCCCTTTCAATTGCGCGCGCAATTGACCGCCGTCGAAAATCGGCAGATGGATCGCCGGGCCGACCGACGCCGTGCGGCTTGCCGCCGTCAGGAAACGGCCGAAACCGAACGCGTCGAGACCGATCGCGGCGCTCAGATTGATGTCGGGATAGAACTCGGCCTTGGCCTCCTTGACGTCGTGCGTGAGCGCGTCGACGCGCCATTTCGCCGCGACCAGGTCCGGGCGGCGGCTTACCAGATCGGCTGGCAGGTTGTCGGGCAGGCGCACTTCGTCGCCTACGCCGAGCGTCGGCCGCGTGATGGCGAGACCGCGGTCCGGTCCGGCGCCGAGCAAGGCGGCCAATTGATAGCGCGTCGTGAGGATGCTGCCGTCGATCGAAGCGAGCGTCGCGCGGCTGGTGGCGAGATTCGCCTGGGCCGTCTTGCGTTCGACTTGCGTGTCGAGACCCGTTGCAATGCGGCCGGCGGTAATGCGGTCGATCTGTTCGCGCTGCGTGATTTCTTCCTGCGCGATGTCACGCAACGCATAGAGTCGCGCAAGCTGGTTATAGTCGCGCGCGGTGGCCGACGTGAGGGACAGCTTGACGACTTCCTCGTCCGCCTGGGTCGCCTGCAACTGCGACAGCGAGGCTTTCAGCGCTTCGCGATTCTTGCCCCACAGATCGAGATCGTAGGAAGCGGACAGCAAGCCCTTGTTCTCCGATTGCCACGAACCGCCATACGGCGGCGGCACGAGCGCCGTGCCTGAGTACTGCTGACGCGTGAACGAATAGGTCGCGCCGACTTGCGGCATGGTGTTCGCCTTGGCCGTGTCGCTGTATGCAGCGGCGGCCGCGACGCGGGACCGGGCCTGCTCGACCGATGGATTGCCTTTCAGTGCTTCGGCAAGCAAGGCCTTCAGTTGGGCGTCGCCGAACTGGCCGGCCCAATCGGCGGCGGGCCAATGACCGTTGTCTTGCGGAATGCTTTGTTGAGTCGCGTAGGTCTGCGGTTGCGCCATCTGCTTGTCGCTCGAGATACCGGCGTAATTCGCGCAAGCGGACAGCACGGCCGCGACGATCACCGTCACACCAGCCTTCGCGACCCGCGACCCGGCTATCCGTGGAATTAACTGTGGTTTCATTTTCTGACTTGTCAGATATATGGTTGAAAAAAAACGCTGCGAGCGTCCGCAGCATGTTTGCCTGGCCTCGCCTACTCGGCGAGAAACTTGTTCAACAGACGGCGAAACTCGTCGAACTCGGTTTTCGTAAACCTCTTCAGGCGCCGGTTCAGCACCACCGGTGCGATCGAAGGAAGCTGCGCGGCGATCGCGTCGCCCTCTTTTGTCAATTCGAGGTTGACGACGCGGCGGTCTTCGATGCTGCGCGAGCGTTCCAGCAAACCCCTGGCTTCCAGCTTGTCGAGCATGCGCGTCATCAGGCCGGTGTCGATGCCGAGCAGCCGCGACAGTTCGAACGGCGTGGTCGCGACGCCCCAGCGCACGGACAGCAGAATGCCCATCTGCTGACTGGTGATGTCCAGATCCTTCAACGCAGTGTCCATTTCGGCAATCAGCAAGTTACGTGCTTTGTTGATCGAGAAACCCACGCTCTGCGTCAGGCTGAAATTTTCCGGCGTGTAGTGGTTCATTCATGCCTCCCTGTTCGATGCGTTGAACTTTATCTGCAAAGTCAGATATTGTCAAAGATCGATTTCGACATATAACTGTTTCAGTCGCGTGCATAATCGCGCCGCTTCACGACTATCGACAGGGCGAAAAGTGGTTACCTTGATTTAACCAAAATCGGTCATTTCACAAAGCCAGTCGAACATTTAATCTGCCCTCACGTTAAATCACTAATGGAAGGACGGAAATCATGAAGATCATGCACGTCGACGCCAGCGCGAAACGCGAGCGATCCAACTCCCGCGCGTTGAGCCACTATTTTCTGGAACGCCTGCGCGATGAAGGCGCGGAGTTCGAAGTCGATTATCTGGATGTGACGATCGACACCCCGCCGCACGTCACCGAGGCTTTCGCCATTGCCACGTACACGGCCCCGCAGGATCGCACGCCTGCCATGAAGGCGACGCTGGCCGGCTCGGACGCGCTGTGCCAACGCCTGCTCGCCGCCGACGCGTTCGTCTTCGCCATGCCCATGTACAACTGGTCGATGCCCTCCGCGTTCAAGGCGTTTATCGACAGCGTCACGCGTACGGGTCTGACCTATGTGAATGCGGACGACGGCCGCGTGGTCGGTCAGCTTTCACGGCAGAAGGTGCTCTTCATTACGAGCCGCGGCGCGGATTTGCGTCCTGGCTCGCCTTACGCGGGCATGGATGCGCTCACGCCCTCGTTGAAGGCTGCGTTCGGCTTTCTCGGCGTCGCCGATCCGAGCTTTGTCGATGCCCAGCCGCTGCAGTTTGCGAATCCCGAAGCGCGCACTGAAGCGCTTCAGCGCGCCCGCGCCGAACTGGACGCGGTGGCGTCGAGCTGGGGGTCGTCGTCTGCAGAGTCGAGCCTTGAAAACCATGATGTTTTGTCAGGAGTTACAGCATGAAAATCCGCACACTGATCGCGGCGGCCTCGCTCGCCGGCCTTTCTATTCTGGGGACCTCACAGTCCGCATATGCCGCTGACGCCACCGCGCCGCACGAGACGATTACGCCTGCTTTTGCTGAGGCGATCGCCAACGTGCCCGGCAAGACGATCACGGCGCTCGTCGTCGACTATGCGCCTGGCGCCAAGTCGCCCTCGCATCGGCATGGCCAGGCGTTCGTGGTCGGCTATGTGCTGTCGGGTGCGATCCGCAGCCGCGTGAACGACGGTGAAGAGCGCGTCTACCACGCCGGTGAATACTGGACCGAGAAGCCCGGCGTGCATCACACGGTCAGCGAAAACGCGAGCGATGCCGAACCGGCGAAGCTGCTGGCGATCTTCGTGGCTGACACGAAAGACAAGAATCTTGTTACGTTCGACAAGAAGTGACTGGGTTGACGTGACAGGATGAGCCGGCAGACAGGCACGCGAGCGCTGCGCCTTTTCGCGGCCGCGTTGCCTGCGTGCCGACTCATTCCGATGCATTCGCATGCACGGCCGTTGAGACCCACCGCCGACGGCTTCGACATGCGCACGCACGTTGCGTCGCTCGGGCCCGCTGCGGCCGAGACCCCGCACGCGCACCATAACTGGCCGGTCAATTCACGCCTAGAACTTCGGATGACATTCGAAATTCATGGACGACCCATGCTCCGTCAGCCCTTGCACGCCGCTGACGGTTTCCGTCGTCACGCTGGTCTGCATGCCGCGACGCTCACAGTAATCGCGCGCCTCGTTCATGGCGTGTTCATGCGCGCGGGCCCAGGCGAGGCGTCCGCCGGTAGCGCTTGCCGCGACCGTATACGTATTCGCTTTGCTGGTGGCGACCACGTCGCTGGAGCTGGCGCAGCCCACGAGGCTCGCGCACGTGGCCACGACCGCAATGAAGGCCCGCGCCCGTCTCGACAATGCGTTTCGCGCCGCGGGCGCGCCGGATGCCTCCTCCCGTTCGGGCATGCCGCCTGAAACAGTGTTGAACATGTATCACCTGCACATTTTTGCGGATTGACCAATCATGAAATTATCCGCAATCACGCGTAAGAGATCAGCCTCACCAACCGAAAACACTGTTGCGGGGCGCTGAACAATCACTCAGGACGAGGTTGCTCTGCTCCGGCTCAGGATCAATTCGACCGCCTGCCAGGCGCGCTTTACGGAAGACGGATCATTCGACGGCGTTTTTCATCCGCCTACGGCCTGCGCGAACGGTGCGGCACAGTCGTTGCTAGGGGGTTCCGTGTGAGCGCATCTCGGCTCGCTTCACGGAGTGTGCAGACATGCCCGATCACCGACCTATCCCACCCCGACCAGCACTGCCGACCGACGCGCGCGGCATGATCGGCAACATGAAAACCACGGCGCTCGTTTCGCTGCGTGGCTCGATCGACTTCATGTGCTTTCCGCGCATCGACTCGCCGGCCATTTTCGCCGGCCTGCTCGAGCCGTCGCGCGGCGGCGCTTTCTCGATCGGACCCACGTTCGAAGGCGCCAACGTCAAGCAGATGTATCTGCCCGACACCAATGTCCTGCTGACCCGTTTCATGACGCCCGAAGGCGTGTGCGAACTGATGGACTTCATGCCGGTGCCCGAGGACGGCAGCGGCGCCAGTGCCGACGCGCCGCTGCCCAACTGCGTGATCCGCGTCGTGCGGGTCGTGCACGGGCGCATGGCGTTCAGGATGCGTTGCGAGCCGCGCTTCGACTATGCGCGCGGCGCGCACACGGCGCACATCGATAAGGACGACGCAGTGGAATTCCACGCCGCTGCAAACGCTGGCATTGAAGGTGGCATGCAACTGCGCCTCAACAGCACCCTGCCGCTCGCGCTCGACGACGGCGCGGCGCACGCCGAATTCGAACTGAGCAATGGCGAGTCGGCCGGCTTCGCTTTTGGCGATGCAGAAGGCTTGCGTGAAAAGTCGTTCGATTGCGAAACGGCGCTGACCGATACGATCCGCTACTGGCGAAGCTGGTCGGCGCAATCCACGTATCGCGGCCGCTATCGCGAAGTGGTGATGCGCTCCGCGCTGACCTTGAAGCTGCTCAGTTCCAGCGAGCATGGCGCGATCGTGGCCGCGCCGACCTTCGGCCTCGCCGAAGCGCTCGACGGTTCGCGCCGCTGGGACTACCGCTTCACGTGGATTCGCGACGCCGCGTTCTCCGTGTACGCGCTGCTGCGCCTCGGCTATACCGGCGAAGCGCGGCATTTCATGACATGGATCGCGGGGCGCAGCCGTCATTGCGACTCGGACGGCTCGCTGAACGTCATGTACACCGTCGACGGCAAGGGACCCCCTGGAGAAACCGAAATCGCCGCGCTCTCGACCGGAGACGGCGCGGGCGTGCCGCTCATCGGCAACGCCGCGCGCGATCAGACCCAACTCGACGTGTACGGCGCTTTGCTCGACGCGATCTATCTGTACAACAAGTACGGCGCCGCGATCTCGCACGACGGCTGGCGCGACGTGACGCGCATCGTCGATTATGTGGTCGACCACTGGCGCGAACCGGACCACGGCATCTGGGAGTTTCGCAACGGCCTGCGGCCCCTGCTCCATTCGCGATTGATGTGCTGGGTCACGGTCGACCGCGCGTTGCGTCTCGCGGAAAAGCGTTCGCTGCCCGCGCCGCTCAAACGCTGGTTCGACACGCGCGACGCGATTCACACCGATATCCACGAGAACTTCTGGAACGAGGAACTGAACGCATTCGTGCAGACGCCGGATTCGCGGCGGCTCGATGCGTCAGCGCTCATGATGCCGCTCGTGCGCTTCATCGGCCCGACCGATCCGCGCTGGCTCGGCACGCTCGACGCGATCGGCGGCGAACTGAAAGTGGACCCGCTGATCTTCCGCTACACACGAGGGACGACACTCGACGGCCTGCCCGGCATCGAAGGCGGCTTCAGCGCCTGTTCGTTCTGGTATGCGGAAGCGCTGGCGCGCGCCGGTCGCGTGGACGAAGGCCGCCTCGTGTTCGAGAAGATGCTCGCGTATGCCAATCACGTCGGCCTGTTTTCCGAGGAAGTGGCCACCAGCGGCGAGGCGCTAGGCAATTTTCCGCAGGCGCTGACGCATCTCGCGCTGATCAGCGCGGCGTACCAGCTCGATCGCAATCTGGACAAGGTTCACGTTCCGTGGACCTGAGCATGCAGCATCGCTTGCATCGCTGATAGCGCAAAAATCTTCCGGAATCGGACTTCAGCGTCTAGTCTGTATCGACATCATTTAAACCAGCCGGACGCTGAACCGGAGGAGACATCAATGGAACTCGAAGCGCGCACCATGAAACGTGTAACGGTTCGGCTCGTGCCGTTCCTGATCCTGTGTTATTTCATTGCCTATCTCGACCGCGTCAACGTTGGCT
Organism: Paraburkholderia dipogonis; assembly: GCF_046027395.1. Taxonomy (GTDB): domain Bacteria; phylum Pseudomonadota; class Gammaproteobacteria; order Burkholderiales; family Burkholderiaceae; genus Paraburkholderia; species Paraburkholderia dipogonis_A. The sequence goes on along the minus strand of NZ_JAQQEG010000018.1, from coordinate 122,153 downwards.
TTGCTGCACTGCAAATGAACAAGGCGCTCGGCCTGTCCGCAAGTGCTTTCGGTTTCGGCGCCGGGATTTTTTTCATCGCGTATTTTTTCTTCGAAGTCCCATCCAATCTGCTGCTGGAGAAATTCGGCGCGCGCCGCTGGATTGCGCGAATCATGTTCACGTGGGGCATCCTCGCGGGCGCGATGGCGTATATCCCAGATATTGCGCGCTTCACGGGACTCTCCCCCGCGCACGTGTTTTACGCCCTGCGCATTCTGCTCGGGGTGGCCGAGGCGGGCTTCTTCCCCGGCATCATCTTCCTGCTCACGCTGTGGTTCCCCGCGGCTTATCGCGGTCGCGTGGTCGGCTATTTCATGGCGGCGATTCCGCTGTCCACGGTGATCGGCGGGCCGATTTCCGGCGCGTTGCTGTCGATGGACGGCTTCCACGGACTGGCCGGCTGGCAGTGGGTCTACCTGATCGAGGCCGCGCCCGCGCTGGTGCTTGCGTTCGTCGTGCTCTCCTACCTCACCGACAAGCCCGCCGACGCCACCTGGCTCGCCGACGACGAACGCGGCTGGCTGGTCGCGCGTCAGAAGCAGGAACGCGCCCATCGCGAAGCGGTGCATACGTTCAGCGTGAAAGAGGCGCTGTTCAATCCGCGCGTGCTTGCGGTCGCGTTGATCTACTTCGGTGCGAACGCAACCAACTACGGGCTGAGTTTCTTCCTGCCGCAGATCGTCAAATCCTTCGGCCTCACCAACCTGCAGACCGGCTTCGTGACGTCGCTGCCCTATATCGTCGGCGTGATCAGCATGGTGTTCTGGGGACGTCACTCGGATCGCAAGCTCGAACGCAAATGGCATGTGGCGATTGCGCTGCTGGTGGCGGCGGGAGGCATCGCGGCGGCGGCCGGGCTCGACAATCCGGTGCAGAAGATGATCGCGCTGTCGATCGCCGGGTTCGGCATCTTCGGCTGCCTGCCGGTGATCTGGACCTTGCCGGCTGCGTTCCTGTCGGGTGCGGCGGCGGCGGGCGGCATTGCCGCGGTCAACTCGCTCGGCAATCTGGCGGGCTTCTTCGGCCCGTACGCGATGGGCTGGATCAAGGACAGCACCGGCGGCTTCGGCGCCGGTCTGCTGTGTCTGTCGGGCGCGGGGCTCGTCGGGGTCGCGGCCGTGCTGTTACTGCATCACGATGCTTCGCTCGAAGCGTCGGCGGGTTTTCCGGATCCGGAGGTGGGAAGCGGGACTAAGGTGGCGAGGCCGTAGGGACGTGGGCTGCCGCGCCCCTGAGAAGGCGCGGCACGGCTACGCCACTTCGCTCAAGGCGACCCGCGGCCACCCGCCGACGTCTCCGGCAACGCGTTAGCCGGACTGCCCGCATCCGGCGGCACCACATCGTCCGGCGTGGGTGTCGGCGCCAGCGCCGGTTCACCGCCGCCACGTGCTTCACCGTCGACCGCCCCGCTCGCCGCCGCCGGCGCGGAACCCGGCGCCGGCAGTATAGGCGGCTGCGGCAACGCTCGCGGTTCGACCACGACAGCCGACGCCGACGGCTCGACCGGCGCAGCAGCCGGCGCGCGGCGCGTCGTGCTGCGCGGCACAACCGGCGCCTCCTGCTTCGCCGGTGACCCCGCAAACAGATTCTGGAACCACTGGCGCAACCTGCCCGAGCGCTCGGCGAACCAGCCCGGCTCCTGGTCGGTCGCGAATTTGACGCGACTGTCGACCAGCCTCGAACGCTGCGCGCGCTGGAAGAAATCGCCGACGATCGGCAGCGCGCTGTGCGCCCCCTGGCCCCAATAGTCGCTGCGCAGAGTCACGCGACTGTCGTTGAAGCCCACCCACGCGCCCGCCACGAGTTGCGGATGAATCAGAATGAACCAGCCGTCCGCGTTGCCCTGCGTCGTGCCCGTCTTGCCCGCGACGTCGCCGCGCACGCCGAAGCGGCTGCGAATGCTCGAACCCGTGCCGCGGTTCACCACGTCGCGCATGACGTCGATCAGCACGCGGTCGGCATCGGCGGACAGTTCCTGTTTCGGCGACACCGGTGCGAACTCGGCGAGCACCTCGCCTTTGCGGTTCTCGATGCGCGTCACCATCACCGGTTCCACGTAGCTGCCGAGGTTGGCGATCGTGCCGTAGGCCGAGACCATTTCCTTCAGCGTCACGGGGCTCGTGCCGAGCGCGAGCGACGGCACCGGGTCCAGTTCGCTATCGCGCACGCCCATCGCGCGAGCGAGGCGCGCGACCTTGTTCGGGCCGACCGTCTCCATCAGTTGGGCGGTGATCCGGTTGCGCGAATACGCGAGGCCGTCGCGCAGGCTGATCTTGCGCTCGCTCGGCTCGTCCTCGTCGCTCGGACGCCAGACTTCGCCGCCTGCCAGCGGAATTTCCACCGGCTTGTCGACGAAGGTGTCGGCGGGTTTCGCGCCCGACTCGAAGGCCGCCGCGTAGACGAACGGCTTGAAGGTCGAGCCCGGCTGGCGCCGTGCCTGCTGAACGTGGTCGAACGGATCCTGGCTGAAGTCGCGGCTGCCCACCCACGCCCGGATCTGGCCATTGCGCGGGTCCATCGCGAGAAAGTCCGCCTGCACGCGCGTCTTTGACTCGCAAACCGACTTCACGAGGTCGCGGTCGGACGAGACGCGCTTGAGCGCGTCGTCATCAGTCAGGCCGGCGTCTTTGGCGGCGCGGTAGTCGGGCGTTTCACGCAGGAAAGTCTGCAGAAGATCCTTGCCGTTCGAGCAGCCCGCGCGAGCGCCCCACGCCGAATTGGCGATGTTCTGCAACTGGTTGCCCTGCAAGGTCACGGCCTGAGTCGCCATGGTCTGCAGACGGGAATCGATGGTGGTGCGCACCACCAGCCCGTCGGAATACATGTTGTAGTCGTTGCGATCCGCCCACGACGCCAGCCACTTGCGCAGCTGCTGCGCGAAATGTGGCGCGGGTCCGGGCGGCTCGGTCTGGCGCTCGAAATCGATCCGCAGCGACCGGCGGCTCAATGTTGCGTAGGCCGCGGGCGTCAACTGGCCGTACTTGACCATCTGGCCGAGCACTATATTGCGCCGCTGCAGCGCGCGTTCGGGATTCAGCACCGGGTTGTAGTAACTGTTGCCCTTGAGCATGCCGGCGAGCGTCGCGCTTTCCAGCACGTTCAGGTCGGAGGCCGATTTGTCGAAATAGGTGCGCGCCGCCATCTCGATGCCGTAGGCGTTGTAGAGAAACGGCACCGTGTTCAGGTAGGTCTCGAGAATCTCGTCTTTGGTATAGAGCGCCTCGATCTTGAAGGCCGTGATCGCTTCCTTGAGCTTGCGCGTGAGCGTCGGCGCGCGGCCGATCTCGTCGGGATAGAGATTGCGGGCGAGCTGCTGCGTGATGGTCGAGCCGCCCTGCCGGTCGCCGGAAAACGTATGCAGCGCGGCCGACGCCGTGCGCCGCCAGTCGAGGCCCCAATGCTGGTAGAAACGGTGATCTTCGGTGGCGATGAGCGCATTCACCACGTTGGGCGAGATGTCCTTGAGCTTGACCCACTCGCGGTTGGAGGGCTTGAATTCGGCCAGCAGCTTGCCGTCCGCCGACAGGATCTGCGCCGGCTGCTCGATCTTGGCCTTGCGGATGTCGCCGATGCCCGGCGTGAACGGAATCAGGATCAGCACATACAGCACGAACAGCAGCGGAAGCGCCGCGCAAGCCTTCAGCACGCCGCGGCGCGTAGGATGGCGCAGGTGCCACAGGGCCTGAGCGACCAGCGGGTTCGCGAGAGTCAGCCCTTTTTCAAGGGCCGCCAGAAATGAGGGGATGAAGCGCTTCACACTAGCTTACCGTCGGCTTGGAAAGGCGCAATCCTACCAAGATGCGCGGCGGCAGCCGATTTTTTGCCGCGAGCGCGTTGCAGAAGCATCGCCAGCGCATCGCAATCCGCCAAACCGCTACGGCGCGCCCGCAACAATCGCGGCCCACTATAATGTCGCCAATTCCGACAAGAGGTGCTTCATGATCATCAAACCGCGCGTGCGTGGCTTCATCTGCGTTTCCACCCATCCGACCGGCTGCGAGGCCAACGTCCGCGAACAGATCGACTACGTCAAGGCACGCGGCCCCATCGCCAACGGCCCGAAGAAGGTGCTCGTGATCGGCGCATCCACCGGCTACGGCCTCGCCGCCCGCATCAGCGCGGCGTTCGGCTCGGACGCCGCCACGCTCGGCGTGTTCTTCGAGCGCGCCGGCAGCGAAACCAAGGCGGGCACGGCCGGCTGGTACAACACCGCCGCCTTCGAGAAATTCGCCACGGAAAAAGGCCTGTACGCGACCAGCATCAACGGCGACGCCTTCTCCGACGCAGTCAAGCAGCGCACCATCGAGGTCATCAAGCGCGATCTCGGTCAGGTCGACCTGGTCGTCTACAGCCTCGCCGCGCCCAAGCGCACGCATCCGAAAAGCGGCGAAGTATTCAGCTCGACGCTCAAGCCGGTCGGCCGTGCCGTGAATCTGCGCGGCATCGACACGGACAAGGAAGTCATCAAGGAAACCGTGCTCGAACCCGCCACCCAGCAAGAAATCGACGACACCGTCGCGGTGATGGGCGGCGAAGACTGGCAGATGTGGATCGACGCCCTGCTCGAGGCCGGCGTGCTCGCGGACGGCGCGAAGACCACCGCGTTCACCTATCTCGGCGAGAAGATCACCCACGACATCTACTGGAACGGCTCGATCGGCGCGGCCAAGAAGGATCTCGACCAGAAAGTGTTGGGGATTCGCGAGAAGCTGGCGGCCAAGGGCGGCGACGCGCGCGTTTCCGTGCTCAAGGCAGTCGTCACCCAGGCCAGCTCCGCGATCCCGATGATGCCGCTGTATCTGTCGCTGCTCTTCAAGGTCATGAAGGAGAAAGGCACGCACGAGGGCTGCATCGAGCAGGTCTACGGCCTGTACAAGGACAGCCTGTACGGCGCGGCGCCGCACATTGACGATGAAGGCCGTCTGCGCGCGGACTACAAGGAACTCGATCCCGAGGTGCAAGACCGCGTGCAGGCACTCTGGAATCAGGTGACCAACGACAATATCTACGAACTCACCGATTTCAGCGGCTACAAGACGGATTTCCTGCGTCTGTTCGGCTTCGAGATCGCGGGCGTGGATTATGAAGCGGACGTCAATCCGGACGTGCAGATTCCGAAGCTCGTGCAGGTTTGATGAATCGCGGGGCCTGGGCCGCCCCGCTTCAGTCTCTTGCGCCAGCTAGATCGCGTCGCCGTCCACCCTCCTCGACTGCGCCACGTAGCCGTCCACCGCGCGCATCACGCGCACTTCCAGCGCGGCGGCGTCGCGCTCGTCGCGCTCACCCGCCTGGTCGACCATGCCGCGTACGATCGCCAGCAGATCGCGCGCGACCAGATCCACATCGTCCAGTTCGGGCACCTGCGCCTTCTCCGTCAGCGCGCTGACCAGCGCCGTATGAATCGTGTCGGCAATGCGCTGATTGCGCTCGTCGACCGGCAAGCGGCGCTCCTCGATATCGATGATGCGCGCCAGCACCGGCCTGCGCATCTGATGCGCGACGGACGCGCGCACCATCGCCTGCACACTGTCACGCGAGTTCTCCAGTAACGACGCCGCCTCGACGTCCGCCACCAGTTGCGCGGTTTCGCGCTCGATCAACGCCACGGTCAACGCATCGCGATTCGGAAAATATTGATAGAGCGAGCCGATGCTGACGCCGGCCCGCTCCGCGACCGCATTGGTCGTGTAGCCGTCGAGTCCGCGCGTCTCCAGAATGCGAGCCGCCGCTTCGAGCACAGTCTCGACGGTTTGCGCCGAACGCCGCTGAAGCGGTGCTTTACGGGGCTTCAGACGCTGCGTGGAAGCTGATCTGGCCATGTTGGGAATGCGAGTTTTAAATGTGAGTGTTCGCTCGTATTCTAATCCTGTTTTCGCGAAACCATCAGCCTTCAGCATTCAACAGGAATCGAATCTCATGACTTCAAATGCGAAAGAACCCGTACTCACCGTATTCATGCTCGTCAAAACGACGCCCGAATGGCTCGGTTTTGCCGTCGACGAGCGCTTCCGTCTGCTGGCCGAACACATTGAGCCGATCCTCAAGCGCTACGCCGACGAGGTCAGCATGCGCTTTTACGACATCGAGTTTTATTCGGCGCGTGTCACCGATATCTGGGTGTGGAGTGCCACGAGCCACCATGCGTATGAACTCGTAGTCGAAGCCTTGCGCGAGACACCGTTCTGGGACCGCTACTTCGATATCGTGGAGATTCTGCCGGGCGTGGAGAACGCCTACGCAAAGAACTACGACCGCGACACGCTGACGGCGGCCTGAGCGGCGCCAGCCACGCCGTCGCGATCGACTTCAGCAGGGAAACGCGGCCTGAAGCGAACGAAGAATCGCAAGGCCGATCGGAAAGTCGTCCGAGATGCCCGGGTGATTTTTGAAGAACTCGTCAAGCAACGGGTAGACGTTCTGATTGCCGATGGCGAGATTTTGCGGCGGGCAGAAAAGCGCTGGCTTCTTCTTCGATACCAGCTCGCCGTTGGCCCAGCCGAACGCGTTGATCGTGCCCGTAATGTACGCGGCGTAGACCGAGTTGTTATCGGCATGCGCCCATTGTTTGTACTGGGCGGCCGTCATCTCGGCGCTCGCATTCAGAGTGAAACACGCGGCCAGTAACGCCAGCGCAACTTTCGATACCCGCATCATGGAACCTTCAATCGGTGTCGCAAAAGCGGCCATTGTAGGCGAGTCGGGTGTGCGGCGCAGAAGCGCTTGCATGGGCAGGCATCCGTAAGCATCGCATACGGATTTTTGTAAGCCGCGCGGGTAAGCGCGAACGCGTTACGGCGTGCCGTTGCGGCAATAGGTTCGGTAGGCTTCGCGCGTGGCGAGACGCGCCATATACGCGTCAACCGCGGGCAAATCGCCGTGCCGCAACGGCGTTTCCAGCCAGCGGTTGATAGACAGCGCGATCGGAATGTCCGCGAGCGAAAACGCTTCTCCCGCGATGAACGCGCCGGTTTTCCGCAACTGGCCTTCGATCATGGCCATATGCCTCGCCCAGTTCGCGCACGACAGCTCGATCTGCCGCGGGTCCTGGTGCGCCGGAGAATGCCGGACCAGCGCCAGAAAGGCGTAGCTCCAGGAACGGTTCAATTCGCTCGCCTGCCAGTCGATCCACTGATCGCAGCGGGCGCGCTCGCGAGGCTCGACGGGATATAACGACTCGCCGTGATAGCGGCCGGCCAGGTAACGAATGATCGAATTCGACTCCCACAACACGAACTCGCCGTCCTTGATGACGGGGACCATCGCGTTGGGGTTCAGCGCGAGAAATTCCGGCACGTTGGTCGCGCGAAATCCGGAGCCCCAGTCTTCCTGTTCGAATGGAAGCGCGAGCTCCGCGCACGTCCACAAAACTTTGCGGACGTTGATGGATGAGGTCTTGCCGAGTATCTGTAGCATGGGTTCAAAGCGTATCGACGGCTCAATGGAACGGACAGGCACGGTTTGCGCCGTGCGCACCGGGCCAGCGCCACTCAGTGCGCCGCTCAGTGCGCCGCTCAGTGCGACGCGACGAAGATCGACCCCGGCGCGGGCGGCGGCACGGCGAAGGTTTTGCGCATCCGGTTGGCCTCCTCAACCGGACTGAGCCCGAACAGGCGCTTGAATTCGCGGCTGAATTGCGAGGCGCTCTCATAGCCCACCTGCACGCAGGCGAGCGCCGCCGTCACCTCGTTTCTCACCATCAGCAGGCGCGCCTGATGAAGCCGCGTCGACTTCAGATATTGCATCGGCGACGTGCGCGTCACGGCCTTGAAATGCGAGTGGAAGCTGGGCACGCTCATGTTCGCTTCCAGCGCGAGTTGCTCGACGTCGAGCGGCTCACGATAGCATGCGTGAATCTTGCGGATGACCTTGGCGATCCGGGCGAACTGGCCTTGCGCGGTCAGCGCGGCGCGCATCGATCCGCCCTGCTCGCCGGTCAGCACGTGGAAATAGATTTCGCGCACCAGGGCTGGGCCGAGCAACTCAGCCTCGAGCGGCACGCTCATCGCCTCAAGAAAGCGCAGTACCGAAGCGCTCAGCTTCGCGTCGAGCGGCGTCGACATCATGCCGCGAGGCTCGGCCGGCACGCCCGCGTCCCGCTCGTCGAGTTGCAGCATCAGATCGGCGGCTAGCTTGAAATCGAGGCGGAAATAGATGGCAAGCAAGGGCTCGGCCTCGCTTGCTTCGGTTTCCATCGAGAACGGCACCGGCACCGACACGGCCAGGTAGTGCTGCGCGTCATACACGTAGACCGTCTCGCCGAGAAAGCCCCGCTTGCGCCCCTGGCAGACGATCACCACGCCCGGGTCGTACAGCACCGGTGTGCGGCTGAGCGGCCGGTTCGAGCGCAGAAAGCGCACGTCGGGCAGCACGGTGAGGTTGTAGCCTTCCAGCGGTGCGAGATTTTCGAGCAAGGCCACCATGCGTTGCCGCGCGCTCGGATCATGGTGTTTGTGGTTCACTGCGGGCCCCGTCGACATGGCTAAGCAGATTGCACTGTGCCATCGCCGCGCCAGAAAATCCATCCGTTCATAGAATTAGGCAATCACCGCAGACGAACCGGCATTCGCGCCCGGCCCTGCCACGCCTACCATTCAGTCCTGTCCTGGTTTCCGACGATGCCACGCGTTTTCGCCCGAAAGCGCCGTGTGATGACGGACAAAACAAAGGAGTGGATCACCATGAGCAAAACGTTTCTGATCACCGGCGTCAGTTCCGGTTTCGGCCGCGCGTTCGCGCAGGCGGCGCTCGACGCGGGCCACACCGTCGTCGGCACGGTGCGCAATGAAGCGGCGCGCGATGCGTTCACGGCGCTGGCGGCCGAACGGGCGCACGCCGCCGTGCTCGACGTCACGGACTTCGAGGCGATCACGCCCGCCGTCGCCGCGATCACTCGAACCGTCGGCCCGATCGACGTCCTCGTCAACAATGCCGGCTACGGACACGAGGGCACGCTGGAAGAATCGCCGCTCGACGATCTGCGCCGTCAATTCGACGTCAACGTGTTCGGCGCGGTCGCGATGATCAAGGCGGTGCTGCCCGCCATGCGCGAGCGCCGCTCGGGTCACATCATCAACATCACGTCGATGGGCGGCTTCATCACGATGCCCGGCATTGCGTATTACTGCGGCAGCAAGTTCGCGCTCGAAGGCATCAGCGACACGCTGGCGAAAGAAGTCGCGGGCTTCGGCATCAAGGTCACGGCCGTCGCACCCGGCTCGTTCCGCACGGATTGGGCCGGGCGCTCGATGGTCCGCGCGGGCCGCAGCATCGCTGACTACGACGCCCTGTTCGATCCGATCCGCGAGGCGCGCGAGGCCAAGAGCGGCAAGCAGGCGGGGGATCCGCACAAAGCGGCGCAGGCGCTGCTGGAGATCGTCGCGGCAGCGAATCCGCCGGCGCATCTGCTGCTCGGCAACGATGCATTCGATCTGGTAAAGACGAAACTGGCGGCGCTGAGCGGGGAGATCGAAACGTGGGAGGCGTTGTCGCGCTCGACTGACTTTGCCTGAAGCAACGCCCCTCATGCGCGCCATGGGCACGTGAGGGGTGCGTTGAAAGCGGCACCGCGCAATTGGCTCGCCGACTGCGCGCGCCCCAGGTCGCCGCCTTTGCTAACTCAACTGCTTACTGATTGCGAACCCGAATCGGACCGCCAATGCTGTTGAACAGCAAGTCGCCATTCGGGAAAAGTTGCGGCTGTGCGTACGCGCCGTTACCCCAGTTGGTCGTGCCGAAAATCGCGCGATACACGACCTTGCCGGTATTCCAGTCGAGGCCCGCCATTTCCCAGCCATCCTTGTAGTAGCCGTTGGTCATCACGATGCCAGAGGGACCGCTCATCGTCGGCGCCATGCTGATCGACACCGCGGAAGCGTTGGTCCACACCGACTTCCATTGATGTTTCACCGGATCCCAATCGACCCGTTCCGCGCCGCGCGCCGGCTTGTTGATCGGGCCAAGCGAAAGAACGTCGACCAGCTTGTCCTTTTCGCCGTGTTCAGCAATGTTGTTGACCACGAACGCGCCGTATCCGTTGACGACCACGGACTGCTCGGACTGAATGTATTTCGTGCTCAGCGGCACGCCCGCGCTCACCGGGAACTGCCCGGCAATCCGGTTCGACTTCGCGCCGGGCTGCTGTTTGAAGCCCGCGGGAATCTGGTCGCGCCAGAATGCGACGAGCTTCATGCGATCCGCGCCGTCCGTGATCACGACGAGCCGGTCATCGTCCTTACCGAAGCCCATCAGGGTCGGCGTCGAGCCGGTGCCCGTGCCGAACTTGACGGTCGGCATCCACTCGCCGGCGTCGTAAGGCGAACTCCACGCGCCGTCGGCCGGATCGTTGGACAGCTTGCTTCCCGTCCAGACGACCTTGTGCATCTTCTTGTCGGACGCGAAATACAGACCGTTTTTGTCGTCCACCGCAACCGAATTGCTGACGAACTCGTCTTCATCAAGGTGGACTGTTTGCGCCGGGCCAGCCAGGTCACGGTCGATCACGGAGATCGAGTTATTGCCCAGCACGACGAGCTTGCCGTCGTAGGTCAGGTTCAGACCCATGAGGCCTTCCTGGTTGTTGCCCCAACCACGCTTGCCGGTCAACACGTCCTTCGTCATATCGCGTGACGCGACGACGTGGATGCCCGCCGCCGGATTCTTCGGGTCCTTCAACGCATAGACGAAGATTCTGCCGTCCCCCGTGTTGTAGTACACGCGATTGTCTTTATCGACGAGACCATAAATACCATTGCCGACGCGCGTCTGATCGAGGCCCAGCTCCTTGAAGACCGCATCCTTGATCTGGTCGATATTCGTGTATTTCTGGTCGACCACCCTGGCCAGCAGTTCAGGCGGAAGGGCTTTGATGCCGGGCGGCGTGATGCGGGCGACTTCCTTGAACCCACCGTTGGAGACGTCGATGTACGTGGCACCTTCGCTCGAAACACCCCACATATAGTCCGTCGACGTGGATGCGAGCGTCATGATGTTCACCGGACCCCGAACCACGCGCGGCTCCCTGGCGAGGTCGATGTGGAACGTGCCTCGCGTGAGCGGATAGGGTGCGACGTCGGTAGCGGCTGGATCGACGTGTGTCAGCGCATAGGTTTTCGACGCGAGAAACGGGTTCGGCGCGGGCTCGCTCACAACCGCATACGCCGACGAAGCACTCAGAAACACCGCAGCAGCCATCGCGCCGAGCTGTAGCGCAATTTTCTTGTTATTGTTCTTGTTATTTTTCATTCGATTTCATCCTCACAATGTGGGTAGTAATGCGGTCGCTATGTTCAACTGATCGTCTTCACAAGACAACGCCGTGCAGGTTAAAACTCAATTTGAGCTTGTGAAATGACGAAGCGACACTCTTCCCGAAACGAAACGACGCCGGACAGGAAGCGCATTGAGCGAAGCACTCCCTGTCCGTTATCAGCGCCTGTTGGTATGCACGCCACGATCTCCGATAGACAGGATCGCCAGGCATTCGTGAATGCCCGGTGACGCTTCGATCGATTGTTCCGCATAGCTCGCCGCGGCGAGAGTGACACCGCGTCGCATAACGCCTGCGGCAAAGCAGCCCAGGGAGTGCCTGCACCGAACGTCGCGCGCACGGGTTTCATCCCATTTCCCAAAACGCGAATTTCGTGGCATGATTTGATCAAATCCCACAATGCAAAAAATCCAGCTTTTCCGAACAGGCGGCTCATCGCGCGTTGTCGAAAGCGCCTCGCGCCGCTGTCATCAACCGACTGGAGTCAACCTTGCAAAGCGACCTACACGGCGGCTTGCGCGAATTCCTGGAACATCACCGGATCCATGAAGTGGAGTGCGTGATACCGGACATGACCGGCGTCGCGCGCGGCAAGATCGTGCCGAAGAACCTGTTTCTCTCGGAAGGCAAGATGCATATGTCGAATGCGCTGCTGATGATCACCGTCAACGGCGAATTCGCGAATTTCGAGCGCTTTGTCGGGCCGAGCGATCCCGACATGGTCTGCATTCCCGATCCGAACACCGTGCGCCTCGTGCCGTGGGCTATCGAACAGGTTGCCGTGGTGATTCACGATTGCGTCGGGCTGGACGGCAAGCCGATCGGCATCTCGCCGCGCGCGGTATTGCGCCGCGTGCTGCAGCTTTACGAAGAGCGCGGCTGGCGCCCGGTGGTCGCGCCGGAGATGGAGTTCTACCTGATCGCGCAGAACAAGAATCCGCATGAACCGCTGCGCCCGCCGCTCGGCCGCGCGGGCCGCCACGAAGCCGGCCGCCAGTCGTTTTCGATCGATGCGGTCAACGAATTCGATCCGTTCTTCCAGGACCTGTCGCGCTTCTGCGAGATGACGCATCTCGGCGTCGAGACGCTCGTACACGAAGTCGGCGCCGGCCAGATGGAGATCAACTTTTCGCACGGCGACGCGCTCGACCTCGCCGATCGCGTGTTCCTGTTCAAACGCGCGGTGCGCGAAACGGCCTTCCGTCACGGCATTTTCGCCACCTTCATGGCCAAGCCGATGGAGCACGAACCGGGCAGCGCGATGCATATTCATCAAAGCATCGTCGATCGTGAAACCGGGCAGAACATTTTTTCGCTGCCGGACGGCTCGGCGAGCCCGTTGTTTTTCAACTATATCGGCGGCTTGCAGAAGTACATGCCGCAAGCCATGCCCATGTTCGCGCCGTACGTGAATTCCTACCGGCGCCTATCGCGCTTCACCGCTGCGCCGATCAACGTGCGCTGGGGTTACGACAACCGCACCTGCGGGATCCGCGTGCCGAACTCCGGACCGGACGGCCGACGGCTCGAAAACCGCGTGCCGGGCGTCGACGTGAACCCGTATCTCGCCATGGCGGCCACCCTCGCCTGCGGCTATCTCGGCATGGTGGAGCAGCAGGAAGCGTCGGCGCCGATGATCGAAAGCGCCTACGACCTCGAGTACGAGTTGCCGCGCGGTCTCGAAGACGCGCTCAAGGCGTTGTCGAAATGCAGCGAACTCGCCGAGGTGCTAGGCGACAGCTTCGTGCAGGCATATTGCGCGGTGAAGGAAAAGGAATTCGAGACCTTCTCGCAAGGCATTACCGCGTGGGAACGCGAGCATCTGCAACTGCTCGTCTGAGCGTGGGCTGCGGCCGATAACCTGATTGGAGAGCGCGCAATTGCAATTGAATACCCGTCACGGCATCAACTGGGCGCGCGCGCAAGCGCTTGTCGAACGCGAACGCCGCGCGTTTGTGGAAGCCATGCCCAAGTCGCGCGCGCTGTCCGAACGCGCGGCGCGCCACCTGCTGTTCGGCGTGCCGCTGCACTGGATGAACGACTGGTCGACACCCTTCTCGCTTTATGTCGAAGAAGCGCGCGGCGCCGCGTTTACCGATGTGGACGGTCACCGCTATGCGGACTTCTGCTTCGGCGACACCGGCGCGATGTTCGGCCATTCGCCGGCGCCGGTCGCACGGGCGCTCGCCGCGCAAGCGCAGCGCGGCCTGACGACCATGCTGCCGGGCGAAGACGCCGTGTGGGTCGGCGAAGAACTCGCGCGCCGCTTCGGGCTGCCGTACTGGCAGTTCGCGATGACCGCGAGCGACGCCAACCGCTTCGCGTTGCGCTGGGCACGCGCGGCGACCGGACGCAAGCAGATCGTGATTTTCAACGGCTGCTATCACGGCACCGTGGACGACGTTTTCGTCGATCTGGTCGACAGCAAGCCGCAACAGCGCGACAGTTTGATCGGCCAGGTGCACGACCTGCTCGGCAGCACGCGTGTGATCGAATTCAACGACCTCGCCGCGCTGGAAAACGCGCTGAAAGACGGCGACGTGGCCTGCGTGCTCGCCGAACCCGCGATGACCAACATCGGCATGGTGCTGCCCGAGGCGGATTACTGGCGCGAGGCGCAAGCGCTGATACGCCGCTACGGCACGCTGCTCGCCATCGACGAAACGCACACGATCAGTTGCGGCCCCGGCGGTTATACGAAGGCGCACGGCCTCGAACCCGATCTGTTCGTACTCGGCAAGCCGGTCGGCGGCGGTTTTCCGTGCGCTGTATACGGCTTTAGCGCGGAATTCGCCGCGCGTGCCCAGCAGGCCAAGCGTAGTGCGCCGCCGGGACACTCCGGCATCGGCACGACGCTCACCGCCAACATGCTGGCCATGAGCGCGATCCGCGCCACGCTCGCCGAGGTAATGACCGAGGCTGCTTACACGCATATGTTCGCGCTGGCGGAACGCATCGAGAGCGGACTGCGGGACGCGATTGCGCGGCACGGCCTCGCGTGGTGCGTGACGCGTGTCGGCGCCCGCAACGAATTCCAGTTCATGCCGACGCCGCCACGCAATGGCAGCGAAGCCGGACGTCAACTCGATCCGGAACTGGAACACGTCTTGCACCTTTATTTGCTGAACCGCGGCGTGTTGATCACGCCGTTTCACAACATGATCCTGGTGTGCCCGGAGACGTCGGTACAAGACGTGGACAAGCTGGTCGCCACCTTCGACGCCTGTCTCGGCGAACTGATCTGAGGTCGCGCCGACGCTCCGGCCTTTTTCGCCCTCTTTTCCACGGGGTTTTGCATCGAGCTCTATGAAAACTTCGCGCCATCACACGCTGCAGGACCAGACCTACGACACGCTGCGGCAGTGGCTGACGATCGGACGCTTCGTGCCCGGCGAGCGCATCAAGATCCGCCACGTCGCCGCCGAACTCGGCGTGGGCGAAATGCCGGTGCGCTCCGCCTTGCAGCGCCTCGCGGCCGAATCGGCGCTCGTCAACGTGCCCAATTGCGGCGTGACGGTGCCGCATCTGTCTAAGGAACAGTTCGACGATGTGCTGCGCGTACGCCTGATTCTCGAAGGCCAGGCCGCCGAACTCGGTGTGCCGCATCTCACGGCGCACGACCTTGGCACGCTGGAAAGCCTGAATGTGCAGATGGCGCAGGCGTTGCGCAGTGCCGACGCCAAAGGCTATCTCGACGCCAACGAGGCATTCCATCTGATTCTGTACCGGGCGGCCGGCTCGCCGCTGCTGCTGGAGTTGATCGAAACCGTGTGGCTGCAGGTCGGGCCGATTTCGAATTTGCTGTTCGGCGAGGCGCTGTTCGCCGATACGCTCAATGATGCGCACGACGATCTGCTGAGCGCCGCGTATGCGCGCGACGCCGCCGGCGTGCGGCGGGCGATCGAGCGTGACCTGAATCACGCTGCGACGTGCTTGCGGGCGCAGTGCTTGTAGACATGCGAAGGGGGATCGAACGCAATCCGCGGCTCGCGGAGATGTGTTTGCGGGGTGCATTGCCAAAGGCGTGCGACGGTGATCGATGCAACCTCAGGCTCTCGGCGATGTGTTTGGTGGCGGACTGCCTAACGGTGCTCACTCTGCGGCGTGCGACGGCGGCCAAATGCCACTGAGCCACGCGACAACCTATTTGCGTTTGCCGAGCCTTTGGACGCTTCGACTTGAAGCATCGGAGATACCCGGCCGCTCTCACGCTTTCAGCGTCGCCTGCTCGAGAATCATGTCGTAAAGCGCCTGCGCCGCCGGCGACAACTGCGCGGTCTTGCGCGCCACGAGGACGAGCGTGCGCGACACGGCCGGATGCGTGAGTTCAACGGTCCGCACCGTTGGATACGCGCCCTTCTGAAGCGCGAGCGCCGGCACCACGGCCGCGCCCACACCCTGAGCGACCAGCCCGACCGCCGTCGAACTGCGCTGCACCTCGTAAAAGGAGCGCAACGCCAGTTCGCTCGTTTCCAGCGCGACGTCCAGTAGCGCGCGGTTGCCGCTCACCTCGCCGGCAAAGATCAGCGGATAGGACTGCAGTTGCTGCCAGGCGATGCGGCGCCGCTTCGCGAGCGGATGATCCTGATGGCAGATCAGAACATAGCGGTCCTCCGTGAGCGGCACGCTGGTCAGATCCGGATGATGCTCGCGCGCGATGTTGATGCCGAATTCGACTTCCCGGCGCAGCACGGCCGCCTCCACCGCGGACGACGCGTGATCGAGAATCCTGATGCGGTTATGCGGATAGCGCGCCGAATACGCCTGCAGAATACGCGGCAAATATTGCACGCCCACGGTCGGCACGCAGGCGATCGACACATCGCCGCGACGCGCCACGCCGGTCTCGCGAATTTCGACCAGTGCGTCGGCGAGTTCGCCGAGCAAGCGGCGCGCTTGCGGCAAAAAACTGCGGCCGATTTCGGTGAGGGCCATGGAGCGCGTGGTCCGCTCGATCAGCGTGACGCCGAGGTAGGTTTCGAGCTTGCGCAGACGCTGCGTGATGGCCGTTTGCGTGACGTGCAATGAATCGGCGGCGCTCTGGAAGCTGCCGCGATCCGCGATGGCGACGAACGCCTGAACGCCGAGCGTGTCGATTTTCATCAGAAAAATGAAGGAATCGGAATGATAAATTCATTTTACTCCGCCCTTGGCGCCACCGAGAATGAGCGGATTGGATCGGTTGGAGCCGCCACGAAAGCGAAACCGGCCGCCACCGATCCGGCCACCACGGACACAAGGAGCATCAGATGACGTCGAAGAAGGATTGGCACGCGAAGCAGTACGTGTTGTTCGAAAGCGAGCGCACGCGTCCGGTCAGGGATCTGTTGGCGGCCGTGCCGCCGACGGACGTGAAGACCGCGGTAGACATCGGCTGCGGACCCGGCAACTCGACTGGGACGCTCGCCGCGCGCCTGCCGGGCGCGGCGGTCAGCGGCATGGACAGTTCGCCCGACATGATCGCGGCGGCCCGCAAGCGTCTGCCGCAGTTCCAGTTCGACGTGAGCGACATTTCCACGTGGGACGCGCCGGGACCATTCGACCTTATCCTCGCCAATGCGGTGCTGCAATGGGTGCCCGACCACGAGCGGCTGTTTCCGTCGCTCGTGACGAAGCTCGCGCCGGGCGGCAGCCTCGCCGTGCAGATGCCGGACAATCTGGACGAGCCCGCGCACCGTCTGCTGCGCGAGATCGCTGCGGACGGTCCATGGGCCCACAAGCTCAAGGGCGTCGAGCGCACCATGCGCTACGGCGCCGACTGGTACTACGGGTTGCTCGAGCCGCTGTGCGCGCGGGTCGACGTGTGGCGCACCGTCTACCACCACCCGCTCGCGGGCGGCGCGGACGCGGTGGTCGAATGGTTTAAGGGCAGCGCCCTACGGCCGTTCCTCGCCGAACTCGACGATGCCGGGCAAGCCGCTTTCCTGCAGCGTTACCGGGACGCGATCGCCGCGGCTTACCCGGCACTTGCCGACGGCACGGTGCTGCTGCCGTTTCCGCGGCTGTTCATCGTCGCCACCCGCTAGCGGCGCCAGCCAGCGAGCGGGTGGCCGTGCCGGCTGTGGCGCCGGCGCGCCAGGGTACTCAGGAATTGCCGCGCTTGAATTCTGCGTGATATTGTTCAGTGAAAGCGGGGGACGGCGGATCGCCGTTCTCACCGGAACGCAATTTTCAGCAGCGAGCGTCGCCATGAGTGATGTACGCCATCATCTGAGTCCACGAGACCGTTTGGAGCTGTTGTGCTGGCTCACATGCGGGAGTCTTGGCGCTTATTACCTGAATGAGGACTGGCCGGACGCGGCGTTCCATGTGCAGGCCGCGCATAAATGGCTCGACCGGCGGGCGCGCGAGGCGGATTGGCTCACTATCGCGAAGTTGACCGCTACCGCGGTGGAGATTGCGCGGCGGCACGCGCAGTTTGTCGAAGCGGATTGGGCGAGAGATGCGGTTGAGGAGATTCTTGATACTGATGAGCTTGATCCTCAAGCCAGGCTTGTGAGGCAGGTTATTGCGGATTGTCAGAGTGCTTTGGCGGATAAGAGGTTGGCGGATTGATCTTGGTTTTTTTGCCGGCTCGGCGGGTGGGTGTGGGTTTTGGGAGTTGGCCTTTCCTTGCTTTGTTAGTGGTCTATTAGCGTTGCCCCGCACAGGGGCAACTTCGAAAATCAGCCGGCTACCTATTATGCCGTGTCTAGCAAGGCTCTCCGGCAGGTCGCGCGTTTTTCTGACGGTTTCTATCTGGATTTTTTGCCTGCCCGTTGACTATTTCCGCGGGTTTCCCGCGAGCCGTACGAGCCGCGACTTTGTCCAAATGTATTCACCGATCTGGATCTCGGCCGCAGCGTGACCAGCGATATAAGGCGTCTGAGATCAACTGATCACGCTTTACGAGTGAGCCGAAAGACGCTTGTCGACCCACAGCGGCGGACCGTTGTATGTTGTCCGGGAGATCGCTTCCAGGTTCACGAACGGTCATTTACGACCGCATTGGTGACGTCGCCGTGCCAGAGGTCGATCCTGTGAGCGCTTGCGGTGTCATCGCGGACCCGATTTGCCCCCGTGGAGGCGCGCCTGCGTTCGCGCGGTGGCTCGCCATCCTGGGCGGATTCGAGTTGCCTCAGCCGTTCGATTGTTGCTTGCGAACGGGAGGCTATGGTGACATCGCTAACGAAGCCGCCGAGGGGCTGCGTGTTGACCGCTAGCGGGACGCGCTTCCTGCGTCGTACAACGACGAAGCTCCAGCCGGCCCGAACCGTGCCTCGGCGTAAGGTTCGATACGCGCTGCCGGTACCGGCCTGCCAATGAAATATCCCTGCACGGCATCGCACCCGAGTTCTTTGACGAGGATGAATTGCGGTTCGGTTTCGATGCCTTCCGCGACCGTTCTCATGCCCAGCGCGTGCGCGAGCGCCACCATCGCTTCGACCATCGCGCGTGCCTGGCGACAGGTCTCCTTAACAGTAAGCTCCTGCACGAACGACTTGTCGATCTTGATGCGATCGACAGGCAGCCGTGTGAGGTATGCGAGGCTGGAGTAGCCGGTACCGAAATCGTCGAGCGAGACGGTCACGCCGAGCCTCCGTACAGCTGAAAGCGCGCGCGACGCGGCGGCGAAGTCGCTCATGACGACAGTCTCCGTCACCTCGATGTCGAGTGCGGAAGCGCATACGCCGGCCGCCTCGGCCGCCTCCGAAACCAGTGCGGCGAGATCGCCGTTCTGGATCATCGTGGCCGAGAGATTGACGGCGACCTTGAACGGCTTGCGGTTCGCCGCCTGCCATTTCGCCGCCTGACGGAACGCAAGGCGAATTAGCCAGTCGCCCGTTGCCTCGTAGGCCGGCGATTCAAGCAGCAGGTTGAGGAAGTCGGCCGGCGTGAGCAGCCCCAGTTGCGGATGGTTCCATCGTAGAAGTGCCTCGGCTCCGTAGACGCGGCCAGTATGCAGGTCCAGTTGTGGCTGGTAATGCAGTTCGAACTGGCGCGTGGCGCTCGCACTCTCCAAATCCGCCCGTAGCCGCCGGCGTTGCGAGAGGCGCTGCGCATCCTCTTTGCCAAACGACCACACATGCGAACCGCCCGCGCGCTTCGCGTGATACATCGCGGTGTCCGCGTTGCGCAGCAGCTCGCCCGCATTCGATGCCGAGATGGGGTAGCGCGCCACGCCGATGCTCGCGCCCACCGATGCCCGCACGCATGGCGTCTGAATTGGTTCGCGCATGCGTATTGTGACCTTACGCGCGACCCGCGCGGCCTCACCCTCGGGAGCGTCGACGAGGAAAATTACGAATTCGTCACCGCCGATGCGCGAAACATGGGCACCTTCGGTAAAAATGTCGGAAAGACGCTCGCCGATGACACGCAGCACTTCATCGCCCGCCGCGTGGCCAAACGAGTCGTTGATATCCTTGAAGCGGTCAAGGTCGATGAAGAGCAAATCGACAGAAGCGGCCGCGCCTTCGTCGACAAGACTGTTCAGGCGCAGCAGCAGTTCGCGGCGGTTGATAAGGCCGGTCAGTTCATCATGCGTTGCTTGGCGCGACAAACGTTCGGAGATCGCGCGTGCTTCGGTGACGTCGCGAACCAGCACGACAATACCGTCGTCGCATGGGAACGCCCGCACTTCAAACCAGGTACTTAGCGGCGCGTAGAAGGCGGTCGCGGTGCTCGGCATACAGGTCTCGGCCGCCTGCCGATAGGCTGCTTCGTAGCTCGATCCGATGAGATCTGGGTATTCGACCCAGATCTCACGACTCAGCAGGTCCTCGGATCGACGCTTCAGCAGCCGCGCAGCGGTCCGGTTGATGTATCGAAACTTCCACTCCCGGTCGAGCGCCATGACGCCGTCCGTGATGTGGTCGAGTATTTGAAAACTTTCCACGTCCTTGCCCCTCCCTTCATCGACTGGTGCAACGTTCCCGATATGTCGGCGATTGCTAACAATGCGTATCGTAGGAGGAAAATGGCATGTTTGGGAACCGAAAGCTTTTCTGCACTGGCGCCCCGCGGTAGCGGCTCGGCGCGGCCGGGTCACGTGTGCCGTTCTGAGTATGACTCCTTCCAGCAGGGGACCGGACGCGTCAACGTCCGAACTCCGGCGCCATCAAATGACGCTTCATGGCCGAACTAAGTCGTGCGGTTCGCGCTGCCAGACCCGAGCAGGCGCCAGTCGGTGTGACACCCGCGGAGGCGAACGCACAACTTATTTCTGCGCGAGGAAGCCGGCGCAGACTCGGTGGATCTCACATACCATCGGCGATTGATAGTCGAGCATCCAGCCATCAGCAAATAGCGGTGCCAGTGACCGCTCGGTCGTGAGGTTGGTTTTCTTGGAAATATCTGGCGCAAGTCGGGCCGCCGCGCCAGCGAGCGCGATGCGATCCTGCCAATCGCATGCAACGCCGTTTGCCCTCATCCAGATTCGCGACGACTCTACAATGTGGTCCGTGCGCAACCAGTCTCCTGTACGGGCCATCGCGACGAGTTCTGCAACGACCAGATAGCAAAGCATCTCAGCGCGTGCGTCGGCGTCG
Source organism: Paraburkholderia dipogonis (assembly GCF_046027395.1). Taxonomy (GTDB): domain Bacteria; phylum Pseudomonadota; class Gammaproteobacteria; order Burkholderiales; family Burkholderiaceae; genus Paraburkholderia; species Paraburkholderia dipogonis_A. The sequence goes on along the minus strand of NZ_JAQQEG010000018.1, from coordinate 101,318 downwards.
AAGTATCGCGGAGTCGACATGATCGTGCCGATTCGGTCAGATGAGCGTTTGCTGTTCGTCGCCGGCATGCTTTGACGCCGGCTTGCGCGGAGGTAGCGGGAAAGGCTCGGCGTGCATCGCTTCCGTGGGATACAGGTTAAAGAACGAGCGCGCCTGTTCGGTCGTCTTGCACGAAAGCCAGTCCGCATATTCGGTCGGCGGAACGATCACGACCGACCGCTTCTCATCGCCGGGTCTGTGGAACCTCTTCATGAGGGGATGCTCGTTCGCATTGACGGTGAGCATCGTGAAGGAAAGCGCCTGCGCGCCGTCCGGTTCCTCCCAGGCGCGCCACAAACCAGCTATTGCAAGTGGCCCGCCGTCCGCGACACCGATCTTCCAGCGCACAGGCTTACCCGTCTCATAGTTCGGTTCAAAGAATGTCCGGCAAGGTATCAGGCAAAGCTGGAGGTTCTTCCATGCGCCACTGTAACTGCGCTTCTCTCCAACCGATTCGCTACGGGCGTTCATGGTGTCAAACACCTTCACGCCGGGCGGAATGCGTTTGCGTGGAACCATGCCGAATGAAGCCGGCGCCGTAATGAGGCCATCGCCGTCGCGGCGGAAGATCGGCGCGAAGTAATCCTTGTAGATCTCGGGCCTGTAGTCGAATTCCGGCACCGGAAACAGACTGAAGACGTCAAACGGCGCTCTGGGATTGTTCGATTCGTAGCTCGTACACATGACACCCTCCTTGAGGTGTCAATAGTAGCCGACCGCCGTAGGATCTTGAAGCAGACTCGATGTACCGGCGATTTCCGCAATCGACCCTTCTAAGTCATTCAGCGACTTGTGCCTCCCGACCCACTCCCGCGCAAATAGGAGCCGCTCGCCGTCGATCCCTCGACCCCGGAATCCTTCGCGAGAGCGTCGTCGGCAGCGTCAGTCACTTGGGAAAGCGACTCTTGTTCTACCGGCTCAATGGTAGCGGCAAGGCCCGTCGCCAGCCCGGCATGGCGTTCAAATAAAGCTTTCAGTTCAGGGCGCAGTCCACCGCCGCGTTGGGCCGCGAGCGCGTTAAGCGAGAGTAGTGGCAACATGATCGGACTCCAGTCAATGAAGGACAGGTGAGCCGTACATCGATAGTCGAGTTGGGGACTGCGCCCCTGCAGTTACAGGTGACTCAAGCACCACTCTTCATCCGATGACCGCGTCTGCTATGCGATTGCATAGACACGATATGGCAGCCGCGCGGCACAGGCACTCCGATTCTTGCTGTTTAATTGCTGCGAACACAGAGCAGCCCTTGACGCAGACGGCTATACCGTCTTGTCGTCCGTGCTCACTCGTTATGGTGAACGTCGCCCGACACGATACGCATAGAGACCATCGTCGCCGTAAGTCACATGTCGGCTTATCGAGTATTGCAGCAAGAAACCGGGGGCGCCTGACAGCTTGCGTCAATATCGTTCAGGTAGAGGGAAGCGACCGCGTCTCCCTCCCCAACTTCAGTCAATGAGGAATTCACCATGTCCAAGGAAGATGACAACAAAACCGTCGTCGGGCGTTGGTTCACCGATTTCTGGGGCAAGACATGCAATCTCGACATCGTCGATGAACTTGCTGCGCCCGACATGCTTCTCCAATACTCGCTACACGAACCGCGGCGTGGCCGCGAGGACATCAAGGCGTTCATGTCCGATTTCCGTAAAGCGTTCCCGGACCTCAACTTCTGGGGCGCGGCTGATCTTATCGCCGAGGGAGACCATGTGGTTGGTCGTTGGGACGGCGGCGGCACACATACAGGGCCGGCATTCAGCGATTTCCTCATTGGATCGTTACCTGCTGCGACCGGTCGGAAAATGCGTTTCACTGGCACAACCGTGCTCCGGCTCAAAGACGGCAAGATAGTCGAAGAAATCGGACTGGACGATGGCGTAACTGCGCTGCAACAGCTTGGACTCATCAAGGTAGCGTAATCGAAGGCGCCGCGCTTTCGCGGCCCCATGCAACGCTGTACGCATTTAGCATCACTCGACAACGGGCCGGATGCATCCCGGCCTGTTTCATGAGCATAGCTCTAACCGTGAAGGTCAACAGTGGGGCAAAGAGCATGCAGCCGAAGCGAGACTGTTGACCGTCTCTTGATGGCCGGGTACGGCCTATCGCCCATCGAACATAGCGATGATTAATCGCGTTCTGGCAGCTCAAGGCGCGCGACTTGGAAGGGATGGTCGCCAAGCGGCTTGACTCAACCTATTAGCGCGGACGTCCAAACGGCTGGCGGAAGGACGAGTTCCCACGCTATTGCCGACTGGCTGCGTTAGGATGGGGGCGAGAATCAAGACCATCTATCAGACTAGGCGCATATGGCAAAAGGAAGCGTTACCCTCGGAGAAGTGGCGGCGCGCGCCAGCCATATCGACGTGGCCTGTTCCCGTTGCGAAAGACGCGGGCGCTATCGGCTGACTAAATTGGTGGCTTCGCTCGGTGCAGACTTCCCAATAACTGATCTCGGCGGACGGTTAGCGGACTGTCCTAAACAAAACGCCGTCATCAGCAACCAACTATGCGATGTGCATTTTCCCGGTCTTCGAAAGGTCATGAACTCCGACGAGACGCCTGAGACGGCAAAGCCGCACCACGGAGACAATGACGACTATTGAGGTCGGTTGCTTGGGGGATTACCCCGCGCGAACGTTTCCCTTCGTACTGAGCGAACGAAATAACCTGGCAGTCTGGATCCCGTCGTGCCCTGACATGTTGATCTGGGCGTGGGACATCATGAGCGTTGTTTGTTACGGGGCAGGCGCGCAGAGAACACAGTTTCAAGCTCGTCGGATCGCGCGTCGATCTCGCCCCCGTGGGCCTTGGCAATCTCGCGCGCGATATACAGTCCCAGCCCCAGACTCGTGTCGGCATTTTTGTCCTGATGGTTCGGGCCACGCTGGAGTGGATCAAAAAGCCGGTCGAGAATCGTCGGCTCAATGGGGGCGCCAGCGTTCCTCACTTCCAGGAGGACTGCTGCGCCCTCGCCAGTCAATGTCACACCTACTGACGCGTCCTGTGCTCCGTACTTGAGTGCATTCAGAACCAGATTGCCAAGTAACTGCTGGAAACGTGGGCCGTCCCACATGCCCATACAGTCACCGGCGACGTGCAGATCAACGTGACGATCCGGATGGACCGTTTGCAGCTGGTCCAGTACATCGAAAGCCAATGGGGCGAGGTCAATACTGGTCGGGGCGATGTTGATACCCAAACCAAGCCTGGTTCGATTGAAATCAATCATGTCGTCCAATAGCGCCTGCATGCGAGTGCCGCTTCTGATCAGGCGGGACGCCGCCTCCGACACTTTCTCACCTGCGTTTAGCGCTGCCAGATATGACGCTGTTATCTGTATGGTTTGGAGCGGACTACGCATATCGTGTCCTAACATTCCAAGGAACAGATTTCGGGCTAGGTCTGCCTGCGCGCTGAACATGGCTACCGACTCAGTGATTGCCTGATCGATGGCTTCGTTGAAGCGACCGATGTCATCGACGAGATGACTTTCGGGGTTTGATTCGTCCATCCACATTCGTAGAACGCTGGCGCGCAGGGCGCGGTATTCGGCAACCATCTGGTTGATGTCGAAGCCGACTTGCGCACGCAGAAGCGCGTGAGTTTGTGCCGCGGTCTCTGGCGCACCCGCCACCCTAGGCGCATCACCCGTTGACTTTTCAAATTGGTCTCCCCTGTTTTGAGAAGTCGACAGATCCTTTGCCACGGCTTCCAGAATCTGCTGTGCGTGGTCTCGCAAAGCCAGCGACTTCATGTCTGCCGCCGCCGGCAACCGGGTGCGGGCAAATTCCTCCCATTGCGAAAGAATGGCTTCCATGTGGTCGACGATGAAGTTGGCTAATCGCATCTGTATCCCTTGGCCGACGGGAAACTCCCGTGTGAGTCATTCTTGCGGAATGTCTAGCATTAAGCAAATCTTGCGCCATTCTGCCCGGGCTCATTCATTGCGGCTTGCATGGCAATGGAGATATCTATGGCAACCCCGAACGCTGCGCGCCTGCTCATTGCGGACGACGACCCAAACATTCTGGCCGCCTACGCGTTATTCTTCACGGATCACGGTTATGACGTCCGGACTGCCGGAGACGGACTGGACGCGCTCGCGGAATACCGAGCTTGGCGGCCGGCGGCTGCAGTTCTCGACATACAGATGCCAGCTATGGACGGACGAGCCGTGGCAAGGGAGATTCGGCGCCAGCAATCCAGCCCGTTTCCTTTACTGGTCGCGGTTAGCGCTCTGTCATCGCCCTCTGAGCAGGCGGAATCAATTAGGTCCGGCTTTGATCACCATTTTGTAAAGCCTGCTGACCTGCTTGTAGTACTGGCGACGTTGCTCCCGCTCGCATAGGCCCTACGGGCACGGACGCAGATTTGCCTAACTTCCATTGAGGGGCCGAATCGCCCTTCAGAAGCATTTCTTGAAGTTGCACGCATTTCGCCCAAATTGCTCGCGCATCACCTATGGCTATCAGCATGTCGCCGCTGAGCGGCAGGGACGCAGCAATGTCGCGCTAGGCTTGTGGTTTCCGCGCGCACGCATGGGCGCCGTCCAAGCGTAACAGGCTGGCCGATGTGATAGACGAGTATCGCAACGGCGGCACGATCCTTCGCTGGTGGCCGCGCGTGTTTTTCACGGCCCGCTATCGCGCGGGCCTCTTCCCCGGTGTAAGCACTCCGAGCAAAAGCTTTAAAAGTTTATGTGTACGCCACGCAGGTGTCCTGACACTATAGATTCTGTTGTAACGCAGCACCCGAAACGCACGGCCCGGACCCGACCGGTCCCCGCAGGACAGAGAAACCCACAACCCGCCGCTGGCGGGTTTTTTAAGGGCGCCTTATTTAATAAGGACTACACGATGACAAAAATGAAGATTGGCGGCGATGCGCATCGGCTGTACGAAGCGCTGAAAGCGCTGTGCGAAGCGGGTGAATCCGACGCGTATCTGGACCTCGCCGAATCGCTTGCAGAAATTCACGGCGAGCGGTCTCGCGCTGCCTGCGATGAACTGGTGCGCGCTGGCTATATCACGATGCACGCAACGTACGTAACGATCAACCAATAACCGATTTTCAAAGGAGCAAATGAAGTGAGCAAGACGATTACCGCGACGGTTATCCCGACTGTTGACCGCCTGCGTTTTCTGCCCGGGATATTTACTGCGCGTCTGATGATCCAGGGCGAAGGGCTGACATATCAGCAGGCGACCAACCTGTCGGCTGACTACAAGGGCGGTCTCTGGACTTTCTACCGGCTGTCGAACGGCGGCGGATATCTGGCTCCCGATACGGACAGACGTTTCAACGTTTCCGTCCAGGGTAACGACTACGAGGGCGAAGTCAGCGCGGACGCGTTCGGCGTGATCGTGACGCTGTTCGTGTTCGGCGCACTGTGCTGGATCGATAACGAAACGCTGCGCGAGAAGTTCACCGACCACTATCACCAGCTGCGCGACTTCGCGAAGGACCACACCGAAGCCGGCGCTATCTTCCGCGCGATTGACTGACCAACCAATATCTCTGTTAAGGAACGCCGAATCATGAACACGAAGAACACGAAGAACACGACGAGCACGACGAGCACGACAAACGACAAAGCCCTGCGTATCGAATGCGGCGTCTGCAAAAAGACGTTTTCAACGTTGCAGGCAAAGCAGCGCTACTGCTCGGACGAGTGCAAGGCAGAAGGCAAGCGCGAAGCGAACCGCCGCTTCTACCGGGTCCACGGCTCGGCCAAGGCTGACCCGAAAAATCAGGCGCGCACGCTGGTCGAACATTACCTCTGGGCGGGTACGGGTGAAACACTGGCGAACGGATGGACCGGTGTCGTCAGTATGCCTTCTGCCCGGCGCACGGAGATGCAGTTCGCCAAGCTGGAACCGATGCTGAACGCGGACGCAAAGCGGCTGCTGGCCGACGCACAGAAACTGGTCGTGATGCTGAACGTGCGCGCACTCTGCAACGGTCGGCATGCGGACCTGACGACTGTCGAACAGAGCGAACAGAGCCTGCGCGAAGCGCTCGCCGTCGCGCTTGACGGACTGGCCCAGACGATGACACGAACCGAAGCGAAGGCAGGCTGAGAGACGGACGATGAAAGCGAAGAAAATTTACACGTATCAGGTCTATGTACTGGCACCCCGTCGCGAAGGCGTCAGGGCCGAACACTACTTCGACATCGAGCCATTTTCCGCGTATCCGGGCGACCGCAGGGCGATGGAGGCACACGTCCTGAAAATCGTTGCCGAACTGGTCGGGCTGTACGGAGCCGAGCGTATCGCGATCCGGCGCAACGTGAGCGAGGAAAGCGGCAGCTGGATTGCGAACGACTTTTCAACGCTCGATCTCAAGCAGCTTGTGGACAGTCCGTTCGCCGTGCCATACGCCAGCGGCGACTGACGCGTGAAGGCGCACAATCCTGAACGTGGGTTCGTGCTCACGTTTTGTCATGGTCTGTCGCACGACGGCGGCCGGACATTCTGTTTCTACCGAGTCGAGAGGGCCGTATGAAAACACGATCACTGTTTGCCGCAGTGCTCTTCGCCGCATCGCTGACGACCGGCGCGCACGCCGCAAAGCCCGCGAAACCCGTCGCGAAAGACGGCCCGGCCGGGCCGGTCTGTGACGCAGCAGGCACGCTCGCCCACAAGATGGCAGAGAACCGCGACGTTGGCATCACGGAGGAAAAGGCACGCGAAATAAGCGGATCGAAAATAACCGTGATCGACACGACCGACGCAGACAGACTGACCCACGACCTGATAACGATGGTTTATCACGATCCGCAGGTGAAGGACTCGGACCCGATCAATGCGCAGATTCGCGGCTCGCAAATCTGCGTCCGGCAGTACGGCCCGCGCTACTAATCGCCCCCCCGTCCGTACAGATACAAAGCCCGCCCCGAGCGGGCTTTTTTGCGTCTGGACGGCCGGTTTTCGCCAGTTCCCGCCGATAGCGACGCTACCGGCGTCTCCGCGCCCGCGGTCTGGCGCGAATCCGGCGCTTCTGGGCGCCCCCGGCGCCCCCGGCCGCCACTAGCCTGCGTCCTCGCTTGATCAGACGTCCCAGGCGTCTATAATCGCCTCTGTCGTCCGATGGTCCTCGTTCCAGCGAATGGCCCCTTGGGAGGCTCGCTCTGGCGAGCCATTTTTTTGGTCATGTCGCGTTCAGACTTCGCCGCCTTCGGACAGATCCTCCTGTGCGCCGCTGAGTTCACGGAATTCGATCACGCCATCGTCCGCTGACTCGAACGCTTTTTCCTCGCCGGCGTCCAGCTGCTGATCGTTCACGTTGTCCTTGTCGATGACGACGCGGATCGGGTTCGGTCCTTCGTTGTAGACGTTCACTTTCATGGTGGCGCTCCGGTAAATGCCTCGCAGTGCGAGACGGTGAATAACGCTAGTGTTCGTGCGTGAGACCGTTCAGCCGCTCACGTAGCGGGTCGTCCTGTCTCGGCGGGATCGTCAGACCGCCGCCATGACCACCCGTATCCGTCACGCTGTTCGAATCGCCTTCGATGTAGACCAGCGTGCAGCCCGTCAACACGGACACGATGGTAACGATGCCGAGTACTACGATGATCAGCAGTGCGAGAGCGCGCAGGGCATTGACGGTCGAGCGGTTCATGATCGTGGCGGAAACTGCTTGATCAGCGCTTCGTGTGCTTTCGCCGCGGATGATTCGACCGTTTCACCTTCAGGCAGTGGGGGAACGGGAGCGCTCATCGGCGGCATATCCGGCGATGGCAGATCGGGCGGTGGCGGTGCCGGTTCAGGGAGGATGGCTGCGGGCGGTGGAGTAACGGGCGCATTATCAAGGTCGTCGTCAATCATGATGCCTACTCCTTCGGTCTCATCCTCAGGGGCGGGTATTACGGCTCGGGCCATTCGACGCTCACCGGAAAGCCGGCCTGCTGCGGTACGTCGCGCAACGCCTGCCGGTACGTGCGGGCCCTTGCTATCACCTGCGGGTCGCCTGAGTCCTCGGCCTTGTAGACCATCGCGTCCGCAATGAGAAGCCGCTCGTTCCGCTCGATGCGTACATGCACAGCCGCCACGGTGTTCTTTATCTCCGGCCCATGCTGCCGCCACCACGCCCACAATTGCTCCGCTGTCGGCTCGGCATTCGGCAGTTTCCAGTTCGTGATGAACGCTTCACCGAACTGCGCGCCTTCAGTGTCGAGACGATGCCCGGTGAGGTAGTGCGTGCCGTTGATCGTGCCGGGATAGAACTTCTGCAGCAGATAGAAAAGTTCTTCGTTTGTCATGGTCACTGGTTCCTCAAACAGACACCGCGAAGCCATTGCGCGCCCGATACCCAGTTGCCGTTAGAGTTCGTGCGCCACCCGCACATCACCCACGGCGCGGGGATATCAAGCGTGGTGGGCCCGTTGATTGGTCCCCACTCTGCGACGCCGGAATCCCACTGGACGCGGGCATTGACGTTCGCCTTGTTGCCCATCCAGTTACTCAGATAGCCGCCCCACACCGCGCCGTACACGTTGCCGTCACCACTCACGAAGGCTTGCCCATTGCCGGTGTACATGGTGGTCCCTGCAACTAGCGCGCCCCCGGTTCTCATCTCACCGTTGCATGCCATGTTGCCCGCATCGTCTATCGATCCGACGACATTGTTGTATGCGTTATTCACATATTCAAGTCCACTGTTCCCACGTGGCCGGATATAGAAAACGTACGGACCCTGCAGGGCGAGTTCCGCGCTGTTCCTGATCGTGATGCGCCCACCTGAATAGAGGCCGCCGTTGTTGGCGATGGTGACGGTGGAGCGAAAGATAGCGCCGCCGCTATCGTCCACCTGGAAATTCCAGGCGTTCCACGCGGAATTCACGATGCCGATGCCGCTGCCCGCGCCACCTGTTCCGTACGTTCCGATATAGCCCGCGTTCGCGCCGCTCGCGTATTGATACGAGATGTTGGCAGCCTTCATGGTAAGTGAGCCGGTCATGGTGTCGCCTACCTTGCTGACCTTGCCTGCTGCGGTGTCGCTAACGAGCTTCTTCACGTCGCCAAGGAAGTCATCGAGCGGACCAATATCAATCCACGCATCGTTGACGTTATTGCGACGCCTGAGCCGCATCGCGGTCGTATCGCCCCACATCATTCCGGGATAGGTCTCCGACGGCTCGCCCGGTCCCGCGTTATCGCCAAGAATCGCCAGCACGATCAGGTTCAGCTGCGTGCGCATGTCGAGTCCCGATGGATGCGCCGGGACCTGATAACTGGATGGCTGTGTCATGCTGGTTCTCCGATAACGAGACCTGTCCGCGCGCGCGCCGCGAGAAACGCATCGACGTCACCACGCATCAGCGCGTGATAACCCAGCGCGTTGAGGTCCACGTGTTCATAACCGTAGCCGCGCGCGATCCAGTCGCAGGTCTTCGCAATGCCCGCGCCGACCGAGTTCTGGAACTGGATGCGGAAGCTGTAGGCGCTTTGCTGGTCGATGAGCCACTTGTCGCCAGTCTGCAAACCCTGGGCAATGATGCTGATTGCGGGCGCGTCCTTGAACGGGACCGAGAACGTCACCACCGTGCCACCGGCCGAGACTGGAATATTGTTGCGGCTCTCGATGCGGTCGGGTACATCGACGGTCGCGCCAAGGTCAATGATCCCCATGCCATAGATATCCTGCGGCACGACGACCGAGAGCGCGAAGCGCACCGCACGGAATGTCAGATCCGCCACGATCAGTCGCTGGTACGGCGACCAGTCTGCGGCCGCCGCTTTCGCCGGATCGACGTTGGTCAGCGACGCCAGCACCAGTGCGCCGCCTTCGTTGATCTTGGTTCCGTCCACGTCCGCGCGCAGGTCCCAGTCCGGCCACTGGTCGACGTCATCAAAGAGGTCATAGCGCGCGCCATCGACATACGCGCCGCAGTGCACCGTGTAGACCTTGCCCAGATCAACCGTCCGGTCGAAGTAGTAACCGCCCTGCAGCGCGACCGCATGACGGTCTTCGCCCTGCGAAAGGAACAGCACGCCATTACGCACTTCCATGTTGACGCGCTGGCCGGCGAACGCCGGATCCTGCCGCAGGTCCTCGATCAGGTTGTAGTCGCGCAGCGGACCTGTCGTGCTGACAACATAGGCCGGATTGTCCGAGTACGCGCCCGACGAGTTGACGAACTTCAGCAGGTACGTTCCCTTCATCAGCGCGACGAGCCCGCTGGACTGCGAGCCCGCGAAACGCGCGATTTCGTTCGCTTCCTCCCACACGACCAGCGTAGACATGCGCGACGAGAAGCGCACGACCAGCTGGCCGCCCACGATCACATCGAGGTCGGTCGCAACCAGCCAGACGAGATTGGCCGCGTCATTGAAGATATCAAGCTGCGCGCCTTTCACGTCCTCGGGCGGCTGGTTCAGTGCGCGAAGTTGGACCGTGACTGACGCGGGACCGCTACGCATGCCAATCGCGTTGATCGCCCACACCGTGAACGTCCAAGATCCTTCCCGCGTCGGCTCGATATCAATGCTGTTCATGAACGCGGTGGCATAGACAGCGGAATCCTGTCCGTATTGCCACGCCACATCGAAACGGACCGCGCCGAGCGGTGCGAGCCATGAAAACGTCGCGCGCGCACCGACAATGACGGGACTGATTTCGTACTTCGATTCGGTGACGTGCAGTTCGGTCGGCGTGCCAATATGGAACGGATCGATGATCGAGACGGGCAACGGTTCGAGCGTCAGGTTGTATTCAACCGCAGCGAACTTGTCCGGCCTGTACGCGATGCCCGATAGCTGCACGTTGCCATCGTCGTTTTCGGTCACGCCGATGCAGCGCCACTGTTCATTGACGAGCGCGGTCGATGACAGCGACCACACGGCCATGCGTGCGGGTACTTCGGAGAAAGGCGGCGAAACCGTCAGCGCTTCGTTAGGCCCGCTCATGTTCGACGTGACAGTGCGGGTCTCGAAGCGGCCCGAAGGCAGGACGACCGATAGCGTATAGCCCGCACCGCCGACCAGCTGCGCCGGCGCATCGAGCAGCACGTGCGACGCGTCGCCCCCGAGTATGCGGCCGCCCATGCGCAGACCCGCGCGTGTTTCGTCTGTCGTCGCGAACACATCGCCCGGCCGCGAGAAAGCCGCGTTGATGCCGGTCGCGAAAGTGACGGTCTCGGACAGCAGCCGCTCGGTCAGCAGCGCCCACTTGCCGATACGGTGGGCCATACCGCGCGACGTGCAGCCGAACGCAGTCAGCGCGAGCGGCCGGATACCCCACTGGTCGATGCCTTCGCGATCCTCGACATACTCGATGGCCTGCTGGTAAGTGTTGGCCGGATCGTTCCACGTGATCAGCGCGGTAGTGTGGCGCTGGTTAAGCGGCGTGCCAACATAACTGAACACGCCGTCGATCACGCCCGCTTTCGTGTAGACCGCCGACACATCGGCCGGCATGTCGGCGCTGAAGGTGAGCGTGCCGCCACTCCAGAAAATCAGGCCGTTAAAGATCGACGCGAACTGCTGTAGCAGCGCGATGGCTTCGGCGCGTTCCTGAATATAGACGTTGCACGTGTAGCGCGGTTCGTAGCCGCCGAAGCCGTCCGGCACCATGCCATCGCAGTACTGGGCGATACCGTAGAGCGTCCACTTGTCGATCAGGTCCGGCGTGACGAAAGCGCCGAGACCAAAGCGTGCGGTGGTGGCGAGGTCGTAGAGAATCCACGCCGGATTGTCGGTCCACACGACCTTGAATGTACCGTCCCAGATGCCGTTATAGGCGCGTGTCAGCGGATCGTAGTTTGACGGGACCTGAACCCGTCTCAGCTTCATGTCGAACGCGAGTTTCGGAATGCTCCTGAACGTCGAGGCGTCGATCTGCACACCCACCAGCGCGCTATACGGGTACATCAGCATCGAGTCGACAATTTCCGTCATCGTCTCCCATTGAAACGAATTCTGGACCGCTACCACCGTGCTGTCGGGCGTGAGGCGTCGCACCCGTGTGTCGAACGTGCCGCCCGCTTCACCGAAGCGCGACACCAGTTCAATGCGATAGCTGCGCTGGTAGCGGCTGGTCGTCTTGCCCGTCACCGTGTCAACGTATATCTGCTGGAAGCCGCCGCCGTTCTTCTGGATATCGATCGCAAGCTGTACGGTCGAGCCGGTGATGTTGCCGTTGGTGGTGTTCTGCTCGGTGATCTGCGCGAAGCCCAGCGTCACACGCAGCGCGGTCGCGTTGGGATTGGTGACGCTGCGCGTAACCGGCACCGCGGCCGTGACCGCGATACCGACCGAGCTTTCGGATTCGGTCGCGGAGAACCCCGTTATCGGAGCCTGTAAAGCGGTGCCGCTGCGCCACTCGATGGCCGCGCCGCTGAAATTCCACGACCCGTCAGCATTGACCAGAGGCGTGTCATCGAGATAGATGCCGCGCCCATCACCGACGATGCCCTCGACCTCGCCCTCGCAGATAACGTTAATCACGCGGGCGTATTGCGTGGAGCGCAGCGAGTCGGGCGATTCAATCGCGCCGGACGTACTGCCACTGCCACCGCCCTTACCGCCGCCGCCACCTGCGCCGATCACCGGAATCAGGTCGCGGGCAGCCATCAGCGCACCACGATTTCGTTATTGGTCGAGAAACCGACACTGACGATCTGCGAGCCGACCAAAAGGTGGCCGTAGCCGAGCGGGACCGGTCCGCCCTGGCCGGTGGTGTTGACCGCGCCATTGAACGCGAGCGACGGTTCGTTATCGGCTTTCTCGGGCGTGGCCGCACCTTTCGCGCGTGGCGCGATCATCTGGGCGATACCCGACGCCGCCAGTCCGACGCCGATACTGATCAGCGCGGGCGCGAGCGCCGCCCACGCTGTACCGCCCGTAAATACGCCCGCCGCGATGAACGCCACGCCGAGCACGACCTTGCCTATCGCGCCTGCGCCCTCGACCAGCGGCACGACCTTCAGCACGCCGGTGGACTGCGGATAGCCGAGTTCTTCGGCCTCATAGTCGGTGACGAATTGATCTCGCTGCTGGTTGCGCACGAGAAACTTCGAAGTGGCGTGCTGCTGGAAATACTGCCGCAGTCCCTTCAGCTGCACACAGAGCGCGTGGATCGCTTCGGCGGGCGAATGCACGGCAAGCGTATAGCGACGGCCAAAGCGCGTGCGCAGATCGCCATAGAAGATGACCGTCAGCATGATGGCTGCTCCGCGCTGGCATCGACGTTCACACGATGGCGCAGCACCGCGACCGTGCGGCGCTGGTAGAACTCTTGGTAAGCCTCGCGCCGTGACGCGTGGCCGATCATGTGATGGAGGATCACGCCATCACCGAGATAGACCGCCATGTGGTTGTCGTGCTGCGCACGGATACGCATCAGGATCAGGTCATCGGGGCGGATTGCCGTGAAGTCATCGAACGTGAGCGGTGCGTGATCGAGTACGACCGCAAAGCCTTCGGTGGCGAAGTTGTCGCGGTACAGGTCCGCGCCTCCCGCGTCATCCCACCAGCCATAGCTGCGCGGATAATCGTTCAGGACGATGCCGCGCTCTGCGTAGTAATCGCGGACCAGCGCATAACAGTCGTGGACGCCATGCACAAATGGTCGACCCAGTAGCGGCGCGACGAAGCCGCGCGGATGATTCACGCTCCACGTGCCGAGCGGATGGTTGACGATCAGCCACGGCAAGCCGGTGCGCTCGATGCCGGTCAGATCCGCGAGCGACGGCTCGGGCGGAATGAACGGATGCGAATGCACGATGGCGACCACCTTGCCCGTATCCTCGGCGCGTGCGTAGTCTTTCGGGTCGATGATGAAGTGCTCGGTCTCGCGGGCGAGATTCGTGCAGGCGATGTACATCAGCAGCGGCGGGTCGACGCGCGTGACGATCAGGCCGCAGCATTCGCGTGGCGCTTCGCCTTCGGCGTGGATGCGCACGAACGGCACCATATCGTCGAACGCCGGATTGTCGGGGATCATGGTCGCGTCACCTGTACTGTCCGGCGCCGGGAAATCCGCCGAACGGCAGCCACCCGGTACCGAAACGCAGCTTGCAGGACTTCAGCCGCTTGCCACACTGGTCCGCGTTCGCGTCGGCGGTCGGAGTGTCGTTGATATCGGCCACGGGCGGCCCGCCATAACCGCAGCCGTCGCCGCGATATTTCCACGGACACGAATTGCAGATCACCTGCCGACCGGGCAGCTGCACGCCCTGAACGTCGAACGGGACCGCGAGTTCAAATTCGACTGAGTCCATCGTTTCATGGACTTTCTGATTGATGAAAAAAGCGTCGTCTGCGAACGCCTCGTCGGGATTCGCGAGCGGATTGCCGGCCGGAAAATTGATCGCGTCGAGATAGCGCGTCAGCGTGCGCTTGCGCGTGACAGCCGCGCCCACCAGATCCGAATACAGGCGGCACATCGCGCTGATGATGCCCGTCACGTTCGAGACCGCGAAGTGCGGACGCGGAAGCGTTCCTTCGCCTTTCCACTCGAAGCCGGTTGCCGTGACCGGATGGCGTTGATACGTCAGTCCCTGCCACACAACATCGCTGTCGAGCCGGTTCGTACCCGCATGGAAGCGCACATAACGACCGTCCTCAGGCACGTTGAAACGTGTCAGGTCCAGCACGAACATTTCGATGACCGCGCCGGGTGAAAGCTCCTGTATCGCGCCTTTGAGCGTCATACGAACACCTGCTCAAACTTCATCGTGACCGTATAGACGCGCTCGCCATCGCTGATGAGGTCGCCATAGGCGAACGACCATGATGGGCAGAGAACGTCCTGGGCTTCGGTATGGCGCGGAGGAATCCAGCTGAAAACGTCCACGCCGTTGCGCGCTTCGAGAAACGCGAGCACGGCCGCCGCCACCGTCGCGCTGGCGTTGCGCATCTCGACGCTCCATTGCCGCGCCTGTGTATGGATGCCGGCCGGACGGCGCTGCGCATAGCCGTCGCCGAACTTCGCGATGACGATTTTCGGTTCGAGGTCGTACGAAGCGGACGTCACGCACCGGTCGAAGATCGCGCCGCTTGCCTGGATCGCGCTGGCGGTGATACGTGCGCGCCAGTCATCGGGCGAAGGCAGCACGAACGGCGGAAGCGGGCCAGACTGAAAGTCCGCCGCGACCATCGGCGACGGAGGAACGGGTGACGGGGCAAGCGAGAGCGTGCTCATGATGCGAGAAGCCCCCCGGAACGTTTCTCGGTTGCAATGACCTGACGCACAACGGCAGAAACGCGCTTGCCGAGTTCGGCGGCCTTGCGGCTGTCGGCCGTCGTGTCCTCCGTTGCTTCGTCGTTCTTGTGGACGTGCACCGTGACCGCGACGTTCGGACCGTTCGAGCCGGACATGCCGGCGTCGGTGACAACCTTGCCCGGTGTGTTCGGGATGAAGTACTCACGCCGGCCGGGCAGTTCGTTGATCTCGTACACCTGACCCGGTGAGACGGGGCCGCCCGCCATGCGGCCTGGGACGTTACCAGCCATGCTGGAGAACACGCTGAGCCAGCCGGTCGCACCGCCGCCGCTGATACCCTTGACCAGCGGTTCCATCACGTTTTTGTAGATCAGCAGCTTCGCCAGATCCTTCAGCATCGACGTGACCATCTCGGAGAACGAAACGCTCGCGTCCTTCGTGCTGAAGGCGAAATCAACCAGCGCATCGGTGGACTGTTTGCCAAAGCCCTCGATAGCCTGCTGGAGGTCCTTCAGCTGGTCTTTCGTGCCGTCGAGATTGTCCTGTGCATCCTTCATTTTTTTCGCCGCGCGTTCCTGCATGGCGGCCATCTGTTCGGCCGATATCGGGATCAGCTTCTGCGCCTCATCAAGCGCGGCGAGCGTGCGCGTGTACTCGCGGGTCGGGTCGATTGCATCGAGTTCGGACTCGGCAAACGAACGCGACGACTCGCGCGCGGCGACCAGCGACTTGTCGGCATCGTCGGCGACTTTGGCGAGATCGTCCTGTGACTTCTTCAGCGTTTCATTGGCCTTGGTCTGATCGAGCGTCAATTGCAGTTTGTCGCGCAGCGTGGCCTGCTGCTGTTCGTTGAACTTCAGGTACTTCGGATCGGTGGCCAGCATCTGCATCTGGTCGCCGTTGGCCTGCGCGGTACGCAGCGCTTCCGACAGCTGCGCCAGCATCTGCGCGTATTCGTTCACTTCCTTCTTCGCGCGCTGGTGCGCCTTCGCGTTCCTGTCGAGCGAGTCCGTGTAACTGTTCTGTGCCTTGCCCGCGTTTTGCGCGGCGGCGATCTCGGCGGCAGCGGCAGCACCGGCCGCGTTCTGCTGCTTCTCGGCTTCGGAGCGGATGTGCATCGTCCGCTCCATCGTGCTCATGGTGTCAGCCATGGTTTTCTGCGCGCCCGCCATGCCGGTTTTCCACGTCTCCGCGATCTGGCCGATCGGCGCATCGAGCGTGCGCGCAACCGTCATCACGAACTGGCCGAGCGAAACCACCGTGCCCGCCAGACCAATCAGTGTGGTGACGACGCCCTTTGCCGCGATCTCGATGCCGTGCAGCACGGTGTTCCATGTCGTGCCTTCCTTCTGCGCCTGCTGCAGGATGCTGACCAGTTCCTGAAGGTCGGGCGTCAGTTCCCCGGCGATCTGTGCGGCTGCACCCTTGCCGACGTTCTCCAACCGTTCAAGGTCGTCATTCAGATCGCCCATCGCCTTCGATGTCGCGGTCGATACGATCAGGCCGAGGTCCTCGGCTTCCTTGCGCGCAGCCGCAATACCCTCAGCGCCTTCGTTCAGCAGCGGAATCAGCACCTGCGACTGCTTGCCGAAAATCTGCTGCACGGCGGCGGCTTTCTGCGCGCTGTCGGCGTACTTCGAGACGGCGGTGGCGATGGAGTCGAACGCCGCGCCCGGGTCCATGCTGCGCAGCTGGACGGCGTCGAGTCCGAACGATTTGAAGGCGGCGGCGGTATCCGAGAGCGGATCGCGCGCATCGAGTACGGCCTTGTTCAGCCCCTTCATGCCGGCGGTCAGGTCATCGAGGCTGACACCGGCAAACGAGCCCGCATACTGCAAACCGGACATCGCTTCGGTCGTCGTGCCGATGCGCTGCGCAAGTTTGCCGAGCGCGTCGGCCTGATCGATGGCGGCCTTGATCTTGTCAGCGAAACCCCTGGCGAAGTTGATCGCGAACTCCGCGCCCGTCGCCAGCGCAGTGACCGCCGAGGATTTGGCGATGCTGTCGAGTGATGACTTGATTTCCGCCTGCGCCTTGCCCATGTCGGTGCGCAGGCGCGACACATCGGCGGCAAGTTCGAAGATCAGCGATCCAGCGGATGCCATGTTGACCTAACTCCATGCGCCGATTTCATCTTCGACGCTAAGAACCAGCGGTTCAGGTGCAGCGGGCGGCCGGGTGCGTTCGCCCAGCAGGTACGCCCAGCACATCAGTTCACTCGCGCCCATCGTGTTGCGGACCGCTCCGGCCGTCATATGCAGCATCTCGGCCACTGCAAAGACGAGGCGCGTTGTCGGAGCGGTCAGCCTTTTTCCACTTCATCCGTTGACAGACCATTCACGCGCGCGGCGGCGGTCATCAGCTTCACTCGGTCGTGAAAGCCACGCGCGGGCAGATGCGTGAGCAGGTCGTCGGTCAGCCGCTCGCCGTTCGCGCCGCGCGCACCCTCGACCAGCAGCGCGCGGATCAGCGCATTGGTGTCCTGCTGGTAGACCGGCTGGGCGAGCAGTGCCTCGAACTGTTCAGCGCCCACGTCACTGACCGTCACCACGCCAAAGCAGCGCGTCTCGATTTGCTCGGACTCGAACGCAGGCGGGTCGAATGCCGGACCATCAGGCGGAACTGAAAGATCGGTCATGTCAGCCTCCCGATACGGCCATGACCGTCACCGGCGCGGCGGCGGCCGGCGCTCCCTGGCTACCGTTGACGGTCGGCGTGGCGCGCGCCGTGAAGCTGCCGGGCGTGTCGTAGTTGTGCGTGCTGGTGGTCGTGCCAGTGAGCGTTTCCGCGGTGCTTCCGTCGCCCCAGTCAATCGAGAACGACGAGGCTGCGCCGTTCTTCTGCGTGAGAATCAGTTCGACGTGTAGCGGCGCTTCACCCGAGAGCGGCGAAATACCGGCCGTCAGCGTGTAGGTCGCGGGCGCAGCGCCGGCCGGCTGCGTGAGGATCGGCTGGCCAGTGATCTTCAGCGTGGCCGCGCCATGCACCGCCTGATCGACGCCGCCCGTTTCGTTGATCGACTGCACGATCACCGGCAGCGTGCGAACCGCTCCATTGCGATAGATGATCTCGAACATACGTTCCTCGCCATCGTTGTACGCATCGTTGAGCGCGAGATAGTCGGAGTCGGTCGGATCAATGAAGAAATCGAATGTCAGCGTGCCGGGATCGCGGAACCCCACCAGCGAGGTCTTTTCGTCATCGCATAGCGTGGTGGTGTCGATACTGCTTGCCGGGTTCTGGTTGATCGCGTAGGACTGCGCGCAGACGTCCGCGAACGCGTTTAGCGTGAAGGACGCAGCGGCTCCCCAGTCGGCGGTTTCGTCGGTTGTATCACTGCCGTATAGCGCGGCCGTTTTTGCGTCCTTGTCGAGGCTCTGGACGATCCATTCCTGATTGTCGAGCGAGGGCCAGCCGCTTCCGGTGATGTAGATCGGCTCACCATTGGCGAGCTTCGCAATATCCGCGAACGTGACATAAGCGGGGGCCGACTGGCTGGCAGTCGTCAGCTTGCCCGTTGCAATCGGTGCGGCATTCGGATTTTCCAGAAACATTTTGGTGTTCTGGGCAGAAATGGCCTTCTTCATGTCGTCACCTCCTGCGGTTCGTGCCACGTAGTGAGTTCGAGCGTTGATCGATGCAGCTTCGTGTCCTGTTCGTACAGGTCCTGTTCGTTATCGATGGTCGGCGGATCGGGACGCGCACGCAGCGCCGCAACCGCCGCCTCGATGTTGGCGAGTGCCTGCCGGTGGGTTTTGGCATAGCTGTCGATCTGGTAACGGACCTGATCGGACTGCATGTATCCGCACATGCTGTTCACCGGTCCCTGCCAGATGCGCTGTAGTAGGAGGTAAGGCTCGGGCGTGCCCTGCGGAACGAGCAGCAGGAATGCGCGCGCGGGCAACACCGTTTCGAGTACGGCGACGATCCCGGACTCAGTCATATGCCACCCGCCACGAACTTCACGCCGTTGGCTTTGCACCACTTCGCGATCTGCTTCTGGAGCGACATATTCAACTGGTGGCCAGCTTCGTCCTGTTTCGCCATGGCGGCCGGTCGCAGCCACGGACGCGCGGGCATTTTCGAGGTGCCCAGTTCGAGGAAGCGCCCATAGAACGGATCGCGGCCACGCGGCTTGCGCACGCCATTGATCACTTCGGGCCCCGCGCCACGGACCTTGCGCGTCTTGATGTTCACGCGTGCGGCGAGTCCGGTCTTGCGCTGCCTGGCGGCCACCACGCCCATTTCAAGCGTGCCGGTATAGCGCGTGCTTGATCCGAACAGCGCGCGGATATTGTTCTGCGCCTGGCTGATGATCGGCTTGCCTGCGGCGCGCAGCGCCGACACGAGCATCTTGCGTTGCAGTACATCGGGCAGCGTGGCGAGAAACCGGTCGAGTTCGGCCAGTCCCTCAACGTGCGAATCGATACGGATCACGGCTGGCCTCCCTCGGTGACGACACCCGAGCCGCACATCAGCTGCGCTTCGCGGTGCAGACCCATCACCGGCAGCACGGCCTGAATGTCATAGACAGTTCCAGCGTGCAGGATGCGCAGCGACGCATCAAGGTCGTCGCGCCAGCGCACCCGGATGCGCGTGGAAACGCCTGGGCGGAACTCGGCCGACGCCAGATATTCGCGGCCGGTCAGCGGTTCGACCGCGCCCCATATGGTGAAAGCCTCGACCCACTGGTCGACAATGACCTCGCCCGATTCGTCGCGGATGCGTACCGGCTTTTCGAAGCGCAGGCGGTAGCGAAGTCGGCCGGCCTGCATCGTCAGACACCGAAGGAGATACGGAACGGGTCGAGCAGTGCGACCGCGCGCGGATTGCTCTGGATCGACGTGCCGCTCTGCTGCGCTTCGCGGTTCTCATACGCGTCACCGACCAGCAGCAGCATCGCGAGCAGCAGATTGGGAGGGCACGTGGCGTCCGCGAAACCCGCCGTATAGGCGACTTCGAACTCGGTCGCAACGGGTAGCTCGGCCTCGCTCATCAGAACGGCGCGCATCTTGCGATAGGCGATGCTCATGCCGTACGTGTCGGGATCGAGCACGGTCCTGGTGCCGAGCCGGTCAAGCGCCGTCACGCCCGCCACGTCGGAGACGGGCGTATGCGGAAGCGGAATCGAGTGCGGCGTGCAAAGTCCCGACGCGACCCATGCGAGCGTCGGCTGCGCGAGGATGATCAACCCCGTATATTCCTCGGCGCTCTGGCGCGCGGCCGGGATATAGACGCTTTTGAACAGGCCGTCATCCTGTGCGCCATCGACACGGCAATGCTGTTTCGCCAGTTCAAGCGAAACGGGTTCATCGACAGCGAGATGACGGATAGCGGGCCTGTTCATCGTGTGCACCTCACGAAGACTTCTTCGCGGTGACGGGCGGCGTAACGGCCTTCGAGATCGGGCCATACGCGAACGCACCCTGGGCGAACACCGACAGGCCGAGCCGTTCCTCAACAAGGATCGTCACCATGTTGCGGCGGAAGTTGTCGGAATCCTCGCGCGACACCTCGACGGTCAGCGCCTGACGGTCCCACACCATCGCCTGACGACCATCGCCCACCAGCGCGTTACCCTGGGGCATCGCGTAGGTCGCGGCCGCGTCTATGTTCCACAGCCGCGGGGAGACCGGCGCGAGAGGTGAGCCGAACAGATACTCGCCGTTCACGCTTTTCGTCAGCTGCAATGCGGCCCAGTCAAGCGGATTCAGGACGACCATGCTCGGCTGGTAGAACTGCGCCTGAATCTGCGCCATCATCATTCGCACGTTGTCGGCCGTGTTGTACAGCGCATCTGTCGGCACATAGGCCGATGCCTGCCTGATCAGACCGTTGATGTGACCCGCCGCGCCATCGCCCGCCAGAATCTCGGCGTCCTCCTTCATACGCAGGCCGTAGATCATCCGTGTGTTGATGTAGCTCTGAAGCTGCGGAACGTCATCGAGCACCTGACGCGAGGCGAGAATCCAGTGCGCCAGTGTGACGATGGGTGCCTGCTTCATCTCGAACGACAGGTCGCTCTGTGCCTTGAGTTGCCCCTCGATCTGGTAGTCGGCGTTCAGCTGCGCGGCTTTTTCCTGCGGGTACTCGATCATGTTAGAGGACGTCTGGCCCTGCGGAAGCATGTCGCGCACCCAGATCGTATTGACGCCGGGACCGCGGATCGTCGGAATGTATTGCGACGGCACCGGGAACTGGTTTGGGTCGATCGACTCATAGATCGGTGCGACCGCCTTCAGCTGGTCGCCTTCGAGCGTGACGCGCGCGCGGGCCGAATTGCTGTTGCCGCCCTGGATGCCCTTGAACGCGTCGGACTTCACGAAGTACTCGCCGATGCTGTCCGCCCTGGTTTCGCGCCGGCCGTTTTCTGACAGACCTGCCAGCTTCTGGCCGAGGTCGATCAGGCTCACGTCCTGCCCCTGGATCTTGTCGGCCAGCGCCTTCAGTTCGGCGCGGATTTCGTCGGCGCTCTTGTTCTGCGCGTCCTTCACTGCGCCGAACGTTTCTTCGAGGGCGCGCTTGATTTCTGTCATGTCCATGATGTAGCTCCTATGCCTTGGAAAAATCGCGGATGAACGACGCGAGTACCGACGCCTCAACCGCTTCCGTTTTCACATCGCTGGCGCTGTCATCACCTTTGTCTGCATCACGCAGAACGATCTCGCGCACCCGGGCGAGCATCGACTTGGCTTCGATACGGGTCATGCCTGCGTCGCGCAGGATCGACTCCACATCTGCAAGGGATTTCATTTCCTCAGGGTCGAAGTCGGCCTTGAGCGATCCGAGGTCGGCGCGCGCGAGCTT
Source organism: Paraburkholderia dipogonis (assembly GCF_046027395.1). Lineage (GTDB taxonomy): Bacteria > Pseudomonadota > Gammaproteobacteria > Burkholderiales > Burkholderiaceae > Paraburkholderia > Paraburkholderia dipogonis_A. Next base: position 79,301 of record NZ_JAQQEG010000018.1, on the reverse strand, counting down.
GTTAGCGGGCGCAATCACCATCGAGATTTCGAGCAGATCCACGCGTGAGAGCTTGCGGACCTTGCCGTCCATGTCCGCGCCACCCGGCTGCACGCGGTAGCCGATGCTCACACCGTCGAGCGCCTGCGCCTTCATGTGCTGGTACACGTCGGTCGCCATCGACGCGCCGGGTGTCAGGCGCCCGTGAAACTGGAGGCCGATATCGTCCTCTTTCATGTCGGTCGCGCGGCCGATCAGGTTGTCCATGAAATGGTTGAACAGCATCGGCACCTGATCTTTCCTCGCGAGCGTTTCCTCGAACGCACCGGGCAGCACGATGTCGCCCCACGAATCGATGTTGCTGAACACAGACGCGTAGCCTTCGAAATTGCCCTGGCGCGTCGTATCGAACTTGACTTCCATCGTGTTGATGACCGCGCCGTAAGCGAGATCTCCGAACTGTTTGCGGCCCATGGCGTTACTCCTTGATCGGCGCGGTGGGTACTTTCAGGCCTTGTTGCGCGTTACCCTGTTGCACGACTTTTTCAAGTTCCTGCAATGGCGTGAGGTTCAGCTGTACCGTCAGGTCGTCGGCACCTTCGCGCATGTCGAGGTTTTCCTTCGCGCGCACTTCGTTGCGACTCATCAGGCCGTTCTGGACCATCGTTGAGTAATACGAGGCACGGCCCGCGCTATCTGCACGCAGCAGGCTTTCGAGATTGAATTCGACGTAATAGCGCTCGCGCTCCGCGGGCCTGAGCAGCCACCGGTTCATGGACGATTCGAGGCGGGTCACATAGGGCTGTACCGTGTAGCGCAGATACCCGAGGCTCATCGTCTCGATGCCGGTTCCGAATGACGTGCTCTTTTCGTTGCTGTTGACCATGAACGACGGCACGCGAAAAACACGGCAGATATCGTCCACGCCGAAATTCATCTGTTCGAGCATCTGTGCGTCAGCAGGCGAAATTGAAAGCTGCTGGTACTGCATGCCCGCTTCGAGCACAAACAGGCGGGATGCTGCCGTGCCGCCTGATTCCAGGTCCGCAAAATTGTTGCGCACGGCTTCGCGCTGGTCGGGCTTCAGTACGTGGTCGATCATCAGCACGCCGGCCGGCTTGCCGCCTTTCATGTTGAAGCGCATCGCGTTATCGCTGAGCGCCAGCGAGTTCGCTATTGCGCGGCGCGCATAGCCGAGCGGGGACAGACCTTTAAGCCCGTTGCCCATCAACCGCGATTGCAGGATCTGTTCGGGAACGTAGCGAATACGGTCGCTGTTGAACGAGTACAGGTACGTATAGCTTGCGTCGGGTGCTTCGATGATTTCCATCTGCTGCGACGCGCGCGGGATCAGCGCGATGCAGTCACCCTTGCCATCGCGGATCACACGGTTGTAGCAGTTGCCATCTATCGCGAGATTCATGCCCCACGATTCGAGCAGTTCGACGTTGGTCATGCGGTCGTTGGGCGCGACGTTGAGCACGTAGTTAAGCGGATGCGAGCGCACGAGGTTGCGGCCGTTCGACGTGCGCTCGTACACGTTCACGCTGAGCGTGCCGATGGTTTCGGTGATCAGCCGGATGCAAGCCCAGACGGTCGAGACCTGAAGCGCGCGCGTGTCGTCGGAGCCGCCGTAGGACGCGCCATCGGGACTATTGATCTGTACGCCCGGTTCATCTACGTTGCCACCGCCTAGCCATCCGCCGAGCCACGTCAACGCCTGGTTGAATGCGCGCGGCGCCCAGCCGACTGGATCGAGAATCGAGAGCTCCATCTGGCGCTGCGGGGTGTTGTAGCGGATATCGGCCATGGTCGCTCCCGTCACGCGAACAGCGGATGGTTCAGGAAGTCGTCAATGTTCTCCTCGACGACTTCATTGAACGCGTAGCCGATAGCCATCACCAGCGCGACCAGTCCGTCGATCCGGCCAGTTGACTTGCGCTTGGTGAAGATGCGGTTGTTTTTCGCGTCAGCCTCAATCACCGCGCTGGCGCTGTTCCACCGCAGGCAGGGGTTGAAGATCACGCGCAGCTTCCCGTCGAGCACCAGCTTTTCGGTGAGTTCTATCGAACGACACATCCAGAGACCCGACTCGCCCGACTTCGCAAAGCCCTGCGCGTGTGGCACCAGCGGAACCTGTACGGCCGCCTGATCGAGTTCGGCCTCCATGTACTTGATGCGGTAGGGGTCGTACGCGACCCCCTCGAAGTTCACGACCGCCATCAGTTCCTGGAGGCGTTCAACCACAGTGCCGTAATCGACAGCACGCCCCGGCGTGGCGATCACGTATCCGTCGCGCGACCATTCAACGAAGTGCGTTTTTTCCTTGCGGTCGCGCTCGGTCATCGTGTCGGCGGGCGTGAAGAAATTCACGAATGCATCGCATGAGTCGTCCTCATTGCGGCGCGCACCCGCGAGTGCGGTCAGGTCGCGCGTACCCGACAGATCGAGCCCGCCGTGAATGGTCGAACCGGTAAAGTCCGCGAGTGTCAGATCGTCGGTCTCGCACGCGCGCCACAGATCGCCATCGATCCATGGATCGGCCGCGTCCACCCACTGGCAGAAATTCAGCCGGCGCACCGTCGATTCAAGCGAAGGCATGCCGCGCGCCTGGCGGACCTGTTCCTCGAGATAGGATTTCTGGATGGTCTGGCCGAGCGAGGGATTCGCCTTGATCCAGCAGCGTTCGTCCTCGAACGGGTCGTCGCTCTCATCAAGCGAGCACACATACGCGAAGTAAGCGTCATCGGCCAGCTGCTGCGCCGCGACTTTGGTCCCGTAGTCGTGCTTTTCGTAGCACAGCGAGGTGCGGTCAAAACCAGAATTGGTGATCATGAAAATCAGCGGCTGGCGGCGTCCTTTCTTGCCGGCCTGCATGATGTCGATGACGGTGCGGTCCTTGTGTTCGTGGACTTCGTCAATCAGCGCGCAGTGCGGGCGTGGTCCGCTCTGGCGGTCCTTGTCCGAGGCAATAGGACGGAAGAACGAACCGCGCTTCATGTACGCGAGGTTGTAGCAGCGCTCGGCGCGTCCCGACTTGACCAGTCGTGAAGCGAGGTCCGGCGAGAGGTCGACCATTGCCACGGCATCGCGAAACAGCACCATCGCCTGATCGCGGCTCGTCGCGGCCGCATAGACTTCGGCGCGTGATTCATCGTCGGCCGTCAGCATGTACAGGCCGATGCCGGCCGCCATCGGCGACTTGCCGCAACCCTTGCCGCCCTCGATGTATGCCTCGCGGAAGCGACGCGATCCGTCTGCGCGCTTCCACCCGAACAGCGACCCGACGATGAACGCCTGCCACGGCAGCAGGACAAAGGGCACGCCTTCGAACTCGCCACCGTTCAGACACAGCACGTCAGAAAAAAAGCGGATCGCACGCAGCGCGGCGGCGAGATCCCACGTCAGACCCCGAGCGGGCCCCTTGACCAGATCATCGAGGTGTCGCTGGCACGCGGCGCGCACGTCAGGGCCGGCCACAGGCCTGCCTGCGACCACGCTCTTTGCATAGGCCGTGACCGGATCAGAAGTAGTTTTCTTTCGCGTCGCCATGATTGCCGCCATCGGGTGGCATTGCGGCAAGCCTTGCGCGCGCGGCGGGGCTCATTCCAAATTCGGATGCAAAGCGGACGGCCATCGTCATCGCCCGGTTGGCCGTGCCAACCAGCGGATTCTGGATCGCATTACCGTTGCTCGTTTTTATCATCAGGCCAGATGTCAGCTTGTCGCGCGCCTTCATCCGCGCGATGGCTTCCTCGGCCTGCATCCAGCGCGAGACACACTCGCAGTAGGCGGCGAGCACTGTCCCGTCGATGGTCGTCAGCAGCCCGATCGCTTCGAGTTCGGGCGTGATGCGGTGCCACTCGGCTATCGCGTACGCATCGAGATGCGCGGGCGCAGCCGGGATGCCTACGTGCGGCTTGACCTCGTTCTTCGGCAACGGGCGTCGGCCCCGGTTGCCTTCGATGATCCGCAGTGCGGTCGGTTTGGGTCGTCCTGCCATCACAATTCCAGGCGCGTCCGCTTCACGCGGCGCGCTCTGCCTCCACGGTCTGCTGCTGCGTAAGCAGCATCCGCACGTGCGTCGCTATCGCGCGCATGAAAAGCGGCGGCACGCAGTTGCCTATCGCGGCCCAGCGTTCGGTGAAATTGCCCAGCAGCACAAAGTCGTCGGGAAACGAGCCGAGCCGTTTCGCTTCGGCGATGGTGATGCGCCGATGCTCGGACGGATGACATGCTTCGCACGCACCGCCTGCGCCACCATTGCGCAGGATCGTTGGTGATGGCCTGTCGGGGTCGAGCCGGTGCAGTCCGTAAAGCTGTGCGTTCGGATGGTATTTGTCGCCATACTCGCCAGGCTTCAGGCGAAACAACAATCGGTCAACCAGTCGTGACGACGCGAACTTCGCGACCTCGCATTCGTCATCGGTGTTGACCACACCCGACCACGCCTCCCGCACGGTCGCGGGCCAGGAAGCGGGACGCGGATGCGACGGCTCGATGCCAGCCGCGGCGAGCTCGTCCCGGATGCCGATGAAGATCATGCGTGGGCGCATTTGCGGCACGCCGTAGTAGCCCGCGACCAGCACGCGCGCAGAGACGTGATAGCCTGCCGCCTTCAGGTCGCGAAGTATGTCCGCGAAGATCAGCCGCATCTTGCCGACGATCATCCCGCGAACGTTCTCCATCACGAACGCCTTGGGGCGAAACGCATTCAGCAGCCGCACGTACTCTAGAAAAAGCTGGTTGCGCCCGTCACCGAACTGGCGCGCGCCGGCGAGTGAGAAGCCCTGACACGGGGGCGAGCCGTCGAGCACGTCCAGTTGACCGGGTTGGAGTCGCGCACGGCGCAGCGCGTCATCATCGGCAAGCTCGGCCACGTCCCCGAGGTAGAGCGGGACATGCGCGAAGTTGGCCGCGAACGATGCACCCTGTTTTTCGTTCCACTCGACCGCGAGCCGTTCATCGAAGCCCGCCATCGAGTAGCCAAGCGATGACCCGCCGCAACCCGCGAACAGCGAGACAACCGTCGGTGCGTCATCGCTTCGTGGAGCGAGGTGATCGCGCCATGCGGCTTCAAGTCGTTCGGGATAGCTCATGCTGCTCACCGTGGAAACTCATGCCCGCACTTCGGGCACGTGACGTACTTCACGCCGTTCGCTGCGTTCTCGTCGTACTCGACGCCAAGTTCGGGCAGGTCGATCACGCACAGCGCCTCGATCTCGCCCTTCGAGAAGCCGGTCAGCGAGAGGTCGAAGAAGCCCTGCAGCGAAGCGAGTTCAGCGCCCAGCATGTCGCGGTCCCACGCCGCGTTCTCCGCGAGCCGGTTATCCGCGATCACGTAGGCCGCGATCTTTTCGCGACTCCATCCGCGGGCGATCATCACTGGCGCATCCGCGAGACGAAGCGAGCGGGCCGCCAGCACGCGACCGTGGCCCGCGATGATCATGCCGTCATCGCTCACCAGAATCGGCGCGGTCCATCCCCACTCGCGCATCGAGCCTGCGATCTGTGCGACCTGCGCGTCGGAGTGCAGCCGCGCGTTTTTCGCGTACGGCACCAGCGAGTCGAGCGGCCGCCGTTCGATGGCGTCGGCAGGCCACTCGGCAGTACGCGCCACCTTCGCCAGTTTGCCGTTCGTGTCGGCGCTCGTCGGCTTTTCGCGCGCGTCGGCAGGCGTCGGCGGCTGCTCGGCATGGCGGCTGGCACTAGCGGTGCGGGCCATTGTCGCGACCTATTGCCAAAGTGCGCCCATTGGGAAAAACCATTGCGCGGGGTGTTCCGCCAAAGCGCTCGGGAGTTTTTCCCCGCCCTAGGGTCGCCGCCCCGCCATGTGGGTGATAAATCGTCCTATACTCCCTATCAGCAGTGCTGTAGCGATTAATCGTGTCAATTGCATTTGACATTTGTTTTCAAATTCCCTGGTGAACGACGTGGACCAAGCAATCGCGCTTTCAGTCGTCATCACCGAGGGAACGCCAGCGGAAGTTGACAGTTTCCTTCTCGCGGCGCTCTGGACCGGGAAGGGGCGCGCCCCTTCCGTCCAGCAGGTCATCGAATGGAAGCGATTTCTGCAGCAACGTGGTGATGATTTCGCTTCCCATGCCATCGCTTGCTTTTACTGGCTGCGCAAGGACCAATTTACGAGGCCTCGAAATGCTTCCGCCTCGCCGCAAGGCAGGTAGGTACGGCCAGGCGCGATTAGGGGGACATCCGCCCGGATAATTCCGGCATGTTTTCCGGCCCTGACGACCCGGGACATGTATCGCATCGACTATTGAAAATCCGTCGCGGTGCGTTCTACAATGGAAGTCCGGTTTCGTGCTCTGTCTTGTATAGCCATGGACATCGACACTCGCGAATTGACTGAGATTCCTGCAGTTCTCGTTAGCGGAACGCCCGCCGAAGTGGATAGATTTCTCGTCCAGGCTCTTTGGGACGAGGCCGATGCCATCCCGGCGGTCCGGACTGTAAGGAAGTGGATAATCTACCTGCACATGCGCGGGGAAGGTTTCGAGTCCCACCAGTCGGCCTGTTACTACTGGCTTTGCGAACATCGGGCTGGCTATCCGCCGCCGCACTTTCCAAGGTGAACAGTCTCGGTCTCGGCGGTGTGCTGAGTTCGGCGAGCCTGACTCGAATCCTTCAACACATGCCGACGTGCTAACCCGCCCGATGTGATTTGTAGAATCACCGGGTTTCATGGGTCTATCCTCGCTCGATTCCAGGGATGGTTCGGATCGACGGGATTGCCGCTGTCGTCGCACCCGGCCTCCATTCCTCGATGTTCTTCCCATTGCTTGGTCGAGTCGTGATGTGGTTTGCATAGCGACTGCAGGTTGTCGGGATCGAAGAACAGACGCAGGTTGCCCTGGTGCGGACGGCGGTGGTCGACAATCGTTGCCTCGCAGACGTTGCCCTGTTCCATGCACATCACGCAGCAGGGATGCGCGTGCAGATGCGAGGCGCGCAGCCTGCGCCAGCGTGGCGTGTTGTAGAGGTGCGACCAGCGACCGGGCATCACGACTCCGAAAGAACAAGGCCCGCATACCGGTCTGCGTGCTACGCGGAATATGCGGGCCTGTTGCGGCGGAGTCTAGTCCGTTCGATACGACGATTCAAGCTTCAAATGAAGCAATATTTCGTTCGGTATCCACAGTAGTCTATGGCAGTCTACTAGGGTCTACTGTCCGGGTTCGAGCGGTGAACGTACGCACGGATCACGACGTTGCTCACCGGCCTGCATGACGATAAATACCTGCGTGGCACGACAGGCGGCGAGGCAGCTGTCGCTCGGATGCGTACCGGCATCCACGCCCTGACGGTACGCCCGACCGATCCACGAACGGAGGTTGTTCGGAAATGCGTGCCAGTGTTCGCGGCATCCCCACATCGCGCTGGAGACGACACGGTCACAGCCGGGCCATGCGCAGCGGTGCATCGCTCACGACTCCTGTGCCGGTACGACGGGCGTACCGCCGGGCGTCTGGGCGGGCGCGACGGGAGCAACGGGCACGACAGACTGAACCGGCTCGACCGGTACACCGGGCACGATGGGTGACGGCTGCGAACCGGGTACGGGCGCGACGGGTTGCGCGGGTTGGGGGGGTACCGGATTGACGGTGACTCCCGGTTGCAGCGGCTGGACTTCAGTCATGGCTTGAACCCCCTTGGTATTTTGGAGATAACGCAGCGAAAGATTCTCGTGTGCTGCGGCGACGAGCGCGGTGCGTGCAAGCCGCGCGATGTTGGGCAGACTGTTCTGCGGCCGTGCTGCCTTCGGCAATGTCCGCGATCAGTCGCAGCGCTTCTCGCAGTCGTTCGTTGTCATGGGCGAGGTGCGCAGTGTGACTGCGTTCAAGCAATGCTCGGGTCAGAAGCTGGTTCATGCGATGGCTTCGAATGGATCGAACTCCGGTTCGAGGGCAAGCGCGATCTGCTGCGCCTGCAGCGATTCAACGGCTACCTCCGCGCGAGGGTTCGCGCGGTCGATGCCGTGAAAAACAAACTTCTGGCGGACCTGACGGTCGTTGATATAAACGCCGTGCTGGACCAGCTTGCGGATCTTTTTATTCCCGACTTCGACGGTCCGGTACCGGTTCTGCAATACGTCGAGCACAACCGATTCATCGAGGTCCGGCCGCTCGCTCGCGTAGTAGATTTTCAGGACCACCCGCACCGGGCCGGTCATCTGCACGCGTGCTTTTGGCGGGATCTGCTTCAACGCGCTGCGTTCGTAGGCCAGCGCCTTGTCGCTTTTGCGCGAGATTGGACGCGTGCGCAGCTTGCCGTCATCGCCGCGCTGGCGGATCACGCCAATCTCACGCGAGTTCGCCTTGCTCGCAGGCTCGCCGAGAATCATGAATTCGATCTTCACAGCGGGAGCGGCACGTCATGGCCGTGTTCCGGATCGCCAGACAGGATGAACCAGCGCCCAGGCTCGGCGGTGCGTAGCTCGCACGCGTAGTAGCCTGCGTGCGCGGGGATCGCGCCCAGCTGTTCGAGCGCGTTCAGGTAGGCGAGCGTGCCGACCGCGCGCGGTCCGCGCGTGTGCATGATCGACTCGTACACGCTTGCTGCGTCGACCGGCTGGCACATCGCCATCAGCTTGACGACGTGCCGGAAGATCTGGCCGTGCAGGTCGTGGCTGAAGTCGGAGGGGCACAGCGTGTCGATGTGGCACGCACAACGGCTATCGCGCAGCAGCGCGCTGAGCACAAGCTGTTCGGAACGCGTGCGCCGGTCGTCTTCGAAGTTGAACATGGTTCACCTCAACGGGTTGTGTCTGCAACTTCATCATCGCAACCGGGCTCACGCTCGATGGCGGGATGGCTGACCTCGTAGTTGCGGATGGCTTCCTGAGCCATCGCAAGCTTGAGGGCGGGCACGGCTTCGGTTTTCGAGGCATTGACAATCCGACGCGCCCAATCGATGCCAGAATTCGCGCTCAGTGTTTGCGGCTTCATTCTTCATCCTTTGCGTGTTCGAGGTAGGCGGCGGCACGTGTCGGCCCGATGATCGGCGCGGTTGGAACGGTCGCCATCAGGCGGTGGGTCGTACCTACGCCCGCAGTCATGTCGATCAGTACGCGTTCAAGTCGCATCAGCCACGCACGTACACCGCCGCTGTGCCGTTCATCGGCGCTCATCAGCAGGTCCGCGCGTCCCGCCTCGAGCAGTCGTTTCTGGATGCTGCGGTACACCTCGGGCAGATCAAAAAATGATCCGTAGGCGCGACGGATATCAAGCGTTGAAGCGACTACCGGGGCGCAGGCAGCGGAGTGCAGAACCGCAGTGATCGCATCGTTGAGGCTGGCAGGTCTGCCGAAGTGGCACAGGCACCACCAACGCCCGTCACTACCGAACGTGCCGAACAGCGGACATCCGTAAGCGGCGCAGAACATGCGATCACGTTCGGATGCCGGCGCGTTCATGCCTGTGCCCCGTGGTCGTGTGAATCGCGCTGATGCAATTCGCTTTCGCAGCGTTCGCGCAGCGTGTCGTGCGATTCGCCTGGTCGTGCGTAGAGCCCGAGTTCGGACGCCTTGGCTTCGATGCCTTTGGGCGTACGGCGCCACGCATCGCGATTGCGGCGTGCGGGTTTGGGGTCGAGCAGCTGGGCGATGATCGGCGCGAGGTAGTTCGGCCCTGGCGCGTTGCTCCCGCTCGACTTCGCTTTCGCAATCGCTGCCAGCAGCAGGTCGTCGGTCACACGCGGATCGTCCGCCCAGCCGATCACGACCGGGTTTGCCGCGTTACAGCCCTGCGCGCCGTTGCTTCGCGTGAGCAGCGCGATAGCTGCGGCTCGCGAACGCGGAACCAGCGCGACAGCCAACGTTTTCCCCCCTCGTTCTGCCTCCTTGACTTCAGGAATATCTGGCCTATCCTCGCGCGCGGTATCTGCCAACGCCGGATATTCCTTAGGGTTTAAGGTTTTAGGTTTACTAGAAGATCCTGAAGACCCTGACGGGCTCTGCCAAACCTTGGCGTTGCCTTGGTCTGACCTAGGCATGTCCCTGGTCTGTCCTTGGCAATGGTTTTCCTTACAGTCCGCGCATGGCGGGATCATGCTTTTCACTTCGCGCGGATGCGGGTGCTGGTACTTGCGCCACTGGACAATCTCGATATAGGGCGTGCCTCTCACGGCATAGCGATGGATAAAACCCTTCATGTCGAGTTCGGCGAGCAGGACATCGGCGTCGAAAATTTCGTAAGGAAAAAGCTCGCCACGAATTCGCGCGGGCCGGTCTTCGAGCCGACCGTCGCGATCCGCGAGACACCACAATCCGGCGAACAGCAGACGTCCGAGAGGATCGATCGATGCAAGGTGTTCGTTCGAAAAGAAGCCCGGTGCGATGGTCCGCTGGCGTGTCATGTCGGCTCCCGTCAATCGGTGGCGCATGGCAGCGGACACACGGCCGTCAGATTGCAGAACGACTCGGGACGAGCATCCGCGGCAACGACCCTGTCATCAATCGCGGCATTCATGCCGGCACCCGATCGTCTTCGTCGCTCGTCACGCGCACAAAGTGCGACGGCATCGGATAGATCGCCGCGATGGTGTCGAAGTCGTCCTGCGTGAGCATCGTCGTGCGCGCCTTGCCCTTCGCACAGGCGGCAAGCTGCGGACTCAGCGTGTCCCAGAAGGGACTCAGGTCTGGTCTTAGCGTGTATGGCGTAATCATTGGATGCCTGAGCGCCGCGACGATGTGCGGGACCCAATCAACGGGGATTGCCAGATCGCGCAGCTTCCAGTGGCTGATTTTCTGGTCGGTCGCGCCGATCATCTCGGCAAGTCGGTTCTGACCACCGGCAACCAGCACGGCCAGTTCAAACGCGACGATCCCACGCCTTGCGAGCACGCGCATGTCGGGTGTCAAGCGGGGTCGTCCCATGATCGGTCTCCGGTCGAATAAAAACCATAGACCGTTTAATCATCGCTTTCAATTACCCCGAAATGGCAAACCTGAGACTATTAAACTTATCCACAAGAAGCATGTTGCTGTTAATAACTCAGATTTAAATCCACTGAAATCTGTCTGGGTCAACACCGGTCCACGGAGGTCTACGGAAAACAACTTTTGGTTGTGAAAATTCTGCAACGCAACACGACCGTTTTAAGTGTTATCCCTTATCTATGCGGGATGAATGACGCAGCGAAAAGTGGGGTCGGTGGCGCATTGCAGCAAATATGCTTACGCCACGGCTATATCGAAAGTTGTCCACCAGACGGGCCTCTGAACGACATTGCCTGACGCAAGCGCCAGCGCAAGCCGTCAGCCGTTCCGCATAGGGCATTTAGTCCTATCTTACGGCAACCTGAAGTCTAGTTATCCACCGGTTGCTGCGTTGCGATTAAGCATCCTGCGCGTCTTAAAACATTATAAAAAACGTTTGAAAAAGGTAAAACGCCGTCCTAGGATCAATCCCATTCGCCGCGTGGATATAAATCATGGATCCGGTCGTAAAGCCGATTATCAGGAAAGCTTTTTACCAGGCGGACCATCGTGTGCGGGTCGTTGTGATTGCCGGCAATGATCCCGACGCCGTGTGGTCCGCAGGGCTCGACGTAAAGAACGCCGCGGGCCTTAGAGGTACGCCCGTTTTAAGCGCACTCGAACCGGCCGGAGTCTTTGGCTGGTGGTTATGCCAACTGACGTCGCCGGTCCGTGATGTATCGCTTCAGTGAGCACTCCGCGATGAGCTATCGCGCAGTGCTGCGCACCTTGCCGCGTTCGTTGCGCCGGCAATGGTGGTCGATGCGCTGGCGCTATAGAGAGCCACGTGTCGCGATTTCAAGTCTGCACAACGTGCAGAAGCAGTACCGGTAGCAGCAGGACAGGCTTCAGGGAGAAAACACAAATGGATCGTGCTGAATGGCTGGAAGCGCGTCGCTCCGGTATTGGTGGCAGCGATGCAGCTGCGGCCTGCGGACTGAGTCCGTATGTCACGCAGGGCGAACTGTATCTCGACAAGACGGGCGAAGGCCCACTCGACCCGCCCGACAGTGAGCGGATGCGCATGGGCCAGCTGATGGAGTCCGTTATCGCCGACGCCTACGCTGAAAAATACGGCGTCAAGCTGCGCCGTTCGAACGTGATCAAGAGACACGACCGCTATCCGTTCATGCTTGCGAACGTGGACCGGACCATCGAAGGCCAGCGCGTCGGCTTCGAGGCGAAGAACGTCGATGGTCTGGTTCACAAGTTCGGTGACTGGGGCGCAGAGGATACGGACGAAGTACCGCAGGCGTATCTGCTGCAATGCGCCCACTACATGACGGTCCTGAATTACGACCAGTGGATTCTGGGCGCACTGGTCGGCGGCAATCACCTGGTGCGCTACGTCATCAACCGGGATCGCGAACTCGAGGGAATCCTGATCGAGAACGAGACGTCGTTCTGGTCGCATGTCGAACGTCGCGAACCGCCGCCAATTGACTATGACCGTCCCGACGCGGTCCGGCTGTTACGCAAACTTTATCCCGGTACGGGCGGCGGTGTGATTGACCTGCCCGACGAAGCCATGCACTGGCATCGTGTACGCGTCGACGCGGGACTCGAAGCGAAGGCGTACGAAGCCACACAGGACGGCGCGAGTGCCCATCTGCTGCACCTGATGGGCGATGCCGCTATCGGCCGGCTGCCTGACGGGACTGAGTACCGCCGGAAGGTTGTCGAGCGCAAGGGCTACACGGTCGAGCCGTGCCAGTACGTTGACTTCAGACATGGCAAAGCCAAGGAACCAAAATGAACGCACCTCTACAGAGCGTGGGCGAGGTCGTGCCCATCTCGCCTTACTTCGATCTGACGGCGGACCTGTTCGATCGCTTCGACCGGCTCGCGCATGTGATGGCAAGCGCAACTGTCCTGCCAGAACACTTTCGCGGCAAACCCGGAAACTGTTTTGCGCTGATCACCCAGTCCCATCGCTGGCGGATGGACCCGTTCGCGGTCGCGAGCAAGACACACATCACTCAGGGCGGCGCACTCGGCTATGAGGCGCAGCTGATCAGCGCGGTCGTGACCACGCTCGCACCGGTTACGGGACGTCCAACTTACGAATACATCGGCGACTGGTCGAAGGTGCTCGGCAAGGTCGATGAACGCAAGTCGGAGAAATCCGGAGGCAAGTACTACGTTGCGACCTACACGCAGAAAGACGAGGAAGGACTCGGCGTGATCGTGCGCGCGACGATCATCGGTGAGAGCGCGCCGCGCGAAGTGACCGTGATGATGGCGCAGGCGTGGCCGAGATTCTCCACGCAGTGGGCGACGGACCCACAGCAGCAGATCGGCTATTTGGCGATCCGCAAGTGGGCGCGACGCTATACGCCCGACGTTCTGCTCGGCGTCTATACGCCCGAGGAACATCGGGCCGGTGAGGTGATGCGGGATATGGGTGTGGCGGAAGAAGTGTCGCGCGGACCGACCGAGGCATCGGGACCGGCATCGCGTACCGACGAAATCAAACAGCGGATGAAACGGACCCAGCCGCCGAAGCTGGCCGATGTCCTGCGCGCGATCAGGGACGCGGACGGCGCAGCCGCGCTGACGGGGGCCGGTGAGATGGCGACGCGACTCGCGAACGACGCCGACAAGGAAACAGCGCGGCGCGCATACGCGGAAAAATTGCAGGCGTCGAAAAAAGCGAAGCCCGCGAACGCTACCGCGGAAGCGCCAGCCACAACAGAGACCGCGACCAATCATTCAGCCGTGACCTTTGCTGTGGTCGCGGACGGGCTGAACACTGCGAAGGACATGGACGCGCTCAACCTGGCCGCCGACATGATCCGCAGCGTGGCTGACGAAGCGCAACGCGTCGAGCTTTCGCAGTTGTATAGCGTGCGGGCGGCGGAATTCGATGCGGCGCAGTCGTGACCCCCGGCAAATAGACAGGGAGAGAGTCGATGCTGAACTTCGCGAATGTTCCGGTCCGTCTGCTGCACCTTTCGATAGGCAAGGAATTTCACGGCGAGGACGAAGTGACGGCGGCCGACCTGAAGATCGAGGTCGAGATGGACAACGACTCGCTCGATGCGCTGTCGGGCACGTTGCGTCCGTCACTGTTCGACGCGGACGGTACGGAAGACTTCGTGAGTCCCAATCACCGGCCACACGTGCGCAATCCGCAGTTGGGCACGATACGCTGGAACCTCGACTCGCAGGCGGTCGCGTTCGGCTTTTTGCTCGGCGGCCGGAAGAAAGACGCGATGCTGTTCCCCAACGCGAAGCTGACGCGCCTCGATCTGTTGCCGAAGGAAGGCGCGCGCGTGACCTACACGCTGCGCGTGCGCGTCTTTCCCAACGAAACCGAAGGCGCGCAGCTGATGGGCGTACTGCGGCTGAACGAAGTCAAGGGCACGCTCGCCGCGCTCGATCCGCCGGATGGTGACGAAGGCGCGGGCGGCGACGATGAATGAGCCACTACCGCGCCGGCGGATGCCAGTCGCCTCCCGCGTGCTCGGCCTGCTGCTGTACCTGTTCGTAGTGGCGCTGTTGCTACTGGCGATAACCGGCGCGGGCGTTGCCATTGTGCGACTAGTCCGCGCAGCTATCTAGGGAATTACGAAACGGCGGATATCATGAACCCGGTAGCAAACCATCAGCCCGTGCATCACTACGTGACGATTGCGGAATTCTGCGAGCGCTTTGGGATCAGCCGCGCTTTCTACTACAAGTTGCGCGATGCAGGCGACGGTCCCGATGAACTACGCATGGGCTCGCGCAAAGTCGTTATCACAATCGCCGCGCTCGCCGCGTGGGAAAAGAAGCGGACCAAGACGAGTTCTTCTTGAAAGCGTAGCTTGCGCTAGTATCTGATCATTAGACCAATCAGAAACTAGGAAATCAACAAATGACCCGGGCCGTGATCGAGAGTGTAATCAACGATTTTCTTGACAGTACGAAACCAGAGGTCCTTGCAATAAGTGGCAAATGGGGCGTAGGCAAAACGTTTGCGCTCCAGTCACTGGTTCAGTCGTACGCAGGCAATACATCCCTAGCTCGATATTCGTACGTATCCGCATTCGGCGCGAAATCTATTGGCGACCTCCGCTCGATGATTCTCATCAAGACGAGGCGCTTTCCCGTCCATCGTGACAAGCTCGGGAAAGTCGTTGAGGGTACCGAGCATGTTCTCGGCAAAGGTCGAGGAGATGCAATCTGGAAAATGATCTCGGCGCTTTCTGAGAAAATCCCATATGGCGGGAAGCAGGTCACGGTTTTGCTCGAAACAGTTGCTGTATCGCTGATCAGCAAGACGATCATTTGCATTGACGACGTCGAGCGCCTCGGCAAAGGCATCGAGATGGATGAACTGATGGGTCTCGTTTCTGAGCTCAAGATTGAGTCGCGGTGCAAGATCATCGTGCTGTTCAACGAAGAACAGCTTGGCGAGCGATCGAAGCAGTATGAGCAAGCCAGCGAAAAGGTCGTGGACAAAAAGCTGGCCTTCATCACAACAGCGGCAGAAGCTGGCGATATTGGCTTGCCAATTGATACTCCGCTTCGAGAATATGTGCTTCCTTGTGTCGTAAAGCTCGGCATTTGCAACATCCGAACAGTTCAAAAGATCGCGAATGCACTGCGAACTGTAAAGGCCGTCATTCCCAACTGTTCCGACGCGGTTGATCAGCAGGCCGCCATCGCGGTAGCAGTGTTCGCTGGGGCCCTCTATGAGGGTGGAATAGGCTTTCCAAATCCCGAAAAGGTCATTAGCTACAACTGGTACTCCACCGTCATGGGTGTTGGCAAGGACGCGATAGAGGAAGAATGGCGTGAAAAACTGCATGCCGTGGGATTTCTCGCGTGCGACGAATTCGACACCGAAGTGTTCTCAGTGTTGAGGAACGGCTACGCACACGGATCGGACCTAGCAAAGCACGCGCAAGCGTTGGACGACGTTCGCGATAGAGCTAATTTAGAAGCGGTCTTTGGTGATGCTTGGAAAGTATTTCACGACAGAATCGACGGGACGGCCGAGGAACTGTTGCGTCGCTTCGTTAGCGCTATCGAAGTCGCAGCAACTGTAATTTCTCCGCTCAACTTGAACAGCACGGTCAAACTCGTCCGGGAGCTTGGTTATAACGCGGAGGCGGATGAAATGATTGAAAAATACATCGACCTCAATGCGCACCGCAGCGAAGTGTTCAAGATCGACGAATCGCCGTGGAGTCGCGACGTGGATGACGAAACATTGAAGAAGCGTTTCGCGGAGGTGGTGACAGAAGAAGAAGGACCACTCGATCTAGCTACTGCAGCGATTCAACTGACTGAGGAAAAGGGCTGGAACGACAGGATGGAAAGCTCCTTTTTGAATGCATCGCCGGATGATTTCGTCGCATTGTTCAAAGATCGACAGGGGGATACTTTGCGGGGGCTAATTGATCACCTCTACCGCGCAGCGCACATGCGGGGAAACGACACGGAAGCGATTGCTGGGACAGTTACCGCCGCGTTAGACAAAATTGCGAAGGAATCGAAGTTGAACGATATCCGTGTAAAGCGTTGGCGAAAATAATGGGCGCGGGGACGTCGGTACCTTGATCATCTCAACGTGTAACTAATCAATGGTTGAACGGATGGACCATAACGAAGCGCGGCAGGCTATTACGGACATTTTTGAAGCAGCGAAGCTCAGCGAAATCAAGAAGATCTGCAAGAATGCGACGATAACTGAAGATGCTTTCTCGGATTTCGTTATGTTGTGCGATGCGGGAATTCTACCTTGGGTACATCACATTTCTTGGCGTGACTTTCTTCCGCCAAATCTCGCTTGGACTGACGAAGACAGTAAGCGACTTGGAAACATTGACAACGGGCCGCTGACCCGTGAGGCGACCAAGGCGATGAGGAAGTGGTATCAGCTTCTTAACGAACGGCGATACCTCGTAGGTCATGTTTTTTATCTGCGGGACCATTCCAATTGGCAATTCTTTTACTTTGATAATCGGGATTTATGGGCATACGCGAATCACTTCAAGGGCGGGCCGCACATCCATCTCATTAACCACTTGTGGCCCAATCGCACCCTCGAAGGGGTCTGGAATGAATTCAGAGAAGGCAATCCGGAAATGAATGGAGCCGAGCATATCCGATTTCACCGGGAGAACCCAAGGCCGCCGCAGTTATAGCAGCGCGGCGCAAGTGGGTGTGTGCAACGACCGCTTAGAGCGCCCGACTAGCAGATTTTGGTCGAGACATTCGCATCAAGCTGGGCTCTCCGCCGCGAACATCTATCTTCATGCACGCCAAGAAGCTGCTCAGATGGCGACCGTCTAGAAAGACGTTCATTGAGCTAACCCATACGAGCAGCGTCCTTACGAACTGCAATCTGCATACAATCAAACGACTGAAAATATCCTTTATGCGCCCAATCGATTTTCTTGATATTCCACCTGAGGTATCTACGCGTTCCTTGACCACGGTCGAACGATCATTTGGATTGGACTGGTTGGCGGCGTCAAACGGAGCGCACAAACTACAGCGTCTTTGGCAACGATTAGATTTTTTGGCGACTATCGAACTCATCACATTGGGTGACGCTATCGCTCTTGTCAAAGAAATTGACTCAGCTTGGATAGTCGATAGGATCAAGGACATCAAGGTGAGTAGCGCCACTAGCCACGGCCATCTGTTTGAGATCTTGGGTATCGCGATGTTGGCGCGTGCGGGTATGCGGGTGCGCCCAACACGTGGCAATCTTCCAGGTGTCGATGCTCTAGTGTCGTTCGCGGACGGGTTCGAAGTGAGGCTGTCCATGAAGAATCACGATATCTCGGATCATGAACGATTTTTTCGCGAGAGAAGCCGGAAAACGCGTGCGTCTATCCAGAAATCGTTGCGGGCGAAGAGTAGTTCAGCGCAGGTCGTGATCGAAACATTCGAATGCCTGACCGAGCCTGACTGGGCAAAAGTTGAGAATTTCATCAGTGCGGTACCCGCTATCACGGCGCAGCCCTACACGAGAGAAGCGATTCCGAAGAAGGTTGCGGTTGGGATCAGCAAACTTGCTCAAGAGATGGGTACGCCGCCGCTTGCAGCGACTCATTTCTCGGACACGTTCATTGCGATTTCCCCCCACCACAAGAACGAGCAGAAAAATTTTATCGATAAAGTCTACAAAGCCACGACGAACTTGCGAAAGCATGCAACGCGTTCAGAGCGCACGGCTAACGTTGTTTTCATGAAGCTGCACCCTACAGCCACTTTAAACGATATCGAAACGTATGCGAGGGAATTGCTAAATGATGCCGAGTCAGATCCAGGTGTCGACGCGATGCTCTTGTATCAGTCGTCGTTCATTCGTCGCGCCGACCAGTCGTCTGTCACTCACCATCTCAGGTTCATCACTTCGCCACGGTACTTCCCGGCCGAGCATCAGTTCAATCTGGCTGCGCTAATTGGCCTCGTATCAACCGAATCGTCACATAACAAACTGCATTCTTCAAACGGTGCAAAGCTTCTACTTGAGGGTAAGTACGTGTACCAGACCGGAGACCATTACTATCTTGCGCAGGTAACTGCAGATGGGTTTTCCGCGAAGTTGACGGCGGACGCACCAGGTATTTTGGCTCACGCGGTATTTACTCAGCCACCTCCCGGCTCGGTTATCAAAGGCCGGTTCCCGCCTGACGAAGAACTCGCGATTCTTTGAATTTAAATACAGGGCCCGCAAGGGACCCTGATTACCGAAAAGGTCGAAAGTCGAAGCAAAGCGCGCTAGGACACTTGCCTATTGTTGTTTTGGATACCCACATTCGTGTCAGGCAGCCTCGGCCACTTGGGCCGATACACGTGGCCGGTCGAGAACCGCCAGCGCTTCCTGAAGCTTCGCTTCGCGCGCTTTCAGGTAGCGCTGCGTCATGCGGCTGTCGGTGTGGCCGAGAATCTTTTGGACGTGATATTCAGGCACACCTTCGTTGATCATTCTGGTGGCGGTATGGTGGCGCGTGTCCATAAAGCGGAAATCTTCGATCTTTGCGACCTTTCTGATCCTCCCCCAGTCGCGCACAGCAGTCAGCCTCTCGCCTACCTCGTTTGTGAAGACAAACTCGAACTTTGTCTGACGCCGCCAGGCCTTGAGCACGGAAAGAGCCTCATTGTTAAGTGGTAGCACGCGCCGGCGTTTGACCTTGGTCGTCCACGGCTCGACTGTGAGGGTCCTTGCCGCCCAGTTGATCGATGTCCAGCGGAG
Organism: Paraburkholderia dipogonis; assembly: GCF_046027395.1. GTDB lineage: Bacteria > Pseudomonadota > Gammaproteobacteria > Burkholderiales > Burkholderiaceae > Paraburkholderia > Paraburkholderia dipogonis_A. The sequence goes on along the minus strand of NZ_JAQQEG010000018.1, from coordinate 60,126 downwards.
GCGCAGCAGTTCCGAGCGGCGCATTCCTGTATTGATCGCGAGCAGGATCGCGGGTTTAACGTGATCGACATACGTGTGATAGTCGCCGGGCAGGTCGGCTAGTTTGCGGGCGTTGCGGCGACCGGGCGCGGCGGCGAGTTCGCGGATGGCCGTTTCGCGTGCGTCGAGCGTGTCGCGCAGTCGCTGCTCCTCATCGACTGTCAGTTCACGGCCGAGCTTGTCGGTTTCTTCGGGGTCGATCTTCTGCCGCAGCCTCGCGCATGGGTTCATGTCGATCTTTTCATGCTCGACCGCGTGAGAGAACAGCCCGCCAATCGAGCCGAGCGTACGATTGATTGCAGTCGGCTTGTGCTTCGCCGCAACCCGTTTCTCGATCCAGCGCTTGATCATTGGGCGCGTGACTTCATCGAGACGCTTGTCCATCAGGTCCGCAAAGTCGCGGCGAATGTTTTTCAGATTCTGCTCGGGCGTCTCGCTTCGCGTGATGCCGAGCCAGTATTCGCGATAATCGCCGTCCAGAAATTCACCAACGGTCGGCATCGCATTAGATTTGCGGTCCGCGAGCCGGCGTTCGTGTTTCAGTACGCGCAGCGCTGGCGTGTCGCGGATGTGATCGAGTCGACGGATTTCCTCGAGTACCTGTTCGCGTGCTTTCTTCACGTCCGCCTCGCTCGCCATCACGGCAATCGTTTTGCGGGTCTGCGAGCCATCGGGCTGAGTCCAGCGATAGAGAAAACTGACGGTACCCTTCGGCGTGATGCGAACACCGAAGCCAGTGATCGCATCGTCGTACACTTCACGCAGTTTGGGTTTGAGGCGGTTCTCGTCCTGAAGCCGGCGAACGAGTTCGCGGTTGATGCGCTGCTTTGCCATGGTCAAGCCTCGTTTCTGGTTAATCAGTCTGCGCGGTCATTGACTAATCGTTGACTGGGACCGCGGTAGACTCCGGTTTATTTCCATGTACTTCCATGGACCTAAGCCGCTGATTTCATTGACGAAGTAGACTCTAGTACACCTGTGTGAGCTATACAAATTCCCCGCACAGGGGCAACGCTAATAGACCGACATGAACTCAAGGCAACGCCAATACCCAAAGAACACAGCCAAATCAAGCACCCCAAAAACCCGGACTCAAAAATTATGCCGCAATCCCAAAACCACAGAAACCTGCCGATCCGAATCCGAATTAACCACATTGGGAATCTGCGCCAGGTTCTCCGTCCCCCCGGTCACGGGATCAACCCCTAACCCAGCTCCAGAAGACTTCTGCCCAATCGCCACAGCATAAACAGCCGTGCGCTTCGACAGGCTATACACCGCCCCGAGATTAATCTGATGCACCCGGGTCGACCCACTCCCACCCGGCTTGACATCATTGAAAACATAAGCCAACCCAAGCTGCAAATCCGGCGCAACCGCATAGGTGGTATTCAACTCGGCAATATCGAACGACACATCAGCGCCACCAGGCCGGGCCGCACTAGCAAAGTACTGACTCTGCGACAACCGCGTATGCGTATACGTCAGCGCCACATTCGCCTTGCCGAACGAATACGACCCCCCTGCCCCAAAAATCCGCACCTTGCTCGCATCCTGCAACAGACAATACGACGCGTCCGCATTCGCACAACTGAAGTCGCCGATATAGCCATTTGTACCCCCCAACGCCGCCTGCAATGGCTGATTCAACTCCAGATATCCCGCGCTCAGCGACAACGGACCCTGCGCGTAATTCGCCGCTAGCGCCCACCCCTTGTTCTGCGAAAAATTCCCCGCTACGCCGCCAAGGCTGAACAATCCCCCAACCGTCAATCCGCCGAAGCTCGGACTAATGTACTTGATCGAATTGTTGAAGTTGAACGCCTCATTCAAGTTATCGACGTCGCCGAAATGCGAACCGTACAGCGTCGCCCAGTTATTACTCGATGCATACGCACCCATGTAGTCCGAGAACGGATCGTATTGACGGCCGAACGTCAGCGCGCCATACGTCGAGTTGTTCACACCGACCCACGCATTGCGATTGAACAGCGTATTCGATTGCAGCATCACACCGCTGCCGATCAGAAAGCTGTTCTCCAGTGCGAAGTTGACCGTCGTGCCGCCGCCGATATCCTCCGTGCCCATCAAGCCCCAGCGCGACGGCACCAGGTTGCCGCCCGCCAGTTGATAGTTCGCGTGTCCGTTGGTGCTGCCGTCGGCGAGCGTCGTCTGCTGATTGCTCGTGTAGACGAGGCCGGCGTCGACCGTGCCGTAAAGCGTCACCGAGGATTGCGCGTGCGCGCCCATCGAAAGGCCGAACGCGGCCAGCGCAAGCGCCGAGCGCTTGACGAAAGTGTCTGCCATGATTGTCTTGTCGAGAAGTGAGGTAGGTGGTTGTCGCGCGGTTCGCTTACTGACCGAAGCGTGCGTAGATATCCGGGCGCTTCTTGCGCAGGATGAGACCGATCACCACGCCGACAAGCGCGACCGTGAACACGATCCAGGGAAAGGATTTGACGATCGGACTATCGGAGCCGCTGAGCGCATCGAGGTTGCGCACCAGAATCACACCGATATACAGCAGGCCCAAACCACCCGCCAGCGGCGCGGCGAACGAGTGCCATACGCGTGTGTCCTTGCGCGTCTTGCGGAAGAACGCGATCACCGAAAAACTGGTCACCGCCTGCAACATCACAATGCCGATCGTGCCGAGCGCCGAACTCCAGCTGAACACGATGTTGAACACGTCGCTGCCCGCCGCGATGAAAAAACCGAGCAGCACGCACACGGAGAGCGTCTGCAGATAGCTCGCCACATACGGCGAACGGTATTTCTCATGCACACGGTTCAGCGCTTGCGGCAGGATGCCTTCAAGACTCAGCGCATGGATATAACGCACCAGCGTGTTATGAAACGACAGGAGGCTCGCGAAGATACTGCTGAGCAGCAGGAAACTCATTACCGTCGTCACCGCGCCGCCCAGATATTTGCCGGACTGAATGAACCAGAAATCGCCGGGCTGTTTGGTCGCGACCGTGACCACATCGGCGATGCCGTACGCGCAGACGATCGTCCACGTGACGAACGCGAAGAACACGAGAATCAGCATCACGGATACGTACGTGGCGCGCGGCACCGTCACCTTCGGATCGCGGCATTCCTTGCCGTAGATCGCGGTCGCTTCGAAGCCAATGAACGAGGCAAAGGCGAACATCACCGCAATGCCGAGGTGGCCGCTGAACACATGCTGCGGCGTGAACGGCGCGAGTGTGAGGCCGTTCGGTCCACCGCCGTGCACGACGATCGCGATCGCAAGCACCAGCAGAATGCCCAGTTCGAGACACATCAGCACGCCGAGCAGCCGGCTATTCAGATCGATGCCGCGGATGCCGGTGAATTGCACCACGGCCACGCAGATCAGCGAATACCCGTACCAGGGCAACGCGGTATGCAAGAGCGGCGAGAGGATCACCGTGCAGAAGAAGCCAAACAATCCGTACAGCGCGATCTGGATGAACGTGTACGACATCAGCGCGACGAGTGCCCCCGCCATGCCTAACGGCCGTCCGAGTCCAGCGGTAATGTACGCGTAAAACGCGCCGGCCCGCACCACGTGCCGGCTCATCGACGCAAAGCCGACGCTGAAAATCAGCAGCACCACGCCGGCAATCACGAACGCGCCCGGAATGCCCGCGCCGTTGCCCAGACTGATCGCGGGCGGCACCGCGCCGAGCATGCCGGTCAGCGGCGCCGCCGCCGAAATCACGAGGAACACGATCTGCCATAAGCCCAGCGTATTGCCTTTCAACTCCACGGGGTTCTCCGCGTCGACCGCTCGGGTCGGAGAATAGGGTTCACTCATCGCTGCCTCTTTTGTGTTGGCTAGTCTGGGACTCGCCTGAACCCCGCACTGCTGATCCAGGCGCTCGGTTGACCGATCTCCGAAGCTTCGGTGTGAGCGCATGGTAGGTAGCTAAAAAATAAAGCGACTTCGCGAAGCGCGCCAAATTTTCGATAATTTGCGCCAATGCACGCGGAAGCCAAAATTCAGCGGTTTGCAGCGAATACTTAGGAATTTGAACTATTCTCGCGCGTCACGGATAAAGCCACGCGATACTTTCATAGTGAAAGAAAATGCGCTGACGTCATGCGTTATTCTTTTTCCAGCTGCGCGTGGCACGCCACAAAACAGTGGCATCGGCATAACCGACGGCGCGTGCGATCGCCGCATTGGTGAGTTCTTCCCGTTCGAGCAAACCTTCGACACTGCGCTGCCGCTCCTCGCGCACAATCTGCCGCACCGACGTGCCCTCCTGCGCGAGGTGCCGTTGCAACGAGCGATGCGAGAGACCGAGATCCTTCGCGATGTCGGCGACGATCAGCTTTTCGTGCGCGAGCCGGCGCGTCACCAGATCGCGAACCTGCTCGACGATGCTGTGCGGCATCGCATCGCGCGCGATCAGATCGGTGGCGTGGCGCTCCATCATGCGCGCCATCTGCGTGTCGGCACTTTTGAGCGAAGCGTCGAGATCCTGAGGACGCAGAATCACACCATTGAAAGGCTGCTGAAAGCGCACCGGCACACGAAAGATGCGCGCATACGGTTTGAGATCCGCAGGCGCGGCATGTTCGAAATGCACTTCGACCGGATTCCACGCCGCGCCGCGCACGAGCCGGACCATGTGACACATGGTCGAGAGGCTGTACTCCGCATCCTGCCGGCGCGGCCAGATTTGCGGACTGGCGATCTGGTAGGTCCAGATCGGCCATTCGTCGTCGCGCAGCAACTCGCAGGTCGTGGTGTTTTGCCACGACGCAAGCGCGAGTGAGAACTTGCGCATGGCCGCGTTCAAAGTCGGTGACGACAGAAACACGAGCCCCGCCGGACCGAGTTCCGTCAATTGCAATTCACTGCCGAGGCGCAAGCCGAGCGCAGGCTCGCCGAGCACCTCGGCGGCACGCTCGAACGCCGTCACATAACGCGTCAGCGGCAGGATTTCATACGGATTCGACAGGAGCTTGCGGCTCATGCCGAACTCCTCCAGCAGCGCGTCGCATTGCGCGCCCGATGCATCGAGTGCGCGCACAACCGGCCCCATGACCGCGGCGCGGATCATCGGGAAACTGCCATTGAGCGTGACTTTTTTCATGCTGAGCGTCTCCTCTCCAGTCTTCGCTGATGTGTTGCTCGAGTCAGTCCTCTTGGCGCACTTTATCGTTCATTTGGCGCGATAAGCAAGCGCGAAAATATTATTGGGTTCCTACGATTTGCCATCGACTCAGCGTTCGGCGCGCCTCACTCACCTCGCGAGCACGCTGTCCGGTCCAGCAACTCCTTACGGGAATCTTATGAACACGAATGCCACGAAAGCCGCTCACGCCCCCGTTCATCCGCTCGATCCGCTGAGCGGCGCAGAAATGCAGCTCGCGTGCGATCTCGTGAAAGCCGCGGAAAAACTCGACTCGCACGCGCGTTTTCCGATGGTCGAATTGCGCGAGCCGCCGAAGGCCGAAGTGGTGGCGTTCAAGACCGGCGAGTATTTTTCGCGCATGGCCTTCGTGCTCGCAATCGATCGGTCGAATGGCGCGACGCTCGAATTCGAGGTGGACCTGAGAGAAAAGAAAATTGCCGCGCGCCGTGTCATGCCGTTCGGCGCGGCGCCCTACGGTCAGCCGCCCATCATGATCGACGACTTCATGAACGCGGAACAGATCGTCAAGAGCGATGAAGCATGGCGCGTGGCCGTCATGAAGCGCGGCCTCAGCGAAAAAGATCTGGAACGCGTGCAGGTCGATCCGTTCTCGGCAGGCTGTTTCGATCGCGAGAACGAAAACGGCCGGCGTCTGGTGCGTTGCGTGAGCTACTACCGCGAGACCTTGACCGACAACGGCTACGCGCATCCGATCGAAGGCGTGCTCGCCGTGGTCGATCTGCTCGAAAAGAAAGTGATCGAACTGGTGGACGACGGCCGCATCATTCCGATTCCGCGCGCCAAGCACAATTACGACACGCCGAGTCTCGGCGAACCGCGCGGCACACTCAAACCACTGTCGATCAATCAGCCCGACGGCCCGAGCTTCACGATCGACGGCTGGCACGTAAACTGGCAGAACTGGAACTTCCGCGTCGGCTTCACGCCGCGCGAAGGGCTGGTGCTGCATCAGCTGTCGTGGGACGACGGCAAGAGCACGCGTCCGATCATCTACCGTGCAAGCGTCACGGAAATGTGCGTGCCCTACTCCGACCCGAGCACCAACCACTACTGGAAAAGCGCGTTCGACGCGGGCGAATACGGCCTCGGCAAACTGGCGAACCAGCTCGAACTCGGTTGCGATTGCCTCGGCACGATCCGCTATTTCGACATTCCGTCCGCCGACGATTTCGGCAACGCGTTCGTGATGAAGAACGCCGTCTGTATGCACGAAGAAGACTACGGCACGCTGTGGAAACACTATGAATTCCGCACCGGCGTATTCGAAATGCGCCGCTCGCGACGTCTCGTGATTTCGTTCTTCGCGACAGTCGGCAACTACGACTACGGCTTCTACTGGTATTTGTATCAGGACGGCACGATCCAGCTCGAATGCAAGCTGACCGGCATCGTGCAGACCTCGGCGGTGGCCGACGGCGACACTTATCCGTGGGGCGGCATGATCACGGAGAACCTCGGCGGCCCGACGCACCAGCACTTCTTCAACGCGCGCATGCACATGATGGTGGACGGCGAGCGCAACACGGTGACTGAACATGAATTCGTGCCGCGTCCGATGGGCGAGAACAATCCGTACGGCAATGTGTTCGACACGACCAAACGCGTGTTGAAAACGGAAAGCGAAGCCGCACGTTTGGCAAACGGCAGCACGGGCCGCTACTGGAAGATCAGCAACCCGAACGTGACGAATGCCGTGGGCGCGAATCCAGGCTACAAGCTGGTCGTGAACGACTCGCCGCTGATGCTGGCCGACGAGCGTTCGAAGGTGCGCCAGCGCGGCGGCTTTGCCACGCGTCACGTGTGGGTCACGCCGTTCGATCCGGCCGAGCGCTATGCGAGCGGCGATTATCCGAATCAGCATTCGGGCGGCGACGGCTTGCCGCGCTATATCGAGGCGAACCGCAACATCGAAAATGAAGACGTCGTGCTGTGGCACAGCTTCGGCCACACGCACGTGTGCAAGCCCGAGGACTTTCCGGTAATGCCGGTGGAGTACGCCGGCTTCATGCTCAAGCCGAACAACTTCTTCTCGGGCAATCCGACCATGGACTTGCCGGCCGAGCGTGATCTGAACAGCGTCGAAGACGGCAAGCCCACGGATCATGGCTGCTGCAAGCACTGATCCGGTCATGCCTCGTGCACGGCATGCCGCTTTGCCGAGCATGCTGTGTGCGAGTGCGGCATGTGTGTGCCTCGCGAGCGGCGGTGCGGCGCTGTTGATGCAGGCCGACCTCAGTAGGCACGCCACCGCGCTGTGGATGAGCGCGCTAATGCTGGCGGCCATGATGAGCGTGCCGCTGCTGATGTCGCGCTCGTCGGGCCATGCCACCATGCTGACAAGCGCCGCGACGCTCATCGTGACGATCAGCGCAATGAACAGCGTGCCGGCGTACCTGAATGCTTCAGCGCACGGCATCGCAATTGCCGTGCTGATGATCGCGACGGGCGTCGGCATGTTGTTCCACCGGTTGCGCGCCAACGCCGAATCGCCTCACGACGTGGATCGCAGCAACACGCACGACCCCGGCTCGGTCAAGGCGGCGACTCCTCCAGGCGCAACGGCTCTGCTCGCCTTGCTTGCGGGACTGTCGAGCGGCAGTCTCGCCCGCTTCCAGCTCTTTGCGATTTGCGGCGTGAGCGGCGCGCAGCCGTTCTGGCACATCGCGCTTTCGCTTGCCGCGGTCTGCGCGCTGGCATTCATCGCTGAGCGCCAGCGCGGCAATCGCATGCTGATGGCGTTGTACGTCACGCGTGCGGCGCTGATCGGCACGCTCGCGGCGAACGACAATCCCGCGCTCGCGCCGCTGGTGGCAGCGATCTTCCTGGTGCTCGACTGCCTCACGATCGCGACACTCGTGAACTTGCGCGGCAACTCGAACAGCGTATTGAGCGCGAGCTGCCCCGGCGTCGCGCATCACATCGGCATGGTGTTGGGCGCGGCGTTATCGACCACACCTTACTTTTTCGGCGATGGATTTGTCGTGCTGTACGCGTCAAGCGCGGCGGCGAACGTGATCTGCGCCGCGTCATTGGCAACGCAATGGCGGCTAAAACGACATGTGCATCCGCACCCATACCGCCGTCAGACGAACCCTTCCGGCTAGCGCCACGGCCACTCAACCCCAACGGAGACGAACCACCATGACCGAACACAAGCTAGCGGCCGCGCTGCCGCACACCATGTTCATCAACGGCGAAAAAACCGGCAGTGCCGCGGGCGAAACCTTTCCGGTCTTCAACCCCGCCACCGCCGAAGAAATCGCGCAGATCCCTGACGCCTCGGAAGCCGATATCGATCACGCGGTCAGAACCTCGAAGGCGGCCTTCGAATCCGATGCATGGCGCAGAATGCCGCCCGCCGTCCGCGAGGGACTGCTGCTCAAACTGGCCGACCTCGTCGAGCGGCACAGCGACGAACTCGCCACGCTGGAAACGCTGAATCAAGGCAAGCTGATCGGCTTCTCGAAGATGCTGGAAGTGGCGGGCAGCGTCCAATGGCTGCGTTATATGGCCGGCTGGGCGACCAAGATCGAAGGCACCACGTTCGATCTATCGATTCCCTTCCCGCCTGGCACGCGCTACAACGCGTCGACCAAACGCGTGCCGGCCGGCGTGGTCGCCGCGATCGTGCCGTGGAATTTTCCGCTGCTGATGGCGGTATGGAAAATCGCCCCGGCGCTGGCCTGCGGTTGCACCGTAGTGCTCAAACCCGCCGAAGAGACTCCGCTGACGGCCATCCGTCTCGCCGAACTCGCGCACGAAGCGGGTTTCCCCGCCGGCGTGTTCAACGTGGTCACCGGCCGTGGCGAAACCGCCGGCGCGGCGCTCGTGCGGCATCCGCTGGTGAACAAGGTCACGTTCACCGGATCGACCGAGGTCGGGCGCATCATCGGCCGTCAATGCGCTGACGATCTGAAGCGCGCGTCGCTCGAATTGGGTGGCAAGAGCCCGGTGATCGTGCTCGACGACTGCGACCCGCGCAAGGCGATCGAAGGCGCGGCCGGCGCGATCTTCTTCAACCACGGCCAGGTTTGCACGGCGGGCTCGCGCCTTTATGTCGCGCGCTCCATCTATGACGAAGTCGTGCAAGGCATTGCCGCCGTCGCCGACGGCATCACGCTCGGCTCCGGTTTCGACGCGGCGACGCAGATGGGCCCAATGGTCTCCGCGCGGCACCGCGACAAGGTGGCGGGCATGATCGCCCAAGGCAAGGACGAAGGCGGCGAGATCCTGTCACGCGATGCGCGTGTGGAAAGCGACGGCTACTTCGTGCGTCCGACCGTGATCGCCAATCCGACCTGCAAGCCGCTCTCCGTCGTCAGGGAAGAGGTGTTCGGTCCCGTGCTGGTCGCCATGCCCTATGACGACCTCGATGAAGTGCTGGCTCAGGCGAACGCGTCCGAGTACGGACTTGGCGCGAGCGTCTGGACCAACCAGCTCGACAAGGCGCTGCGGCTCGTGGATGGCATCGAGGCCGGAACGGTATGGGTCAACACGCACAACATGGTCGACCCGGCCATGCCGTTCGGCGGCTTCAAGGCGTCCGGCATCGGCCGCGAACACGGCAAGGCGATCATCGACTCCTATACGGAGAGCAAGTCGATCTGTATTGCTTATTGATGAAGTGTGGCCTGCGCGGCGCATCACAGGCAACGCTCCGCGCAGGCAAACCAGTAAAATACCGGAACATCGCGCCGCCGCGCCTCACCTCCCGGTCGAACATCTTGAAACGCAAAATGCCCGGGTGTGCAGGCGCCGTCGGCGGCGGGCACGCAGGTCGCCGTTCGGGTTGCGCTGCGGCATAAGTTTTGAGCGGTAGGGGCTGGCGCGCATGGAGTGTTGTAGCGGTGCCAGCCTCGCTGAAGTGTTCAGATTTTTTCTTTGTTCACGTCCCGTATACGACGCGGTTTTTCTGAACGCCCACGCCAGCATCCCTCACTCCTCCACCGCCGCCTTCAACCTCGACAACGCGTGATCCCACTGCCGCGAGATCGCGTCGAGCGCGCGGCGCGCTTCGTCGAGATGGGCGGGCTCGAACGCCCACAAACGCTCACGCCCCACCTTGACGTCGCGCACGAGACCCGCGTTGGCGAGCACCTGCAAATGCTGCGTGACGGACTGCCGCGTGATGTCCGTTCCCGCAGTGAGTTGCGCGATCGACATCGCGCTGCCCGCGCACAACACGGCGACCAGACGCAGACGTGTCTCATCACCAAGCGCCGCGAAAATTGGCGCGGAACCGCGCAGCACCGACGCCTTCAGATCCGCTCCGCCAAACGTCTTCTTAACCCTTGGCGACATGCTGTTCGATGTTGGCCATCTGTTCTTCCCACCCGCCGCTATTCATACGGAACGCTTCTTCGCGGCGGCCGGCGGGAAGCTGATCGAAGCCCGACTCGACTACGCGCAACAAGGTGCCCGACTCGACCTCGATCAGTTCGAAGACGACCAGGGTAGTCGGCTCCGGCGAATAGTCCACCGCGACGTCGACCGCGGCCGGATGCCAGCGCCACGACAGGTGATGCTCGGGCTCGACACGCTCGACATGCACGTCCATGACGAGATACTCGTAGCCCGGATAGGTAATATTGCCCTGCACGGACTGGCCGGCCACGAACTGTTTGCCGGTGAGATTCACGCCGAACCAGTTGCCGAATTCCTCGGCATTGGACAACGCGCGCCAGACTCGCGAGCGCGGCGCCTTTAGCAGGATCTGTTTTTCGATGCGATCGGTCGATGTGTTCATCTGCAGCCTCCTGTCGACCAGAGTTGGCGCTTTAGCGCCTACACTGGTCCCATGCAACGCTGTCGACCAGAGTTGGCGCTTTAGCGCTTTAGCGTCTTACTCCGGTCCCATGCAACGTAGTTGCCGACTGCATATTAGGAGCAGCGTGGCGAACATGCAAGTATTTGCCTGCATGTTTTCACGGCGGTTTTTCGTAGGATCGAGAGCCCGCCGCGCTCCTACTTCTCTTCCTGTTCGCGACTCTTGAACAGGCGCGCACTCGACAGAATGGCAAGCGCGATCGCCACGCTGAGAATCGCCGTGGCCTCGCGACCGAGCCCCGCCGCCACGCCGACGCCCGCGCTCAGCCACAGGCTCGCCGCCGTCGTCAGGCCGCGCACCTCGCGCTCGGCGCTGAGCTTGATGATGGCTCCCGCGCCCAGAAAACCGACACCGGACACGAGCCCTTGCAACACCCGGCTCATGTTGTCCTGCGAGAAACCGGCCTGCAGCGGTACGACCACAAACAAGGCCGCGCCGACCGACACCATCATGTGCGTGCGCATGCCGGCGTCGCGCCGTGACATCTCGCGCTCGAAACCCAGTATGCCGCCGAGTATCAGCGCGAGTCCGAGGCGCATCAGGACCTGCGTGACGTCAGCCGCGCTGCCGAGATCGGAGAATTCTGCCCGGGCGGTTGCCCACACCGCGTGCCACCAGTTGTCCATTACATTTGCCCGACGTTCCGGAAAACGCCAAGCATACGGCAATAACGCGGCACTGCGTGGCTCATCCCGCCGACGTTTTCTTCACGAACGCGCTCACCACGGCCTCCAGTTCCTTCGTGATCGACGTCATCACGCCGGCCACCACGGCGAACTCGCGGCCGGTCACATGCGAGCGGCTCGCCACGATCTGACCGTTGAACGAGACGATATGCGCTTCTTTCGCGATCGCCTTGATCCGTTCGACCAACTGCTGTTGCTCTTTTTTCTGCAAACGCGCTATGCGCCGGCTTTCCTGTTCGAAGACAGCCGTGACGCCATGCAGATGGGTCAACAACGGATCGACGGAATCGACCAGAGCATTCAACGCATCATTCGCGCGCGGTGAAGCGCGCCCGATTGCGTCCAACGCTGCCGAAGCCAGCGCGATAAAGTCCGCGATCTTCCTGGCCACATTCTCGCGGCCATGAAATGCCTCGCGCAACGCTGGCGAAAACAGGCCGGGCAAACCATCGCGGCCTTGTGTCAGCGCCGTATGACTGTCGGTAAACGTGTTCAGGTTATCGCGCGCGATCGCCAGCGCGCCGTCGAACTGCTGAAACGCCAGCATCGCTTTCAACACGATGCGCTGCGAAAGCATCCGCTGACGCCCCGCCAAATTGATCAACGAGCTCAATACCTCGCTGGAGACGTCCGTGTCGGACGGTGGTGCGTGAACCCGTTCTGTCGTGATGCTCATGTCGACTTCTTTTGATTTTGATCGGCCCCGTCGCGCGATCCGCGCCGCCACGTCAGCGTGGAGGCCGGATCGTCCGCGTTACTGCGTTACTCCGTTGCGTGCGCGTGCATCACACCGGAGTGCATCGACCACGCCATCCACGGACGGCGCAGCGCGACGATCGCGACGAACGCGCATGCCGCCAGCGCGCCGAACGTCGCAAAGCCCATCTGATAGCTGCCCGTGCTTTCCTTAGCGATGCCCATCACGACAGGCAGATAGAATCCGCCGATGCCGCCTGCGGCACCGACGATGCCCGACATCAACCCCGTGCGGCCCGCCCAGCGATGCGGCACCAACTGGAAGGTCGCGCCGTTGCCGAGACCGAAGGCCACATACAGGCACAACAGCAGCGCAATGCCACCGACGACGGTAGGCATAACCGCGGCGAACACGAAGTCGCACAGCGAAATGATCCCGAGCAGGAAGGTCAGCGCACGCACGCCGGACACCTTGTCGGCGATCAGGCCGCCGAGCGGGCGCACCATCGCGCCGGTCGCGGCGAGCAACGCCATGAAGAGGCCTGCGTCGATCTTCGAGAGCTGATAGAGGTTGGTCAGAAGCAGCGTCACATACGAAGACATGCCGACGAAACCACCGAACGTAATGCTGTACACCAGCATGATCGCCCACGTGTCACGCTCGGTCAGCACCGTGCGATAGCGCTTGGGCAGCACTGCAATCGCCAGCAGGGCGCCGATCACCGGCAATAGCAGCACACCCGTCTTGCCGGAGCCGAACATGCCGGCTTCGACCAGCAACACCAGCACGATCAATCCGGCCAGCGTCACCGCGAAACTGCCGAATGCGCGCAGCACGCTGCCCGTTTTCACACCGGAATCGTTGGCCCAGAAATACAGCGTGATCGCGGCGATCGCGAGCAACGGCAGTGCGCCGCCGGCGGCCATCTGCCAGCCGTAGTGCGTCGCCAGTTGCGGGAACAGGAAGCCGTCGAGCACCGCGCCGATATTGCCGGCCGCGGCGAGGCCCAACACGAGGCCCTGCACCTTCGGCGGATAGTTGCTGCCCGCCATCGGCAGCGCCACGGCGAAACTGGCACCACCGACGCCGAGGAACACGCCGAGCACCAGCAGCACCGTGTACGACGGCACGGACGGCATCAACGGCAACACGATGGTCGGCACCGCCGACAACAGCACGCCCATCAGCGCAATGCGCTTGCCGTGCGCGGATTGATACAGGTTACCGAGCGTCACGCGCAGAATCGCGGCGGAGAGCACCGGCACCGCGACCAGCAAACCTTGTTGCGCGGGCGTCATCGCGATGCTCTTGCTGATGAACGGCGCAAGCGGTCCATACAGGACCCAGACGGTAAAGCCAGTGTCGAAATAGAGGAAACACGCCACTAGCGCGCGCCAGTCCCCACTCTTTAGGGAGCTCATCACGTTTTTCATCAGATATCCTCACAAAACTGATTTTTCGACTATCCGGCAGATCGCGCCAGGCGCCACGCACCGGAATGATCACGATGTTGAAAACCGGCATAAACATGCAACCTCCATGCCATGCGGCTCCGTCTTTTGAAGCTGTACTGCGTACTCTTTGAAACCTCGAGGCGACGAGCGCGCTCGTCGCGCTGACAACCGCGCCGCTATCAATAAACGTCGCGTGCGTAGCGCTTTTCCTGCGCGAGGCGGTTCACGTAGTCGAGGGCTTTTTCATCGCTCATGCCGCCGTGTCGGGCCACCACTTCCTTGAGCGCCGCGTCGACATCCTTCGCCATCCGGTTGGCATCGCCGCATACGTAGAAATGCGCACCGTCTTCGAGCCATGACCACAATTGCGCACCCTGCTCGCGCATGCGGTCCTGCACGTAGACCTTGTCCGCCTGATCGCGTGAGAACGCGACGTCGAGCCGGTTCAGCACACCGCAGTCGCGCATCGATTCGAGTTCGTCGCGATAGTAGAAATCAGAGGCGGCGTGCTGTTCGCCGAAGAAGAGCCAGTTGCATCCGGTGTCTCCACGTGCACGCCGCTCGTGCAGAAAGCCGCGAAACGGTGCAACGCCGGTGCCGGGACCGACCATGATCATCGGCGTGTCCGAACCATGAGGAGGACGAAAGTGTGCGGACTTCTGCACGAACACGGGCACGTTGACATCGCCCGCACGGTCGGCGAGAAACGTCGAAGACACGCCTTTGCGATGACGGCGGCCATTGCTGTAGCGCACTGCGGCAACGGTCAGGTGCACTTCCCCCGCATGCGCCTTCGGGCTGGATGCGATCGAATACAGACGCGGTTGCAAACGCTTGAGCGTGCCGGTCAATTCGGCGGCCGTGAGGCTCACTGGAAATTCGTGCAGCACGTCGGCGATCTGCTGGCCCCACAGCCACTGCTTGAGGTCGGTCTTGCGCTCAGGCGACAGCAGATCGCGCAGCGCGCCGTTGTTGCTGCGCGCGGCGACGAACGCGAGCAGATCCGGATTCGGGCGCGCGATCTCGTAGTGCTTGCCGAGAGCATCCGCAAGACGCATCTCGCCGACGCCTGACACGTTCACCGCGGCATCCGCGCTCACGCCGCTCAGCGTGATCAATTCGTCAACGAGTTCGGGGCAGTTGCTCGGCCATACGCCGAGCGCATCGCCTGCTTCGTATTCGAGTCCCGAGCCGCCGGTGCTCAGTGAGAAGTAACGCGTATCTTTCGCCGCACCCTGCTTGTTCAGGCGCAGATTGGTGACGAGCCGCGATGCAGCCGGCCGCGTTTTGGTCGGCACCGTGCCCGGCACCACCGCGTTGATCATGCCGCCCGGCGGCACGGCATACAGAGCGGCATCCTCTTCCTTGATGCGCACGATGATGCGCTCGAGCCACGCGTCCGCGCTCTCCTGATACTCGCTATCGCAATCGACGCGCTCCATCAGGCGCAGCGCGCCTTGCCCGGCGAGCCGCTCATCGAGGCGGCGGCCGTGGCCGCAGAACTGGTCGTAGTTGCGATCGCCGAGCGCGAGCACCGCGAAACGCACGCCGTCGAGCCGCGGCGCGCCCTCGCCGCTCAATTGCGTCCACAAACTTTGTGCGTTGTCAGGCGGGTCGCCGTCGCCGAAGGTACTCGTCATCAGCAGCACGTATTGGGCTTTGGCGAGTGTCGCGGCCTGATAGTCCGCCATGCACGACGTGCGGATTTCAAAGCCCGACTCCATCAGACGGGTTGCATAGGCTTCGGTCAGCGATTCGGTGTTGCCGGTTTGCGAGGCCCACAGCAGCGTGACCTTCGGCCGCGCGCGCACGATCCGCACGCCGGATGCTTGCGATGGCTCTGCATGCGGCATTGCAAGCGTGACGGTCGCCACGTTGGGAACCGTCGCGCTGCGGCTATAGAGACCGGCCAGCAAACCGTCGACGTAAAGGCGGCTCGTCGTATCGAAGGGCGCGTTGCCCGGCAGAACCGGCGTGCGGTCGATGCCTTGCGCTTCCGCTGAACGCAGTCCATTCACGAAGCCGGCCAGATAGACGCGCTCCTGATCGGTAAACGAAGGCACGGGTGTCGGCGGCAACTGCAACAGGCTGGTGAGTGCATCGATACGGGGCATATCCAGATCCTCGGCGCTTGCCGATACGCTGTTGGCCGAGAGGTTGGCCGGCTCGGCGCTTGCGGCAACCACAACGGATGCATCGGTGTGCGATGCATCGCCGTCATTCAGTAAAGGCTCGACGCGCTCGGCTACTACAGGGCTCAACGCAACCGCGCAGAACTTGAGTTCGGGCTGCTGCGAGACCGGGTCGATGGCGTCGCTCGTCACGGCGTTGATGCACAGGTCGTCGCCGAATACGTCGTTCCAGTGCATCGGCGCGAAGCAGTGGCCCGCACTCACGCGTTCGGTCACGACAGCCGGCAACACCGCGCGGCCGCGGCGCGAACGAATCTCCACAGAGTCTTTTGCCTTGATGCCGAGCGTGGCGGCATCTTCGGGATGAATCTCGACGAACGGGCCGGGGTTCAGCTTGTTGAGCATCGCGACCTTGCCGGTCTTGGTCATCGTGTGCCATTGATGCTGCAGGCGGCCTGTATTCAGCACGATCGGAAATTCACGGTCCGGCAATTCAGCCGGCGCCGCGTAGGCGCGCGCGAAGAACATCGCCTTGCCGCTCGCCGTCGGAAACACGAGCCGCGGACGGCTGCCGTCCGGCCGTTCCTTGAGCGTCTGGCTCACGCCGTCGTTGAGGTAGCGAACCGGATTGCGTTCGGCTGAATCAGCCGATGCAAGCGGCCATTGCAACGGCGTTTCCTTCAAACGGCGGTGGCTCGCGCCGCGCAGGTCGTAGCCGGTTTTCGGATTCGACGCGCAGGTGATCTCCGCGAAAACTTCCTCGGCGTTCGCGTAAGTGAAGGCATCGGCAAAACCCATCTCACACGCAACGCGCGCGATGATCTGCCAGTCCGGCAACGCGGCGCCCGGCGGCTCGATGCCCTTTTGCATGAGCGTGAGATTGCGCTCGGAGTTGATCATCACGCCTTCGGCTTCAGCCCACAGCGCGCCGGGCAAGAGCACGTCGGCGTAGCGGTTGGTCTCGGTATCGAGGAACGCGTCCTGCGCGATCACGAGCTGCGCCGCGCTCAATCCGTCGATCACGTTCTGACGATTCGCCACGCTCGCCACCGGATTCGTGCAGATGATCCAGCACGCCTTGATCTCGCCCGCGGCCATGCGCGTGAACATATCGATCGTGCCGTTGCCGACCTGGGACTTGAGGGAGCCCTTCGGAATGCACCACAGGTCTTCGACAAAGGCACGGTCTTCTTCGACCAGCACCGAACGCTGACCCGGCAAGCCCGGCCCCATGTAACCCATCTCGCGGCCGCCCATCGCGTTGGGCTGGCCCGTCAGCGAAAACGGCCCGCTGCCGCGCCGGCAAATTTTGCCCGTCGCCAGATGCAGGTTACAGATTGCGTTGGTGTGCCAGGTGCCGTGCGTGCTCTGATTCAGGCCCATGGTCCAGCAGCTGATCCACTCGCGGGCGGTGCCGATCATCCGCGCGGCCTCGCGGATCTCTTCGACGGCGAGGCCGGTGATCCGCGCGACATTCTCCGGCGTGTAGTCGGCGAGAAACGCGGGCATCGCATCCCAGCCTTCGGTAGCCTCTGCGATAAAAGTGGCATCCGTATGGCCGTTTTCGTGCAACAGATGCAGCAGGCCGTTGAGCAACGCGAGATCGGTGCCCGGCTTGATCTGCATGAAGAGATCGGCCTTCTCCGCGGTCGTGTTGCGGCGTGGATCGACGACGATCAGTTTGGCGCCGGCCTTCACGCGATCCATCATGCGCAGGAACAGAATCGGGTGACAGTCGGCCATATTCGCGCCGATCACGAAGAACAGGTCGGCGTGATCGATGTCTTCGTACGATCCCGGCGGCCCGTCCGCACCGAGCGAGAGTTTGTAGCCGCTGCCCGCGCTCGCCATGCACAAGCGCGAATTCGATTCGATGTTGTTGGTGCCGACAAAGCCTTTGGCGAGCTTGTTGATCAGGTACTGCGCCTCGATCGACATCTGGCCGGAGACATAGAACGACAGCGCATCCGGCCCATGTTCGTCGAGCAAACCGCGCAGACGCGCGGCCGTGGTGCTGATCGCCTGCGCCATCGGCAGCGGCGCGGGGTCCTGGCCGCGCGCATGACGCACGAACGCGCCTTCGAGACGCCCCGACTTGCGCAATGCGACATGCGCCGACTGACCCTTCGTGCACAGCCGTCCGAAGTTGGCCGGGTGCTCCTTGTCGCCGGAGATTTTCACGACCTGGCCGTCCTCGACGTGCAGCACCATGCCGCAGCCAACGCCGCAGTATGGGCACACGGTTTTTACGCTAGTGGAGGACATGGGCGGGCGACGTCGTTAAAAAAGAATTCAGCGGCTCAAACCGCGACCCACACCTGGCCGTTTTCCACCCGCGCGGCGAACGCGCCGACGGAATGCGCCGGTGTTTCGAGGCACTCTCCCGTGCGCAGATCGAAGTGATGCTTGTAGATCGGCGAGGCGACTACGATGCGTTCGCCGAGGCTGCCGATCAATCCGCGCGAGAGCACCGCCGCCTGCGAGCCCGGATCGAAGTTCTCGATCGCGTACACGATGGAGTCCGCGTCACCCTTGTTCACGTGAAAAACCGCGACCTGTTCGCCGTTGACGAGCGCGCAAACACCCGTGTTGGGCACGATGTCGTCGAGCGGGCAAACCGGCGTCCAGGAGCGTGGCAGGCGATCGTTGTTCATGACGGAAGTCCTCGGTGAATGGTGCGGTTCAATCAAACGGTTTCGACGACAACGGGAATCGCGGCGAGCTTCGAGCGCCGCTCGGCGGGCGTGGCCGGCCGGATCTGGCCACGCTCCTCGACGAAGGCGACGTTGCTGTCCGACTCGCCGCTGTTGACGAAGTGACGGAAGCGCTTGCGCGTTTCGGGATCGGTGACAGCCTTCTTCCATTCGCATTCGTAGGTGTCGACCACGTGCTGCATCTCCGACTCGAGTTCGTCGGCCACGCCGAGGCGATCGTTGACGACCACGTCGATCAGATAGTCGAGGCCGCCTTCGAGGCTCTCGCGCCACACGCTGGTGCGTTGCAGACGGTCCGCGGTGCGCACGTAGAACATCAGGAAACGGTCGATGTAGCGCACCAGCGTCTCCTTATCGAGGTCCGACGCGAGCAGTTCGGCGTGGCGCGGTTTCATGCCGCCGTTGCCGCACACATAGAGATTCCAGCCCCTCTCGGTCGCGATGATGCCGACGTCCTTGCCCTGCGCTTCCGCGCATTCGCGCGTGCAGCCCGATACGCCGAACTTGATCTTGTGCGGCGTGCGCAGGCCCTTGTAGCGGTTCTCGATCTCGACCGCGAGACCCACCGAATCGCCGACGCCGTAGCGGCACCACGTCGAACCGACACACGACTTCACGGTGCGCAGCGACTTGCCGTAGGCGTGGCCGGACTCGAAACCGGCGGCGATCAGTTCTTCCCAGATGAGCGGCAGTTGTTCGACGCGCGCACCGAACAGATCGACGCGCTGACCGCCGGTGATCTTCGTGTAGAGGCCGTATTTCTTCGCCACCTGGCCGACCGCGATCAAACCGTCGGGCGTGACTTCGCCGCCCGCCATGCGCGGCACGACTGAGTACGTGCCGTCGCGTTGAATGTTGGCGAGGTAGTAATCGTTGGTGTCCTGCAGCGAGGCGTGCTCCTTCTTCAGCACGAACTCGTTCCAGCACGACGCGAGCACGCTCGCCACCACCGGCTTGCAGATATCGCAGCCGAGGCCGTGACCGTGCTTGGCGAGCAGGTCGCCGAAGCTGCGCACGCCTTCCACACGCACGATGTGATACAGCTCCTGGCGCGAATACGCGAAGTGTTCGCAGACGTGGTTGTTGACCGCGAGGCCCTGCTTCTTCATCTCGGCCTTCATCACCTGCGTGACGAGCGGCACGCAACCGCCGCACGAGGTGCCGGCGGTCGTCGCGCATTTCAAAGCGCCGATGTCGGTCGCGCCGGCACAAACGGCGGCGCACAACTCGCCCTTCGAGACGTTGTTGCACGAGCAGATCTGCGCGCTTGCGGGCAACGCGTCCACTCCCAGCGCGGGTTTCGCATTGCCGTCGGCCGCCGGCAAGATCAGGAATTCAGGCGATGCAGGCAACTCGATGCGGTTCAACATCATCTGCAACAGCGTGCCGTATTCGCCGGCATCGCCCACCATCACGCCGCCGAGCAGATATTTGCCGCACTCGGACACCACCAGCTTCTTGTAGACCTGCTTGCGTTCGTCGCTGAACTGGTAGGCGCGGCTGCCCGGCGTGTTGCCGTGCGCGTCGCCGATGCTCGCCACGTCCACGCCCATCAGCTTGAGCTTGGTGCTCATGTCGGCGCCGGCAAATTCGGCCGTGTCGCCGAGCAATTGCTTCGCCACCGCGCGAGCCATGTCATAACCCGGCGCCACGAGGCCGAACAACTGGCCGTTCCACAGCGCGCATTCACCGATTGCATAGATGTGCGGATCGCTCGTGCGGCACGCGTTGTCGATCACGATGCCACCGCGCGGGCCGAGCGTCAGGCCACTATCGCGCGCCAGGTCGTCACGCGGACGGATGCCCGCGGAGAACACGATCATGTCGGTGTCGAGGTGGCTGCCGTCCGCGAACTGCATGCGGTGCGTGCCCGCTTCGCCGTCGACGATCGCCGTGGTGTTCTTCTGCGTATGCACCGTCACGCCCAGTTCTTCGATCTTGCCGCGCAGCACACGGCCGCCGCCGTCGTCCACCTGTACGGCCATCAGTCGCGGCGCGAATTCGACCACGTGCGTTTGCAGGCCCAGGTCGCGCAGCGCCTTCGCGCATTCGAGACCGAGCAGTCCGCCGCCGACCACCGTACCCGTTTTCGAGCGCGCGCCGCATTCGCGCATCGCTTCGAGGTCGTCGATGGTTCGGTACACGAAGCAATCGGCGCGCTCGCGGCCCGGCACGGGCGGCACGAATGGATAGGAGCCGGTGGCGAAGACCAGCTTGTCATAAGGCAACGTTTCGCCCGTCGATACCGTCACGGTGCGCGCATCGCGATCGATCGCCACGGCCTTCGCGTTCAGCTTGAGCAACACGTTCTGGCGCTCGAAGAAGCCCGGCTCGACCAGCGACAGATCGTCCGCCGTCTTGCCCGCGAAAAACTCGGACAGGTGCACGCGGTCGTAGGCCGGACGCGATTCTTCACACAGCACGGTGATGTCGAGGCCGTGCGCGGCGTCGTGTGCGAGGCACTCGACCAGTTTGTGACCGACCATCCCGTGACCGATAACGATGATTTTCATGACCGCGGTTTCCTCAATGTGCTGGGTTGCGAGCGACGCCGTATGGCATGTGGCGAAAACGAATTCCGGAAATAAAAACGGCGTCCCGCGAACCCAGTCGATGACTGAATTCGGGGGACGCCGTTGTCCTGACCTGTCGTGCAGCGAGTACTTTGTGTTGCACTCGCGCCGGATCCACGTTGATCCGATGGGAAGGCTTAATGCAAAGCCTGTGCCAGTTGTGTGGAAATGCCCGCGACGAGGCCGTGGCGTGGGGCTTTGCGGTGGATGGCACGCGGCTGCGGCACGGCGGGCGCACGACGCGTTTTGATGCAGCGAGGCACATGGATGGTGCGACGCAGCACCCTGCACGTGCGAGGTGCGGGCCCGCGAACGGTGCGTAGCGCGAGCGTTGAAGGCGTGATTCACGAGGCGTGGCAAGGCGTGAAGCGCACTTCGCCGATAGGTGGCGTGGTCCTTGCATGAGCAGTGGCGAGTTCATGGCGGCAACGCAGCCGCCACGGCATGCGGCACACGCCCATGCGGACGAAACACAACGCTGTGTTTCGCCGCGCTTGAAGCGAAACAGCGGCACACCAGGCAGTAAACGGACAACGGCGTCCCCTCGTGAGCATCACGAGCGGACGCCGTTTTTATTGGCGCCGGCGAAACAGCGATCGGCGGCCGACACAAAAGCGAAGGACACCGTGATAGATACCGCGATGAACACGAACACCGGCAAGGTCACCTTGTTGAGCGCCGGCCCCGGCGACCTCGATCTGCTCACGCTGAAGGCCGCCAAAGCGCTGGCCGCCGCCGATGTCGTGCTGCTCGACGACCTCGCGAATCCCGAGATCGTGACGCTGGCGCCGCAAGCACGGGTGATTCGCGTCGGCAAGCGCGGCGGTTGCCGGTCGACGCCGCAAGCCTTCATCGAACGGCTGATGCGCCGCTATGCGCTCAAGGGCTTGCACGTGGTGCGGGTAAAAGGCGGCGAAGCGCTGCTGTTCGGACGCACCGGTGAAGAGCTCGCGGTCTTACGCGGCGCCGGCATTCCGGTGGAGATCGTCAACGGGATCTCGTCGGGGTTCGCGGCCGCCGCGGGGCTCGGCATTTCGCTCACGCATCGCCGCCATTGCCACGGCGTGAGTTTCGTGACCGCGCATACTGAAGACCATGGCGAGCCGGACTGGGCCGCGTTGGCGGCGACACGCACCACGTTGGCGATCTATATGGGGATGCGGCGCATCGACAGCATTGCGACGGCATTGCTCACGAGTCTGCCGGCCGATACGCCCGCAGCGGTCGTGCAATGGGCCGGTGGCAGCAACGAGCGGCGTCTCGTGAGCCGCCTCGATCGGCTCGCCGCGGATGCGACGCACGCGGGCTTCGGCAGCCCGGCGGTGATTCTGGTGGGCAGCGCGATCGGCGAGAGCGTCGAGCACGCGTGGGCGGGAGATAGCGCATGGCGCGACGAAGCGGCCGCGATGCAGACTGACATGCCGAACGCGCGCGAGGCAATCGCACAGGCCGCATGATTGGCGGTCCGCGCGCTTCTCAACCGCTCACGCTCAAACGCCCGTAGGCAGCCTCGCGACGAAGCACGTGCCATCTTGCTCGGACGATCTGACTTCGAGCATGCCGCCATGCGCGCTCACGATCTGCTTGCAGATATAGAGGCCGAGCCCGAGGCCACCGCCGGGCTTGCTGGTCGCCGGCCGCCAGTAGGGTTCGAAAACCTTGCTCAGGCTCTCCGGCGCAATTGCATTGCCGCCGTTCAGGACGCTCAGCACGAGCTCATCGTCTTCGATGCGTGCCCGCACCCGCACCGGAAACTCCGCCGCGCCATGCGTCACCGCGTTGCCGAGCAGGTTCGAGAGCAACTGCTGCACACGAGTGCGGTCGCAGCGCACCCGCGCGGGGATGGCGATATCGTCGGCGAGCAGCCGGTCCGGATTGGCCTCGCGCACTTCGGCGACCACTACTCGCAGCGCCATCGCCAGATCGTCGACGTCGTCGATCGACACGCCGATGCCCGAGCCGAGCCGGCCACGCGCGAAATCCATCACGTCATCGATCAGGCGAGCCATGCGCAAGGTGGTGGACTTCAGACGCTGGCCGATCTTCACGAGATCGGGCTCGTTCTTGCGCAGCGACAACAGTTCGGCCGTCGCGCTCACCGCCGACAAGGGATTGCGCAGGTCGTGACCCAGCACCGCGATGAACTGTTCGCGCAGGCTGGAGTTTTCGCGCTCATGGCGCAACGCGGCCTCGGTGGCCTGGTGGCGCCCTTCGGTGGCGAGCTGGATCGCGATCAGCTCGGCGAATACTTCGAACATGCGCAAGGTGCGCGGATTCGAGACCTCGGCCGGATCGGGGTCGATCGCGCAGAGATTACCGAAATAGCTGCCGTCGGGAAGAATGATCGGTACGGAAATATAACTGCCCAGCTTGTAGATTTGCGCCGTGTGATGGCCGTGATAAACCGGGTCCGTATGGAAATTGTCGATGACGATCGAAGCCCGCGCGGCGCGCGACTCGAAACACAGCGTGGTGTGCAGGTCCAGATCGCCGCCGGCCGCCAGACCGAAGTTAACTTCGTCCTGCACCGCGCACGCCGTCCAGCGCTGCTCCGTGACGCGGGCCACCGCGGCAAAGCCCATGCCGGTGTTCTTGCAGATCATGCGCAGGATGGAAGGCACGGCGTCGATACGCTGGACAGCCTCGATATCGCGCGCGATGTCGGCGTCTTCGTCGTTGCCGAGCGGTAATTTATTCATAAGAAGCGGTGCCGCTTATCCTTGCCGATCCGGCCTGAAAATCACTGTATCGAGCATCGATTCTATCGGGACTTCAAATTGCTCACACTTATCAGGACCACAACCTGAGGGAAATCAGATGGCCCATCACCCAGCCGCACGCCTTCTGATCGCCGACGACGACGCGAATCTGCTGGCCGCTTACGTACTCTACTTCAGCGCGCATGGTTTCGAGATCCGGACCGCGCGCAACGGCCTCGACGCGCTGGCTCAGTACTGCGCCTGGCATCCGCAGGCCGCGCTGCTGGACGTCGAAATGCCGCGTCTGGACGGGCGCGCAGTGGCGCGGCGAATCCGCTACGTGGGCGATATTCCGGCGCCCACGCTGGTCGCGGTCACCGGGCTCGAGCGCGCCGAGGAAGAGAGCGAATCGCTGCGGTCGGGCTTCAACCATCACTTCGTCAAGCCGGTGCCGATGCCGGTGATACTCGCGGCGTTGACCGGGCGTGTCCGGCATTAGCGGGTGTTGTCCAGACAGGTGCCCTGGCTTTGCGCGCAGTTCCCGTGCCCGACGCTTTGACCGTGTTTTAACCGTGCTTTAACCGCGTTGACCCAATCACCGCCCTCAATCGCCGAAGCCCAATTCCGCTTCCACCGCCTGCCCCACCCGCAGCCACGTCCCGGCTCCACTCGCGACAAGCGCATTGTTGCCGAACGTGATCGCCCCGTTTCGCTGCGGATTCGCGCGGTAAACGCTCATCGTGTCGGTCGGCTCGTTCGTCCAGTCCGGATCGGGCGCGCCTTTCGCCTGATCGATGGTCGGCATCGGACAGCGTGAGCATGGCTTGACCAGTTGCAACTGCGCGCCCGCGCCCTGGTCCCCGTCCCCGTCGACGCTCAGCGTCTCCACGTAGTCCTCTTCGTACGCGTCGAGCCCAGTCAGCACCACGTTGGGACGGAACCGGTCGATCGGAATCGACGGCGCGCCCTTGCCGTTCAGGCGCGTGTTCAGATCGTCGAGCGACGCCTGGCCGATCACCAGCAGCGGAAAACCATCGGCGAAATGGGTGGTCGCGCCGCCCACGCTCCCCGTGTAGTCCGGATCGACAATGCGCTCGCGCTCGGGATTGAAGCGCAAGAGCCGCGCGGGCACGCCGAGAAACGTCGAGAACCACGCGGCACATGCCTCGCCGGCGTCGAGCCCGTAGGCCGCGTCGCGCCAGACTTTGGTCTGCACCGCGTGCGGCGCCTCGAGCCGCGCGCTGGCAAGCGGCGTGCGCAACTCCCTCATGCCGGGCGCGCGGATCACGAGATCCTCGGCGCCGATTTCGGGCTTGATCAGCGCCATACGCGGATACGCGCGCTGCGTGAGCATGGCGCCGGCCGGGTCGGTGACCATCCAGCAGCGGTCGTATTCGAGGCCGGTGGCAAGCAGGCGCGCCTCATGCAGCGCAATGCCCGCGCAAGATTTGATCGGATAGACGAATAGCTCGCTGATGGTCGGCATGGCGTGGGTAGGCACGTGGGGAGCGTGCGAATTCTTGTGTTTGATGTCCGATTGTAAAGCCCTCTGCGCTCATCGTTCCAGCCGGAATGTCGGTCAAACGAGCCGCTGAAGACTGGCCCGGACGATGCCGCCGTTTCTTCCGGCCGCGCTTGGACGTAAAATCCCCAAGCAAAGCGCTTGGGCAAAGACAAGGCCGGCGCCGCGGCATCCGCGCACAATGCGGATCCTGGAAGGCTGCGTGCAACCCGCGCTGTCGCCGAACATTATCGCGGCCGCCGCGCGCGTGCCACTGGATAGAACGTGTAGAAGCATCCTTACCATAACCAAACCAGGAAATTCATTATGCTGAGCAAACCCGTGTTGACCGTCGCCGAAACGACCCGCATCCTCGAAGCCGCCCGCGCGGAAGCCGAGAAACACCAGTGGGCCGTCGCCATCGTGGTGGTCGACGATGGCGGCCATCAGCTCGGCATGCTGCGTCTGGACGGCAGCGCGCCGGCCAGCTCGTACATCGCGACCGAAAAGGCCCGCACTTCGGCGATCGGCCGCCGTGAAACCAAGGTATACGAAGACATGATCAACAACGGCCGCACCGCCTTCCTGAGCGCGCCGCTGCAAGGCACGCTGGAAGGCGGCGTGCCGGTGATCGTCGACGGCCAGGTGGTCGGCGCGGTCGGCGTGTCGGGCGTGAAGTCGGATCAGGACGCGCAGATCGCCAAGGCCGGCATTCAGGCCATCGCCGCTTGAGTTTGCGAGCCGTTCGCAAGCCGACCAAAGCGGCCGCCATGAAGCAAACAAGCTAACCGTTGCACAACGCGGGCCGATGCCCCCTCATCGGCCCCATTCAGATAGATGGAGCAGTCGATGACTCAGATGAACCCGCGCGGCGGACTGCAAGTCGCCGCCAACCTCGACCAGTTCGTCGAAACCGAAGCCCTGCCCGGCACCGGAATCGACAGCGCTGCATTCTGGTCAGGTTTCGACGCCCTCGTGCACGAGCTGGCGCCCAAGAACCGTTCGTTGCTCGCCGAGCGCGATCGCCTGCAAACCGAACTGGACAGCTGGCATCGCGCCAATCCGGGTCCGGTGCGCGATCTGCGAGCGTACCGTGCGTTTCTCGAAGGCATCGGCTATATCGTGCCCGTGCCTGCCAGCGTCAAAGCCACGACCGACCAGGTGGACACCGAAATCGCCGAACAGGCCGGCCCGCAACTCGTGGTCCCGCTGTCGAACCAGCGCTATGCGCTGAACGCGGCGAACGCGCGCTGGGGCAGCCTGTACGACGCGCTGTACGGCACCGATGCGATCCCCGAGAGCGGCGGCGCCGAAAAGCAGCAGGCCTTCAACCCGGTGCGCGGCGCCGCGGTGATCGCCTATGCACGCAAGTTTCTCGATCAGGCAGCGCCGCTCGCGAACGGCTCGCATGCCGACGCGACGCGCTATAGCGTCGAAGGCGGCAAGCTGGTCGTCACGCTGAAGAACGGCACGAGCGAGCTGAAGACGCCGGCGCAATTCATCGGCTATCAGGGCGAAGAGAGCGCCCCGTCCGCGGTGCTGCTCAAGCACAACGGCCTGCACTTCGAAATCCAGATCGACGCAAGCGACTCGATCGGCAGGACCGATTCGGCGCATGTGAAGGACGTGGTGGTCGAAGCGGCGGTGAGCACGATCATCGACTGTGAAGACTCGGTCGCGGCCGTGGATGCGGACGACAAGGTCCAGCTCTATCGCAACTGGCTCGGCCTGATGACCGGCGACCTGACCGAAGAGGTCACGAAGAACGGCAAGACCTTCATGCGCCGGCTGAACGCCGACCGCGTGTACACCGCCGCGAACGGCACCGCGCCGGTCGTGCTGCATGGCCGCTCGCTGCTGTTCATCCGCAACGTCGGTCATTTGATGACCAATCCGGCGGTGCTGACCAAAGACGGCCAGGAGATTCCGGAAGGCATTCTCGACGCGGTCATCACCACACTGTGCGCGTTGCACGACCGCAAGCATCAACTGAATTCGCGCACCGGTTCGATTTATATCGTCAAGCCGAAGATGCACGGCCCGGCCGAAGTCGCCTTCGCCAGCGAGTTGTTCGCGCGTGTGGAAGACCTGCTGAAGCTGCCGCGCAACACGATCAAGATGGGCATCATGGACGAGGAGCGCCGCACCAGCGTGAACCTGCTCGCCTGTATCGCCGAAGCGTCGGAGCGTGTCGCGTTCATCAACACGGGTTTCCTCGACCGCACCGGCGACGAGATGCATTCGGCCATGGAAGCCGGCCCGATGATGCGCAAGGGCGACATGAAGTCGAGCGCCTGGATCGCTGCTTATGAACGCAGTAACGTGCTGGTCGGTTTGAGCGCGGGCCTGCGCGGCCGCTCGCAGATCGGCAAGGGCATGTGGGCGATGCCGGATCTGATGCACGCCATGCTCGAACAGAAGATCGCGCATCCGAAGGCCGGTGCGAACACTGCATGGGTGCCCTCGCCGACCGCCGCCACGCTGCATGCGCTGCATTATCACCAGGTCGACGTGCAGGCGGTTCAGCGGGAACTGGAGCGCACGGATTATGCGAAAGTGCGCGACGAACTGCTCGACGGCCTGCTGACGATTCCGGTCGTCGCCGAGGCGAAGTGGAGCGATGATGAGATCCGCAGCGAGATCGACAACAACGCGCAGGGCATTCTTGGGTACGTGGTGCGCTGGATCGATCAGGGCGTGGGCTGCTCGAAGGTGCCTGATATCCATGATGTCGGTTTGATGGAAGATCGTGCCACGCTGCGTATTTCCAGCCAGCACATTGCTAATTGGCTATATCACGGCGTAGTGACGCGCGAACTCGTCGAAGAGACGTTCAAGCGCATGGCGAAGGTGGTCGACGAGCAAAACGCGGGCGATCCGCTCTACAAGCCGATGGCGCCGGGCTTCGATACGATCGCTTTCAAGGCCGCGCAGGCGCTGGTGTTCGAAGGACGCCAGCAGCCGAGCGGCTACACGGAACCGTTGCTGCACAAGTTCCGGCTGGAAGTGAAGAAGGAAGTTTTTTGAGAGCTGGCTTGCCGGGCCGCGCGTGATGCGTGGGCCGGCTGAAAGAAAGACGGGCGCCGCGTGGTTTTGCGGCGCCCGTTTTAATGTGCGCGATGCTGCTGCGCGTTACCTCTGCGTGGTGAGTGTCGCGGCGACTGTCGTCCTGGCGCTTTTGAAGTTCGCGCCGCAGCCGCCCAAGCTTGCCTCAGCAGTTGACGTTGCGACTAAGCCGCTTCCGCCGCAAACTGCGCCGGCACGCCGTCCTGCATATTGGTCTGCATATACGCCTGCAGATAAGCTTCGAATTCCGCCTTCACTTCCGGATGACGCAGCGCAAATTCCACCGTCGCCTTCAGATAACCAAGCTTGCTGCCGCAATCGAACCGCGTGCCGAAGTAACGATACGCGAGCACCTGCTCTTCAGTCAGCAGCGATTGCACCGCGTCGGTCAATTGCAGTTCACCACCCGCACCCGGCTTCAACGCGCGGATATGCTTGAAGATGGTCGGCATCAGCACATAACGGCCCACCACGCCGAGATTCGACGGCGCCTTGTCCGGCGCCGGCTTTTCGACGATGCCCGACAGCTTGATCACGTTGTCTTCCCACTCGCGGCCATCCACCACGCCGTACGAGCGGCTGTCTTCACGCGCGATGGTTTCGACGCCGATCACCGAGCTGTGATAGTGATTGAACGTATCCACGAGCTGGCTCATCACCGGCTTCGAGCTGTGCAACAAGTCGTCGGCCAGAATCACCGCGAACGGGCTGTCGCCCACCAGTTTCTCGGCGCACAGCACCGCGTGACCGAGACCGAGCGCTTCGGCCTGACGCACATAGAAACAGTCGACGTTGGCCGGCTTGATGCTGCGCACCAGATCGAGCAGCTTCTGTTTGTTACGCGCCTCGAGTTCAGCTTCGATCTCGTAGGACTTGTCGAAGTGATCTTCGATGGCGCGCTTGCTGCGGCCCGTCACGAAGATCATCTCGGTGATGCCGGCGGCAATCGCTTCTTCCACCGCGTATTGAATCAGCGGTTTATCCACAATCGGCAGCATTTCCTTAGGACTTGCTTTGGTAGCCGGCAGGAATCGTGTCCCGAGGCCCGCTACGGGAAACACGGCTTTGGTGACTTTCAGCATGGTAGGCATTCCCACATCGGTTAGAAATTGGTGTGTTCGCGGGCCTGGCGGCCAATCGATGTCGCCGGAAAGACTAGCAAAAAATGACGCCAGTACGTACGTGAAATTTCCTCAATTCGAATAAATAAATCCATTATTTTCAATATGTCGCATCGTGATAAATGGCGAGCAACAATTACGCACTAAAATCGATTTATTTTTCGGCAATTCCGAAAATTTTACATATCCTGACAACTGGCCTTCAGATGCGCCAGGCGCGCCGGCGGACGGAGCGCGGGCGCGCCTCGCGGCTCTTCAAGCCCGCGTTATTCGTTCTCGTCGAGCTGCGGCAGCTTGCCCGAATTCATCCGAAAACGGCGGATGGGCTCGTTGCGCAGCGCCTCCCGATAGGCGGAAGCAGCGACAAGGATCAGCAGCACGGCAATGCCGGCGAGTAAATGCAGGTTCATGACTTCACCTCGGGTCAAGAGAATCCGTGGCTTAAAGTAGCACGACAAAAGCGGTAAATAATTCGCCGCTGCATCTTGCTTATGCTCAATTACAATTCGTCACAAAATCGCCAATTAATTCAATTCACCGCGCAATTTTTTATCGATTTTTTACCCGCGCTGTGCACTAGCATGTCATGCACCGCAGGCGCGTATGGCGCCCGCGCGAATTCGTTTTTTCTCCGTCAGAATAAGGACCGCGCATGAGCGACTCAGCACTGGATGCCGCCGGCTCATCCCTGCCCCTCTCCCCGGCTCGCACGGCCGCCGCGCCGCGCGCCCAGAGCGAAGCGCGCGCCGACAGCGCCGGCAAGGAGCATGTCATCGACGCCATGCGGGGCTTTGCCGCGCTACTGGTGGCGTATTTTCATTGCCGCCAGGTGGAATGGGTGGGCATGCAGGCATTTCACCAGAGCGTGGGTCACGCATTCAGTCTGAATGCAATTGCCGCGTATTTGACGTTCCCGATTGCATGGGGCTCCGCGGGCGTGCCGATTTTCTTCGTGATCAGCGGCTATTGCATTCACCGCGGCGGCGCGCTGCGGCTCGCCGGCAATCCCACTTACCGGCTCGATACGGGCAATTTCTGGCTGCGCCGTTTTGCGCGCATTTATCCGGTGCTGCTCACGGCACTGGTGCTGACCTTCGCGCTCGACTGGCTCAGCCTGCAACTGCCGCCCGTCAATCACAAGATCCGCGAGATCGGCCTGCAGGCCTTCCTCGTCAATCTGTTTTCGCTGCAAGGCGTGGCCGGCAAGACGTTCGGATCGAACGGCGCGCTCTGGACACTCTCGCTCGAAGTGCAGTTCTATGCGATTTATCCGCTGCTGTTCGCGCTGCGCCGGCGCATCGGCATGACCTCCGTGCTGGCGATCGTCGCGATCATCAACGTGGTGTCCGCCTATGTGCTCGAACGGCATGACATTCAGTTCTTTACGTCGTACTGGTTTTCGTGGACGCTCGGCGCGTGGATCGCCGACGCCCGTACCCGTCGCGCGCCGCAAGCCCGCTCGTCGATGTGGCTCTACGCGCTCGCCGCGGGCTTCGTCGCGCTCGGCTGCGCCGCGTTCCATTTCGGCCAGTACGGTGCGTTCCAGCTCTGGGCTATCGGCTTCGCGTTCTACCTGTACAAGGCGCTGGAGCGCGGCAACGCGAACCGCGGCCCTGCGTTCGGCACGCGCCTGCTGTCGCGGTTCGGCGATTTCAGCTTCTCGCTCTATCTGATCCATCTGCCGATCTTCGTGTTGCTGTCGTCGCTGCTGTTCCGTTCGTCGTTGCAAATGTCGATCTGGCCGTCGTTCGGCTACATGTTGGTGGCCGTGCCGGTGGCTTATGTGTTCTACCGGCTGGTCGAGTTGCCGGCGATGAAGTGGTCGGCCAGTTTCAAGCCGAAAGCGGCTTTGAAAAAGGCTTAAACCAACGCAGCAAAACCGCGCGATAAAAAAACGGAGCGAACGTCGTGAGACTTCGCTCCGCTGCGCCAACGGCAGGGACTGGCCATGTCCCTGCCTACCCCCGCGTAAAAACCTTCCTAAGCTGTTTTCGGCCCCGCCACGCGCTTCAGAATCCGCTCGACACTCTCGACATAGGTTGCGGTGCCGAACCGGCTCAGCGCCGTCTGATACCCGTTCCTGACCAGCCTGTTGCGCAGTTCGTCGTTCGAGCGCAATTCGGCGAGCGCGTCGGCAAGGCCGTGCGCGTCCCCCGGCGTGCACAGCACGCCGTTCTCGTAGTCGTCGATGATCTCCAGCACGCCGCCCGCCCGCGCCGCCACCACTGGCCGCTGCGCCAGCATGCCTTCGACGATCACGCGGCCGAACGGCTCCGGCGTGATCGACGTATGGACGACCGCGTCGACCGCGCACATGCAGGCAGCAATATCGTGCTGGAAGCCGAGAAAATGCACCCGGCCGCCGAGGTTGTGCGCAGCGACGAACGCGTGCAGTTCGATCTCGTACTGGTCCTCGCCAAAGAGCGGCGCCCCCACCAGCACCGCATGCATCTGCGGATTGAGCACCATCGCTTCGAGCAGCACGTGCTGCCCCTTCCAGCGTGCGAGGCGGCTGAACGAACCGACCATAAACGCGTCCTGTGGCAAGCCGAGGCGCTTGCGCAGCGTCGCTTGCGGCACCGTGCGCAAGGCGTCGAACGGCTCGGCGGAAATGCCGTTGAACACCACGTCGATGCGTTTTTCGTCGAACTGCGTGAGCTCGGCGAACGCGCGCGCCGACGCGGCCGAATTGGCGATCACATGCGTGAGGCCAAGACGCGCGCACCATTTGATGATCGCCAGTTGCTTGCCGCCGAAATGCTCGGGGCTCACGATATCGCGCAGATGCCAGACCACCGGGCGCCGCGCCAGCTTGCCGGCGATCGCGCCGATCACCATCGCGCGCTGGGTGTTCGCATAGATCACGTCGGCCTTGCGCGCGCGCTTGGCCGTGGCGCGCACGAGCGACATCAGGCCCTTGAGCGCCTGGCCCTTCGGCAATGAACCGCCCTGCTTGCGAACATGGCGCAGCGCGCCCGCATCCAGCACGTCGACGGCCACGCCCGCCTGGGCGAGCGCGGTGCGGAACGGGCCGTCGTCAAATAGCACGACCTCGATGCGCGAGCGCAACGCCTTGACGATTTCCAGCAGCGACAGTTCGGCGCCGCCGAGCACGCCGCTTTGATCGACCGCCAGAATGCGCGGACCGTTCGCAACGGTCGGCGCCTTATACGGCGCGTACGGCGGCAGCGTCGCCGTACGCAACGCCGGCACCGCCGCCCGCACATGCGCGAAGAAGCGCTCGCGGAAATGGGCCGCGGAGAACTGCTCGGCGTTGGCGCGGCAATCCACCGGCGAAAAACGCTTCACGTGGCCGTCGAAACGCTCGACTGCGGCGATGATCGACTCGGTATTCTGTTCGTCGAAGAACATGCCAGTGGGCTGCGGCTCGGACAGATCGCGCACGGTTTCGAGTGCGCCGCCCTTCCCGTAGGCGATCACCGGCGTGCCGCACGCCTGCGCTTCCACGACCGAAATGCCGAAGTCTTCTTCCGCGGCGAACACGAAGGCCTTGGCGCGGCTCATCCGGTCTTTCAGCACCTTGAACGGCTGATAACCCATGATCTCCACGTTCGGCCCCGCTTTCGCGCGGATCTTCTGCATGTCGGGACCATCGCCGATCACGACGAGCTTGCGCTCCGGCATGCGCGTGAACGCCTCGACGATCAGATCGATCTTCTTGTACGGCACCATGCGCGAGGCGGTCAGATAAAAGTCGTCCTTGTCGGTGCAGAGCGCGAAGGCTTCGACATCGACCGGCGGAAAGATGACCTGCGCGTCGCGCTGATAGACCTTCCTGATTCGCCGCGCGATGAAATCGGAGTTGGCGACGAAGCCATCCACCGCATTCGAAGTGCGGATATCCCAGTTGCGGATGTAATGCAGAATCAGCCGCGCCATGGCCGACTTCGGGCCGTTGGTCAGCTTCGACTGCTTGAGATATTGATGCTGCAAGTCCCACGCATAGCGGATCGGCGAATGCACGTAGCTGATATGCACCTGGTCGGGACCGGTGAGAATGCCTTTGGCAACCGCGTGGCTGCTCGAAATCACCACGTCGTACGCGGACACGTCGAGCTGTTCGATCGCGAGCGGCATCAACGGGAGATACGAGCGGTACTTGGTGCGCGCGAGCGGCAGCTTCTGGATAAACGATGTCGTGACGGACTTGCCGCGCAGAAAGCTGCGGTCGTCGAGAAAATCGACGAGGCTGAACAGGTCCGCGTCCGGAAAGCACGCGACGATCTGTTCGAGCACCTTCTCCGCTCCCGCATACGTGACGAGCCAGTCATGCACGATCGCAACGCGCACCGTTTTATCGGCGCGCAACGCGGCGCGGCGCGGCGGCGCCTGAACGCCAGGAACGGTGGTGAGTTCGGCCAGTGCGCTGCGCGTCGCGGGTTGCAGCACGGCTTCTTCAAGGACTTCGTGGTTCATGCGCTTTTCCTCGGATTCAGTCGCAACAGCAGTGAACGCGCAAGATCGCGCAAGGCGGGTGTCATCGTGATCGACCAGGCGACATTCGCGCCTACCATCAATGCACCGGCGACAATCGCCATTGCGAGACCCGGCAGGAAGCTGGCGAGCCACAGGCTGGCCAGCAGAAAAGCGAGGTGAGCGAGCATATCGAGCGCGATCTGCTTCGCGCGGATCGCGGACAGGCGCAGCAGCACGGCGTAGTCGAACAGCGCCCGCCCGGCCACGGCCACCGCCGCGCCGGTCAGGCCGAAGTGCGTGATGCCGAACCACAATGCCCCTGCAAACAGGGGCAATTCGAACAAACCGACGCGCGCGGCCGTGGCCGGATTGACCTGCGACTGGATCAGAATCCGCGTGACGTTCGCCTGGCCGACAAGCCACACGGCGACGATCATGATGCGGCCCACGGGCGCCGCCACGGTGGCGATCTCATTGCCGACCCACAGATGCAGGAAGGGTTCGAGCACCAGCATCGCGACCAGTGCGACCGGCGTGAATGCGCCGTTGAGAAATTCGAGCGACTGCTGGGTGATGGTGTCGGCGTCGGCGCGTCCGACTGCGGAGAGCCGCGGAAACAGCGTACGCACCAGCGCAGTCGGTACGATGTTCAGACGCGTCACGAGGTTCTGCGGCACCGTGTAATACGTAACGAAACGCGCGCCGAGACTCGTGCCGAGCATCACGCGATCGAGCGAGTCGGCGATCATGGTGGTGACGCTCGCAATGAGCATCCAGCCACCGAAGTTGAAAAGCCCTTTCGCCACGCCGAATTGCGGCGGCAGAATGCGGCGGATTTCCAGCACTTTCAGCGCGGAACGGCCCAGCAGCAGCGCGGCCACGATCCGCGCGAACACCGCGGCGGCCAGCACGTTCTGCAAGGTCGCGCCCATCCACAGCGCGGCGCCGAGCGGCAGCAACTGGAACAGAAACGTGCCGATGGTCTGATTGGTGTTGTAGACGCCGAAGCGTTCCGCGCCGTTGATCGCGCCCGCGAACACCCACGACACGTTGGCGATCGGAATCGCAACCGCGAGCCACGGCAGCGCCATATAGACCTCGTGCTGCAGCTCGGGCGACACCTTGGTGAAATACGCGGTGTAGAGAAACGCCCCGAAATAAATGATCAATCCGCCGATCACGCCGGTCGCGAGATTGAGCCACGTCGCGCTCCAGAACACGCGCGCGCTCTCATCCTTGTCGCCGGATGCGCGCGCCTTCGAGATGTGATTTTGCGCGGCCATGCTCATGCCGAGATCGAGAATCCCGAAGTAGCCGATCAGCGTCCATACGAGACTGATCACGCCGTAGCGCTCGACGCCGAGCAGCTTGATATACGACGGCACAGTCACGAGCGAGACGAAAGTCGGCAGCACCAGCCCGAAGAAGTTGATCGCTACGTTCTTGAGAATGCCTTTGTCCATCGGATGCCTTGGGTTGACTGCATTAACCTGGTATGACTGACTAACTGCTGGGCGCCGCGCGCCGTCACGGTTTCCAGCGGTACATCATCACTTTGCCGCGCGCGTCTTCCTCGACGAACACGAGGTACTCGCCGTTGGCGCGCTTCGCGGCGCTGATGCCGTTCGGCACATCGACCCAGCCCGACGCGCGGCCCACTTCCGGGCCCGGCCGGATCACGCCGATCTCCTTGCCGCTGTCCTTGTCCCACACGTGCACCGCGCCGACCGGCTCGACGCCGAAAATGTATTGCCCTTCGACCGTCAGGCCGATGATGGTGGCGATGGGTTTGCTCTGCGTCTGCCAGGGCAACGTGATCGCATAGCGTTGCACCGGATTGCCGCTCGACCATTTGTCGTAGCGCACCAGCACGCGGCCCACTTCTTTCCAGAAGCCGCGATCGACCGGCGTGTCGGGCGTATAGCCCGTTACGTACATCGTGTCGGTGTCGGGGTCGTAGATCGCGCGATGCAGTTCGGTGAACGGTTGCGGCACCGGGTACTGCGTCATGTTCGAATACGAGTAGACCGGATTACCCTTCGCATCCAGGCCGCCGAAACGGAAGCGATAGATGCCCTTCGTATCGCGCGTGCGCCAGATGTCGCCGGCGGTATCCACCCACCAGCCCCAACCGCCCGCGAGCTTCGTACCGGTCGTGTTGAGCGTGAATTCGTCGGTGTTGAACTTGCCGTCGCCGTTCGCATCGCGCCAGATCCAGTCGCCGCCCGGCGGCGCATTCGGCACCTTGGCCACCGCGCGCTCACGTCCCGCGATGAAGCCGGAAGGAATCGCCGTTTCGCCGTCGTGCTGCGAGTCGAAGCGATAGATCTTCAGATGGTCCGCGTACATGTCGGTGAGGTACAGGAACGTGCGGCCCTTCAATTTGCGGGCGATCGGCAGGCCCGGATACTGATCGGTGTGAAACACCGGATCGTCCGCATACTTGAAGCGGTTGGACAGAAAACCTGCGTATTTCCAGTCCTGTCCGGCGGCCTTCGACAGATCGAGCTCGAAGCGCTTGTTGCCGGTATAGACGCTGTCCGGTCGCGACGGATCGATCCATGCGCCGTCGACGAACAGCAGCCCCTGCACCTGCCAGTTCTGCTTACCATCCGGAGCATAGCTTTCGAGCGTCGCACCGAGGCCCGCGCCGATCGGCTCGTAACGCGGACCGATGCCGTTGGTCGAGACGTACACGTTGCCGCGCGCATCCACGCCCACGCCGGTCAGGCCGTTGAAACGCTGCGGGCCCGGCTTGCCGGCGACGCCGCTGAAAATGCCGCCGCGCTCGCCGAGCGAGCCCGACTCCGAGTAGCGGCCGTTACTCCTGCTGAAATACAGCACCTGCTGACGCGGACCGTTGTCGGCAATCAGGATGCGGCCTTGCGCATCGACCGCGATATCCACCGCAATCGTCCCGCCGGGCAGCGTGAAGTTTTCGTCGATGCGTTTGCCCGCGGCCGTGTAGTGCTCGACATGCGGCTCACGGTCGTTGCGCGTGTCGCTCAATACCCACAGCGTGCCGTCCGGCGCCAGCGCGAGCCGGCCCGGCTCATGCACGCTCCAACTGGTTTTCTGCTGCATCGATTCCGCGTCGTACACCTCGATACGATCGCGCGCCGTATTGGCCGCAAACAGCGCGGTGTCGTTCGCCGCGAGGCCGCCGATTTCAGCGCTCGTGCCGGTCGGCACTTCGTTCATCATCAGGAAGCCGGCCGCCAGCTGCGCATGCGGGTCGGCACTTTTCGCGGCAGGCTGGAACGGCGCGGCGCGTTTCGGATCGGCGATCTGCCGGCGCGAGATGCCGAACCACTGCTTGCCCTTCTCCGGCCACACGCCCTGCTCGACCAGCCGCCCCTTCTCGTTGCCGACCGCAATCGCGACGAACGCGTACTTGCGATTCACCGCGACCGCGTTGCCGCCGCCGTTGCCCCAGCCATGCGTGCCGCCCGCGAAGCCGAGCATCTTGCCGTTCTGATAGACGCTCGCTTCAGCGCCGCTTTCGTCCCACGGCGCGTTCGTATAGACCTTGCCGTCGGGCGCCACCGCGATCGCGGTGATGTTGATCTGCGCCCAGGTGCCGTCGCCGAAACCGAAGGTATTGCCGATCCACGACGTTTTCGCGTTCAACGCGGTTTCCGCATGAGCCGTGAAACTGGCCGATCCCGCAGCCAGTCCGGCGGCGCACGCAAAAACAGCGAGCCAGCTTTTGAACGTGAAACAGGGCAAAGGTATTTCCTCCAATCAGCGCCGCGCCGCAGACAGGCAACGAGGCTCGCGCGGGAACACATTCCAGTGAGATGACGGAACAGGTCGCGGTCAATATCGCGGCACCGGCCGCTAGAAATCATGCAAGGACGTGAGACAGATTCGTGCGGGACAGCACGCGGGCAAGACGGTATCGACAGGACAGGGGCTGCGAGTCCGAGCGCCCGAAAGCCGGGTGATGCGCGAAGCCCACGCGCCGTCCTTGGCCACCCAATCCGCACGGCTCACATTACGCGGAAAAAACCCCGCGACGAAAATCGAAAATAATTCAAAAATATTCGAGGCTTTAAGCGTTGTGA
Organism: Paraburkholderia dipogonis; assembly: GCF_046027395.1. Lineage (GTDB taxonomy): Bacteria > Pseudomonadota > Gammaproteobacteria > Burkholderiales > Burkholderiaceae > Paraburkholderia > Paraburkholderia dipogonis_A. Next base: position 21,957 of record NZ_JAQQEG010000018.1, on the reverse strand, counting down.
AAGAAACCCATTAAAAATAGATTAAAACGAAATCGGCTATAGCGCGTATCCACGCGCGCCCCTCGGCACCCATCCTTACCGATGCACAGCAGAGCGATCCGCACTTATTACATATCCCGTCATCCGTTCGACGCAAGCATAAAAATCCATTGCGAATGGATAACGAAACACCCTGTTGCAATCTGATTCATTTATCCAATTCATTCCCGTTTTTTCACGATTTTCTTTTCCCTAGAATCGATTGCACTTCCGTTGCGATGCGAAGCGAGCGCGCCTGTTCCCCCGAACCCTCGCGCGATGCTTCGCCCGGCCCATCTGCTTCACACCATGGACGGTTCATGACTGCCAGCGCACTGCCCTTAGCGCCTTCCCACTCCCGCCGCATCGTGCAGCTCGACGGCTTGCGCGCCATCGCCGTGCTCGCCGTATTCGCGCAGCACGCGTTGAAAGCGCCGCTGTGGATGGGCGTCGATCTGTTTTTTGTTTTGAGCGGTTTTCTGATTACCGGCATCCTGCTCGAGCGCAAAGCGCGCCAGCAATCGTATTTCGGCTATTTCTACGCACGCCGCGCGCGCCGCATCCTGCCGCCTTACGCGCTGCTGATGGTGGTGTCGTCGATTCTGTTCGGCCTTGGCTGGGCGCAGCACTGGCAGTGGTACGCGTTCTTCGCGGCCAATATCGGCGACGCGCTCAATCAGAGCGGTCACGACAGCCTGAATGTGCTGTGGTCGCTCGCCGTCGAAGAGCAGTTCTATATTTTCTGGCCGTTCGTAATCCTGCTCGTGCCCGAGCGCGTGCTTGGCTACGTGGCGGCTGCATTGATCCTGCTGGTGCCGGTCCTGCGCGCAGTGGCCACGCCCTGGTTCGATTCGTTCTGGCCGATCTATTACCTGACGCCGTTCCGCATGGACCTGCTCGCAGCCGGCGCGTTGCTGGCGGTGGCCGTGCGGCGTGACCGCGATGCACTCGAGCCGTTCAAGGGCGTCGCCGTGCTCGGATTTTTTGCGGCGCTGGCCGTGCTCGCGTGGCTGCATCTGCATTTTCCCCGCTTTCGCGCGGCCAATACGCCGCTCTCGAACGCCGGGCTCTACAGCGTTTCGTTGGTGCTTTGTACTTCCGTCGTGGTCATCGCCCTGCAAAGCAAGGGCATCGTCAAACGGCTGCTGTGCAATCCCGTGCTGGTCTATATCGGCACCATCAGCTACACGATTTATCTGATCCACCTGAGCGTGCTGTATGCGCTGTGGCCGCTGCATCTGAACCGCTTCGTGACCGCCGCGCTCGCACTCGCGATCACGCTCGTCTACGCCAGCATCACGTGGTTCGCATTCGAGAAGCGCCTGATTTTCGGCTCGACCGGCAACGCGCATGCGCCGACGCAGGCCGCCAACGGCGGAGGCGTCAGCACCGCGCCGCAAGCGCCGCAAAGCCGCGCATGAAGTGCATGAAGCGCCGTGTATGGCTCTCTGCAAGCGTACGCGCAGTTGCATCGTTGCTTGCGTCAGCCGCGTTCGCGGCGGCGCCGGGCCCGCGCTCGCAAGTGCTGATCGAGGCCTACGGCGACTCGACGACGCTCGGCATTACCTGCAGCGACGGCCATTGCGGTCCGCAGGCGCAAAACGCCGTGTCGTATCTGCAGGACGAATTGCAGGCGCGCCACGGTGAACGGGTGCGTGTCACGAACTATGGCGTCGGCAACACGATGGCGACGCAATTGCGCGACGGGACGGGCAATCGTCGCGCCGGCCCGACGGCGGGTTTGCCGTGGCAGGAACGGCTCGCCACCTCGCCCGTGCAGATCGTGCTGATCAACTACGGCATCAACGAAGTCATGCAGAACCAGACGCCCGAGCAGTTCTACGCGGCCGAAACGACGCTCGTAAAAACCGCTCGCGCGCTCGGCAAGCAGCCGGTTCTGCAGACCGCGAACCCGATGCCCGACAACCGGCTCAACGCGCGGCTCGCGACGATGGTCGCCATGACTCGCCGCGTGGCCGCCGAGCAGCAGGTGCCGCTGGTCGATCAGTTCGCCTACATCAGCAGTCTGCCGGACTGGAAGACGCTGATGTCCGACGGCGCGCATCCCAAGCCGGATTTGTACCGGCTCAAGGCCGAACAGGATTTTCAGATCGTCGAACCCTTGGTGCGGCGGCTGTTGGACGGCACGCCCTGAAACGCTTTTTCAAGTGCGTTTCGTGCACTGGATGCTGTTAGTGCTTGCGAAACGTGCTTCTGAGATGCGCTTCCGAGTGTGCCGATGAAATGCGCCCTAGCCGGCGCGACTGCTTTTTCTCTTTCTCTTTTAACAATCTCGAAGGCAAGCTATGAGCCAACCACGCAAAGCGATCATCACCGGCGTATCCGGACAGGACGGCGCCTATCTGACCAAACTGCTGCTCGACAAGGGCTATATCGTGACCGGCACTTACCGGCGCACGAGCTCCGTCAATTTCTGGCGCATGCGTGAGCTCGGCGTGCTCGATCATCCGAATCTGCGTCTGGTCGAACACGATCTGACCGACCTCGGCTCGACGCTGCGCCTGCTCGAAGGCGCGCAAGCCGACGAGTTGTACAACCTGGCCGCGCAGAGCTTCGTGGGCGTCTCGTTCGACCAGCCGGTGACCACCGCCGAAGTGACCGGCATCGGCGCGCTGAATCTGCTCGAAGGCATCCGCATTCTGAATCCGAAGACGCGTTACTACCAGGCGTCGACATCGGAAATGTTCGGCCTCGTGCAGGCCGTTCCGCAACGCGAGGACACGCCCTTCTATCCGCGCAGCCCGTATGGCGTCGCCAAGCTGTTCGCGCACTGGTCGACGATCAACTATCGCGAGTCGTATGGCCTCTTTGCGAGCAGCGGGATTCTGTTCAATCACGAATCGCCGCTGCGTGGCCGCGAATTCGTCACCCGCAAGATCACCGACACCGTCGCCAAGATCAAGCTCGGCAAGCAGGACGTGCTCGAACTCGGCAACCTGAGCGCCAAGCGCGACTGGGGCTTCGCGCTCGAATACGTGGAAGGCATGTGGCGCATGCTGCAAGCCGACGAACCGGACACCTTCGTGCTCGCCACCGGCCGCACTGAAACGGTCCGCGATTTCGTGCGCATGGCGTTCGCGGCAGCGGGCTATCAGCTCGAATGGTCGGGCAAGGAAGAGCGCGAATCCGGTATCGATGTCGCCACCGGCAAGACGCTGGTGCGCGTGAATCCGAAGTTCTACCGCCCGGCCGAAGTGGACCTGCTGATCGGCTGCGCCGACAAGGCTCACGAAAAACTCGGCTGGAAGCCGGAAACCACGCTGGAGCAGTTGTGCCACATGATGGTTCATGCGGATCTCGGACGTAATGAGCATCACGAGACGTTCTGATCCCTTTCCATGAAAATACGCGGCGGCGCTCGCGTATCTTCAGTGCAAAAAAACGCGGAGCCTGATCGCAATGATCGAAGCTCCGCGTTTTTTTATTTCAGCCTGCCGCGGGTTTTACTCAGTGCATCCCACGCGCCGCGATCGCCTCGCTATACACCGACGCCACCCGCTTCGCGATCACCGAGTTATCGAAGTTCTCGCGCGCATAGCGGCGGCACGCATCGGCATCGGGCAATTTCAGCGTGCCGTTGAGCGCCCCGGCGAGTCCGTCCGCGATGGCCTTCGCGCCCGTCTCCGGCAGCACCAGATTCGGTGACAATCCCGCCACCGCTTCCGGCAAGCCACCGACCGGCGTCACCAGCACCGGCGTGCCCGAAGCCAGCGATTCGACCGTGATGAGGCCAAAGCCTTCCAGCGCCACCGTCGGCACGACGCTGATATTCGCCGCGCGATACAGCGCCGCCAGATGTTGGTCGGGGACGAAACCCAGCAGCTTGACGTTGTCCTCGAGACCCGCCTCGGTGATGCGCGCCTGCAGTTCGCCTTCGAGCCTTCCCTTGCCCGCGATCAGCAGCAGCACGTCCGGCGCGCTGCGCTTGAGCAGCTTCACCGCGTCGATCAGATCCTCGAGACCCATGCGGCGCACCAGCCGCCGCACCGCCAGCACGATCGGCCGGTCTTGCGGCAACTGCAGCTTCAGACGCGCTTCGGCGGGCGAGATCGGCAGATTGAATTGCTCGACGTCGACGCAACCAGGCACCACGCGCACGCGGTCCGGCGCGATGCGATAGCGCGAGGTCAGAATCTTGCCGAACGCCTCCGACAACACGATCAGCCGCGACGAGCGCGCATAGACCGATTGCTCCAGATAGCGCTTGGCGCGCTGGCCGAGCGAATCGGCGCCCTCCACGTGACTCTCGTCGGCCCATGGTCCCTGAAAGTGCGAGACCTGCGGAATGCCGCGCGTCACATCCAGCCCAGGAAATGTGTAGAGCGCGAAGTGCGACGAAATCACGTCGGGGCGCGACGTGCTGATTTCCTGCCGCAGCGCGCGGCGTGCCGCCATCAGCCGCAACGGCAGCGATTGCGCGGCCGAGCCGAAGCCGTTGATCGCGCCACCGGTGTCGGCGGCCACTTTGGGCGAGCCGGCCACCACGCCGCGCACCGCGACGCCCGCGCCCGGCAATGCGCCGACCAGCGAGTAGTACATGCGGTCGAGGCCGCCCGCGCGCTCGGGGAACCAGTGCATCCCGATCTGCAGCGATTTGATAGAGCTCGTCGTCATGGTTGTGACCCCTGTGCGTTTTGAGAGTTGTGATGGTTGAGCGATGAATGCATCAGGCGAGTTAGTGAAACCCGCAACGTCATTCCGCGCTCTTCTGGCCGGCCAGCGTGTTCAGCGTCAGCGCGTCGGTCTTGGCGACCGCTGATGCTTCCGCCTCGCTTTTCCGGCGGTTCTTCTGCTGTCCTGCGAGTTGGCGATACAGCGCGATGTACTGCGCGGCCATGCGCGCCCAGCCGAAGCCGGTCGCAAGTTCGTTGGCGGCAACGCCCATGGCGCGGCGCTCGACGTGGTTCTCGGCGAGGCGCGCGACCGCGCGGGCCAGCGCCTTCGGATCGTCCGGATCGTCGAGCACGATGCCGCATTCCGGCGTGATGATCTCAGCGCCGCCCGCGGTGCGCGCCGTGACCACCGGCAAGCCCGCCGCCATCGCTTCGAGCAGCGACAGGCTCATCGCTTCATAGCGCGACGGAAACACGAAGGCGTCGACCGAATGCATCAGCACCGGCATCTCTTTCACGAGACCGAGAAAATGCACGCGATGCGCAATGCCGAGCGCCTTCGCTTGTTCCGGATACGGACTGCCCGGCAGGAAGCCGGCGACTGCGATCTGCACGTGCTCGGGCAAATGTTTGAGCGCGGCGAGCACGGTGCCGAGGTTCTTGCGCGGTGTGCGCAGGTCGCCGACGAACAGCAGCAAAAACGCGTCCTTCGGCAAACCGAATTTCTCGCGGTCGCCCGTAGCCGCGGCGAAGCCTTGTGTATCCACGCCGTTGTAGATCACGTCGATACGGTTATCGGGCGTGAGGCCGATCGCATGGATTTCGTCGGCGACCTTTTGCGACACCGCCGTGATCACCTTCGAGCGCCGGTAGGCCCAGCGTTCGAGCAGCGCATTGCAGCGCGTGTAGACCGACTGATACGCGGACCACACGCCCTTGGTGAGCCCGAACGGGTAGTACTTGCTGCCGAACCAGCCGCTATGCACGAAGTGCGAGGTGTTGACGTCGGCGGGCATCCACGTGATGAAGCCGTTCACGTGCAGCACGTCGTATTCGCGGCGATGCGCGCGCAGCCACATCGCGCTCCTGAACGCGAACACCTGCTGGCGCAGCAGATTGGTCGGCCACCAGCGGCCGATTTTCACCGGCACCCAGCGGACGTTCGGATGCGCGAGCAGATCCGGCGCGACGTGCGAGGCGACCAGCGTGACGCCGATGTTCTCGTCGAGGGCCGCGCGCGCGATCTCGTGGTTGACGCGCCCCTGGCCGTCGTTATGGCGCACGACGTGCGTGACAATGGCGACTCTCAATCAGTGCCTCCGTGGAGAAATAGCGTACGTCTGCGGTTTATCTTTTCGTAATGAACCGCGGAAAGGATCGAAAAAACACTCATGAAAAGCAGCAGTCCGCCCGTGCCGACCAGCGAATTGGTGAACACCAGCATCGCGAAGGTCGCGAGGCTCAGGCTCATGCAGGCGGAGACAAATTTGTCGTTGCGCAGCTTGAACGACGCGAGCACCGCGCGCGTCACCAGCCAGATGATTCCGGACATGTAAAGCAGCGTGCCTGGCCAGCCGAGCACGAATGGAATGTTCATCACGCCGCTGTCGAAGTTGCCGTACTGGCCGAGCTGGCCGCCGTCGTTCGAGAGCTTGGTGGAGGTGCCGGTGGCGCCCATGCCTTCGCCGGACACGTCGGTAAAGGCCGTTTTGGCGAAGGTCGCGTAGAACTCGTTACGCGCGGCGTAGCTCTGGTCGTCGTTCAGGTTGACGATGGTGGTCAGGCGCGCCTGCATCCGTTCGGCCACCGGGCCGACCGCCAGCAGCGGCACGCACAGCCCGGCCAGCAGCACCGCACTCGCGACAATGCGCACCCGCACCTTGTTGTTCGATTTGACGAGCTGGATCAGCAGTGCGATGACCCAACCGCCCCATGTCGAGCGCACGAGGCTCAACGCGAACGCGAAAAAGCCCAGCGCCGCGGCGACCCAGCGCACCCGATGCGTGGCCGCCATGACGAACACCATCGCGCCCATCATCGCGAACGCGAACGGTCCCGACGAGTTCATCGTGCTGAACACGCGCACGCCCATCGGCACGGGGTCGCCTTGCGAGTTCATCTGCGAGCCGAGCATCCACAGCGCGTCCCATTGCGGCATGATGAAAAATTGCACGAGACCGTAGCCGCCCATCACCAGCATGCCCCAGATGAACGTATTGACGATGGTGTCGCGGTACTGCGGATACTGGCGCGTGTTCGCCATGATGTGAAAGCCGATCAGGATCGGATACAGCCAGTTTGCGAGGTCGTAGGTGGCCGCGAGCGGACCGCTCGACATCACGCCAACCAGGAACGCGTAGACGAGCCCGAGCAGGATCAGCAGCACCGGCAGGCCGCGCCGTTGCGCCAGCAGTTTGTAGTAGCGCAGGAGCGACAGCGCGCTGATCATCGTCACCGCGAGCGGCGCGACCTGGATCAGGCTGGTCGGCGTGAACGAGCCCTTGGACCAGTCGGCCAGACGCCGCACTTCCGGGCTCAGGAACCACAGCCACCACATGTAGCCGATGTAGCGCGCCGGACTCTTGAAGTAGAGCCACAGGCCCGTCAGGATCGCGAGCACCGGAAACGCGAGCGTGAGCACGGTGCCCTGATGCGCGCCGATCAGCAGCGTCGTGACGAACCACAGCAAAGCCTCCGGCAGCCATTCCTTGCGGCCGCGGGACGACGCCCGCCCGGTGCCGTTCACGCTATCGGCGCTTCGCGCAATCGTCGACATCGTTCAGAGTCCTCCGCGCGACTGGCGCGCCGGCCGCTCGGACTCGGACACGCCCGCCGCCGTCGACTTGCCGGCCGCCGAGCGCGCGCGCGACGCGGCCCTCGCCCGCAGCATCTCCTGCGTGATCCGCACGTGCTGCATCGCATAGTGCTGCGTGGTCAGATCGCGCGACAGCAGGCCGGCGGCGGCAGCTTGTGCCTGGCGCAGCGCGTCCAGCGGCGCGGCGGCGAGCTGGCCGACCGCCTCGCGCAACGCCTGCGGATTGAACGGCGGGATATAGAACGCCTCGCCCGCCGGAAAATAATCCTGCAAAGCGCCGACATCGGTGACCACCATTGGCTTGCCGACCGCCGCTGCTTCGAGCATCACGGTGATGCCCGAGGCGTGCGAATTCGGCCGCAAAGGCACGACGATCACGTCGGCCCAATCGTACAGTTCGTGTTGCTTCCTGATGCCGGAGAACAGCGCGATCTCGACGTTCGGCGCGCGCAGCGACGCGGGAATCCGCCGCCGTGTCGCGAGCTTCACCGTGTAGCGCGCGTCGTTGCCGAACGCCTTGATGAGCGTCTCCCAATCACGGTCGCGGTCGTTGCCGATCGCGGCGATGCGGATCGGCGTGTGCGGCGTCCATTCGGTCGGCGTCCTGACCGGAAAGTCGCGCGTGTTCAGGCCGTACAGCAGCGGCTTGGCGTCGCGATCGAAATATCGCTGGCACAGTTCGGCGTTCTCGCTGGCGAGCGTGGTGAGCTGATCGGCGCGCGTCATCAGCTTACGATACAGCCAGCTGCGCACAATGCCGTAGGAAGGCCATTTATCGAGCAGCCACACGCTTTGCGCGAGCAGCAAGGGCGAAGCATCAGCACCTGCCTTGCGGCCGCTCAGCAGCAGCATGAGAGCCGCGGAAAGCCATTCCTGTTCGGTATGCGTCCAGATCACGTCCGAGCGCAGCATCTCGGCGCGGTTGCGCCACGTATGAATGAAATCGAATCCGAGCGCCGCCTTCAGCGCGCGGCGCAGCAAACGCACCGGCTTGCCTTCGCGGGCGTCCTGCGAATAGGTGAGCTTGAACGCGTCGGATTCCGCGTGGTGATAGCCGTACAGACAACCAATGTCGTCGCCCTGTCGATAAAAGCGCGGGTCGGCGCCGTAAAACAGATGAACGTGAACTTTCGTACTCATGCAGACACTCCGCTCTGCCGGTGGAAAGGGGCATCGGCGGCCCTGGCGCGGGCCGTGCGCCGATGCGCGAACATGCGGGACGTAGCGCGGGGCGTGGTGATCACGCGGCGCGTGACAGCGCACGACGCGCCTCGTGCGCGCCTCCGCGCACGGCGCGCCAGCGCGTCAGCTTCAGGCCGGCCTGCTTCGAGAGCAGCGCGAGCGCCGCATGCGTGAGGCCGGGGTAGACCCGCGTGCCGACCAGCGCCCACCACCACCAGGCGGTTTCGCGGTGCAGCGGCGGCAACTGGTCGCGCAGGATCAGATGGAAGTTGAAGGCGGCGTTGCGCAAGGCCGCCATGGTTTGCGCGTCGCGCCGGTCGTCGTCGAAACGCTCGGCGGGAAAGTGATCGACCGCCACGCGCGGGTCGTACATCAGCTTCCAGCCGGCGTTCTTCACGGCGAGGCTGAAGGCCATGTCGTTGTGGACCTGCGCGCCGGCGCCGCGCAGGCGCGCGTCGAAGCGGATCGTGCGCACCGCCTCGCGGCGGTAGCTCATATTCGCGCCCTTCAGAATGTCGACTTCGCGCGCGCCACCGACGCCCAGATGATGATTGCCGATGATCTTGCCGTGCGCCGTGACCTTGCCCACCAGCGGCCGCTCGCCGTCCAGCACGCGGCCTTTCTCGTGCACCCAGTCGCGTCCGCCGCGCGCGCCGAGGCGCGCGTCGCCGGAAAACGCGGCCGCGATGCGCTCGACCCAGTCGGCGTGCGGAGCGGCGTCATCGTCGGTGATCGCGATCACGTCGCCCTGCGCCGCGTCGAGGCCGCGATTCAAGGCCGCGACCTGACCGGGCACCTCGACCAGCGCCACCGAGAGCGGCAGCGCGCCCGGCACGGCCGGATCGCGCAGGCACGCGTGGGTCGCTTCGTCGTCGGCGCGCGCCACCACCACCACTTCGTCAGGCAGCCGCGACTGCCGTTGCAGCGCCGCGAGGCAGCGCGCCAGATCGGCCGGGCGGCGGTAAGTCGGAACCAGTACCGTCACTTTCATCGTGATGTCCTTTTTAATCGTCGTTGCGCGAGCTTCGGAATGCATCCGCAAATCCGCCGGCTCAGGTGCTCAGGTATTCCTGAACCGCCGCGTAGCCACGGTCGTAGCCGCCGCGCGAGCGCGCCGGCATGCCGTTGAAAATGCCGCCCTGCACGTGCACGCCGGCCGCGCGCAGACGCTTCAACGCATCGTTGATCTCGCCTTCGCTGTGCACGCCCGAGCGCATCACGAAGAAGGTCGAGCCGGCATACGCGCCGATGATCGACGCATCGGTCACGGCCAGCACCGGCGGCGTGTCGATCATGATCACGTCGTAGCGCTTGGCGAGGCCTTCGAGGTACTGCGGCAGGCGCGGCGACATCAGCAGTTCCGACGGATTCGGCGGACGGCGGCCGCACGAGATGAAGCTCAGGCCATCCACGTTCGAGCTGCGGATCGCTTCTTCCAGCGAGATCTGGCCGCTCAGCAATTCGGACAGGCCGTTATCCGGCGCACCGCCCAGATAGCGTTCGAGCACGCCGCGGCGCATGTCGCCGTCGATCATCAGCACGCGCTTGCCGGAATTCGCGAGCAGCACCGCCAGGTTCACCGTCAGGAAGCTCTTGCCGACACCAGCCATCGGACCGGTCAGCATGACGATGCGATTCTTCGCGTCCATCAGCGTGAACTGCATGGAGGTGCGCAGGCTGCGCAGGCTTTCAACCGTGACATCCTTCGGACGCGCGTTCGCGAGCACCGAGCGCAGACGTTCGCCGCCGCGCTGGAAGCTGGCTTCGAGCACGCCCTGTTCGGCGCTCAACGGCACAAGGCCGAACACCGGCAGATGGAACGCGCGCTCGATGTGATCGGGATCGTCGATGCCCTTGAACATATTGCGGCGCAGGAACACGAAGCCGGTGCCCGCGATCAGCCCGAGAATCACCGCCGCCGACAGGATCAGCGCCTTCTTCGGCTTGACCGGCACGCCCGGACGCAGCGCGGCGTCGACGATATGGACGTTGCCGCCGGTGCCGGCCTTCTGCACCGACAACTCCTGCACGCGATTGAGCAGCAGCACGTAGATGTCTTCCGCCACCTTCGCGTCACGCTGCAACTGCACGGCCTTCACTTCGGTGGCCGGCAGATCGCGGAAGCGGTCGGCGTATTTGGTGCGCTGCGCCTGCAATTCGGCCATCTGCTCACGCGCGGCCACGAGCATCGGATGGTCGTCGCCATAACGCTCGGTGAGTTGCGCCATCTGCAGGCGCAGTCCGGCAATCTGCTGCTCGTACTGCACGCTGCCTTCGAGGTACACCTTGGCCTCGTCGCTCGCGTTGATCGAGCCAGACTGGCGTTGATATGCGGTCAGGGCGGCCTCGGCGCGCTCCAGATCAGACTTCAGGCGCGGCTCTTCGCTCTTCAGGAAGTCGAGCATCTTGCTGGCGTCGGCCTGCTTGTTCAGCACGTGCTGGCGCACATACGACTGCGCGAGCGCGTTGGCGACCAGCGCGGCATGCTCGGGGCTCTTGTCTTCCAGCGAGATCTGGATCACGCCGGTCTGCTTGCCCTGCTCCTGCACCGTGATGGCCGACTGGAACGCGGAGATCGCGTCGAGGTCGTTGGCGCGCATCACCGTGAATTCCTCGCCCGGCCGCGCCACCAGTTTGTTGACCATGATGGTCACGCCGCCGCCCTGCTCCTGCTGGCCGACCTGGCCGTGCAGCAGTAGCGAGCCGTTCTCGGCGTACAGGCTGTAGTGCTGGTCGTCGATCGCCTTCATGGTCAGTTTCTGACCTTCCAGCGCGGGGATCACGTCGATCGAATCGACGTCGGCCTCTTCACCGCCCCATGCATACGACGACAAACCGAGCCACGGGCGCGCCGGCTGCCCTGGCGTGGCCATGCGCGCGGCGATGCTGCCGAGCAGCGGCAACGTCTTCGGCGTGACGCTGAAGTTCAGCTTAAGTTGCTGCACAACCGGGCCGACCACGCCGCGGCTCTTGATGATTTCGATCTCGGCGTCGGTCGGCAGCGAGGTCGAGCCGGTGGTGATCGCCGCGCCGGTCTGCGTCTGCGTGAGCGCCTGCGACGTGTTGTCCGATTGCTCGACCCGCACATGCGCATCGGCCGAATAGATCGGCTTGGCGAGAAAACAATAGGCGCCGGCGATCCCGACGATCACGGCGGCGATGGCGATGAGCCACCAGATGTCGTCGAGGATCACCTGCACCAGTTGTCCGAGGACGACGTCCTCTTCTTCGGTCTTGATCGGACCGGCCATGTGTGGAGAGATTTGGTTGCTCACAATTCGCTTCCCGTATCGGTTACAGCGGTATTTGCTTCGGTCCCGCGCCGCGTCCATCACGGACGGCGCGGCGCGGGGCCTGACGACGGCTCAGACTGCGGTTACGACGATCAACGCGTCAACTGTTTCAGGTAGAACAACGTCTGCACACTCGGCAACACCTGCTGCAACACACGGTTGAAGGTGGTCGACGCGGCGGTGCCCACATACACGACATCCAGCGGCTGCAACTGGAACTGCGAGGACAGCATGATGGCGTCCGGCTGCGTCATGTCGAGGCGGTACACGTCCGGCGTGGTCGGGTGATCCTTCATGCCGCGCATCACGAAGATCTGGCGCGGATTGGCGTCGGTATCGAGAATGCCGCCGCCTTGCGTGAGCGCGTCGGCGATCGTCATGCGGCCTTTGATGATCGGCAACAGGATCGGCGTCTTCACCTCACCCATCACGAAGACGCGGCTGTCGGTGCGGTCCGGCACGTTGATCACGTCGCCGTTCTGCAGCATCACGTTCTGCGTGGTGTCGCCGCGATCGAGCATACGGTCGGCGTCGAGTACGTAGAGCTTGTTGTTGCGCGTGAGACGTACGCGCTGAATGTCGGCGTCCGCGTTCGTGCCGCCCGAGCGCGTGATCGCGTCGACCAGCGTGAGCGGCACGTCGCTCACGGCGAGCGGGCCTGGCGTCTTCACTTCGCCGGTCACCTGAACCTTCTGGCCGCGGTACGACAGCACGCGCACGTCGACCTGCGGATTGCGGATATAGCGCACGAGGCCTGAGCTCAACTGATCGCGCAACTCGCCGACGGTTTTGCCGGCGGCCCGAATACGGCCGACGAACGGGAAAAAGATCGTACCGTCTGCGGCGATGGTCTGGCCGTACGGATCGGCTTGCCCCGGCAGCGCGGCCGTGTACGGCTGCTGCAAGGCGCCGCCGATCGACTGCGTGGTGTTGCCGCCCGCCGACAGCGTGCTGCCCTGCGGCGTGGTCAATTCAGGGTGGTCCCACACGGTGATGCCGAGAATGTCCTGCGGCGAGAGCCGGTACACGTACTGCGACGGGTCGCTCAGGGTCGAGGTCGGCAGCACCTGGGTCTTCGCGGCGGCGGCCTGCGCCTGCGCGGTCACGACGGCGGCATCGATCACATGGACCGGATAGGTTTCGGCGGGCTGGCTGTCGTGCTGGCCGTCGTCTTTCAGACGGGACGTATCGAGGTAGTTGCCAGGTGCGGTGGCGCAGGCCGACAGAAAGGACGTCAGCAAAAGCGTGGCGGCGAGTTTCGACTTGAAACTCGTCGACTTGCAGTTCGCAATTGAGTTTGCAGCGAGTTTTTTCATCAGCATATTTTCTTCAGCCATCCCATGACCAGATGTTCGATGAGCACGAGACTCTCCCTATAAGCGGTTTCCGCACCGCCGTGCGGATCGGCGACGTCGGAATCCGCTTCCCACTTGCCGAGCGGATAGACCTTGCCGCGCGAGGCCGGATCGAGCGCTTCGACGTCGCTCACCTGCGCGCGCTCGGTGACCAGCACCAGATCGGCGTTGCGCACGAGTTGCCGGTCGAGACGCCGCGAGTAGTGGATGCCCGAGGCAACGCCCTGCTCGGCGAGCAGGCGTTGCATGACCGGGTCCATGGCGTGGCCGTTCATCGCCCGCAAGCCCGCCGAATGAAACGCGATCGGCGCTGCCTGCGAACGCGACGCCGCGCGTTGCCGGGCCTTGAACAGCATTTCGGCGGCGGGCGAACGGCAGACGTTGGCGTGGCAAACGATCAGAACGTTGGCGAACATGGCGGGCTCCGTGATGAGGCGCGTGGTGACGGCTAATCAGTGCGTGAGCAGCGGATCAGCGGCCGGCTTCAACAGCATCCGCCGTTTCTTCCTGCGCGAGCGGCAAGCCGTTCGTGCCGATCTTCGCCGGTGCGTTGCGCAGCGCGTGTTGCCGGCCGATCGCGTGATACTCGATTCCGAGTTCGAGCAGCGCGTCCGGTTCGTACAGGTTGCGGCCGTCGAAAATCAGCGGCGTCTTGAGGATCCGCTTGAGCGAGTCGAAGTCCGGGCTCTTGAACACCTTCCACTCGGTGAGAATCACCAGCGCGTCGGCGCCTTCAGCAGCATCCATCTCTTCCTTCACGAACTCGAGGCGCGCGTGCTGTTGCGGCACGTCCTTCAGGTCCAGCGCGAACACACGCTTCGATTCGTCGATCGCGACCGGGTCGTACGCTTTCACGCGCGCGCCGCGGCGCAGCAGTTCGGCGATCAGCGGACGGCTCGGCGCCTCGCGCATGTCGTCGGTGTTCGGCTTGAACGCAAGGCCCCACACACCGAAGGTGCGGTCCGACAGGTCTTCGCCGAGACGCGAGACGATCTTGTGCGCGAGCACTTTCTTCTGCGTGTCGTTGACCGCTTCGACCGCTTCGAGAATGCGCAGATTCGCCTTGTGATCGGCGGCCGTGCGGATCAGCGCCTGCACGTCCTTCGGGAAGCACGAGCCGCCGTAGCCGCAACCGGCATACAGGAAGTCATAGCCGATACGCGGATCGGAACCGATGCCGCGACGCACGGCCTCGATATCCGCGCCGACGCGATCGGCCAGATTCGCGAGTTCGTTCATATACGAAATGCGCGTGGCGAGCATGGCGTTGGCCGCGTACTTGGTGAATTCGGCCGAGCGCACGTCCATGTACAGCGTGCGTTCGCGATTGCGGTTGAACGGCGCGTAGAGACGCTTCATCAGGTCACGCGCTTTCTCGCCCGGCACGTCCTCGTCGCAACCGAGCACGATGCGATCGGGCCGCGTGAAGTCTTCCACCGCCGCGCCTTCCTTGAGGAACTCGGGGTTCGACACCACCGAGAACATGTGCGCGGCGTTGCGTTCGGCGAGTTCGGCGGCGATCACCTCGCGCACGCGCGAGGCCGTGCCGACGGGCACCGTCGATTTGTCGACGATCACCTTGAAGCCCGTCATATGGCGGCCGATGTTGCGCGCGGCGGCGAGCACGTATTGCAGGTCGGCGGAGCCGTCTTCGTCGGACGGCGTGCCGACCGCGATGAACTGGATATCGCCGTGCGCGACGGCGGCTTCGACGTCGGTCGAGAACTTCAGGCGGCCGGCCTTGCGATTGCGCGCGATGATCTCCTGCAGACCCGGTTCATGGATCGGCACGCCGCCGTTGTTGAGCACGTCGATCTTGCGCTGATCGACGTCGAGACAGAACACATCGTGGCCGATGTCGGCCAGACATGCGCCCGTCACGAGGCCTACGTAGCCACTACCGATGATCGTCAGGTTCATGTATTACACCTCGCAAATGGAGTTCAACAAAATAAGTCGCTTAGCGCGTGAACGAAGCCGGCAAGAAAACGCCGGGCCGCCCCAAGTTTTCTTGCTCCCCCCACGGGGGGGCTGGCGCGAAGCGACAGGTGGGGGCCGTCAATAAGCGTTGCTGCCCACGAAACCCTTCCACAGCGTCAGCACGACGATCTTGATGTCGAGCCAGAAGGTCCAGTGCTGCATGTAGTACAGATCGAGCTTGACGCGGCCCATCATCTTTTCGATGCGGTCGGTTTCGCCGCGATAGCCGTTGATCTGCGCCCACCCGGTGATGCCCGGCTTGATCCGGTAGCGGTGCATGTAGCCCTTCACCAGATCCTTGTAGATGTCGTCGTGCTCGAGCGCATGCGGACGCGGGCCGACCACCGACATCTCGCCGCGCAGCACGTTGATGAACTGCGGCAGTTCGTCGAGACTGGTGCGCCGCAGGAACGCGCCGACCGCGGTGATGCGCGGATCGCGGCGTGTGGCCTGGGTGATCTTGCCGTGCTCTTCCTTGTGCATCTTCATCGAGCGGAACTTGTAGATTTCGAACTGATTGCCGTCGATGCCCTTGCGCTTCTGCCGGAAGAACACGGGGCCCGGCGAGTTGATCTTCACCGCGGCGGCAATCACCAGCATCACCGGCGCGAGCGCGGTCAACGCGGCCAGCGCGAACAGACGATCGAACACGCGCTTGGGCAGCACGCGCAGATCGGTGATCGGCGAGGCGGCCAGGTTGATCGCCGGCACGCCGAGCAGATCGACCATCGGCTGATTGAACAGCGTCAGGCTGCGCACGTCCGGAATGAAGCGGATGTTCACGAAGTCGTTGCGCAGGTCCATCACGAAGCGATGGATCGCTTTCTCCTTCGAGATCGGCAGCGCCAGCCACAGCTCGCGGATCGCGCGCTGGCGCACGAGATGCAGCATGCGCTGATAGTCGCGTTCGACCGGTACGCCTTCGATCACCTCGCCCGCATCCGGGTCTTCGTAGTGGTTGATCGTGCTGTCTTCATCGAACACCACGACCGGCGAGAAGCCCGCGTCCGGACGGCTGCGCATCTGCTGGATCAGAAAGCGCCCATACGGCGCACCGCCGACGATCGCCACCGCGCGCTGATTGAAGCCTTCGCGGCGCAGTCCGCGCAGAATCGAATAGACGATCACCTTGGTGACGATCAGCAGCACGATCGTGGCCATGGCCCAATAGACGAGCCACAGCCGCGACAGGCTGTCCGAGCGGTGCAGGCTGAAGCTGATCAGCACACCGGTGACTTCCACCAGCAGCCAGCCGCCCGCCACGCGGCACAGCAGGTCGTACAGCGGCTTGCCGCGCCACGACTGATAGATCCCGAGCGCGGGGAAAAACACCACCACCAGCAGGCAATCGAACGCGAGCGAGACGCTTTGCATATCGTCCAGCCACACCACTTTCCCGCTGTGCACGGCCGCCGCGATGGCGGCGCCGAGCGCGACCATGGCGATGTCGATGATTCTCGATAGAACGCTCAGCATGCGCTGCCCCTCAGTTCGTCAGTCAAGTGCCATCCGTTGGTTGGTTGAAATTCAATCCGGCGACGGGACGTACAACGCCGGAAACCGCGTCATGCAAATCCATGCGCGACGCGTAACTGTTTGAACCGGTGCTAATTGCCCTTCTGCTTCCCACTCGAAAAAACTGCCTGAACAGCCGAATTGGGAAACCTGTGTCGGAATGAGTGAATACCCTTGTTCAGGTATAGATAAAGCGATATTAAAATTCCCACTGCAAGACCGCAAAATATCTCAAATTGTATCGGTCAATGCTTCGGCATTTTTTCTGAATTTTGTTCGGCAATTGTTACCGAATTTGGCGTTTGACAGGCATCTTGTGAGCCTTGCCGTAAGCCAGTGTGGTGCTTTCTGAGCCTTTTCCTACGAAGCTTACGCCGCGCCTTCCGCCGTCATTCTGAGGCATGAACGGCGGTAAAAAAATGGCCCGTGATTTTTTTCGGGTAATTTTTCTTTTTAAAAAATTATCCGGACATTTTTTCTTCACGAAATGGCGAAATTTATTAGGCGTTTTATATAGTTTCTATTTAACACGCTTTTATTGATTCCTGAGTTCGTGATAAAACTCGACGCATTCACCCAGCCTCGAGGAGTCCATCATGACAGCTCCGGTTACGGCCACGCCCGCCGACACCCGGTTCACGCAAGTCAAGTCCCTGAACGTCAAGCTCAAGGTTCATCCCGTGATTCTGGCGGGCGGCTCCGGCACGCGGTTGTGGCCGATGTCGCGCGAACAGCATCCGAAACAGCTCATCGGCCTGCTCGGCGACGATTCGCTGCTGCAATCCACCACGCGCCGTCTCGAGGGACTCGAGGCCGGCTATCCGCTCACCGAGCAACTCGTCGTGGTGGCCAATGAAGAACAGCGCTTCACCACCGCCGAGCAGTTGCGCACGAGCGGCAAGCCGACCCGGCTGATTCTCGAACCCGCCGGCCGCGACACGGCGCCGGCACTCACCGTGGCCGCCCTCTCGGTCGCCGCGCAGGACGAAGACGGCATCATGGTCGTGATGCCCGCCGATCATGCGGTCACCGACATCGACGGATTTCATGCGGCCGTGGCCGCCGGCGTGCAGCATGCAGCGGCCGGTCATATTGTCACGATGGGTATCGTGCCGACGCGCGCGGAAACGGGCTATGGCTACATTCGCATTGGTGCGGCGCTTGGCACGACTAACGACACGCAGGACGCAGGCGCGGAAGTGACCGGCAAGGTCGGCGCGCACAAGCTCGATCGCTTCGTCGAGAAGCCGCATCTGGAACTGGCGCAGCGTTATATCGAATCGAAGGAGTACTGGTGGAATAGCGGCATCTTCATCATGCGCGCGTCGACCTGGCTGAAGGCGATCCGCCATTTCCAGCCGGCCATTTACGAAGCCTGCGATGCGGCCTTCGCGGGCGGTAAGGCGGACGGCGACTTCTTCCGTCTGCAACGCGACGCGTTCAGCGCCTCGCCATCGAATTCGATCGACTACGCGGTGATGGAGCAGCTCGGCAATGATCAAAGCGCGGCCTCGGGCGTGGTCGTGCCGTTGCAGGCGGGCTGGTCCGACGTGGGTTCGTGGGACGCGATCTGGGACATCTCGGACAAGGACGCCGATCAGAACGTGGGGCGCGGGCGCGTGATGTTCGAAGGCGCGGCCTCGACGTTTGCGCATTCGGAAGGACGCCTGATTGCCTGCGTGGGCACACAGGATCTCGTGGTGGTGGAAACGGCCGACGCCATTCTGGTCGCCGACAAGTCGCGCGTGCAGGACGTCAAGAAGATCGTGGGCCGGATCCGCAACGACGGCGGACTGGAGGCGGCCAACCATCGCAAGGTGCATCGCCCGTGGGGCAACTACGATTCCGTCGACACCGGCGAGCGTTTCCAGGTCAAACGGATCGTGGTGAAACCGGGCGCGCGCCTCTCGCTGCAAATGCATCATCACCGCGCCGAACATTGGATCGTCGTGCGCGGCACGGCGCTCGTCACGCGCGGTGAAGAGCGCTTTATCGTCTCCGAAAACGAATCGGCCTATATTCCGCTGGGTGTCACCCACCGTCTCGAGAATCCGGGCAAGATGCCGCTCGAAATGATCGAGGTGCAGTCCGGTTCGTATCTCGGCGAAGACGATATCGTGCGCTTCGACGACACCTACGGACGTCAGTAACGCGCGTCGATGAGGGGCGTCGGTGAACGGCGTCCTTCTGATAACACCAGTGAATCACAGCGAATGTCACAACGAATGAAGCGGGAACCTGCGGCGGTTGCTCCTACCGGCCGCGGGGAACTGCTGTGCTCACCCCGCGTGGGAGATGAGTTCTGTGTACGACGGATAACGATCGGATGCACTGTTCTCGGTCGCTGCGGTGGCAGCGGCCGGTTCGCCGGGATAACGGCGCAACGGACCACGAAACGCGTTGAGCGGTCCATGCAACGGCGCGCCGTGATTGGCCGCGACCGGTTCTGGCACATGGCGCAAGGCAGGCAACGGACGAGCCGCCGTGGGCGCAGAGTTCGCTGAGACATGAGCCGGCGCTTGAGCGGATGCTTGTGCCGCAGCCGCGGATTGCGCCGCTGCCGCCAACGTGAGGCATTCCCGCTCGATCCACTGACGTGCCCAGTCGAGCGCGTATTGCTCCGCCGCCTCGGCTTGTGCAAAGCGCGGGCCGACGAGGCCGGAACGCTCGACGCGTTTGCCGTCCTTCATGATTTCCGCCCACGCCCGATACATGGCGTTCGGCACCTGCTCAGCCGCGACGTAAATCACATAGCCGCGCCGGTCGACGATTTCCGTGCCGCGTGGCGCGAGGCTCATCGACAGCGGGCTGCGCCGATCATCAGGCGCAGGCGTGCCGCGCGCCGACGCAATGGCCGAATTCAAACCATGCATGGCCGCACCGACTGCCCGCGCTTCGTCCGGACGCGGCAAGCCGGCTCGCACGGCATGCCGTGCGGGCGCTGCAACGGGTGCCGCTGGCGCACGAGACACCGGCGGCACATTCGCGACGCCGGACAACTGACGCGTGATGTCGGCGATCGGATCGGCCGAACGCCAACTACTCAGGCTGTTCGACATGCCACCGGGCGCTTGCCACGACTCGGGGCTTCTCCAGGACACGCCACGCAGATGCTCGTCGCGCACGCTGGGGGTTTCCGCTACCGGTGCCGCGGGTTTGGCCGCGACGGGCGGCGCCGGTTGGGGGACGTACGCAAAGGTGCGCCCGGTTTGAGACAACAGCCGAACCATCTCAAGGAGCGTGCCGTTCAACTGCCACTCTTCAAAACGGCGCCGGCAAGTCGGACCCGACGGATAGCGGCCTGGCAGTTTGGACCAGGGTTCGCCGGTTGTCAGAATCCACAGGACGGCATTCGCCACGATACGTGGTTCGGCGCGGGGCCGGCCGCGTCGGTTTAGACGGACGGCCGGCTCATCTGAAACAAGCGCTGCCAGCAGCGCCCATTCGTCATTGCTTAGCTCATCGAAAAACATTGGGTTTTCTCCACGCAGCCTGGCCGGGCCACGGCTTTGGACTGCCACGGATTCAACTTTCACGACCCGTGTGCAGGCCTCGGTTGCACAAATATGTTTTGTACGTCCTGTTGGCTGGTCAATACCGCCCTGACTTAGTGCGGTTTGTCCCTATTGCGAAGCACAGAACGTGGTCTCACTCGTGCATGGGAGAATTTGTGCACGAAGCATACCATCCCCAGGGTTTCCGTGAATATCAATGAGACAAGTGTTACGGATAGAAACAAACTTGTCCTTTTTGCTGCGTCTTTTCTCGCAATGCCGTCACAAAAGTCCCGGCGTTTTCGGCAGCGAAATGACGCTATTGCATCGCACAACAAGCAGGCAACACAAGCGAATAGCTTTTATGAATCCGCCGCGTGTCCGGCACAGGATTTCGATGCATTTTGGCTCGGCTTTGACCGATCCACTGAAGCGCGGGAAGCAGTGCTGAACACGCTATGTGCAGTGCATCAATGCCGAGGAGATCGCGCGGCCTGACCGGCGCGGAAGCGTTACGTAAGCGACTGGTTTCGCCGCTCGATACTCCACCGATACAACCGATAGACCCGATTTCAGCGCACTGGTTTCGCCGCGCCCTCGCCCACCACCGTCGTCCATTCCCGCACGCGCCAGCGTGTCACGAGACCGGCAAGGACATACGGATCGGCCTTGGCAAAGGCTTCGGCGGCAGCGGCAGAGTCGCCTTGAAAGAGCAGCATGGCGGTGTCCGTGGGCTCGGCCAGCGCGCCGGCCAGCAACAATTCGCCGCGTTCCGTGGCGGCCCACGCGAGTTTCAGATGCTCATCGCGATACGCGGCGCGCCGCTCGAGGTAGTCGGACACCAGGTCGTACATCAATAGATAGTGCATGGCGAGCCTCCTTGGCCGGTGTAAGTGCAGACCAGCGACGCAACGAGGCAGCATGCATTCTGGTCAATATTACCCATATGTTGGGTGATGGAATTTCATGCCGAATTACAATTCAATTGCAAGTGCAGCAATGCGCAAAGCATGGTTGAATTTTTCATCGATCTTATCGAATGGCAGAGTCCTAATTCGTTTGAATTCGCTTCATGCATTTAATCTGGAATGCATAACATCATTCCACGCTCGCGCCATTCGCCATTTCATACTCCAATCCGGCGTCAATCCCCGCCACGTAAGGGAAAACCAGCGTGAGCACCTGTCAACCGGAATACGCTTTTGGCCGTTCTGGCAGACAGCATTTGCCATAATGGACGTGCCGAGGGTCCTGGACACCGTTGACGCCCGCGCGCATGAACGACCAAAAACGTTTTCACCACCGATGGAGTGTCACATGAAAATCCAATCCGCTATCGCTACGCTGGTGCTGGGCGCTGTCCTCGTTTCTTCGCCGGTGTTCGCACAGAACAGCCAGCAAACCAAAATGGCCGACTGTAACAAGCAGGCCGGCGACAAGAAGGGCGACGACCGCAAGGCGTTCATGAAGACCTGCCTGTCCGCCAAGCCGGCCGCCGCTGCGCCGATGAGCCAGCAGGACAAGATGAAGGCGTGCAACGTGCAAGCCACCGGCAAGAAGGGTGATGACCGCAAGGCGTTCATGAAGACCTGCCTGTCGTCCGCCCCGGCTAATTAAACACAACGAATCGGGGCCCCCCGCCCAGCCCCGGGCCGCGTCGCGCCGCCCGAC
>NZ_JAQQEG010000017.1:0-186783 GCF_046027395.1 Paraburkholderia dipogonis | reverse complement strand
GCATCGACGGCAACGAGGGGCGCAAGGAGGAGCGCGGCGAGGGGTGGGAACTGGCAACCGATTCATGGGGCGTGCTGCGCGCCAATCGCGGCATGGTAATCAGCACCGAAACGCGCGCGGGTGCAGCGGCCCCCGTCAAGGACATTGGCGAGACGGTGCAACGGCTTACGGCAGCCCATGAGTTACAGGAAAGTCTACTTGAGCAAGCGCAGCACCACGAAGCCCAGCAGCCAGGAACTGATCAATCTGAAATAGCGAATGCGTTGAGGGATCAAAATGACACCATCCGTGGTGGACTGGAGACCGACGACAATTTGTTCCCGGAGCTTTCAGAGCCGCAACTTGTACTGTCGAGTGCTGCCAGTACTGCACTGACTGCGGGAAAAAGCACGCATATTGCCAGTAATGAGCATCTGGCATTGACCACGGGTTTCAGTGTCGGAATTGCAACTGGCATGTCATTTCTCGCTTCGATACGGGAACGGTTTAGCGTATTTGTTCAGCGTATGGGTATCACAATGGTCGCGGCGGCTGGAAAAGTCTCACTGGAAGCGAAAACCGATGGCATGAGTCTGCTTGCTCAGAAGGTTGTTGAGATCATTAGCGAACAAGGTTCAATCAATATCACGACTCCCAATGAAATTACATTAAATGCGGGTGGGACTCAACTTACGCTGAACTCCAATGGTGCATTTGTCCATACGGAAGGGCAATGTCTGATCCATTGCGCAGCCTTTGATATACCTGCCCCAGAAGCCAAACCTCTCAATATCGCTTGCAAGCCTCATAACGAACAATTTACCTTCGTAAATAAAGAGACGGGCAAGCCATTGTCAAATGTCAAATACAAAATTGTGAAGGAGTCCGGTGAGATTATTGATGGCATTACAGACGCTGCGGGAAAGACCATGCGGGTAGCCACAAGCGGCACGGAAAAATTGATCGTTCATCTGGTCCACTGAGGTTGATTCATGAGTGATATCCAATCGCCACCTGCCAACCCTGCGTCGAACGGAGCGTCAGCCGTTTCTCCGAACATGACATCTTCAACTGCTGTCGGCGCCGGTGTCTCGAATCCGCATCCTATGTCCAATGTGACTGTACGTGTGGCCGATGCCGTGTTGCGTTGGGAGGTTCAAAACAATCTGCATGGTGACGTTTTACCGATAATTCCGTCTACATCCGCCGTCCTGCACGGAAATATACTTTATCAATTAAAGATAAAGATAACCGTTGCGCAAACGTCGGATGGAACACCGGTTTCAGGAAAGGCTGTATTAATTAGGAGCAACCGTGCCGGCGATGTTGTCAGACTAAGCTCGTCGTCAACGGCTCCTGATGGCACGATCATGGTCACACTTGAAAGCAGAACTCCTGGCGATCTTCGGCTGTCTGTCGAAAATCCGGACATTTCTGCGCTGCCACTTTCAATCGCTTTAAAAAACGCGTGGTACGAAGGAACATTTTTGATCACTGGATATAACGTCTGCAACGAATCGGATTTCGGTGGCCAGATGACCAACGGGAACGGGTTGGGCGACCAGCACAGATATGATTTTCTTTTCAGTGCATCCGGTGTCGTCATGCAAGGTACCGGAATGGCTTTAAACGGACGTTATGTGCGATTTGTCAGCATGACTACCACATGGCACCTGAACAGTCATGGCCACCGTGACCATATTCAAGATCCAGCACAAGTCGCCTTTGCATACACGAATACAGTTCAAGGTTCGTTTGGGGCAGTGACAGAAAACCATTCGATAGCGGTTGATAAGACCGTAATTCCTCCACGCTCGCACGTCAATATTGATGGCGTCGGTGATCGATACGCGGATGACCGTGGTAGCGCCATCGTCGGTCGTCATATCGATAATTTTTTAGGCGCTGGTGCTAGTGTCGTGCAAGCGTGGTTGCATGGCGGCGTTAACGGAACTCAACGTCGCGTTAAATATATAAAGGACTAGGTGATGAAGACGTCAAAATTATCTTGGGCAATATTCCTGTCGTTGACTTCATATGGGTCAAGTTGCTTCGCAGATGGTACGGTTGATTTTGAACAGCAGGTTCTGCCGCTGATTAACCAACGTCCCTTCTTTGCGCAATTTTTGACTCAGACATTTGTGTTTGAAAAAGATGCGGTTGGGACAACGGTCGGGGCCAACGTAAGTCAAAAGTTGGAATTGACGAGAGTCGGACCATACCGTGTATGTGCAAGGCTTCGCAGTTCGCCTAGTAGCGATTCCTGCTCTGTCCAGGTCGTGATAGACACCGATACGCACTTCTTCGACAAGAACGGAAGGGAAATTGACGGGCCGCAGGGAGCGCAATCTGTTAAAGAGGGTTTCTATGCAATTGAAGTGAACCCGCCGCCGAACCAATCGCAGGTGAGTACCTCGGAGTCCACGGATCGAGGTGATAAGGATGATTGACCTTATCCGACTCGGAGACACCACCGACCACGGCGGCAAAGTCGTCACCGCCTCCCAAACCATGCGTTATGCCGGGCGGCGCGTGGCCCGCAAGGGCGATCTCATAGAGTGCCCGCTGCACCCCCACGTCCAGCCCAATATGATCCTCGAAGGCGACACGCGAATCACCGATTGCGGTACGCCCGTTGCGCGGCAGGGCCATCAGGCCACTTGCGGCTGCAGTCTGATTTCCAGTCTGGTGTGAGTGGTCGTGAGTACGCGGAAAAAAGCGAGTCTGTGAGTGAAGGCTGGAGACGAATACTTGAATCGACCCCGGTCATTTGTCAAATTTCGACATAACGATGTTGAGTGGCATTGATGTGTGATCGAATAGACCTGCTGGTCCGCTAACAGGGGCAGGCGTGAGCAGGCGGGGGTTTTCCCCCTTTGACCGCCTGCTGGCCTGAATGCTAGTGGACCAGCGCCTTCCAGATGCTTCGTTTTCCTGAACTATCGGAAAGACAGCAGGTGATCCATGCGGCGATTGCCATCCCTGATCGCGTTGCGCTTTTTTGAAGAGACGGCACGTCACCTGAGTTTTAACCGGGCCGCAGCGGCGCTAATGAAGCCCGCCACGAAGCGCGACTTCGGGTGGTGATACAACTCGAGCGGCGCGCCGGTCTGCGCGATGCTGCCGAAGCGCTCCGCGCCCGCGCCGGCATGCAGCAGTACGATCCGGTCGGCGAGCGTCATGGCTTCGACTTGATCGTGGGTCACGTAGACCACGCTCGCGCTGGCGAAACGCTGGTGCAGACGGGCAATTTCGACCCGTGTCTGGCCACGCAACGCGGCGTCGAGATTCGACAGCGGTTCGTCGAACAGAAACACGCCGGGCTCGCGCACGATCGCGCGGCCGATCGCGACACGCTGCCGCTGCCCGCCCGAAAGCGCTTTCGGATAGCGCTCCATATAATCGTCCAGTTGCAGAATGCGCGCGGCATCACGCACTTTGGTGTTAATCACGTCGACCTGCTCGCGATCGGCGCGGCGCAGGCCCTGATCACGCTGGGCCGCGCGGTGCCCAACGACGTTTCGGTGATCGGCATTACCGACATTCAACTCGCCCATCAGGTGCACCCTGCCTTGACAACGGTCGCGATTCAGACCGCGGCGATCGCGGAGTTGTCGATCGAAAGTCTGATCCGGCTGATCCAGACCCCGCACCAGCAGCCGTCGATGGTGCTCGCGCCGCCGCCCACTTTAGTGGTGCGCGCCTCGACCGGCCCGCGACGGCTGAAATGAATTTGCAGGGTAATCAGCAGAAAATGCTGTCATCGCCGCAAAAAAACGGCGTGCAAGCCGCCGGCGCCTCGATTGGCAATTTCATCGATTGCGGCGCAGGCGTAGCATCGATCCATCAATCGACGCGCGTACGCGGCCGCGAGCCTCGCTACGTCAAGGGCAACCTGAAGGAGCAACCGAATGTCTCTCGCATTGACACGCAATGAACTGATCCGCCCGCAGAACCTGATCGACGGAACATGGACCGGCGCCGCCGACGGCGCCCGCTTCGCCGTCACCAACCCGGCCACCGGCGAGACGATCGTCGAAGTCGCGGACAGCGGCGCCGCGGACGCGCGCGCCGCCACCGACGCCGCAGCCCGCGCGTTCCCCGCATGGCGCGACAAGCTGCCGCGCGAGCGCGCCGAGATTCTGCGCCGCTGGCACGCGCTGATCGTCGCCAATACCGACGACCTCGCGAAGCTGATGTCGATGGAACAGGGCAAGCCGCTCGCGGAGGCCCGCGGCGAAGTCGCTTACGGTGCGTCGTATGTGGCCTGGTTCGCGGACGAAGCGACCCGCATCTACGGCGATCTGATTCCGCAGCAGCAGCGCGGCAAGCGCATGAGCGCGGTGAAGGAACCGGTCGGTGTGATCGCGGCGATTACGCCGTGGAATTTCCCGTTGGCGATGATCGCCCGCAAGATCGCGCCCGCGCTCGCGGCCGGCTGCACCGTGGTCGCCAAGCCCGCCGAAGACACGCCGCTCACGGCGCTCGCCCTCGCCGCGCTCGCGCAGGAAGCCGGTCTGCCGAACGGCGTGCTGAACATGCTGTCGGCGTCGCGTGAACAGGGCATTGCCGCGGTTGCCGATTGGCTCGCCGACGCGCGCGTGCGCAAGATCACGTTCACCGGTTCGACGCCGGTCGGCAAGCATCTCGCGCGTGAATCGGCGGCCACGCTGAAGAAGCTCTCGCTGGAATTGGGCGGCAACGCGCCCTTCATCGTTTTCGACGACGCCGATCTCGACGCCGCGGTCGTCGGCCTGATGGCGGCGAAGTTCCGCAATGGCGGCCAAACCTGTGTGTGTCCGAACCGCGTGTATGTGCAAGCCGGCGTCTATGAGCGCTTCGCCGAGTTGCTCGCGCGGCGCGTCGCCGCCTTGAAGGTTGCGCCTGCAACGGACCCGGACGCGCAGATCGGCCCGATGATCAACGAACGCGCGATCGACAAGATTGCCCGTCACGTGGAAGATGCCGTCAAACACGGCGCGAAAATCCTGGTGGGCGGCAAGCGCCTGACGGAACTCGGCCCCAACTACTACGCGCCGACCGTGCTGACGGACGCGCGGGACGACATGCTCGTCTGCTGCGAAGAAACCTTCGGCCCGGTCGCGCCGCTATTCCGTTTCGACGACGAAGCCGAAGCGATCCACCTCGCCAACGACACGCCGTTCGGTCTCGCCGCTTACTTCTATACGCAGGACGTGCGGCGCATCAATCGTGTGGCCGCGCAGCTCGAAGCGGGCGTGATCGGCATCAATGAAGGCGCGGTGTCGAGCGAAGCGGCGCCGTTTGGTGGCGTGAAGGAATCGGGCTATGGGCGCGAAGGGTCGAAATATGGACTCGACGATTACATGTCGATCAAGTACATGTGCCAGGGCGGGCTTGATTGACGGGCCGCAATCCCGCTAGTGCCTGAATGCCAGAACGCTCTGCCGCCGAACGCCATCGCTTCTCAGTTGTGAGAGACGGTGCGCCGAGGCGGCAGTTCTCATTTGCCCGCGATAAATCCAACACGACGCCAGACCAAACGCGTCGATTGACGTCCACAGTAATCAAAGGCCAGCGTATCGAAGTCGGTCAGTTGCATTCAGCTTCCCCTCCGTTGTCCGCAGGCTAAGACCACAGTGCACAGGCACGGCCTGCACTTCGTCAAATCTCAGTTCCCCGCACCAAAACCCGTTCCCCTCTCGGGAGAACGCAAACACGCCCCCCCGCCGCAACGGCCCTCGCGCGAAATTGCGTAACCGTCATGCACACGATTCATGACGGCCATTTTTGGCCTGAATTTGACCGCGTTTTTTCCCGGTCCTATCGTTCGACCATGCCTGCCGGGCTCGTCTCGCCGCTCCTGCCAAACATCATGGCGAGAACGCGCGATCCTCCACATCGTGACCTTCCACCTGCCATGACCCGCCATGAATTCTGAAGCGACAGCCGCTCTGACACCCCTGACCGCAACCCGCCCCACCAGCAAGGTTCGTCGCGCAGTGACGACCGCCGTGCTCGGGCAGGTCCTCGAATGGTATGACTTTTTTCTCTACGGCACCGCTGCCGCGCTCGTGTTCGGCAAGCTGTTCTTTCCCGTCAGCAGCGATCCGTTGACGGGCACCATCGCGGCATTCGGCGGCTTTACCGTGGGCTTCATCGCGCGGCCCATCGGCGGCGTGTTGTGCGGCCATATCGGCGACCGCTACGGCCGCAAGACGGTCATGATGCTGACGCTGCTCGTCATGGGCACGGCCACCGTCTGCATGGGTCTTCTGCCGACCTATCAGCAGATCGGCCTCGCCGCGCCCGTCATGCTGGTGCTGTTGCGCATACTGCAAGGCCTCGCCGCCGGCGGCGAATGGAGCGGCAGCATCCTGCTGATTCACGAAAGCGCCCCCGCCTCCCGGCGCGGTGGGCTCGCGGCCTGGAGTCCGTGCGGCGCGGCGTTCGGCTTCGTGCTGTCCACCGCCGCGTTTCTGCTGGTGCAAACGCTCTCGCCCGCCGACTTCCACAGCTGGGGCTGGCGTGTGCCGTTCCTCTGCAGCGCCGTGCTGGTCGCGCTCGGTCTGTGGATGCGCCGCTCCGTCGACGAAAGCGCGGAGTTCGCCGAAGTCAAGGCGACGCGCCGCGATACCCGCATGCCGATCGTCGAGGTGCTGCGCCAATGTCCG
Source organism: Paraburkholderia dipogonis (assembly GCF_046027395.1). Lineage (GTDB taxonomy): Bacteria > Pseudomonadota > Gammaproteobacteria > Burkholderiales > Burkholderiaceae > Paraburkholderia > Paraburkholderia dipogonis_A. The sequence goes on along the minus strand of NZ_JAQQEG010000017.1, from coordinate 180,151 downwards.
CGCCAGGTGCTGACGGTGTTCGGCCTGCGTTTCGGCGAAGGCGCGGCGTCGTACATCTTCTTCGCGTTCTCGATTGCGTATGGTCAGTTCATCGGCCTGAAATCGAGCTGGGTGCTAGGCGGCCTGACCGTGTCGATGCTGCTGATGATTCCCGTGTCCTTGTTCATGGGCCGTCTCACCGACCGCGTCGGCCGCAAGCCGGTCTATCTCGCCGGCGCCGTGGCGATGGTGCTGGTCGCTTACCCGTATTTCACGTTGCTGGGCTCGGGCGTGCTGTGGAAAGTCATCACCGCGCTCGTGCTCGCCAACAGCATCACGCTCGGCATTCTGGAAGGCGCGCAGCCCGCTTTCATCAGCGAGTTACTGCCCGTTCATCTGCGCTTCTCGGGACTCGGCATCGGCCGCGAAATTTCATCGGTACTCGGCGGCGGACTTTCGCCGATGGTGGCGACCGCGCTGCTCGCGCATTACCGCAGCGCCGCGCCAGTGGCGATTTATCTCGTCGTGCTCGGTTTGATCACAGTGGCCGCCACCTGTTTCGCACCGGAGACCTTTCCGAAGGCGCTGCGGCTTCAGGCGAAAGCCCGAGAGCACATCGAGCACGAAAGCGCTTAAGGCCTTCGACGCCACTTCGTCCGAACTCATTCACTCCCATTCTCAAGCCGTCATCATGCAAAGCCTTCAGATGAGCAGTCTTTCGACCTACGCCTACGAACCTCGCGCCACCGATCACGCGGATCCGTATCCCGACTACGCAGGCCCGCTCACACTCGACGCATTGATCGGCGAGATCGAGCGCCGCCGCGACGAGTTCGATCAACTCTCCCACGTTCCGCGCGACATGATTGCGAAGATGAAGCGCGCCGGCATCTTTCGCGCAAGCACGCCGCAGCGCTTTGGCGGTGATGCGCTGCCGCCGGCGCAATTCCTGCGGATGCTCGAACGCATCGCGATCGCCGATGGTTCCGCCGCCTGGGTCGCCGCGTTCGGCTCGGCGAATACTTATCTCGCCGCCTTGCCGATCGAAACACAGCAGCAGATTTATGCCACCGGCCCCGACCAGGTTTTCTCGGGCGGCCTCTATCCGCTGCAACCGGCCACCAAAGCGCCGGGCGGCTTCGTGGTCAGCGGGCAGTGGCGCTTCGCGAGCGGCTGCAAGGGTGCGGACTGGATCGGCGTCGGAATTGGGGGCACGCCCGCCAATTCCGGCGATGCGGGCGCGGGCAAGCCGTTCACCGCCGTGTTCCCCGCGCATGAAGTCGAGATCGTCGAGAACTGGAACGTGGTCGGCATGCAGGGAACCGGCAGCCACGATTTGCGGCTGCGCGAGAAATTCGTCGATACGCAATGGACCTTCGTGCGCGGCGGCGCGGCGCTGATCGACGAGCCGCTCTACCGCTACCCCGCCGTCGCCTACCAGGCGCAGGTGCACGCCGCCGTCAACATCGGCCTCGCGCGCGCGGCGCTCGATCTGCTGACGGGTATGTCCGGCTCGACCAAAACCACCACCGGCGCGCCGCGCCTCGCCGATCGCGGCTATTACCGCTCGGGCCTCGCGAAAGCGGAGGCCAACTGGCGCAGCGCCCGCGCGTTCTTCTACGAATCCGCCGAGGCCGCGTGGCAAACGCTTATCGACGGCGATCCCGTCTCGCAAGAACAGGCCAATCTGTTGCGCCTCAGCGCGACGCACGCCGCGCAGGTCGGCGCGGAAGTGGTGATGCAGGCTTATCAGATGGCGGGCATCGCCGCGATCTATCGCGAGAACCGGTTGCAGCGTCTCGTGCGGGATTCGATCGTGGTGACGCAGCATGCGTTTCTGGGCGAAGGCACGTATGACGCATCCGGCGCGTTGTTCGCCGGCGTGCCGCCCGTCACGCCTTATCCGTGACGCGGCGCGGCACGCCCTGCCTCATGCCATGCAAAAGGAAAAGATCGTGACAATCGAAGACACCAGAAAGCGTTTCCGCGATGCGATGGCGTGCCTGCCGGCCGCCGTCAACATCATCACCACGGACGGACCCGGCGGCCGCTGCGGCATTACTGCAAGCGCGGTGTGCTCGGTGACGGACGCGCCGCCGACCATGCTCGTCTGTATCAATCAGGCCAGCTATGTGCACGACGTACTGCATCGCAACCGCAGCGTGTGCATCAACGTGCTTGCCGCCGAGTGCCAGGAACTCGCGCGTGATTTCGCCGGCATGACAGCGTGCTCGATGGACGAGCGCTTCGGACGCCACGCATGGACGGACGGCCCGTCGTCGGCGCCGGTCCTCGCGGATGCGATCGCCAGTCTCGAAGGCGAGATCGTCGACATCAAGACGGTCGGTTCGCACTCGGTCATGTTCGCGCAGATCGGCCACATTGCGCTGCGCTCGGATGGCGACGGGCTCATCTATTTCGGCCGGCAGTTTCATCGGCTGACACGTCCGCAAGCGGCGGCGCCGTCGGTGGCCGCCCAAGGCGCGAGGTGAACGTGGAAGTCTGCTTCTTTCTCGTTGGCCACGGCACGCCTGCGCGTGAACCGCGGTTCGAACTAACACCGCGAGACGTAGAGGGATTACGCCGTTTAGTAATCCACGTGCCCGCGGAAGCGGACGACTGCGATCCTTTGTCGAAGTCCGACACTTCCGCGCGCCCTCGCTGCGTGCTGCAATGGTATTTCGACGACCTCGAACTGCTTGAACAAGCGCTGCAACCTAAGGGCGCGATACACGACGTCGTCAACGAATCTTCGAGCACGGCTCTCATCTTCACGCAGCAAGCGATGGCGGTCAGGCGGCTCGCCACACCGGACCCAGTCGACCTCGGCACTCACACCGAACGCAGCACCTACCTCGTCAGCTACGAAGGCGAAGCACAGGACTTCAACGCGTGGCTCTCGCATTACCTCGCCCATCATCCACCGCTGATGGCGCAATTGCCCGGCATTCGCGAGCTCGAAATCTACACGCGGCTCGATTACCGCTCGGGTCTCGGCATCGAACGCGCTACGGCCATGCAACGCAATAAAGTGGTCTTCGACGATCCCGCGTCGCTAGCGGCTGCGCTGGCGTCGCCGATTCGCACCAGCATGAAACAGGACTTCAACGCCTTTCCGCCCTACAGCGGCGCGACGCTGCATTTCCCTATGCGTAGCATTTACGGTAATCTGAAACCCAAATAAATGCCCGCCCTCGCCGCGATCCGAACGTCATGACCAAGTCGCACCCCGGCATTACGGATTTGAACCTGCTGCGCGTGTTTCTGGCCATCTCCGATCTGCGCAGCCTGACCGCCGCGGGGGAGCGTCTCGGACTCACGCAACCGGCGGTCAGCCACGCCTTGCGCCGGCTGCGCGTTTTATTCGACGACCCTCTGTTCGTTCGCACGCCCACCGGCATGGTTCCCACCGACGCCGCCCTGCGCCTGCACGCGCCGTTGACTCAAGCGTTCGGCATCATCAACAACGCGGTCCAGCAAATCGCCAAGTTCGATCCCGCCACGGCGCAGCGCGTCTTTCGCGTGTCCATGTCGGACATGTCGGAGTTCTATTTCCTACCGCCGCTTCTTTCGATGCTCGACCGCAGCGCGCGCGGGATTCGCCTGGAGATTGCAAACGTCTCCGTCGATTCAGTGAGTTCGGCCATGCGCAGCGGCAAGATCGATCTGGCGCTCGGCTATGTGCCCGGTCTCGATCCGGGTTGCGTGAGCAAGACGCTGTTCGTCGACGAACATGTTTGCGTGGTGCGGGCCGGTCATCCGCTGCGCAAACAGAAGCCGACCAAGGAGGACCTCGCGAGCCTGCGATACGTGTATGCCAGCACCAACGCGACCGGCCACCGGATGGTGGAACAGTGGCTGGAAGAACTGAATCTGCGCCGGGATATCGTGCTGCGTCTGCCGCATTTCGTGGTGGCGCCGGAGATCGTTCAGCATACCGACCTCGCCGTGATTTTTCCGCGGAGTATCGCGCAGCGCTTCAACCGCAACAAAGCATTTCGCATCCTGCCCTTGCCGTTCGCGCTGCCGCCCATCGAAATTCAGGTCCACTCGCACTCGCAATTTTCAGCGGATCCGGGCATTGCCTGGCTGCTCGACGAGATTTACGACATGTTCCATCAACCGCCGATTAGCGCAAAGACGCGAGCGCCGGCTGAATCGTAAGGCCGCAAATCGGTGTTCACACCAGGGCGGCGGCCGTTCTATCCGACGCAACGGAAGATGCCTCGGCGCCGGCAAACGGCTATCCTCCCGCTACAGGAGACCAGGAAAACCGATATGAACATCAGAGCCTTGCAGTGCTTCGTGATTCTCGCGGAGGAGCTCAATTTCAGCCGCGCCGCCGAGCGTCTGCATATCGCGCAGCCCGCGCTGAGCCAGCAGATCCGTTCACTCGAAGAACGGCTCGGCACGCAACTGGTCGATCGCGCAAGACGTCCGCTGAGTCTGACCGAGGCCGGCCATTATTTGTGCAGCGAGGCACGTCAGATACTCGGTTCGCTGGAACAGGTGACGCTCGTCGCGCAGGAAATCGGCGTCGGCCGGCGCGGCTGGCTGAGCGTCGGTTTCACCCGTTCATCGATGTACAGCGTTTTGCCGCCCGCGCTCAAGGCATTTCACAAGGCGTATCCGCAAGTCGAACTCAAGCTCTTCGAGATGCTCACCGAAGAACAGACCGATGCGCTGCGCGATATGCGCATTCACATCGGCATCGGCCGGCAGCCGCTGACGGTTGAGGGGTGCACGTCGTATCCGCTGCTGCGCGAGCCCGTCGTGGCCGCGCTCGAACCCAGCCATCCGCTTGCAGCGCACAAGAAGGTGAGCATCGCCGATCTCGCCGATACGCCGCTGATTCTCTATCCGAAGCATCAGAACGCCCAGTTCAAACGCTCGGTCCAATCGCTCTATCGCGATGCGGGCATCACCCCGCTCGTCGCGCACGAGGCTTATGAAATCCAGACCGCGATTGCCCTCGTTGCGGCAGGCCTCGGCGTGACGTTCATCGGCGAATCGGTGGCACGGCACGGGCGCACCGACGTCGTCTACCGTCACCTTACGGGACCGGGCTCGTCGTACCGCTCCACACTTGCGGCCACCTTTCGCACCGACGATGCTTCGCCTCATTTGCGGGCATTTCTGGATTGCCTTCCCGCGCCGCTCACGGACGCACACTATAAGCAAAAAATTATAGAAGCATAAGCAACCGGTCTTGGACTCCCTGTCCGCGCGTTCTTATCATAGACCTCACACATGATTAGAACGCAGCCACGGCTACGGCCGTCGCCGCAAGGTAGGAGACAGGATGACCGCGATCAACGAAGCTGTAACCATGCGAAAAGTTTACGGGCGCCTCATGCCCCTGCTCTTCGCGATGATGTTCTTCAACTATCTCGACCGGATCAATATCGGTTTCGCCGCGTTGGACATGAACAAACAGCTCGGCTTCAGTCCGGCCGTGTTCGGTTTCGCGGGCAGCATCTTCTTCGTCGGCTACATGGTGCTGGAGGTGCCGAGCAACCTGTTGCTGCATCGTGTCGGCGCACGCCGCTGGATCGCCCGCATTCTTCTGACGTGGGGCGCGGTCGCCGCGGCCACGGCCTTCGTGTTCAACGACTCGAGCTTCTACGTGCTGCGCTTTTTGCTCGGCGTGATGGAAGCCGGTTTTCTGCCGGGCGTCGCGGTCTATCTGACGAAATGGTTTCCCGTGCGTTACCGTGCGCGCGCGGTTGGCGGCTACATCATCGCCGGTTCGTTTTCGGCGGTGCTGGGCGGTCCGATCTCCACCGCGCTGATGACCTACGCGAACGGCATTCTCGGTTTGCAGGGCTGGCAGTGGATGTTCATCCTCGAAGGCGTGCCGGCCATGCTGCTCGGCCTGTTGACGCTGCGCATCATGACCGAACGTCCCGCCGACGCCGACTGGCTCTCCGATGACGAAAAGCGCTGGCTCGAATCGACGCTTGCCGCCGAGCGCGAGGCCGTAGGCGGCAACACGCATTTTCCGCTGCTGCGCGTGGCGGGCGACATCCGCGTATGGAGCCTGGCGTGCCTGTTCGGGTGCGCGCTGGTCGGCATTTACGGCCTCTTCCTCTGGCTGCCGCAGATCGTCAAGAGTCTCGGCCATCTGAGCAATCTCGAAGTCGGCTTTCTGTCGGCCGCGCCGCCCTTGCTCGGCGTATTGGGCACCTTCCTGATCAGCCGCAGTTCCGACCGCACCGGCGATCGCAAGAAGCACCTCGCATTCGTGTACGGCATGAGCGCGCTGGCGATTGCCGGCAGCGCGTACGCACCGAACCCGATGATCGCTTATGCGCTGCTGTGTGTGACCGGCTTGTTCATCTATGCGGGCAACCCGCTGTTCTGGAGCCTTGCGTCGTCGTTCAGAACCGGCGCGGCGGGCGCCGCGACGATCGCGCTGATCAACACCATCGCGCAATTCGGCGGCCTGGTCGGTCCGTGGAGCATCGGCCTCGTGCGCAATGCGACCGGCAATTTCAAGCTGGCCTTGCTGACGATCGCGGCCTTTCTGATTGTCGCGACGATCATCGCGCTGGTCATGCGGGTCACGCCAGCCGAGGACGAAGCGAACTCGCTCGCCACCGGCGACGCCGCCCCGCGCGCCTGAGAAGCGAAGCGGCCAAACAAACTGATTGAAAAAACAGCGGACTGAATCTGCGCGCGCGCCACGTGCACGCGCAAGGACAACTCACAGGATTTGCACACCATGATCATCGATTGTCACGGTCACTACACGACCTCACCGCGCCAGCACGAAGCCTGGCGCGCGCAGCAGATCGCCGCGCTGAAGGACGGCGGCACGCCGCCACCGCGGCCCGTCATAACCGACGACGAGATTCGCGAGAGCATCGAGAGCGGCCAGTTGCGAATTCAGCGCGAACGCGGGACCGACCTCACGATTTTCTCGCCGCGCGCGGCCGGCATGGGCCATCACCTCGCCACCGCGGAAGCCAACGCGCTCTGGTCAAGCGAATGCAACGACCTCGTGCATCGCGTGTGCGAACTGTTTCCGCGCAACTTCGTCGGCGTGTGTCAGTTGCCGCAGGCGCCCGGCGTGGCACCCGCGAACTGCATCGCGGAATTGCGGCGCTGTGTCGAGGAGCTCGGTTTTATCGGCTGCAATCTGAATCCGGATCCGTCCGGCGGACACTGGTCCGGCTTGCCGCTCACGGACCGCTCCTGGTATCCGCTCTATGAAGCGATGGTGGAGCTCGACGTGCCGGCGATGATCCACGTCTCGTCGTCGTGCAATCCGAATTTCCATGCGACGGGCGCGCATTACATCAACGGCGACACGTCGGCGTTCATGCAGTTGCTGCAGGGCGATCTGTTTGCGGACTTTCCCACGCTGCGCTTCATCATCCCTCATGGCGGCGGCGCGGTGCCGTATCACTGGGGACGCTATCGCGGACTCGCGCAGGACATGAAGCGTCCGCTGCTCAGTGAATACCTGCTGAAGAACGTGTTCTTCGACACCTGCGTGTATCACCAGCCCGGCGCCGAACTGCTCGCCAAGGTCATTCCGGTCGACAACATCCTGTTCGCGTCGGAAACCATCGGCGCGGTACAGGGCATCGATCCGGAGACCGGCCACTATTACGACGACACGCGCCGCTATATCGACGCCATCGAATGGCTCAGCGACGCGGACCGCCAGCGTATCTACGAAGACAACGCGCGCGCCGTATATGCGCGGCTCTCGCGTCAACTCGATCGACAACTCGCAGCACAAGGAACTCAAGGGGCAACGGTATGAATCCAATCGGATGGCGCGAATACGAATCCGCACCGCAGGCCGGCCAGGCGACACTCGAAGCATTGCGTGAACTGGCCGTCTCGCTGCTGAGCGACAACATGGCGCGCGCGAGCGGCATGGTGGGCTTGCGGCCTTATCATCAGCCGCGCCCGATGGCCGGCACCGCCGTCACGGTCCACACGCGGCCGGGCGACAACCTCGCGATTCATCGCGCGTTCGACTTTTGCCGGCCCGGCGACGTGCTGGTAATCGACGGCGCGGGCGACCTCACACAGGCGCTGATGGGCGAGATCATGGCGAGCTTCGCGGAAAGTCTCGGCGTGCAGGGCCTCGTGATCGACGGCGCGATCCGTGACGTCGGCGCGCTGCGTCAGCGCGAATTTCCGGTCTATGCGCGTGGTGTGACGCATCGCGGGCCGTACAAGAACGGACCGGGCGAAATCAACGTACCAGTCACGGTCGGCGGCACGGTGGTGCATCCAGGAGATATCATTGTCGGCGACGAAGACGGTTTGCTCGCGATCGCGCCCGCCGACGTGGCAGCGGTGATCGAAGGCGCGCGCCGCCAGCACGCGAAAGAAGCGGCGGCGTTGCAGTCGATTGCCGACGGCAAGTTCGACCGCTCGTGGGTCGTTCCGCAACGGGAACGGATGATGAACAACTGATCGTGGACTTCATGGCGCGATATCTGAACGCTGCAACACTCCTCGAACTCGCGCGCGCTGCGCAGACGCGCGCCACCGCGCCCTGCACGTGCACGAAAACACCGCTGGACGGCTGGCAATCGCAACCTTTGTCGCTCGACGAAACGCAGTTCGAGGAAATCGGCACGTTGTTGCCGGAGGACGATCCGGAGCCGACGTTCAGCGAGTATCTGCCGGGCAAGACGACATACTGGGCGGCGGATGCGCCTATCGCGCCGCGGTACTTTCCGTATAACCGCTGCGCCGTGTGGCAATGCTCACTGTGCGGACGGCTTTATCTGCGTTACGTGGAAGGCGGCGGCTATTTCGTCGACCGCAGGATTCGCGCGGTGCAGGCGGAGTTGATCGAGGATGTGCCTTTGCCGGTGTGAAGGCCGGCGAAACGCGTGCCGCCTAATGCCCCGGCTTCAACGCCGCATACACCCCTGGCGTGATCCCATACGCCCGCTTGAACAGCCGGTTGAGATGGCTTTGATCGTAGAACCCCACAGCCGCCGCAGCCGTCGCCGCACTCTGGCCCGAGGCAAGCATGCGCTTCGCCGCCAGCAACCTCACCTGCGTCGCGTAGGCGTGCGGCGGCAGCCCGAACTCCTTGCAGAACGCCCGCGTGAGGTAATAGCGGCTCAGCCCCACCAGTTCCGCCAGCTCATCGACCGAGATATCGCGCTCGTAATTCGCGGCGACGTACTCGCGCACCTGCTCCATCTTGCGCAATTCGCGCCGGGGTTCGACCGCCTCCTCACCCGAGCGTCCATAGCGGCCGACCAGCATCCCCATCGCAGCCCACCAGTTCGCCTGACGCTCCATCAGCGAGACGGCGCCCTGTTCGTCCAGGCTCGCATGCGCCTTCACCAGCAAGCCGGCGAGGTGCGGATCCTGATACAGCCCCGGCGGGATCAATAGCGGTTTGTCGGCGCGCGCGTCGGGAGAGAAGACCGCGCTGAGCGCGCCGAGCCCTTCCATGTCGAGATAGATCGCGCGATAAATCCATTCGCGGCCTGCCCAGACCTCGCCGCTATGGTATTCGCCCGGCCCGAAGACCAGCACGCTGCCGGGTCCGGCAACCTCGCTGCCCGCGCGCGTATGACATTGGCCCGCGCCGGTCTCCGTCATGACGATGACGAGTTCGTCGTGCAGATGCCGGTCGAACTTGTGATTGCCGTAACGGGCGCTGGCGAGACACGCGCCGTCGAGCGCGCCGTCGCGCCAGCAGACCACTTCCGGCTCGCTTTTATCCGATGTCTCCATAGCTCGCGCCCCCATGCCCTTCAAACCAGTTCGATTCTGACCCGGCGATTACGACGGCCCTTGTTTTCGATCTTCGCGATGCGGATGGGCCGCGACTGCGCGGTGTTGGTCAGATGAGTGCCGCCGCACGCCTGCCGGTCCAGATCGCCGATCTCGACGATGCGCACCGTTCCGTCCGGCGTCGGCGGCGGCGCCACCGAGAGGCTGCGGATCAGACCGTGCGTCGCTTTCGCTTCGTCAGCGCCGACATAGTAGGCGCGCACGTCCATCGCGTTGCGGATCACCTCGTTGACGGGTTCTTCCAGCAGGCGCAGCGCGTCGTTATCCGCGTCGGGCAGATCGAAGTCCATGCGCGCGGTGCCGTCGGCATTGATCTGCGCACCGGTCACGAGCGCGCCAGCAAAGCGCTGATACACCAGCGCGTTGAGAATATGCGTGCCGGTATGGAGTTGGGCGACCGTGGCGCGCCGCGCCGCGTCGATGGCCACGTGCACGTTGCCGGCCAGTTCGAGCGGTTCGTCGAGCAGATGCCAGAGTACGTCGCCTTCCGCCGCGACGCCGGTGATGCGCACCGCGCCGTGCGCGTGCGTCAGCGTGGCCGCGTCCGACACCTGGCCGCCGCCGCCCGGATGCAGGGCGGAACGGCCCAGCACGACCGCGCCGGGCCGCGCGGCGATCACGGCCGTTTCAAAGTCCAGCAGGTCCGGCTGCTCATGGCAAAGATAATGCGGCACCTTGATGTCCTCGCAGGAATTGACTGAGTATGCCTAGCATACCCAGTCCCGTGGGAGGCCGTCTTGGTTAAAAATGCCCTGCGGGGGCGGATCGCCGCGAGTTGGCTTTCGATCGGGCCCCTGCTCCACTGCTTGAAGGAGACTTGAACTGTCAGCTGATGTCCCCGAGGCGCCCCGCGAAAACACCGATGACCTCTCTCAGGTCCTCCGCCGGCAAATTTCGCACCAATACCAGGATCGTGCCCGAGAACACCTTTCCCTTCCAGAACTTGAACATGAGCGATGCAAGAGCGGTTAGCGAAACACCGGTCGCGGCGAACAGCGCCGTAATAGCCGATACGTTGTTGCGATTGACAAAGACGAGCAGGCAGCCGCCCAGAAACAGGATCGCGGTCATGGCAATGCACAGCTGGAAGTACTTGTCGCTGCGTGACTGGACGAGTGCCAGGTCCGCGACAAGGCGTTCCTGAGCAACGCGGCGCTCCTGTCTCAGATCGTCTTCGGCGGCAGGATTGACTGGAGCGCCCGGTACGGCGACGGGGTTTTCACCGAAGTGCGCGCCGCCGAGAAAGCGATCCAGCAGTCTTCCTATTTCTCTCATGATCCACCTCTGATTGGATGAGCGTACGGATCTTGAAGACAGCCTCCTCGAAAGATCCTGGGCGCTTTGACAGTAATTTCATGACATGCTGATAGATCAACATACGCGGGAGCGGATAGGTCAGCAGTTCGTTGCATGCCACATAACACCCCGGTGCTTTCTGCTTGACGCGCATGGCCATCAGCACGCAGGTGCAAACGGTGAGATCCAGCAGTCTGTCGAAGGTGCTCGGAATGAGGTCGACAATGGACTCGATTGTTTGCAGGCCGTCGGCAAACTCGATCGAAGCGCCTCCTCTGAACAGTCGGGGCGCGCACGATTCGAGATGCAAGCGCCGCTCATGCCAGAGAGTCTGCAACTCGCTACGACGTCCGGGCGGCACAGGACTCGAATCCGTCACCGGCGCATCGACTCCTCGCTTGAAAAGCGCGCGGTTCAATTCTGCCAATGGTTCGGCACCGCACGCCGGCGAGCCCGCCAACTCTTCCACGGCGCAATGAAGTGCATGCTGCGGGTCAGCCAGCGCCGCGCGCAGCGCCTGCGCATCGCACAGATCAGTCGAGCGAAAGATTGCGCTGCGCCAGTGAGAAAAGATGGTAACGACTTCATAGCGGTCCAACAGCGCCACCACGTCCGTCAACTGCGCCTCGCGCCGCACCTTCACGCCCATGCGCTCGACGCTTTTGAACTGCGTTTCGAGGCGTCCCGCCGCGTCGCTCCAGCGCCGCCATGCCGCATCCGGATCGCGCGTGCGCACCACGCCGGCAATCATGTTCTCGTGGATGAAGCTCCCCTCTTCTGCGGCAAGAAAGCGCTGAACGAAATGATCACGCGTCAGCGCCACGCCGACCGCGATCGCGCAATCACTAGGCGAGACGCTCGTTTTCATCGGGTACGTCCAGACGGGAACGATCGACCATGTAGAAATCCTTGCTCTCCTTGTCGATGACATGAATCGAACTATCGTCGAGCGGGCCGTAGACGTGATACAGGTCGTGCCTCAACGTCCTCGACGCCGCAAAGATTCCAGGAGTCTGGATACCTTTGAGCATGGCGCTGATCGCCTCGACATGCACCTTGGCAGCGTCGGCCAGAGTTTTGAAATAGAGCCGTATTCTGATCAGCAGGGACGCGCCGCTATCGACCGCGGGCACTGTCACTTCGATGTCGACCGCCACCTGCTCGCCAACCGTGACGGGTTCCGAGATGCGCACCGATTCCGCCGCCTTTGTCCAGTCGTAGCGAGTCTCAAGTACGGCCTGGATCGCATGCGGCTCCATCGTGCCGTCACGCGTCGCAATCAGCCGGAAATCCGTGGCTTCAGGATCCTGAAGCTTTGTCGAATGCAGAAGCGAACGTGTTGAACGTTCGTCCATGTCGCGGAAATGGAGGTGCAAGGAGCCATCCGGGTGCTCTGAGGCGAGCGTGCGCAACGCGTCCACCACGGCGGGCTGATTGCGTGCTTGAATAAACAGTCCATTCGGACCGTGTACGGCAAAATTCAGATTTTTATCGCGAGAGACGATAAGCGGAATAGCCGCTCCACTGTCTTTTTGCGTCGTCGCGAACGCCGAGATAAACGCGCTGTCCGGATTGCCGGCAGGTTCGGGCGCAAAGCTCCAACCTCCACCAGACCCACCCGGAGGAAGATGGCCGCCTCCCATTCCGCGGCCCCCGCCCTGCGCCGCGTCGGCCGTCAGATGCAGCGTGTCGTTCAGACTGCGGGTGTCCTGCGCAGCCTGTTTGAACGCACTTTCGACATCCCGCTCGATCAGGCTGGGATCCCTGCTCCCCGCGTCCCGGCCGACAATGCGTTCGACCGCCGGCAGACCATCGCGGTCTGCTTCGTTGTACAGGGCGACGACGCGTCCATTTTCCTCGACGAATTTCACCGTGCCACGTGCAACGGTGGAATCGGTTTGATACTCCAGAATAGCCGCGGAAAGGTTGTGCCCTCCTGTGATATTGCTGCCCAGCCTCTGGGCGGACGACAACACGATGGACGGCGTACGGATCCATTGATTTGACGGGCGTTCATCCCAAGCGTGAATGTAGATCCGGGCGGCATCCGCTCTCGCGCGACTGTCGAGCGTGAGAGCAATGGCCTCAGAGGTCTTTACCGACAACTCGATCATTTTTTGCGTCTGCTCGTCGTCTTTTCCCACCGCTGCACGAAATGTGCTCGGATCTGCGATGATGTCCACCAGCGCATCCTTCTGCGCATCAGTGGCCGTTTGCAGGTAAGTGCGTAACGCGCTCTGTGCCGCGCTCATTCTGGCGAATTCGTTTCTGCTGTCCTCATCCATCGAGTCGTTGGCGTAGGCGGCAAAATCTATGGCAAGAAACCAACGAATCAGGCCGTCAGTCTGCTCGTGCAACTGATTGGCGCCGGGTTTTTGCGGCTCGGATTCCGCTTTCGCGTGAATATCGTAATGGACGAATAGCTGATAAAGCGCCGCATATTGGACGACTCTCGCAAGGTTCGCGTCTCCCAGCGTGCTGAACCAGTCGTACGCGACATCTTCGGCGTTGCGCATGTTGGAATCGTCGCGGGCAAGATAATCGATCGGCAGTGCGCCTGTTCTATGCAAGGCATACACGTCGAAATCGCCGCGTTGGGTGGCGTAGCCTGCCCCTTTCGTATTCCAGTTGAATGTGACGCTGCTCTTATGGACGGCATCCTGCAGCAAGGGCGTGGCGGACGAAAACGAAGTCGGGCTGGCGTATCTGAAGTTGACATATTGGACCCCGCCGCCCATTGACCACGACTTGAGCATCTGATCCGTGACATTCAAAAGGCTTCCGTACTCGGTGTCGATCAACTGGTCACTGAGATAGATAGGCGCCCAATCAAGCTTGCGTTTCTGATCGACTCGGCCGGCCCAGGCGAACTTTCTTTCGTAACTCTGCGCGAGCTCGTTCCTGTCGGCCGACGCGACCAGCATGATCGTCTCGACCCGCAAGGGTGGCAGCGCGTCGACCCGGTTGAGCCGCTCCCTGCCGATGATCGCCACGTAGTTACCGAACCCCGCGCCGCCTAGCACCATGTCGCTATCGAGCGCAAACTGCCGTGCCTGCGCCTTCGACTTCGCCAGGTCCTGATCCTTGGCAAGACACCAGACGATGAAACCGCGCTCGGCCGAGGCATAGACGCCGACCGCACCGCGATCCAACACCTGTTGCAACGTAACGGGTGGTCCACCCTCCAGCGACTGAAGACGAACGACACCGGCGGACGGCGGAGTTCCTGCGTCCGGGATCAGGCCCACGACGATCGACCCGCAAACGACCATCCATACAGCGGTGAGAACAAAGCGGCGCCGACGCACGAGTCGGTAACCGAGTGCGGCGCCGAGCAGTACGGTCAGCACGATACCCGCGACGCCTTTCAGGGTCCACGCCTCGGCCTCGCGTTCGCGGTTGTCGCCGATCAGCCAGTTCCAGATCTGATTCGAGCTCAGGCTGACGTCGATGCCGCTCAGACGGGAGTTGGGCGGCGTTTCCGCAATAGGCAGCGCATAGGCTTTGTAAGACGTCCCGTATAACCGGGACGACAGCGCCGCAACGAGTGAATCGACATCGGGCTGGGACACAGGAGGAAGGTCGACCACGACATCGGTCAATTGCCCGTTGTATCCGATCCGGGACGTTTTGATCATGAGCCGGCTCATGAGCGGCGATACGTCCTTGATGTCATCGACCGTCACGTCGGGCGGCGGCTCCGAGACAACCATCGTTCGATGTCCCTGGGCATCGGCGGCGGACAATGCGATCGTCTGCATATTGAGCGGATAAACCGCCCGGAAGCGGGCCCAGTCCGATGCCGCCTTTTGTGCGTCCGCCCATGCAACAGACGCGGATGCCAGAGACAGCAGGAGAGAAGTGAGAAGGAGCGCGAAGAAGGTCCCGTAAGGACGCACTCTTTTAAGAACATTCCTGCGAGAAACAAACACGCGAGACACGCCGGCCGACAGGTACGATTGCATCTTGGAGCACATCATGCCCTCCAGATTTACGAGTACTGATGCAGTGGCTCCCCATGCCGCGAACAGGACGCTTACCTGGCGTCATGTCTGGAATTTTATTTTTGACGAGCAGCCCGGGCATGCAACGACTGGAACCTGTCGGTTTCGCCGTCGATATGGATGAAGGGAGGGTAGCCTTCGAATCGTGTGCCGTCGTACTGTGGCTTTCGCTGCGCGAGGCGCCGCGTTTTGCGAGGCGTTGCTGCGTCCGACGGAGCCAAAGCCATCACCGTGCACGAAGAACGAGCGAGAAAAGACTTTTTTCAAAGCAACGAATCCGCGCCGAAAGCACGCTGCAAGCGGCCGGATCATTGCGGAGCTCAGG
Source organism: Paraburkholderia dipogonis (assembly GCF_046027395.1). Lineage (GTDB taxonomy): Bacteria > Pseudomonadota > Gammaproteobacteria > Burkholderiales > Burkholderiaceae > Paraburkholderia > Paraburkholderia dipogonis_A. The sequence goes on along the minus strand of NZ_JAQQEG010000017.1, from coordinate 164,761 downwards.
AAATCCAGTATCCTGAACGTCCTGCTGAACGTACCCGACAGATCCGGCTCTTCTCCATGAATCTATCTTTTGAAGTCCTGCAGGTGCTCGATGCAATCGATCGAACCGGCACGTTTGCGAGCGCTGCCGAAACGCTTCACAAGGTGCCGTCCTCGTTGAGTTATCTGGTTCAGAAACTCGAACTCGATCTCGGCGTCAAGCTGTTCGACCGCACCGGCCGGCGCGCCACGCTGACGCACGCGGGGCGTGTGGTCGTCGAGGAAGGCCGCCGTCTGCTGGAAGCGGCCGAAGCGCTCGAATTGAAGGCGAAGCGCATCGAGCACGGCTGGGAGTCCGAACTGCACATCGCCGTCGACGAGATCATTCCGTTCGACCTGCTCTGGCATCACGTCAGCGAGTTCTACAAGCTCAAGCTGGACACGAAGCTGCATCTGTCGAAAGAAGTGCTGGGCGGCTCGTGGGACGCGCTGCTCACTCGTCGCGCGGATTTGATCGTCGGCGCGGCCGGCGATCCGCCGCCCATTCCCAATCTGATCGCGAAGCCGATCGGCTCGCTGCGGCATGTGTTCGTGGTGGCGCCGGATCATCCGCTGGCGTCGATACCCGGACCGCTCACGCTGGACATCGTCGCGCGCCATCGCGCGGTCGCCATCGGCGATACGTCGCGCAAACTCGCGCCGCGCACGATCGCGCTCGCCGTCAATCAGGAAGTGCTCACGGTGCCGACGCTCGAAGCCAAACTTGCCGCACAGATCAGGGGCCTGGCAGCGGGCACGATTCCGGAATGCCTCGCCGTCGATGCGCTGAGCCAGGGCGAACTGGTGCAAAAGGAAGTGATCGGCATGCGCGACGTCACGCATTTCTATCTGGCGTGGCGCGACAACGAATGCGGCAAGGCGCTGCAATGGTGGGTCGAGCAGTTGGACCGGCCGGACCTGATCGACGACGTGGTGCAACAGCGGATGCTGCACGGTTGAGGTTGAACTACTAGCAGGCTTCGCTGATTTCGTCCGGCGGCGGTGTGTCGAACGAAGCCGCGGCCGCATCCGCACTCAGATCCATCCGGGTCTCCACGTTGGCGCAAGCACCGATCTTCGCGCACGCTTTAGCCGCGACGCGCAGCAGTTCCTGAGCGGCTTTGAAGTCGTCCCAATCGCGGCCCTCCGTGATTTGCGCGCTGGCGGACTTCACCAGTTGCACCGCCTCAACGCTTCGGCCTTGCGCATGCCAAAGCCGCCCGAGGCTGGTCGCTACCCGCAGTTGCAACGAGCGGCAACCCTGCTCCAACGATTCCTCCAGTGCAGCGGTGAGACTCGCCTGTGCCTGCGTCGCCGCATCGCCGAATGGTGACTGGCCGGCGTACTCCATCAGCAGCAATTCGGCGTGCACGCGTCTGAGTTCGGCGGCATACCACTGGTCGCCGGTCTCGTCGCCCCGCGCGAGCGCATCGACCACGGCGGCGATGCCCTCCTCCCGTTGTCCCGCACGACCGAGCGCAAGGCCGTATTGCGCGGCGAGCATGGCGCGCGGCGCGGCGCAATCGAGCGCGTCGAGATCGTCCAACGCGGCGCGAAAGCTCTGCACACGCTGCGCACTGGTGTCGTCCAGCGAGTGCAGGTATTCGTCGAAGCAGCGGCAGCACGCATGCGACACGCGCAGCCCGACGCGCGCCGACACGTCCCGCAACAACGCGATGGCCTGGGCCGCCCGCTTTCGCTGGCCCGCCAGCAGCGCCAGCGGAATTTCCGCCTCGACCAGCACGTAGCACGTGACGATCGCCTGTTTCTGCCGGCATGCTTCGGCAACACATGCCTCGGCGACCCTGAGCGCCTGATCGCGCGCGCCCTGCAAGCCGAGCAGGCGGGCAAACGTCGCGCGGCCGACCGCGCCCTGATCGATCGATTGCCCGAGCGGCAGCCGATGTTGCAGGCGGCCGGTGTGCTGCAAGAACTGATCGAGCGAGGCGCGCGCCGCCTGCTGATCGCCCGCGTAGTGCGAGGCAATGCCGAGCAGGCGATGAGCGAGGATCCCGTTGGCCGTATCGCCCGTCTGCGCGGCGAGCGACGCGAAGCGCTGCGCGAACGCCAGCGCATTGCGCGCCGCACCGGCCGACTGGTTCGCGTTCCACATGCCCCACAACGCACGCGCTTCGAAGGTCTGATCGCCTGACGCGATCGCGAGCGCCAGCACCTCGGCCCAGATGCCGAGCGTTTCCCGGTTCGGTCCGTTGACGTAGACGAGCGCGGCGCCCAGCGTGGCCAGCAGTTGCATGCGCACGCGCAAATGGCGCGGCGAGCGCGAACCCTGATGCATCGCGTCCACGGCGTCGAGAGTGCGCGTTGCCCAGACGCAGCATTCGTCCACCAGCGAGAGTTCATAAAGCACCGACACGAACTTCACCGCCAGCGTTTCGCCCAGCGCGGCGTCACCTTTGGGTGATAACGCCCAGGCCAGCGCGGCTCGCAAATCGTCGAGTTGCTCGCGTATGCGGTGATGCCAGCGGTCCGGATCGACGCCCGCGGCGCTCGTATCACGGGCTTCATGCGCGTCGCTCGATGAATCGCGTTCGAGCAGGTCTGCAAAATAGCGCGCGTGCTTGAGCGTGACGAGGCGTCGCTCGCCGTTGTCGTCGAGCTTTTGCATCGCGTAGGCACGCGTGGTTTCCAGCAGCCGGTAGCTTGCCTTGCCGCGCTCCGCGTGCATCACCACCAGCGATTTTTCGACGAGTCCGGATAGCGCAGCGATCACGTCGGATTCACGCAACCCGGCGTCACTCACCATGGCGATCGCCGAGTCGATCGTGAAGCTGTTCACGAAGACACCGAGCCGGCGCAACGTCGCGCGCTCCGCGTCGTCGAGCAAGGCGTGACTCCAGTCGAGCGTCGCCTTCAAGGTCTGGTGGCGCGGTAGCGCAGTGCGATTGCCGCCCGTCAGCATGTTGAAGCGATCGTCGAGATGATCGGCGAGCGTCTCGATGCCGAGTATCGCGGCGCGCGCCGCCGCCAGTTCGATTGCCAACGGAATGCCGTCCAGGCGGCGGCACACGGTGCCGGTCAGATGAATGCTTCGATCATCGGACGAAAAGCGCGCGTCGATCGCGCGGGCGCGTGACAGGAACAACTGGACGGCGCTGCGTTGCAAAACATGCTGGCTCTCATCGTCGCGAGCGGGCACATCGAGGGAGGCCACCCAGTACAGATGCTCGTCCACGACACGCAGCGGCTCGCGGCTGGTCGCGAGAATCCGGATGGCCGGACTCACGTTCAATAGCGCTTCGGCCAGTTCGGCGGCAGGGCCGAGCACATGCTCGCAGTTGTCCAGCACGAACAGCACACGCCGTTCGCCGAGTTCCTTGCTGACGCGCGCCAGCGTAAGCGGGCCGCTCGCCGCACTCACGCCGACGCTATTGGCGAACATGGCAAGCACGCTATTCGCGTCCACGGTGGACGCAAGCGGCACCAGATAGACCCCTTCCGGAAAGTGCGTCAGCGAGCTGCGCGCGATCTCGATGGCCAAACGGGTCTTGCCGATCCCGCCGGGACCGACGAGCGTGACGTGGCGGGTCGAAGCGAGCGCCTGCGCAACGTCGCTGATCGCCTGATCCCGGCCGATCAGCGCCGAGCTATTGGCAGGCAGATTGTTGGGAACGTTGCGAACAGATGGGATTGGCCCGGCGGTCTCGAGTGCGTAGTCGCGAACGGTGTTGCCCCGCTGTTCCGCGGACGCCTCTCTCGATACCAGCCGGTAGCCTCTTCCCGACACGGTCTGTATCAGGTTGCGGCTCTCGCCCAGCACCTTGCGCAAGGCGGACATATGCACCTGAAGATTGTTCTCTTCAACGATGGTGTCCGGCCATACCTGCTCCAGCATGGCGCTCTTCGACACCAGCGCGCCGTTCGCGGCGATCAGCACGGCGAGTATGTCGAAGGCACGGCTGCCGATGCGCACAGGCTGTCCGTCGAGAAACAGCTCTCGGCTGGCGAGGTCCACCTGAAGCGGGCCAATGCGGGTCATTGCCTGAGTATCCAAGACACAGCGGGATGAGGAACCACTGAGGACTGACTGCTCAGCGTGGTGTCCCCGAAGTCTAGACCAACCGCGAGTACGCATGCGCGGAAAAAACTGATCGTATCGTTCAAATTTTTTGTAGTAAGCAGGCGGCTGCCGGATACGGATCGCGCGGCCGGCCTGGGCGTTCTAGCGCGAGTCGCCTGACATGACAGTGGGCGGCATACGCGCAATGACAGAAGCAAGAATCATGGCGTCCGCATTGGCTGGGATCGCGCTGCGTATTCTCGGCTTGTAGATCGCATCGTCACGGCGAATCGTCGCGCCGCTCAATGCGCAGCGTCCCTTGATGCGGGCGCGGCAGCAGATCCACACCTGGTCGACATACTGGCAACGGGTCGCGTCCTGCCAGAGCACGGCAATCGACGTGTCCGACAGACGCTCGAGCACTTCGATCTGGATATGCTGCGACGGCGCGTCCGCGGCGGCGACGCGTTTCGCCGGCGCCTTCAGATAGGCTTCCCCTTCGGTCTCGTTGCAATAGCCCGCCAACAGCCGGTTGATCACGTGATTCCACACGGGCGCGCGGCCGTCGTCCGGCATCGCCGACGGGTTCTCGCTGACCTGGCAATACGCTTCACCACGAACGCGCGTCTCGTGCCGAGCCGTCTCCGTGCGTTGCTTCAAGGGGGTTTCGATATGCATGATGCTGCTCCCGAAGTGTCTGCGGGTAGGGGTTGGCTCGTTCGGAGAATCATCAACTGCCCGTCCAGCCGCGCAGAAAATCCACCAGCAGTGCGTTGACCCGCTCCGGCTGCTCCTCTTGCGGCAAGTGTCCGCACTGCGCAATGGGCTCCGCGCGCAGATGGGTCGCCATGCCTTCCCAGACCGCCTTCATGTCGAACAGGCCGCCGACCGCGTAAAAGTCTTCGCCCCACAACGCCATGGTCGGACAGGCAATCTTGATGTCCGCATCGACCAGGTCCTGCGCGACGTCCTCGGCATTCGCGCGATAGTCCGACATCGCGCCCCGCACGGCGCCCGGCCGCTTGTAAGCCTTCATGTAGGTATCGAAGTCCGCGCCTTCGATGGTGTGCGGGTTGTAGCACCAGTCCGCGAAAAAATGATGCAGCCACGCTTCTTCCTTGCCGGCGATCAGCGTTTCCGGCAGATCGGCGACCAGATGGAACAGGAAGAACCAATAGGCGCGCGCCGTTTCGGGCGTCATGTTCTGCGCGACGACCCGTGTCGGCACGTTGTCCATCACGACGAGCCGGTCCACCCGTTCGGGATGATCCTTGGTCAGGCGCGTCGCCACGCGCGCGCCGCGATCGTGGCCGACCAACGCGACCTTGCCGATACCCAGTTCATCGAGCAGCCGGATGATGTCCAGCGCCATGTTCCGCTTGTCGTAGCCGGCCCCCGGCTTGTCGGTCTCGCCGTAACCTCGCAGGTCCGGCGCAATGACGCGGTATTGACGAGCCAGCACGGGAATCTGATGGCGCCACGCAAAACTCGTCTCGGGGAAACCGTGCAGCAGCACGACCACCGGGCCGCTGCCCGCGTCGAGATAGTGCTGACGGATGCCGTTCGCACGACGCGTGTGGTGCGTGACCGAAATCGTGTCGGTTTCCATGATTCGTTCCTCGAAGCAATGAGCGGGCGAAATGCGCCCGCGTGTCATCGGCCGGGTGCGGCCTCGTAGTTGACCGGCACCCAGTCATACGTGCGGCCGTTTTTTCTGACGTGCCCCAGGCCCGGGAAGGCGATATGCGCGGCGCCGATCAGATAGCGTTTGTTGGCGGCGAGTTCGAATGAGGAGCGGCGCGAGCGCTGCGCGTCGGCCGCGCTGGTGTCGTATTCGACCGAAGCTGCCGGATTCTGCAACTGGATCGACGCAACATGGACGATGTCGCCCCACACCAGCAGATCCTGCGATTCGCTCTCCACCAGATAGCCGGTGTGGCCCGGCGTGTGACCGGGCAATGCGACCGCGCGAATACCGGTGTCGAGTTCGACGTCGCCGCTGAAGGGCTTGAAGCGTCCGGCCGCGACATAAGGCGCGACGCAGGCGCTCGCGGCGTCGAAGAATGTGCTGAGAAAACCCGGCGCTTTCGACTTGTTGACCGGATTCAGCCAGTAGTCCGCTTCAACCTGGCTCACTCGCACCACCGCGTTCGGAAAAGTCATCTGGCCGTTCGACACGATGCCGCCGACATGGTCCTTATGCAGATGCGTCAGCAGCACTTCGTCGATTTGCTCGGGTTGATAGCCGGCCGCGCGCAAGTTGTCGAGCAGCTTGCCGCAGCAGTCGCCGTAGAGCACGCCCGCGCCGGAATCGATCAGGATCAGCTTCGAACCGGTGTTGATCAGAAACGCGTTGATGGAGCCCTGCACCGGCGCCTGCAGAAAATCGCGTTGGAGATCGCGTGCGATGTCGGCCTTCGGCACGTCTTTCACGACCGTGTCGATTGGAAACGGATGCGTGCCGTCGAGCAGCGCGGTCACCTCAAAGCCGCCGAGCATGATCCGGTAAAAGCCCGGCCCCTGAGTCTTCACCTGAGGCGCGGCGGCGAACGCCGAAGCGCTCGCCACACTCGCCGCCAGGCTCAATACGAATACGCGCCACATGCCCGTATGCGTCGCCCATTTGCGCTGTATCCACTTCATGATCCGATCCCTGGTGTTCTGCGTCAATCTTGCTGAAAAGCATAGCGGCCACCTGCCCGGCACACTCGCTAATTTTTATTAATCATCCTGAGTAGTCGCCGTCGCGAGTTGGCTCAGATACGCGCGAATCCGCGCGGGCGAAACGCGCGGGACCATCTGATGCTGCCGGCATTCCAGCAACGAATACGGAAACCCGAGTCCGGACGGCATCGCCGCTTCGACCTGTAGATCAGGCGTGCTCATAAAAAATCACCTCTTCTGACACGCCTCGCCGATGACGTGGCGCCGCTACCGCGTTACCAGCCGAACTTGAGTTCGGCGCCTACATAGTCGGAGTTGCGCGCACCCAGCTCGCGCAACGACGGTCCGACCTGGAAATGCACGGCTTCGAGCGCGGCGGCGAGATTCGCGGTGACCGCATAGTCGGCGCGCAGCTGCGTATAGAAACCGGTCCAGCGGCTACCGTGTCCGGCGGTCCCCGGCACGACCGCCGAGCCTTGTTGATACACCGCATCGGCGGTGGTCTCGCGCCATTGCAGCCCCACGCCCGCGAGCAGCGACAGCTTGCTATTCGGTTTGACGATGAGCGACGGCTTGACGTGAATCACGTTCGAGTAGCCCGTATAGCCGGCGAGCGCGAAGTAGTAGCCGTTCGGAAAGAGCGGGTTGAAGGTGCCGATGCGGCCGTCTCCAGGATGCGTGTCGCCCGAGGCCGCATCCACTTGCAGACCAAGACGCGGCGTCCACGGCAGCGAAGCCAGCGTGTAGCCGGCGAGCGTGCCCACCGCCCACGCGCCGATCGTCTTGTTGCCGACATGGCCCGACTGATACATCGCCTCCGCGTCCCAGTCGATGTGATTGACCGAACCGGCGTAACGCGTGTCGAACACGTCGCGATGCTCGTCGCCGGTGGCATCGAGAAAGTGCGCATTGCTGCGGTTGTAGCGGGAATAATAGGCGGACAGATCGCCCGGGCCGACTGCCTTGCGCTCTACCCGCACGCCGCTGAACGTCAGGTCGCGATTGGAGACGTCGTCGAAATCCGAGTTGTCGCGGTACTGCACCGGCTGCGTCGCATAAGCGATCCAGCGCCACGGCCCGGTTTCATAATCGGCCCAGATGGCGTCGAAGGCCTGGCGCACGTTCGGGCCGTCACGCACGGAGATGAACCGCTGCAAGTCGAACGCCATCTCCTGCCGGCCGACACGAAACTTGAAAGTGCCGGGCCCGAGCGGTTCGGTGATGGCGACGAACGCCTGGCGCAGGTCGAGCGGATTCTTGTCGACCGGCGAGACGCTGTCCTTGCCGAAAGGGCGCGCGTCCTCGAACTGCGTGAAAATCTGCACATGCGGGCCGAGGCGCACGTCCGCGTGGACTTCAAGACGTTGCAGCACGTACGTGTCGTCGCGGCCCGAACCGAGACCGAAGAGCGGCGCGTCGTTCATTTCGAGCCGCTCGCGCAGCACCATGCCGAGCGAGATATACGCGTCAGGATTGCCGAACAACGGAATGTATTTCAGCGAGTCGAAGGGTTTCTTCGGCACGCACGGATTGGCGAGCGCCGACCAGTTCTCCTGCCAGCGATTGAACATGACAGCCGGCCGTGCGCATGAAGCGCTGGCGGTCCCTGCCGCCGTGCTGCTGGGCGTACCGGTCGTGCTGGTGTCGTCCGCGCCGCCGAGCGCGGTATCCGCGGCCGACACCGGCAGCGCCGCCGCCAGTCCCGTGCTGATCAACAGCGCACGGGCGGCACGCAGCGCCGAGCGCCGCCGCAACCGCTGGCGCGGCCGCAGCGCCTGCACTGTCTGCATCACGCCTGCTTTACTGGCCATCGTGCACTTCGGCGATGTACCCGCCCGGGAATTCGAGCACGGCGCTCTTGCCTGCTTCGCTGCTGTATGGCTGCGACAGCACCTTCGCGCCGGCCGCTTGCGCGCGCTCGAGCGTCTGCGCCAGATCGTCGACGGCATAGCCGGTCGTCTCACGTCCGAACGGGAACGGCAGCTTGCCGTCCGTGACGAACACCACCATGCGGCCGAAGCCCGAATTGATCCGGATCTCGCGAATCGTCTCGCCAGCACGGCCGATCACGCCGGCATCCGCGCGCGGATTATCCGACACCACCTTGCCATGCGAAAAGTGCAGCCAGCGGCGCACGAAATTGTTGGCTTCATAACGCGACACATACACGCGGTTATCCGGCACGCTGTGCAGCGGCGCGTAGTTTGGCGCCTTGGTGTGCCAATAGAGCTGCATCGTCAGGCCGCCCGGCCACTGGATGATCGCGTCCTTGCCGATCGGATCGTCGAAGCTATCGACGAGCACGTCGGCGCCCGCCGCGCGCGCCGCCTTCACCGCCTGGTCGATGTTGGTGACCAGGTAGCCGGTCCGCTCATTGCCGAACGGATAGGGAACCGGCGTCTCGAAGCCGAACACCGACAGCATGCCGACCGGCGTCTGCACGTATTGCGACGCGGTCTTGCTCGGCGTCGGCGTCACGGTAAACACCGCGCGCGGCGATGCCTTGCCGCCGAACGTGGCGAGAAAACTGGTGACGAACGCGTCGAGATCCGCCGAGGCGACATACACGTGTGTCGTGTCGTACTGCGCGCCGACCGAGACGTCGGGCATGCGCGCCGCGAGCGCGGTCTTGCTGTTCGAGACTTCCGGCGGGCCGTTATCGGCGAAGGCGGACGACACCGGCGCGAGGCCGATCAGCAGGGCTGCGCAGAAAGCCGCAAGGGGACGGAAGCGTTGAAGCGAAGTGAACATGTGATTACCCGATGGTGTTAGCAATATCTGAATGGCCGGCTTGCAGGATCAGCCGCCCTCTTTTGTCGCGCCGGGCGTGGCCGGCTTTTGCGCCGAGGTGCTCTGCTGCGGGTCGTCGACCTGAACCGTGGCCGTCTGCGCGAAAAACTGCGCCTTGACGACCGGTATCGCGTGCTCGCCCAGCACCATCCCAAGCAGGCCGGCGAGCGCGATCAGCGGCGGCGCCGGCGACTGCACCTTGAGCAGCCAGTAGAGAAGTCCGATGCCGAAGCCAACGCCCAATGAAATGATGTAGCCCATTCTGATTTCCTTTCGATGCCCGCTTGCGGCGTTCGCGTGGCCCGGTTCCAGGCAGCGTCCGACACACGGCGAGCCAGTCGTCATATGCGGCGAACCGCGTCAATTCGCCCAGTCCGAACCCAGCACCAGCCCGCAGAAATTCAGCCGGCGATAGTTCGGGTCCCACCGGTCCAGCACGTCGGCATTCACGGTGCCGAACGTCGTCTCCGGACGATGCTCCATGCCGCGCGCGTAGGCTTCGATGATCTTCTTCTTGAAGCCGGCTTCACGCGGACAGGCCTGCACGATCTCGTCGCGCTGCTGCGCGGTGAATTCGTCGTAACGGGCGCCGCGAATATCCATCTGCACGCCCGCGCTCACCAACGCGACGAGCGGCGACAAATGTTCAGGAATGCCCGGCGTGGTATGCAACGCGATCGCCGCCCAGACCTCGTCGATCGCGCCGGCGGCGGCACCGTACTGCAGCATGAAGTCGCGCGCCGCATTCGCGCTGTCCACCTCGTAGCGATAGGGGGAACGCCGGTGTTGCACGTTCAAACCGACGTTGTGAAACAACGCGCTCACGTACAGCAACTCCGCGTCGAACGTCAGCTTGTCGCGCAAGCCGGTCAGCGCGCCGAACAGAAACGCCCTGAGCGCGTGATGAAACATCAAGCTGGACTCGGTGGCCCGGATCTGATCGGTTGCCGCCCGCGCCATTGGACTGTCGGGAATGTCGATTCCCGCAATGGACTTCTTCACGTCATCTCCTCCCTATCCGACACTCCGCTGCGGGCGCGCATCGCCGACCGGCTATTCAGTGCAGCGTAGCGAATTAACCTCATAAAGACTTTGGCGAATCCTTAAAAAGACTTAATCGATGCGGCACTTCTCGCTGCGCTCACACCGTGAGTTCATGGATGCGCCGAACGCCGTCGCGAATCCATTGCAGCAGACCGCCGGAGCTTTGGTCGGCGTCGTCCGGCGACGCCAGCATCAGCTTCTCCGTTTCATGGTGTTCGGACAGCAGCCGGCACATTTCGCGCGCCACTTCGGGACGCCGCACGAGAATCGGCGTCAACGCGGCCTTGTCGAGCTGGAACACCGTGGCGTGCGTCATCGCATGAACGATCACGCCGGTCCTGACGCCGGCGAGAATGCCTGACTGACCGATGGAGTCCCCCGGCGCGAGCCGGCGCAATTCGACCTCGCCGCTGTCCTTCGGCACGGTCACTTTCGCCACGCCGCGCGCCAGAATGTGCAACGCGTGGCCGCTTTCGTCGGCGGCGCTGTAGATGGTCTCGTCGATGTCGAACTCGTGGCACGTCAGTTGCGCGGCCAGTTCCGCGATCCCGCCGTCGTCGAGCGTCTGGAAGATGAGCACGTCGCGCAGCAGGCGCTGCTTTTCATCCGCGGCGTCGACCACGGGTTCGGGCACGGACAACGGACGCAGCACCACGCCGCGCGATAACAGATGCCGATGCGCCAGATCGAACAGTTCGTTGCGCACCTCGGTCTTCTTGCCCAGCGCATCGACGTAGCAGACGATCTCGTACTCGATCGCGTCATTGGTCGCCCGCCGCACGCTGACGGCCGGCTTCGGATCCGCGAGCACGTTCTCCGAACTCGCGGCGGCGTTGGCGAGCGCCTGCAGCACGGTAGCAGGCCGGATCGACGGCTCGACCGGCAGCAGCACGCTGATGCCGTGCGTATGCGAAGGCTGGTTGGCGTTGACGATATTGGTGCGTGCCGCCACGCTGTTGGGAATCACGACGATATTGCCCTGACCGTTGAGCAGGCTGGTCGCGCGCCAGTTGGTCTCCACCACCTTGCCTTCGACCTCGCCGATGGTGACCCAGTCGCCGATCGCAAAAGGCTCGGTCGCGTTGAGCACCACGCCCGAAAACACGTCGTTGAGCGTGCTCTGGATCGCGAGGCCGAGCACGATCGCGAGCGCGCCCGAGGTCGCGAGCAAACCGCGCACCGGCAGTTCCAACACGAAGGCAATCGCGCCGACCGCGGCCGCCAGAAACACCAGCGCGCCGAGCACGTCCTGAAACAGGCGCTCCTTGTGCCAGGTCTCCGGCAGCACGGTGCGATCCAGCACGATCGTCACGAGCCGCGCGCCTTGCAGCCACCACACCACCTCCAGCAATTGCGCGAGCAGATGGCGCAGCGGCTCGTCCGGCCACGGCGCCGCGCGCAGCGGATTCATGCCGTAACTGAACAGCACGTAAGTCGACAAACCAAACATCAGCGTGCGCAATGCGAGACGCCCTTTGTCCGTTTTACGGCCCATGAAGCGCCAGAAGAGGAAGTCGAGAACCAGGATACCTAGCCCATACAGCACGCCATCGTTGAAGGTCGGCATGACGGTTCTCGCTCGTCGGGTGGCACGAAGCCGTGGATGTCAGAACGCAAAGCAGCTACATCCTAGCGCACCCCAGAAGCCGTTCGAATCGCTGACTGGCACGTTCTTTCGCCATGCCCAGCCGTGCGCGTGGGCATGCACGCCGCACAGATTGACACAGCCGTCCACGCACGCCACAGCGGTGGGCTTGTAACGGCTATAGCCACCAAATTCGGCGACCGGCGACCACGACGGGCTGACCGGAAGATCAGGCGGCGCGAGTGGCGCGAACTCGTCGTCCGCATAGACCACCTTGCCGCCCACCACCGTCATGGCCGAGGTCAGGAACTTGATGCGGCTTTCGTCGACCGTGAAGTAGTCTTCGCTGAGCACCGCGAAGTCCGCGAACTGGCCCGGCACCAGTGCGCCCTTGCGCTCTTCTTCATTCGAGAACCATGCGCTGCCCACCGTGTAGCGGCGCAACGCCTCCATCCGGTCGAGCTTGTTCTCGCTCGAATACATCGACGTGCCGCCCACCGTCTTGCCTGATACCATCCAGTACAGCGAGACGAACGGGTTGAAACTCGCGACGCGCGTTGCATCCGTGCCCGCGCCGACCGGCAGGCCGGCGTCGAGCATGTGGCGGATCGGCGGCGTGCGCTTGACGGCCTCTTCGCCGTATTGATGAATGAAGTACTCGCCCTGATACGCCATGCGATGCTGGATCGCAATGCCGCCGCCGAGCGCGCGCACGCGGTCGATATTTTTCTGCGTGATGGTCTCGCAGTGATCGAAGAACCAGCGCAGGCCATTGAACGGAATCTCGGCATTCACGCGTTCGAACACGTTCAGGAAGCGTTCGATCGATTCGTTGTAGGTCGCATGCAGACGGAACGGCCAGCGGTTCGCCACCAGCAGTTTGACGACCGCTTCGAGTTCGTTTTCCAGCGTGTCGGGCAGATCGGGGCGCGGTTCGAGAAAGTCTTCGAAGTCCGCCGCGGAAAACACCAGCATTTCGCCGGCCCCGTTCACGCGCAGGAAGTCGTCGCCCTCGCCGGGCCTGGTCATCTTCACCCACTTCGCGAAATCTTCGATTTCCTTCCTGGCGTTCTGCGTGAACAGGTTGTAGGCGATCCGCACAGTCAGTTCGCTGTGCTTCGCCATGTCCATGATGACGGCGTAGTCGTCGGGATAGGCCTGATAGCCGCCGCCCGCGTCGATCGCGCTCGTCACGCCGAGGCGGTTCAACTCGCGCATGAAGTGGCGCGTGGAATTGCGCTGATCCTCGGGCGCGAGCTTCGGGCCTTTCGCGAGCGTCGCGTACAGCAGTCCGGCGTTCGGTCGCGCGATCAGCATGCCCGTCGGATTGCCGCGCTTGTCGCGCTGGATCTCGCCGCCGGGAGGATTGGGCGTGTCTTTCGTATAGCCGACCGCGCGCAATGCCGCTGCATTCAGAAGCGCACTGTCGTACAGATGCAGGATGAACACCGGCGTATCCGGCGCAATCGCATTGATTTCTTCGAGCGTCGGTCCGCGGCGCTCGGCAAACTGGAATTCGTTCCAGCCGCCCACCACACGGACCCATTGCGGCGCCGGCGTGCGGGCCACCTGCTTGCGCAACATGTCGAGCGCGTCAGTCAGCGACGGCACGCCGTCCCAGCGCAACTCCATGTTGAAGTTCAGGCCACCGCGAATGATGTGCAGGTGCGAGTCGTTCAGGCCCGGAATGACGGTGCGGCCTTTCAGATCGACGTGCCGCGTGGCGTCGTTGGCGTGCCGCATCACGGCATCGCGCGACCCCGCGGCGACGATGCGGCCGTTCGCCACGGCGAGCGCATCGGCGAAGGAGCGCTTGTCGTCCTGCGTGGCGATCTTGCCGTTGAAGAAGACAACCTCGGCCGGCGTCGGCGCGGAAGGTGTGGAAGTCATGGCGATCCTCATGGGAGAGCGCTCCGGTTGACGCGCACGGAGCTACGTCCGGGCAAGCCCGGAACTCGGGAAAATCAAGGGAACGGGGAAGCCCGGAAGCGCGCCGTCGCACACTTTCCATCGGGTATTCGTACGGGGGCCGGCGCGAACGTATCGGGGATGCCGCCTCACGGTCATCGAACTGCGCGGCATCCATCGATACGTGATTGGCCGGCGTCATGCCATGCCCGTTGCGCCGAATCAGCTCATCAGCCCATCAGCCCCCTTCGCTCGCGTGCTCGCCGAGAATAGACTTGGCGTAACGCACGCCGATGCCGTATGCGCTGTGCGCCTTCAGGATGTCCATGCAGCCTTCGTACGTTTCGCTGCGTCCCCAGTCGCGTTGCAGTTCGAACATGTACTGGAGCGAGGTCATCGGCACCGCGCCGGCCTGGATGATGCGTTGCACCGCGCGTTCGTGCGCTTCCGTGGTGACGTCGCCGCAGGCATCGGTCGGCACGTAGATTTCGTAGCCTTCGTTGATCATCTGGATGGTCGGGAACGACACGCACACTTCCGTCCACAGGCCGGCGATCACGATTTTCTTGCGGCCGGTCGCCTCGATGGCCTTGCGGAAGTTCACGTCTTCCCACGAGTTCATCGACGTGCGGTCGATCGGCGTGTACTCGGGAAATACCGATTGCACTTCCGGCACCAGGTCGCCGCTGAACGACTTGGCGGCCACGGTGGTCAGGATCGTCGGGACCTTGAAGAGCTTCGAGGCCTTCGCGAGCGCCTGGACGTTGTGCAGGATGGTGGTGCGCTCATGCGACGTCGTTCCAAAGAACATCTGCGGCTGGTAGTCGATCAGGGCAATCGCACATGAATCAGGGGTCAAGAGTTCTTTCGGCATTACGGGCTCCGTATTGAATGGACAAAGCAGTCTGAGAGACGTGCCGTGCTCGCTCGGGCAGCGAGTGAAACTGAAACCGAGTTTATCGACGGCGCTTCGCGGAGTCCTTGTCGAAGTCCTTAATCGTTATTAAAAAATCCCAAATGAAAGCTTGCGACGCGACCCGCGGCGTGGCTGAAGACGCCGACCGGCGAGGATCCGCATTCAGAACAATTAAGCAATCTGAAGTTCTCTACAGTGCCTCGCACCGTACGATCGAAAGCTGCGATGTCGCGTCATGCGTCGTCAGGACGGGACGTCCTTCAACATCACAAGACTGGAGAGCAAACTTGACTAGCCCAACTGGAATTCCGTCGGCGAATCGCCGCCAGCTACTCGTCGCGGGCGCGGGTGCAGCCGGCGCCGCAGTCGCTGCGATGGCCGCGCCGGGCGTCGCGATGGCCGCCGCGGCGGCCGGCGGCAGCAGCAGCACACACGCAGGCAATGGATCCCACTCACAGCATGGAGAGCGTCATACGATGAACACGGTAACCACTAAAGACGGCACGCGAATCTTCTTCAAGGACTGGGGCACCGGCAAGCCCGTCGTCTTCTCGCACGGCTGGCCGCTCGACGCCGATGCGTGGGATGCGCAAATGCTGTTTCTGGTGCAAAAGGGCTATCGCGTCATCGCCCACGACCGCCGTGGCCACGGCCGTTCGGATCAGCCGTCGCACGGCAACGACATGGACACCTACGCCGACGACCTGGCCGCGGTCATCAATGCGCTCGACCTGAAAGGCGCGACGCTCGTCGGCCATTCGACGGGCGGCGGCGAAGTGGCGCATTACATCGGCCGCCACGGCACCTCGCGGGTTGCGAAGGCCGTGTTGATCGGCGCCGTGCCGCCGCTCATGGTCAAGACCGAAGGCAATCCGAACGGCCTGCCGATGTCGGTGTTCGACGGCATTCGCGCGAGCGTGGCGTCGAACCGTTCGCAGTTCTACCGGGACCTCGCCATGCCGTTCTACGGCTTCAACCGCCCCAATGCGAAAGTCTCGCAAGGCACGATCGACGAGTTCTGGCGCGAAGGCATGCTCGGTTCGATCCAGGGCCAGTATGAATGCGTGAAGCAGTTCTCCGAAGTGGACTACACGGAGGACCTGAAGAAGATCGACGTGCCCACGCTGATCCTGCACGGCGACGACGACCAGATCGTGCCGATCGACGACTCGGCCCGCCTGTCGGCGAAGCTGGTGAAGAACGCCACGCTGAAGGTCTATCCGGGCGCACCGCACGGCATGTGCACGACGGAGGCGGACAAGGTCAACGCCGATCTGCTCGCGTTCCTGCAAAGCTGATGACATGCCGGGCGCCGGCCGTGGATCGATCCCCGCGGCGCCCGTTCGCTACACGCGGCGCCGCGCCCCTGACGGACTCAGTTCGCCGGGGCGCCGCGCCGCGTTGTCTTTCCTGCCTCGAATCAACCCATGCAATGTGGGCCGGCGATCTTCAGGCTATCTGCTTCCGCTATTTCCCGAGCGCCGGCTTTACCATTTTCATATCACATCCTCTATCTGTTACGCCAATATGTCGGCGCAAGAATAAAGACTTTCGACAAGGTCGGCCAAAATAAAACTGGCCGCCGTCATGGCCGATGGCGCACCGCCAGCGTTATCCGTTCAACGCTTGCAAGTCCGCCGCACGCGGGCTGGCGGGTGATCGGCAAACTGCTGATTGAAATATTTTCTCCTGCCTATTCTTAACGCAGCGAACGTTTAACTCACAATTTTCACATTTTGAGCCGATTAAGCCATAATGGCGACAGCTTACATTTTTTAATTTTTGGGTAAATTGCTGGAAGCAGTGCGACCGCTGCGCGACGATCGAGGCGACCCATTATGTTGAATGACATTCAGACAGCCACCACCGCCACTGCCGCGCGATCCAAAGACTCGCTGGGATGCCTGTCGAGCCATCTCGGCCGGGACCTCGAACTCGACACGGGCGAGTTCAAGTTTTATCGCAAGTGCACAGTCGACGACAAGGCAAGCGCGGTCGCCATGCACGGTTCGGATCGTGGCTTCCTGATCGGCGTGTCGCTGAAGCCAGGACACCGGCGGCGCATTTACTCAGCGCACCGCTGGACGACGCACGACTTCGGACAGGACAGCGTCTATATCCGCGACTTCGCGGACGACTACAAGGCCGATCTGCAAAGCGGATTCGATTTCGTGCTGATCGAACTGTCGCGTGCCTTCATCGCGAACGCCTGTTATGAGCGCAACGGTTCGAACATACCGTGCCTTTCCACGCTCGCCGGCCGCAAGGATCCGACGCTCGCCCATTTCGCCCAGATCCTCTCGCTCACGCTGGATCGCAAGAGCGAGGCAAGCCCGCTCTTTGTCGAGCAGTTGGGCGTCGCCATCGGCACGCATCTGCTCGATCAATACGGCGACACGGCGTGTTCATCCTTCAGCAGGACCCGGCGCCTTTCGAGTCTGCAGGAAGCGCGCGCCAAAGACATGTTGCTCGCCAAGTCGCAAGGCAACGTTTCGATCGAAGAGATCGCCAACGCATGCAACCTCTCGCGTAGCTACTTCATTCGCGCCTTCCGGGAAACCACGCATCGCACGCCGCATCAATGGCTGCTCGAACGGCGCATCGACCGGGCCCGCGATCTCCTGAAAAATTCGGACTATTCCCTGTCCGAAATCGCCATCGCATGCGGCTTCTCCGATCAGAGTCACTTCACGCGAACCTTCTCGCAACTGGTCGGCACGCCGCCCGGCACATGGCGTCGGCAAGCGGCCGGTTGAGCGGCCGGGCCGTTGACCAAGCGCTGCTGAACGCGCCGCCTGTCCCTGGAATTCGTGCCCGTCATGCGACCTCGGGGAGGTGTTCGCACGCGCCGATGGACTTTCCTACAAAGCATCGCACTAACCGACAAGACGCGCGCGATTTGCCACGGTACTTTCGAGCCCATCGACGATGGCCGTTCGAGCGTGCGTCGACACAGCGAGGACATACAGGACGCTAGGCACGATCGAGCGGCACATCCCCTATCACGCTCATTGTCCCGGGACTTGAAAACGACATGATTGAACTAGGCCGCTTTCAAATCGATCTGGAGATGCGCACCTTGCGGCGGGACGGTGAGGCGCTGCATCTCGGCTCCCGCGCCTTCGACCTGCTTGCCGTGATCATTTCCGCCGCCGGGCGTCTCGTCACGAAAGACGAATTGATGAATGCGGTCTGGCCGAACACCGTGGTGGAAGAGAACAACATCCAGGTGCATCTCTCGGCGCTGCGCAAAATTCTCGGCGCGGACCGGCATCTGATTCTCACCGTGCCTGGCCGCGGCTATCAGCTTGCCCATCGGCAAAAGTCAGCACCCGCGCGGCCCGGCAACCCGGTTTGCGCCGGGCGTCCCTTGCCTTCGCCCAAAACCCGCCTCGTGGGCCGCGACGCGGCAATCAAACAGATCCGCGCGATGCTCCAGGACGCACACGTGCTGACGCTGGTGGGTGCGGGCGGCATCGGCAAAACCAGTCTCGCGATCGAAGCCGCGCGTCACGCCGCCGAGGATTTTGCCGAGCCGGTCTGTTTCGTCGAGCTGGCCACGCTGACCACGCATGACGGCGTGCTTGGCGCCATCGCCGATGGTTGCGGACTGCTCACTGACGGCGCGACGCCCGCCGCCGCGCAGGTCGCCGCGGCGCTCGCGCACAGGCACCGGCTGCTGGTGCTCGACAACGCCGAGCATGTGGTCGGCTTCGTGGCCGAGACCGTGGAGGCATTGATCGCGGAAAACGATTTGCTGCGTGTGCTCGTGACGAGCCGAGAGCCGCTGCGCATCATGCCCGAAGCCGTATTTCGCGTGGACCCCCTGGACGTGCCGCAGTTGCATTGCACCGATGCGGAAATCCTCCAGCAGTCGGCCGTGAATCTGTTTCTCCTGCGCGCCAACTCATTGCAGCGCAAAGTGGCGGGCGACAGTCCCGAGCTGCGGCTCGTCGGCGAGATATGCCGCCGGCTGGACGGCATTCCGCTCGCAATCGAACTGGCCGCGGCACGCGTCGCGGCGCTCGGCGTGGAAGGCGTGCATCGGCGGCTGGACGATCGCATGGCGATTCTCGCGGGCGGGTATCGCACCGCGCTGCCACGCCATCAGACCTTGCGCGCCACCTTCGACTGGAGCTTCGCCCTGCTCGACGAAGGCGCGCAGTCGCTCTTCAGACGGATCGCGGTGTTCGGCGGCGTGTTCACGTTCGAGGCGATGTGCGCGGTCGTGTGCGACCCGGCGTTGACGATCGCGGATGCGATCAGCGGGATCAGCGAATTGCTGGCCAAATCGCTCGCCAATGTCGAATTCGACGGTCCGGTCGCCAAGTACCGGCTGCCCGAGTCGACGCGAGCCTATGCGCTGGAAAAACTGCAGGCTGAGGGCGAGCGCCCGGCGTTCGCTTCGCGCCATGCGCGCTATCTCTCCACCTGCTTCCAGGCGCGCACGGCGCAGACCGTTCGCCGCGATGCCGATCACGTCACGGGTCTCCAGCACACGTTCGACGACGCGCGCAGCGCGTTCGATTGGGCCTTCTCCGCCGAAGGCGATCAGCGCCTCGGTGTCGATCTCGCCTCCAACCTCGCCAGTGCGCTGCTCGATGGCGGCATGATCGCGGAGGGTTGCGCGCGCGCCGAACTGGCGGTCGGCGTACTCGACCAGCTTGCGCCCGCCACGGTGGACGCCGCGTGCGAGATGCGGGTGCGCGCGGCATTGGCGACGGCATTGCCTTCCGTTCGCGGGTGCGTTGCGCGGTCGGCTGAACTGTGGCGCGATGTCTTCGCGCTGGCAATCGCGAGTGGCGACCGGAAGTTTCAGGCGCACGCGCTGTGGGGCCTGTGGAACATGATGCTCTCCAGTGGCAACATCCACGAATCGATGAAGTTCGCGCGGCAATTCCAGCGCCTCGCCGAAGACGAAAGCAATGCGTGGCAACGCGTCCTGGGAGACCAGGCGGTGGCCATTTCGCAGCATTGTCTCGGACAGCACGCGGAGGCCAAACGGAGATTGCTGAGCGCGCGAGAACGCTTTGCACAACTCGAGGGGGAGTCGCAGCGCGATAGCACGTTCGCCGTCGATCCGCTCGTCTACTGCAACGGAACGCTCGCGCGTATCGCCTGGCTCGAGGGCGAGCCCTGCGAGGCCATGACGCTGGTCGATACGCTCGTGAGCCAGGTGCGGCCCGAGACGATGGAGCCGTCGCTCACGCACGTGCTCGGCACTGTGGCCGCGCCGCTCGCGCTGATGTCGGGCGATCTGAGCCGCGCCGCGGCGTATCTGGAGATCATGCGTTCGCAGGCCGCGCTACATCGCTTCGATGTGTGGGTGGAGTACTGCGACTTCCTGAGCGCTTACCGGGACATTCTCGACGGACACGCGGCGCGGGCGCTGCCGGTCCTCGCCGCATCGCTCGATGCGTTGATTGCGCGCGGCTTCCGGCGCCTCGTCACGTTGTTTGTCGTCGTCTATGCCGAGGCGCTGGTGAACGCCGGGCGAACCCGCGAAGCCACCGGCCGGCTGACTGACGCATTGGAGTTTTGCCAGCATAACGGCGAGCTGATGTTTGTTCCGGAAATCTGGCGGGTGCTGGGGCGAGCCGCGCACGCTGAAGCCGGCGCGCAAGCCGGCGCCGGCGAAGCCTTCGGCGGCACCCTTGTTTATGCGACCACCTGTTTCACGACCGCACTCGAACTCTCCCGCGCGCAGGGCGCGAGAATGTGGGAACTGCGCGCCTCGATGGCCATGGCGGCGCTGCTGCACGACGAAGGCCGGCGTGACGAAGCGATCGAAGTCCTGGAACAGATCACCTCGTATTTCGACGCGTCTTCCAGCGCCACCGATGTGTTGTCCCTGTTCGCGATGATCAGAACGCTGCGCTCACGCCAGGGCAAAGCAGTCCGGCGAGCGGTGCTGGAAATGCCACAGCGCGAGGCGCACTGGTTTAGCGGCTCCGTCGAGCGCGTTGGCTGAAGCCGCTATGTCTCGTTGAATCGAGCAGCGGTGTCGTGCAATCGTCCACCCTATTGCGCGTAACGCACCTCACCGCTCCAATTCAGCAAACAACCAGTCCTGAAAGCTGCGCAGCTTCGGCAAGTCGGCACGCGACTTCAACAGATTCAACGTGTAGCCATTCACGCTGAGTCCGTCCACGCCGAACGGCGCGACGAGCCGCCCGGTTTCCAGTTCGCGCTGCGCGAGCAGGAGGCTCTCGAGACACACGCCCAAACCGTCGACCGCGGCGCTCAGCGCCATAAACGAACGATCGAAACGCGGCCCGCGTCCAATATCGACCCGCGTCTTGCGATGCAAACGCATCCAGTCCCGCCAGCCGACCAGACAACCCTCGCTGTGAATCAGCGGATGGTGCTGCAGGTCCGCGACGCTGCGCAGCGGATAGTCGCCGCTCATCAGCGCCGGCGCGCATAGCGGCACGATCGTCTCCGGCGGCAACTCCAGCACCAGGGTGCCGGCCGGCTGCAGCTTGCGCGGACCATAGCGAATGTCGATATCGACCGCTCCTGAAATCAGGTCCGCCGCTTCCGATGACGCATTCAAACGCACGTCGATATCGGTATGCGCCGCGCTGAAGCGCGCGATGCGCGGCATCAGCCATTGAGTCGCGAAACTCGGCGTGCAGTGAATCGTGAGGATGTCGCTCTTCGCCACGCGGCCGATCTCGCGCGTGGCGGCATCGATGCGCGCGAACGCCGAAGTGATTTCCTCTGCGTATTGCCGCCCCGAGTCCGTCAGCAACACGGTGCGATGCAGCCGATGGAACAGACGAATGCTCAATTGCTCTTCGAGCAGCTTGATTTGATGGCTGACCGCCGAGGGCGTCACGAACAGTTCCTCTGCTGCGAGCGCGAACGACGAAAGCCGGGCGGCTGCTTCGAAGGCTTGTATCGACTTGAGAGTGACGCGATTGTGCATGGCAGCATCCACGTGAATTCAATTCATCTATCGGCCCATCTTAATTCGTTTGAGCGATGCCTGGCGTGAGATTACGCTTGTCATCACTGGCTGCGGCGTCAATGCGGCCCACGCAAAATAGGAGACGAGACAGTGAACCTGAGAGAACCCGCACCGTACGCCCAACTCGCGGAGCACGCGTACCAGATCCGCCGCAACGCGCTGCGCATGGGCGAGGTACAAGGGCAAGGCTATATCGGCCAGGCACTCGACATCGCCGACGTGCTGGCGGTCGCCTACTTCCGCGCCATGCGTTATCGCGCCGACGATCCCGACTGGGAAGGCCGCGATCGTTTCCTGCTCTCCAACGGCCATTACGCGATCGCGTTGTACGCGGCGCTGATCGAAGCCCGCATCATCGCCGACGAAGAACTGGAGACCTACGGCAGCGACGACAGCCGTCTGCCCATGTCCGGCATGGCGAGCTACACGCCCGGCATGGAGATGTCCGGCGGCTCGCTCGGCCAGGGGCTGACGATCGCGGTGGGCCGCTGCCTCGGCCTGAAACGCAAGGGTTCGGACGCCACCGTCTACACGCTGTTCTCAGACGGCGAACTCGACGAAGGCGCGGTATGGGAAGGCCTGATGTCCGCCGCGCACTGGAAGCTCGACAACCTGATCGCGATGGTCGACGTCAACAACCAGCAAGCCGACGGGCCGTCTTCGGCGGTCATGGCGTTCGAGCCGCTGGTCGAGAAGCTGCAGGCGTTTGGCTGGTTTGTGCAACGCGTGGACGGCAACGATCTCTCGGCGGTGGTCGCCGCGTTCGATGCAGCGCGCGCGCATCCTGAAGCGCAACCGCGGATCATCGTCTGCGATACGCGCATGGGGTATGGCGTGCCGTTCCTCGAAGCACGCGAGAAGAACCACTTTATCCGCGTCGACGCGCACGAGTGGCAACTCGCGCTGCAGGCGCTCGAAGCCGGGAGAACCGTATGAGCGCCGCCGTACCGAAACCGCGTCTGAAAACCTCGGCGATGATCGCCTCGATCGCCGGCGAAGGCCAGATCACCCGCTCCGCTCCGTTCGGCCACGCGCTGGTGGAACTGGCGCGCAACCGGCCCGAAGTGGTCGGCATGACCGCCGACCTCGGCAAATACACCGACCTGCATCTGTTCGCGAAGGAATACCCCGAGCGCTTCTATCAGATGGGCATGGCCGAACAACTGTTGATGGGCGCCGCCGCCGGCATGGCGCACGAAGGCGCGCAGCCGTTCGTCACCACCTATGCGGTGTTTGCCGCGCGCCGCGCCTACGACTTCATTCATCAGGCGATCGCCGAGGACAACCTCGACGTCAAGCTGGTCTGCGCGCTGCCCGGCCTCACGACCGGCTACGGCCCGAGCCACCAGGCAGCCGAAGAACTCGCCCTGTTCCGCGCCATGCCGAACCTCACCGTGATCGACCCGTGCGACGCGCTCGAAATCGAACAGATGGTGCCGGCCATTGCGGACCATCGCGGCCCGGTGTACGCGCGGCTTCTGCGCGGCAACGTGCCGGTCGTGCTCGACGAATACGACTATCAGTTCGAACTCGGCAAAGCCAAGCTGCTACGCGACGGCAATGAGGTGCTGATCATCTCGTCCGGGATCATGACGATGCGCGCGCTCGAAACGGCCAAGGCGCTCGCCGCCGACCGCATCGACGTGGGCGTGCTGCACGTGCCGACTATCAAACCGCTCGACGCCGTCACCCTACTGCGCGAAGCGCGCCGTCCGGGCCGCCTCGTGATCGTCGCGGAAAACCATACGGTGATCGGCGGGCTCGGCGAGGCGGTGGCCACCGTGCTGCTGACCAACGGCGTCACGCCGCCCTTCCGTCAGATCGGCCTGCCCGACGCCTTTCTCGATGCCGGCGCGCTGCCGACCCTGCACGACCGCTACGGCATTTCCACCGAGGCGATGTGCGACACCATCAAAGGCTGGCTGCGCTAGATTTTTTCCACACAAGCCAAGCGTAGTCACCAATAGCCAACGACGTAGCAAACCATAAGCATCACATTCAGGAGATCCGCATCATGTCAGAGTCACGTCTTCTCGACGGCAAGGTCGCCGTCATTTCCGGCGGCGCGTCGCCGCGCGGCATCGGCATGGCGACCGCACGCAAATTCGCCGCTCACGGCGCGCGCATCGCCATTTTCGATCTCGACGAAAAGGCCGCCATAGAAGCCGCCGCTTCGATCGGGCCGGAGCATCGCGGCTATGTGTGCAACGTCACCGACCGTGGCGCTTGCCAGGCCGCCGTCGAGCGCACCGTCGCCGATTTCGGTTCGATCGATATCCTGATCAATAACGCCGGGATTACTCAGGCGGCCAAATTCCTCGACATCGACCCGGAAAGCTGGGACCGCATTCTCGACGTCAATCTGCGCGGCGTGCTGTATCTGTCGCAAGCCGTCGTGCCGCAAATGAAGAAGCAGAAGAGCGGGTCGATTGGCTGCATGTCGTCAGTGTCGGCGCAGCGCGGCGGCGGCATTCTCGGCGGCCCGCACTACTCGGCGGCCAAAGCCGGCGTGCTCGGTCTCGCGAAAGCGATGGCGCGCGAACTCGGCAACGACGGCATCCGCGTGAACTGCGTGACGCCGGGCCTGATCCAGACCGACATCAACGCCGGCAAGATCAGCGACGACAAGCGCGTCGAGATTCTTTCGGGCATTCCGCTGAATCGCCTGGGCGTGCCCGACGATGTGGCCGGCGCGTTCCTGTTCCTCGCGTCGGAGCTGTCCTCGTATATCACCGGCGCGGTCATCGACGTGAACGGCGGCATGCTGATTCACGGCTGATCTGCTCCAGCAGGACGAACTGCACGGCGGGAGGCCGGCTGCGGCGATGGAGACCCAGTAGTAGATAACAAACAGGCGCGGCGCGCGACACGTGCAGCCGCCGCGCTCGAAGTTCGAAAAACATAACGACGCGCGATCCAGGTTTGGAGGAAGACACCATGACTAACCGTTCGAACGCCCCGCAGGGCATCAGCCGCCGCACCTTTCTGAAAGCCGGTGCGACCTTGTCCGCAGCCGTGCCGTTATGGAGCGTCTCGCGGCGCGCCATGGCGGCGCCCGAGTTTTCGTACAAGCTCGCCACCGGCCAGGATCCGACTCATCCGGTCAATATCCGCGCCCAGGAGGCGATCAATCACATTCGCGAAGCGACCAACGGCCGCCTCGACATCAAGCTGTTTCCGCAGAACCAGCTCGGCTCCGACACCGATCTGCTCTCGCAGGTACGCAACGGCGGCGTGGAGTTCTTCAACCAGGCCTCGTCGATTCTCGCGACGCTCACGCCGGCCGCGGGCATCGTCAACACCGGCTTCGCGTTCAAGGACTACGACGCCGTGTGGAAAGCGATGGACGGCGACCTCGGTAATTACATCCGCGCGCAGATCGGCAAGTCCGGCATCGTGTCGGTCAGCAAGGTATGGGACAACGGCTTCCGGCAGATCAGTTCGTCCACGCGCGCGCTGCGTGCGCCGGCCGATCTGAAAGGCTTCAAGATCCGTGTGCCGCAGGCGCCGATGCTGACCTCGCTGTTCAAGGCGCTCGACGCGGGCCCCGCGCCGATCAACTTCAACGAACTGTATTCGGCCTTGCAAACCGGCGTGGTGGAAGGCCAGGAGAATCCGCTGCCGATCATCGCCACGGCCAAGCTCTACGAAGTGCAGAAGTACATCAGCCTCACGTCGCACGTATGGGACGGTTACTGGATTCTCGGCAACCGCGCCGCGTGGGAACGGCTGCCGGCGGACATGCGCACCATCGTCACACGCGAATTCGAAAAGGCCGCGATGCTGCAGCGCGGGGACATCGCGAAGCTGAGCAGTTCGCTGCGCGACGATCTGAAAACCAAGGGCATCACCTTCATCGACGTGGACCGCGAGGCTTTCCGCGGCGCGCTGGCCAAGACGAGCTTCTATCACGACTGGAAGAGCAAATACGGCGATGAAGCCTGGGGTCTGCTGGAGAAGTCCGCCGGAAAACTGGGGTAATGCCATGATCTCGATCTCATATTCGCACGAGCGGCAACACCGCTTTGCCTGTGCGCTCGATTCCGCGCTCGGGCATCTGGTGGAGATTCCCGCCGCCTTGCTGGTGCTGGCGGAAATCGTCGTGCTGCTGGCCGGCGTGACGAGCCGCTATATCCTGCACGCGCCGCTCGTCTGGTCCGACGAGCTTGCCTCCATGCTGTTCCTCTGGCTCGCCATGCTCGGCGCCGTGATCGCGTTGCGGCGCGGCGAGCATATGCGGATGACGGCGCTGGTCGGCATGGCGCCACCGCGTGTGCGAGCGTTTCTCGACGTGGTGGCGATCGCCGCGCCGATCGCGTTTCTCGCGATGGTGATCGGCCCGGCAATCAGCTTCGCACAGGACGAGTCGTTCATCACCACGCCAGCGCTCGAACTGTCGAACTCGTGGCGCGCTGCCGCGCTGCCGGTCGGCTCGGCGCTGATGCTGCTGGTCGCCGTGGTGCGGCTCGCGCGCCTGGGCAACTGGCGCCTCGTGCTGGGCGCGGTCGCGACGGTCGGCGCGCTGGTCGGCATTTTCATCGCGCTCGGGCCGCTGTTGCGCGACCTCGGCAATATAAACCTGCTGATCTTCTTCGTCGGCCTCGTGGCGCTCGGCGTGCTGAGCGGCGTGCCCATCGCGTTCTCGTTCGGACTCGCGACCTTCGGCTATCTCGCGTTGACCACGAACACGCCGATGCCGGTGGTGGTCGGCCGGATGGACGAAGGCATGTCGCATCTGATCCTGCTCTCCGTGCCGCTCTTCGTGTTCCTCGGCCAGTTGATCGAGATGACCGGCATGGCCGCGGCGATGATCGCGTTTCTCGCGAGCCTGCTCGGTCACGTGCGCGGCGGTCTCTCGTACGTGCTGGTCGGCGCCATGTATCTGGTGTCCGGCATCTCGGGATCGAAAGCTGCCGATATGGCAGCGGTCGCGCCGGTCCTGTTTCCGGAGATGAAAGCGCGCGGCGCGAAACCCGGCGACCTGGTCGCGTTGCTGGCCGCGACTGGCGCGCAGACCGAGACGATTCCACCTAGCCTCGTGCTGATCACGCTCGGCTCGGTGACCGGCGTCTCGATTTCGGCGCTCTTCACGGGCGGCATGCTGCCGGGCATCGTGCTGGCGATCACGCTGTGCATCGTTGTGCAATGGCGCTATCGGCGCGAAGACATGTCGAACGTCAAGCGTGCGACCCGCGGCGAGATTGTGCGCAAGCTGGTGATCGCGTTTCCGGCGATCGCGCTGCCGTTCGTGATTCGCGCGGCGGTGGTCGAAGGCATCGCGACGGCGACCGAAGTTTCCACCATCGGCATTGCGTATGCGGTGCTGGCCGGCTTGCTGATCTACCGCCGTTTCGAGTGGACGCGGCTCAAGCCGATGCTGATCGATACGGCGACGCTGTCCGGCGCGATCCTGCTGATCATCGGCGCGGCTACCGCCATGGCGTGGGCGTTGACGCAATCCGGCTTCTCGGGGCAACTCGCGCAGACTCTGGGCGGTTTGCCGGGCGGCGCGGCGATGTTCATGGCGGCGTCGATCTGCATGTTCGTGATTCTCGGCAGCGTACTCGAAGGCATTCCCGCCATCGTGCTGTTCGGCCCGCTGATGTTTCCGATTGCGCGGGCCATGCATATCCACGACGTGCATTACGCGATGGTCGTGATCCTCTCGATGGGCGTGGGCCTGTTCGCGCCGCCGTTCGGCGTGGGCTACTACTCCGCCTGCGCGGTGAGCCGCATCCATCCGGACGAAGGCATGAAGCCGATTCTCGGCTACATCGCCGCGTTGATGGCCGGGCTGATCATCGTGGCCGCCGTGCCGTGGATTTCGACGGGCTTCCTGCATTGAGCCCATGACGCGCGAGGCATGCGGCCAGTCCCACCTCGCGCGATGTTCTTCCGCCCGCTTCGTCGGGCCGGTTCGTTAGATCTGTCTGATTGCCGCCGCTGCGCATGACGCAGCGGCGTAGAGGAGCCTTTTGCCATGTCCACCACCGAAGCCCCGTCTGCTGCGCTGAACGCTTCGTCTGTTTCGATCGCTGCGGCGCCGCAGGTTGCGTCGGTATCACCCACGCAAGCGGCGCCCTTGCCGTTGGCCGACGCGATCCGCTTTCTCTCCATCGATGCGATTCTGCGCGCCGGCGAAGGCCATCAGGGCGTACCGCTCGGCATGGCGGAAATTGCGACCGCGCTATTCACCCGCCATTTGAAATTCAACCCCGCCGATCCGACCTGGCCCGACCGCGACCGCTTCGTACTGTCGAATGGCCACGGCTCGCTGCTGCTGTATTCGCTGCTATATCTCACCGGCTATGACGCCATCGGACTCGAGCAGATCAAGACTTTCCGTGAACTCAGTTCGCATTGCGCGGGGCATCCCGAGTACGAACCGGCGCACGGTATCGAGGCCACCACCGGCCCGCTCGGCCAGGGTATCGCCAACGCGTTCGGCATGGCTATCGCCGAAGCGTATCTCGCGGCGAAATTCGGCAGCGACCTCGTCGATCACTACACGTATGCGTTCGTCGGCGACGGCTGTCTGCAGGAAGGCATCGGTCAGGAGATGATTTCGCTGGCCGGGCATCTGCAACTGGGCAAGCTGATCCTCTGCTGGGACGACAATCAAATTACCGACGACGGCAGCACCTCACTGTCGATCAGCGAGGACGTCTGCGCGCGCTTTCGCGTCGGCGGCTGGCATGTCGTCGAAGTGAACGGGCACGATCTCGAAGCGGTGTCGGCGGCGCTGACGATCGCTCGCGCGGACCCGCGGCCTTCGATGATCGCGTGCAAGACCGTGATCGGCCGCGGCATTACGCGTCTGCAAGGACAGCGCGGCGGCCATAGCGGCAAACTGTTCCAGGCGGACGCCGACGCGGCGCGCGACGCACTCGGCTGGCCGCACGCGCCGTTCGAAATACCCGCGGAGATTCTTGCAGCATGGCGCTCGGCCGGACAGCGTACCGAGTTGCAATACCGCGCGTGGCAGGAACGTGTCGCCGCGTTGCCCGATGCGCAGCGCGCCGAGTTCGAACGGGTCCAGGGCGGCCACCTGCCGCAAGGCTGGCGCGACGTGCTTGACGACTACCGCAAGCGCGCCGTGGAGCGCGACGAGCCGCAGCCCGGCATCACCGTATCGGGCGAGATCAGCGATCTGCTTGCGCCGCTGTTGCCGGAACGCATGGTCGGTTGTGCCGATCTCGAAGCGCCCACGGGCCACAAGCGCCAGTTGCACGCCTTCACCGCCGCCGACCGCAGCGGCGCCTACGTCCACTGCGGCGTGCGCGAGCATGTAATGGGCTCGATGGCCAACGGCATGGCCGCGCATGGCGGCGTGATCGCGACCAGCGTCACCTATCTGGCGTTCTCCGACTATCAGCGTCCGGCCATGCGCATGGCGGCGCTGATGGGCCTGCCGGTGCACTTCGTGTTCAGTCACGATTCGATCGGCGTCGGCAAAAATGGACCGACGCATCAACCTGTCGAAATTCTCGCGTCACTGCGCGCGATGCCGAACATGCGTGTGCTGCGTCCCGCCGATGCCGTCGAAGCCGCCGAGTGCTGGGCGCTCGCGCTCGAACATCGGCGCGGGCCGAGCACGCTGGTGTTCGCGCGCCAGGCGTTACCGTTGGTGCGCCGTGAATATGGCGCCGAGCTGCTCTCGCAACGCGGCGCTTACGTGCTGGCCGAAGCCGAGGGCGGAGCGCGCGCCGTGACGCTGTTGGCAACCGGCTCCGAAGTCGCGTTGGCCTTGCTGGCGCGCCGCCAGTTGCAGGACGAAGGCATCGCGACGGCCGTGGTGTCCATGCCGTGCTGGGAGATTTTCGACGAACAGGACGAGGCCTATCGTGCAGTCGTGCTCGGTTCGGGCACCGTGCGAGTCGGCGTGGAAGCGGCGTTGCGTTTCGGCTGGGACCGCTATCTCGGCGAACGAGGCGGCTTTGTCGGCATGACGGGTTTCGGCGCGTCGGCCTCGGCGGAGACGCTGTACGAGCACTTCGGCATCACCGCGCAGCATATCGTCGCTGAAGCGAAGCGGCATCTGTAAATCATCGGGGACATGACCATGCATAAGATCGTTTTTCTGGACCGCACGACCCTGGCGCCGCAGATCGTGTTGCGCGAGCCGCGCTTCGAGCATCAGTTGATCGAGCACGACCGCACCACGCCGGAGCAAGTGATCGAGCGTCTGGCCGGTGCGTCGATTGCGATCACCAACAAGGTGGCGCTGACGGGCGACGTGCTGGAGCAATTGCCGCAGCTGAAGCTCGTCGCGGTGGCCGCGACCGGCACGGATTGCGTCGATAAGGCGGCCTGTCAGCGGCTCGGCATTGCGGTGAGCAATATTCGCGGCTATGCGATCAACACCGTGCCGGAGCATACGTTCGCGCTGATCCTCGCGCTGCGGCGCAATCTGGTCGCCTATCGCGACGACGTGCTCGCCGGCGAGTGGCAAAAATCCGGACAGTTCTGTTTCTTCACGCATGCGATTCACGATCTGGCCGGCGCACGGCTCGGCATCATCGGCGAAGGGGTGCTGGGGCAGCGCGTGGCGGAACTTGGCAAAGCCTTCGGCATGCAGCCGATGTTCGCCGCGCACAAGGGACGCGAAGGGCTCGGTCCGCTGTACACGCCGTGGGATGAGGTGCTCGCGACCAGCGACATCATCACCGTGCATAGTCCGCTCACGCCGCACACGCGCAACATGCTCGCCATGCCAGAGTTTCGCGCGATGAAGCGCCGGCCGTTGATCATCAACACGGCGCGCGGCGGCCTCGTGGATGAAGCCGCGCTCGTGCAGGCGCTCGATGAAGGGCTGATCAGCGGCGCGGGTTTCGACGTGACCGCGGGCGAGCCGCCCGCCGACGATAACCCGCTGTTGCGCGCCGCCGGGCGGCCGAATGTGATTCTGACGCCGCATGTGGCGTGGGCGTCAGAGGAAGCGCAGCAGAGTCTGGCGAATCAGTTGATGGATAACATCGAGAATTTCGTCAACGATACGCCGATGAATCTGGTGAGCGGAGCGTATTGAGCTTGATAGCCGCGCCGCCTGCATGCCGAGCGACGCGGCGTCCTGTCTTTAACGCCGCTCAAGCTTGACGGAAAATCGGCGCGCCCCACGGTGCCCCGATCGTGCCGCCATCCACGACGATTTCCGCGCCCGTCATTCCCGACGCGTCGCTAGACGCGAGGAACAGCACGGCTGCCGCGACTTCTTCCGGCGCGGCGAGGCGTTCCATGGGAATGCGCGGTGCGAATGCCTGTTCGGTTCCGTCGAGCGTCGCGCCTTCGCGTGCGCCACGCGTCCAGATCGGCGTGCGCGTGCCGCCGGGGATCACTGTATTCACGCGAATACCACGCTGCACCAACTCCGACGCGAAGACCTTCGCCATACCCGTGATGCCTGCCTTGGTGGCTGAATACGCCGACGAGCCAGGCGAGCCGAGTTCACGCATCACCGAACCGTTCAACACGACCGCTCCACCCGCGCTCATCAACGGCAATGCGGCTTGCACCGTCAGAAAGACCGCCGTCAGGTTCGTGCGAAGAATGGCCTCGAAAGCCGCGGCCGTCGTGCCGCCGAGCGGCGTCGGACCGGAGATGCCGGCGTTGGCGAACACGATATCGAGCGACCCGAATTTGCTCTTGATCTGCTCGAACAACGAGTCGATATCCGCTTCGTTATCCAGATTGGCCCGCACGCCCAGCGCATTTTCGCCGAGTTCGGACACGGCCTGATCCAGCTTCGCACTGTCGCGGCCGGTGATCACCACTTGCGCGCCTTCGGCAATCAGCAGCTTCGCCGTGACGAAACCAATGCCGCTATTCCCACCGGTAATCAACGCTGTTTTTCCCGTAAATCGCATCATCTCTCTCCTGGATTGCGCCGCCAACGCGCCGGAAATCACGGCCGTGCGACGCCTGTAACGATTAAGCGGCCAGAAACGCCGCCGCGTACGGACATCCGCCAAAGACGCCCTCATCTAACAATCTGCATGTTGATCATCATGCACATTTTCAGTATTATGCTCGTCATGCAGATTGTCAAGAGGGGTGACGGAAATGGGCTACTCGCAGGCGCAAAAAGCAGAAAGCCGTCAGCGTGTGCTGGAAACAGCAGCGCGGCAGATTCGGGAAGATGGGATCGAGGCGCTCGGCGTGGCGGACTGCATGCGGCGCGCCGGCCTCACGCACGGCGCGTTCTACGGCCACTTTGAGTCGCGTGACGCGTTGATCGTCGAGGCGCTGGAATATGCCGTCGCGCAAAGCGAGAAACGTATCGCCGCTTCAATGGCGGCGGCGAACGCGAACGGCTCGGCGAAGAAAGAACCGTTGCGGGCGATCGCCGAAATGTTTCTCAGCGAGAAACACCTCAAGAATCCGGGCAACGGCTGCGCGTTGTGCGCGCTTGCCGGTGAAGCGCGGCACGCGGCACCGGAAGTTCGCGATCGTCTCACGCAATACGTGCACAAGCTGGCATCGCGAATCGCGCAGACGTTGGCGGGTGATAGCGAAAACCTGGCGCTCGGCATCGTCGCGACGATCGTCGGCGCGGTGACGCTTGCGCGTGCCGTCGACGATCCTGAACTCGCTAAATCGATTCTCGCCGGCTCGCTCAATCTGATCGTGGCGCAGGGCGGAGACGCGTAGCTTGATGAGCGGCGCCGGCATAGACCGGCGGCAAACATTACCCATCTCGCTGCCCGGGAAAGCGCCCGGGCAAGCACGCACCCGCGCCACCCTACCCGATCACCAACCCCGCCTCACCTAGCGAACGCTTCAGCCCCAACTTCGGATACGCGCGATCGACCGCGCGCACGTCGGCGCGCGTTTCCTCGATGATCCAGTCGCGCACGTCGGCCGCGGCCGGCCGCAGCGCACGGCTCTCCGGCCACACCAGACAGCAGCGCCGGTTCGTGACGATCAGTTCCTGTTCGGCCGGCTGAAGCGCGCCCTCCAGCAGCCAGTGCGACACCACGTTGAGCCAGCCGAGCGCGACGCCCTGGCCGAGCAACGCGGCCTGCACGACGATCGCGTAGTCGTTGAAGCTCAGCATGCTCGCGGCATGCCGCCCGTGTGCGGCGAACGCTTCAAAGCGGTCATGCCAGCCGCGCTCGCCGTCGTCCATGACGATCACGGTGTCGCCATGCGCGCGGCCCGCCTCGGTGGCCGCGATCTCGTCATAGCGTCGGTTGCACACCGGCAGCAGCGTCTCCGGCATGACCAGCACACTGTTCTCGCCGATCTCGTCCTCGCGCCGGAAGCGCATGCCGAGATCCACATCGACGAGCGGGCCGCCGATCCGCCCCGAGATCAGTTGGAATCGCAAGTCGACGTTCGGGAACGCCTGATTCAGCCGGTTCATGCGCGGCATCAGCCAGTGCGTGGTGAAGGCCGTGGACACCGACAGCGTGACCGACTCCACACCCGTGGCGCGCGCCTCGATCTCGCGGATCGCGCCTTCAATGCCATTGAAGCCCTCGGAAATCTTCCGGTAAAGAATCTTGCCGTTCTCGGTCAGCTCGATGCCGCCGCGCACGCGCTCGAACAGGCGCACGCCGAGATGGTCTTCCATGCGCGCCAGCATGCGGCTCACTGCGGGCTGGCTCACATATAACTCCTGCGCCGCGCGTGTGAAGTTGCCGCAGCGCGCGGCAGCTTCGAACACGAACAGCGCATTGGCGCTCGGCAGTTTTTTGCGAAGGTTAGGCATGATCTGATGTTATGCCTTCTCCAACAATTTGGGAATTGCCGCCAAAAAGGACGCAGCCTATATTTTCCCTAACGCAGGCCTCTTCAGCGAGACAGAACGCAATGGACGCACGAGCGAAAACAGGTGTTTCGATCCGATCGGCAGCGAAACGTTATGGCCAGGTGGTGGCCCTCGACGACGTTTCGCTCGACATCGCCCCCGGCGAATTCGTCTCGCTGCTCGGCCCTTCGGGCTCGGGCAAGACCACCCTGCTCGGCATTCTCGGCGGCTTCGTGCAGCCGAGTTCGGGCGCGGTCTGGGTCGGCGAACGCGACATTACATTTGCGCCGCCGCACAAACGCGACATCGGCATCGTGTTTCAGAACTACGCGCTGTTTCCGCATATGAGCGTCGGCGAGAACGTCGCGTTTCCGTTGCGCGCGCGCCGTCAGCCGAAAGCCACGTGGGCGAAGAAAGTCGCCGACGCGCTCGCGATGGTCGAACTCTCCGGCTACGAAAGCCGCGGCATCAGCCAGCTTTCCGGCGGCCAGCGGCAGCGCGTGGCGCTGGCCCGCGCGATGGTATTCGAGCCGCAACTGATCCTGATGGACGAGCCGCTCTCCGCGCTCGACAAACAACTGCGCGAAACCATGCAGATCGAACTGCGGCGGCTGCATCGCAAGCTCGGCGCAACGATCGTCTATGTGACGCACGATCAGCGCGAGGCGCTCACCATGAGCGACCGCGTGGCCGTGCTGAAGAACGGCCGGCTGGTGCAGATCGACACGCCCGAGCGGCTCTACGACCGGCCGTGCGACGCGTTCGTGGCGAGCTTCATCGGCGAGGCCACACTGCTCGACGTGACGCGCGCCGGCGACGACGCCGTGCGTCTCGGCGATACCGTTCTACGCACCGCGCATCCGCTGCCGCACGGCAACAAACTGCTGCTCGCGGTGCAGACCGAAAAACTCGTGATCGACGGCGGCGGCGAGCGGCATGACGGCGTGAACCGTCTGTCGTGCCGCGTCACCGAAGTGCTGTATCAGGGCGAGAGCCTGCGCGTGTTCGCCGCGCTCGCCGACGGCACCGCCATCAGTCTGCGGCAACCCGGCGGCCACGACGCGCGCCGCCGCATTCCCGAGCCGGGCGCACAGATGAGCGTGACGCTCGACCCGCAGGACACGATCGTCGTGCCCGCCTGATTTCTCCGCCCACGCGTGGGGCACTCTCTCTCCGATTCACCGCATACTGCAAAAGGATGATTTCATGAAGCTCACCGATTTCAAGGTCCTGACGTTCGACGTCGTCGGCACACTCATCGACTTCGAGCGCGGCGTGCTCGCCTCCGTGCGGCGCATTGGCGGCCCGAAAGCGAAGGACCTGACCGACGACCAGATCTTCGAGCCGTATATGCGCGGCCGCGCCACCTATCCGGGCCGTTCGAGCCACGAAATGGCGAACGTCTATCTCTCGCTCGCGAAAGAACTCGGTCTGCCCGACGACGCGCAATCGGCCGCCGCGTTCCAGCGCGACGTGCTCGAATGGCCGGCGTTCGCGGATTCGGTCGCGGCGCTCAAGCGTCTGCGCAAACACTTCCGCCTGGTCG
Organism: Paraburkholderia dipogonis; assembly: GCF_046027395.1. Lineage (GTDB taxonomy): Bacteria > Pseudomonadota > Gammaproteobacteria > Burkholderiales > Burkholderiaceae > Paraburkholderia > Paraburkholderia dipogonis_A. The sequence goes on along the minus strand of NZ_JAQQEG010000017.1, from coordinate 129,551 downwards.
CGATGACCAACGCGGACCGCGTGGCACTCTCGGCCTACGCGCACACGCTCGGCGACCCGTTCGACGACACCGTCTGCTGCGACGAAACCGGCGTCGCCAAACCCGACCCGCAATTCTTCGCATACAACCGCGGCCGTCAGGCGGCGTTCGGCTACAAGTTCGGCGAAATCCTGCACACCGCGCAGAGCCAGTATCACGACATCGGTATCGCCACGAAACTCGGCTACGCAACCTGCTGGATCGAACGCCGTCAGAACGTGAAGGGCTTCGGCGCCACGCCCGTGCCGGAAGCCGTGACCACGCCGACCTTCAGGTTCGCAACGCTCGGCGCGCTCGCGGACGCCGTCGAAGCCGAAGCGCGCCTCGCCGCCTGAGCCGATGCTCGCGCCGATGACACTGCACACGCCCGCGCCTGATTCGCTCTGGCGGGCGCTCCTTGCTGCATCGCCAGGCGCCGGTGCGGCGGTCAGCACCGGCGTGCCGCTCGCGCGCGATCTCGACGTCGAGGTCGCCGTGATCGGCGCGGGCTACTCGGGTCTCGCCGCCGCGTATGCGCTGCAAACGCGTGGCGTCGACTGCGTGGTGCTCGATGCGAATCCGGTCGGCTGGGGCGCGAGTGGGCGCAATGGCGGCGTGGTGTCGTCGAAGTTCAGGCTGTCGTTTCCCACCATCGACAAGTTGCACGGCCTCGATACCGCGAAACGCATGCATCGACTCGCGCATGAAGGCGTGCGGGTCGTCGAGATGCTGGTCGACGAGTTCCAGCTCGCGCGCGCCCGCTTCGAACACACCGGCAGTCTGCGCTGCGCTCATACAGAGGCCGCGTTCGCCGCGATTCGCGCCGAGGCCGACTGGGTTCGCTCGCATCTCGGCGATACCTCGATGAGCGTGCAATCGCGCGCCGACATCGAACGCGAGACGGGTTCGAAGGGCTTTGTCGGCGGCGTGCTGAGCGCGGACGCCGGCACCATTCTGCCGCTCGAATACGTGCGCGGACTCGCGCGCGGCCTCACGCTGCGCGGCGTGCCGATCTACGAATCGACGCCGGTGCGGCAGATGCAACGCGCGCCCGGCGAGACGCGCGTGACGCTGCGCACGCCCGGCGGCACGGTGCGCGCGAAGCAGGTCATCGTCGCGACCAATGCGTATTCGGATCTCACGGCGGCGACCGCACCGTATCAACGCGAACTCGTGCCGTTTCGCAGCGCGATGATCGCCACCGAGCGCCTTCCGCGGACCTCGACGCGCGCCTGATGGTCGAGCGCCGCAGCTACACCGAAACGCGCCGCATGATGAAGTGGTTTCGCAAAGTGGACGGCCGCATGCTGTTCGGCGGACGCGACGCGTTCGGCAAGGAAGGTCAAACAACCGGCTTCGACGCGCTGCAGCGTGCCATGGTCGCGCTCTTTCCCGATCTCGCGGATGTGCGTGTGGAATATCGCTGGTCCGGTTATGTGGGCATGACGTTCAATTCGCTGCCGCATGTCGGACGCAGCGACGACGCCACGACCTTTTGTCTGGGGTATAACGGAGCAGGCGTCGCGATGGCAAGCCTGCTCGGCCAGCATGCCGCCGCGCTCGCGCTCGGCGAAACGCCCGAGCTATCGCTGCTCGGCGCGCCCGGCCTGCGGCCCGTGCCCTTTCATTCGCTGCGCGCGCCGGGTGTGAGACTCGTCGCGGCGTGGTATCAGTTTCTCGACGCCGTAGGTGCATGATGACAACCGCCAAACGGATGCTCCAGGGAACCACCTTGATGCAGGCCACCGAGTCCGATCCCGCCGCGCGCTATCAACGCCGCGAAGATCGCACGATGCTTCTCCTGATGACGCCGGCACTCCTTGTGATCGTCGTGCTGCTGGTCGTGCCGCTTGCGTGGCTGTCGTGGCAGTCCATCTATCACGACGGCTTCACGCTCGAAAACTACCGGCGCATGTTCACCAGCGCCTACCTCGAAACGTTTCTGCTGACGTTCAAGCTGAGCATCATCGTGACCGTCATCACGCTGCTGCTCGGCTATCCAGTGGCCTACTTCGCCGCCTCGCTGCCGCCGAAGCTGAGCGCGCTCGTGCTCGGCATGGTGATTCTGCCGTTCTGGACCAGCGTACTGGTGCGCACCTACGCGTGGCTCGTGCTGTTGCAGCGCACGGGTCTGGTCAACAAGGCGCTGATCGCCTCGGGCCTCGCCGACCGGCCGGTGCAGCTCGCGTACAACCAGTTTGGCACGGTCATCGCAATGGTGCATATCCTGCTGCCGTTCATGGTTCTGCCGCTCTATTCGGCGATGCAGAAAATCCCGTCGAATCTCTCGCAAGCCGGCGCGAGCCTGGGCGGCTCGCCGCTGCACGTGTTCCTGCGCGTGTTCCTGCCGCTGTCGATGAGCGGCGTGTTCGCGGGCGTCACGCTCGTGTTCGTGCTGTGCCTCGGCTTCTACATCACGCCTGAACTGATGGGCGGCGGCAAGTCGATCATGGTGTCGATGGTGGTGAGCCGCAACGTCGAGATCTACAACAGTTGGGGCGCGGCGAGTGCCGTGAGCGTCGTGCTGCTGATCTGCGTGTTCGCGATTTTCTATGCCGCGAGCCGCGTGGTGCCACTCGAAAAGACCTTGGGCGCGAAATGAACAAACTCCCGTTCGGACGAATCGTCCTCGGCGCGAGCGTCGTGCTGATTCTGCTGTTCCTGATGGTGCCGGTGCTGATCGTGGTGCCGCTGTCGTTCTCCGATACGCGCTTCATGACCTTCCCACCGCCCGCCTACTCGCTGCGCTGGTATCACTCGTTCTTCGACAACCCCGCATGGATCGACGCCGCGCGCACCACGCTGAGCGCTTCGATCTGCGCCGCGCTGATCGCCACGCCGCTCGGCGTGGCCGCCGCGTACGCGATCCAGAACGGCACGCACTGGATCATGCGCTATCTGCGCACGCTGCTGATGCTGCCGTTGATGGTGCCGATCATCATCGTCGCGGTGGGGGTGTTCTTCGTGTACTCTCAGGCGGGCTATGTGAACACGCTCGGCGGCTTGATTCTCGCCGATACGATGCTCGGGCTGCCGTATGTGCTGATCTCGGTCGGTGCCGATCTGCGCACCTTCGACCGCACGCAGGAGATGGTTGCGCGCAGTCTCGGCATGAATCGCTTTCGCAGCTTCATGACGGTGACGCTGCCGCAGATCAAGGCCAGCGTGATTTCCGGCGCGGTGTTCGTGTTCATTCAGGCGCTCGACGAAACGGTGGTCGCGCTCTTCGTGTCGGGCGGTTCGAACCAGACGCTGACACGCCGCATGTTCGTGACGCTACGCGACGAGATCGATCCGACCATTGCCGCGATCAGCACGATGCTCACCGCACTGACGCTGTGCCTCGTGATGATCGTCGTGGTGAGCCGCCGCTCGGGCGCGGCGCGTGCCTAACCTCTCTGAAAATAGCCATTACATGACCAATGCACTGAAGTTCTATATCGACGGCGCGTGGGTCGAGCCGTCCACCAACGCACGCCGCGCCGTTGTCGATCCCTGCACCGAAGAAGCCTTCGCCGAAGTGGCGATGGGCACGCCCGCCGATGCCGATCGCGCGGTAGCCGCCGCGAAACGCGCATTCGTGTCGTTCTCGCAGACCACACCGGCCGAACGCCTCGCATTGATCCGCCGCATTCTCGACGTATTTCTCGAACGTCACGACGAGATGGGCGACACGATCTCGCGCGAACTCGGCGCGCCGCGCGCAATGGCGCATGCGTGGCAAGCAGGCATCGGACGACGGCATCTGGAAGAACTGATTCGCACGTGCGAAACGTTCGCGTGGCAGCGCAGGAAAGGCACGACGCTCGTCAACCACGAACCGGTCGGCGTGGTCGCGCTGATCACGCCGTGGAACTGGCCGATCAATCAGATCGTCTGCAAGGCCGCACCCGCCATCGCCGCGGGCTGCACGATGGTGCTCAAGCCCAGCGAAGTCACTCCCCTCAATGCCCTGCTGTTCGCGGAGATACTCGACGCGGCGGGCGTGCCGCCGGGCGTCTTCAATCTCGTCAACGGCGACGGGCCGATGGTCGGCGCGGCGCTCGCGGCGCATCCCGATGTCGATATGGTGTCGTTCACCGGTTCGACACGCGCGGGCGTCGAGATTGCGAAGCTCGCGGCGCCGACTGTGAAGCGCGTGCATCAGGAACTGGGCGGCAAGTCCGCGAACATTCTGCTGGACGACGTCGATTTCGAAGCGGCCGTCACGGCCGGCGTCAACTCGTGCTTCAACAACAGCGGACAGTCGTGCAATGCGCCGACGCGCATGCTCGTGCCCGCGGCGCGCCATGACGAAGCGGTGGCGATCGCGCGGCGCGCGGCGCAAGCGCAGCGCGTCGGCCCCGCCGATCACGAGCGCACGACCATGGGTCCGGTTGTCAGCAGCGTGCAGTTCGAGCGCGTGGAGCGGCTCATTGCGGCCGGCATCGACGAAGGCGCGCAGGTCGTGGCCGGCGGCCTTGGACGTCCACGGGGTCTGGAACGCGGCTACTACGTGCAACCGACTGTCTTCGCGGATGTGCGCCCTTCCATGACGATCGCGCGCGAGGAGATTTTCGGCCCGGTGCTCGCGATCATGCCGTACCGCGATGAGGAAGAAGCGATTGCGATTGCGAACGACAGCCCGTTCGGTCTCGCCGCCTATGTTCAGTCCGCCGATCTGGAACGCGCGCGGCGCGTGGCGTTCAGGCTCCGTGCGGGCAGCGTGTATCTGAACTATCCGTCGTGGGATGCTGGCTCGCCGTTCGGCGGGTATAAGCAGTCGGGCAACGGGCGCGAATATGCTGAATGGGGACTCGAGGCGTTTCTCGAAGTGAAGGGTATTGTGGGGTTTGGCGATTGAGCGTGCTTGGGCCTTCTTGGGCCTTCTTGGGCTTAGTTGGAACGCTCACCGCTTGACACATGCGCCGGGTCATCGCGTTGCAACGCCGCGGCCCGGCATCGCATTCACGCAGGGCCGCGCAACATATCCGCAATCCGCTCCGCGATCATGATGGTCGGCACATTCGTGTTCGCGCACGGTATCGACGGCATCAGCGACGCGTCGCACACGTAGAGTCCGCTGACGCCATAGACCGCGCCGCGCGCGTCGCATACGGCGAGCGCATCGTCGGCGGCGCCCATGCGGCAGGTTCCGGATGGATGCCAGGTGCCGCCCACCGAGCGCGTCACGAAACGCGTCAACGCGTGATCGTCGGCGAGCAGTTCGTCGAGCGTCACGCCTTGCGTGACCACGCGCCGCACCAGCCACGCGCGCAACGGCCCGGCAATGTCCAGCAGCGCGCTCAGCGCGCCGCGTTGCAGTGCATTCCACGCCCCCGGCACGGCCACGCTCGCGACACGCGGCGAATAGCTCGAAGGCAGCAGCGTGGCGCGGTGCTGCGCCATCATCGGATCGGCCAGCGTGCGGGCGCCGAAACGCACCGCGAGCTTGAGCCGTTCGAGATCGCGCGCGTCGGACAGCATGTTGAAGTCGACAACCGGTTCGTCGTGCGGATCAGCCGACGCGAGACTCACGCGGCCGCGCGAGTACGACTTGTTCACCCAGAAGAAGATCGTGCCGAGCCGGTGGCCAACCGAATGCCAGCCCGAACGCGACAGGATCGCGCCGTGCATGTCGCCGGGCACTCCCCCGCTCACGCCCGAGGAAAAGCGCACGATCGCCTGCTCGTGATGCTCGTCTGGATATAACGTGCGAGCGGCGCGCGGCAGAAACGCCGAGACGGCAATCGACGGATGCTCCATCAGATTGCCGCCGACCCCGCCTCGATCCGCCACCACCTCGATACCGAGCCCGGCGAGTTCGGCCGCCGGGCCGATGCCGCTTCGCATCAGCAGCGCCGGGGTGTGGATCGCACCTGAGCAAATGATCACATGTCTGGCGCGCAACGCTTCGCCCGCGCCGTCCTGGCCGATGACCCGCGCGCCAATGGCGAGCTTGCCGTCGAACAGCACGCGTTCGACGAGCGTTTGCGTGCGGATCGTGAGATTCGGGCGAGCGCGCACGGCGTCGCCGAGATAGCAGACCGAGGTCGGGATGCGCTCGCCTGCTTCACTCACCGCGATCGAGCCGATAAACGTGCCGTCCTGCCACTCGCCGTTCTGGTCGTCACGCCGTGTGTGGCCGCGTGCGTCGAGTGTGGCGAGCACCGCGCGCACGAATGGCGAAATGCACGCCCACGGCGCGCGCTGGATGCGAATCGGCCCGCTCTTACCATGCAGCGCGCCGCCGAAGTCGCAATCGGTTTCGAGCTTGCGGAAGTACGGCAGGCAGGCACTCCAGTTCCAGCCGTGCGCGCCGAGCGCGTGCCATTCGTCGTAGTCGGCCGGCGCGCCGCGATTCGCCATCAGCGCGTTGATCGCCGAGCCGCCGCCGAGCAGACGCGCCTGCTCATAGCGGCGCGGCGCGGCCGAGGCGCTCATTCGTGCCTTCAGGCGCTGCCAGATGTTCGCGGTGTCGAGATAGGCTCGGCCCGGATAGCGGCTGCGCACCGCCGCGGGCATGTCGGTTCGCGAGATATTGCGGCCGGCCTCGACGAGGCAGACGGTCTTGCCGGCGTCTTCGGACAGGCGTGCGGCGAGCACACAGCCGGCCGAGCCGCCGCCGAGAATCAGATAGTCGATCACGTTCGATGAATGCGCAGACGGTAAGCCGTGCGGGACGCGCGAGAAGCGCCAAGAGTTGCGCGCGGGTTTCGGCGTCCTTGGCGTCCAACGGACCCGAATCCCGCGCGCAAGAAGATACGGTTGCGCTTACTGCATGAACTTGAGCCAGCGCGCCTTCGCCTGAACGCCGGCGTCCGACGCCCACCATTCCTCCGACATCAACGTCTGCTTCGACGCATTTTCCGGCGAGCTCGGCAGCTCGCTCGCGCGCTTCGCGTCGATCTTGCCCGTCTTGAATGCCGCCGGATTGCCCGGACCGTAGTCGATATAAAGCGGCAGGTTGGCCTGCAATTCGGGCGACACCGCCGCGTTGACGAACTTGATCGCCTCGGGCAGGTTCGGCGCGTTCTTCAGCACGCAGAGCTGCGTGTTCTGCAGAATGCCGTCGTTGAACGTGAAGTCGACATCGGGATTGTCCTTGCGCACCGCGCTCGCGCGGCCGTTCCAGATCATCGTCATATCGACTTCACCGTCGTGCAGCAATTGCGCCGACTGGCCGCCCGAGGTCCACCAGACGGTCACATCCGGCTTGATCTGCTGCAGCTTCTTAAACGCGCGATCGACGTCGAGCGGATAGAGCTTGTCGCGCGGCACGCCGTCGGCAAGCAACGCGGCTTCGAGCACGGTCTGCGGGTCGTTGCGCAGCGCGCGCGTGCCGGGGAATGCCTTCACGTTCCAGAAATCGGCCCAGCTCTGCGGCACCTTCTTCAGCGTCTTCTTGTTGTAGCCGATCACCGTCGAATAGAACTCATAGGCGACCGAGTACGGCGTGCGATATTTCTCCGGCATGGCCGCCGCATTCGGAATCTTCGAGAAGTCGAGCTTCTCCAGCAGGCCTTCCTTGCCGCCGCGCAGGCAGTTGGACGTCGGCGTGTCGACCACGTCCCAGATCGGCTTGCCGGTTGCAGCCTGGGCTTTGATCTGCGGCCACGCGTCCGGAATACTGTCCTGGTTCACGGTGATGTTGAGCTGCTTCGCGGCCGGGTCGAGGATCGCCTTGGTCTGCGCCTCCTGATAGGTCCCGCCCTGCGAGACGAAGGTAATCTTGCCGGCTGCGGCAAACGCGGGCGTCAAACACGCGGGCGCGAGATTCGCGACGCCGAGGATCAGAACAGCGGCAAGCGGGCACAACATGGGCTTCTTGATCACGACGGGGTCCTCGAGACGGTTGAGCGAACATATCGTCGATGTCATGCATCGTTGAGCCCAATATAGTGAGTCTATTTATCCGCGACAACGCCCGAATTGTTTGAGTGCCCATGACGTCACGTTATGACGCCGTTTATCCGCTCAATGCCGTGAAAACGCCGGGTGCGTAAGCGTGTAGCACGCACCGCTTCGGCTATGCCAGGTTATCGGCGGCTGCGTGTCACGCGTTCGCAATGTGAGTGTCGGAAATCGCGCGCACGTCGATGCGCCGCGGCAGAATCGCGTCGCGATTGGCACTGTCGGCAACCTTTTGCAGCGCGTTGATATCCGCCTCGTTGACGAAGTGCTGTTTCAGCGACGCGCGCTGCGTGATGCGCTTCGCGGCATCGAGCGGCGAACGCGTCAGCGTCGCGTAGATCTGCGCGTAGGCGTCGGGATTCGCGAGCGCCCAATCGCCCGCGCGCTGGAATCGCAACAGCACGTCGGCAATCGCCGCGCGTTTGCGCGGTTCCGCGAGGGCCGCGCCCGAGGCCGTAATGAAACCAAGGCCGCTATTGATGCCGGTGCCGTCGCGCAGAACGCGCGCGCCGCGTTGCACGGCGATGCCGTAGTACGGATCGAACGTCGCCCACACCTCGATCGATCCGGACGCGAACGCGGCAAACGCATCGACGGGCAGAATGAAACGAACGTTGACGTCATCTTTCGCGAGACCGGCTTCGGCTAGTGCACCGTAAAGCTGAAACTGCGAAATACTCCCGCGCGCCGATGAAACGAACACCGTGCGGCCTTTGAGGTCCGCGACCGTGCGAATCTTCGAATCCTGCGCGACCAGAATGCCGAGTTGCGCGCCGGAACCGACGCGCGTTGCGACGATCTTCAGCGTCGGGTCGCCGACGGCCGCGGCAAGCACCGGCAAATCGCCTGCAGGCGCGAGATCGACAGCGCCCGCGCGCTGCGCTTCGAAGAGCGGCGCCGCGCCCTGGAAATTGGCCCAACGAAACGCGTACGGCACGCCGTCCAGCACCTTGGCCGCTTCGGCCAGTGCACGCGTACCGCCGGCCTGATCGCCGAGCATGAGTGTGACCGATGCGAGTTCGCCTGCGCGGACATCGAGCGAATTGAATGCGCCGGATGCGGCGAATGCCGGTACGGCGCTCAAGAGTTTGAGCGCGCGCCGCCGTGCGGAAAACGAAGTAGAAATAGAACCGGCCATATGCCCTCGCTGACGATCTGCCCGCAAGCGTAGCGACGAAGACGGCACCTGAGAATTATTCTCTTTCTATATGTTTATATCGAATCAATATTTATCTTTTGCATTTAATGGCGCAAGCGAATCGCGTCGTTCGCTCTGTATTTCGATGCACGGACGCGCTTATGCGCTGGCGTTCGATCTTTAGCTGAAACCATCAGTTCGCGCCGCGCAGAGTCGTTGCTAGCATGGCCGATTGGCCTTCTTCCAGACTCGACTCAAGGACTATGAATCATGGCGCTGCTCACCAGACGGGGTTTTATTCGCGTCGCGCTGGCTTCCTCGCTGACTACGCTCGCGACGCGCAGCTACGCGCAAACATCGGCCGCGAACGGCGAACCCATCGCGCTGCGGATCGGCTATCAGAAGTCATCGACGTTGATCACGCTGCTCAAGGCGAGCGGGTCGCTCGACAAAGCGCTCGCGCCGTTGGGCGTGCGCGTGTCGTGGAACGAGTTTTCGAGCGGCCTGCCCTTGACCGAAGCGCTCAACGTCGAGGCCGTCGATTTCAGCGCGGACGTCGCGGACACCGTGCCGATCTTCGCGCAAGCCGCGCATGCGCGCTTCGTCTATGTCGCGCAGGAAGCGCCGTCGCCGGGCGCCCAGGCGATCATCGTCAAACAGGACAGTACGCTGCGCACGCTCGCCGATCTCAAGGGCAAGCGCATTGCCGTGACCAAGGCCGCCGGCAGCCACTATCTGCTGCTTGCGGCGCTCATCAAGGCGGGCCTCACGCCCGCCGATGTGCGAATCAGCTACCTCACGGCGGCCGACGGCCGCGCGGCCTTCGAGCGCGGCAGCGTCGATGCGTGGATCACGTGGGATCCGTACGTCGCATCCGTCGATCGAGACGCCGACGTGCGCATTCTCGCGGATGGCAAGGGACTCGCGTCGTATCAGCGCTACTATCTCGCGTCGAATCGCTTCGCAGCGGCGCACCCCGAGGTCATCCAGATCGTGTTCGACCAGTTGACGCAAGCGGGCGTTTGGCTGCGCGCGCATCCTCAGGAAGCGGCCCAGACGCTCGCGCCGATCTGGGGACTCGACGCCGCCACGATCGAACGTGCGAATGCGCGCCGCAGTTATCTGGTGCGGCCTGTTATCGCGCAGAATTTCGGCGAGCAGCAAAAGATTGCGGATACGTTCTTTCAGGCCGGATTGTTGCCCGCCAAAGTCGAGACTGCGCAGGCGCAGCGCTGGGACTTCGGAACTAAACGCGGAGAGCCGGCGGGTATCTGATGGACTAGCTGACGGGGGATGTCAAAACGGTGTCAAAACGCGTGGAAAAAACCGAATAAATCGCATTGCAAAACGCCGCCCAAAATGTTTTTTGGCGGTCGATTATGATGATTCGATCATTTCACTCGAACGACTCGGTGTTGGATATGACGAATACAGGCAAGGCGTTGATAATCGCGCTGGTTCTGGTGGACGTGGGATTCATCTCTTACCAGCTTCTCCCTAAGGGCAACCGCTCCGAGGCGCCGCCGGAGGCGGTAACGGCCAACTCCGTCACGACGACGGCGGTCGATCCGCGCGTGGACGGCACGCATGTGAGCGCGGGCAACGTGGTTTCCACTTCGCCGTCCGCGAACAATACGGGCGAAATCGCGGGCGCACCGCTGCCGTCTAAATCGGGCCCCGTCGCCAGGAACGCGCAAACGGAAGCGCCGCCACCAGCATCGCGACATAAACAGCCGGGCCGCGCGCCCGCATCGGCGGAGACGGGCGAATCCGTCGCTGCGAAGGCAAACACCGCGCAGCCGATCGGCCGCGCGCGCGACGATCTGACCCGGCACGGCTCGAACGCCGTCGCGGCGGCCATGACGGAACAGCTCGTCAGGGAATCTTCCAAACCCGATCCGTCGTTGCCGATGCCGCCAGCGACGCAGGCCGGGCCGACCAGCCAGGACCACCGCGGTTCGAACCCCGTCGCCGCCGCGATGACGCAGGAACTGGTGAGGGAATCCGCACGGGTGAATGCGGCCTCGCAGGCACCACCGGGCGGCACGCAGTAAGATTGCAGTCCGAACTAATTGAATGGCCACTGGCCTTCGATCAACGGGTAATCCGATCAACTACGCGGCAGCATGGATGTCGCGTGCCTCTCAAACTCGGCAAGTCGCTGCAATCGACCGCATCGCCGAAAACATGCGCATGACGCCGCGCACACTTCATCGCAGACTCGAAGTTGAAAGCAGGTTGTATTGCATTTAGCGAGTCTTGCTCTCCACACGTTGCCGGTAGCCGCACGACGACTTGGCTATCGCGCGGAATGTGCACTACGATTGCTCCTGCGCGTTCGGCACGTTGGCTTCCCCACACGGGACCGTACGCGATACCAACGCAACCATCTTGCATGGGACCATGCGTAAGGCGCTAAAGCGCCAACTCTGATCGACAGGAGACATCGGATGAGCGAGCAATATGGGTCGTTTTGCCCGTGCTGTGGCAGCGCCGAGCATCGGGCAATGAGTCGCCGCACTTTCTTGAGCCTCGTCGCCGGCACTGCCGCCGGACTCGCGATACCACCGGCTCTCGCGGACTCACCCGCCGTACCCTCGATTGCTTACGACTCGATTCCAAATCCCGTTCATTTGCCCAAAGACGTGTATTTCGGCGAGTGTTCCGGTGTTTCACTCAATTCGCATGGACATATCTTCGTGCTGTCGCGCGGCAACTCGACCGGACCGGCGTATGGCGCGGCGGCGGCGCAACTTCTCGAGTTCGCGCCCGACGGACGCTTCGTGCGCGAGATCGGACACAACCTGTATGCATGGTCGTTCGCGCATACGGTCAAGATCGACCGGCAGGACAACATCTGGGTGACGGACAAAGGCTCCGACATGGTGATCAAGTTCACACCGGACGGACGCGTCGCCATGGTGTTCGGCCGCAAACAGGAAGCCGCCGACGAAGAAACCGCGCCGCTGAAACACCCCAATCCGCCGCTGCCCGCCGAGCCTGGGCGCTTTCGCCAGGTCACGGACGTGGCATGGGACGTCGCGGGCAACACGTACATCAGCGACGGCTATATCAACTCGCGCGTGGCGAAAGTCGATCGCGACGGCAACTGGATCAAGTCATGGGGCGAGCGCGGTACGGGGCCGGGGCAATTTCATACGCCGCATAGCATCGCGCTCGACGCGCACGACAACGTCTATGTCGCGGACCGCAGCAACCGGCGCATCCAGGTGTTCGACACAGAAGGCACTTTCCTGCGGCAATTCACGATCGACGTGCCGGTGCCGCCGGACGCGCGTCCGGCGATCGGCGACATGCCGGACGAAGCGGCAATCGCGGCCGGCACGTTTGCACCCGGCTCGCCGTGGGCGATCTGTATCTCGCCGGGACCGAATCAGGTGCTCTATAGCGCCGACGCTTTTCCGGGCCGCATCTACAAGATGACACTCGACGGCAAGGTAATCGGCGTACTCGGCAAAGCCGGCAAGCAACCGAAGCAGTTCGGCTGGATTCATCAGATGGCGTGTCCATCGGAGAACGTGTTGTTCGTTGCCGAACTGCTGAACTGGCGCGTGCAGAAACTGGTTCTGCACGCTTGACGCACCGTTGTGTGAGACGGCGCGGCGGCTGCTGAAGACGCTGCTGGGGGGAAGGCTTCGTGCGCCCGGCGCGTCGGACGACAGTTTTCGTTTGACTCTGCGGGTTAGTTCGTTAAACGAAGTTTTACGGATAACGAACGGATTGCGCCCATGCGCCGCCTATCGTGGAACTGTTGTTGCGACGTGTTGCGTGACCGTCGGATCTGACACACCGGACGGCGAGATGGTTGCGGCACTCGAGTCGCAGGATGAGGCGGGCGGAACGAAGCAGGAGTGAAGGACGACGCGGCAGGCTCGCGTCGATGGAAACCAGTGACACGTGTAGGCGCGCCGGCAGCGCCGCCATCCGCCTATTCTTCAGCAGAATACTTGGACTTCCCAATCATCGAGGATTGACTAAAAAACAGGCTTCTATTCGCCCGATTGAAATCCGATCGAGCGGAGCACACTGACATCGTGCCAATTGCGCAAGGAGCCTGCGATGTCTACCCGCCACGATAAAGATAACGAGTTCGAAATCGGCCTGCCGGCTGCTTCGACGACAGAATGGACCAGCCCGGTGCCGGACGCCGACGCCGAAACGATGCGTGGGTTGCACCTCGCGTCGGAGAGCGTGCTGTGCCTCGCGACGCAGACCTATGACGCCGCCGCACGCGGCGACGCGGCGGGCGCGGAAGCGGCGCGGGCGTCGCTCGAACAGCAACTGGCACTGGCCACGCGTCTGATCGACGAACTTCTGTTTGACGGCAATAGCCCGCATACGACACACTGACCGGCCCGCAGGCCGAACAGCACTAATCGCAGTCTCTACATCTGAAAACTCAAATGAGCGCTCTGACGGTAATTTTCTGCATTTGGGCCATGGTGGCCTTCTGCGCAATTCTCTTCATACGCGGCGCCACCTCGCGCGTGGAGCGTCCGACCAAGGCACCGCAAAAGCGCCCGTCGCGCTTTTCGATCGCGGAGTAACGGCAGGCGGGCGATCTCGATGCGTTCGTGACAACACGTGCGAATCCTTCGAACGTTCTCATCGGAATAGTCGTACGGCAAAAGCGGCCCGGCAGCCCATCATCACCACAGGTCGCAACGACCGGGCAGCCACCGCAGCGTAAATCCGAGCGGCGCTGTGCCGCCCGGTCGTCATCTGCCCTACCCCTTATTCCCCTGGAGATCGTCATGCTGAAGTTTTACTTCCACCCCTCGCCGAACCCGATGAAAGTCGCGTTGATGCTCGAAGAACTGCAGACCCCGTTCGAACTTATCGCGGTCGACACGTTCAAGGGTGAACAACATCGCCCCGAGTTTCTCCGGATCAACCCGAACGCAAAAGTCCCCGCGATTACCGACGACGGCGTGACCGTGTTCGATTCGCACGCCATCCTGCTGCACCTCGCGGCGAAACATGGACGTTTCCTGCCGGCATCGGCTGCCGAACGCGCGCAGGCCTTGTCGTGGCTGATGTTCATCGCAACCGGACTGTCGCCCTTCTCGGGCCAGGCGGTGCACTTTCTGCACCACGCGCCGACGCCGCTGCCCTATGCGCGCAATCGCTATCTGAAGGAAGTGGAGCGGCACTATCGCGTGCTGGATGAGCGCCTCGCGACGTCGAAGTATCTGGCCGGCGATGCTTATTCGGTCGCGGACATCGCGCTGTGGGGCTGGGCCAGCTTCGCCGGCTACATTGTCGGCGAGGCGGGTCTGAGCGCGTATCCGAACGTGAAGCGCGTCGTGGATGAAATCTCCGCGCGTCCGGCCGCGGCTCGCGCACAAGCGTTGAAGGACAAGCTGACGCTGAAAGCCGAGTTCGACGAAGAGACACGTCGCGCGCTATTTCCGCACAACGAGGACGTAGCCGCTTAAGCATCGACCGTTAGTCGTGCCGCGCGACACGCCGCCGTCTTGCAGCGGTTGCGCGGCTCATTGCGTTGCCCGTCATTTGAGGCCAAGCCGTTTGGCCAACCGGTTCAGATTCGCCCGATCGAGACCGAGTTCGCGCGCGACGGCCGCCCAATTCTGGTTGTGGCGAGACAAGGCGTCGAGAACGGTGGTTCGCTCGAACTCGGTCACCGCGCTGCGAAAGTCTTTCAATCCGGTTTCGGTTGTCTCGGCTGGCGTCTGGCTTTTGTCTTCAGACGGTGCGGCTGATAGCGCAAAGTCGGCGGCCGTCAACGTCAGGATCCGCCGGCGCTCGCGATTCGCAGCCAGTGCCTTGAGCGCGCTTCGGCCGATCAGGTGTTCAAGTTCACGCACGTTCCCCGGCCACGGATAGCGCAGCAGCATGGCTTGCGCATCCGCCGAGAGCCGCAGACTCAGCAGGCCGAGCCGCGAGCGATTCTCTTCGAGGAAAAACCCCGCCAGCAGCAACACGTCGCGGCCGCGTTCGCGCAACGGCGGCACGCGTAACGGATAGACGCTGAGCCGGTGATAGAAGTCCGCGCGGAACCGCCCCGTGCGCACCTCTTCGGCGAGATCGCGATTCGTTGCGGCGATCAGCCGCACGTCGACCTTGTGTTCGTGATCCGAGCCGATGCGCTGCAACTGGCCGTTCTGCAAAACCCGCAACAGCTTGGCCTGCACCTGCAGCGGCAGCTCGCCCACTTCATCGAGAAAAATCGTGCCGCCGTCGGCCAGTTCGAATTTGCCGCGCCGGTCCGACGATGCGCCGGAGAACGCGCCCCGCACATGGCCGAACAGTTCGCTCTCGACAAGCGTGTCCGGTAACGCGGCGCAGTTCAGACTGATCAGCGGCTTATTCGCCCGCGACGAGAGCGCGTGGATCGCATTGGCCACGAGTTCCTTGCCGACGCCGGTCTCGCCGGTGATCAGCACGGTCAGATCGCTGCCGGCAACGATCTCGATCTCCTTCATCAGATGCGTGTGCGCGTCGCTGCTGCCGACCATCTCGCGCCGGCTCTGGCTGCTCGCCTGCCGGTAAGCCTCCGCGCGGCGCCGCTCCTCTTCGCTGCTGCGCGCGAGCGTGTCGATTCGCTCGACGACGCTCACCGTGGCGGCGGCCAGGCCCAGAAACGCCCGCAGCGACGCCATGTCGATGCTGTCGAAGCGTGCCGGGTCGAGCGCATCGAGCGTGAGCAAACCCCACGGCCGGCCGCGAACGAACAGCGGACAGCCGAGGCAATCGTGGACTTCGAGATGCCCGGCCACGCCTTGCACGAGGCCGTCGTAGGGATCCGGCAGATCGGAGTCGGCGGCGAAGCGGGTCGGCTCCGGCCGCGACAGAAGCTGCTCGAAGCGCGGGTGGTCACCGACACGAAAACGCCGCCCAAGCGTATCGCTGCTCAATCCGTCGATGGCGAGCGGCACCAGCATATCGCCCTCCAGACGCAATAGAGCGGCCGCGTCACCGGGGAACAGCGCGCGCAGGCTGCTGAGCAGACGGCGGTAGCGTTCGCGGTCGGACAGGTCACGCGAGAGGTCGAGGATCAGCGGCGTCAGGACGTCGAGAAGCGCTTCCGCAGTCAGATTGACTCCATCTGGAGTCTTTTCGACTAAAGTCGAATTGACCATCATTAAATTCAGATCGTTGATTTAATTGCATTTTATACCTGGCACGAAACATGGATAGAGAAGCACGTCAGTCGAAGCCCGACTGGATCTCCACCAACAACCAGGACTTCCTATGCTTTCCGCCGAACACCGCGCCATCGTCAAAGCCACCGTTCCTCTTCTCGAAAGCGGAGGCGAGGCGCTGACCACGCACTTCTACGACATGCTGATCAGCGAACATCCCGAAGTGCGTCCCATGTTCAACCTCGCCAACCAGGCGAGCGGCGCGCAGCAGCGCGCGCTGGCCAACGGCGTGCTGATGTACGCACGTCACATCGATCAACTCGAACAACTTGGCGGGCTGGTCTCGCAGATCATCAACAAGCACGTCGCGCTGAATATCCTGCCGGAGCATTATCCGATTGTCGGGCAGTGTCTGCTCAAATCCATCCGCGAAGTGCTCGGCGCCGAGATCGCAACCGATGCGGTCATCGAAGCGTGGGCCGCCGCCTATCAGCAGCTCGCCGATCTGTTGAGCGGCCTCGAAGAGAAAATGTACGCCGAGCGGGCAGCGGCGCCGGGCGGCTGGCGCGGCACGCGGCTCTTTCGGGTCGCCCGCAAAGTGCGGGAAAGCGACGAGATCACGTCGTTCTATCTGCGTCCCGACGACAACGGCGAGTTGCTCGCGTTTCATCCGGGGCAATACATCGGCGTGCGGCTCTTTATCGACGGCGAGGAAGTGCGGCGCAATTATTCGCTCTCGGCCATGTCGAACGGCCGCGAATACCGTATCAGCGTCAAGCGCGAACCGAATGGCAAGGTGTCGAACCATCTGCACACGCGCGTCAATGAAAACGACACGGTAGAACTGTTCGCGCCGGCTGGGGATTTCAAGCTCGAACACAACGACAAGCCGCTGGTGCTGATTAGCGGCGGCGTGGGCATCACGCCTACGCTGGCCATGCTGCAAGCCGCGTTGCAGACCGATCGCCCTGTGCACTTCATTCACTCGGCGCGTCACGGTGGCGTTCATGCGTTCCGCGACATGATCGACCAGTTGGCCGCGCGTCATCCGAAATTGAAGCGTTTCTATTGCTATGAGCAGCGCCGCGCGGAAGATGCCGACGCGCATGGCATCGGCTATCTCGACGAAACGCGCCTCGACGCGTGGCTGCCCAAGACGCGCGACGTCGACGTCTATTTCCTCGGACCGATCGCGTTCATGAAGGCCATCAAGAAACACCTGAAGGCGATTGGCGTGCCGGAATCGCAAAGCCGTTATGAATTTTTTGGTCCGGCTTCCGCACTGGAATAAAGGCGCGGGTTGCGCTCGACGTGCAAATAGCCGGAGCCGGCTATTTGCATGCAACCGTCGGTCGCGTTGAAGTGACTTACGCCCTCAGCAAAGCGTTGCGCTCGTCACCCAGGACATGCTCTTGAAGCGCGCGATCATGGCATCCACCAACTCGCGTTGCGCTTGAGCCAGCGCGATCGTGACCTCTTCAAACCCGCTGCCCGGAAGCGTCGTCACAGCGACTGTCTCGACGTTGCGGGAGAAGGGAAATAGCACCTGCCAGATTGCGGCAATGCGCATACCATGAAGCGCCGCGCGCACCACGAGTCGATGACGGCCCGAGGTTTGCGACGAAAGCACCTGCAAACCGCTCTCAGAAGATTCACTGGTCATGTCGTACCCTTTTATATTGACTGAGCCGCATTGCTCGCGGCATTCAGATGTGTGTTCGATTCTGCCGCCTTATTAAGGCATCTTGATGATCCCGCTTAAGCGTCTCAGCAAAGCGTCAGCATGCTCCCGATCGACCTTTGATATTTCACGCTGATTCAGTATCGTCTCGATGCGTTGACGCCAATAATCCGGCTCATTGACTACCGACGTGCAAGCCATCGAATCACCTTTTGAAAGCAATCTCTCTAGCGTTGTGACTATCGTTTCAATGTGCGAGAGATCGTTCTTATAAGAAGCGTGACTTCCCATTACATTCCCGGCTAACTTTTTTAAGCGCCTTCGGATCGCCCTTCGAACGAGTTGGCAAGCAATGCGATACCCATTTCGTTTCCGAATCGGCCGATCCGTCCTGCTTGGAGGAAAGCGAAACAACAGCCCTGGAGCGTTTGCTCCAGGCTGCGTGAGCATTGCTGTTGGCTGAATTGCGTTATTTGGCCCGCGCCGAGGCAGGCGCGGTCAGCTGACTGGCCTCCGCCAAGGCAATGGCTTGCGCGGTGGCTTTGCGCATCGCGTCGTAGGCGGCGCCCGCACTGGAAACCGCCGACTTGAACGCGGTGACCGCGAGTTCGGAGCCTGCCGGCGCGTTGCGCGCGAAGTCGTCGAAAACCGTCTGCATTTTCGTGTTGGACTGGGCAAACCGGTCTTCGAAAATCTTCAGAAATTCGGCCTGGGCGGCATTGGTAAGGTCAACCACGTGACCGTTATAAGACAGTACTTTCTCTGCGACGGGTTTCGCGTTGCTGGCCTGATGAATAAACAGTTCGACCGGCGTCTTACCCGACACCGCCATCTGCCACGCCTGTTCGCTCTCCGCGAACGTGGCCTTGGCCGCCTGCAGGTTCAACTTAGCCAGCTCTTCAAAATACTGGAATGTTTGCTGCGCCAACGAAAACGCGACGGCAACATTGGCACTTTGAATGGAGACGAATTGCTCTGGCGTCGAAAAATACACTCTGCACTCCTTCTTTAAACGTTCACATTGCTCAGACAAGAGGTATGCGATACCAGTCGGGACGCAAGCAGTGGCTAGCTCTTCGGCTTGAGCCAACCCGCTCGAATCGTTCTGCGATGCAGCATTAGATGAAACATTCTAACTTTGTTAAATCTGCAGTTGGCGCACTGTTTTGTAAGTAATTACCCTTGGGCGACGGCATGATTTTGGCTGAAGAAAGGCGCGACTTTGATCGTCGAAAGATCAGCGGAATATTCGCGACCTCGGCGTATGCGCCGACCTGTGGGAAATAGCGTGGGAAGCACTGTCCGTAAGCGGCTTGATCGCGCGACGAAGTGCATGAGCAGATGTGCGATAGACGGTCAAATGCATGCGTATGCGACCGTCTATCTCATGAGGAAAGGACAAAATGTGATGCGGATTTACAACCAATTGGCAGTGACACTGCCGGCCTCAGTCAGGCGGCAATACCAGCGGACCGCAATTGGTATCAGCGATGAATGTCGCAAGTAACTTCGCCGGGCCGACCGGATCGGGATTCTCAGCGAATAAATGAAGCGCGCGCGGCGGCTCGAACCAGGTCTGTCCAATCGCGTAGTTGACGGGCGGCCCACCTTGCAGTTGCGAGCGGATCGTCCCTTCCAGCACGACCGCCGTCACTGAGCCTGGGTGACGATGCGCGGGCGTAAAGCCGAGCGGCGGAAAGTCGACGATGGCCGTCGTCACCGACTTGCCCGGCGCGTTGGGCAGCGCTTCGCACGACAGTACTTTCACGGTCGATGCAGGGCGCCTCGCTGCGTCGGTGCTCGTCGATGCGTTGGACATCAATGAATCGCCACCGCAGATGTCGGCGAACCAGTCGATGGCCGACCGAGGCGCCGCCGGGCCGAGCGCCAGCATCGTCATCGTGGCCAGTGCGAGCATGGCGGGCTTGCGCGCAGGACGCGGTAGCGTCAGTGTCAGCGGATTCATACGCGCGCCGCCGATCGCATATCCGGCGACCAACCCAACTCACGGCGCGCCTTCGCGCTCGTCACTTCGGCTGCGTCTTGCGCGACGTTGTACACGCCGGCGTTGCCCCGTTGAAGCGCAAGCAAGGCCGCAACGGCCGCCGCTTCGACGTGCAGCGGACTTGCACCAGCCGGGGCATCGGCGCCTGTGCCAGGTCCGTAGATCTGTCCATAGCGAAGCACCGTGCCGTTCAGCGACGCCGCTTCCAGCACGTGCCGCTCGAGCGCCGCGACGCCACGCACGCTCGTGCCGCGCGCGCCCGGCGCATCGATGTCGAGCGGACAGCTTTCGTCGTAAGGCGTCGTTCCCGGCCGGTACGCCCATGCAATGCTTTGCGCAATCATCCGGCGGCTGCCCGCCGCGATCGCCGCGGCCACCAGATTGCGCGTGCCCTCATCGCGTATCCGCGCGTTCGCCGTCACTGCCTGGCCCATTCGAGCGGGGTCGAGCCCGGGTGGCAGATCGGTCAATTGATGAAGCACGCTCGCCGGCGCGATGCGCACGAGCGCGTCACGCAGCGCGGCCGCATCGAACACATCGACGACGACCGGCACCACGCCCGCGTCCTCGAGTTCTCTCGCGCGGTCGGCGCGCCGCGTGCTGCCGAACACCGTATAGCCCGCGTCGATCAGCAGCGGCGCAAGCGCGCTTCCGATGGCGCCCGTTACTCCGGCGACGAACACCTTGTGTGCCATTTCCTTTCTCCCGAGAGTCATTACGCGAAATCGGCGACATGCCGCGTTTCCAATGACCCCCAGCATAAGACTGTGAATGGTCATCAAAAAGGTCCATTATTCGGAAATTGATTGAGCCAATTCGACGAGGACCAGAGTGCGGCGAGCCGAACAGATTGAACTTGCGCTAGCGCCCAGGCCGGAAGGCGTGCCGCTTCAGCGCTGGCTCTATGACGAGTTGCGCAAGGCGATCTTGTCCGGGACGTTGCCGCCGGGCGCGCGCCTGCCTTCCACGCGCGATCTCGCGGCATGGTTTCGACTGTCGCGCGGAACGGTGCTGGGCGTTTTCGCGCAACTCGACGCCGAAGGGTATCTGTCGGGCGCAGTGGGGCGAGGCAGTTTCGTTGCGGCTGAGCTGCCGGATCGGCGTATCGACAGCGGCGAGCAGACGTCGCCCAGAAAGCGCAGTGGCCGGCCGCTCGCCCGCGAGCGTCATCGCAACGGCGACAGCGGCACGCAGCCGCCTGGTGTCGAATTGTCGGCGCGTGGCCGCTTGCTCGCGCGGAGCGCATTTCAACTCAGCGGCCGCACGCGCCCTGCGCGCGCGTTTCGCGCCAGCCAGCCCGATCTCGACGCGTTTCCATTCGAATTGTGGGCACGGCTCGCGGCCAACCGGGTGCGTCGCGCGCAGCGGGATCTGCTCGGCGATGGCGAGGCGCAAGGCTATCGGCCGCTGCGTGAAGTAATCGCCGCTTATGTCGGTCCGTCGCGCGGTATTCGATGTTCGGCGGACCACGTCGTCGTGTTGGGCAGTGTTCAGCAGGCGATCGATCTGACCGCTCGCCTCCTGCTCGATCCGGGCGACACCGCGTGGATGGAAGATCCCGGTTACCCCGGCGCCCGTTTCGTGCTCGAAGCAGCGGGCGCGCGGGTGATCGGCGTGCCGGTCGACACGGCCGGCGTCGATGTCTCATGGGCTCGTCAGCACGCGGCAGCAGCGCGGCTGGCCTATGTCACCGCCGGGCGCCAGGCGCCGCTGGGCCCGCCGCTCGCGCTCGAACGGCGCCTGTCGTTGCTCGAATGGGCGCGGGCTAGAGGCGCCGTCATCATCGAGGACGACTACGACAGCGAGTACCGCTTCGTGGGCCACCCGCTCGCCGCGATGAAGAGCCTCGACGACCACGGACACGTGATCTACTGCGGCACCTTCAGCAAGCTGCTGTTTCCCGCTTTGAGAACCGCGTACGCGATTTTGCCCGACCGGTTGGTCGAGCCGTTCGTGGCCGCGCTGTCGTCGACGGCGCGGCATGTTCCAACCGATCAGCAGTCGGTGTTACACGACTTCATCGCCGACGGCCATTTCGGCCGGCACATACGGCGCATGCGCATGCTCTACGGGGAGCGGGCCGAGGCGCTGACGTCGGCGGTCGAGCGGCATCTCTCGGGCTTGCTCGCGCTTGCACCGATCGTGGCGGGACTCGATGCGCCCGCCTTCCTGCCGCAAGGCGCGGACGACGCCGACGCGGCGCGGCGCGCGGCACGCGAAGGCATCGAGACGCGCCCACTGTCGCTGTATGCGATCGACCGTTCCGCGCCGCCGGGGCTCGTGCTCGGTTTTGCGTCGATCGATGTCGAGGAAATAGAGTCGGGCGTGATCGCTCTGGCTCGAGCGTTGACGCGCCGTTCGCGATGAACCATCGCGTACGCGCAGACCGGATTGACGCTACCGCGTGGCCCAGCCCGTAGACCGTTTACGACGTTTTGTCTGCGAACGCAAATGGAGGAGCAGCGACCCGTTGCTGGTTTCCGACAAGACTTCCGAACAGTTGCTCAACGACGTCGGCAGTGGCTTGAGAGCCCTCACGCCAACCGACGAGCAGCATCTTTCCGTCTGGAACGACGCTCGCCAGGAATACCGCAGGATCGTGGAGTTGCGCTGGGCTTTGCTCGAGCAGGCGGAGGGTTCGATTCCCCCGCCAATCGTCGTGATGGTCGTCATGTGGTTGCTGCTGATATTTGCGAGTTTCGGATACCGGGCGCCGCGCAATACCGTGGTCGTCATCAGCCTCCTCGTCGCGGCGGCGTTAATGTCGGGAACGATCTACCTGATACTGGAACTGGACGCTCCGTTTTCGGGGCCGATCAGCGTATCGCCCGCCCCTCTGCAACGGGCGCTGGCGGAGATGACACGGTAACGCGGCGCAGCGACGAAATTTGTACGCGCCGCCACGTCGGCAGGACGCTCAAGGGAAAAGGCGGCGGCTGAGTCTGTGCGATCATGCCTTACGTCGACCCGACTCCCGGAGATCATGATGAGCGGCAAATGGTTTTCGAAGTTCTCAAGCTACCTTTCCACGATAACCGGCAGGCCGGCCACCTTTGTGCTGGCCGTCGTCATGGTGATCGTCTGGGCCTTCACCGGCCCGCTCTTTCACTACAGCGATACGTGGCAACTCGTGATCAACACGTCGACCACGATCGTCACATTCCTGATGGTCTTCCTGATCCAGAACACCCAGAACCGCGACACCGCCGCGATGCAAATCAAGCTCGACGAATTGATCCGCGCATTGGAAGGGGCTCATAACGCCCTGCTCGATCTTGAAGAGCTCGAGGAAAAAGACTTGACGCGCTTCCGGAAGCATTACGAAAAACTGGCCGATGAAGCGCGGACCGCACTGCGTGCCGGTGGCAACGACACCGACTCGCCGTTCGTCGACAATCGCGATGACGATGGCGGTGACGAAAACCGAAGAAGCGGTAAAGATCGAGATAGCAAAACAGGAGCGGCGGTGCAACGCGATTAGTCAACGCTTCGTCCGCGACAGTCCCGCCATCAAGACCTGCCAGGCTTTTGGGAGCGCCAGCAAGGGAGCGGCGCTTTGAATCAGTCACTAACACGCAGTCCGCTTAGAAACGTGCGATGTCGATCACGGCATCGGCAAATGCTTTCGGCGCTTCCTGCGGCAGGTTGTGTCCGACCCCACCGCCGATGTTCCGGTGCGCGTACTTGCCGGTGAACTTCTTCGCGTACGCCGCCGGTTCGGGATGCGGTGCGCCGTTCGCGTCGCCTTCCATCGTGATGGTCGGCACGGAAATCGTCGGCGCCGTTGCCAGACGCTTCTCCAGATCGTCGTACTGCGCCTCGCCCTTCACCAGCCCCAGCCGCCAGCGATAGTTGTGAATCACCACCGCAACATGGTCCGGGTTGTTGAACGACTGCGCCGAGCGCTCGAACGTCGCATCGTCGAAATTCCATTTCGGCGACGCCGTATGCCAGATCAGCTTGTTGAAGTCGTGGCGATTCGCTTCATAGCCCGCATAGCCGCGCTCCGTGGCGAAGTAGAACTGATACCACCAGGCCAGTTCCGCCTTCGGCGGCAGCGGCGTGCGGTTCGCCTCCTGGCTGCCGATCAGATAGCCGCTCACCGACACCATCGCCTTGCATCGTTGCGGCCACAGCGCGGCGATGATATTCACCGTACGCGCGCCCCAGTCGAAGCCGCCGAAAATCGCCTTGTCGATCTTCAATGCATCCATCAGCGCGATGATGTCGACCGCCACCACAGCCTGCTGCCCGTTGCGCGGCGTGTCCGCGGACAGGAAGCGCGTCGTGCCATAGCCACGCAGATACGGCACGATGACGCGATAGCCGGCTGCTGCGAGCAACGGCGTGACTTCGGCAAAGGCATAGATATCGTACGGCCAGCCGTGCAGCAGGATCACAACCGGTCCGTTCTGCGGACCCGCTTCGGCGTAGCCGATGCTGAGCGCGCCGGCGTTGATCTGCTTCAGGTTGTCGAACGAGGCGACACTGGCTCCCGCCTTCGTGCTATCGGACTGCGCGTTGGCAATTCCGCTCAGGCCCAGTTCCATCAGGCTGAGGCCCGCAACCGTCGTTCCGAGCAGACGGCGGCGCCGGGTGTTGATCTGATCAGACATGGCTAATTCTCCTTATGTGCGACAGCGCTGAATTGAACGGTGCGCCCACAGGAGGCACCGAATGGTTAAATCAAAACACCGCGAGGCGTGGCCGGCAGAAACACTCGCCCTCGAAGCGGGCCTCCCTTACGGCTTGGCGTAAATCGCGCCGAGGCCGATTATTGCCGAGTCCGACGCACGCGAGCCCGATGCCGAGTTGCCGCCCGTCGACGGCCCGTATGACGACGCGACCACGCCGTGCTGGGCACTTACGCGAGCCTCGGCAGCTTCGATATTCCTTGGATACTGCGTTTCATCGCCGGCGGGGTTGTAACCGGCCTTCTCCAACTGGACGAGTTCCGCGCGGACCTCCGCCCGAGTGAGCGGCTGGTTCGATTGCGCGAACGACAAAGCCGGCAAAGCGATAGCAGCAGCGACGATAAGCGATTGAATGACTTTCATGACTTTCACCTCGAGAAAATGTCTTCCACGCAAACGCCCGTCTGCGCTTCCAGTTAGCAAGGCCAGTTCGGCTGGCCTGGAAGCATTAGACCCCGTGGACGTATCTGGCTTATGTCGGCAATGCCCGTCGGTGAAACGTTATGTACCCTGCTACGGCGCAGATACATTGCGATACAAAGAAGGCGGGCGACGCAAAGCCGCTCGCCTGCTTGAGATTGCCGATCCGAATCGGGCTGGTTCAGCCTGCCTCTGATTCCCCATCCATGATGAGCAGAAAGAGTGTTGCCTGGGAGGAAATATTCAGTTTCCTGTAGAGATTGCGCCGGTGAACTTTGGCAGTGGCGGGTGAGACACCCAGTTGCCTTGCCATGTTCTTGGTCGAGTGACCGGCGAGGATCATCAGCGCGATCTCGATCTCGCGATTGGTCAGCGATGCATTGGATCGCTTGCGCAACGCCTGTTCGAAGTGAAGGCGCCGGTCGCTTCCCGCAGCCGAACTCGCCGGCGGCGGCAGCACGGCAGTCTGCGCGGAGAGCGCATGGCACATCAGTGGAAGTAACCACGCGCCGTAAAGGCAGAGGGTGCCGATTTCGGCCGAACTGAAGCGCCGCTCACTGCCCATCGACACCGACAGCGTTCCTCCCGAGGGCAGCGGCGCCAGAAACTGCACCTCGTCTTCAAGCACGTTCACCGAAAAATAGCGGCGAAAGTATTCGGTCTCGCGGAAATGATCGGGCGCGACTTCATCCAGACAATACACGCCGGGGCTGATCGCGCCCAGGCTGAATTGATAGAAAGGGTCCAGCAAATAGACGCTGTTCAGATACCCCTTGAACAGATCGTCGTGCGGCGTGCGGGTTTGTATCTCCGCGATCAACTGAGGTTTTCCGTTGGGCCAAAAGATCATCGCCACCCAGTTGTCGAAGTGGACCACTTTGCGCAACAGGTCGATCAGCGTATGCCAGAACTGTTTGTCGTCGAGTTTTTCGACCAGACGTCCGAGCCGCTGATGAAATGCAACGTCCGATACCTCAAGCGGCATGTCAGTTTCCCCCACTACCCCTAAAAGGGTAGGTCGCTCCATCGTTCTAGCCCTTCGGCCTGATTTTCACCCGTTTCTCCCCACCCTACCATCTGAGTACCCGACGCATGCGCGCGGGCAACACAGCAACCATCTTGCATGGGACCCGAGTAACGAGCTTTGCATCGAACTCTCGTCGACAGGAGAAAAGTATGGGTATCAGAGACATCGGTGTTCGAGTCGGCCACGGCACACCAGGTCCATTCAACAGCATCACCGACGTGCAAGGCGTCAGAGTCGGTCATCGTACCCTGGTCGAAAATCGGGCAGAAGTCTCGGTTCGGACCGGCGTGACGATCATCGAGCCGCGCCCCGGCATCGCACGGTTCGATCCATGTTATGCCGGCGTTCACGTGCTCAACGGAAACGGCGATGCCACCGGCCTGGAATGGATACGCGAATCCGGTTTGCTGACCACGCCCATTGCCTACACCAACACGCACAGCGTCGGTGTGGTTCGCGATGCACTGGTTGCCGCCGAACGTGCAACGCTCGGCGATAGCCAGTACTGGTGCATGCCGGTCGTGCTGGAAACTTTTGATGGGGTGCTGAACGATATCTGGGGGCAGCACGTTACCGCGGCGCATGTTCATGAGGCGCAGTCCGCGGCGCGCAGCGGACCTGTCGAGGAAGGGTCGGTTGGCGGCGGCACCGGCATGATTTGCCACGAGTTCAAAGGCGGCATTGGCACCGCGTCGCGCCGGCTTACGCAGCAGGACGGTGGTTGGACCGTCGGCGCATTGGTCCAGGCGAACTATGGCCGCCGCGATGCGCTGCGCGTGGCCGGCTATCCGGTCGGCGACGTGCTGCGGGATCTGCCGTCGCCATTCGACAAGCGTCAGGCGGGCGTCCCCGGAATGGGGTCGATCGTGGTGACGCTCGCGACTGACGCCCCGCTTCTTCCCCATCAGTGCGAGCAGGTGGCACGACGCGCAAGCATTGGCCTGGCGCGCGTGGGAGGCGGCACCGAATATTCCAGCGGCGACATCTTCATCGCGTTCTCGGTCGGCAATCACGGCATACCTCCGGCGGATTACGGCAAAGCGGTCGAACCTGTCATCAGGGTGCGTAGCGTCACTCACGATTTCATTTCTCCGCTATTCGTCGCGGCCGCCGAAGCAGTCGAAGAAGCGATTCTCAACGCGCTTGTCGCTGCTGAAGATACAAACGGACAGCGCGTGCAGGTTCCCGCGCTGAGCGCGGCCCGACTGCTGAAAGCATTGGAGCAGGTTGGCTGGCGCCCGTTCACCAACTGACTCTTCTTCCCCTTGTATGCGTTCCTTCATTCAAACCGAAAGGTCACTATGACATCCCGCCATCTCATCAGCATCGTCACCGGAATCCTCGCAGCCTCGGGGATGCTGGCGGCGACCACTCACCATGCCGACGCCGAAGAACTGAACGTCTACAACTGGTCGGACAATATCGCCGAGGACACCGTGTCGGGCTTCGAAAAGGAAACCGGCATTCACACGCGCTACGACGTGTATGACGGTGACGACACCTTGCAGGCAAAGTTGCTAAGCGGTTCATCGGGCTATGACGTGGTAGTGCCATCGTCCGCCTATGCCGGCAAGCAGATTGAAGCGGGCGTCTATCGCAAACTCGACAAGAGCAAGATTCCAAACCTCGCCAATCTGGATCCCGTTCTCATGAAGATGCTTGCATCCGCCGATCCCGGCAATCAATACACGGTGCCGTGGTCATGGGGGACGGACGGCATCGGCTACAACGTCACGAAGGTCACGCAAATACTGGGCAAGGACGCACCCTACGATAGCTGGGACTTGCTATTCGATCCGCAATACCTGTCCAAACTGAAAACCTGCGGCGTTTCCGTACTCGACTCTGCGGAGGACGCCTTCTCGGTCGGCTTGATCTACCTGCATAAGGATCCCAATAGCACCAACCCGGCTGATTATCAGGCCGTGTACAAGCTGTTCAAAACGATTCGCCCGTACATCACCCAGTTCAATTCATCCGGCTATATCAACGACCTGGCCAATAACGATGTCTGCATCGCGCTAGCATGGTCGGGCGACGTCGGGATTGCGAAACGGCGTGCGGAAGAAGCGCACCGCGCCTACGAGATTCGCTACGTCATTCCCAAAGGCGACGGCGTGCTGTGGTTCGATCTGATGGGTGTGCCAAAAGATGCGCCTCATCCGGAAGCTGCAATGCAATGGATCAACTACATCCTTCAACCGAAGGTCAGCGCGGCGATCACCAATCAGGTTTACTACCCGAACGCTAACGCCGCCGCGCGTGCTTATGTGAAGCCGGCTATCCTCGACAATGATGCGGTCTATCCTCGCGGTGAGAAGATGAAATCGCTCACTCTGTCATTGCCTTTGCCGGCCGAAATCCTTCGCCTCCAAAACAGGCTGTGGACACAACTCAAAGCGGGGCGGTAACTTACAATGCTATAGATGAGCCCCTCATCCACAGCATCGATGCGAGACGTACTGACTTCCTATTTCTGGAGTGGC
This sequence comes from Paraburkholderia dipogonis, assembly GCF_046027395.1. Taxonomy (GTDB): domain Bacteria; phylum Pseudomonadota; class Gammaproteobacteria; order Burkholderiales; family Burkholderiaceae; genus Paraburkholderia; species Paraburkholderia dipogonis_A. The sequence goes on along the minus strand of NZ_JAQQEG010000017.1, from coordinate 101,062 downwards.
GATGCCATTCGCAGTCGAAGCGTGAGTGACATCGTGCTGTCAGGCACGCTCGACTTGCCTGTGCCCCCTGCTCGTGTGCTCGCGGATTGGGACAGGGAGACGTCGTCGCGCATGGTCCTCGAACCCGGTGACGTCGAGGTCATGCGGTTGGCGAGAACGCAGATGCGCTGGCCGGACTACACACGCTGCGTGCGGGCGATGTCCGAGTGGACGGGTGCGCTCGGACTGCCCGGGGTGCTTGCCTCCAGTGACATCGCCCTCATGGCCTGCCGTGGCGCGAGGTATCACCATGACGGCGCGCAATATGGCGGTGCGGCCTTTTGCAATCTGTTCCTCAGCGAGGACAAGGGGCTGGATGTGCATTTCCCCGGTACAGGTCATCGCATTCCTCTGACTCGCGGAACGGCCTTGATATTCGACACCGGTCAGCCTCATGGTGTGATCCAACGCGGCAGCAGCGGCTTTGATGCGGCCGACTTCGCGCTGGATCAGGATTGCACGCAAATATTCCTGACGTGGGAGCTTCCGGTCGAAGATATTCGTGTTGCGCGTGCGCTTAACGTTGACTTCGACATCGACATAGCCCCTTCGACCCGATTGCAAGCGGATGAAGAGCAAGTTTGCGTGAATGGTGAACCGGCTATCGTGTGCCCGGAATCCGGTCGCTGGTGCCGGGTTGAATGAGACGGTATCGTCGATTCGCACGCTCCCGGCATGCGCGGACGCGATATCAAACCAGTATCGTCAGGGTGTCGAACAAAGCGAGATCTTCTTTCTTCGCCGATCGCGCGTGCTTGCGGATCACCTGCAACAGGCATTCGATAAAACAACGTGCCGCGCCGCCAAGCGTACTGTTTCGACGCGTGACAATGCTCAGTTGTCGCGAATCGAACTTCTCTTTCAGCGGCAGCGCCACCAGTTTGCCTTCAAACAGAGGAGCCGTCTGGAGGACGGTCGGGCACCACGTACACATGTCGGCACGTTCAACCAGCATCTGCAGCGTGCCTAGCGAATGGGCCCGCACAATGCGGTTCGCTTCGATCTGCGCTCCATGGCGCGTGAACAGATAGTCGATAAGCGCATCCTGCCCGTCGGGCGCGAAGTTGAGAGCCCAGTCCTGGTCCAGTAAATCGTGAATCGAACGGCAGTGCTGGCGCGAATGTCCCCGGCGAACCATCACAGCCGTTTCATAGTTCAAAACCGGTTCACAGGAAAACTCCTGAGTGGCCGCCGACGACTGCAACTGGCCAATCACGAAGTCCATGTCACCGGCGCGTAAAAGCGGTTGCGCGACCGCCATGAGACTCTCGAACAACTCCAACTGAATATCGGGCATTCGCTTGCGAAACAGCAATACCGTCTCGGCCAGAAACGTCAACGTAATCCACGGTGTCACCCCGACGCTAAGTCTCCCCTCCGCTCGTCCGCGCAATCTCGCCAGGTCGTTCTGCGCGTGCTCCAACTGATTGAGGACCAGCCGCGCGTGCGTCAGCAACGTCTTGCCGTATTCGGTAAAGCTGATTCCCTCAGGCGCGCGTACCAGCAGCGGCAGTTGCTCGGTGGCTTCCAGTTCGCGCAGCGCGCGCGTGACAGCGGCCTGTGAAAGTCCCAATGAACGCGCGGCCGCTCTGATGCTGCCCGTTTCCGCACTGGCGACCAAGGCCTGCAATTGATGAATCTTCACGAAACCACCCCGACAACAAATGGTTGTCAGCATAACAAAACTGCGGCTTCACCCTCGATATTTAGCTGAATAGCATTCCGACCAATGCAGACAATTGCGCGGCCCGAAATTCGGCCTGACGGGTCGCGACGACCGGATCTGCGGGCTTTCCAAGGACTTCATCGATGATTCAAGACTTCGTTTTGCCCGGCATCGCCGCTATTCAGGAAGAAATGATCGGCTTGCGGCGCCGTATTCACGCGTATCCGGAACTCGGCCTTCAGGAGGTCGCCACCAGCGAACTGGTCGCCGAATGCCTCGACAAGTGGGGCTTTCAGGTCACGCGCGCAGTCGGCAAAACCGGCGTGGTCGGCACGTTGAAGAACGGACTCGGGCGGTCCCTCGGCTTGCGCGCCGATATGGACGCGCTACCCATCCACGAAACGACGGGCCTGCCCTATGCCAGCCGGAACAGTGGCGTCATGCACGCATGCGGCCACGACGGGCATACGGCCACATTGTTGGCCGCAGCCATGCATCTCGCCGAAACACGCGCCTTTTCCGGCACGCTGAACCTGATTTTCCAACCGGCCGAAGAAGGCCTCGGCGGCGCGCAAAAGATGATCGAGGACGGTCTCTTCGAACGCTTTCCGTGCGATGCCGTGTTCGCTCTTCATAACGTGCCGGGGTATCCGGCGGGCCATCTGGGCTTCTTTAACGGCGCGTTCATGGCGTCGGCCGACACCGTCAACGTGCGCGTGGTGGGCCGCGGCGGCCACGGTGCCGCGCCGGACGAGGCGATCGACCCGATCGTCGTATGCGCGTCGATCGTGACGGCGCTGCAAAGTATCGTGTCACGCAATGTGAGTCCGCGCGATCTGGCCATTATCAGCGTCGGTTCGATTCATGCGGGCACCGCATCGAATGTGATCCCCTCATCGGCGCAGATGCTCCTGACGGTCCGGGCTCTTGCGCCGGATGTGCGCGACTTGCTCGAACGCCGGATTCACGAACTCGTGCACGGGCAGGCGGCGAGTTTCGGCGCGCAAGCGGAGATCGACTATTTCCGTTGTCATCCCGTGCTGATCAATCATCCTGCGCAAACGGACTTCGCGCGCAAGGTGGCTACGGACTGGTTCGGCGCGCACTCCGTCATCGACGACCTTGCACCCTTCACGGCCAGTGAAGACTTCGCCTGCATGCTCGAACAATGTCCGGGCAGCTATCTCGTGATCGGTAATGGCGACGGTGAACGCGGTTGCGCGCTACATCACTCAGGCTACGACTTCAATGACGACTGCCTCGCCGTGGGCGCCACCTATTGGGTCAAGCTGACCGAGCGATTTCTGGCCGAGCCTGATTGCCCCGAACACCATCATTTCAACAATGACATTGAGGAGAAGCACACATGAAGAAAAAACTCGCGGCGATCTCGTTCGCTTTGGCCGCGCTGTCCGCCAGCGCCCACGCCGCCGACTGGTCAGGCAAGGAGATCAGGCTGGCGGTGGACCCGACGTATCCGCCGCTGGAGTACAAGACGCCGGACGGCAAGCTGACCGGCTTTGGCGTGGACATCGCCAATGCACTCTGCGCCGAACTTCACGCACGGTGCGTATGGGTCGAAACCAGCTTCGACGGAATGATCCCAGGACTGCTGGCGAGAAAGTTCGATGCGATTTCTTCGTCGATGACCATCACCCCCAAGCGCATGCAGCAGATCGCGTTCACGAACAAGATCTCCAATGCACCCGCGCGGCTGGTTGTCAAACGCGACTCGGATCTGCAGCCGACCGCTGCCTCGCTAAAAGGAAAACGTGTCGGCGTCGAACAGGGCACGAGTCAGGAAGATTACGCCCGCGCACAGTGGCAACCGGCCGGCGTGCAGATCGTCTCGTACCAGAACCAGGACCAGGTCTACGCGGATTTGACGTCGGGCCGACTCGACGCGGCGTTTCAGGCATCGATCGAGGCGAGCGATGGCTTTCTCAAGAAGCCCGAAGGCAAAGACTACAAGTTTGCCGGCCCTGCTCTGGACGACCCGAAGTATTTCGGTCTTGGCGACGGACTCGGACTTCGCAAAGAAGACATCGCGTTACGTGATGCCTTCAATCAGGCACTCGCTGCCGTGCTGGCCAATGGCACGTATGCGCGGATCAATCGCAAGTATTTCGACTTCGATATCTATGGTGCGAAGTGAGCGGGCCTGAGCCAGCCACAGGAGACAAAATGATACTTGGAGGATTCGGGCCGGCGTTCGTCGCCGGTACCTATGAAACGATCGAGCTCGCGCTGCTGTCGCTACTCGTTTCATTTGTGTTGGGGCTGTGCGGCGCCGCGGCCAAACTGTCCGGCCGTCGCTACCTCGTCCGGATCGGCGTCGGATATACGACCTTGATCAGGGCGGTGCCGGATCTCGTGCTGATGCTGCTGCTCTTTTATAGCATCCAGATCGCCCTGAACCATATCACCGATACGTTGGGCTTCAACCAGATGGATATCGATCCCTTCTCGGCCGGTGTCGTGACGATTGGCTTCATCTATGGCGCGTACTTCACCGAAACATTCCGAGGTGCGTACATGGGCGTACCCAAGGGGCAACTGGAAGCGGGCATGGCATTCGGCATGTCGGGCTGGCAGATATTCACCCGCATCCTGTTTCCGCAGATGATGCGACTGGCGTTGCCGGGTATCGGCAACAACTGGCAGGTTATCGTCAAGGCGACGGCACTAGTGTCGATCATCGGACTGTCGGATGTTGTCAAGGTGTCGCAGGATGCCGGCAAGTCGACGCAGGATTTCTTCCTGTTCACGGTTGCCGCCGGCGCAATCTATCTGGCGATCACCACGCTGTCCAACGTGGTGCTGTGGCGACTTGAAGTACGGTATTCAGCGGGTGTGAGGCGCGTGACGACATGATCGATATCGTTCGCCAGTATTGGCAAAACTATCTGTACACAGACGGCTTCCAGTTCACGGGGCTTGCCGTCACATTGTGGCTTCTGGTGGCATCGCTCGGACTCGGCTTTATGCTGGCGTTGCCGCTCTCGGTGGCACGGGCATCGCGCAACCGGCTTCTGTCGATGCCGGTCTGGCTGTTCACCTATGTGTTTCGAGGAACGCCGCTCTACGTCCAATTGCTGATTTGCTATACGGGACTGTACAGCTTGCATGTCGTGCATTCACACGCGCTGCTCGACGCATTCTTTCGCGATGCCATGAACTGCACGCTACTTGCCTTCGCGCTGAACGAATGCGCTTACGCCACGGAGATCTTTGCGGGTGCAATCAGGGCAACGGCATACGGAGAAATCGAGGCCGCGCTCGCAGTGGGCATGTCCACATTTACCGTCTACCGCCGGATCATTCTGCCTTCGGCACTGCGACGTGCGTTACCCATGTACGGCAACGAGGCGATTCTGATGCTGCACTCTACAACGCTCGCCTTCACCGCCACGATTCCCGACATTCTCAAGGTAACCCGCGACGTCAATTCGGCAACGTATGCATCATTCGAGGCATTCGGAATTGCGGCGCTACTGTACGCAATGATTGCTTTCGCTCTGGTCTGGATATTTCGGCAGCTTGAGCGACGCCTTCTGGCGTATCTGAAACCACGAGGCGGATAACGGCACTTTGCCCCGCGATTTTCCATTCTGCCGAACGACTCGATTGGTCAATGAAAATCGATTAAAAAAAACCACTTCACATTCAGGATGACGAATTGAATAAGAAAATCTTTTGTATCGCAATAACGTCAGTATTTGCAACGTCGGCTTTTGCGCAGAGCAGCGTCACCCTCTATGGCGTCATTGATGAGGGGCTCGACTTCACGAACAACGTCGGCGGAGGCCACGTGTACGAAATGGCAAGCGGCTATGCCCAGGGCAGTCGCTGGGGACTGAAAGGCGCCGAAGATCTGGGCGCAGGGCTGAAAACGGTCTTCCAGATCGAAAGCGGCTTCAACGTCAACACCGGCAAGCTCGCACAAGGCGGTTTGGGGTTTGGTCGCCAGGCGTACGTCGGTATCGAGAGCGAGCGGTACGGGTCGGTTACGCTCGGCCGCCAATACGACTCGGTGGTCGACTATCTTGCGCTGACAACGGCCAATGGCAACTGGGGTGGCTATCTGCTATCCCATCCGTTTGACAACGACAACACCGATAACACGTTCCGCGTGAACAACACAGTCAAGTATGCGAGCCCGGATATTGCCGGCTTCCAGTTCGGCGGCGCATATAGCTTCAGCAACAGCGCGGGCTTCGCCGACAACCGGCAGTTCAGCATCGGCGCACAGTACACCTACGGCGGCCTGTTGATCGCGGCTGCCTATCTGAATGCGGACAACCCGGGATCGACGTCCGGCGGCGCGATTGCCGGTTCGAGTTCGACCGTCTCCGCGGACGCGAACTTTCAGTCCGAGCGCTTGCGCATCTTCGGCGCGGGGATCAACTACACAATGGGTCCGGCGACGGTAGGCTTCGTCTATACCAACACGAACATCGGCAATCCGGCGGCGAATGTCGCCTACCTCGGTGCGCAGGAGAGTATTCAGCCGACCAGCGGCGCCCTGGCAGGCGGAACACTGACCCGTCTGAAATACCAGAATTTCGAACTGAACGGAAAATATCAGTTCACACCGGCGTTCTTTGTGGGCGCGCAATACGTCTATACGCTGGAGAACTACGATGCAACGACAGGCAGCGTACGCCCGAAGATTCACACCGTCGGCTTGATGGCGGACTATAACCTCTCGAAGCGCACCGATGTCTATGTCCAGGGCGCCTTTCAAAAGATCGCCGGCGATGCAACCGGATCGGCGTTAGATCAGGCATACGTGCCCGGTGCGCAGGACCTGTCGTCGTCATCGAGTCAGATCGTCGTCCGGGCGGCGATCCGGCACACGTTCTAACCTGCACTGAGTGGTTTGCATGTGGGCAAAGTTAATTTGCCTTGCTGGAGCACGTTCTTGGGCGATGCCGACGCATGGCGGCATCGCCCATTCGATCAAAGCGACGGTCTTCGAGAGGGGAAGCACGGAACGATCGAATACCGGAGACGCTCCGCATCTAAACGCGGCCTTGATTGCTCGCGCGGCCTCGTCTAATGCTTCGGCCGTTGCAAGTGGAACTCGTGGGATTGCGTTGCCTGCTGCTGCGCTCGTCGGTCGCGCGGCCTGGTCGGGGTAGGACGAAAACTCGACTATCGTGTCCGGCTTTCGGATCCAGGACGAAGCCGGGAAAAGCGCTGAAGACCGACCACCCCTTGCGCATCAATTCACCGAAACGCGCGGCGTCAGCTGAGCCCTGCCTCGTGCGGACAACGGCCTCAAGATTGGCCTCCAGGCAGCCGTTAACCTAGCAGCAGATGCCTTGCGTGACCGGTGCAGCGCAAACCGCTTCGCACTCTTGTGCTTCGGGCGCGATCGTCCTGACTGGCGTGACCATGCTTGCCAGCGGCAAGCGCACCACGAACTCAGAGCCGCGACCGAGTCCCTCGGAAAACGCCTCGACGGCTCCGCCATGGCTCGCGACGATATCGCGCACCACCGCCAACCCGAGTCCATGACCCTTGGCGCCCAATGCGCAGCCCGCAAGTCCGCGCTGGTAGGGCTTGAAGATGGTCGCAAGCTCGCCCGGCGCGATGCCGATCCCTTCATCGCTCACGCTGATATAGCAGTAACGCCCGGCGCGGGACGCCGTCACCTTGATCGCATCCGCAGCCGCCGAATATTTGAGCGCATTGACCAGCAGATTGACGAACACCTGGGTCAGCTTGCCGAAGTTGCCTTGCACCCGCAGCGGCGCATCGCTCGCCGTCAGTTGAATGGGCGCGTGATCTGGCGCGCCCGCTACCGCCACCTGAACACAATGCGCGAGCAGATCGTCGACGTCGACCGGCGCGGGATGCGCGACCGTTCTCTCGTGCGACGCACATGCCAAAGCGCCCAGCGCCGGTTCAAGCGAACCAGCGACCTCCGCATCATCCGGCGCCATCAATTGCTCGGCCAACTGCCCGAGCAGGCCTGCTTGCCGCGAGAGCAGAAGCGCATACCGCATCAACTGCTGGTCATGGCCGTACTGGGTGTTCAACAGACGCGCGAGCAGGCCAAGCGGCGTGATCGCATTGCGGATCTCGTGGCCTATCGTTGCAGCGATCGATGCTTCTTTCGTTTCATCGCTACGCTCGGCACGGGTCACTACGTTCTCCGAACATTGGACGCTCTGCCGACCCGCTTGTGCGCGCGAATCCCCGGAAGTCCCGACGCGCGGCGGCTCGATCTTCGCATCGTGCAGGCGCTCAATTTCCCGCGCCTGTGCAGTGCGAAGCTTTTGCACGCAGTACGTGCACAAACCGATGATCGGCCGCGCCGCCAGCTTCTCCTTCAATGAGGCTTCGTAGTCGAGCAGCGCGACCCAGTCGGTGGTTTCGTTGCAGACGGCGTCGCCGGCCACGCGCAGTCCTTCGAAGCCTCGCCCCAGCGCGTCGTTGATCGCCTTCGACCACAGACCCACGGTGGCGCCGCCGTTGAAGCCCCTTTTAGGCGAGGAATAGATCTGCGCGCCGTCGAGAATCTGCAATTGGCCCGCGTCGATATATCTAGCGAGTGCGGGCGCGGTTCGCGTGAGCATATAGCGGGCTTTGTCGGGTCCCAGCAACGCGGGCGCGACCCACACGGCCGCTTCGCGATTGGCGAGTCCGGCATGGAGGAAGTCCGCGGTGACGCTGAGCAATTCGCTACGCGATTCGTAGAAGTGGCACAGATGTGAGCCCCAAGAGAGGGCTCCAAGCGCGGGAAAACCGCTGTTGCGCGTTCCGGTGGTCATCGTTTCCCTGAAAGTGCGTGGGTCAGAACCACAGTCGCGCTAGGTTTAAACGATGGCCCGCGCGCTCGAATAGGAATGTCACGGCACCTCCCGCGTCGATCCCGCGATCCTGAAGGACAGGAAGCGGAATTGCCGCGCTGGTGCTCGATATTTGGGATTCAGCAGGATTTAAAAGTACGCGAGGGGAGATTTTGAATGAATAGTTGTTTTCCCTAGGCATGTTTTTTGAGGCAAATAAGCGCGTGGTCCTATACGCGTCAATAGCAATTGGTATAGGACGTGGGACGTCGTCCGTGCGCTCATGTTGATCGGATCATGCGCGGGCAGCTCTACGTGTTCGCTACAAGCAGTTCCTCCGCATTGTTCGGCGGACGCAGATCGTCAGTCCTGTCCGCGAAGTAGCGCTGCGTAAGATCGGCCGCCGAGACGTGCCGTGCCTCTCTAAAGCCGGCTTCACGGGCCAGCGCCAGCATCTCCGGCGGGCTGAAGAAGCTGAGAAAAGGTGTGCCGCTTGCTCGCGCGCCCTTCTCCGCCATCTCGAGCCCCGGCCGTACCTCCGGGTCCGCCAGCTCCAGCGGGAGCAGGAACGTCATGGCGAGCGTCGATCCCGGGGCGAGGGTCGCGACCTGGCGCAGCGCGGCCGCGTTCGCGTCTTTGGTGAGATACATACTGACGCCCGTGGAGACCACGATTGCCGGCTTGCTTTCATCGAAGCCGGCAGTCATCAACTCGTCCCGCCAGTTCCGGCCCGCCTCGAAATCGACCGGCACGAAGCGCAGCCAGTCCGGGACGCCGAAGCCGAGTTCGATCAGGCGCTGACGCTTCCATGCTTGAGGACCTGGCTGGTCGATCTCGAACACCTTGAGGCGGGACGCGATCTCCGGCCTGCGCTGTGCGAAGCTGTCGAGGCCGGCGCCGAGGATGACGTACTGACTCAGCTCTCGCCCGGCCTGTTCCACGACCAGGTCTTCGATGAAGCGAGCCCGAGCCACGATCGAGGCGCGAAAGGGCCGCGTGAACTGCGGGTCCATGTCGCCGCGGGCGCGCCAGTCCTCGTCCGGAGCCAGCAGCTTAAGGCCGATTTCGTCTTCCAGCACATGCGGCGGCGGGTCGGCCTCGACATGCAGCGCGCGCCACAAGGCGACGCGCGCCGCTGTACTGTCCGGCGCTACATCTCGCTTGTCGTTCATGACTTTCAATCCTGTTGATTCGTTCTCGGCTCCTACGCGCCTTCGCACGGAATCACCTGCGGCGATCCTGCCGCCCACAACAGGCTATGATGGAGAAGTGGGTATGACGAGCCGATGACGAGGGACAGCGTGTCACAGACAAGCCCTGATCGCAAGACGACGTTCAGCAAACGCCTCTTATGGTTCGTTGGATTGTGGCTGCTCGGAGTGGCCGGGGCAGTGCTGCTCGCGCTGCCGTTTCGTCTTCTGATCGCTGCGGCAATGCATTATCAGCATTGAGACGCTGCCGATACCCGATGTCTGCTTCAAGGCCGATCAAGCATTTTTGGCAATTGTCCAAGCTGTCGAAACAGCGATAGCCAGTCCTCGAGGTGCCAGGTTTTCTCGATCAGATTTCCACGCATCTGATGGAACGAATGAATCGCGAATCTCACGTGCTTGGAACTCGCGTCAATGCCGAGCAGTTTCCCGGTTTGCGTACCGCTGATCTCCGCGCGAACACCTATTCGGTCTCCATGCACCAGCAAGTCGAGAATTTCGACTTTCATGTCCGGGAGCGCGGTCGCAATGTCATGGAACACCTGAACCATTTGACCGGGTCCGTGCGCGGCCCCGCGAGGCTCCGGAATATACTGCCAGTCAGGGGTGACAACTTTCCCCAACAATTCGACGCTTTTCTGCTCGAACGCCCGATAGAAGCCTTCAACCGCTTCACGAGCCGCCACTTCGTCGGTACCTGAGGTCATGATCCGTTGCTCCTGAAGATGCAAGTCACCATGTTAGACCGAATCATCTCGGGCAGCTTCAGGCATTCGCGTGACAAGCAAGTATCCGGCGCGCCGCCATCAGCCAAGTGGTTTGCGAAAAACACTTCCGCCATAGCCGCGCACGATATTGTCGACTTCGAACGGTGACGCTTCCTGGGCCTCGAGGATGAACGCAACGCTGCCGGAGGTAAGCTTGCTGGTTATCGATGCAACCAGTTCATTATCGAGTGTTTCCTTGATCGCATGCCCGGCCAGTCCGCCGCTCGCACCGATCGTGAAGCCCACGAGCGCGCCTGCCGGTCCACCGAGCATGCCGATCAGGCCGCCAGACAGCGCGCCGATCACGGTCCCCCAGAACGGCCGCGTGTGCTCGTCGAGCACGTTCAGTTGACCTGTGGCGTCTTTTTGCACCAACACGCCGCTCTCGATCTTGAAACCAAGGTCTTTTTCTTCGAAGTTCCTGAAATCCCGTCCCGCTCTTTCGGCTACGTCAACGTTATCGAACACCGCGACGATCAACTGTTCTGCCATTTGATAGCTCCTCACATCGCAAACGTTATCTGTCAAAGATAGCGACTTCCGGAAAGCGCACCACTTTTTTGTTTCCGATTCCTGGCATCGGTTGGAACAGGAAGCGGCCGCCGCGCGCGCTCCCCGGAGAATTTCCGGCACGCACTTCAGCAGTATCGCCACGATCAGCCGCACCGGCGTCGGCACCTCGTGTTGTGTTTGAGTCAACAGATTCAGCTCGAAAGGCGGCAGATCGAAACCCGGCAAAAGTCGAACCAGCCGACCGGCCGCGAGCGCGTCGACGCAGGCCGGCTCTTCCAGCACGCCAATGCCCGCACCCGCGACGATCATTTCATACACGGGCCGCCAATGACTGGTCTTCACCGCGGCATGGGTAGGAACACTCTCCACGACACTTGTCAGATGCCTGAGCGGCAACTGGTCCGCGCCGAACATGCCCCGGACTCGAATGAACGGATGTTTTTCCAGGTCGGATGGCTCGCTGATCGGACCATGCCGATCCACATAGCCCGGCGCGGCAACGAGGACACGCGCAATCTGCCCGAGTCGGCGGACAATGAACGCGCCATCTCCGACTTGCCCGACACGAAAGGAAATATCCACGCCCTCCAACCCAGGATCGGCGATCCTGTCGTTCAGCACGAGTTCCAGATCCAGTTGCGGATAGGTTGCACAGACAAGCGCCAATGCCTTCGGCACGACCGTCTCGCCGACGCAGTGAGGCGCCCCGATGCGAACCGTGCGAGGTCGATGGTATGCAAAGGATTTTCTCTTCGGTTTGGACTGGTTCATGCTGTCGCTCCAATCCGTAGCACGCAATCGACTCGTGCCGACGTCGCTCGGTGGCGGCTCATTGCACCAATATCTATTTGCAATGCGAACGAATCTCTCGTGTCCTTTAGCCAATCCGATAGACAGGCTGGATGGATTGCCTTCCTACCGGCGGATATTAGCGAGGTGACAGTGGAATGAAAAGCCGCTCGACCCGATATGAAGTATCGAAAGGAACCGCGAGTGCTGGCGCGGAATCACCGTAGAATTTATCCTGTCGCGAAGCCGGCGCGCAGTTTCCACAAAGTACCTGCTCGGTATAACATCTGTGGGGCGTGATGGACGTCAAGCATGTCACGCGTGTTGCGCCCTCCCGGCGACGAGGCAAGGCGGTACGCATGCCCGAGGTGGCCGCAACAGCTAACCTGCTTCAATCATTCAAACGAAACTCGCGCCCGCCTCCGGCATGTGAAACGCTTAGGCGGAACGACATGGGTTCTACTGCTGTCGGAACCCGTAACGGTCTCTCAACACTCAAGCCGATGCCCAACGAAACCCCGGAACCGCAAGCAATTTGTAATGACGTCTCCCGCAGCGCGATCTTTATTGTCGCGACCATCGCGAACGGCCGCGATCAGGAGGCCAAGGTGCGCGAATGGTGCGGCGACATTGCCGCCCTCGTGCGCTCGGTCGGCAAGCGTGCGCCTTCCGGCAATCTGTCGTGCGTCTGCTCCTTCGGCTCCGACGCATGGGACAGGCTGTTCGGCGCGCCCCGGCCCGCCCTCCTGCATCCATTCCGGGACATCGGCGAAGGCGAACGTCGCGCGCTTGGAACGCCGGGCGATTTCCTGCTGCATATCCGCGCCGATCACATGGATCTCTGTTTCGAGCTCGCCACGCAGTTGCTCGGCGCACTCGGCGACGCGGTCACCGTGGTCGATGAAGTTCACGGTTTTCGCTACTTCGATATGCGCGACATGGTGGGCTTCGTCGACGGTACCGAGAACCCGACAGGCCGCGCCGCCGACGAGTTCACGCTCATCACCGAAGACCCGGGATTCGAGGGCGGCAGCTATGTGCTGGTGCAGAAGTACCTGCACGACATGGACGGCTGGAATGCGCTTTCCGTCGAGACTCAGGAGCGCATTATCGGCCGCAAGAAACTGTCCGACGTCGAGCTCGACGCAGCGGTCAAACCGTCGTCGTCGCACAGCTCGCTGACCACGATCACCGAGAACGGCAAGGAAGTGAAGATCTTGCGCGACAACATGCCGTTCGGCCGCCTCGGCGCGGGCGAATTCGGCACCTACTTTATCGGCTATGCCCGTTCGCCCGCGCCGATCGAGCAGATGCTGGAGAACATGTTCATCGGGCGGCCGCCGGGCAACTACGACCGGCTGCTGGACTTTAGCCGCGCCGTCACGGGTGGCCTCTTCTTCGTGCCGTCAACCACCTTGCTCGAGGAACTCGCGGACCGCGATCCGCCGAGCGTCACGGCCGCTATTGAATCACAGCCCGAACCGGCGTCGCCCGCCGAGCCGCGCCACGACGGCTCGCTGAATATCGGCTCTCTCAAGGGAATCTCCCAACATGAATAACCTGCATCGCGAGCTTGCCCCCATCTCCAGTGCCGCCTGGTCGCAGATCGAAAACGAAGTGGCGCGCACGTTCAAACGCAGCGTAGCCGGCCGTCGCGTGGTCGACGTCAAGGGTCCCGGCGGAACCGAGCTGTCCGGCGTCGGTACGGGGCATCAGATTGCGATTACCGCGCCCCAACAGGGCGTCGCGGCGAAGCTGGCGGAGGTCAAGAGTCTCGTCCAGTTCACCGTGCCGTTCGAGTTGCAGCGCGATGCGATCGACAGCGTGTTACGCGGCGCGAACGACGCCGACTGGCAGCCCGCGAAAGACGCAGCGAAAGAGCTCGCCTATGCCGAAGATCGCGCGATTTTCGACGGATATCAGGCTGCGGGAATCGGCGGGATTCGCGAAGGCTCGTCGAATCCGCCGCTCGCGCTGCCCGCCGACATCGGCGACTATCCGGACGCGATCAGCAACGCGCTCGAAGAGTTGCGGCTTGCCGGCGTGGACGGTCCCTATTCCGTACTGCTCGGCGCGGACGCCTACACGGCGCTCAGCGAGGCGCGCGATCAGGGCTATCCGGTGATCGCTCACATCAAGCGGATCGTGAACGGCGACATCATCTGGGCACCCGCGCTGACGGGCGGCAGCGTGCTCTCCACGCGTGGCGGCGACTTCGAGTTGCACCTCGGTGAAGATCTGTCGATCGGCTATCTCAGCCATACCGACACGGTAGTGCGCCTCTATCTGCGCGAGACGCTGACGTTCCTGATGTTGACGAGCGAAGCGTCGGTGTCGTTGACGCTCGCCGAATAAGCGCTGGTCGTTGCGGGCTCAGGCACGCAACGACGGCTTCAGCAGCGCGGCGTCAACGTCGTCGGCCAGCACATCAAGACCACGGGCCAGTTTCCCGCACTCGAGGTGCACTCTCTCGATGATTTCCGGCGTGCACTGTTTCAACATCGTCACGATCAGGCGTACCCGCGGCGGCACCGGACGTTGCGCCTGAATCAGTACATTGACGTCGAAGGGCAGCGCCTCGAATTGCGGCAACAACCGAACCAGCCGGCCGTCCGCGAGCGCCTCGACGCACGCCGGCTCTTCCAGCACGCCAATGCCCGCACCCGCGACGATCATTTCATACACGGGCCGCCAATGACTGGTCTTCACCGCGGTACGGATGGGGGCGCTCTCCACGACGCTCGCCTGATGTCTGAGGGGCAGTTGGTCCGTGCCGAACATGCCCTGCACCCGAATGAAAGAATGTTTGATCAGGTCGGACGGCGCGCTGATCGGACCATGCTGGCTCAGATAGCCCGGCGCTGCGACGACGACACGGCCAATCTGCCCGAGTTGGCGGGCAATGAACGCCCCTTCTCCGAGTTGCCCGAGACGAAAGGAAATATCCACGCCCTCCGTCACGAGATCGACAATCCTGTCGTTCAGCACCAGTTCCAGATCCAGTTGCGGATAGGCTGCACGTACGAGCGTCAACGCCTCCGGCACGACGGTCTCGCCGAAGCAGTGAGGCGCCGCGATGCGAACCGTGCCTCTGAGCGCCTGCTCGTCATTCGACACGTCCGCGACCGCCTGCTCGACGGCGCACAGAATCCTCTTGCTACGCTCGTAGAAGGTCACGCCTTCGGGCGTGCAATTGAACGCACGTGCACTACGCAGCAAAAGCCGGCAACCAAGGTACTTCTCGAGCCGCTCGATGCGTTCGCTCGCGGCGGGCTGCCCGATATTCAGATCCCTGGCGGCGCCGGAAATGCTCTCGCGCTCCACCACTCTCACGTAAATGCGCATGGCTTCGAGCAGATTCATCATCCCCCGCCTCCGTTTGCACCGGTCCTGCGTGATGCCAACGTCGAAGCGTCGGGACACTGACGGCGTGCGTGGCGGTTTCCCTTCAGATCTACGTCTTGCATGGTTTGGCTCCAGTCTTCTCGCATCCAAAGGCCCCTGTTCCGGGCCCCGTGTGCATTCGTTCGATGAAGAACAGAGTAAGGCTGGGCGGTCTGCCGCAGAGTGCACAAATCGGCCCGGCTGGCATCAGTACAGTTCTGCTAGGATTTGCGCACCGGACGGCAGTACACCCACGCGAGCGCGTGTCAGCCGGCGGACTGACTGGTGCAACTTGCCGTTGCGAAACGCCAGGGAAATCGTCCGATGAATCTCTATGAGAAGCTTGCAGACGACATAGAAAAGCTGATCCGGCAAGGCGTCTACAGCCACGGCGAACGCCTGCCCTCGGTGCGGCAGACCAGCCAGCAGCATCGGATCAGTGTGACCACGGTCATCCGCGCCTATTTATTGCTGGAAAGCCGAGGCCTGCTCACGAGCAGGCCGCAATCGGGCTATTTCGTCAATTTCCGCGGCGACGGAGGGGAGCGCAAGACACTCGAACTGCGGCCATCGAAACCGATTCCGATTTCATCGCCGGTCGACGTCAGCCGGTTGGTGCTTTCCACGCTACGCTCGATCGGTGTCGACGACGCCGTGCCGCTCGGTTCGCCCTACCCTGACGCGAGCCTGTTTCCCTTCGAGAAACTCAACCGCTACGCATACGACGCGGGACGAGGCAAGACACGGTGGGGCGTGACCGACGCGCTGCCGCCGGGCAATGCGGCACTGGTGCGCCAGATTGCGCGTCGCTACCTCGAGAACGGCATGGCCGTCGATCCCAACGAGATCATCATCACGGTCGGCGCGACCGAGGCGATCAATCTGTGCCTGCAGGCCGTCGCCAAGCCAGGCGATACGATCGCCGTCGAGTCACCCACGTTCTACGCGATGCTGCACGCGATCGAACGGATGGGCATGAAGGCGATCGAGGTGTCCACGCATCCCGAACATGGTATCGACATCGAAGCGCTTGCCGCGATCGTGGAATCGCAGACGGTCACCGCCTGCATGGTCATGCCGAACTTCCAGAATCCGCTGGGGTTTCTGATGCCCGACGAGCGCAAGCGCGAGCTCGTCGAATACGTGACGAAACGGGATATACCGGTGATCGAGAACGGGGTCTACAACGAGTTGCACTTCGATAGCACGTATCCGAGCACGTTGAAGTCCTACGACACGAAGGGATTGGTGCTTCACTGCGCGTCGTTCTCGAAGACGCTCACCGCAGCGTACCGGATTGGCTGGGCGATGCCGGGCCGCTATCGCGATCAGGTCGAGAAGCTCAAGTTTCTGAACACGTTGACCACGCCGACCATTCCGCAACTGGCGATCGCGGAATTTCTGGAGCGCGATGGTTACGAGCATCATCTGCGGCGCGTTCGGAAAACGTATGCGCAGCAGGCGAAACTGATGAAGGCGATCGTCTCGCGCTTCTTCCCTGAAGGTACGCGCATGTCCAACCCCGCGGGCGGCTACGTGCTGTGGATCGAATTGCCGCCCAAGGTCGACGCGATGCGGCTTTATAAGCTTGCGCTCGAACAGGGCATCACGATCGGACCGGGCTACATGTTCTCGGTCTCCGAGACGACCTATCGGAATTTCATCCGCCTGAATTACAGCAGCCCCTGGTCAAGCGAAATCGAACAGGCAGTGATTACTGTCGGCAAGCTGGTTGCTCTGTGCGCGCGCTAACCGCCGTGCCCGCGCAACCCTTCTCCCCTCAGTGGTAGCCAGCATCCCCTTCCCGCACCTTGCCGCGAAACACGCGGTACTGCATGGCGTTGTAGACGAGGATGATCGGCAGCACGATCACCGTGCCGACCAGTGTAAAGAGCTGGCTCGAATGACTCGACGAGGCTTCCCAGATCGTCAGCGATGGCGGCACGATGTTCGGCCAGATGCTGATCAGCAAGCCGCTATATCCGAGAAAGCACAGCGCAAGCGTGAGCAGGAACGGCAGCGCTTCATGCTGAAGGCGAAGCGAGCGAAAAATGCCCCACACACAGGCGATCACGAGAATCGGCACCGGCATGAACCAGCCGAGATAGCCGCTCCCGAACCAGCGATGCTCGACCGCTGGCAATCCGATCACGGTCCAGAGACTCACCACGAAGATTATCCCCAGCAGCACGGCCAGCAACGGCCGCATCACCTCGCGAATCTTGCGCTGCAGTTCGCCTTCCGTCTTCAGGATCAGCCAGCCGCAGCCGAGCGTCGCATAGGTGAACAGCACACCGATCCCGCAGAACAGGCTGAACGGCGACAGCCAGTCAAACGGGTCGCCGACGAAACGGTCATCGACGATCTTGATGCCTTGCAGCAGCGATCCCAGCACGATGCCCTGGCAGAGCCCCGCGAGCGCGGATCCGGCAATGAAGGCGAGGTCCCATGCGTGCTGGGTCCGCGTGGCCTTCGCGCGCAATTCGAAAGCCGCCCCGCGGAAGATCAGCCCCACGACCATCAGGATCAGCGGCAGATAGTTCGCCGGCAGCAGCGTCGAATAGACGACGGGAAACGCGCCGTATAGCCCCGCGCCGCCGAGCACGAGGAACGTCTCGTTACCGTCCCAGACCGGCGCGATGGTGTTGAGCATCACTTGCCGATCGGCTTTTTCCTCGAAGAACGGAAACAGCAGGCCGATGCCGAGATCGAAGCCATCCAGCATCACATAGATGAAAACGCCGAGTCCGATGATCGCAGCCCACACAACCGGAAGATCGATTTGCATGGCGTCACTCCTGTTCCAGCGCGTCCAGCGGACGATTGCGCAACACCGGGTGCTTGACGGACTGGCGGGCGTCGACATGTTCCTCCGGTCCGCGCTTCATCATCTTGAGCATGTAGTAGACCCCCATACCGAATACCAGGAAGTACACCAGCACAAAGATCAGCAATGAAACGCCCGCTTGCTGGGCACTGATCGGCGAGAGTGAGTCTTCTGTGCGCAGAACACCGTAGACCGTCCAGGGCTGGCGGCCGACCTCCGTCGTGACCCACCCGGCCAACAGCGCGACGATTCCCGACGGGCCCATGCACAGCACGAAAACCTGATACCACCGCGTCTCGTAAAGCCGGCCTTTCAACCTGAGCAGCAGCCCCAGCAACGCGGTCAACAGCATCAACATGCCGAGGCCCGCCATGATCCGGAAAGTCCAGAAGATGATTGGCGAATACGGACGGTCTCTGGCGGGAAACTCCTTGAGCCCGCGGATTTCTCCGTCCCAGCTATGGGTCAGAATGAGGCTGCCCAAATGCGGTATTTGCACCGCGTAGCGCGTGACCTCCGCTTTCATGTCGGGCAGACCGACCAGATTGAGCGCCGTGCCGCCTTTCTCGGTTTCCCACAGGCCCTCTATCGCCGCGATCTTGGCGGGCTGATATTCGCGGGTATTGAGGCCGTGCGCATCGCCGACGAAAATCTGGATCGGCGTCAGCAAAAGCAGAATCCACAGCGCCATCGAAAAACTGCGCCTGATGGGTCCGTCGCGCCGGCCATGCAACAGGTGCCACGCCCCGCACGCGGCGACGATGAAGCCCGCAACAATGAACGCGGCGATGGTCATATGCGCGAGCCGGTACGGGAAAGACGGGTTGAAAATCACTTTCATCCAGTCGACCGGCACGATCCGGCCGTTCTCCATGGCGAATCCTTGCGGCGTCTGCATAAAGCTATTCGACGCCAGAATCCAGAACGTGGAAAGCAACGTGCCGACCGCCACCATCAGCGTGGCGAAAAAGTGCGCGCGTGGACTCACCCGCTGCCAGCCGAACAGCATGACGCCGAGAAAGCCGGCCTCGAGAAAGAATGCCGTCAATACTTCATAAGTCAGGAGCGGCCCTGTGACGTTGCCGGCTATGGTGGAAAATCCACTCCAGTTGGTGCCGAACTCGTAGGCCATCACCACGCCTGACACCACGCCCATGCCGAAGCCGACCGCAAAGATCTTCGACCAGAACAGAAACATGTCCTTGTAGACCACGTCGCCGGTCAGCAGCCATCGCCCCTCCAGCACGGCGAGGAAACTGGCCATTCCTATACTGATCGCGGGGAAAATGATATGAAATGAAACCGTAAATGCAAACTGCAACCTGGCGAGGTGGAATGCATCGAAGATTTCCATGATTGATCGGCGGCTCCAGGTTGTACCGGCACTTGCGTGAAGATAAATGCCTCGTGAAGCTGAGGCATCACTCAGCTGACGTGCCGTGCGCCTCTTGTCTCCCCGTTCGTCGATGAACTCGAGAGGCATCAGCACGTCCGCTTCCGGATAATACGCGCCACACCGCCGACATGCGCGCAGCGTGCACTTGCCCGTTGCTCACGCCCTGTATTCAGGACCCGGCGCCTTGCGTGGACTCAGTGCTGCTGACTTCGTCGGACGACTTTTTCTTTGCCCGGCTATTGGCGCGCTTCGCCTTAGGCGGCGGCGCCTCGCTACGAGTGAACTTCACTTCGCCGCTGTCCTTGTCGTAGCTGACCTCGACACTGTCGCCCGACTTCAGGTCGCTGTTGAGAATCTCCTTGGCGAGTCGCGTTTCCAGTTCCTGGCGGATCTGGCGTTTCAGTTCACGGGCACCGAATTCCGGCCGATAGCCGGCGTCAGCAAGGTGATCGACAATAGATTCGTCCATCCTGAGCGTAATGTCTTGCGCCGCCGCGGTGCGCGTGACCCGTTCGAGCTGGATCTGCACGATCGAGCGAATATTCTCGCGCGAGAGTCCGTGGAAGACGATCACCTCGTCGATCCGATTCAGGAATTCCGGACGGAAGTGCCCCTTCAGCACGCCCATCAATTCTTCGCGCATCGCCTTTTCGGCGAGGCGTTCTCCCTCGGGTTTCTCGAGGTTGTCCATGATGATGTGCGCGCCGAGATTGCTCGTCGCAATGATGATCGTGTTGCTGAAGTCCACCACGCGGCCCTTCCCGTCGGTCAACCGGCCATCGTCGAATACCTGGAGCAGCACGTTGCTCACGTCCGCGTGCGCCTTCTCGATCTCGTCGAGCAGAATCACGCTATACGGCCGCCGCCGGACCCGCTCGGTCAACTGGCCGCCCTCGTCATAACCGACATAGCCCGGCGGCGCGCCGATCAAGCGCGCTACGGCGTGACGTTCCATATACTCGGACATGTCGATCCGAATGACGGCCTGTTCATCGCCGAACACCGTTTCCGCCAGCGCCTTCGCGAGTTCGGTCTTGCCGACGCCGGTCGGACCGAGGAACAGGAAGGTCGCGATAGGCCGGTTCGCCTGCCCGAGTCCCGCGCGCGAGAGGCGCACGGCGTCGCTCACGGCGACCACCGCGTCGTCCTGGCCGACCACGCGTTCGCGCAGCTTGTTCTCCATGTCCAGCAGCTTCTGGCGTTCTTCCTGTGTCAGTTCCGTGACCGGGATGCCTGTGAGACGCGACACCACTTCGGCGATTGCCGCCACCGTCACTTCGAGCGTTTCCGAGCCGGTCTTGCGCTGCCATGCCTCCATCTGCTCGTCGAGTTTCGTCTGCTTTTCGCCGATACGTTCCTCGAACTTCTTCGCTTCGTCATAGCGCTTGCGCGAGGACGCATAATCCTGCTCACGCCTGTGCTGGGCGATTTCGGCTTCGAGTTCCTGGATGTCCGCCGGACGCGAGGTGGCGCCGATGCGCACGCGCGCGGCCGCCTGGTCAATCAGGTCGATGGCTTTGTCGGGCAAAAAGCGCGACGTGATGTAACGGTCCGACATTTCGGCGGCGGCGACGAACGCATCATCCGCAAACGTCACCTGATGATGCGCTTCGAGCTTGTCGCGAAGCCCGCGCAGAATGACGATGGTCTGCTCGACGGTCGGCTCGGGCACCAGCACCGGCTGAAAGCGCCTCTCGAGCGCGGCGTCCTTTTCAATGTATTTCTGGTATTCGTTGAGCGTCGTCGCGCCGATCAGACTGAGTTCGCCACGGGCCAGCGCCGGCTTGAGCACGTTCGCGATGTCGAGGCCACCCTCGCCGCCGCCCTGGCCAGCACCCACGATCATGTGCAATTCGTCGATGAACAGAACCAGTTCGTCCTTCTTTGCCGTCACTTCGTCGATCAGCGTTTTTGCGCGTTCTTCGAACTCGCCGCGATACTTCGCACCCGCCACCATCGAATTGATGTTGACCTCGACGAGCCGCTTGCCGCGCAGATTTTCGGGGACGTCGTCGTTGACGATACGCTGCGCCAGACCTTCGACGATCGCGGTCTTGCCGACCCCGGGCTCGCCGATCAACACCGGATTGTTCTTCCTGCGCCGCGCGAGCACCTCGATCGTACTTTCGATTTCCTGCGCGCGACCCAGCACGGGGTCGAGCTTACCCTGCCGCGCGAGAGCCGTGAGGTCACGCCCGAACTTGTCGAGCGTGGGCGTGCCGGTCGGCGTGTCGACGCGGCCGTCCTCGGCACCTTTGCCGACCACTTTCACCACCTTCTGCCGCAGCGATTCCGGCGTCACGCCGTACTTCTTCAGCAAGGTGCCCGCGATACTGTCCGGCACCGCCGCAAGCCCAATGAGCAAATGCTCCGGGCCGACATAGGAATGACCCAGATCGCGCGATGCCTGGAACGCGTTCTGGAACACTTTTTTCATGCGAGGCGAGATGGTCATCTTCTCGATCGGCGCATCGGGATTCGCGGTGCCCTTCTGGGCATGCTGATCGATATAGCCTTTGATGTCCTGCGGCGACAACTTGAGTTCCTTGAGCAGCGCCGCGCACACGTCCGTGTCCGCCAGCACGTAAAGCAGGTGCTCGGTGTCGAGTTCGGTGCGTTGAAGCTCATGGGCTTTTTCCGCCGCACGCTGCAACAATTCGAGCGTCTGTTCGCTGAAAGCGTCGGTTGCGTCGACCGATTCGCGCGGCAGCTCCGCGGCGAACCCTTCGTCCTCGTCATCTTCCTCGGCCGCGCCGCCAAGACCGCCGAAGAACCGCGACAGACCGCCTCCTCCCAGCAGCGAGTCGAACGGGTTCGCCATGCTCTGGTGCCGCATTAATTGCCGATAGTCGTAGTCGCAGATCGATAAAGTTTTCCGCTGGCCGTTCTGCACAACGGTCACACGGGCGACAGCGGGACGGGCGTTACAGATTTCGCAAAGGGCGGGCATCGTAAATTCACCTTTATCAGTTAAGGCATCCGACGTTGTTGAAGGTTATGGGACGCGTTCATGTGTGGGGCGAATGCTCGAAACCTGTCGCCGGCCTTTCGATTTGTTGTGCGCCAGGGACCGATGCTTCGCCGGTCAGCGTTCAAATGCCGGCGTCTCTTTCGGAGAGAAAGAGACGCGCGAGCGGCTTCCGGCAACCGGCATGCGCTCGCGTGTTCGCGCTACGCGCCTGATCACCACATGATTGGCATAACGAACCTAAAAAACCGCCCTTGAATTCTATGAGTGGATCGTTAGTAAGGGAACATTGGTTTTTCCGATGATAGGCATTGGCAGGCATGCCCAACGCTATCAGGCTGCGAGATGACGCGCTTGAACGCGCGTGAATGCCCCTACTTGCCGGTCTCTCGGCGGCTCTGCTCCGTAACGGTGAGGATCGCCTCAGGCATGACCTCGAGCCGCTCTTTGGGGATCGGCTGGCCGCTTTCATCGGAGAGACCGTAGGTGCCTTCGTCGATCTTCCGCAGCGCACGCTGGATATCGGCAACGCGCTGGTCGTTCACGTCATGCAGCGACTGGTTGATCTCATTCTGTGCCATGCCCTGCGCTTCGTCCTCATACTCCTCGGCCTCGTCGCCATGCTCCTCCTGAGCCGTTCTCTGGTCTGCGATCGTATCTTCCTCTCCGCCCAGCAGTTCCCGACGCAGCGCCTCGAGGCGCTTGCGCTGCTGCGCGATGAACTCGTCACTCAGCTCACCCTGTTGCTCCGGCATGGTCTTCTCCCTCAGCTTGATTCGCTCTACTCGCCGTAGAGCCAGGCGTCACGCACCCAGTTCCTGAAATACGTGGCCGTTGGCCTCGAGTCCTTTCAGCAGTTCGGGTGTCAGTTCGCTTTGCCAGACATGCCCCTCGAATTGCCAGTCGCTCTTGTCGGCGAGGTCGGGCAGGCCCGCGCCATTGCGTACATAGAGTCCGAGTGTCGGCTTCTTCAGGTTAATGTAGAAATCGAATTCCTGCATTGTCACCACCTCATGCAAGTTAAGGTCTCAATGACTAGAATCACCGGAACAGATATCCGCGGCGCTCCGTTCATACAATGAGTCTATATCCCCAGGTGCTTCGCAACCGGCCGCACATGATGATCGGTCTGCTCGCCGGTTTGAGCGCCTGCATGCTCGCGCCAGCCTCGATACGGATCACGGCGCGCCTGCTGCTCGGTTGGGACATCGCGATCTGGACGTACCTCGTCATGATCTGGTTCCACATGGCCTTCGCCAGCGAAGAAGACGTGCGAAGCCACGCCCGGCGCGAGGACCAGAATGCGGTCACGGTACTGACGGTGATTTGCGCGGCGACCATTGCCAGCATTCTCGCGATCGTGCTGGAGCTCGGCACCACCAAAGATCTGACCTTCGAATCGAAGGTGTTGCATTCGCTGCTGACAGGACTGACATTGTTCGGCGCCTGGTTTCTGATCCCGACCATCTTCACGATGCACTACGCGCGGCTCTACTATGGCTCCGATCCGAATGCGTCCGCGCTCGCCTTCCCCGATAACACACTCGTACCGGACTATTGGGATTTTTTGTACTTCTCCTTCACGATCGCGGTTGCGTCGCAGACCGCGGACATCAGCCTGCGAGGGCGCAGCGCCCGGCGCGGTGTGCTCGCGCAATCGATCCTGTCTTTCTATTTCAACGTTGCCGTGCTGGGTCTGTGCGTGAATATCGCCGCGAGCATGCTGCGCAACTGATCGGCATCGGATCGGGCCCTCATCCGCTACCGGTGTCCAAAGACGCGTCAACTATCGTCGACGTTGTCCGCGTAATGGTCGACAGTCACTTTGCATTCGTCGACCACGACCTGAAGGAAAGCGGGATCGTTTCTTTCCACCCATCGCTCCACGTGAAGGAAACGCTGCGTGCCGAGATCGGCGACGCGTTCAGCGTCCGAGGTCGTGACGTCGACGGTGACTATGCCCCGGCTCCCTTGCAGAGGCGAGATCGTTGCGGAAAACAGGAATCGTCGATATGAGAATTCTTGTGCCATAACGCCTCCTTACCAAAGATCAGTTGAGCCCACGATTTCTTCATACGAGTACGCGTCTTCGCGTGCGGCACGCCACATGGGATTCTATGAGCAAGTCACGACCCGGTGAACGTAGGTTTCTCCAATGCTAACTATCGGCGAAATACGGTCGGCGTGCGCCATTCAAACGCAATTTTCTTTGTGTCGGAATGCTGAGATTACGGCATGATGGCGCTGAGCAGAGACCCGCTCGCTAAAGGAGAAAACGATGCCAGCATCTACTGTTTTTTACGGCGAGTTTGAGATGGTCGTGCGCCCCGAGACCAACAAGTTCGGCGCATGGATCGCGAGCGTGAGCCTGAAGAATGGCGCGGGAAAAGTCGTCGATATTCGCCCGATGACCGTTCAACCTGAATGGCTGACTGAAGAAGAAGCGATTAGAGACGCGGTCGAATGGGGCCGCCGGTTCATCGATCGTGAGTTCGAGACGCCGCAACCGCACTCCTGGGTCAGCGCCAGGTCTCGCGCAGAGGTCTGGTTCCGCGATGCGGAAGAAAAATCGCACGGGCCCGAGATCAGCTCCTGAACGTCTCATGGCCGCGCTTGCAAAATCCTTGCAGGCCCGGTGAAATTCCCTCTCAGCCGATCACTGCTTGCGCAGACGTGCCTCGATTTCCTGGGTACTGAGCGCCAACAGATCCTCGCTGATCTGCTCGAATATCAATCGACGCGTGTCCTCGCTCAGATTCGAACGCACCATGCCGAGGAATTTCGCCTCGATGGCGAGGCGCAGCCGATTGTAGAGTTGATGGAGCCGCCCCTCCTCCAGGTAGTCACCCACGCGCTTTGCAAACTTCTCCCGATCTTTTTCAGTCAAGACCGTACCGGTGTATTCATCGTTGACGAGAACTTCGACCTCCTGCAAGTCCAGCGTGAGCCCAGGCATCCGGAAAACACGCGCGCGACCTCCGTCAGCCACGACAAGCCAGGTAACTTCGACCATCATGCACCTCTAAGCAGGGATTTTTCAGCGCATATGCGGCGCTCGACCGCCGACTGTACTGATGACACTCACTCAAGATAGCAGTTCGGACCGGATACGCCCAAGGTCAATTCACCGATTCATCGTATCGGTCTGAAGTTCACCACTCGCCCGGCATCGGTACAACAGCTTCGAACGCTACGAGCGCTTGCCTCTTGCCGGAGTTCTGAGCCGTTTCGCATCCGCAGCAGGCAGCAGATTCGCCGCGAGGAAATCGACAAAGACCCTCAGCTTGGGCGACACGTACGGACTCGACGGCCACACCGCGCGGAACACGCCGCTGTGTTCGACGTACTCATCCAGCACCATCACGAGGCTGCCATCGGCAAGTTGCCGGCGGATCGCAAAGTCCGGCACGCAGGTCACGCCGAGCCCTTCCTCGGCGAGTGCAATCAGCGGCTCGATCGTGCTCGACGAGGCCGTCACGGGCAGCGCCACGTCATTGCCGGAAGCCGGCGTCACCAAAGGCCAGCGCTGCAACTTGCCGCTGGTCGGATAACGGTGATGCAGGCAGGCGTGATTCAACAGGTCCTTGGGTTTCAACGGCGTGCCGGCGCGAGCGAAGTAAGACGGCGCGCCGACGAGTTGAAGCCGGTAAGCGCCGAGCGTGCGCGCGATCAGCCGCGAGTCGCTCGCGTCGCCGGTGCGCACGACGACGTCGAACCCGTCGTTGACGACATCGACCAGGTGATCGCTGAAATCCAGATCCAGTTCGATCTCGGGATAGGCGCGCATGAAGCCGCTCAAGGTCGGCATCATCAGCATGCCGACCATCGGCAAGCTCACGCGAAGCCGGCCCTTGGGCGCGCCTTTGGATTGCGCGAAGCCGGATTCGATCGCGTCGATTTCGGAAAAGATGCGGCGACAGCTCTCGAGGAACTGCTGGCCTTCCTGCGTCAGTGTGATGCTGCGCGTGCTGCGGTGAAAAAGGCGCACGCCGAGACGCTTCTCGAGCCGCGCCACCGCTTTGCCGACCGCGGACGAAGACAGGCCGAGCTGCTGGCCGGCATCGGTGAAACTGCGCAGTTCAGCGGCGCGGGAAAAGACTTTCAATGCGTTGAGACTGTCCACGCCGCGTCCCCACGATTGCGGACATTGGTGTCCGATAAGTCGGGAACTCTAGCATATTGATGGCCGCGAACGCCGCCCTCAGAATCATGCAACGCATCACTTTCGCCTTGAGGCATTGCATGAAATCCGCACACGCTACCTCCGCTCTTCCCGCTCCGATCTACTGGCTGGCGCTCGGCGCTTTCGCGATCGGCACCGAAGGCTTCATGATCTCGCCGCTCTTGCCCGGACTCGCTGCCGACCTCTCGGTGAAGATCGAAACCGCGGGCCAGTTGGTCACCGTTTTCGCTCTGGCCTATGGCCTCAGCTCGCCGGTGTTGACGGCGCTAAGCGGCAGTCTGAATCGCCGCACCTTGTTGCTCGCAAGCATGATCGCCTTCGCGCTCTCCAACGTACTCGCCGTTGTCGCACCGAACTTCTGGGCGCTGATGGGCGCGCGCGTGCTGCTGGCGCTGTCCGCCGGTCTGTATGTGCCGGGCGCGAATGCGCTGGCGAGCGTGATCGTGCCGCCCGAACGCCGTGGCCGTGCAATCGCGGTGGTGAACGGCGGCATCACGATCGCCATCGCACTCGGCGTGCCCCTCGGCGCGGTCGTCGGCCATGCGCTCGGCTGGCGCATGACGTTTGCCGGCGTCGCCGGACTGGCGACGCTCGCCGCGGCCGGGCTGGTCATCGGTCTTCCGCGCGACATTGGAGCGGGCATCCCGGTTGCAACGCTGCGCGAGCGCATCGCGGTGGCGCGCAACCCGGTCGTGCTGGCCACGCTGCTGACGACCACGCTCTGGGCCACCGGCGCCTATACGGTCTACACCTACCTCTCGCCGTTTCTCGCCAGCGTCGCCGGTCTGGCCGGTACGCAGATCGGCATGGTGATGTTCATGTGGGGTCTCGCTGCCGCGGCCGGCGTCGTGACCGGCGGCAACGCCAGCGACCGGTTCGGGCCGCTGGCCGTGATCGTGCCGACGATCGCGTTGTCGGGCCTCGCCTTTGCCACGCTGTCGATCAGCGCACGCTTCCTGTCACCCGCCGCCGCATTGCTGCCCGTGCTCGCGGCCATCGCGTTGTGGGGCGTCGCGCACTGGGCGTTCTATCCGGCGCAGCAGGCGCGGCTCATCGACATCGGCGGCCTGAAGGTCGCGTCGATCGTGCTGTCGCTCAATGCATCCTTCATGTACATCGGCTTCTCGATGGGCGCCGCGCTCGGCGCGCTAACCCTGGCTCATGGCGGCGTGGCCGGCCTCGGATGGGTCGCGGCGGCTTGCGAACTGGCGGCGGTGCTGCTGGCGCTGGCGATCGTCGGACGGCCTGCCGTGGTGAGCGCGCCTTGCCAGGCGGAGCGTGGATAGTCGCCGATCATCGCCCTGCTAGCACTCAGGACGCCCTGTCCAATGCGGCGGCGCATCGCACTGGACAGTCGTCGCATCGTGCTTTTCAACCGTGAGATTCACGGAGCGCGCACCAACCGCCCGCGTTCGATGGTGCGTGCCCGCAGGCACGGTCAGCAATTGGCCGGCTTGCAGGTCGATTGACCCGTCTTCGAAATCGATGGAAAGAACGCCTTCGACGACGAAAAATGTTTCGTCCGAATTCGGATGAAAGTGCCAGAAAAATGGCGCGTCCA
The DNA here is from genome assembly GCF_046027395.1 of Paraburkholderia dipogonis. Taxonomy (GTDB): domain Bacteria; phylum Pseudomonadota; class Gammaproteobacteria; order Burkholderiales; family Burkholderiaceae; genus Paraburkholderia; species Paraburkholderia dipogonis_A. The sequence continues at coordinate 72,958 of NZ_JAQQEG010000017.1, read as the reverse complement.
TCACGCTCAAATGGACGTCGTGGTCATTTACGCTCGTCAGTACCTTGTTTGAATATCCTTCGGGCGTGTCGCCGGCGACCGCCCCAATATCGATCATCTGGATCATGTCGTCTCCGTTTAACGTTACAGGCAGGATTGAGCCACTAGTGCGCAGAGCACGCCCGGCGTACTGACTGACTCGGCACGTCCAGCGTACCCGGTATCGACGTGGTCGCTAAGGCAGAAATTTTCGTGAGTATGTGAGCGAGATTCGCCGGTCGCCGCACGCTTGCCGATGTTCCTGCCCGTTAAGCAAGACCGTTCCGAAGATGACGTGGTCGTCGGCATCGCCCACCGCCAAACCTCGAAGTTCGGTACGATAAGCCCGCCTGTCGCACGAGCACATCCTGCTATGAACGAAATGACCATGGACTGGGGCGATGTCCGCGTGTTTCTCGCGATTGCCCGTTGCGGCACACTGGGCGCAGCCGCGCGCCAACTGGGACAGACCCAGCCCACCATGGGCCGCCGGCTGCGTGCGCTCGAAAACGCGGTCGGCCAGGCGCTGTTCCAGCGCACCGCCGACGGCTTCGTCCTGACCGACGAAGGCAATGCGGTGTTGAGTTTCGCGGAACGAATGGAGGAAGAGGCGCTCGCGTTCACACGTTCGCTCGCAGGAACCACGCAGCAGTTGACGGGGTTGCTGCGCGTGTCGTCTTCGGACTGGTTCGGCATTCATGTGCTCACACCCGTGTTCGCCGGGTTCCTCTCGCGGCATCCGCAGCTCGCGATCGAGTTGATCACCGATTCGCGACGCTACAGTCTCTCGCGCCGTGAAGCGGATCTCGTGTTTCGCATCACGCCGTTCGACGAACCCGACGTCATCCAGCGAAAAATCATGGATTTGAACTACGCGCTGTACGGGCACGTCGATCTGGTGGCGCCGCACGCCGGCGATGGCGCGGGGCAATCGCTCATCACGATGGACAGCGCCTTCGAGGCGTTGCCCGATGTGACTTGGATCCGCCGCATGCTGCCGAATGCGCGGGTCGCGTACGCCAGCAACAATCGTGGTGTCCAGGCGCGCATGTGCGCCGAGGGCGGCGGCTTCGCGGTCCTGCCGTGCGCGCTGGGCGACAACACGCCGGGCCTGCGGCGCATCGACCTCGGCGAAACGCCGCCGGGCCGCGAGGTCTGGCTCGGCTACCATCGCGACCTTCGGCGGCTTGGGCGGTTGCGGGCGCTGATCGACGTGGTCGTCGACAGACTCGCCAACACCTGACAGGCATCTGGCCGCCGCTGAAATCACTCGCGTTCGCCGACTCGCGAGACCGGCGTCACTCGATATCGACGACGATTTTGCCGCGCGCGCTGCGATCGGTGATTGCGTCGTATCCGCGCTCAGCCGAGCGAAGATCGAAGCGGCGCGGATCGAGCCGCGGCGTCAATCGACCCGCTTCGGCGAACCGCGTCGCCTCGCCCAGCATCTCGCCGTGATGCGCCCGATTCTCGCCGGTCAGCAGCGCATGCAGGGTGAACACGCCGGAGTAGGTCGCCTCGCGAAACGACAGCGGCGCAAGTGCATGTGTACCCCAGCCGAGCGCGCTGACGACATGGCCGAAATGCTTGACCGCCGCGAACGATGCATCGAGCGTTGTACCGCCCACCGTGTCGGCGACCAGATCGAAACCCGCGCCGCCGGTATGCTGCGCGACGTATTGCTCGACATTCTGGGCGGCATAGTCGATCGGCGTCGCGCCGAGGCGCGTGAGCTCGTCGTGATCGCGCGAGCTCGCCGTGGCGAACACTCGCGCTCCGAGCGCCCGCGCCAGTTGCACCGACACGTGACCCACGCCACCCGCACCGCCCTGCACGAGCACGGTCTGTCCGGCCTGAAGCTTCGCGCGATCCACGATCCCCATGTAGGCGGTGATGAACACCAGCGGCAGCGCGGCGGCTTCGCGCATCGACAGATTGGAGGGCTTCAGCGCGAGCAGATCCGCGTCAACGGCGGCATATTGCGCAAGCGAACCCTGGATGCCGCCGACGCCGCCCGTCATGCCGTAAACCTCATCGCCCGCTTTGAAGCGGGTTACGCCCGCGCCCACCGCCTCGACCACGCCGGCCATGTCGATGCCAAGCACCAGCGGCAGCGGATGTTTGGCATGGGCGGCGCCGCCTGCACGGATTTTCGTGTCGAGCGGATTCAGACCGGCCGCCGCGATGCGCACCAGCACCTGGCCAGGCAACGGCTCGGGGCGCGCCAGGGTAGTGAGTTCGAGCGGTCCGTTGTACTGGGAGAGAACGAGGGCTTGCATAGTCATGGTGAACGCTCCTTGCAAACACCGGTAAGGGAAAAAGCAGATGAAGCGAATGATGGCCCATGCAAATCGGTCTGAAAACTTACAAATCTGCACACCTGTCATGCATTAACGCATGGCATGATTCTTCGCCCGGCGCGGCCGGTCGGCGGTGAATGGGTCATACGGTATGGCGGGCAGCGCTGACGGCGGCCGCGAGCCTTCCGCGTCACCGAAACATCGAGGCATCGTCGATCAGCGCGGGCGTCACTCGGGCCTTGAGCAGATCGAGCCACGCCTTGGTCTTGGCATCGAGAAAGTGTCTGGAGGGATACAAGGCGGAGACAGTGACATCAGGCGACCGCCACGACGGAAGAACGCGAACCAGACGCCCGTCACGAATCGAATCCTTGACGGTGAACCACGGCAACAATGCTATACCGCTGGCTTGCTCCGCGGTCTTCAGAAGAACGTCGGGATTGTCCGCGATGATGGGACCGACGGCTTGCGCCTGATATGCCCGCTTGCCCGACATCAGTTCCCACTCCGAGGTGACGGAAGGATTGATCAGCCGAATGCAGGCATGGTCCGCCAGGTCGCGCGGATGCCGGGGCGCACCGTACTGTTGTATGTAGGCAGGCGCCGCGCACATGACACCGAACACCGTACCCAGCGACAGCGCCACCAATCCCGAATCCGACAGCTGTCGCGACAGGTAAATGCCCACATCGATTCCCTCCGCAAGCAGCGCCGGCGCGTACTGCGAAGTCGCGTACTCGATGCTCACTTTGGGAAACGCTGCGCAAAATTCAGCGATCAGCGGGACCACATAGTAATTCCCGAAGCTACCCATGCATTGAACCCTGAGCCGCCCCGCCGGCTCGATCGTCGCCCCGGATGCGTACGCCTCCGCCACATTCACGCGCTCGAGGATATCGCGGCACTGAATCACATACGTCTCGCCGGCGCTGGTGAGCGCAATCCGGCGGGTCGTTCGCTGCAGCAGCTTGGTGCGCAGGCGCTCCTCCAGTCCTGAGACGAGCCGCGAGATCTGCGCGGTCGTGAGCTCCATCTGCTCGGCGGCGGATGTGAAGGTTCCGGCATCCACCACCCTGACAAATGCCGTCATCGCGTGAAGCAGTCCGTAATCCAGATTTTTACGCATGATGTAACTAAGTTTCCAATCCGACTTGATTGTTACTCACAGTAGGACTACCGAGAATGGTCGTCAAGCCGGCACTGCGTCCGAATCCATCAGACAGCGGCGCCCCCCTTTTCGACATCTTTGGAGCAACACCATGAACGGTGCAGAAAGTCTGCTGAAGTCGCTGGTTGCCAGCGACGTGGAAGTCTGTTTTGGAAACCCGGGCACATCGGAAATGCATTTCGTTGCAGCGCTCGATGCGGTGAAAGAAATGCGACCCGTGCTCGGTCTTCAGGAAAACGTCGTCACGGGCGCCGCCGACGGCTATGCACGCATGGCCGGCAAGCCGGCCGCCACGCTCCTGCATCTGGGACCGGGGCTGGCAAACGGTCTGAGCAATCTCCACAACGCGCGCCGCGCGTCCAGTCCGATCGTGAATATCGTCGGGGACCACGCGTCGTCGCATGCGAGGTACGACGCGCCGCTCGCCTCGGATATCGCCGGCTTTGCACGCCCGGTGTCGGACTGGGTGCATTCGTCCACGAGCGCCCGTTCTGTCGGCGCGGATGCGGCACGCGCCGTCCGCGCAGCGCGGGAGGCGCCAGGGAAGATCGCAACGCTGATTCTCCCGGCCGACACCGCCTGGGACCCCGCAGTTGAAGTTGCAACTCCACTGCCGCTTCAGCCACGCACCCACGCGGCCGGTTCGACTATCGATCGCGTAGCCAGCAAGCTGCAGGCAGGGTTAAAGGCGGTCCTCCTCGTTAGAGGCGACGCGCTTCTCGGCGAAGGTCTGGTAGCGGCGGGCAAGATCGCGGCGAAGACCGGGGCGCGGCTGGTGTCCGATACGTTTGCACCTCGTTTGGAACGCGGCGCGGGTCGCGTACAGGTCGAGCGGCTTCCCTACTTCGGCGAGCACGCCACTGAATTCCTGGCCGGGACAGAACTGCTGATTCTGGTCGGCGCACGTCCCCCAGTCAGTTTCTTCGCGTATCCCGACAAACCCAGCTGGCTGACGCCCGACGGCTGCGAGATCGCTGTGCTAAGCCATCCGCACGAAGATGGCGCGGCCGCACTGGCAGCGCTCATGGATGCCGTGGATGCACAAGGCGTCGAGGGACGCGTCGTCACGCGGCAAGCGATGCAGTTGTCGCTCGACGGCGCACTCGACGCGAAAAGCATTGCGCAGATCGTGGCCATGCACCTGCCCACGAACGCGATCGTGGCCGATGAGGGCATTTCGTCGACGCTGCCTTACTACGACCTCCTGAACAACACCGCGCCACATGATTTTCTCAACCTGACCGGCGGCGCGATTGGCAGCATGATGGCGGTGTCGACCGGTGCCGCTATTGCGCGTCCGGACCGCAAGGTTGTGACGCTGGTCGGCGACGGCAGCGCGATGTACACCGTGCAGTCGCTCTGGACCCAGGCGCGCGAAGACCTCGACATTGTGACCGTGGTGTTCGCCAATCGCGGTTACAAGGTGCTGAACAACGAGCTGGTTCGGGTGGGCGCGTCTTCGAATGGACCGGGTTCGGGGGCCATGCTCGATCTGGGCACTCCGACGTTGGACTGGGTTTCGATTGGACAAGGCCTGGGTGTCGCCGCTGTCCGCGCGAATTCCCGCCGCGCGTTCGAGCAGGCGTTCGTCTCGGCGATAGCGCAGCGTGGCCCGCGCCTGATCGAGGCGGTGCTCGAGTAAGCGTCCAGAACCTGGGGACCAGGGGCAGGCTCTACATGTCATTTTCGTAATGAACCGGTGGGGATCGCGTCATTTGCAGAAGCGCAATATGGCTTCCAGACGCTCAGAGAAGAAAGACCCGCGCAATACCAGTAGCGTCGAAGCAGCTGCTGCTATTCAGCGAATTTCCATCAGTCACCCATCGTATTTATTTCGGAGTCTAGATCATGAAGAAAGCTATTGTTTGCCTCGCCCTTGCTGCTGCCGCCTTGTCCGCTCCGGTGCTCAGCTTCGCGCAATCCGACGGTCCGGTGACACGTGCCGAGGTCCGCAGCGACCTCGTGCAGGTGGAACAGGCCGGCTATAACCCGGCGCGAGCCAGCGACCCCGACTATCCGGCCGACATCCAGGCCGCCGAAGCAAAAGTCGCGGCGCAATCGGGTGACCAACCGACGACGCAGGGCTACGGCGGTGTGCCGGCGAACAGCACGTCGTCAGGTGGTTCGGCGCACACGGCGATGCGATCGACCTGTGTCGGTCCGGTCAGCTTCTGCACGCCATACTTCGGCAAATAAGTGACATGCCGTGCAGGTCCCGTGCTTGTTGCTAAACGCACGGGACCGAACTTCATCCTGAAGCCCACCGGGCGGCATAACGAAGATTCAGCGTTGACAACATCTAGCTGAATGAAACCGGGGTTGCTCCAAGGCGCGCCGAAGACGCGCGTCAACCCTTACCGAATTCCGTCTCCCACACCTGCTCGATGGCCTGCAATGCAGTCAATACGATCGACCGGTTGAGCGCCGCCGCGAGCGTGCCGTCGCGCTCCGCATACGCCTCGCACAGCCGTTGGTGATCGGCGCACGAGCGCTGCATCCGTCCGGGCAACGACGTGCTGAGGTGCCGCAGACGGTTGGTGCGCATCCGCATCGAATCGAGCACTTCCTTGAAAATGCCATTGCGGCTCACCCGTAGCTCTTCATCCCGAAACGCCACGTTGCCCCAGAAATAACCGTCGACATCGGCGCGCGCGGCCGCGTCGGCTAGACGCGCGTGCGCGCGCCACAACGACTCGATGTCTTCGGCGGTGGCGTGCTCGACGATCGCGAGCGACACCTGCCCGTATAACAGCACGCGCAGTTGATAGATCTCGCGCACTTCCGTGAGGGTCATCGACGACACGCGCGGGCGCCGCCGCGGCGACCAGTCGACCAGCCGTTCGCGGTTCAGCACGAACAGCGCTTCGCGCACCGGCGTGCGGCTGACGTTGAAACGTTTCGCGAGATCGACCGAATTCAGGTCATCGCCCGGTTGCAGCCGGCCTTCGATGATGCCGCGCGCCACCCAGTCGACGATCTCCCCGACCGGCGATGCGTCGCCCTGCTCCTCTTCGTCGCGTGTGTCGACAGTTTCGTCCATCCCGTTATTCCTCGATATCTCTTGGCGTGCCGCCCGGCTGCGTGGACGGATTCTAGCAAACCGACGCCCGGCCAACCCGGTACGGCTGCCTGCCCGATTTCCACAAGTGTGCACAGTTTATCGAATTTATCTTGAAATTGATCCGAGATTCGCCATACACTTGGCGAAAGTGTCGACACTACCAATATAGGACGCCAAGTCCAGATCGGAGACGCAAGCATGTACATCGAAAAGGAGATCGCCGGCACACCCGGCGTCGAGGCCAGCGTTTCGGCGCGGCTCGACCGCCTGCCGCCGACGCGTTATTTCAGCGGTCTCGTCGCGCGCATCGCGATCGGCGGCTGGTTCGAGTTTTACGAAATGTTCATGGCGGCCTATATCTCACTGGGACTCATCGGCAGTGGTCTGTACCGCGCCACCACGGTCGGCCTGTTCGACGTCAACGGCTTCGCCAGCTTTCTCGGCTCGTTTTTCGCCGGGATGTTCGTCGGCACGGTGGCGCTGGGCGGCTTCACCGACCGCTTCGGACGACGCGCCGTGTTCACCTGCGCGATGCTGATCTATTCGGTCGCGACCTTCGCCGCCGCGTTCCAGCATTCGCCGGAATCCATGGATCTCTGGCGCTTCGTCGCGGGCCTCGGAATCGGCGTGCAGCTCATCACTGTCGACACTTATATCTCCGAGCTGACGCCGCATCACGCGCGCGGCCGTTACAGCGCGTTCAGCATCCTCGTGATCCTGACTTCCGTGCCGACAGTCGCCGTGCTGTCGTTCCTGCTCGTGCCGCACACAATCCTCGGTCTCGAAGGCTGGCGCTGGGTGATGATCATCGGCTCGGCGGGCGCCGTGCTGATCTGGTTCATGCGGCGCGGGCTGCCGGAATCGCCGCGCTGGCTCGAAAGCAAAGGCCGTGTCGATGAGGCGCGCGCCATCGTCGATGCGATCGAGGCCCGCGTGGTCGCCGAAACCGGACGCGCGTTGCAGGCGCCCGCGCAACACACGCCGGAACCGCCGGCCGGCGAGCACAGCGGTTCATGGTCGGAGATGTGGAAGGGGCGCTACTTCAGCCGCACGGTGATGCTGTCGTTCTTCAACTTCTTCCAGACCTTCGGCGTGTACGGATTCGGCGCGTGGGTGCCGGTGCTGCTCTACACGAAGGGCATCACGATCACGCATTCGCTGCTCTACACAATGGTGATCGCGTTCGCGACGCCACTCGGCGCACTCGGCGCGATGGCGTGCGCCGAACGCGTCCAGCGCAAGTGGCAACTGGTCGGCTGCGCGATCGTCGTCGCGGTGGCCGGCGTGTTGTTCGGCATGGTGCGCGAACCCGTGCTGATCCTGCTGTTCGGCGGCGCCGTGACCATCGCGAACAACTGGCTGATCGGCATCTTTCACACCTATCAGGCCGAGCTGTATCCGACCCGGATTCGCGCCCGCGCCGTCGGTTTCGTTTTTAGCTGGAGCCGTCTGAGTTCGATCTTCGTCGGTTTCTGGGTGGCGGCATTGCTGAAGCATTCAGGCGTGCCCGCCGTGTTCGTGCTGATTTCGTCAGCCATGTTTGTGATCGTCGTGATGGTCGGGCTGCTAGGGCCGAAGACCAACGGCATTCGTCTGGAGGAGTTGTCTCAATGAGTTCCATCGCCGCCGCATTCGCGCACGGCCTTTTCGCACTGGCGCAGCGTCCGCTGCCGGTTCCGGTCGCAGAAGAAGCCAGGCGCTCCTTGATCAATGTGATCGGCACTTCGATCGGCGCATCGCAGCATCCTGGTGTCGACGCGATCCTCGCCGCCGCCCAGGAGCTAGGCGTCGCGCAGATCGCGCCCGTGCCGGGCCGCAGCGAAAAAGTCGACCTGCATTTTTCGGCGCTCGCGACCGGCTTTGCCGGACATCTCGACGATTTCGACGACACCCATCTCGCGACCGTCATTCACCCGGCCGCTTCGGTGCTCGCCGTGCTGACGGCGCTTGCGCCCGACACGCGGCCCACCGGCGCGGCCGCGCTGACTGCTTTCACGCTCGGCTGCGAAGCGCAGTTGCGGGTCGGCGTCTCGATCTCGCCGGAACACTACGACCGCGGCTGGCACATCACCGGCACGTGCGGCGTGATCGGTTGCGCCGTGACGGCCGCGCTGCTGCTCGGTCTCGACGAAGCAGGATTGACGCAAGCCGTGTCGATCGCGGCCTCGATGTTCGTCGGCCAGCGCGAAGCATTCGGCACGATGACCAAGCCCTATCACCCCGGCAAGGCGGCCGCGAACGGCATTGCCGCCGCGCGTCTCGCGCAGCGAGGCCAGCGCGCCGCCGCCGACATTTTCGAAGCCGCCGGCGGCTACTCGCATTCGCTGTCGACCAAGGTCGATTTCGAACTGATGAACGGTGCGTTCGGCGAGCGCTGGGAACTGCTCTTCAACACGTACAAGCCGTATCCGTGCGGGATCGTCGCGCATCCGGCGATCGACGCGGGGCTGGCGCTCGCGCCGCAAATCGACGACGTGCAGTCCATCGAGTCGATCACGCTGCGCTGCCATCCGCTCGTGCCCGAACTGATGGGCAATCCGCAGCCGAAGGACGGCCTGCAGGCGCGCTTCAGCGCGATTCACGGCGTGGCCGCCGCGCTGTGCGACGGCCAGGTCGGTCTCGCGCAATACGAAGACGCGCGCGTGGTGCAGGACGACGTCACGGCGGTGCGCGCGCTGACGAAGCTCGCGCCCGACGCATCGGTCAATCGCGACGAAGTCTTTATCGCGGCGACGCTGAAGGACGGCACGGTCGTCGAGCATCACGTCGAACATGCGCGCGGCAGTCTCGCGCGTCCGCTGACCGATGACGAACTGATGAACAAGGTCCGTCTGCTGGTGGATCCGCTGCTTGGCGACGGCGTCGCCGCACAACTCGCTTCCGTCGTGGCGACACTCGACAGCGCCGCCAATCTCGACGCGCTCTTTGCACTCTGCGCACCGTCTGAGGAACTGAATCATGCATAACGCCGCTCAACATTCCGTCGTCTCCGACGCGCTCGTCGGCTTCGCCATCGCCACGCTGCCCGCTTCGGCCGACGCCGCACTCGACGCCGCCCGCGACGCCCTCACCCACGCGCGCCTGATCACCGATCCGGCGACGCGCTCCACCGAGCAGATCAGCGCACTGCTGCAATCGCAAGGCAGCGCGACGACCGATTCGCGCACCCGCGCATGGATTCTCGGCACGTCGCTGGCGACGCAGGCCGCCGCGTCGCCGGCGATGCCGGTGCTCGCCGCCGTGATCGCAGCCGGCGACACGCTCGGCTCGTCCGAAAGCGACGCGATCGCCGCCGCCGCGATCGGTATCGAAGCCGCCGCGCGCATTCTCAGCGCGGTCGATAGCGCTGAATTCCGCGCGCGCTGGAACGTGGCGTCGTCGGTGGGCCTGCTGGGCGCGGTGCTGGCGGTCTCGCGCCTGCTTCGTCTCGACGAAGTGCACACGCGTCATGCGCTCGGCGTCGCCGCAACGCAAGCCGCGGGCCTCGCGCACAACGCGGACCACGCGATGGAAGCGATCGAGATCGGCAAGGCCGCAGCGGACGCGCTCGAAGCCGCGATGATCGCGAAGCATGGCTTCACGAGCGCGGCTGCGTCGATCGACGGACGGCGCGGCTTTGCAGCGCTGATGGCGTATCGCTTCGACGGCGCCGCTATCACGGAAGCGCTGGGTACGCGCTGGACTTCGCTCGACTGAACGTGACGCGCTTCGCCCGATGTGTTTGGCGCATTGGGCGAAGCTGTCACCGACCGCCAATGCTCGACGCCTTTTATCGGCCACACCACGGGAATCCAATATGACCAGCAAGCGAATCATCCAAGCCTCGTTGCCCGCGCTGTTCTCGCTGTGCGCGGTACTGAGCGGCACGAACGCCATCGCGCAGACGCCCGCGTCGCAACCGTCGGCGGGCGGCCTGCCGGCGCACTCGCCGTTCGATATTCCATACGGCATGCCGATCAGCCTGCAAAGCGCCAACCAGGCGCTCGAAGCCGCCGAGGCTGAAGCCGCGCGGCACGGCTGGCCCGAAGCAATCGCCGTGACCGATCCCAGCGGAGAACTCGTTGCGTTCGCGAAGATGGACGACACGCAGAACGCGTCGCCGAAAATCGCGCTGCGCAAGGCCGCGACGGCCGCGCGCTTCCGCCGTGATACGCGCACGTTCTATAACGCCTTCGAAACCGGCCACACCTATTCGGCGACGCTCGATCCTTCGGTGGCCGCGTCTCCCGGCGGCTATCCGCTCGTGATGGGCGGCAAGATCGTCGGCGCGATCGGATGCAGCGGCGGCAGCGGCGATCAGGATGCGGATATCTGCAAGGCGGGGGCGGACGCGTTGAAGTAAAGGCGTGGGTCGCCGTTTTGCAGCGCTTACGCTGGTCGACAATCCTGCTCGCAAGCCAGATCGATCAGGATGCCTTTTTAATGCACGGAGAAGTTCATCATGAACGATAAACTCGCTGCCGCGTCAGCGGTGCCTCCCAAAGCATCATCGCGGCGCCGGTTCCTGATCAAAAGCGTCGCGGTGTTGCCGGTGGCGAGCGGCCTCGCTGCGTGTGATCGACCCGGCGGCGTGACGCCGTCGGCATCGGCGTCGACCATTGCTGGCACCGACGGCTCCAGCGCGACACCGTACCAGCCGAAGTTCTTCAAGCCTGACGAGTGGAGCGTCCTGCAAGCCGCAATCGACCGCTTGATTCCCACCGATGCGGAAGGACCGGGCGCGCTCGAACTCGACGTCGCGGCATTCATCGACCGGCAGATGGAAGGCGCGTTCGGTCACGCAGCAGCGTGGTATATGCATGGCCCGTTTCATCCGGATGCCACGGCGCTCGCCGGCTATCAAAGTCCGATGTCCCCTCGTGACCTGTACCGCACCGGCATCGCCGCGCTCGACGCCTATTGCAACGCGCACTTCGGCGGCAAGCCGTTCGTGCAATTGACTAAGGCGCAACAGGACACGTTGCTGCATGGCATGGATAGCGGCAAGGTCAAATTTGAGCAAACCTCGGCTGGTCATTTCATCGCGTTGCTGTGGCAGAACACGAAAGAAGGCTATTTCTCGGATCCGATTCACGGCGGCAACAAGCACGCCGCGAGCTGGACCATGATCGGCTTTCCCGGCGCCCGCGCCGACTATCTCGACTGGGTCGCGCAACCCGGCAAAGTGTATCCGCTCGGATCCGTGACGATCGAAGGCAAGGCGTAGCCACCGCCTTCATCCAGCAACGCGCACAGCAGCATCACATAAAACACACGCCGGGAGGAGACACATGGCGAACATCAGTAAACCCAAAGTGGACGCGGTGGTCGTCGGCATGGGCTGGTCGGGTTCGATCATGGCGATCGAACTGGCGGACGCCGGCCTCACCGTGGTCGGCCTCGAACGCGGCGAAAACCGCGATACGTATCCCGACTTCGCGTATCCGAAGGTCGCCGACGAACTGACCTACGTGCAGCGTTTCAAGCTGATGCAAAGCCTCGCGCACGAGACCGTCACGATCCGCCGCCAGGCGCAGGAAGTGGCGCTGCCGCTGCGCCAGTATGGCGCCTTTCTGTTCGGCGATGGCGTCGGCGGCTCGGGCGTGCACTGGAACGGCTTCACGTATCGTGCGACCGAAGCCGAGCTGAAACTGCGCACCCACTACGAGCAACGCTACGGCAAGGGCTTCATTCCCGACGACATGACGATTCAGGACTGGCCCGTCAGCGCCGCCGAACTCGAGCCGTTCTACGACCGCTTCGAATATGTGGCCGGCACTTCGGGCAAGGCTGGCAACCTCAACGGCCAACCGGTCAGCGGCGGCAATCCGTTCGAAGCGCCGCGCTCGCGCGACTACGCGTTGCCGCCGTTGCCCACTGCGTATCCGTCGATGCTGTTCGAACAGGCCGCGCGCGAAGTCGGCTTTCATCCGTATCCGACGCCTGCGTCGATTGCGTCGAAGGCGTATACGAACCCGTATGGCATGCAGCTTGGGCCGTGCAATTTCTGCGGCTACTGCGAGCTGTTCGGCTGCTACATGTTTTCGAAAGCATCGCCGCAGACCTGCATTCTCCCGGCGCTCGCGAGGAAACCGAACTTCGAACTGCGCGACCGCTCGGCGGTCGTGAAGGTCAACCTCGACGCGACCGGAAAACGCGCGACCGGCGTCACCTATATCGACGCTCAAGGACACACCGTCGAGCAGCCGGCGGATATCGTCGCGCTGTGCGCTTACCAGATGCACAACGTCCGCCTGCTGCTGTTATCGGGCATTGGAAAACCATACGATCCCGTCACCGGCGAAGGCACCGTCGGCAAGAACTACGCGTACCAGAAGAACAGCAAGATCCCGGTCTTCTTCGACAAGGACGTCGCGATCAATCCGTTCATCGGTTCGGGATCGGGCGGCGTCGTCTACGACGATTTCAATGCCGACAACTTCGATCATGGTCCGCTGAACTTCATCGGCGGTGCGATTACCTTTGCGACGGTGACGGGCGGCCGTCCGATCGCGCAGGCACTGGTGCCGCCCGGCACGCCGAAATGGGGCTCGGGTTGGAAAAAGGCCGTGAAAGACCACTATCTGCATTCGTTCGCCATCTCGACGCAAGGCTCGGTGATGTCGTACCGCGACAACTATCTCGACCTCGATCCGACTTACAAGGATGCGTACGGCCTGCCGCTATTGCGCATGACGTTCGACTGGAAAGACAACGAAGGCCGCATGACGCAGTTCGTCAGCCACAAAGCCGCCGATGTCGCGCGCGCGATGAACCCGAAGCCGCAATCGGTTGCGATCAACGCGGGCAAGCCGGGCGATCACTTCGACGTCGCGCCGTATCAAAGCACGCATACGACCGGTGGCGCGATCGCGGGCGACCGGCCGGACAACAGCGTGGTGAACAAATATCTTCAGTCGTGGGATGTTCCGAATGTGTTCGTGGCCGGCTCCTGTTCGTTTCCGCAAAATCTCGGCATCAATCCGACCGGCACGATCGGCGCCATGACGTACTACGCGGCGAAGGCGATCCGCGAGACGTATCTGAAGAATCCCGGCCCTCTCGTTCAGGCGTGAGCGACCGTCATGAAAATCACATTCGATCGCTTGAGACAGTATCTGATTCCCGTGTTTGCGCTGATGTGCAGTGGCGCGCCCGGCGGCGCAAATGCGCAAACCCCGAACGCCGCGCTCACGCCGGCGGCCGTCGATGCACAACTGGCCAAAGGCGCCTATCTCGCGAAAGTCGGCGATTGCGCTGCCTGTCACACGGCGAGCAAGGCGCAACCGTTCGCGGGCGGCCTGCCGCTCGCGACGCCCTTCGGAACGCTCTATTCGACCAACATCACTCCGGACCCATCGAACGGCATCGGCGGATATAGTTACGAGGACTTCGCCAAGGCGCTGCGTCAGGGCATCGCCAGGGACGGACATCGCCTGTATCCGGCAATGCCGTATCCGTCGTACGCGAAGATCGACGATAGCGATATGCATGCGCTGTATCAGTACTTCACGCAAGGCGTCAAACCCGTCGAGCAGCCGAATCGCGCATCCGAACTGCGCTTTCCGTTCAACGTTCGCACGCTGATGACGGTGTGGGATCGTTTGTACGCGCATGACCCATTGCCTTATCAGGCCGATCCACACCAGAGCGTCGAATGGAACCGTGGCGCGTATCTGGTGCAAGGGCTCGCGCATTGCGGCGCATGTCACACGCCGCACGGCATGCTCGGGCAGGAGAGCGTACTCGACGAGAAGGACAACACCGCGTTCCTGTCCGGCAATACGCTAGCGGGCTGGTACGCGCCAAACCTGCGTGGCCATATGGCGCAAACGTCGGACAGCGATAAGGTATGGAGCAGGGCCGATCTTGTCCCCTATCTACGCAGTGGGCGTATGCACGATGGCGCGGCATTCGGCCCGATGACGGAGGTCATCGACGACAGCACGCAATATCTGCACGACGACGATCTGAACGCGATTGCAACGTATCTGACGTCGCCCTCATTGCAAGCGGGCGCGACGCCGCCGGCCAAGCAGCAAACCAATCGAGCGGACCCGACGGCTATCGCGCTGAGAGCCGGTCACATCGATTCGACCGGCGCGCATCTCTATCTGGACAATTGCGCGGCCTGTCACCGCACGGATGGCACCGGCGCGATGCCGGCCTTCCCCAGCCTCAGCGGCAATGCATCGGTGCTGAGCAGCGATCCGGCATCACTGATTCATATCGTGTTGAGCGGCTCCCATATGCCGTCCACCGCAGCCGCGCCGACGCCGCTCGCCATGCCCGACTTCGGCTGGCGTTTGACCGATCAGCAGATCGCCGATCTGTTGAGCTTTGTGCGAAGCAGTTGGGGAAATCGCGCGGCTGCCATCACTGCTGGTGAAGTCGCCAAAGTTCGCGGCGTAGCGATCAGCGCGAAATAACCTGGCAGCGTTGGCGTGAAGTGTTAGCGCGCAAAGCTTGGATGCGTGAATGAAGCCCAGGGCCTCGCTCGACGCCCTGGGCTTTACACGTGAAAACGAGCGCCCTTAGAACTTGTGATGAATCGCGACGCGCGCCACGGCCTGATGATTGTTCGACGAATCGCCGAGACTGCCGATATCCGCAACCGCCGCAGCGCCGGTGGAGCTCGTGCCGCTCGCGGTCTGGAAGGTGCCGAGGAGATAAACATCGGTACGCTTGGACAGCGCGTAGTCGAGCAGCATCGAGAACTGGTTGTACTTCTGGTCGCCGATGTCGCCCCTCACCGCATTGCCCTTTGTATAGTTGTATTCGCCCGACAGAGACAGCGCCGGCGTGAAGCGATAGAGCGCGTTCAACTCGTAGCTGTTGAACGTCGCAGTTGCGCCACCGAATGCGCCGATATTCATGTACCTGGTATTCGAATACACCGCGCCGATTTTTGCCGGGCCGAAATCATACGAGCCGCCCGTCGTGATGATTTGCAGCGAGTTGGCGGGCTTCGTGCCGAGATAGCCCGAGTTCAGCGAATTGAACGTCGTGGCGCTCGCGTTGCTGTTCAGAATCGAGCCCAACGCGGACGGGTTCTTGAACAGTTCATACGCGACCGCAATGCCGAACGGGCCGTGACCATAATTCGCACCGAGGCTGTACCCGCTCGACTGCGAAATCTCGCCTGCAACACCGCCCAGACTCACCGTGCCGCCGAACGTCAGCCCGTTGAAGTTGGGGCTCGCGTATTTGATCGTGCTGTTTGCGCGGAACGTGTGATTGACGTTGTCGAGGTCGCCCGGATGTTCCGTCGTCGATCCACCGTAGGCTGCAGCATAGCCGTAGTTGCCGACGTAGTCGTTGATGCTGTCGTACTGGCGGCCCAGCGTCACGGAGCCGAACGAGCTGCTGGCGAGGCCTACATAGGCTTGCCGGCCGAATGCGGTGCCGCCTTGTCCGAACGCGCCCGTGCTGACGTTGATGCCCGACTCCAGCACGAAGATCGCCCTCAGGCCGCCGCCCAAATCCTCGGCGCCCCGGATGCCCCAGCGACTGCCCTGCGTGCCCGCGTTGGAATCGACCGAAAATTGCCGGCCGCCCACGTTCTTGCCGTTCACCACGTTCTTCGCGTTGGTGTTGATCATCACGCCTTCATCGACAATGCCGTATAGCGTCACCGAGCTCTGCGCATGAACAGTCACAGCAAAGGTACTCAATATCGATAATGCAAAAAGCGACTTTTTCATTCTTTCATCTCCACCAAGTCATGATTTATTTGTGCCTTGAACATTTCAATCTGTAATACTAATTAATTTGATGTCTCTACCGCATAAGCAATCCTCCCGCGAAACCCGCAACGGCGAGTCCGACTTGAAACTGTTCGACAGCGGCGCGCAGGTGTCGCCTGCCGCGTCGCCTCGGCAACGATCAGCCTAGAAAAGCGCCGCCGTTCGCGTGAATCGCCTGGCCCGTTAGATAACGCGCTGTCGGGCCGCACAGAAACTGCACGAGGCTCGCCACCTCGTCGGGCTGGCCGCGCCGGCCGAGCAAGGTGGTGCGCTCAGCGTGATGCGCGGGTTCGGTATTGCCCGCCGCGCCGCCACGCACGGTCGCGATCAGGCCGGGCACCACGCAATTGACCGTGATGCCGTCCGGACCCAGATCGTGCGCCAGTGCGCGCGTCAAACCTACAAGACCCGCTTTCGCGGCGATCACGTGCGCGCGCCCCGCCGAACCCGCATGCGCGGACATGCCGCCGATATTGACGATCGCGCCGGCCTTCGATTGCCGCAGATAGGGCAAGGCCGCGTGCGCGCACAGATACGCGCCGTCGAGAATCACCGACATCACCTCGCGCCAGCGCGCGTAATCCAGCTCCGCGAACGGCACTTCGCGACGCACGGCGGCATTGTTGACGAGAATGTCGATCTGGCCGAAATGGTGAATCGCCGCTTCCATCAGACTTTGCGCGCCCGCCGGTTCGCTAACGTCGGCCAGATGCGCGGCCGCGCGGCCGCCCGCTGCCTCGATCGCGCGCACGACTTCGGCGGCCTCGGCGGCGGAACTGCGCGCGTTGACTAGCACCGCATTGCCCGCTGCCGCGAGTTGCAGCGCGATCTCGCGGCCGATATTGCGCGCCGCCCCAGTGACGACCGCGACGCCGATGACTTCTCCATTCATGAATGCACTCCCAATGATTCCGTTGATAGTGTGGGTTTCGCGCTGGCTTGCAGCGGCCGGTCGGGACGAATCCAGAACGACAGCGCGATGCCGACCAGCAAGAGCGCAATCGACATCACGAACGGCAGGCGATAGCTGCCCGTCATGTCGGTGATCAGACCGAACGCGACCGGCGACACGACCGCCGCGAGACCGGCCGCGGTGCTGATGAAGCCGCTTGCGACGCCCGCAAAGGCCGGCGCGATATCCATCGGCACGGCCCAGATCGGGCCTTCAGTCGATTCGAGGCAGAACAATGCGGCCGCGAGACACAGCGCGATCACCGTCCGGTCCCGCACGAACAGCACGCACGACAGAAACAGCAGCGAGCCTGCGAAACCGATGATGATCACGTTGCGCCGCGCCGTATTCAGATTGCCGGTGCGTCGATAGATCGCGTCGGTCAGCAGACCGCCTGCGGTATCGCCAACCACGCCAGCGAGAAACACGCCCGACGTAAACAGCGCCGTGCTCTTTAAATCGATGCCGTACACGCCGACGAAGAAACTCGGCAGCCAGCTCAGATACAGCCACAGCGTCCATGCATGACAGAAGAACACCAGCGTGACCGGCATGATGCGCCGGATCAGCGGCCACCACGGCACCGCCGTGCGATGGCGCGGCCCCGCATACGGCGGCAGTGCATCGACTTCAGCGGCGGTAATCGACGGATGCGTGCGCGGATCGTCGCGGAAATACAGCGCCCATACGACCACCCAGATCGCGCTGACGCAGCCGAGCGCGACAAACGCGCCTCGCCAGCCGAGCAGCGGAATCATCAGCACGAGCAGCGGCGGCGTGACGGTGGCCGCCAAGCGCGCAGCGGAATGCGTGAAGCCCTGGGCGAAGCCGCGTTTTACCTGCGGAACCCAGTTGGCCATCGCCCGCGTGGCGTTCGGAATTGTGCCGGCTTCGCCGAGACCGACCAGCGCGCGCGAGAGCACCAGCGTCGCGAGGCCGCCGGTCACGCCGGTCGCGAGCGTGCCGAGCGTCCACAGGATGCCCGAGAACGCCAGCATCCGGCGAGGTCCGATCTTGTCACCCAGATAACCGTTGATGACCTGGAAGATCGCATAGCAGTAGCCGAACGCCGAAAGCGCGATGCCGAGCTGCGTGTTCGACAGATGCATCTCCGACTTCAGCAGCGGCGCCGCGATGGAAAGATTGACCCGGTCGACGTATTCGATGAAATACATCGCGCAGATGAGCATAAACACTCTGCCCGTGGTGCCGGTGAACATGCCTGCTCGCGCCTTCATCTGGAACCGCCCTGCCCGTGACCGCGACTGTGACCGTGCTGCATGGTTTGCTCCTTCAGTTTCGATTGCCGCCGACGCCCTGCGGCGCCCGACGCACATTATTCGTAATACGTAGGATCATCTCTGCAGTGCCCGATGCGCGGTTTCCGGCGCCCACTTCACGCAGAACAGACCGACCAGATAGATCAGCGAGACAGCGGTGATCGCGAGCGGATAGGAACCGAACATCGCCGCGAGTGCACCGACAATCGACGGCCCCGCCGCCCCGAGCACGCGGCCGAAGCTGAAGGCGAATCCGGAACCGAGCGCGCGCTGCATCGTCGGAAACATTTCGGGCAGCCAGATCGTGAACAGCGAAAACACGCCGCTCGTGAAAAAGCCGAGCAGCGGCAGCGTGATCAGGAATAGCGGCAGGCTTTTCAGCAGCACCACAATGCCGAAGTACGACGTGACGTTGCAGATCAGGGCGCCGGTGAAGAACACGCTGGCGACCGACTTGCGACGCGGAATCCAGCGCACGATCCACGGCATGGCGACGCATCCCGCGAGCGTGCCTACGCTCAGGATCAAGCCGCTCAGCGAGCCGAGATACTGCGCATCGGCAACGGATGCGCCGCCCGCGCGCTGCCAGGTGATCACGAGCGTCGGAATCCAGAATGTCGACGACCACAGCCCGAAGATCAGACACGTCATCATCAGTGCCGCCGACCAGGTGGTGCGCGCCATGCCAGGCGCGAACAGGTCGCTGACGCGTGCACGCGGACCTTGTGCGCGTCGCTGTTCTTGCCAGCGACGCGACTCCGGTACGCCGAGCCGCAGCCAGATGGTCAGCAACGCGGGCGCGCTGCCGATCAGGAACAGGACGCGCCAGCCGCCCAGCGGCAATATCACCAGCGCGGCGGCCGACGCCAGCAGAAAGCCGATCGGCGTGCCGGTATGCAGCCATCCCGACAGGCGTTCACGCAGATGCTCCGGCACCGACTCCTGCAACAACGGCGCACCGGCGGCCCACTCGCCGCCTATGCCGAAGCCGGTCAAAAACCGAAAGATCGCGAACGACACGATGCCCGGCGCGAGCCCGCAGGCGCCGGTGAAGATCGAATAGATGAAAATCGTCGCGCACATGGTCGGCACGCGGCCAAAGCGATCCGCGCACCATCCCCAGAACATCGAGCAAGCCCAGCCGAGCATGAAGAGGCTGAACATCAAACCGCCGAGCCGCGCGATGTGCGCGTGATCGGCCACGAAGCCGCTTTTCGGCAGTAACTCCGTCAACGCCGGCACGATCACATAGATGTAGATGGCGTTGTCGAAGCCGTCCAGCATCCAGCCCGCCCAGGTGGCGATAAAGACGCGATACGGACGCGCTACTGCGACTGCCACACCGACGGAACTCGACATCTCGTCTCCTGAATCCACGGTCCGCCGCGTTCGTGAGTATCGCGGCTTGTGTTATGTCGACAATGTTATCGATGACGCGCGCCCCTGCTTGCACGAGGCGCGTGTCACCGGTACTGCACGTGTGCGTCGTTTACGACGTCTTCTCGACAGGGCGCGCCAACTCGGCCAGCGTCGCGATGTTGTCCAGCGATTCCATCTGCCATCCCGCTTCGAGCAGCTTCGCGGCGTGCGCGCCGCCCAGAATCGGTTCGACCAGATCGGTGAACTTGGCGGCCAACTCGGCATTGCTCATCGGCCGATCGATGCTGCCGATCGCGTGCTCGACATGTTTCTCGAGCCGCTCGCCGCTGGTCAGCGTGACCGTGATGTGGACGGCGTCAGCCGGCATCGCGGGATCGATCTCGGCAGTGACCTTGTCGCGCAGCCGCACCGTCGCGGCGTCATGAACAGCCGCATCGCTGTACTGATGCTCGCCGGCGCGACCGTCGATGATCGCCACCGCCGCCGAGTGATAGACACTGAACTTGCCGTCGAGCCCGGTCTGCGGCGTGCGCTTGCCGGTCAGTTCGAGCACGAGCGGATGCACCTTCAGCAGCACCGACGCAACCGCGTCCGCCTTCAGCGCATGTTCGTTGCGCAACTGGATGCATCCGTCGATCGCCGGATGGATCACGATGCCGCACGCAAACGGCTTGTAGGAATTCAGCAGACTTTCATGACGTTCGCCGAGCCCTTCCGTGATTTCGGCGTAGTTGCGATGCGTGCTCGTCACGTTCGCCCAGCCGCGTTTCGCTTCGATGCCCTGCTGCGAACTCGTGTAGCCACGCGCCGCCAGCAACGCCGACACGAGGCCGTTCTGGGCCGCGCGTCCTGGATGAAAGCTCTTGGTCATCGTGCCGAACATCTCACGCAGGCCGACCGGCTGCGTCGCCGCGAGACCGAGCGCCCAGATCATCTGCTGTTCGTCGAGCCCGAGCAGCTTGCCCGCGGCGGCCGCCGCGCCGAACACACCCGCCGTGCCGGTAATGTGCCAGCCGATATCGTAGTGGTTGGGATACACCGCATTGCCGATCCGGCATTCGGTCTCGATGCCGAGCGTCAGCGCGAGAATAAACTCCTTGCCGCTGACCGGTCGATACTCGGCCAGCGCAAGAATCGCCGACGCCACCGGCCCCGCCGGATGGATCACGGTCTTCAGATGCGTATCGTCGAAGTCGAACACATGCGAGCTGATGCCGTTGAAGAGCGCCGCGCTCAGCACGTCCACCTTTTCGGTGCGGCCGAGCACGCTCGCCTGCGCCGGGCCGCCGAAGGGCGCGAGCGCCGCCATCGCGATCTCGACCGCTTCATGCCGCGACGCGCCGACCGCACAGCCCATCCAGTTGACGAAAGTGCGCACTGCGTGGTCGCGCACGGCTTGCGGCAGGCTGTCGGCACGCGCGTTGACGAGGTAGCGCGCGAGAGTTTGGGTGACGCGATCGGCTTGGGTCATCGGAGCGGAAAGAGTAGTCAAGGCATGAAAGGGAGCCGCTAAGGTACAAGGTCGCATTGTACATATTGTCGACAATACGCAAATCATGGCAAGTTCTAGTTGCGCACCTGCGCTGTGGATAGTATGTTGTCGACAATCTTCAAGACACAATGTGCGTTGTACACTGCCGCTTTCCTCATACAGGTCCGTCTATGTCCCGCCCCACCACTTCGCTCGAGTTGCTTCGCTCCGTCACGCTGTCCGGTCTCGTGCAAGAGGAAATTCTCCGCCGCATCAAGACGGGCGAGCTGAAGGCCGGCATGAAACTCAATGAGATGGATCTCGCCGACCACCTGAAGATCAGCCGCAGTCCGGTGCGCGAGGCGTTTCGCGCGCTCGAGGAAGCCGGTCTCGTGTTGCTCGAAAAGAATCGCGGCGTCTACATCCGCGAGATTTCCGACGATGAAGCCGCCGACCTCTATGAAGTGCGCGCCGGGCTCGACGAGATGGCCGGCCGCCGGCTGGCATCGAAGATCACGGACGCGCAGTTGCAGGAGCTGCACGCGATGCTCGATCAGCTCGAAGCCAGTTCAATCCACGGCGAGTTGAACAATTACTTCACGCTGAATATTGCCTTTCATGACCGGCTGGTCGAACTGGCGGGCAACCCGACGATGCTCGGTTTCTACCGGCAAGTGGTCAATCGCACCCATCTGTTGCGCCGGCGCGGTTTTTCGATTGCGGGCAGCTCGCAGGCGTCGCACGCCGAGCACCGGATGATTCTCGACGCGCTCGCTACCCGCGATCCCGAAGCCGTCGCGCTGGCAATGCGTCAGCATGTGCAGGCGGGTTTCCAGCGCGCGATCGCCGCGCATAGCGCGGAAGACGCCGCGGCTGCGGCCGCGGCCGGCGCCGCCGGTGAAGCGGCGCAAACCTCGCTCGCCGACGGTCCGCGCTAGCCGCGCGACACACCTGCTTGTCAGGCCCGCGCGCGAGACAGCAGCGCACGCATTTCATCACCGACTCGGAGTGGTCACCCTATGAGCGTTGAAAAACCAGAAGGACACGGAATCATTGGCGAAAAACTCGGCGCCTGGATTGCTGATGTGCACGCGTCGGCGTTGCCTGCCCAGACTGTCGAGATCGCGCGTCTGCTGCTGCTCGATGTGACGGGTCTGTGCATTGCCGGGCGCGACGAATCGTATATCCGCGCGACGCTGCAAGCCACCGATGCGGGCGGCGCCTGCACGGCGCTCGGTCACGCGGGCAGCTTCAGTGCATTCGATGCGGCGCTGATCAACGGCACCGCCGCGCACGGCGAAGACTACGACGACACCTTCGAGGGCGGTCCGGTGCACTCGGGCGCGGTGGTCGTGCCCGCGGTGCTGGCAGCGTGCGAACGCGAAGGCCTCGGTGGCGAGGCATTGCTGCGCGGCATCGCCGTCGGCACAGAGCTGATGTGCCGGCTGAGTCTCGTTGCGCCGCGCGCGATCCATACCGCCGGCTTTCATCCGACGGCCGTGATCGGCGCACTCGCGGCAGCGGGCGGCGTCGCGAGCGCGTTACGCCTGAATCCGCAGCAGGCCACATCGGCACTCGGTATCGCGGGCAGCATGGCGGCGGGGATCATCGAGTATCTGGCCGAAGGCACCTCGACCAAGCGGATGCACGCCGGATGGGCCGCGCAATCGGGCATTCGCGCGGCGCTGATGGCGCGCGGCGGCTTCGACGGCCCGCGTACGGTACTCGAAGGCAAGCACGGTTTCTTCAAGGCTTTCGCACCGTCTCGCGCGCCGGATTTCTCGCCGGTGCTCGATACGCTCGGCAAGTCGTGGATCATGGAGACCATCGCGTTCAAGCCCTATGCGTGCGGGACGATGACCCAGCCGTATATCGATTGCGCGATCGCCCTCGCGGAGCGCGGCGTGCAGGCGGATCAGATTCGCGACATCGTATGTGAGGTGGGCGAAGGCACGGTGCATCGGCTGTGGGAAGACCTCGCGGTCAAGCATCGGCCGCCGACCGCTTACGCCGCCAAATTCAGCACACCATTCTGCATGGCCGTGGGCTTCTTCGACCGCAAGGCGGGCTTCAGCCAGTTCACCGAAGCGCGCATTCACGATCCGGCGGTGCTCGCGCTGGCCGGCAAGATCCGCTATGTGATCGATCCCGACAACGAGTACCCGAGCAATTTCACCGGCCATCTGCGCGCGACGCTCAACGACGGCACCGTTCAGGAAGTGCGTCAGCCGCATATGCGTGGCGGCGCACGCGAACCGCTGTCACGCGCCGAACTCACCGCCAAATTCACTGACAACGCGCAGCACGGCGGCTGGAGCGCCGCACTCGCCGACGAGGCGCGCGTATGGTGCGAGACGGTGTTCGGCGAGCCGGCGCTCGGCGCGCTCACGCAGTTCCGGCAATAGACTGGTCGATGCGAACGACGTCCTGACTGATGGGCGTCGTTCGTTGATGACGTGCAGCGTTTTTGAGGCGCGAGGCAGACGCCGCGACCGCGTCAAAGCAGTCACTCAGGCGAACCGCCCTCCCCGCCGCCGACGCACGTCGCTCAATCCTGCAAGCCACGCACGTTCCGATACGAACAGCGGCTCGAATCGACGAAGCGCACGCGAAATTCGACCGGCTGGTCCTTGAACGTGTAGGCCGTGCGCTCGATGCGCAGCACCGGCGCGCCGACCTCGATATTCAGCGCGCGCGCCACCTCTTCGTCGGCGATCGCGCCGCCTAGATCTTCCACCACGCGCACGACCGAAATGCCGAAGTGCTCCTGGTAAAAGCCATAGATGGAGCCGCGCCGTGCTTTGAACATCTCGGCTTCGAGCGTCGGGAACACATCGAGCGGAAACCACAAACGATCGAGCATGACAGGCACGTCGTCATGCAGCCGAAGATTGTCAGCGGTGGCAAGCCGTGCGCCGCGCGCGAGCTTGAGCGTCGCGGCAAGCGCCGGGCTCGCGCGCTCCTTGCCGAAGCGCAGCAGGCGCGCGGTGACCTTCAGTAATTCGCCATCTGTATCGACGAAGCTGAAGTAGTGGTCGAACGCATGTTCGTCGGCGAACTTCGCGACGATCGTGCCGCGCCCTGCCCGGCGAATCAGCAGACGCTCGGCCACCAGTTCTTCGACGGCGCGGCGAATCGTGCCGATGCCGACACCGAATTCCTCGGCCAGTTGCGGCTCCGTCGGGATCTTGTCGCCGGCCGTCCATTGGCCGGTACGAAGGCGCTCGAGAATACCGGCGCGGACGATTTCATAGAGCGGTTGCTCTCCCGGAGTACGAAGTCCTGGCATTCAGGTCAGTGTCAGAGTGAAGAAAAAGGAATCGGAAAAAGCCGCTCGATCCGCGATCGAGATGGCCGCGAGACGCACACGTTTCATGCGCTGCCTCCGGTCGGATTCGCGGCCCGCACGGCGAATTCCGGAAGGATACAGGATCGACACCCGCATGCGTGACTGTGATCGACGCCACGCCGATACCGAGCGTGATGGTTGAAGGCAATCGGCATCGGCCCGAAGCTATCCATTAATTCGAATCATTCGAATGATTCGATTGACTGAAGGAACATGTCGTCTTAGACTGATCTTCATCGCGCAACCACGCGCGCTTACATCAGAGGAGATGGGCCATGCCGAATTTCATCAAGCACATTGCATTCAAGGTTGAAGACGTCGAGAAGGAACGCGCGTTCTATGAGAACGTGTTCGGCTACAAGCACGTGAATACGGTGCGTCGCAAGGGCAAGAACGGCGATCACATTTCGCATCACCTGACCGACGGTTACATGGACCTGACGCTGATTCACTATGAGAAGTCGGACTCCGATGAAGCCGATTTCGCCGGCCCGGCGCCGTGCATTCACCACATCGGCATGGAAGTGGAAGACCTCGACGCGTTCATCGCGCAGATCAAGGAAAACGGCGGCGAAATCCTGACGGCGCCAGGTCATCTGCCGGTCAAGTTCCGTTCGCCGAACGGCCCGGTTGCCGAAGTCGTGCCGATGCAACGCTGGGAAAAGAAGACGCTCGCCGCCGGCGTACACGGCGAAGTACTCGAGTAAGACGTTTCAGTTCGCATCACACCAATTCATAGCGAACTGTTCGACGTACGGCGACGTGGGGCGACCCCCATGACGCCGCGACACAAAACGCAACGGCGTGTGCCGTTGCGTGGTCGCAAGGAGGAGACACGATGGAATCGATCCGCCGCCGCAACCGCTTTTCCGCGACGACAGGCGTACTGATTGTCCTGTGCATCATGTCGTTCCTGATGTATGTGGACCGCACCAACATTTCGACCGCGGCTCTCGCGATCCGCCGCGATCTGCATCTGAGCAACTCGCAGCTTGGCATCGTGTTTTCCGCCTTTGCGCTGACCTACGCGCTGGCGATGATTCCAGGCGGCTTTATCGGCGACCGTCTCGGCGCCCGTAAGATGCTCGCGGTGTGCGGCGTGCTGTGGGGTCTCGGCACGCTCCTGACCGGTTTCGCCGGCGGGCTTGGGACGCTGCTGCTCGCGCGCTTCGTCGTCGGGCTGGGGGAGAGCCCGATCGTGCCGGCATCGGCCCGCGCGCTGACCGCGTGGATGGAACCCGAGCGGCGCGGGTTTTCACAAGGCATCACGCATGCCTGTGCCCGGCTGGGCAATGCCTCGACGCCGATCCTCGTCGCCGGTCTGATTACCGCGTTTTCGTGGCACATCGCTTTCATCGTGCTCGGTGCGGCGAGTCTCGCGTGGGTCGTGCTGTGGGTCTGGTATTACCGCGACAATCCCGCCGATCATCCGGGCATCACGCCCCAGGACATCGCGCGCCTGCCCGCGAAACTCGGCAAGACACGCGTGCCGATGCGCTGGCCGCCGCTGCTGCGAGCCCTGTGGCCGGCTACCGTCGTGAGCTTCTGTCACGGCTGGATTCTGTGGTTCTTTCTGAACTGGATGCCGTCGTTCTTCGCGCAGGCGTATCACCTGAATATCCGGCATTCAGCCATCTTCAGTTCGGGGATTTTCTTGAGCGGCGTAGTCGGCACGACGCTCGGCGGTTCGCTCAGCGATCTGATGCTGAAGAAGACGGGCAACATTCGCCGCTCGCGTCAAACGCTGATTACGGTCGGTTTTCTCGCGCCGATCGTGTTCTTCATACCCATGTTCCTGCACACGTCGTCGACGCTCGCCGCGCTCTCGCTGGCTGCCGCGCTGTTTCTATCCGAACTGGTGACCGCGCCGCTGTGGGCCGTCGCAATGGATCTCGCGCCCAATCACGCGGCGACCTCGAGCAGCATCATGAACACGGGACTCGGCATTGCGGCATCGGTATCGCCGCCGCTCGTCGGCTGGCTGGTCGATACGATGCATTCATGGCAGCCGGTGTTTGCGCTGTCGATGTTCTTTCTCGTGCTCGGGCCGATTGCCGCGCACTGGATTCGCCCCGACCGCCCGTATCTCGGCGAGCCGGACGCAAAGGCGAAAGAAGCCGGCGGCTTTGCAGCGCCGATGGACGCTTATTGAACGCGCCGCCTGCCGATACATGTCGATGCATGTCGGTTTGCGACAAGCCGGGCGCGTCGAGGCTCGCGGAGTTTGCGCACGCAATCGTATGCTAAGAGTTCGCAGTGTTCCCGCTGCCGATGACCCCAAACTCGACAGGCGTCTTGACGTAGAACAGATGCACACCATCCGCGCGCAGCCGGTCGAATAGTCGGTCGGCTTCGTCGCTCGTCATTGCCATCACGACGGACAAAGGCTGGTCGGCCAACTCAAAGAAGTGTGCGGAGTGAATGTGGTGATGTTGGCCGACTCCTTCGCAGCCTGGTATCACGGTCGCGCCGCGCAGGCCGAGTTCGCCCGCTAGATGGACGAGCCAATCGGCCAGCGGCTTGCCGTGATGGCGGCGATCCTGTTGAGTGAAGAACGTGACCTGATAGCCGTTCATGTCGGTGTCTCCTCTGTCGACCAGAGGTCGCGCTTTAGCGCCTTACTCTGGTCCCGTGCAAGACGGTTGCTTTCCGCGCTGGATCGCCGTTGATCGTTCTTGTCAGCGGAGAGGCGCGGCAATACCTGCGTCGCTTGTTCGGCGCAGTCGGTGGCATCATCAGCCAAGGTATGGAATAAGTGTAGATGCCGGGCTGAACTAGTACTAGCCCGAGGCGGCTTTCATCAAGCCGACGTTCCATTGGTCCGGCCACCGGCTGGAACGCCCCGATGCGCGATGCCCGCGATTGCGCCTGCCGCTACGGCTGCCGGGATGACGGGCATTGCTGCTGCCAGCAGCGTAGGCCGAACAGCGGCACGAGGCCATAAGCATGGTCCAGCATGTCCGACTGCAGGTTTTCGTACGGTTCCCAGCGGGTCTCGTCGACGTAGAGAAAGATCTCCAGCGCGACGACGGGCTGGCTCGACTGCACCTGGCGAATCACGAGGGGCATGTCGTGACGGATCGCCGGATGGTCGCGAAAATGCGCGGTCAGATAGAGACGGTACAGGCCGAGGTTCGTGCGCCGTGCGTCGCCGGGCGCAAATGCCGAGAGCGGCGGGTCGATAGCGTTGTGCAGCCGGGCGAGCAGCGCATCGTCGGGAAAGCGGACCGTGTCGGCGTCGAAATGAATCGAATGCTTGACGCGCCTGCCGCCCGACTCCGTCATGCCACGCCAGTTCTTCACGCCGTTTGTCAGCAGGACGTAGCTCGGCAGCATGACGATCGAGTTGTCGAAGTTCTGAACCTTGATCGTGTTCAGCGCGATGTCGATCACGGTGCCGTCGGCGACGTAGCCGGGCACTTCGATCCAGTCGCCCACCCGCAGCATGTCGTAGGCGGCGAGCTGGATGCTCGCCACGAAGCCGAGCAGCGAATCGCGGAAGATGATGATGAGAAGCGCCGTCATCGCGCTGAGGCCAGTGAGAAAGTAAGCGGGCGAACGCTCGAGCAACACCGAAATCACGGCAATCAGCGCGATCACGTAGAGCACGATGGTGGCGATCTGCAGGAAGCTTTTGATCGGCCGCTCGCTCGCGGATGGGAAGTGGCTGTAACGCTCGCTGACACTCTCGAGGAACGCGAGCGCGGCGCGCAACAGCGTGTACACCATGTAGCAGGCCGCCAGCACCGACAGCGGATGCCCGAGCGCCGCGATCAGCGGAAACGTGATGCCGGAAAGCAGCGGGCCGGCCGCGTAGACGATCGCGGCGGGCACGAGCGGCGCGAGCCGATGGAAGACCTTGTGACGCTCGGCGGCTCGCAGCCACTTGTGCCGCTCCTGCCGCGCGAGGCGGCCGACGATCAACAGCATGATCGAGCGCGTCAGGTAGTAGCAGACCGCGCTCGCGAGCAGAATCGCGAGCAGCAGCGCCACGACGAGCAGTACCGCGACGAAATCGCTATCGGTATAGACGTGGAAGTGATGCCAGTCCGGCCCGCCTTCGATACGCAGCGCCTTGTCGAACATAGACTCTCCCATTGCCGGCGAACCTGTTTCGCGGGGCAGATCCGGCCTGGCTGTTTGATCGGCGTGCTGTAGCGGCGAGCGTGGCGCACGATGCTGCGGGTGTCACTACCGTGCGAACTCTACCGCACCGGACGGCGAGCGCATCGCACGATGGCTAGTGTGACTCACGATCCCCGCAACTCACGCACTCCCTTACCCAACCGCCGCCGCAGCAACGTTCGCAAAGTGTGACCGTCTGCATACCCGACCTGCTCGGCAATGCGATCAACCGTGAGCTTGGTCGTCTTGAGTAATTGAACGGCACGCTCGATCCGCAAATCCTGAATGTACTCGACGGGCGTTTTACCGAGCACCGCGTTCAGACGTCGCGTCAGCGTCCGCGTGCTGGTCGCCAATGCCTCGGCGACGGCGTCGAGCGAGATTGCCGTGTCGAGACGTTCACGCACCCAGCGGTCGAAACGCTCGACGAGCGGGTCCGAATGGGAAAGGTGATCGGAGATCGCATACGCGGACTGCGACAGCCGCGAATCGAAGACGAGGTAACGAGCGACGAGCGCCGCAAGCTCAGGACTGTTGTTGCGGATCAACCAGAGTGCAAGGTCGACGTGGCTCAGAGCCGCCCCTGCCGTCAGCGCGCCGCCGCTGGAAACGACGATCCGATGTGCATCCAGATGCACGTGCGGGTAACGCTGCCGGAACAGTGGTGAGAGCCACCAGGTGGTCGTGGCTTCGCCACCATCGAGCAAGCCGCTTTCAGCCAGCACGAACGTGCCCGTACAGGCGGCTGCAACGCGGGCGCCGCCGCTGCGCCACGCACGCAAGGCACTTGACGCATCGATCACATCATCGCGGCCGAGCAAAGGCACAAGCGCATCGGCCGTTATGCGGTTGAGCGCCGGCAAGACGACCCAATCCGGCGCAGGAGCGTCGGACATATCGCAAACGGGTACCTGCATCCCGAGCGCGGTATGCACCTCGGGCCGCAGTCCCACCACGGTAATGTCGAAGCCCGGCGTGGTCATTCCTGTCGCTTGCGCAAGGCCGTTGGCCATCGTCAGGCTATCGAGCACAGTGGTGAGACCCGTGTCGAACACTCCATCGAGCGCAAGGACAAAAATTCGCATGGCAGAATTGGTACCAAAATTGTCGATTGAGACAGTATTCCCCTGCGCACTCTGTTTGTACAGTGTCACTCACCGCGTGAACCCGTCACGCGGACACTGGAGAACGAAGATGATCAAGCACGCCTTTTTTGTCCGACTTGAAGCCAAACCGGGAAAGGAGCAGGCGGTAGCAGACTTCCTTACCAGTGGCCTTGAAATGACCAATCGCGAGGCGACCACGCCGATCTGGTTCGCCCTCAAGTTCTCGCCGACCACGTTCGGCGTATTCGACGCCTTTGCGAGTGAAGAGGATCGTCAGGCACACCTGCTCGGTAGCATGGCCAACGCTCTGATGACAAGCGCCGACGAGATGCTGGCAAGCCCCCCGTCCATCGAACCGATCGACGTCCTGGCCGTGAAAAATCAACTGCCCTGACACGTTCGCGCCTCGGCAGCGCACAAACCCGCCGCGGGAGATTGCTGCAACCGCGGCACCCCGATTCAATCGCATTCATGTAGATGGAGTAACTCGTGTCGATTCATTACAAACTAGGCGTTGTATTCGCTGCCGTTGCGTTTGCCAGCTTGTCTTTCGCGCAAACGCCTGACGTCAAACCGCAACGGATTCGTGGCGATATCGTGTCGTTCAAAGGCGAAATGCTGACCGTACACCGGAACAGCGGCGACACCGTCTCGATCGACGTCAAGCCGGACGTTGGAGTGTCGGCTTTCAAGGCCGCCAAACTTTCCGACGCCAAAGTCGGTTCGTACGTCGGGACGCCGGCGCTTACTGGCAGCGACGGAAAATTGACGGCCACTTCAATGATCGTTTTTCCTGAAGCGGCACGTGGTACGGCCGAAGGGCATTTCGCCTATGACTTCGGTCCCCAAAGCACGATGACGAATGCAAACGTCGTATCGGTTGTCACCGGCGCCAGCGGCCGTGAGCTTAATCTGTCATACAAGGGCGGATCCAGCACGGTGACCGTGCCGACAAACGTGCCGGTCGTGACGCCAGTTCCGGTCAGCAAAGCCGATCTAATCGCGGGAAAGAAAGTCTTCGCCGTGGTAACCCCAGGCGCGAACGGCGTTTATGACGCGCACGTGCTGTTCGTCGAAAAGGACGGCGTGGTGCCGCAGTTCTAACGCATGATGCCGGCAGTGGCCGGATATCGCAACATTTCAATCTTCGTTTCCATTCATTCACCAATCCTAATCTATTGTTGCGCCTCTATTATTCAAGGATTCACCATGCGTTTTCCCACGTTACGATCTGCCGCGTCGCGAGCCGCCGCCGCACTCTGCCTGCTTACCACTGCCGCCGCGCCTGCTTTTTCCGCACCGGTTAAGAACATCGTCGTGGTCCACGGCGCATTCGCCGACGCCGCGGGTTGGCGCCCTGTCTATAACATTCTGACAAAAGATGGCTACCACGTGACACTGGTGCAACAACCGCTGACATCGTTTAACGACGACGTGACTGCCACAAAACGCGTGCTCAGTAGCCTCGACGGTCCGTGCGTACTCGTCGGTCACAGCTATGCTGGCGCAATCATTAGTGAGGCTGGGAACGACGATCACGTGAGCTCGCTGGTCTACATCGCCGCGCATGCGCTCGACGCCGGCGAAACCATCGCGGCCAACGGCAAGAAGTACCCGGGTGCGCCCATCTCCATCGTCGGCACGCCGGATAATTTTGTCTACCTGAAACCGGCCGACTATCCGTTGCAGTTCGCGCCCGACCTGCCGCGTGCGCAGGCCGAGTTCGAAGCGCACGCGCAGATACCGCTTGCGGCGTCCGAGTTCTCGGCGCAGATTTCCGATCCGGCATGGAAGACAAAACCGAGCTGGTACGTGGTCGCGAAGGCCGACAAGATCATCAATCCGGACCTCGAGCGCATGTATGCGGCGCGCGCTCACGCAAATACGGTCGAGATCAACGGTGCGAGCCATGCGGTGTTTGAATCCCATCCGCGGGAAGTCGCGGCGTTGATTGAACAGGCCGCGCAGAAGTCTGGCCAATAAGCGATTGTTATTCCGAGCCAGCCGCCGGCCTGACGTTTCCGACGACGAGCAACCTCATCAATCACGAGCTCGCTTTGAATCACGCAACGATTCAACCCGCCTGGGTCCGCATCACCCACTGGATCAATGCACTCGCCGTCGTCCTGATGGTGATGAGCGGCTGGCAGGTCTATGACGCCTCGCCGATCTTTCCGGTCTTGCGATTTCCCTCTGCCATCACATTGGGCGGCTGGCTCGGCGGTGCATTGCTATGGCATTTCGCGGTCATGTGGCTGCTGGTGGCGAATTTCCTCGTCTATATCGGGCTGAATCTCGCTACCGGCCGTCTGCGCCGAAAACTGCTGCCGATCAGCCTCAAGTCGTTTGCAACCGATCTCGTCGCCGCGCTGCGTGGCACGCTCGAGCATGAGGACCTCACACGCTACAACGCGGTACAGAAGTTCGCCTATCTGGTCGTCATCGTCGATATCGCGGTCGTGATCCTGTCGGGACTGGCGATATGGAAGTCGGTGCAGTTCCCGCTGCTGCGCACGCTGATGGGCGGATACGACAACGCCCGCGTCGTGCATTTTGTTGCCATGAGCGTGCTGGTTGCGTTCTTCGTCGTGCACGTCGTCATGGTCACGCTGGTGCCGCGCTCCCTGCTCTTGATGATTCGTGGACGCTAACCATGTCCAGGAAGCCCGATACGTTTCTCTCCTCTCACGCTGAATCCATCATCAAGGATGCGCGCAACGAACTGAAAAGTCCCGCGCGCCGCCTGCTTGGCAGGCGAGTGCTCACGCTCGGCGGCTTGGCTTTGCTGTCAGGCTGCGATTTGACCAATGACAAGTCCGTGAACACCATGCTGCGCAGAATGTCGTTCTTCAACGATCACGTGCAAGCCCTGCTATTCAATCGGAACGAGATGGCCCCGACCTATCCTGAGTCGATGATCACGCGACCGTTTCCGTTCAACGCGTTCTACGATGCCGACGATGTGCCCGAAGTCGACGCCGCTACCTACCGGCTCCAGGTGGGCGGCCTCGCGAATGGCAAACGCGTCTGGACGCTCGACGAACTGCGCGCACTGCCGCAGGAAAGCCAGATTACGCGTCACATCTGCATCGAAGGATGGAGTGCGATTGGCCGATGGGGCGGCGTGCGCTTCTCCAGTTTCCTGAAGCATTCGGGCGCCGATATCACAGCGAAGTACGTGTCGTTGCACTGCGCGGACAACTACTGGACCAGCATCGACATGCCCACTGCACTGCATGCACAGACGCTGCTTACGCTGACCTACG
Organism: Paraburkholderia dipogonis; assembly: GCF_046027395.1. Classification (GTDB taxonomy): domain Bacteria; phylum Pseudomonadota; class Gammaproteobacteria; order Burkholderiales; family Burkholderiaceae; genus Paraburkholderia; species Paraburkholderia dipogonis_A. Next base: position 39,757 of record NZ_JAQQEG010000017.1, on the reverse strand, counting down.
ACGGCCAGGTGCTGCCACCGAAATACGGCTTCCCGATGAAGCTGCGCATGCCGACCAAGCTCGGCTACAAGAATCCGAAGCATATCGTGGCGATCAGTGTGACAAACGAATACCCCGGTGGTTACTGGGAGAACCAGGGCTACAACTGGTTCGGCGGCTCCTGAACGGCACACTTCATCGAACAGCCGGCGAATTCGTGCTTGCGCTGATTGAACCCCTGCTCCAGTCGCGACGAAGCATCATCCATGCTCGATGCCAAGCAGCCGCGCGTCCAGCCGCCGCGCCAGCGCCGCGCCGCCTTCGCGCATCACTGCATCGTGGTTCCATTGGAAAACCGGTCGCAACAACGGCGCCAATGCATTCATCCATGGGCGGTTCGTATGCACGCACCAATCATAGCGGACCACAGTCAGGTTGCGTCCGTCGCTCGAAAAGCTCCATCGGCCGGCGCCTTCGACATCGCCACTGGCTTCCCCCTCCAGCGCGACCAACGGGTCGACGCGCGTCACCCGCATATCGAACACGAGGCGATAAGGCAACCAGCCTTTCCACGTATAGCGTTGCACGACGCCCACGCCTTGATCGGAACCCGCCTCCAGCTGGTCCACGCGCTCGACGTTATGCCACCACTCGGGCCAGCGCGCCGAATCCTGGATTGCCGCCCACACTTCCTGCACTGGCGCATCGATGCGCCAGATGGTGGAAAAGCGGTATTCGACCGTCCGCAAGTTGCCTCCCTTCTTGGTATTTTTCTAGAGATTTTGTCAGATGCTCACTGCACTTGCCATAACCGGCGAAGCAGTGCCGCGTTTGCACGCCTGGCGTTAGGGTTCCTGAAAACGAGTGAGATAAGCGTCGGCAGGAAGCGGGCAATCCCGACCGACGCCCCATGACGCCCACGAAGCACGGGGGCCTTTTTAATCCGTCGTCCCCGCATAGGCGGATTTCAACGCGGCGATGTCGAACTTCACCATTTTCAACATCGCGCCGGCAACGCGCGCAGCCTTTGCTGGATCGGGGTCGGCCATCATGTCGAGGACATCGGTTGGAACGATCTGCCACGAGACGCCGAAGCGGTCTTTCAGCCAGCCGCACTCCTCGGGCGAACCGCCGCCCTCGAGAAGAGCGTTCCAATAGCGGTCAAGTTCTGCCTGATCCGCACAGTTGACCATCAGGGATATCGAATGGTTGAACGTGTCGAGTCGCCCCGCGCTCATGGCGATGAAAGGCTGTCCAAAGAGAACAAACTCGACAACCTTCGTGGAACCGGCGCTCGGCACGGCGGTGACCCGAGTGACGCGCGAGTCTGGAAAGATATCCGCGTAGAAAGCAGCGGCCTCCTCAGCTTCCATGGAATACCAAAGAAAAGGCGTGATCTTTTGAATCGCCATGGCAAATCTCCTGTCAGTGGTGGCTGAATGCGGAGGCAAGCCGCATGCTGCCATTGAGACGACGAAGGAAGACCATCAAAATTGACACGGCGGGAAGAAAAAGTTCAGTTTTTTATTAGCTTCAGCCATGCCACACGGCCGTCGCCTCTCGTCCGATATGGCTTATGCTAAGATAAAAGTTCGTACACGAACTAACTTCCAGTGAAGACGCTCCGTCCTCTGGAGCGCAACAGGCGAGGTTGAAGCATGGATCATCGGCTCGTATATCTGCTCAATGTGGGCCAAAAGCGCCTGAATCGATGGTCGCAGACTCGGACAGCCGCAGGTGGCGTGACTGCAGCGCAGGCGGGGCTGCTTTTCTTTCTCGGGAAAAACGACGGAGCCCTCACGAGCGAGGCGGCCGCGGCGCTCGATCTCAAGGCGCCGGGCATGAGCGGGTTGGTCGATCGAGTTGAGCGGGCCGGTCTTGTAGAACGCCATTCGGACGAACTCGATCGACGCGCGTCGCGGCTTTGGCTGACCGCCGCGGGACGCGCCGCACTCAAGCGGTCGAAGTCGGGTCTTGCCGAGTTGAATGCACGGCTGACGGAGGGATTTACGGCGTCCGAGATCGACGTGGTTGCGCGCTGGCTGACGAGTTTGCAGGACAAGTTTCCCGACGTCGAAGAGGAAGCGGCATAGGGTCACACGCGAACGCGACGGCACCATCGCGCCGCCGTTTTGCCCGGCAGTGTACGCCGCTCACATCATCGCGGAATCTTCGTGAAGTCTGGCCGGCGCTTTTCGGCAAACGCCAGGAATGCTTCTTTCGCCTCCGCGCTTGCAAGCCGCTCCACGAATATGGTGGTTTCCCGATCCATCTGGGCTGTCAGCCGTTCTGCTTCCCGCATGAGCCGTTTCGTTGCCGTCAGTGAACCGTAGGGCTTGGTGGCAATTTTCTCCGCAATCCGGCGTGCTTCTGTACGCAGTTCCGCAACGGGGACTAACCGATTTGCAATGCCCCAGGCAACTGCAGTATCGGCCGAAACCGGGTCGCCGAGCGCGAACATTTCGAATGCCCTGGCATGTCCAATCTGTAGCGGCAGGAGGTAGCTCGACGCGGCTTCGGGAACCAAGGCGAGATTCACGAAGGGGGTCATCAATTGCGCCTCTTCAGACAAAAGCACGTAGTCACAATGGAGCAACATCGTCGTACCGATTCCTACGGCCTTGCCCTGAACAGCGGCCACGATAGGCACCGTCGCGTTAGCCAGGTCTCGAACAAAGCGGACTACGTGACGTTCCTGTGGACCGTTGCCCGTAGCCTGCATGGCGAACTCCGAGAGATCGTTACCGGCTGTGAACATGTCCCCATCTGCCTGAATCAATAATGCGCGCACGTCATTATCGACATTGGCCCGCTCGATTGCATCCGCAAGCGCGCCATACATCACGTTTGTAATGGCGTTCATTTTTCCGGGTCGCGAGATCGTTACGACCAGCACGCCGTTTGCAAGTTCTACATTCACTTCTGGATTCATTGCCTCGTCTCCAAAGATTTGCTCAGACGATCTACGGTATGCACGCCTGCGCACATCGGAACGCCTCTAAACGTTCGCATGCGAAGTATATAACATTCGCATGCGAAGTAAACGTCTTCATGATCGAATAGACATGCGTACAGGAAGCTGCAGCGAGGCACGCGCTGCGCCAAATGCTCCGCTGTTGATCGACCTCTCTCTGCCGCTCAATGCGAATGGCGTGGCACTTCCGCGCCCCGGCAGCCCACCAGAAAGTCGAAGTCACATCCCTGATCGGCCTGCAATACGTGCTCAACGTACAGATGCCGATAGCCGCTCGCGTCGGCGGGATCGTCCTGGCGTGCTTGAGTCCATGCGGCGAGACGCGCAGCGAGTTCGTCATCGCTGACGTCGAGATGCAGGCGCCCGGCGTCGCAGTCTACTTCGATCCAGTCGCCGTCCTGGACCACCGCAAGCGGGCCGCCCGCGCGAGCCTCGGGCGCTACGTGCAGCACCACCGTTCCGTATGCGGTGCCGCTCATCCGCGCATCGGATATCCGCACCATATCCGTTACGCCTTTAGCCAGCAGTTTTGGCGGCAGGCCCATGTTGCCGACTTCGGCCATGCCGGGATAGCCCTTGGGTCCACAATTCTTCAGGACCAGCACCGAATCGGCGGTCACGTCCAGGTCGGGCGCACCGATGCGTGCCTTGTAGTCTTCGAAGCTTTCAAAAACCACCGCCCGTCCACGTTGCCGGAGCAGCGCGGGTGTGGACGCGGAAGGTTTGAGCACCGCCCCGTTGGGCGCAAGATTGCCGCGCAGTACGTATAAGCCGCCGTCGGGAAAAATCGGCTTATCGAGCGTGCGTATGACTTCCTCGTTGTAAAGCGGGGCATCCTTGCAGTTGTCCCACAGCGACTGACCATTTGCAGTCAACGCACCCGGATGCGGCAGCAGACCGCCTTCGCCGAGCCGGCGCAAGACCGCGGGCAGGCCACCTGCGTAATAAAACTCTTCCATCAGGTAGCGACCCGACGGCTGCAGGTCGACCACCGTCGGCGTACCGCGTCCAATCCGGGTCCAGTCATCGAGTTCAAGGCTCACACCGATGCGTCCCGCAATAGCCTTCAGATGAATCGCCGCATTCGTCGAGCCGCCGATCGCTGCATTGACCCGAATCGCATTTTCGAATGCCTCACGCGTGAGCAGTGCCGACAGACGTAAATCGTCGAGCGCCATCTGCACGATGCGCATGCCCGACATATGCGCCAGCACGTAGCGGCGCGCGTCTACCGCGGGAATCGCGGCATTGTGAGGGAGCGTGACGCCGAGCGCTTCCGCCATGCAGGCCATCGTCGAGGCGGTGCCCATCGTATTGCAGGTACCCGCCGAGCGTGACATCCCGGCTTCGGCGGACATGAAGTCGTGCAGCGAGATTTTGCCCGCCTTCACCTGCTCGCTCAGTTGCCAGACGATCGTGCCCGAGCCGATATCGTGGCCTTGATGCTTGCCGTTGAGCATCGGACCGCCGGTGACGAGGATCGCCGGTACATCGCAGCTTGCCGCGCCCATCAGAAGCGCGGGGGTCGTCTTGTCGCAACCGGCCAGCAGGACGACAGCGTCGATCGGATTGCCGCGAATCGACTCCTCGACGTCCATGCTCGCGAGATTGCGTGTGAGCATCGCCGTGGGGCGCAAGTTCGACTCGCCATTGGAAAACACCGGGAATTCCACCGGGAAACCGCCCGCTTCCAGCACGCCGCGCTTCACGTGTTCAGCAAGCTTTCGAAAATGCGCATTGCACGGGGTCAACTCAGACCACGTGTTGCAGATCCCAATAATTGGTTTACCGTGAAATTCGTGATCGGGAATGCCCTGGTTTTTCATCCAGCTTCGATACATGAAACCGTTCTTGTCGGCTGACCCGAACCATTGGGCAGAGCGTAGCGGGCGCTTTCCGTTCTTCATGTCCCTCTCCTTCCAGGTGCCAACTCGATAGTAATACTATTAAATCGGTGTATCGTGCACATCATTCCAACGACACGTGATTCCGCGGCCAACGAGCCAGACCTGTCCGGTCATCGTGTTGCACCGCACCCCGAGCCGCGAATGAAAAAGGCGTGAACTGCGGGACAGTAATTAATTAGTCAGACTAGTTAAGGGTATACATCGATTAGTAGGCAAAAGTGCGTGATATAGCATTTTCTGAGGGGTAGTCATGCGTACGCGCGTGCACGTGGGCTTTCCGAAAGGAGTGATGCCCGGCTCCGGTGCCTGTCTTGCCGGAGCTTTTCCTGCTTGCGCCGTTATAAACAGTGAAGTGTTCAACAACTGAGAGACGGGAGACTGAGATGACGCAAGCGAAGGAAGACAAGGACGAAGTACAAGGCATGCGTCGCGGATTGCTGCAAGGCGCAGGCCTGTCTGCAGCACTCGCGCTAATGGGTGGAATGATCTCGCCGGCCCAGGCGGCGGAAGCGGGTTCGTTCCCGGCGCACAAGCGATGGAAGATCGTATTCGTCAACCATGTCACGACGAATCCATTCTTCGTGCCGACGCAATACGGCATTCAGGACGCGACCGCTTTGCTGGGCATGGACTATCAATGGACCGGCTCGGCCAATGCCGACATCGCCGAAATGGTGAATGCGGTCAACGCGGCGATTGCCTCGAAAGCCGACGCGATCGCAGTACCGATCGTCGACCCCAAGGCATTCGACAAACCCATCCAGGCCGCGCTCGACGCCGGCATTCCGGTGTTCGCCTATAACGCCGACGCACCTTCGGGTTCCACGAATCCGCGCCTTGCGTATATCGGCCAGGATCTTTATCTGTCCGGTTATCAGATGGGCGAGCGAATCGTGAGTCTCATCGATAGCGGCCTCGTCGCGCTCTTTATCGCCACGCCGGGCCAGCTCAACATTCAGCCCCGCCTCGATGGCGCGGCGGCTGCCATCAAGAAATCAGGCAAGAAGATCGACGTGCAGACCATCGCCACCGGCGCGACCGTCAACGAAGAACTCTCGAAGATCAAATCATTCTTTCTCGGCCACCAGGATCTCAAAGGCATGTTCGCCGTGGACGCGGGCAGCACCCAGGGCGTCGCCGAGGTCATGAAGGAATCCAACCTGCCGTCCAAGGGCGTTCACGGCGGCGGCTTCGATCTGTTGCCGCGCACGGTCGATCTGATTCACGACGGCTTCCTCGACTTCACCATCGACCAGCAGCCGTACGTGCAGGGTTTCTATACCGTGGTCGAGGCGTTCACCTTCCTCGCTTCCGGTGGGCTCGTTGGGCCGGCCAATGTGAACACGGGTCTGAAGTTCGTCACCAAGGGTACAGTCGATCCGTATCTGAACACGTCGACGCGCTATGAAGGCAAGAGCACGAAATCCCAGATCGTGCCACGCACCGGTGCGATCAAAGGGTGACGTCTTCCGTGACGGACACCCAGAAAGCCGCCCAACGTCCGAGGCGCTGGTCAGGCGCGCTCGGACGTTCCAGCGAGATCCGCATCTTCGCGGTAGCGCTCATCCTCTGCATCTACTTCGAGACGGTCAACCATGACTTCCTGCTGACCAGCGCGAGTCTGCAGAATCTCTCGCAGTTCATCGCGCCAGTGGCGATCATTGCCTTCGGCGAAATCATGCTGATGATCGGCGGGGAGATCGATCTCTCCGCCGGGATGGTCTTTGCGTTCGCGCCTTTCATCATGCATTTCGCCATCGAGGCGGGCTTGCCCCCGTGGCTCGGCATGCTCACCGGCGTGGTTGCCGCGGGCCTCGTCGGGCTGATCAACGGCGCGGTGACGGTGTACCTGCGCATCCCATCGTTCGTGACGACGCTCGGCACGTTGTTCTTCGTGAACGGCCTCACGCTGACAATCTCACGAGGCACGCCGGTTTCGCCACCGGAAAACTCCGCGTTTGCGGCATTCATGGGCGAATGGGGTTACAGCGAAATCATCTGGACGCTTGTCATTGCGGCACTCATGCATGTGCTGCTACGTCACACGCGCTGGGGTTTGCATACGATCGCGTCGGGAGCGAATCCGCTGGGCGCGAGCGAGGCGGGGATACAGGTCAGACGCCTGAAGCTCGGCAACTTCATTCTTGCCTCGCTGCTCGCCGGCTTGACCGGAATCCTGGAGGGTTTCCGCATTACGTCGATCGATCCGCAAGCAGGCGGCAACCAGATCATGTTTCTCGCTGTCGCCGCTGCCGTGATTGGCGGCACGCCCCTCGCCGGCGGATCGGGCACGATCATAGGCGGGCTGATCGGCGCGGCGGTGCTTGGCATTCTCAACGACGGCTTCACGCTGATCGGCATCAACGCCTTCACCTTCAACATGATTCTCGGCGCGGCGATTCTCGGGGCCATGATCTTCAACATCCACGTGGTTCGTCTCGCACGCAAGGGGGAGCTGTAATGTCCGAGGTGCTGGAGGCGCTGCGCGGTGAAGACATTGTGAAGCGTTTCGGCGCGGTCACCGCGCTCGATGGCGTGACGCTGACGCTGAGACAGGGCGAGATTCTTGGCGTACTCGGTGACAATGGCGCAGGCAAATCGACGCTGATCAAGATTCTGACCGGCTTTCATCAGCAGACAAGCGGCAAGCTTTTTGTCGGCGGCGAGGAAACGATGCTTCGGTCGGTCGATCACGCCCGTTCGCTCGGCATTGAATGTGTCTATCAGGATCTGGCGCTCGCCAATTCCCTGAGCATCTATCACAACATGTTCCTGAATCGGGAAATCATCCGTCGAGGGCCATTTCGCCTGTTGAACAATCGCGCAATGCGTGAGCGCGCCGCGGAGTGTCTTGAAGAAATCGGCGTGCACGTGCCCTCGGTCGACCTGCCCGTCGAGCAGCTTTCCGGCGGGCAGCGACAGGCTATCGCGGTCGCTCGCGCGGTCAATTCGAATGCAAAGATATTGCTGCTCGACGAACCGCTGGCCGCGATGGGCGCCCGCGAGGCTGGACTGATCATCGACCTGATCCTTCGGCTCAAGGCAAAAGGCGGCCTGTCTATCGTCATGATCATGCACAACTACGCTCAGACGCTCGACATCGCGGATCGCGTGATGCTCATGCAACGTGGACGGGTGACCTACCAGCGGGAGGCAGCCAGCACGTCAGTCGAGGAGCTCATGGATATCGTGCGACGCGAATATCGGGCAATGCGGACAACGACGCATTGATACGCTGCGGCAAGTCGTGCTTCTCGGGTCAATCGCAGTGGCAGCGCAGCGACGGCGCCTTCATCGGAACGCGCACGGCGTCCACGTTATGCCGCTGAAAGAGCTGGTTATAGATCTCGGGCGCTCTTGCCTGCCGAACAGGGTCGCCGACGCTCATTCAACGGCCGTGATCGCATTACAGCCGTCGAAGCCAAACAAGCTGCGAGGCGTAGTCCACAAAACACGCCGCCGTGCGTCCGGATCGGGAATCAGACACTGGACCAACGTCAGCAACGGAGCATAGTCCATCCGCACCGGCGAGCGCAGGAACGGCCAATCCGAACCCCACACACAGCGATCCGGGCCGAACGCGCGAAGAATCTGCCGCGCGAAAATCTGCGCGTCTTCGTACGGATACTCAAGCTGCGAAAATTTTTGCAAGCCGGAAATCTTGACGACGGTGCGCGCGGTGTCGGCAAGACGCAGGAGCGCCTGGAAACCGGACTGATTCAAGCCCGCCGCAACATCGGGTCGGCCGCAGTGGTCGATTAGCACCCGCGTCGCAGTCCGCCCGATCAGCGGTTCGAGCGCGACCAACTGATCGCCCGTCACCTGGATCTGCGCGAACATATCGAGGTCGGCCAGCGTGTTGAAGAGCGAGTCGGCATCGTTGAGCGCTTCGACACCCTCCATCGCCGGATTGAAGGCGACGCCGACGACGCCCGCACCCTTCATCTCCAGCAACGCTTCCCGGCTCACGTCGTTGTCCACCACGGCGATGCCTTTGAAACGATCGCCATGACGCGCGATGGCATCGAGCATGCAGCGATTGTCGGTGCGATAGCCGCTGGTCGGCCCGACCAGCAACGCATGTCGCACGCCGCACGCGTCCATCACATGGGCGAACTGCGCAGCGGTGCCGATTTCCTGCATCGATGGCCGGTACGCGGTGTCAGCGCGATAAGGAAAGCGTGCGGGATCGAAGATATGGTTGTGACAGTCGATCTTCTCTTCATCGAAGATATTCATTGATGCGACTCTCCGAGTGATTCGTGACGGCGGCGTGCAGCTTCAAGCATAGTGCGCGTGCTTCGGTACGCAAGCTCGAGCCGGTCCTTCGCGGGCAGCGACGGCAACGGCATCTCCACGCCCAAAGCCGTGCCGGCAGGCAGCGCGTCCAGCAAGTCGATGAGCGGCAACACCCCTTCACCCGGCGGCAGGCGGCCGGTGCGCGCTTCGAGGATCGTCGCATCGTCCCCGACCGGCGCGTGTGGCGACGCGTCGCAAAGCTGCACGGCACGCACCATCCCCGCCGGCAGTGCCCGGATGTCCGCCGGGCTGCCGCCCGAGCGAGCGAGATGCAACGCGTCGACGAGAATCGCGAGGTTGGCATTGTCCACGCGCTCGACCATCGAGCGGGCCTGCTTCAGCGTGCCGACATGACGCCAGCGCATGAACTCCAGATCGACACGCAAGCCATATTGCGCGGCCAGTTCGCACAGGGCCGCCAGGTTGGCGGCAAGCCGCACAGCGTCGGGATCGTCGCCCGAGACTGTCACGCAACGGGCGCCCAGATCGGCCGCAGCGTCGAACATCGGTGCATAGGACGCGACGTCGATATCGGGCAGCATCGGAATGAACTCGACGTCGTGCACCGTCACGCCCTCGTCGGCAAGCACACGCCGCAGCGCGCGATGCGCTTCGCTCCCCACGCTCGACGGGTACGCGATCGCGTCCGCGGAGGTCGGGTTCAGCCTCAGCCCCACCGCGTCGAATCCCGCGCGCGCCGCTTGCGTCACCCATTCCAGCGGGGCCAGTTCCAGCGCGGTGAGATGCGCGACGGCAAGCTTCGGCGCTTCTGTCCGCGCGCTCAATATGTGGCCCTCCCGCCGGTCAGATCGAAAGTGAAGCCGCTCGTAAAGCTGCATTCGGGACTCGCGATCCAGCTGACCATCGCGCCGACTTCCTCGATCTGAAGAAAGCGGCCCATCGGAATCTTGGCCTTGCTCGCCTCGATATGCGCGTCGGACATCTCGCTGAACAGTTCGGTTTCGACCATCGCCGGCGCGACGCAGTTGATGAGCACGTTGTCCTTCGCCAGTTCCTTCGCCGCGGCCTTGGTGAACGCGATGACACCCGCTTTCGCCGCCGAGTACCCCGAGATGAACTGAACGCCTTCCTTGCCCGCGATCGACGCCACGTTGACGATGCGGCCGCCGCCACGCGCGCGCATATGCGGAATGGCGACGCGGCAGCAGTAAAACACGCTATTCAGATCCACGGCGATCACACGTTGCCATGCATCCACCGGATATTCCCAGCACGGCGCCACCGGTCCGTTGATGCCCGCGTTGTTCACGAGAATATCCACTTGACCGAGACGGTCGAGCGTGGCCGCGAAGGCCTGTTCGACCGAGTCGATGGCGGCGACGTCCACCCGCTGAATGTGGTCGGGCGCGAAGCCCAGACGTTGCGCGCCGCAGTCGTCCACATTCAGGTCCCACACTGCCACGCGTGCGCCGTCCGCTTTCAGCTTTTGCGCGATACCTAGACCGATGCCACGCGCGGCGCCCGTGACGATGGCCACTTTTCCGTCGAGAGAACGAGTCATACGAAATTTATTCCTTTGCCTGGAGAATGTTGTCTTGCAGTTCAATGCGCCTGATATCACCCACGACGAAGATGTACGAAAGCGCGCCGACCAGCGTGACAGCCGAGATGAAGGCCAACGCGTAGACGAACGAACCCGTCGCGTTGACGATCAGGCCGATCACCAGCGGCGTGACGATCCCCGCTGCATTGGCGAACAGATTGAAGATGCCGCCGCTCAAACCGAGCAGACCCTTCGGTGCGATGTCCGAGACGATCATCCATGCGAGCGCCGACATCCCTTGAGCAAAGTAGGCAACGCAAAGAATCGCGATGACGGTTGCGGTGGACTCGACATAGTTCGCAAGGACAATGCTCGACGCAGCGAGCAGACCCACGATCACCGGCAGCTTGCGCGACCAGTTCAGAGAGATGCCCCGGCGCAGCATGGCGTCGGAGATCCAGCCTCCCGCGAGCGTACCCACCGAGGCGGCGATGAACGGCAGCACCGCGATCAGCCCGACCTTCAGCCACGGCATATGACGCTCGGTGACGAGGTAAGTCGGGAACCACGTCAGAAAGAACACGTTGGTCGAATTGCAGGCGAACTGGCCGAGACAGATGCCGAGCATGCTGCGCCGCTTGAGGAGCGCGCCGATGTCGGACCAGCGAAAGTGCGTGGCCTGCTGGCTTCCGTCGACCACGCCGCCGCCATCCGCGATGTAATCGAGTTCGGCGCGATTCGCGCGCTTCGACTGATGCGGCTCGTGAAAGCGCATGAGCCAGATGCCGCCGAACACGACCCCGACCGTGCCGACGATGCCGAACAACGCGCGCCATCCATAGCGTTGTTCCAGCCAGAACAGAAACGGACTCAGGAAAGCGAGGCCGACGTATTCCGCGAACGTGTAAATGCCGGTTGCGCGGGCGCGCTCGCTCTGCGGAAACCAGATCGCGACCACCCGGCTGTTAGTCGGAAAACACGGCGCTTCGGCAATGCCGATCAGCAGACGCATGATCAGCAGCGACACGAAGCCCGTTGCCAGGCCCTGCAATCCCGTGAAAAGAGACCATAGCGTGAGCGCGAAGAAGTAAGTCCAACGGGTTCCCACGCGGTCCAGCATCACGCCGCCGGGAATCTGCGAAGCCGTGTAGGTCCACGAGAACGCTGAGAAGATCACACCCATCAGCGCCGGATTCAAGCCGAGTTCGTGACTCATGCTCGGCGCGGCAATCCCGGCGACGCTGCGGTCCAGATAGTTGATCATCGTGCCGACCGCCAGCAGCGCGAGTATGCCGAAGCGGGCGCGGGTCCGCCGCGCGGTCGTGGCAACGTCGATTGCCGCGACTCCAGACTGAGTTGCGTGATTCATCGTGTCTCCATCCTGTCTGCTCGTGGCGCGCTTCGCGAGCCGCCGCTTGCCCGTGGCTCGTTGCCCGCTTCGCAGGCGCTGTTCAGATCGTGCGGTTTGTGCGCGTTACGCAATGCGGGAGACGGGCTCCCGTTGAGCAGATACTAGATAGTTGCCGCAAGCTTGTCGTATGCCGAGTTTCAGCTAACCTATAACTTTTGGTTAATATCTCCGCATACGTTCTGGAGGATGCATGCGGTTCAAGCTCAGGCAGATGGAAGTGTTTCGTGCGGTCATGCTGACCGGCTCGATCAACGCAGCCGCGAAGATGCTCTACGTGTCCCAACCGGCTGTCAGCAAGCTCGTCTCCCACACGGAGACCACCTTGGGGCTGCGCCTCTTTGAACGCACGAAAGGCCGGCTGATACCGACAGCGGAAGCGCAGGCGCTATTCAGGGAAGTGGAGCAGGTCTATCAGGCGGCGCTGAGCGTCGATGAATTCGCGCGGGCGCTGGCGCTTGGGCCGGCGAGCCTGTTGCGGGTGTCGTGCAGTCCGTCATTGGCGACGTCGATCGTCGCGCCCGCCATCGTCGAGTTGAAACGGCAGTTGCCGGGGCTTAGCGTGGATTGGCACACCACGCTGATGGCCGACATGCCGCTTGAAGTGTTGAGCAAGGCTGTCGACGTGGCGGTCACGTCGATGCCGATCGAACATGAGCACCTCGACGTGGTGCCGTTCATGCGCGGCAGAATGGTCTGCGTCGTGCCGCCTCTTCATCGTCTCGCCGCGCCCGAGCCCATTGCGCTGGCCGACCTGATCGGCGAGCCCATGATTCTCTTCAGGCGCGACATTCCGTTCGGCACGATGATCGCGCGCGCATGCCAGCAAGCCAATGTCGAACTGCAATCCGTGGTGGATGTCACGCGCGCGGACCAGGCGCTGGCCCTGGTGAAAGGCGGACTCGGGCTCGCTATCGTCGACGAGTTTGCCGCGGAAGGTCAGGGCTTTATCGTCCGTCCGTTGATCGAGGAACTCGAACTCGTCTCCACCTTTGTCTATTCGAAGTTCTCCCCGCCTTCCCGCAATACTGCTCTGTTGATGCATGCGGTCTACAAGCAGGCGCAACGCATCAACCGGCAGATTCCGGGTGCGTCGCTGCCGGACTAGAGCAAACCCGCGAAGTGCAGCATGACGAACGTCACGGCGCCGCCCGCTATCAACACCAAAGCGTTGATTCGCGTCGTCATCACCAGCACCGTTGCGATTGCCGCGGTAAGCCACGCTATCCAGCCGCCGTCGAGTTGTTTCATCAATACGTAGACGGCGGCCAGAATGAGACCGGCGGCGACGGGCCGCAGGCCCGCCTGCAATGCGTTTAGCCAGCGGGCGCCTTCATGTCTGTTCCACACGTGCACGACACCGCACATCAGGAACGCCGTTGGCCCGAACAAAGCCAGTGTCGCCACGAGGGCTCCGCCAAAGCCGCCCACCTGCCAGCCGATCAATGTCGCCAGCAGCGACCCCGGCCCCGGCGCGAGCCGCGCAATCGCGAAGTCGCTCAGGAATTCGGCGTGCGTCATCCAATGATGCACGTCGACGACCTGCCGTTGGACCTCGGCAATGATCCCTTGCCCGCCGCCGACCGTCACGATCGAAAGCGGCGCGAAAACCGAAAACAGTGCGATGAGATTTCTGGACACGTGATGTGGCTTTCTGAAAGTTGCCCGACTGTCGTTATTGCTGCCGCGGCGAACGGACGTATTCGTAGCCGACGCTCAGGGCGCCGGCTATCAACACGGTCCACACGAGCGACGCCCTGAATAACGCCACCGCCACGAACGTCGCGATCAGCATGAGATACGAAAAAACACGCCGCGGCAGCCTGCGCGCGGCGGTGATCGCCATCGCCGCGGATAGGCCGATCGCACCTGCCGCCGCACCGGCCAGCGCGGTATGCGTCAGCGGAAGATAGGCGATGGCCGAGAAGAATGCGCCGAGCAGCACGATCAGGACGGCCGGCGGGAAAATGATTCCGCAAAATCCGGCCAGCGCCCCACGCCAGCCCAGCAAACGATAACCGATCCAGATGGCAAGGTTCTTGACGTTGACGCCTGGCAGCGCCTGCGACAACGCCAGTCCGTTGAGGAACTCATCCTCGCTCAGCCAGTGCCGGTCGTGCACGAACTCGCGCAGAAACCAGCCGCTCAATCCGCCGCCAAAACTCGTGAGGCCGATGCGGGAAAAAATAAGGAACAGACCTAGCGCGGTCACCTTGCCCGGCGCACGTCCGCCGCCTTGCCCGATATTCTCGTGCGTCGATGCCGGGTCGAGAACCTCTTGCCCGTTGGTGCCTTTGACCAATGCTCCCTCCTTACGAACTGTGTGGCATAGCCGGTGAATCCTGGCGCGTCATTAGCGTCGTTGCGGCCACAACGACGCTGTTAGCCCGGTTTGCCCCGAGTGCTAAATGATAGCTGCAATAAGCCGGCCTATTTCACCCATCATGCAACAACGCCAAAGCTTCGCCGCCTGCGCGTCAATGCATACAGTTTCCTTGACACCCGTTCAGGACGGTATTTAATTCCACTATCTGCCGGCCGGCCCACAACGTAGAAGTACATTTACCTGCTGTTGCCGGAAATCCAATTTCGCACCGAGCGTGATTTTCACTTCATGCGGCGCCGTCGTTCGACTGACCGCCAGACCTTCCGATGCCGTGATCTCGCCGTGACGGGATGCATCCGCTGCGAATCGAGCCGCTTAACGAGCAGTCAACGCTGGAGACGTGCCATGAGCCCGACAATCGATCGACAGTGGAAACGTTGGGGCGCAATCGCGAGTGCCTGTCTGCTGGTATCGTGCGGCGATTCGCTCAATTCGAATCCGACGGTCCCCGATTCGATCATGCAGGTGATGCAAAAGCCGATCTACCAGAACTCGACCTGGTCGATGCAAGTGGTCGATCTCGACTCGGGCCATGTGATCTACGACATGAACTCGAGCACACAAATGCTGATCGGTTCGGTGCGCAAGCTCTTTTCGGTCGGCTCCGCGTTGAATCAACTGGGTGCGCAGCATCAATTCGTCACGCCGGTCTATCGGCAGGGTACGGTCAATGCGAGCGGCACCCTCACCGGCAATCTGATTCTGCTGGCAAGCGGCGATCTGACGATGGGCGGCCGAGCCAATCCGGACGGCACGATCGCCATCACGAACTTCGATCACAACGAGGCCAACTCACTGGGAAACGCGATACTCGCCACGCCCGATCCGCTCGCCGGCTTCAACTCCCTCGCGGCGCAGGTGGCGGCTACGGGCATCAAAACAATCAACGGCGATGTCGTGATCGACGACCGGCTTTTCGAGCCCTTCAACTTTCGCGACGAATTCAATGTGCGGCCGATCTTCGTCAATGACGACGTGGTCGACGTCACACTGAACCCGAGTGCCGAAGGCTCGGCCGTTCCATTCGACTGGCGGCCCAAAACGGCCGCGTTCAGCGTGCAATCCACGCTCGCGACGGGCAGCGCGGCCTCGAAGCTGGATATCGAACTCGCGCCTGAACTGCCGCCGTGCATCGGCTCGCCAGGTTGTGTGGGCAACATAGCCGGTAACGTGCCGGCCGGTTTCGTGCCGCCACTGACGAACGCCTACCCGCTGATCCGCACGTTCCGCGTGACTGAGCCTTCCAATTACGCCCGCACGGTGTTCATCGAAGCGCTGGTGCGCGCGGGTGTCACGGTCACGGCGGCGCCCGTCGCCGCCAATCCGGTTCAGTTGCTGCCCGCGCAAGGCTCGTATTCGAGCGCGACGCAGGTTGCGCAACTCACTTCGCAACCGTATGAGCAATACGTCAGATACATCATGAAGGTCAGCTATAACATCGGCGCGGATACGAGCCTCATGCTGTTCGGTCTTGCGAACAACAACGCCACGACGCTGACCGGCGCGTTGGCGGCAGAACAGAGCGAGCTGTCCACCACGTTCAAGATCCTGCCGAGCCAGTACCACTTCATCGACGGCAGCGGCGGCGGCGACTCGACTGCAAGTGGCGCGGCGGTCATTGCCATGCTGAGAGGCATGAGCACGACGCCGGTCTTTTCGCCCTACTTCGACGCGTTGCCGGTGCTGGGCGTAGATGGATCGCTGGCTACCATCACTGACTTCGAATCCGATGCGACGCTCGCGGGTGCGAAAGGCCAGGTGCACGCGAAGACCGGCACTTACGTCACGGAAAACCCGTCCGCGCCGTCGCTACCGTTCCTGAGAGGACAATCCCTCGCCGGCTATATCGATGCAAAAAGCGGCCACCGGATCGCATTCGTGCTGACAGTGAACAACGTTCCTATTTCGGGCATCAGCGACGTGCTATCGGTCTTCCAGGACGAAGGCACGATTTCGGCGATGCTCTGGAAACTGCAGTAGCGCGGCGGCGCGGCCTGTCTGTCGAGAGCGCGTTCCGATACACCGTGTAGTTTGGCCGGCTGCTCATCACGCTGAGCAGCGTCGCGGCGGTGCGTGCCGTCGCGCGGCTGTCGGGTGTGCCGCTGCCATTGGTCGGAAACCTGAAGGATTCCCTGACCCAAAGTTCAGCATCGACCGCTCTCATTTTCTTGATCTCCTGACAGCACCACGAAAACTGGCCGCATACGATGAACGCACGCCGATCGTCCTTCATCCGAGTGCTGCCATGGTGCCCTGTCTGTCCGAAAGAGAAAACTCGATCGAGCACGTCAACGCAATGTGCTTGCACCTCTTCGACCGGTGGTGCGAAACCAGAAGCGTCGTGCCACTGACGTATCTGTTAAGAGGCTGGCCGATGATGAACAGCGACCCCGAGACCCTTCGGCGCCTTGGAACCGAGTTACGCGAGCTAAGACGGCAACATCTGCACGACTCCAACGATGCGGCCTTTCAGGAAGTCTGCGAGCTATCGGACTGCGTCGAGGATCTGCTGATTCTGTCGACTCTGCCAACGTGGCTGACGAGCGGCTGGTAGCGCGAATGCAAACGTGGGAGGACAGCGTGCATTTCAACGAAATCAGTGACGAAGAGTGGCTGCTGCTCGCGCCCGTTCTGGCGGATCCCCCGATTGTTCACCGGCAGCGCGGCCGGCCACGCGCATCCGTTCGCGTCGTGGCGAATGCCGTGCTGTGGGTACTGACAACCGGCGATTCCTGGTCTATGTTGCCGAGCTACTATCCCTCGGCACCGACGTGCCGGCACCGCTTCGAGGCGTGGCGTTCGAGCGGCGCCCTCGCGGAGATGTACCGGATTCTTTCGAGCACCGGACGCAAGTTTCGGTGCGGTCCGCAACTGACACTGGAACGCCGCGATGCCCTGACGCGCGGCATCGATCGCCAGATTCGGGACGAAGGTTTTCGCCGGGTATTCTGGAGAGATCAGGCGTCGTGGCAGACACCGCGCGAGACATGGCAGTCATCCCGAACGGCGGATACGTCCAGGGATATCGCGCGGCAACTCCCGAATCCCGTCAACTCCGCGCATGCCGTACCCGAGCGGATCGAGTCCCGCGCACCGGTGACACCCCTTCAGTCCA
The DNA here is from genome assembly GCF_046027395.1 of Paraburkholderia dipogonis. Classification (GTDB taxonomy): domain Bacteria; phylum Pseudomonadota; class Gammaproteobacteria; order Burkholderiales; family Burkholderiaceae; genus Paraburkholderia; species Paraburkholderia dipogonis_A. The sequence continues at coordinate 22,185 of NZ_JAQQEG010000017.1, read as the reverse complement.
TTCATCGAACGGCGTCACCGTGGATGGGCCTTGCGTCGAAAGGACAAACTGAATGCGACCCGCGCGGCTACATCATCTACATTGCCGCCGACCGGCTGGCGAACACCCGTTTCCGAGGATGGGCCGAGATTGTGCGTGATAAAAGGCGAGTCGCGCGTTCCGGACTGATCGGTCCGAGCTTCAAAAACTGCGAGATGGCACAGCAGTACGCGCTCGAATGGGCGCGGCGATGGATCGACGAGGAAAGCGGTGAAGACAACGACGACGCCGACCTGAACAACGGCGTCCTGCAACAAAAAGCACGCTCCGGGTGAGCAAACGCATCGACGCGGCGGATGCCCCGGCGCGACTGACGCTTCAATGCACCACACCGAAGATCGCGTTGACGCCCTCCGCGGGCGTCAGACCCACATCGAAATAACCTTCCAGCCTCGAAGCGGTCGCGTCGTCGAGTATGAAAGGCGGCCGGATGAAGCCGGTCGCGAATGCGTGGTCGTACCATTCGCTCAACCACGCGCGCAATTTCGTTTCGTGCCCTGACAGTGTCCCCAGGTTGTCTGCGTTCATCGATGATCTCCTTTGTCCGGCCTCGGTCACGTCACCCGACGAGCGGCTCGAAGCTCATTCTGCACAGGTTCTTTGCCGGCGGAAAGACGTGCCAGGTACCGTCGTCGTGCCGGAAAAAGAACAGCAGGATCGGACCGTCCGGACGCCTGATCTCGACGCATACCCGGCAAGTCAGACCGTCCTGCGAACCATGCAGCGTGAGCACCCGGACCGGCAGCGTGCCCGCCGTTGCCAATAATTTCTCGCGCAGTCCGCGTAGTGAGCTTCTCGTCGCATCCACATCTGCCCCCGCACCTCAGGTTCCCATTTGACAATCGTGGGACAACGGCGAGGATTCTTCAGTCAGCAGCGCCGGATTGTTGATTCGGGAAACGCTGCTTCGAGCCTCAGGATTTCCCTAACGGCTCCGTCACTCCGTGACCAGACCGTGCCTGATCGCATACCGGATCAGCTCGGCGTTGTTGTTGAGGCCGAGTTTCTGCATGAGACGCATCTTATGGGTGCTGATGGTCTTGGCGCTGAGCGAACACGACTCGGCAATCTCGTTGATGCTTTGACCGGCGGCCAGCATCCGCAATACCTGAAACTCACGGTCGGACAACACTTCGTGCGGTGGGGCGTCGCCGGAATGCGTTTCGAAGACCATCGCGTCGACCAGTTTCGGATCGATGAACCGCCCGCCGCCCGCCAGCTTGCGGATCGCCGCAAGCAGCACGTCCGGATCGCTGTCTTTCGTCACATAGCCCGTCGCGCCGGCGCGCAGCGCGCGCGACACGACCTGTGCCTCGTTGTGGATACTGAGCACGAGAATCGGTAAAGGGGGCTGCTCGGCACGTACGCGCCGGATCAGATCGACTCCGCTGATGCCGGGCATCGTCATGTCCAGCAGCACGAGATCGAACCGCCTCGCGCGCAGCCGATCGAGCACTTCCGAACCTTGCGCGGCCTCGGCGGCGACGACGATATCCGTGGTCGTCGCGATAATCTGTTTCAGGCCGCCACGCACCACGGCGTGGTCATCAGCAATCAGGACGTCGATCATTTTCTGCCCCGCCTGTAAGCGGAATGTGAATGGAAATAGCGGTGCCCATGCTCTGCGCACTGTCGATAGTCATCGCGCCGCCGATCAGGCGGGCGCGCTCCTGCATGCCGAGCAGTCCGTACGAATAGCCCATGCGCGCCATGCCTGGATCAAAACCGCAGCCGTCGTCGCTCACGTGGAGTTCGAGCGCCGTCGCCGTGCTGGTCAGCGTCACGTCGGCCCGCGTCGCATGCGCGTGGCGCCCGACGTTGGTCAGCGAAGCCTGAACGATACGAAATACGGCTGTGGCACAAGCCTCCGGCAACACCGGTTCGCCTCCGTTGATATGCAACTGGCAAGGAATGCCATGGCGTCGCATGAAGTCCTCCACGAGCCACTCCAGCGCCGACACGACCCCGAAGTTCAGCGCCACCGGCCGCAAATGGTTCGCGACATTGCGTACCATCCAGATCGTCTTTTCGACCAGTTCCCGCATGTCCTCGGCTTTGCGCATCGCGTCCGGATCCTTGCCGAGGCGCATTTTCAACAGCGAGACGTCCATCTTCAGGGCGGTCAGCAACTGGCCGAGTTCATCGTGAATCTCCATGGCGATACGCTTGCGCTCTTCCTCGCGAATCGCCTCCATATAGGCGGACAACTCCCGCAATTGATTGCGCGATTCGAATAGCTCCTGCTCGATACGCTTGCGCGACGTAATATCGCTCAGGCCCACGTAGATCGCCGGCGCGTCGCCGAACGTCGCCACGCGCGCGGTCGCCATGGCCCAGAACACCGAGCCGTCCACGCGCTGCATCTGGACTTCGCTATTGTTGAAACTGCCCTCCGTGCGCAGATGCGACACGAGCCGGTCACGGTCGCCCGGATCCACATAGAAATCGACGATATTGGTCAGCGTGCCCATGCCCGTATCGATACCGAACAGTTCTCGCAGCGGTTCATTCGCGTACAGGATGACGCCTTCGGGCATCGACGTGATGCACAACGGGATCGGGCTGGTTTCGACAATCGTGCGAAAACGCGCTTCGCTCGCCTGCAATTTCGCTTCCGCCCGGCGGCGCTCGTCGACCTGAGCGGAAAGCCTCGCGTTCGACTCCGCGAGTTGCCGCGTGCGCTGCTCGACCTGCTGCTCCAGTGCATCGCGTGCGCGCGACAATTCGGCCTCGGCCTGGTGGCGCACCGCCACCTCGTTCAGGAGCTGGCGGTTCTGCACGACAAGCTGCCGGTGCATCACACGCAAGGCGAGATGGGTCTCGATGCGCGCCATCATTTCATTGACACGGACGGGCTTCGCCACGTAATCGACGCCACCGGCCGAGAAACCCTCGACCATGTCTTCCGCACCCGTCAACGACGTCATGAAAATTACCGCGATATCGCGCGTGCGCGCGTCCGCCTTGAGTCGCCGGCAGGTCTCGAAGCCGTCGATACCAGGCATCTTCACATCGAGCAGGATCAGATCGGGCTGGGAAAACAGCGCGCGTTCGAGCGCTTCTTCGCCGTCGAGCGCAACGAGCACCCTAAAGCCGCGATCCGTCAGGCTCTCCACGACCACGCCGAAATTCGCCGGCGTGTCGTCCGCAATGAGGATCGTCGGCCGTTCGCCGGCCTCCACGTTGGGCTCGTTCATGGCTTGGGCTCGACATTCAGATGCCGCTCGACGAGATGGAGTATGGCTTTCGACTGGTAGTCGCGAGCGAGCGCGCAGAGTTGCGCCGTGAACGAGCGATAACGCGAATCACGCGCCGCCACGCTCTCGGCCCAGACGATGATTTCATGCATGTCGCCAAGGCGGGCAAGATGATGCAGTTCTTCCATCTGTTGCCGAGGCACGGCCGCAAGACTGATTTCGGGTGTAGCAGTGCGAGTGGACAGCGCCGGCGACGTAAGGGTCCACTTCAGTCCGAGCAGCGTGGCGATCTCTGCCAGCAGCGCTGCGAGGTCGACCGGTTTGGACAGGAATGCGTTTGCCCCCGCTTCAATGCTCATCGCCCTGTTGACGCCGGATGGGCTGGCGGACATGGCAACGATCGGAACATCCGCGAACTCCTGCAATTGACGCAGGTTGCGTGTCAGTTCGAAGCCGTCCATTTCGGGCATCACGATGTCCGTGAGAATCAGCGCCGGTCGTTCGCGCTGCGCCTTCTCGAGTCCGTCGCGACCGTTTTCCGCCTCGACGGTATCGAAGCCGAGACGGCCTAGCAGATCCACAACGATCGCGCGATTGACCTCGACGTCGTCGACGACCAGCACCTTCCTGCGCGGCCCCTCATAACCCGTCGCCGTGAACGGGAGCGGCGCAGGGCCTGTCGTCTTGCGCAACACGGGTGTCGCGCTCGCTGCCGGCAGTTCGAAGCGGAAAGTACTGCCCTGCCCGATTTCGCTTTTCACCTCGATCTCGCCGCCCATCGCGCGCACGAACTCGCGGCTGATGGCCAGACCGAGGCCGGCCCCGCCTGCTCGCCGCTCGGCCGCGCCCAGTTGCTCGAATGGCTCGAAGATCGTATTCAACTGATCGTGGCCAATGCCGATCCCCGTGTCGCGCACGTCGAAACGGACGCGGTTCGACTCGGACCTCGAGATATGCAGGCCAACGCAACCCGAATCGGTGAACTTCACGGCGTTGGCAAGCAGGTTGAGCATGACCTGCCGCAAGCGCCGCTCATCGGCACGCACGCCGACGGGCGCATCCCCGGCAATTTCGCAGATGAAGTCGAGGCGCTTCTGCTCCGCTTTCACGTCGATGATGTCCCGAATGACATCGACAAACCCTGCCAGCGGCACGTCGCCGATTTCGACACGCAGCTTGCCCGCTTCGATTCTCGCGAAATCGAGCGTGTCTTCGATCAATGTCAGCAGATGTTCGCCACTATGGCGGATGGCCGCCACGCGTTCGCGCTGCCGCTCGCTCAGCGTGGCATCGCGCTCGAGGATCTGCGCGTAGCCGAGAATGCCGTTCAGCGGTGTCCGCAGCTCATGACTCATATTCGCGAGGAATTCACCTTTGGCCCGATTGGCCGCTTCCGCCAGATTGCGTGCTTCGCGCTCGGCCGCCGTGTCCTGCTCGTCGCGATACGCGCAGTACAGCCGCGCGCCCATCGCGTTGAATGCGGCCGCCACGCGATCCAGTTCGTCCGGATCGCGCCGTTTGCGTCGCTGGAGACTGAACGGCTGGGGCGGTTCACGGAAATCGTAGTCTTCCACCGTGCGCGCGATGGCCGCGACGTGCCGCATCACAAGACGGGACAGGATGTAGACGATGAACAGCGAGACGAGAAAAGTGTTGGCAGCCTGAGTGACAAGAATCATCGCGGCGGTTCGCATCAACTCATGGTAAAGGTCGAGCAGCGTCGCCTCGACGTAGAGCTTGCCGATCTCGCGCTCTTTGCCCTGCACGCTATAGAGGAGCGGAAACTCGCGGGCAATCACGGGACCGGCTGAGCGCTGACCGGCGCTCAGGTACGCAGATTGACTGTCTTTCCCCGTCTCGCGGATTTCCACGGCACGAATGTCCGCGAGACGCAGAATGCCATTCAACTCCAGTTGCAGCTGGGCACCGTCCAGGCGCCAGAGCGCTTCCGCGAGACTGTCGCGATTGCTGCGGTCAATGTCCGCAAGGCGATTTTCAATCTGCTCTACGCCCCGGTAGTAGTCGCGGTAAAGCTGCAACCCGGTCAACAACACGGTGACCACGCAGCTGACGAGCAGTACCGTCACGAGAAGCCGCGACACAAGGCTGCTCCTGAAGCTGCCGATCAAACTCCACCATGCATCGAACAGGTTGTGCTTCATACATCCCCGCGAGTGCTACGGTTCTTGTTTCGTCTATTCTGCACTCGTTGCCGCTGCGCGGCCCAGATCAATCGGTCGCCGCATCGGCAGGGTGGCGACTTAACGTTTGCCTGCCCCGGTCAGCCAGTCACTCTCATTTCCTGGTCCGCGCCGGCGCTCATTCTGGGTGAAACTCGCCCTGATCAATCTGGCGAGAATCTACATCACGTACATGATCGGCTCGACAGGCGGCGAATCGGTGATGGCCCGCGGCAAGCAGATCCGCGGATACAGCAGAATCTCATCGATGCATGACGTCAGCTCGCCGAGGATCGGCCGGACGCGGCCGCCGAGGGCGTCGGGGTTCGACATCTTCAGTTCGCGCAGTCCGTCCGACAGTCGCTTCACGGACGCGTATCCCCAATCCGGCAATGGCCAGCAGTGCAACAGATAGCTGAGCGGTATGACGCTTCTGCTTTCACACCAGATGTCGAACAGGCGCTCGCATGCGGTGTTGAGGAATTCAACCGCGATTTCGCGGTTTTCTGAATGACCGTTCATAACGGGTCCGCTGATATAGACGATTTCGATAAAACATCCTAGGGACGCCGACGGCGACACACAGTCAGGAAGCCCGGAAAAATGCACTTCCGATCTGCTGAAAATGCCGTCAGGAAATCCTGAATGGCTGCGCATAGGCATTTAGACGCCGGTCTGATGCCGCACGGGGCATCGAAAGTCATGCTCTGCGCAATGCGTCGGCCTGTTCCGGACAACATCACGCCCTTCCTGACAAAGGGATTGCACGGTTTGTCAGCACGGTCAGGACGTGGCACGATGAAAAACCGATCAGGCGAGAATCTGCGCGGACATGCGCCTGGTTGAGCGCGTCACTCCCGTTTCGAGAAACTATCCATTCATGCATCGCAGGCGCTTTGTACTGGCAGCGCTGAGCGCGGCGGGCGTCACGCTTCGCGCGCGTGCCGCACCTGCCGACCCTCCCGTTCACTTCGACATCGTCTATCCCCGCATTCGGCCCGCCCGCGACGTGCACGCCGCATTTGCGCTTGCGGTCCTCGATCTGGCCATGAAAACGGCCAACGCATCGTACACATTGCGCTCGGCCGACATCGAAATGGAACGCGGTCGCGCGCTGGCCGAACTGGCCGGCACCAACAATTTGATCAATCTGCACTGGACGAGCATGGAGGCGCAAGCCGAGCGCGGCAGGAATGTAGTGCGGATTCCGATACATCGCGGGCTGATTGGCCACCGGGTGTTCGTCATCCGAAAGGATCGACAAGCCGATTTCGACAAGGTCGAGCGTTTCTCCGATCTGAAGGCATTCATTGGCGGGCAGGGAATTGGGTGGATCGATACGGAGGTCCTGAGAGCAGCCGGCCTGAACATCCAGACCTCGACCTATGACACGATGTTCGAGATGACCCAAGGTGGCCGGGTCGACTATTTTCCACGCGGCTTAGTTGAAGCATTTACTGAGGTCGATGGACGCCAGCACCAGGAACCGGATCTCGTAGTAGAGAACCGTCTGTTGCTGAAGTACCGATCGGATTTCATTTTTTATGTCGCCTCGGGCCACGAAGCGCTGGCGCAGACGATCGAAGACGGGCTCATCGCCGGGTATCGCAATGGCGCCTACATGCGACTGTTCAACTCTCATCACTACATTCAGGACGCACTGTCACGCGCCAGGATCGCGTCCCGGCTGACCTTCACGCTCGACAACCCTTTCCTCTCCGATGCAGACCGCAGGATTCCAGACGAGTACTGGATGAGCTGACGTCGTCCGCGGCGCGCCGCGCCGTCGGAAGGGATATGCCTGGGCCAAAATCAGGAAATCCTGACATCAAGCCGCATGCGGCGTCGCCGTATACATGGAAAGGCGGCGCTAGTCCCGCGACGCAACTCCATTTCAAATGCACGCGGCCATAAGGAAAAGAAGTGAGCAAATTCGTCCACACCGTCAGGTTCAAAGTCATTCATCGCGACCCACGAACGCCTACCCATGGACACTAACTGGTGAAGCCGCAGACGTTCGTCCTACAGGCGCGGCTTTGCGATCGCGCCACGGCGCTCAAGACGCGCATGGCCGAAGCGCATGACAAAGCGAAGGAACTGGCCCGGCGCGCGGAGGGCTGTCTCGCGGTGCTGGATCACCTGCGGCAGGGCACGTCCGCCGCGGCAAATATTTCCTTGGCGGACGATGCCGGACCTCTTATCGAGGCGCTATATCGAGCGGAGAGTGACTGGCACGGGCAATTGCAGATGTTAAAGGGACTGCTCACTGAACTCATGGATCAGAGTCAGAGCAACCGTGACGAGATCGAGTCGCTCGCCGCGCACGCGTTTCGCTCGCAGACGACTCCTGAGGCGATTGCCGCTGCCGGGCGCGCTGTCGAAGTGCACGAGGGCCACTTTCAGGAAGTCGATGCGCAATTGGAAGCGGCGCAGTCATGGTTCGAACGCTTCGATACGCAGATCAACGCGATTGTCGCCCGTTTGCGAAGGTCGCCTTGACGATTCAATCGGGTTCTCGGTAGCTACGCAGCGTCGACGACCGGCATGCGCAAGGTGATCGACGTGCCGCTGCTCGGCGTGCTGAGCACCGAGATCTCGCCGCCCAGAGTTCGCGAGATATCCGGTCCGGCTCCAGGCGAAGGAGCGGCAAGCCGCGTTTGCGCCTTCAACAACGTGGCATTCGTCCGTAAATGGCTGGGGTTTACCCTCCAAAACCGCGCTAACGCTTGCAATCTCTTCGTAGTAAGGCTCAAATGTAAGCGCTATCATCTAGCCTATAGAGGCGAAATTGCCAATAAAATCCTATGAACAGCTCAAAAGCATCGCTAAATGTAAGCGCTAACATGCACCGCTGAACGACGCTCTCGCCTTCGCGCAGAATGTCGCCGCGCTCTACGTGATGCGCAAAGGCGCGCAGAGGTGGATGCGCAATTTCCGGCCGCCCGACATCGCATCGGCGCGGCTTGCTCACACCAATCGAAGACATGAAACGGAGACAACGATCATGAGCGCAACACCGAGCCTCGAGCAGGCGCCACCGAGAATCCGCCGCGCCCAGATCGTGGCGCTCACGCTGCTGATGGTGAGCGGCATCGTCAACTATCTGGACCGCGGCACGCTCGCGGTCGCCAATCCGCTGATCCGTCATGACCTCGGGCTGTCGCTCGGACAAATGGGGCTGCTGCTCTCCGCGTTCTCGTGGAGCTATGCGCTTTTCCAGTTGCCGGTAGGCGGCCTCGTCGACCGGATCGGACCGCGCAAGTTGCTGGGCATCGGCCTGATCATCTGGTCGCTCGCGCAGGCGGCGGGCGGGTTCGTCTCCACTTTCGGCTGGTTCATCCTTGCGCGGATCGTGCTGGGCATCGGTGAGGCGCCGCAGTTTCCGTCGGCGGCCCGCGTGGTCAGCAACTGGTTTCCGCTGCGTGCGCGCGGCAAGCCGACCGGCATTTTCAACTCGGCGTCGCCACTCGGCACGGCGCTCGCGCCGCTGTGCCTGTCGGTTCTCGTCGTGCAATTTCACTGGCGCTGGGCGTTCATCGTGACGGGCGTGGTCGGCCTCGTCGTGGCGCTCGTGTGGCTCGCGGTGTACCGCGATCCCGTCAAGGCCACCATGACCGAAGCCGAGCGCCACTATCTCGAAGGCGACGAAGCCGACCGCAAGCCCGCACCCACGGTCACCTTCGCCGAATGGCGCTCGCTGTTTTCGCACGGCACGACGTGGGGCATGCTGATCGGCTTCTTCGGCTCGGTCTACCTCAACTGGGTGTACCTCACGTGGCTGCCCGGCTACCTGACGATGGAACGCCACATGAGCCTGATGCATACGGGCGTCGCGGCATCGATACCGTTCTTCTGCGGCTTTCTGGGCTCGCTGACGGCCGGCTGGTTCTCCGATCTCATCACGAGCCGCAGCACGAGCCCGGTCGCGAGCCGCCGCAATGCGGTGGTGATCGCGATGCTCGGCATGGTCGCATTCACGATTCCGGCGGCGCTGGTCGAGAGCAACACGATCGCGATCGTGTGCATCTCGGTGGTGATCTTTCTGGCGAATGCCGCATCCGCCAGTTCGTGGGCGCTCGCTACCGCCGCCGCGCCGCCGAACCGCGTCGGCTCGCTCGGCGCCATCCAGAACTTCGGCGGGTTTCTGGGCGGCGCCCTTGCCCCGATCCTGACGGGCTACATCGCGCAGAGCTGGTCGTTCGTCCCGGCGCTGTTGACGGCCGCGGGCATCGCGTTCATCGGCGCGATGAGCTACCTGCTGCTGGTGCGCAAGCCGATCGAAGACCCGTCCGCCCCAACCGAACCCCTGCGAGCGCCCGCGTGAACGCGCGCGCCGCCCCGACTCAACGAACCCTCTCCGGGAGATCACGAGCATGACCACTTCCAAACAAACCGCCACGTCGATCGAAGGCATCGTCCCCGTGATGCTGACGCCGTTCGACGATGCCGGCGCAATCGACTACGCCGGACTCGAACGCCTGATCGAGTGGTATATCGCGCATGGATCGGACGCGCTCTTTGCCGTCGCGCAGTCGAGTGAAATGCAGTTCCTGACGCTCGCCGAGCGTGGCGTGCTGGGACGTTTCGTCGTCGACAAGGTGGCGGGCCGCATTCCCGTCGTCGTCTCCGGCCACATCAGCGACGACCCCGAGGCGCAGGCCGAAGAGCTCAACGTCGCCGCAAACACGGGCGCACAAGGCGTCGTGCTGGTGACGAACCGGCTCGACCCGAAGCAGCAGGGAACGGAGGCGTTCGCTGCGAATCTCACGCAACTCCTCGCGCGCCTGCCGTCCGACATTCCGCTCGGTTTGTACGAATGCCCCGCGCCCTACCGCCGCCTTCTCTCCGACGACGAATTGAAGCTGTGCATCGACACCGGCCGCTTCATCATGCTGAAGGACGTGAGCTGCGATCTCGCCACGGTCAAACGACGTGTCGCGCTCGCCGAGGGTTCGCCGCTGAAAATCCTCAACGCCAACGCGGCCATCGCGTGGGACGCGATGAAGGCGGGTTCCGCCGGCTTCAACGGCGTGTTCACGAACTTCCACCCGGATCTGTACAACTGGCTGCGCAATGATGCGGCGCAAGACCCGGCTCTGGCAGAGGAACTCGCCACGTTCCTCGTGCTTGCCGCCGTCTCCGAATCGCTCGGCTATCCGGCTCTCGCGAAGATTTACCATCAACGGATCGGCACATTCGACTCGATTCGCTGCCGCGTGATCGACTACGACGTGCGCGAACGCTTCTGGGCCCTCGATGCGGTGCTCGACAAGATCGTCGCCGGCACTGAGCATTTTCGTGGCCGTATCGCGGCACTCGGCGCGAACCGCTCCGTTCGCTAGCGTTTGCCGGAAGGACTTCCGGATCACAGGAACGTCCGCTGAAACTGTCACGCGCGCTCACGCTTCGCGCACGTAGGCGGCGGTAAGATGGCGGGCGTTCCCCGATTCACTCTGCGCTTTCCAACCCGATGCCTGACTCCCTCGACCCGCCGGCCGCCACCCGCACCCAGACGAACCGCGCTCGCCGCAGCACAGGCCGCAGCGTGCTTTCCGATGTCGCCAAGCTCGCGGGCGTCTCCACGGCGACCGTCTCGCGGGTCTACAACGAACCGGACAAGGTCTCCGCGAACGTGCGTGAGCGCGTCGAGCACGCCGCGCTCACACTCAACTGGTTTCCGAATGCAGCGGGTCGCGCCCTCGCCTCCACGCGCAGCCACATCGCCGGCATCATCATTCCGACACTGGATGATCGCGTGTTCGCTTCACAGGTAAGCGGCATGCAGGCGGCGTTCGCGGCACGCGGCATCACGCTGGTGCTTGGCTGTTCGAACTACGATCCCGCGCAGGCGCTCACGCAGGTGCGCGCGATGCTGGCGCGCGGCGTGGAGGCGATGGCGGTGGTGGGCGAGGCTCATCCGCCCGAACTGTTCGATGCGTTGCGGCTCTACCGCGTGCCGTATGCGGTCACGTACGCATATCGCAAGGACAGTCCGCACACCTGCATTGGCTTCGATAATCACGCAGCCTATGCGGAGATCACCGAACATCTGATCAGCCTCGGGCATCGCTCGTTCGCGGTCTGCATCCAGCCGACGCGCGATAACGACCGAGTGCAGGCACGGGTCGCGGGCATTCGCGCGACGCTCGAACGTCACGGCCTCGCCGTGCGGCCGGAGCATAGGTTCGAAGGCGAATCGACCATGGGATTCGGGCGGCGCAGCCTGCGCACGATCTGGCAAGCGCCGGGCGAGCGTCCCACCGCGATCATCTGCGGCAATGACCATATCGCGCTGGGCGTGCTGCGCGAGGCGGAGGAACTGGGCATCGCGATACCCGGCGAATTGTCCGTCACCGGCTTCGACGATCTGGAAATGGCGCAGGAGATGCGCCCGGCCTTGACCACGATGCGCGTCGACACCTACGAGATCGGACGGCTTGCGGCGCAGTATCTACTCGACACGCTCGACGGCAAGCGTCCGCTGCACGGACACGAGGTGCATGCCCTCTTCCAGCTCAGGCAGTCGACGGGACCGGCCGCGAGATAGCCTCACGGCGGCGCCTTATCGACGGACTACAGCGCGGCGGTCACGCCGCCATCCACATAAAAAATGTGACCGTTGACAAAGTTCGAAGCGATGCTCGCCAGCAAGACCAAGCGTTCGATCAATGCCACCACCCCGGCCGGGTAGAACACCCTTCGCGACAATATCGGCATTGCTAACCAGACAATTCGCAATCCCGGAGAACAAGGTTTTCCCTAACCTACCTGTTCCGGGTGGTTGCCCACCCTCCCGTACCCTTTACCGTGGCGCTACAAAGTCCGCATGACCGGTCGGGACAGCGAAGCCCGCCAGCAAAAGGACGACAGGAGACAACCTATGACCGCTTCCCCCGATTTCCAGGCAAAGTCCGCGTGGACGATGACCCTCCTGCTCACGGGGCTCGCCCTCATCAATTTCCTGGACAAGATCGTGCTCGGTCTGGTGGCCGTGCCGTTGACGGCTGAACTGCATCTTTCGCCGGAAAAATTCGGACTTGTCGCCGGCAGCTTCTTCTGGCTCTTTTCCATTTCGACGGTCCTCGTGGGGTTTCTTTCAAACCGCTTCCCGACCCGCTGGCTACTGCTGGCGATGGGTCTGAGCTGGGCGGTACTCCAGTTGCCGCAAGCCATGGCGACGAGCGCGCTGGGGCTTCTCATCTGCCGCGTGATCCTGGGCGCCGCCGAGGGCCCGGCGTTTCCAGTCTCCGTGCATGCGTTGTACAAGTGGTTCCCCGACCGGAAACGCAATCTGCCGGTCGCCTGCATCAATCAGGGTGCGGCCTTCGGCATGCTGCTGGCCGGCCTGCTGATTCCGCTCGTCACGAGACAGTGGGGATGGCGGATGAACTTTCTGCTGCTCGGCGCGATAGGCGCAACGTGGAGCGTGCTTTGGGCGTGAGGGAGGACTGGGCAAGCAGCAAGCCGCCCCGATCGTGCGAGCTCAGGCGTACCGGCTGCCCTATCGGCGGATCCTCACGGACCGTTCGGTCCTCTCCGTGTTCGCACTCGGCTTCACCGCCTACTGGACATTGGGCCTGAGCCTGACCTGGATGCCCACCTACCTTGAAAAGGGGCTCGGATTCAGCGGCGTCGAAGCAGGGCGTTGCTTCGCCGTAGTGGTCGCGACGGCGACACCCGTCAACGTGGGCCTGAGCTGGTTATCCCAGCGCATGCTCGGACGCGGCGTGTCCACACGCAAGGCGCGCGTTCATCTGATCTGTTTGTCAGCGGCTACCGGGGCTCTGCTGTATGTCGCCCTCATGGTGCTTCATTTGCCGCCCTCGCAGAAAGTGGCGCTACTCGCGATCGCAGGCGCGCTGCCGACTCTGAGCTTCACGCTCGCTCCAGCGCTGCTTGCTGAAATGGTCCCGGACAGCCAGCGCGGATCGCTCGTCGCGATTCACACGGCACTCGCCAGTCTTGGCGCCGCCTTCGCGCCGGCCGTGATGGGACGGATCGTCCAGGTCTACGGCGGTGGTGACAGCCATGCCTATGAACTCGGTTTCACTGTCAGCGCCGTACTGCTGATCGCAGCCGCCCTCGCCGCTCTGCGCTGGCTTCATCCAGATCGCTCGCACAAAACACTCCATCACGTTGCTACGCAGGCCGCGGCTTGATGCCCCTCTGCCAAGCCAGCGCTGATGGCGGCAACGGCCGCTGTGCGTGCGCCAATCCCTTCCAATGAACAGAGGTGCCATGATCAGACCCAGTAACAACGCTCGCAGCACCATGATCGCAGCGGAGTACGACTATATCGTCGTAGGCGCAGGCTCGGCAGGCTGCGCGGTGGCCGCCAGACTGGCGGAGGACCGATCGGTCACGGTGGCTCTGCTCGAGTCCGGGCCGCATGATCATCACATGAGCGTGTGGGTGCCGATAGGTCTTGCATCGACCGTGCAAAAGGCCGGTCCGCGAAACTATGCGTACTACACGGAGAGCCAGGCCGGCCTTGACGGACGCCCCTCCTATCAGCCGCGCGGACGCGGACTGGGGGGCAGTTCGTCGATCAACGGCATGGTCTACATTCGCGGCCATCGCAACGACTACGACGAATGGGCGGCCCTGGGTTGTACGGGCTGGGGCTACGACGATGTCCTGCCCTACTTCCGCCGCAGCGAATGCAATCAACGCCATGCCGGGCGCACTGACGATCCGTGGCATGGCGGCGACGGCCCGTTGCACGTCAGCGACCTGCGCACGCCCAACCCGTTCTCCCATCGTTTCGTGAACGCCGCCCAGCAAGCCGGCTTGCCGCTGAACACGGATTTCAACGGCGCGCAGCAGGAAGGCGCCGGCCTTTATCAGGTCACGCAATTCAATGGCGAACGCTGGAATGCGGCGCGTGCCTACCTGCACAACGGCAATGCGAAAGATTCGAATCTGAACGGTGGCCGGCCGAACCTCGACGTACTCACGGATACGCAGGTCTTGCGTCTTGTCATCGAGGACAAATGTGCGCGTGGCGTAACCGTTGTGCGCGCGGGCGTCGAGCAAACGTTGCGGGCCCGGCGCGAAGTCGTACTCAGCTGCGGCGCCTTCAATTCGCCGCAACTGCTGATGGCTTCGGGCATCGGCCCCGCCGAGCATCTGCGCAGCCACGATATCGAGGTCGTCCAGGATCTGCGCGGCGTCGGCGAGAATCTGCAGGACCACCTCGACGTGATCGTCAACAAGCAGGTCAAGTCCAACGACCTCTACGGCTATTCGACAGGCGGCTTTCTGCGGCTGGCGTCCGGCATGTTGCGCTACCGGCTCAATCGCAACGGCATGGTCAGTTCCAACTTCGCCGAGGCAGGCGCTTTTGTGAAAAGCCGCCCCGAATTGGCCGTTCCGGACGTGCAGCTAGCGTTCATTCTCGCGCTGCTCGGCAATCGCAACGTGGCGAAACGCAGCGAGCTCGGACACGGCTACTCCTGTCACGCCTGCATCCTGCGTCCGCAGAGCCGTGGTCACGTGCGTCTGCATAGCGCGGACATGCGCGATGCACCGTCGATCGACCCGCGCTTTCTGTCAGCGGAGGCCGACATGGACACGATGGTGGCCGGCGTCAGAATTATCCGCCGCATCTTTGCCCAACCGGCGCTAGCCGAAGCGGGGGGCAAGGAAATGTCGACGGACGATTTCGGACCGGACGATTCGAACGAAGAGGCGATCCGTGCCTTCGTGCGCAGTCACGCCGACAGCGTCTATCACCCCGTCGGCACGTGCAAGATGGGAATCGACGCAACGGCCGTGGTCGACCCGAGCCTGCGTGTACGTGGCATCGCAGGTCTGCGCGTGGCCGACGCGTCGATCATGCCGACGCTGATCGGCGGCAACACCAACGCGCCGGCCATCATGATCGGCGAGAAGGCCGCCGATCTGATCCGCGCCGACAACCGGTAGATTGTCGCTCCGCGCGCTGAACCGGCCAGTGAATGGCGATGCACGAAAGAAGAAACCGGCATACGCAAACCGCGTTCGCCTGTGAAACCGCCCCAACCGCAGCGAGCCTCGCGTTCTGCGGTATATGCGGACCCAGACAAATAGAGACATGACATGCAAGCAACAGAGATCGCGCCCGCTTCGACAGTGGCGCACCCGGATTCCGACGCCTGGCCATTCGCCATCGAACGCTACACGCCGACGATCGGCGCGGAGATTCGCGGCGTCGACCTGCGCGATCCGCTCGATGACGAGACTTACGCTGCGTTGCGCCGCGCACTATTGAAGTTCAAGGTTCTGTTCTTTCGTGACCAGGACATCACACCGGCCCAGCACGTCGCCGTGGCAAAACAGTTCGGCGAACTGGAGATTCATCCTGCGTTCCCCCATCATCCCGAGCATCCGGAACTGGTGATACTCGGCCGCAACGATACCAAACGCGGCCGGGAGAACCTGTACCACTCCGACGTATCGTGGCGCGAGATCCCGTCGATGGGTTCCATGTTGCGATGCGTGCAGTGCCCGGAGGTCGGCGGCGACACCATGTGGATCAACATGGTGGCGGCCTACGAGAATCTGCCCGATGACGTGAAGGCGCGAATTGCCGGCCTCAAGGCGGTCCACGACTTCCTCCCGCTCTTCGGCATTGCGGTTCCCGAAGACCAGCACGCGGCGATGCGCGCGAAGTTTCCGCCCGTCGAGCATCCGGTGGTGCGCGTCCACCCGGAAACCGGCGAGAAGATTCTCTACGTCAACGAAGCCTTCACGACTCATCTGTCGAATTACGGCCGGCTGACCGCCAGCGAATATCGCGTCGGCTTCGACTACAAACTCGCCGAGATGGATCTGCTGCAGTACCTGTTCCGCCAGGCCCAGGCGCCCGAATATCAGGTCCGCCTCAAGTGGCGCCCAAACACGGTCGCCTTCTGGGATAACCGCTCGTGCCAGCACTACGCGGTCCAGGACTACTTCCCGGCTCCGCGTCACATGATGCGCGCGACGGTGATCGGCGATCGTCCGGTCGCGGCCTGAGTTCGACGCGGCCTGAAGAACCTGAGGAAACGAAATGAAAACGCTGAACACCTTCTATATCGATGGCCAATGGGTCGAGCCGTCTGCCGGCAGCACGCACACGGACATCGTCAATCCGGCCACCGAGACGCTGACCGGACGGCTGACGATGGGGACTGCGCAAGACGCGGATCGTGCCGTCGCCGCGGCGCGGGCCGCCTTTCCAGCCTGGTCGGAATCGAGCCGCGCCACGCGGATCGCGCTGCTCGAGCGGATCATCGAATGCTACCGCGCGCGGCTCGACGACATTGCTGAAGCGGTTCGCATCGAGATCGGCGCGCCCATCACGCTGTGCAAGCACCTGCAGGCCGCCATCGGCCTCGCGCAGCTTCAGGCCGCCCTGGACACACTGCGCGATTTCGAGTTCGAGACTCATCACGGCAAAAGCTACGTACGCCGCGAAGCGGTCGGTGTCGCGGCGCTGATCACGCCGTGGAACTGGCCGTTGAACCAGATCGCCGCCAAGGTCGCGCCGGCGTTGGCAGCGGGCTGCACCGTCGTGCTGAAGCCTTCCGAGATCGCGCCGCTGGACGCTGTCATCATCGCGGAAATCATGCATGAAGCGGGCACGCCGCCCGGCGTCTTCAACATGATCTTCGGTGAGGGACGCGTCGTCGGCTCGCGTTTGTCGTCGCATCCTGACGTGGACATGGTGTCGATCACCGGGTCGACGCGTGCCGGCGTCGAAGTGGCCGTCAGCGCCGCGCCCACGGTCAAGCGCGTGGCGCAGGAACTCGGCGGCAAGTCGCCGCTGTTGATTCTCGACGACGCCGATCTGCAGGCAGCGGTGACGAGCGGGGTGGCGCAGTGCATGGTCAATTCCGGACAGACCTGCGTCGCACCGACCCGTATGCTGGTGCCGCGCGAGCGTTACGACGACGCGATTGCGATCGCCGCGGCGGTCGCCAATGGGATCGTCGTCGGCGATCCGGCGGACCCGGCCACCAAGATGGGCCCGATCTCGAACCGCGCGCAATACGAGAAGGTGCAGCACATGATCCGAGCCGGCCTCGAGGAAGGCGCGCGAGTCATTGCTGGCGGTCCCGGCCGGCCGGAAGGACTGGCGCAAGGGTTCTATGCGCGCCCCACTGTCTTCGCGGATGTTCACAACGACATGACAATTGCGCGCGAGGAAATCTTCGGACCGGTGCTGGTGATGATTCCGTACGACGACGAGGAACACGCCATTGCGATCGCCAACGACACGGAATACGGACTGGCCGGCTATATCGCCAGCAGCGACGCCGAACGCGCGCGCCGCGTGGCCGCGCGCCTGCGTGTGGGGTCGGTGCGAATCAACGGCGCGATGCTGGATATTACGGTTCCCTTCGGCGGCTACAAGACGTCGGGCAATGGCCGCGAGTATGGTCACGAAGGCTTGGCTGAGTTTCTCGAGTGCAAGTCGGTAACGGGCTGAGGCCTTGTAAATCAAAGGGCCTGCTCACCAACCATGAGCAGGCCCCGATGTCATTGCAGAAACGCTTGATATCCGTTTTACAACGTGGACAACGTCAGCGTGTTCGCCACTGACGTCACGCCTTCAACGCCTTCAGCAGCCTGAGTCGCCAGACCGACCTGCGACTGCTCGGGCACGGTTCCTTCCAGTATCACCGCGCCGTTATGCGCCCGCACCGTAATCGTGGCAGCCCTCAGCCCTTTCGTCCTGCTCAGCGCGCGAATCACGTTCTTCTGTAGCGCACGGTCGGCGGCCTTGGCGGCTTTCGCGTCCGATGCATACGGCTGGGCGGGCATAGGCGCAGCATCGCTGCTCTGCGCGTACACGTCGAGTGATGCCAGTACGAGCAGCGCCCCGCCTGCCAGCGTGAATAGCTTATTTTGATTCATCGATGTTTTCCTGTTGTTATATCGGACCCGTTGAGAACAGATACGACAGCGCACACGAGCGACGTCGCCGCGCGACGCCTTCCCGATAACGCGTGCCGTCGTCAGAAACGATGCGTCATGCCGAGCACCGCGAGAACCTGCTTCGAACCGGCGGCGACGCCCGTCACACCAGGCCAGCTCATGTTCGCGCTGCCGTTGTTCTTCAGGTAGCCCGCCCGCATGTAGAGACTCGTCCGCTTCGACAGGCTGTGATCGACGCCGACTTCGATGCCGGGCGTGTTGTCGTGAACCCCACGCACATTCCGTTCGATGGCTGCGATCTCGATCACGTCCGCTGCGGTGGCCTGGATCGTCGCACCCAGCTCCATGATGCTGTACGAGTGAACCAGCGAAGCAAGCGGCAACCTGACCGCGGGCGTGACGGTGACCAGCGCACCCGCGGGCGCATCTTTCGGCCGGTTGTACGAATAGTTGAACTGGAAATTCACGATGCCCAGCCGGTATGCCACCGCGCCCGAAAAGTGCTCCGTTCCCATCAGATCGAAGGTCGTGAGCAGTGTCGGGGCAGTGGGCACCAGTGGCGCACTCTCTTGCGATCCGTGCTGATACTGGTAGCCCACGCCTGCGTAAAAACCATAGCCCGAATAGTTCGCCGCCAGGTCGAGCATCGCGCCGGAGCGAACCGGCACGGGTTGCGTCACGGTGGACGGCATCGCGTACATCGCGTAGACGTGCACGCCTTTCATGTCGGGCGACGTATAGACGATCGAATTGCTGGTTCGTCCGGACACGTACTGCGTCGCTAGCGTGGACCGGTCGGTCGCGCCGGCGAGGTCGGCTGCGGCAAGCGGCGACATGACTTCGTTGCCGCGGAACGGATCCGTGAAGTAGACGGCCCAGAAGCTCGGCTGATACTGACGGCCAAAGGTCAGCGAGCCATAGGTATCGTGTTTCAGCCCTACCCACGATTGCCGGTAGAACATCGTCGTCGTGTCGGCAAAGAAAGCGCCATTGTTGATATTGAAGCCGGTTTCCACGTCGAACACGGCTTTCAACCCGTTACCGAGATCTTCGGTTCCTTTCAGGCCGAACAGGGAACCGGTGGAACCGCCACTTCGTTCGGAAAACGAATGATTTCCGCCGTTGTCCAGATACTGAACAAATACGTCCGCTACCCCGTACAACGTCACGCTCGACTGGGCCGCCGCTCCTCCAGCGGCAAGAATCAATGTAGCCCCGCAAATACCCTGACTCATGAAACGCATGCATGTCTCCTCTTTGTGTTTGCCGTGTCCGATGGACACGGGTCAAGCAAACTCACGCAGCTGCCCGCCGGAACGACGGCCGGCAATACCGGACCGGTCGTTGCTAGCTCATATTGCAGGCACGTCCGGGCGGATAACCTCCCCAAACAGAGGGGGGGACGGGATTACCCCGAGCGATGCAGCGGGCTGCGATACGCATCGAACCTTTCCCCCCCAATGCAGGGGGCGGCCGGCGTGCGCCGCTCAAATAGGCTCGGTGATATCGAGATTGTTTTCACAAGCGAGAGACCTATGTCTGCCATCCCATCGAATCCTTCAGCAAGGCGGCTCCTGCATACTCGCCGCGTCGAGTGCATGGGCTTCGAACGAACCGACGGCCTGTTCGATATCGAAGGCCGCATGCGCGACACGAAGGCCGACGACGCCGATCTGCTGTTCAAGACCGTGCCCGCCGGTTCGCCGATTCACGAAATGCGCGTCATCGTCACGATCGATTCGACGCTCGTGATCCATCGCATCGAGGCTCATACCGACTCCGCGCCGAGCCGGTTTTGCGCGGAGATCAACGACGCGTATCGCCGGCTCGAGGGCCTGAGCATCGGGACGGGCTTCATGAAGGAGGTCAGGAACCGGCTGAGCGGTCCGAAAGGCTGCACGCACTTGACTGAACTGCTCGGCCCCATCGCCACGACGGCCATCCAGACGCTGATGGGCTGGCGCAAGACCACTGCCGTCCAGACCGATTCCGACGACGGCGGAAAAACGGTTCAGGCGCATTCGATGGTCGACACCTGTCACGCATGGCGCGCGGGCGGCGACGTCCTGCAATTCGTGTCGCGGCGCGAACACGGGAGACAGCAAGGCGAAGCGCGCACTGCCAATGCAGGCCGCCCGCCGCACAACGAATAATCCGGGAAGACACCACCCCTGCCAGTCGTGAAAACGCTACCCGCGCTGCGCTACAATGTGCCGATTATCATTTCGTCTTTTGGCCCACGCCGGCGAGGCGCGAAGCCGAAGCGCGTAAGGCGCAGGTCACGATGCCGCAGAATTTCCCTCCCGTGGATCCACGCCGCTCCCAAGGCGGTGCCGCGGAATCCCAAACTGATCCCCGCTTGATTCCGCCGCGCAGCACCGCCCGCATCGTCGCGCGCGAACGCCTTCTGGCGCAGTTACTCGATGCACGGCGCAACCGTTGCGTCGTGCTCCAAGGTCCCGCCGGTTGCGGCAAGACGAGCCTGTTGATCGCGTGGCGCGAGGCATTGCTTTCGCTCGGCTTCGATATCGCCTGGCTGACGCTCGCACCTGAGGACAACGAACTCGCGCACTTTCTCGACTACCTCGTCGCCAGCCTCGCCCACGTCGATCCGGCGATGTGCCGCGAAGCGGCCCTGCTGGACGGCCGCGGCATGGACGACGAAACGGTCGAACGCACGATCATCGCCCTCGTGCGCGGCATCGCGGCCCATTCGAACGACGTGGTGCTGGTGCTGGACGATTTTCATCACGTTGCCAATGAGCGCAATCACGAAGCATTGCAATGGCTGCTCGACCATGCGCCGGCGAATCTCCATCTCGTGCTCGTCTCGCGGGGAACCGTGCCGGTATCGCTCGGCCGCCCTCGCGACCAGGGCCTCGTGCTGGAACTGGACATGCGCGATCTGCGCTTCACCGTCGCCGAATCCGAAGCCTTCCTGAAGTCGCAGTTGGGCGAAATCAGCCAGCGCGACGCGCGGCAGATGCACGAACTGACCGACGGCTGGGTGGCGGGCCTGCAACTCTTCGCACTGCGTCTGAAGCGAAAGAAGCCGAGTGCGACGGACCTCACGTCGGCCGATCCGCCCGCTCACGCCCAGCTTCTGGACGCCCGCGGGTTCGCGGAGTATTTCGAACGCGAAGTCTTGTCTCGCCTTGCGCCTCCCGAAGTGGAGCTGCTGGTCCGGATGGCGAGCTGCACGCGTGTATGCGCGCCGCTGTGCATCGCATTGATCGGCGACGAGCAGTCGCCTGCCGAAGTGCGCGCGCTGCTGACGAGACTGGAAAGCGACAACCTGTTCCTCGCACCCATCGAAAGTTCGGGCAGCGAGTCGTGGTATCGGCTGAACCCGCTCTTTCGCGAAACGCTGCTCGAGCGTTTTCGCGCACGCAGCGAACTGCATCAACGTAACGTGCATCTGGCCGCGTGGATCTGGTTCCGCGATCACGAGCAGCCCGACGACGCCGTGCGGCATGCGTTGCTCGCGGGCGAGCCGGCAGCAGCGGCTGACCTCGTGCTGCATGTCGCGCGAACGATGCAGATCAGGGGCGACCTGCGCAAGCTGGTCGGACTGATACGTCTGCTGCCGCTCGCCGAAGTGCAGGCTCGCATCGGACTGCGGTTGTGGATGGTGCATCTGCAACTGTATGCGCGTGAATTCGACGCGTGCGCCGCCGCCATCGCGCGCCTGCACGCCGACATCCCCGCAAGCGACGCGTATTCGCGCTATCGGCTCATTCTTTTACAGGCGGCGCTGGCGGTCCAGCGCGACGACCTGCAGGAGGCGGTATCGGTGTTGCCGCACTTGCTGCACATCCCCGCCGAGGCCCCCCGCCCCCCCCGCGGGCCCCGCCCCCACCCGCGGG
>NZ_JAQQEG010000016.1:0-196201 GCF_046027395.1 Paraburkholderia dipogonis | reverse complement strand
GGCTATAAAACGGCGGTGGCCGCTTGGGGGGGGAACGGGCCTTTTTGCTAACGACGCGCGGTGACTTTCGCAGGGACTCTCAAGGATTCGGGCCCGTCGCGATGGGTCGCTTCGGGTCGGAACTCCACTCGCTCCACGATCCCGCATACAACGCAGCACCGTGCAGGCCGGCGACTTCCATCGCGAGAGCATTCACGCATGCCGTCACGCCCGAGCCGCATTGCAGCACCACGTGTTCCGGCGGAGTTTCGGCGAGCAGCGCGTGAAATTCCTCGCGCAACGTATGGGCCGGCTTGAAGCGGCCGTCGGCGGTGAGGTTGTCCTTGAAGAAACGGTTGAGCGCGCCGGGAATGTGGCCGCCGACACGATCCAGTGTCTCGTTCTCGCCGCGATAGCGATCGTTTGCGCGCGCGTCGACCACCACGCGTTCCTTCGAGCCCAGATTGCGCTCGACCGTTTGCGCATCGACCGTGACGGACAGCGGCGCGCCTGCCTTGAAGTCGCCGGTGTTCTGGGCCGGCGCGTCCTGCGTCAGCGGATGACCGCTGGCTTCCCATGCCTGCAGGCCGCCGTCGAGCAGCGCGACCGCGTCGTGACCGAGCCAGCGCAGCAGCCACCATGCGCGGGCGGCGTACATGCCGCCTTGCGCGTCATACGCGACAACTTGCTGGCCCTGCTTCAGGCCGCGCGACTCCAGCGTCTCCACCAGCCGCGCACGATCCGGCAGCGGATGGCGACCGTTGTGACCGTTCTTCGGCCCCGACAGATCGCGATCGAGATGCAGGTAATGCGCGCCCGGCAGATGCCCGGCCAGATAGGCTTTTTCGCCGGCTTCCGTGTCGGCCAGATCGAAACGGCAGTCGATGACGAACACGCTGCCCGGCACGGCGGCAAGCCGTTCCGCGAGATTGGTCGCGGAAATCAGAGTGGTGTAGTGAGTGTGCGGCATGACGTCTCCTGTCGACCCGAGTTAGCGCTTTAGCGCTTACTCGGGTCCCGTGCAAAGCGGTCGACCCCGAGTGGCACTTTAGCGCCTTACTCGCGTCCCGTGTAAAGCTCGATGCGGGCGATGGCGGCTCCGTTGGAGCAACTTGCTGCCACCAACGGCTGGCCGAGCTATGTCGTTAGTCTAAACAAAAAAAGACGGGCCGAAGCCCGTCTTTCCATGCATTGATTACTGCCAGAAGAATCTGGTGAATCTGATTCAGCGCCGATCAGATCGTACCGAGTTCACGCCGCAAGAATTCGTGGAAGTGCTGCATGCCGTCTTCCATCGGGCTCTGATACGGGCCGACCTGCGATTCGCCGCGATTCATCAGCGCACGGCGGCCGGCGTCCATGCGTTCGGCGATCTCGTCGTCTTCGCGAGCCGTTTCCATGTAGGCGGCGCGCTCGGCTTCGACGAACTCACGCTCGAACAGCGCGATTTCCTCAGGGTAATAGAACTCCACCACGTTGGTGGTTTTCTGCGGACCACGCGGAATCAGCCACGACACCACGAGTACGTGCGGATACCACTCGATCATGATGCCCGGGTAGTACACCATCCAGATCGCGCCGAATTCCGGCGGATTGCCGCCGCGAAAGCGCAGTACTTCGTCGTGCCACTTGCGGTACGTGGGGCTGCCCGGCTGCTCCAGATCCTTGTGCACGCCAACCGTCTGGACGCTGTACCACTCGCCGAACTCCCACGTCAGGTCGTCGCAATTGACGAAACTGCCGAGGCCCGGATGGAACGGCGCGACGTGGTAGTCCTCCAGATAGACCTCGATAAAGGTCTTCCAGTTGTAGTTGCACTCGTGCACTTCGACGTGATCGAACATGAAGCCCGAAAAGTCGAAGTGTTCCTTGGTGCCGAGGCGCGCCAGATCGCGCGCGACGTCGCGCCCCTGCGCTTCGAACAGCAGGCCTTGCCAGTTCTGCAGCGACGTGGCGCCGAGATTCAGGCAGGGGTTGTCCGCGAAATGGGGCGCACCGAGGAGCTGGCCGTTCAGGTCGTACGTCCAGCGATGCAGGGGGCAGACGATATTCTCCGTCTGGCCGCGGCCGTTGAGCATGATGGCTTGCCGGTGGCGGCACACGTTCGACAGCAGTTCGACTTGCGACTGCTGGTTACGGACGAGCACACGCCCTTCGCTCTCGCTCGGCAAAGCAAAATAATTCCCCGCTTCGGGCACCATGAGATCGTGGCCGATGTAACGAGGACCTTTCTTGAAAAGGGTTTCGATTTCGCGCGTTAGAAGCGCTTCGTCAAAGTAAGCCGTGACTGGCAGCTGGCTGTGGACAGACCGCAACTGCAATGCATTGCTCAGATTGGACATTCCCACTCCCGTGAAGACGTGAAAGCAGTGAACAACCCAACCATCGAAGATTCGATTTAGGGAGCCCGCGATTATACCCGTTTCCCCTTCTTTGGGGCCGTTAAGTGCCTGATTTGGGTCAAAAATCTCAGGAAAGTTCGGCTTTTTCGCCGCAGACCGATCGTTTTTTTTCTGCGAGACTGCTAGGGCGGCGCGGAGCGAGAAGGCGGGGCAAAGGGCGGCGGCGGCTCGGAAATATCGCTTTTGCCGTAGAATGTCCGACTTGTTTTAATTTTGCGACTATTCATGGCGAAGACCGCGTCGAAAGATACTGCTGCCACGCCAGCCGAAGGCGTCGACACCACGCCGCTGCCCGAGAATTACGAGGCCGCCCAGGCGGAGCTGGAAGGGCTGGTTGCTCGCATGGAAAGCGGCAATCTCAGCTTGGAGGAGTCGCTCACCGCCTACCGGCGCGGCGCGGCCCTCGTGGCGTTTTGCCAGCAGCAGCTCGAGAAGGTCGAGCAGCAGGTGCGCGTGCTCGACGGCGAGACGCTCAAGCCGCTGCCCATGAATACCGCAGGCACAGCCGCTACTGAAAGCGGGGACGACCTATGACATTCGAACAATGGATGCGCTCGGTACTGGAGCGCGTCGAAACGGCACTAGAACATTACTTGCCGACCGAGGCAACCGCGCCCGCCACGCTGCATGAAGCCATGCGCTACGCGGTGCTGGGTGGCGGCAAGCGGGTTCGCCCGCTGCTGTGCCACGCGGCCGGCGAGCTGACCGGCGCGCGCGCCGAGTGCCTCGACGCGGCGGCGGCGGCGCTGGAAATGATCCACGTGTACTCGCTTGTCCACGACGACATGCCGTGCATGGACGACGACGCGCTGCGTCGCGGCAAACCCACGGTACACGTCAAATATGACGAAGCGACGGCATTGCTGGTCGGCGACGCGCTGCAATCGCAGGCATTCGTTTCGCTGACGTCGGACGTTCTGGCCCCGGCGCAGCAGGCCGCTCTCGTGCGCGAACTGGCGCTGGCGAGCGGCTCGATTGGCATGTGCGGCGGGCAGGCCATCGATCTGGCGAGCGTCGGCCACACGCTGACGCGCACGCAACTCGAAACCATGCACCGCATGAAAACCGGCGCGTTGCTGCGCGCTGCGGTGCGCATGGGCGCACTGGCGGGCGAAACGCCGGACGCGGACGCCATGCGTTCGCTGGACGCATATTCGGCCGCTGTCGGCCTCGCGTTTCAGGTCGTCGACGATATTCTCGACGTCACGACCGATTCGGCGACGCTCGGCAAAACGGCAGGTAAAGACGCGAAGGACGGCAAGCCGACCTACGTGTCGATTATTGGGCTCGACGCATCGCGCGCGCTCGCAGCGCAGTTGCGTAGCGACGCTCACGCCGCACTGGCGCCGTTCGGCGCACGCGCGCAGCGTCTTGCCGAATTGGCCGACCTGGTGGTGAACCGGGTTAGCTGAACGCGAAAGCCCGCCGCCGCGCGTCTCCGTTATGAGGCGCATGTATGAAGTGCGGGCGCGTAAGTTTTCCTACAATGGAACGACGATGTACGACTTGCTGAAAACCATTGACGACCCGGCAGCCCTGCGCCGCCTCGATCGCCGCCAATTGCAACCGCTTGCCGACGAGTTGCGTGCCTTCGTGCTCGACAGCGTATCGCAGACGGGTGGCCATCTTTCGTCCAACCTCGGCACGGTCGAGTTGACCATTGCTCTGCACTATGTGTTCGACACGCCGCGCGACCGGATCGTCTGGGACGTCGGCCATCAAACCTATCCGCACAAGATCCTGACGGGGCGCCGCGACCAGATGCACACGCTGCGTCAGCTGGGCGGCATCTCGGGCTTCCCGAAACGTGACGAGTCGGAGTACGACACGTTCGGCACGGCGCACTCCAGCACGTCGATTTCCGCCGCGCTCGGCATGGCGGTCGCAAGCAAGCTGCAGGGCGACAACCGCATGGGCATCGCCGTGATCGGCGACGGCGCAATGACGGCCGGCATGGCGTTCGAGGCGATGAACAACGCCGGCGTCGAAGACGATGTGCCGCTGCTGGTCATCCTGAACGACAACGACATGTCGATTTCGCCGCCGGTCGGCGCGCTGAATCGCCATCTGGCGCGCCTGATGTCGGGCCGCTTCTACGCCGCCGCGCGTGCCGGCGTGGAGCGCGTGCTGCGCGTCGCGCCGCCCATGCTCGATCTCGCCCGCAAGCTCGAAGAGCACGCCAAGGGCATGATCGTGCCGGCCACGCTGTTCGAAGAGTTCGGCTTCAACTACATCGGCCCGATCGACGGCCACGATCTCGATTCGCTGATCCCGACGCTGCAGAACATCAAGGAACTTCGCGGCCCGCAATTCCTGCACGTCGTGACGAAGAAGGGTCAAGGCTACAAGCTGGCCGAAGCCGATCCGGTGCTGTACCACGGCCCCGGCAAGTTCAATCCGGCTGAAGGCATCAAGCCGGCCACCACGCCGTCGAAGAAGACCTACACGCAGGTGTTCGGCGAATGGCTTTGCGACGCGGCCGAACTGGACGCACGTGTGGTCGGCATCACGCCGGCCATGCGCGAAGGCTCGGGCATGGTCGAGTTCGAGAAGCGCTTCCCGGACCGTTACTTCGACGTCGGCATCGCCGAGCAACACGCGGTGACGTTCGCCGGCGGTTTGGCTGCGGAAGGCATGAAGCCGGTGGTCGCGATCTACTCGACCTTCCTCCAACGTGCTTACGATCAACTGATTCACGACGTCGCGTTGCAGAACTTGCCGGTGGTGTTCGCCATCGACCGTGCGGGTCTGGTCGGCGCGGACGGCGCAACGCACGCGGGCGCTTACGACCTGGCGTTCCTGCGCTGCATCCCGAACATGACGGTGATGGCCGCGTCGGATGAGAACGAATGCCGCCAGATGCTGTACACGGCGTTGCAGCAGCCGAACCCGACGGCGGTGCGCTATCCGCGCGGCGCCGGCACGGGCGTCGCCACCGTCAAGCAGATGGTGGCGCTGCCGCTCGGCAAGGGCGAGATTCGTCGCGAAACTTCGCAGCCGGCTGGCAAGCGCATTGCGATTCTGGCTTTCGGCACGATGGTGGCGCCGTCGCTGGCAGCCGCCGAGCAACTGGACGCGACGGTCGCGAACATGCGCTTCGTGAAGCCGCTCGATGCCGATCTGGTCCGGCAGTTGGCCGAGACGCATGACGCCATCGTCACGGTCGAAGAAGGCTGCGTAATGGGCGGCGCGGGCTCGGCCTGCGTCGAAGCCCTGCTTGAAAGTGGGGTTATGCGACCCGTACTACAATTGGGCCTTCCCGATCGGTTCATCGATCATGGGGACCCGGCCAAGCTGCTCGCCGCGTGTGGTCTTGACGCCGCGGGTATCACCAAGTCGATTCGCGAGCGCTTTCTGTCGAGCGGCGCGGTCGGCGGCCAGTCGTCGGTGAAGCGCGTCGCGTAAAGCGTCGCCGCTCGCGGTGCGGCCGCCGTGCCATGGCGGCCATAAGCAATCTCCAACTTGAATCGGTGGGCCTACGGGCCCATCATCCAACGCCGGCAGGGGCCGGCGTTCGCCGTTGCGCGCCTTGATCCGCGCGGCCGCTAGGAGCCGCCGAAGCTGTCGCTTCGCGACAGCCCTCGCGAGCGGAATGCCCCATGGGCTTTTCTGCGGGGCGAAAGACTCGGAACGGTCCGGCGTTTCCTGAAAGGACAAGAAATGAATCAGATGAATCCCGCCTTTGTGATGCCCGACGTGCAAAGCACGCCCGACACCCGCCAGATCCCGATTCAACGGGTCGGCGTGAAGGCCGTGCGCCATCCGCTGACGGTGCGCACGCAGGGCGGCGAGGTGCAGCCGACGGTCGGTACGTGGAACCTCGACGTGCATCTGCCGGCTGAGCAGAAGGGCACGCACATGTCGCGTTTCGTCGCGTTGCTCGAAGAGAACAAGGCGCCGCTGGAGCCGGCTACGTTCCGCACCATGCTCGCCGCGATGCTCGAAAAGCTCGAGGCCGAGGCCGGCCGCATCGAGGTGTCGTTCCCTTACTTCGTGAACAAGACCGCGCCGGTGTCGGGCGTGCAAAGCCTGCTCGACTACGAAGTCACGTTGACGGGTGACACTCGCAACGGCGCGACGCGTCTGTTCCTGCAGGTGCTGGTGCCGGTGACGAGCCTGTGCCCATGCTCGAAGAAGATCTCGCAGTACGGCGCGCATAACCAGCGCTCGCACGTCACGATTAAGGCCGAACTGGCCGGCGATGTCGCCGTGGAAGAACTGATCCGTATCGCCGAAGAAGAAGCCTCATGCGAACTGTGGGGCTTGCTCAAGCGTCCGGACGAGAAGTTCGTCACCGAGCGTGCTTACGAAAATCCGAAGTTCGTCGAAGATCTGGTGCGCGACGTCGCGCAGCGTCTGAACGCCGACGAGCGGATCGTTGCTTATGTGCTCGAAGCCGAGAACTTCGAGTCGATTCACAATCACAGCGCGTACGCAGTGATCGAGCGGGATAAGCGCGTGGCTTGATACGCGCTTCTGCTGACCGCATTAAAAAAAGCCG
Source organism: Paraburkholderia dipogonis (assembly GCF_046027395.1). Lineage (GTDB taxonomy): Bacteria > Pseudomonadota > Gammaproteobacteria > Burkholderiales > Burkholderiaceae > Paraburkholderia > Paraburkholderia dipogonis_A. The sequence continues at coordinate 189,319 of NZ_JAQQEG010000016.1, read as the reverse complement.
CTTCTTTTGAAAGCGGTTTTTTTACGGTCATACGATACGGGACTCAGCGTGCGAGGGACGTCAGGTCCCAGCGCGGCTTCACCGTGAACGCGTAGTCCTTACCCGACTGATCGGGCCAGCGTTGCAATCGCAAGGCGCCGGCCAGCGCGATCATCGCGCCGTTGTCCGTACACAGCGACAGGTCTGGATAGTGCACATAGAAATTGCGCTTCTTCGCGGCAGCGGAAAGCGCTTCGCGCAACTGCCGGTTCGCGCCGACACCGCCCGCGACGACCAACCGGTTGAGCTTGGTCTTCTTGAGCGCGGCCAACGACTTCGCCGCCAGCACCTCGACTGCCGCGTCGACGAAACCGCGCGCCAGATCGGCTTTCGCCTGCTCGCAGATATTCGAGCCGCCGAGCTTCTTGGCATGCGTGAGGACGGCGGTCTTCAAGCCGCTGAAGCTGAAATCCAGGTCGCCGGAATGCAGCATGGGACGCGGCAGAACCACCGCGCCAGGCGTGCCGAATTCGGCCATGCGCGAGACTTCCGGGCCGCCCGGATAACCGAGGCCGAGCAGCTTGGCGGTTTTGTCGAAGGCTTCGCCGGCGGCGTCGTCCAGCGTTTCGCCGAGCGTCTCGTAGACGCCTACGTCGGTTACACGCATCAGTTGCGTATGCCCCCCGGACACCAGCAGCGCGACGAACGGGAACGGCGGCGGCTCATCCACCAGCAGCGGCGACAGCAGATGCCCTTCCAGATGATGAATGCCGATGGTCGGCTTGTCCCACGCCATGGCCAGCGAATTGGCCACGCTCGCGCCGACGAGCAGCGCGCCCGCGAGACCCGGACCTTGCGTATAGGCGATCGCGTCGATGTCGCTACGGGCCGTGCCGGCGCGCTCCATCACCTCTTCGAGCAACGGCAGCGCGCGCCGGATGTGATCCCGCGAGGCCAGTTCCGGTACCACGCCGCCGTATTCCCGATGCATCGCAATTTGCGAATGCAGCGCGTGCGCGAGCAGGCCGCGCTCCGTGTCGTAGAGCGCGAGACCGGTTTCGTCGCAGGAGCTTTCGATGCCGAGAACGAGCATGATGGGTGGCTTGAGCGGACGCTGAAGTGACAAAACCCCGGCGCCCGAAAGTGAGAAGGCAAGCCTGAAAGTATAGCAGTGCGGGCAAGGCGCCGCCGACGCGCAGGTACAATGCGGCCCCATGGAATCCTTCGATATCGCAGTGATCGGCGCAGGCGCGGCCGGCATGATGTGCGCGGCCGTGGCTGGGCAGCTCGGCCGTCGCGTGGTGCTGATCGACCACTCGCAGCGTCTCGCGGAGAAGATCCGCATCTCCGGCGGCGGCCGCTGCAACTTCACGAATCTGTATGCCGGCCCGGCCAATTACCTGTCGGCCAATCCGCATTTTTGCCGCTCGGCGCTCGCGCGCTACACGCCACGCGACTTCATGGCGCTGCTCAAGCGCCATCATGTGACGTGGCACGAGAAGCACAAAGGCCAACTCTTCTGCGACCAGTCGAGCGACGCGGTCATCAACGTGCTGAAGAACGAGTGCGACGCGGGCCGCGTGGCGTGGCGCACGCCGCTGTCGGTCGAGCAGGTGCGGCAGGATCCGGAAGGGCGCTTCACGCTGGATACGCAGTCGGGGCCGATCACCGCGCGCGCACTCGTGGTCGCGACCGGCGGATTGTCGATCCCCAAGATCGGCGCTACCGATTTCGCCTACCGTCTTGCCAAGCAGTTCGGTCACAAGCTGATCGACACGCGCCCCGCGCTGGTCCCGCTGACCTTCGCCGCGGCCGACTGGGAGCCGTTCTCGGCGCTGTCCGGTGTCTCGCTGGAAGTGCAACTGGCGACCGGCAACAAGAAGACCGGCGTCGAGTTCAACGAAGACCTGCTGCTCACCCACCGCGGCCTTTCCGGCCCGGGCGTGCTGCAAATTTCCAGCTACTGGCAGCCCGGCGAACCGATTCACATCAACCTCTTGCCGAAACAGGACGCCACGACCGCCTTGCTCGAAGCAAAAACCGGCACGAAGCGCCAGATCGCCAATCTGTTGTCGGAATGGGTGCCGCAGCGGCTCGCCCATGTCTGGCTGGAAACTCATCAGATTTCCGCCGAAGCCCGCGTGGCCGATTTACCGGACAAAACCCTGCGCCGCGTCGGCGAAGCCCTGTCGCGCTGGACGCTGACCCCCAACGGCACGGAAGGCTATCGCAAAGCCGAAGTGACGCGCGGCGGCATCGACACGCGCGACCTGTCGTCATCGACGATGATGAGCGCGCGCGCGGCGGGCTTGTACTTCATCGGCGAAGCTGTCGACGTCACCGGTTGGCTCGGCGGCTACAACTTTCAGTGGGCGTGGGCATCGGGCGTAGCGGCCGGCCAGGCGGCCGCGGAGTACGCCAGAGGGGCTTGACGGCGCTCTGGCTTTGTGAGAAAGCTCTGCTATACTCCTGAACCTTTACAAAGTTCCGTTATTGAAAAATGACGACCATCCGCGTAAAAGACAACGAGCCGTTTGAAGTTGCCATGCGCCGTTTCAAGCGCACCATGGAGAAAAACGGCTTGCTGACGGAACTGCGCGCTCGTGAGTTTTACGAAAAGCCTACGGCCGAGCGCAAGCGAAAGAAAGCGTCTGCGGTGAAGCGTCATTTCAAGCGTCTGCGTGGCCAGATGCTGCCAAAGAAGTTCTACTGATTCTGGCGTTGCCGCGGTTCCCGTCGAACGGAGCGGCGACATTCAACCGGTGAGGGCGCGACATGTGCCATCACGGAAAACACGGCCCTTCGGGCCAGCCGGCAGGGTCGCAACCACAACGCACAGTGTGCCAACCCGCTTGAGGAAGCAGTCCCAAGCGGGTATTCGTGTTGATGCGCGTGTTGAGGTGGTTAGCCCGGCCGGTTTTTCAAATTCCAACGCATTCAGGTGAGTGATGAGTCTCAAGGACCGGATCAACGACGATATGAAAGCCGCCATGCGGGCACGTGAGACCGAGCGTCTCGGCACGATCCGCCTGTTGCTCGCCGCGATCAAGCAGCGCGAAGTCGACGAGCGCATCACGCTCGACGACGCTGCGATCACCGCGGTCATCGACAAGATGATCAAGCAGCGCAAAGACTCGATCAGCCAGTTCGAAGCCGCTGGCCGCACCGATCTGGCCGACAAGGAAAAGGCCGAACTGGCGATCTTGTCTGCTTATATGCCGGAACAGATGTCCGAGGCGGAGATCGTTGCCGAAGTGCAAGCCGCGGTGGCGCAAACCGGTGCAGCCGGCCCGCAGGACATGGGCAAGGTGATGGGCGTGCTCAAGCCGAAGCTGGCCGGCCGTGCCGACATGACCGCTGTGTCGGCGCAAGTCAAAGCCGCGCTCGCGAAGTAAATTCCCGTATTTCCGCGCTGTGCGTGCCGTTTTTCGACGGCGTGCGCGGTGCTGAGCTTTTTAGGTAGCGTCATTTACTGTGATTCCACCGTCATTCCTGCAGGACCTGCTCAACCGCGTCGATATCGTCGACGTGGTCGGCCGGTATGTGCAGTTGAAAAAGGGCGGCGCGAACTTCATGGGGCTGTGCCCGTTCCACAACGAGAAGAGCCCTTCGTTTACGGTTAGTCCGACTAAACAGTTTTATCACTGCTTTGGCTGCGGCGCGCATGGTACGGCCATCGGTTTTCTGATGGAACACGTCGGTTCATCGTTTCCCGAGGCAGTCAATGAGTTGGCGCAGTCGGTTGGCCTAACCGTGCCGAACGAACCATCGCCGGGATATGGCGGCGGTTCCGGCGGCGGCTATGCGCCGGCGGCGTCCAAAGCGGTCACCACCGCGCTGTCCGATGTCATGCAGACCGCCTGCGACTTCTACCGCAAGCAACTGCGCAGCGCGCCGGTCGCGATCCAGTATCTGAAGAAGCGCGGCTTGACCGGCGAGATCGCGGCCCGTTTCGGGCTCGGCTACGCCCCGGACGGCTGGCAGAACCTCGAAGCGGCATTTCCGAACTACCGCGACGATTCGCTGGTCGAATCGGGTCTGGTGATCGTCAGCGAAAAGTCTGACGCTCAGGGTCAGAACCGTCGCTACGACCGCTTTCGCGAGCGGGTCATGTTCCCGATACGCAATGTGAAGGGGCAGGTGATCGGCTTCGGCGGCCGCGTGCTGGACGGCGGCGAGCCGAAATATTTGAATTCGCCCGAAACGCCTTTATTTAACAAGGGCAGCGAGCTGTATGGACTGTTCGAGGCGCGTCTGGCGATTCGCGAGCAGCACTACGTGCTGGTCGTGGAAGGCTACATGGATGTGGTCGCGTTGGCCCAATTGGGGTTCCAGAACGCGGTCGCCACGCTCGGCACGGCCTGCACGCCGATTCATGTGCAGAAACTGATGCGCCAGACCGACACGGTCATCTTCAGTTTCGACGGCGATTCGGCCGGCCGGCGCGCCGCTCGCCGTGCACTGGATGCCTGTTTGCCGCACGCGGCGGACAACCGGACCATCCGGTTCCTGTTCTTGCCGTCCGAGCACGATCCGGACAGCTATGTGCGTGAATTCGGCACCGAGGCCTTCGCTGAGCAGGTCGAGCGGGCCATGCCGCTGTCGCAGTTCATGCTGAACGAGGTGCTGACCGGCAAGGAGCTGGACCAGCCGGAAGGCAAGGCCCGCGCGCTGTTCGACGCCAAGCCGCTGCTGCAGGCGCTGCCGGCCAATGCGCTGCGCGCCCAGATCATGCATATGTTCGCCGACCGGCTCGACGTGCCGTTCGACGAAGTCGCCGCGCTGTGTGAGGTCGATTCGCGAATCGCGGCGGCGGCCCGCGCGGCGCCGGCCCGCAAAGACCGGCGCAGTGTGACCGGGATCGAGGAAAAAACGCTGCGCAATCTGGTGATGTATCCGCGCACGGTGTCAGTGCTGGATGAAGAGGCCGAACAGGCTCTTCTCACGGTCACGCGGCACGGCGAGCTGTTCGAGGAAGTGACGACGCACGCGCGTGCGCTGGGCGATTCGGCGGAGTTTCAGTTGTTGTCCGACCTATTGCGAAACGGCGCGAACGCCCCAACTTTCGAGGAAATCTTTCGCAAAATTCTAGACTATGATGAAAACGTCCGGGATTTACTGCTGAAGGACCCGGAAGATGCGACCGTCATCGAGGAACGGCGCGAGCAGGAACGGATCGTTGGAGAGGAACTGATTGCGGCGATCCTGAAGATGCGGTACGACGCTTACTGCGATCGTCTCGAGCAGCTTTCTCGGCAATCCCGGCACACGCCGGAGGAGTTTGCGGAGCTGTCGGAGCTCAATCGGAAGCGGGCTGACATGAAGCGCCAGCTCGGGCTGTAGGCGGAGCGCAGGAAGCCGGAGTGCTATAATAAAAGGTTTCCAGCGGTTTGTTTTTTAAGGGTTTTCCTAGCAAAGGCGAAAAGGCGATGCGATGGCAAAGACTGCAGGCGGAACTACGGGCGGGAAGAAAACCACAGGCACAGGCTCCAGGGAGCCGACCAGAAAGGTCACCGAGGCCAGGTTAGTTTCTTCCGCCAGAAAAACGTCTGCGGTGAGCGTTGCGCCGGTTGCCGGGAAGAGGTCCTCGACCACGGCGGCTGCGCGAGCGGAGCCGGACAGGGCGGCGAAAGTTGTAGCAGTACCGGCCACGAAGGGGTCGGGTGTCAGAAGCGCAAGGGAAGCGGCTGCCGCGCAGGACGATGCGGTAGTGCGCGAGGTTCCAGTATCCACGGTTCAAACGGCTGTTGTCCACCAGCCGCGAGTCGAGACTACAGCCGGTACGGCGAACTCCATGACGAAAAAGCTGAACGAAGTACCCGTCGATGACGACGCAACCCAAAGCGAAGAAACCCCCGCGGCTGCAGTTCCAGCCAAGGTGGAAAAGGCCAAGGCTCGCGATCGTCGTGCAAAGGAAAAAGCGCTGCTGAAAGACGCTTTCGCGTCGTCACAGCCGGGCACGGTCGAGGAACTCGAGGAACGCCGCTCCAAGCTGCGCGCGCTGATCAAGCTCGGCAAGGAGCGCGGCTTCCTGACGTACGCTGAAATCAACGACCACCTGCCGGATAACTTCACCGAGACCGAGGCGATCGAAGGCATCATCAGCACGTTCAACGACATGGGCGTGGCTGTGTACGAACAGGCGCCCGACGCTGAAACGCTGCTGCTGAACGACAACGCGCCGGCGGCTTCGTCGGACGACGAAGTGGAAGAGGAAGCGGAAGTTGCGCTGTCTACCGTCGACTCGGAATTCGGCCGCACCACCGACCCGGTCCGCATGTACATGCGCGAAATGGGCACGGTCGAGCTGCTCACGCGCGAAGGCGAAATCGAAATCGCCAAGCGGATCGAAGACGGCCTGAAGCACATGGTGATGGCCATCTCCGCGTGCCCGACCACCATCGCCGACATCCTGGCGATGGCGGAACGCGTCGCGAATGAGGAAATTCGCATCGACGAACTGGTCGACGGCCTGATCGACGCCAACGCGGAAGACGCGGACGGCTTCTCCGCGCAAGAAGCGGAAGCTATCGAGAGCGAAGACGAGGAAGTCGAAGAGGACGCAGAAGAGGACGAGGAAGAAGACGACGGCACGGCGCAAGCTACGGCCAACGCTGCGCAGATGGAAGCGCTCAAGCGTGCGTCGCTCGAAAAATTCGCGATGATCAGCGAATGGTTCGACAAGATGCGTCGCGCTTTCGAGAAGGAAGGCTACAAGTCCAAGTCGTATCTGAAGGCGCAGGAAACGATCCAGAACGAACTCATGACGATCCGCTTTACCGCGCGTACCGTCGAACGTCTGTGCGACACGCTGCGTGCGCAAGTGGACGAAGTGCGTCAGGTCGAGCGCCAGATCCTGCACACGGTGGTCGACAAGTGCGGCATGCCGCGTGCGGAATTCATCGCGCGTTTCCCGGGCAGCGAAACGGATCTCGAGTGGGCCGACAAGATCGTCGGTGAAGGTCACGCGTATAGCGCGATCCTCACGCGGAACATTCCGGCCATTCGCGAACAGCAACAGCGTCTGCTGGACCTGCAAGCGCGTGTCGTTCTGCCGCTGAAGGACCTGAAGGAAACCAACCGTCAGATGGCGGCGGGGGAACTGAAGGCGCGTCAGGCGAAACGCGAAATGACCGAGGCGAACTTGCGTCTCGTGATCTCGATCGCGAAGAAGTACACGAACCGTGGTCTGCAGTTCCTCGATCTGATTCAGGAAGGCAACATCGGCCTGATGAAGGCGGTGGACAAGTTCGAATACCGTCGTGGCTACAAGTTCTCCACGTACGCAACGTGGTGGATCCGTCAGGCCATTACGCGTTCGATCGCCGACCAGGCGCGCACGATCCGGATTCCGGTTCACATGATCGAAACGATCAACAAGATGAACCGCATCTCGCGTCAGATTCTGCAGGAAACCGGTCTCGAGCCGGATCCGGCAACGCTGGCCGAGAAGATGGAAATGCCGGAAGACAAGATCCGCAAGATCATGAAGATCGCGAAGGAGCCGATCTCGATGGAAACGCCGATCGGTGACGACGACGATTCGCATCTGGGCGACTTCATCGAAGACAACAACACGGTTGCACCGGCCGACGCCGCTTTGCATGCCAGCATGCGCGATGTCGTGAAGGACGTGCTTGACTCGCTGACGCCGCGTGAGGCGAAGGTGCTGCGCATGCGCTTCGGTATCGAGATGAGCACCGATCACACGCTCGAAGAAGTCGGCAAGCAGTTCGACGTGACGCGTGAACGGATTCGTCAGATCGAGGCGAAGGCGCTGCGCAAGCTGCGTCACCCGAGCCGTTCGGACAAGCTGAAGTCGTTCCTCGAAGGGAATTGATCGAGGCAGGGGTTCGTTGCAAATGATGTAGCGGTTTGAAGGGGCCTCGCGGTTGGTTCGCCGTAGCGAAGCGGTTGCGAAGGCCCCTTTTTCGTGTAGTATGTCGGCCAATCAACGAATAGGCCCGGCCTTCACGACCGGGTCTTTTTTCTTGGGCCGGACGCCGTGCTGGTTGCAGGCAGCGGACTCATAATCCGCCTCCGAAAGGACACCGTCGGTTCGAATCCGACCCGGCCCACCAAATTTTCAGCGATTTTTGAGGCAATTCCTTAGCTCGAAAATTGACCGTAGGCTACGGCGCAATCCGTCACGTATCCTAGGGACGCTGCTCACTTTCCCGCCGTCTGGGCGATCATCCTGGCTTTCGATGATCGCCATTCGCGCGGATGCGGCCGTCAGAATTTTTCTACCGCCTCAAGAACCTCCGCCTGATACACCATGACGGGCATGTACGTCGCGACTCTTATCGAGGCCTTGAGCCCGATTCTCACGAAGCATGCCCCTGTCGGTCTGGATGCGCTGCCTATGCCAAGCTCGTGGCCGATTGGCTAGATGAGTTGGTTTCCACCTCGCGGAAGAGAGTAGAGGACAGCCTACGCAAGCACTACATGGCGCGACATGAATATGTTGACATAGTCATCCCTCAATCCAGCCATGCATGAACATGTCAACGCTTGCTGTCGGTAGCACGCCGACCATTCCGTTAGCGGATCCGTCGAACCAGAACGATCACTCGACTGCACAAACCGGCAGCACGCCGATTATTCCGTCAGCCGCGCAGTCGAAGCTGCAGGAATTCTCCACTGCTCATTCCAGCCTGCCGCGTGTGCGTAGAACTTCGCCTCCGCCCGCGCAATCCACGACTCCACTTCCGTTCCCGATCGATAAGGGACATGCTACTTTTCAGGCGCTCGCAAAGGGTGGCGCGATTTATAACGGGCTGGACTACAAGAATCTTGGGTTTAACAAGGGTGAGGCGGGCGAAGGCCTATGCACTGGATTACTGGTGTATGGAATGAATGAAGTGACGACAGGCAGGTCGCCAGATTTGATGGATGCGACAGATCGTCTTCGCACGAGGCTAGGCAATCCTCAAACAAGAGAATCGGCACTCGGCGATGTGCGGCGTTTCCAGCAGGAGCAAGCGAAGTTCTTTTACCCCGAACAGGACATACCCGGACGTATCAGAATGCCCGGAACCGTTGGTCTCGGAAGTCCGGATGAACTGACTCGAGAATTGCGGAACAGGTTTGCTGGCGCGGACGCTGGCGGTCCACAAGTGGATTTCGCACGGCTATCGCTCCGGGTGAACGACGCACCCAATGCATCGCATTCAATCCTCATAGAAAGAATCAACCCGTCCGGAAACTACCTGAACGATCACTATCAAATATACGATGCAAATTTCGGCGTATTCGACTACGGCAATTTTGAAAGTATGCATTCTGTCCTGACCGATTATTTCCACCACGCTTATCCGGAATACGCTGGAATTAGCATGGTTCATTCGGTCTATTACGCGAATCCGGGTCAGCGGCAAACTGAATTCGGTGCGCAGTCCTTGAGTGATCTGGACTACGGATTCGGGATGATGGTCGGCCGCTCGCTGACACCGCCGCGCGCCGACTTGCCGCCATTGCCCTCTTTCGATCAGCCAGGCCCTTCCGGGTACCAGCCTCCCGGTCACCAGACGTATCATGAACTTAAGCGCGATGCCGACCCGACGGCAGACCGCCAGCCCTTTGCGCTCTACCGGCCGTCCGACGTGACGCCCAGTGCGCTAAAAAAACAGAGTGGATTTAGCGCTGAGCGCACCAGACTGCGGGACATCAACCTCGATCTGCACGATTTTGACGTGGCAGCCAATCCGTCCGGTACCGACAGCGCGGGATATCTGGGCACTTTCCGGAGTCCGGATGTGGCGATCGGGCGATTGCCCGCCGGGCCGGGCAACGGTTCCGAGAAGAATGCCACGAACGGTTACATCTACTATGTCGCGCCAAGCCCAAACATGGTCGACGTCAACGCAAGCCTCGGCAGCCATGCTCGCGCACCACAGACGCAGGAAGTGGCCGCAATGGGACGTATCGACTATACGCAGATACGTGGCTGGCGACAGGTAGCAAACGGCAAACCTGGCGCTTACGTCGCCAATCCCGACTATCGCTGGGACATCTATGACCAGACCCGGACGGCGGGCGCACAACCGCAACTAAGCCATTTTCCGGCGACTGACCCAGCATGGGCTGACGAGATTCACAGACCTTTCGTGACCGTCAAGCATCGCGATGGGCAAACGACCTACGCGCCCGGACAAAATCCGGATCTGATTAACGCCGAATTCTATGGGCACGCAACGGACAAAATTCACTATCTGGCAGACAGGCAAGCGCGAGGACTGGACTATCGCGGCCCCCTGCAACTGAACCCAGCCAATAGAGGCGCTTACACACACCTTTACGCGTTCAGCGATAACTACGTCTATACGGGCGTCTCAGCCAGCTATGGCGACCAGGCCAAGACCAGTTTCATCTGGGGCGAGGACGGCCGTTTTCATCTGACCGATGACTTCGGCAAGGTGCTTCGCGTCGATGGCAGGGGCTATGTCTATGTCGGCGATATCCCGTCGGATCCGTACAACCGGAACGGCGTGTTCGACTATCGCAACGGTCACCTCGTTCACGACGAGGACGGAAAATTTCTGAACGCTGGAGGTGTGTTGAACAAGGCGGTCTATGTCAGCGCCACAGATCAAGGTTCGTATTCGGAATGGAGTGCGCTCAATGACAAGGGGCAACCTGCCACGCTGCCGCGGACGAACATCCATACCTTCAGGGGAAACACAGCCGGCGATCAGTTTCAGCTATATGAGTTCAGTCAGGACCCCGACGCCGCGCTACCGTACGGCACCACCCACTTTGTGACGCAAGTCCCCGGAACGCATCCGCCATCCGGAAACAATTTTCTGGACTACGTGAGCGAGATCCCTGCCGGGGATGGCGCTAAAGCCGCAGCGTGGCTGTCCGAACACCACGCTGCATGGTTCTTCAGGGATGGCTTCTATGCGATGTCGGCGGGGCCCAACCGGCTTGAAGTGCGCAAGCTGGACGGCACGCCCGTCTGGCGGATCGACATCAATCCTGCCACACGCAAGGAAGATATGCAGAGGCTGTCGGAGTCGCTGTCGTCCAATTACCGCGCCCCAGACACACTGTGGCAGTCGATTGGCGAACAGGAAGCCGAGCGCCGGTATGTCGAGCAGCTACAAAAGGAAAAGTACAGAATGTAGCTGTGGCGAGCCCGTTTATCGAAGCCGCCAGGCCTAAGACCTTGGCCGGCGTCAGAATACATGCCGCCCCGGTAGAATGAGCTTGCCCCCGAAAAACGATTATCGGGCGCGGCGATATGTCACTTCCACTACGCTATTAAGCTACGTGCGATGGGTTTCTGTCCGGTTATGTGAAAGGCCAGATAGCGTTCACCGCTGCATGGGTGCGCTTTAAAGCGCTTCGAATTGATTGTTGCGGGTTCAAACGAGCGTATTGACCAGCGCATTTCAACCCTCGGTATATCTCCCGGCCTCTGGCTAATGCCGTCACAAATTCCGTCCGGTTCAATCTCGGATCCGCGGAATGCGCCGTGTCATTTCGTGACGCTTATATAGTGGTCCGGCATACAGTCTTGCTTGCGATGGCAGCGCTACCCTGAATACCAGTCGGTCCGCACGCCGTCCGCGATAGTGGCACGTCGTTTGCGTAAGCTCGGCTTCCAAACCATATCAATAACGAGAACGACCATGCGACCCGACCACACCGCTACTGAGTTTGTCCAGACTCAACCCTTACTGGCCACGCCACTGGAAGGCTGCGGCGAGGGCGCGCCACAACGGCAGCGGGTCAGTGCGTTGGCGCGCGTCACCTTTTGTTTTGCCTGGCTGTTCGGGCTGGAGCCATTCCTGACCGGTTCGGGCGACGAGACGCCGCGCTCGCGGCTCGATCGCCATTAGTCTTGTGACACGGCATGGCGCAGGCAGCCTTGCGATTAGGCGTTGAAAGTTTCGCCGCATAGCGGGGCAATTTCTACAGCCAGACATCACCCGATCGAGATCGCCGCGCGACGGCCGAGCGATTCGACCGTCGCGCCAGAACCCCGGGAATAGCCGTTGCGCGCTGAACGTTGGGAGACATTCCCATCCTCTGGACGCTCATCATGCAAACCGATCCGACCATCGACCCCGTCGCCGATCCCGCCAACCAGCCGCTCGATGAACCCGGCGAGCAGCCGCGTCCGTTGCCGGGCGTGCCGCCCGAAACCGATCCGCTTGCGCCGGGCGCTTCTCCCGAGGACGAAGGCGCGCTCCGGCGATCGCAAGACAACCCATAAGGCCATGGTTACCGGGAACTAGGGAAACTCCGTGTAAAAAATGGCACGTTCGTGCCGTTTAATGAAGGCGGAAGGCTGTTCGATGTTTGCCATCCGCTTTCAGCACGGGTTTTTGTCACGCGGCGGTCGGCGCCGCATCTCACCTCCGGGCAACGCCCGTGCTGAAGGCTTTCCCTTCGACGCACGGGGTTTTGCGGCGACGCATCAGAGTGCAGACTCGATCTCTGTCGGACCGGCTGGCAGCGAGTTTACCGGCACTTCTTGGGGCTGCACGTGACCAACCGTCCGCGCGCGGCGGGCAGACAGGCAGCACGCGTGCCGCGGTGCGCACGGGACCGCTCAGCGCTATCGAAACGCTCTATCGAACAGCGGGAGAGTAAAAGCGCGTCATTAATCGATTTGCCGTAACAAAAGAAGTTAATGGCCAAAGCCAATGGCACGGTTTCATTCGCTCCGAATAGCTGCGACATTACCAACTCAATTAAGTTCCCGGTTTTCTAAAATAAATTTACAGCGAGCTGAATGCGTGCGGTTAATTGCCTCATTTCCGGGCAATCAGATGTCTCTGATTTTTTAATCGTTCCGACCCGATTAGGTCAGGAATATTAAAACGCTGTTGCATACACACAACTGACAATATTGAGAAGTTGCAAAATACTTATGTCCACGGCAGGTGCGACAGTAGCCTAATCTCGCAATTAACGTCGGAAAAACAATGACTTAATGTCCGTGGCATTTCGATTGTTGCTGATTCCGAAAAATCCTGTTGCGTGAATTGCCGACCTTGCTACCAGGGTGTCCCCCTACACTCACGCTTCGTTTCAAGGGTGCCCGGCTGATCCGAAACGGGTCAGCGAACCGGGCGGCAACGAGTGCGATGCACGCGCTGCCGAGGCAGGTCCCGCTCCCCGCGTAAATTCATCGAACAGGAGTCCCACGCATGAAAAAGAGTCTCATCGTCGTTGCGGTTGCCGCATCGTTCGCTTCCGTCGCTCACGCACAAAGCAGCGTGACCCTGTATGGTCTGCTCGACGCGGGCCTGACGTACACGAGCAACGTCAACCACAATTCCAAGTGGGCAGCGGGTAGCGGCGGCATCAACCAAAGCATGTTCGGTCTGCGCGGTTCGGAAGACCTGGGCGGCGGTCTGAAGGCAATCTTCACGTTGGAAAGCGGCTTCAACATCAACAACGGCAAGTTTGCTAACAACAACGGCATGTTCAACCGTCAAGCGTTCGTCGGTCTGTCGAGCGCGCAATTCGGTACGGTCACGCTGGGTCGTCAATATGACGCAGCTCAAGACTACCTGGCACCGCTGACCGCAACGGGCAGCTGGGGCGGTACGTACTTCGCGCACCCGTTCAACAACGACAACCTGAACACGAACGGCGGCTACGCAGTCAACAACTCGGTCAAGTACTCGAGCGCTAACTACGCTGGCTTCTCGTTCGGCGGCACGTACGGCTTCTCGAACCAGGCTGGCGCATTCGCAAACAACCGCGAATACAGCGTTGGTGCTGCATACCAGTGGCAAGGTCTGCGTTTGGGCGCTGCCTACGCACAGCAGAACAACCCGGGCGCAGGCAACACGGGTGCTTCGGACGGTTCGTACGTCAACGCACTGGCAGGCAACGTCGGCAACTTCCGTCAACGTGAATTCGGCGTTGCTGGTTCGTACGCTTTCGGCCCGGCTACCGTCGGTCTGGCATGGACGCAATCGCGTTCGGACAACTTCACGGCTGGTCAGCAAACGCTGCGCGCTAACAACTACGAAGTCAACGGCAAGTACAACGTGACCCCGGCTCTGGGCCTGGGCGTTGCTTACACGTTCACGGACGGCAAGGGCTACGGCGTTGGCGCGAACGGTGGTTCGGAGTCGGTGCGTTACCATCAGATCGGCCTGCAGGCTGACTATTCGCTGTCGCGTCGTACGGACGTCTACGCTCAAGCCGTGTACCAGCACGCAATGGGCGACGGCGGTGTCGCTTCGATCTACAGCGGCGACGTAACGCAACTGCCGTCGTCGTCGAAGAACCAGACGGCTGCTACGGTCGGTCTGCGTCACCGCTTCTAAGCTTCAGCAGAAGCTGGTTGTTGTACGAAAAAGGTGCCGTTCGCGGCACCTTTTTTTATGCGTGCGCGATTCGATGGTTGGCACCCGGCGTAAATGCCGGATGCCGCGCGCGTTGCAGGGCTCAGGTGGCCCTGCCCGTTTTAGAAAATCGTACGCAGACCGAGTGCAACGCCGGTCTGATTGCTCTTGCCCGGCAATTCGACCGAGGCAGCGCCCGACACCTTGTCGAAATCGACCGTGCCGTACACCTCGGTGCGCTTGGACAATGCGTACTCAGCCAATGCCACCAACGTATAGCGATTGCCGCTGCCCAGTTGTCCGTTGCCGATCGCCGCATTGGACATGTGGTCGTAGTACGCCGCGCCCGTCAACGTGAGCGTGGGTGTGGCCTGCCACGTCACGCCGGCGAACGGACCGTTGTCGCCGCGGCCCGAGCCCTTCAGGATATCGACGCCGGGCACGAGCGTCTGCTGCGCCAGCGCGCTGTCGACGAAACCGGTGTCGTCCTTCGAATGCAGATAGCCGACGTACACCTTCGCCGTGCTGAAGGCATACACGGCGTTCGCGTTGAAGATGGTCTGCTTGTGATTGCTGTTGTCGCTGTTCTGCTGCACGCCGCCTGCGACGCTCAACGGGCCGGCCACATACGACAACGTGAAGCCGTACATCGTGCCCGCGCCGAGATGGCCCGGCACCTGGCCGGAGAAACCGCCCGCGCCGGTCGATTCCGAGTTGGTGCCGAACGAGTACATCGCGGCCATGGTCAGGCCTTTGTACGAGCCGGTGTATTTGACGGCGTTGTCCGCATAGAGCCCCGCGCCGAGCGCGCCCGGCAGCCATGAGTTCTCGAAGTAGTTGCCGACCGTGAGCGGGTCGTAAGTGTCGCCGAGCAAGTCGAACAACGGTGTCTTCTGTCGGCCAAGCGTGAGCGTGCCGTATTGGCTACTCAGGCCCACATACGCATTGCGGTTGAAGAGCCGCTGGCTGTCCGAGGCCGAACCGTCCTGCAGATTGATGCCGCTTTCCAGATCGAAGATCGCCTTCAGTCCGCCGCCCAGATCCTCCGAGCCGCGCAGACCCCAGCGGCTGTTGGTGATCGCGCCGTTCGTCATATACAGACGGCCATCGTTCTTGGCGTTGGAGTTCGTCAGATAGCGAACGCTCACGTCGGCGACGCCGTACAGCGTAATCGAGCTCTGTGCCGAGGCTTGCTCGGAGGTCATCGCGAGGGCCGCGCCACCCACGATGGCGGCGGTCTTGAGGAGTCTTATTTGTCTCACTGAATTTCCTGCTTATGTGGTTATGGATTTTTCATTCGAGTCCGCCGCGCGCAAGCTGGCCATGCGCCGGCGCGCCGATGATAGACCAGCACCCTCATCGCGCCAAAAGTCCTTTAGCGCAATAAGTTATTGCACTTTCTGACAATGATTCCGGTCCGTCTGACAAGAGTTAACCTTCGCGGAAGCGTGCTTCGGTTAGTCTGAAATCCATTGATTGATAGACGCTATTTCGCCGCGACGCCAGCCTGTATGCGGCGGCCGCGCGCTTTTACCGCATGGATAATTCCGCCCGAAAGACGCAGCCTCATTTGCTGACCAATCACGATCTCACTGACGAGCAATGGCATCGCATCGTGCCGCTGCTGCCTGAAATGAAGGCCCTTGGACCTCGGCGTGGGCGTCCCAGCATCGATATCCGCTGGGTGGTGAATAGCGTGATGTGGGTGCTGCACGCACGCGCGCCCTGGAGCGCGATGCCGGAACGCTACGCGCCGTATCAAACGGCGCATCGCTACTACCTGCGCTGGAAGAAGTCCGGCGTGCTGGCCGACATCGTGTTCACGCTGTTCGAGACCGATGCGATCCTGGAGCGGCCTGTTACGCGAAGGAGCGGTGTGAGTGCTGCATAGGTGGCAGCTTCGCAACGACAAATAAAAAGGCTGTCGCCGGGTCCCGGCGACAGCCTTGTTTGATCAGTCAGAAGATCTGTGGATCTGAAAAGACCGACCGTTACTCAATCACGCAGTTTGCTCGACCTTGAACACGGCGACGGCATGTCGCAACTGTTCGGTCTGCTCATCGAGCGAACCGGCCGCGGCGGCGGCCTGCTCGACGAGTGCGGCATTGCGCTGCGTTACATCGTCCATCTGACGGATCGCGAGATTGACTTCGCCGATACCTGAACTCTGTTCCTTCGAAGCGGCCGAGATCTCATTCATGATGGCCGTCACGCGGCGCACTGCGTCGACCACCTCGCCGATCGTGCTGCCCGCCTTGCCCGCGAGCGTCGAGCCTTCGCCGACTTGCGCGACTGACTGATCGATCAACACTTTGATCTCCTTGGCCGCTGTCGCGCTGCGCTGCGCGAGATTGCGCACCTCGCCCGCGACCACCGCGAAGCCGCGGCCTTCTTCGCCGGCGCGCGCGGCTTCCACTGCGGCGTTCAGCGCCAGAATGTTGGTCTGGAACGCGATGCCCTCGATCACGCTAATGATCTCGCCGATCTTGCGCGAACTATCGGTGATGCCCGCCATTTTCTCGACGACGTCGTTGACCACCTGGCCACCGCGCGCGGCGATGGCCGACGCGTCGCTGGCCAGTTCGGACGCGGTCGCCGCATTGTCGGCGTTCTGCGTGACGGTCTTGGTGAGTTCGTCCATGCTGGCGGCGGTCTGCTGCAACGACGCGGCCTGTTCCTCGGTGCGGCTCGACAGATCCAGATTGCCGGCGGCGATTTCTTTCGAGGCGACGGTGATCGTCTCCGCCGAGGTCTTGATCCGCGCGACAGTGGACGCGAGTTGATCGCGCATCTCACGCAACGAGCACAGCAGGCTCGATTTGTCGTCGCGGCGCAAGTCGATACGAGTGGCCAGATCGCCGCGCGCGATCTGCATCGCAATCGAGGCCGCCGTGGAGGGCTCGCCGCCAATCGAGCGCGACACGCTGCGCACCACGCGCGACGCCACGAACGACACGATCACGCCCAGTACCACCAGCATGCCGGCCGACCGCGCGAGCGTCGCGTAGAACTGCGCCTGAATGTCGTCCATGTAGGCGCCGGCGATGAAGTCCCAGCCCCACGGCCCGAAGCGCTTCACGTAGCCGATCTTTTCGCTGGGCGTCGTTTCGCCAGGTTTCGGCCACCAGTAGCGTAGGTAGCCGGCGCCGGCCGCCGAGCCGCCGGCCTGGGCGATGTCGTGATATAGCGCGTTGCCTTTGGCGTCGCGAAAGCCGCTCATGTCCTTGCCGTTCAGCTTCGGGCTCATCGGGTGGTCGATCATGACCGAATCGCTGCGCACGATCGTCACGTAGCCGGATGCGCCGTAACGTTGGGCATTGACGCGGGCAATGGCTTGCTGCTTCGCGTCGTCGGCGGAGAGCTTGCCGGCGTCGGCCTGTTTCGCATAGTCCGCGACGATCGATGCCGCCATGTCGGTGACATCGGCCAGATCCGCGCGCCGTGCGTCCATTTGACCGTTACGTGCTTCGTACGCGTTCACAACGGTCACGATCAGGAGCGCAGCCCAGCACAGCAGCAATGGCACCCACAATTTCTGTTTCAGTGTCAGTCGGTTCATTATCGGATTCGACAATACGTTGAGTTCGGAATAGGGAGAGGCTGCAATCTGCGCTGCATAGCTCGCATAACGGCGCGTGCGGCGCTTTCTTTATCCGGTTGCTCAAAAAACAGGCGAACAGCCGCGCGGCGGCGGCCGTCGAAACATGGCGGGGCAAAAGGCGGCTGACGGAGTGTGGGCGCTAGAGCTGTTCCCGGCCGAACGCGCCCAGGCGTTCGAGGTCGAGCACCTCGATCTGGTTGTACGAGAGGCGGAGAATCTGCAGCCGTTCGAGGTTTTGCAGCGCCTGATTGATCCGTTGACGCGAAACGCCCGCCAACAGGCCGACTTCTTCCTGCGAGACGGCCAGCGTGCGGCCGGTGTCGGGATAGAGGTCGGGGTTGAATAGTTGCGCGAGCGACTGTGCGACGCGAGCGTCCACATCGAGCAGCCGGCTATTCTGGATCGATGCGATGAATTCGCCCATGCGGTTGTTCAATTGCCGGATCACGAAGCCGGTGAACGGCAGGCTCGACTCCAGCAGCGCATGGAACGTCTCCGACGGCACGAACATGACCAGCGAGGGCTGAATCGCCGCCACGTCGTATTTGCGCAGTTCGCGCTTGATCACGCTGCCTTCGCCGAACCAGCCGCCGCGCGGCACGCCGGATAGCGTGCAACTGCGTCCCGAAGGGCTGTAGATGGCAAGTTTGATGAGGCCGGAATGCACGCCGATCCAGTAGTCCGACGGCTCCTGGCGGCGCGCGATCCATGCGCCGCCTTCCAGATGCTCGGCATGCGCGCTGGCGAGCACCCAGGCCTGATGCTCGGCGGCGAGCGCCCGGAACCACGCGCACGTGGCAAACAGGCTCGGCAGATCGGCGCGCGCGACCCGCTCCGGCCTGCGCGGGCGGGCGTCGACGGGGGCGGTGAGGGGAGCGTCGTTCATGGGCGGCTTGCGGTTTTGGGGCGGATGGGGGTGCAGAAGCGCCAGGGCGCGCCACTCTGTCATTTGAATGACAGACAGTTCACCATGACAATTGTTAGCCTAGTTCATCAATCAGAATAATCGACGGCGCGGCCAGCGCCTCTGGAGACGATCCGATGAAGCACATGTTCGAAGCAGGCCTCGAGCGCCGTGAGGCCAATTATGTCCCGCTGACGCCGATCGATTTCATCGTGCGCGCAGCCGAAGTCTACGGTGAGCGGCCGGCGGTCGTCCATGGGGAGATGCGCCGCAACTGGCGCGAGACCTACGAACGCGCCCGGCGTCTGGCCAGCGCGCTGCAGCGGGCCGGCATTCAGCGCGGCGACACGGTCGCGGCCTTGCTGCCCAACATTCCTCCGATGATAGAAGCGCACTTCGGCGTACCCATGGCCGGCGCCGTGCTCAATACGCTGAATACGCGGCTCGACGTGTCGTCGCTGCTGTTCATGCTGCGCCACGGCGAGGCGAAGGCGCTGATCGTGGATACCGAGTACGGCGAGTTCGCGCATCGCGCCGCGCTGGAGTTCCCGAACCTGCGTGTGATCAGCGTGGCGGACGCGATGCCGGCTGATCCTGCACAAATCATCCGCGCCACGGACTACGAAGCGTTCCTGCAATCCGGCGACCCCGAATTCGCGTGGACCCTGCCGGCTGACGAGTGGGACGCCATCGCTCTGAACTACACCTCCGGCACGACCGGCGATCCGAAGGGCGTGGTCTACCACCATCGCGGCGCGTATCTGAATGCGCTGAGCAATATCCTCGAGTGGGATATGCCCAAGCACGCGGTCTACCTGTGGACCTTGCCGCTATTCCACTGCAACGGCTGGTGTTTTCCGTGGACGGTGGCCGCGCGTGCCGGCGTCAATGTCTGTTTGCGCAAATTCGATGCGAAGACGGTGTTCGATCTGATTCGCCGCGAAGGCATCACGCACTATTGCGGCGCGCCGATTGTTCAGAGCGCGCTCGCGAATGCGCCGGCCGAATGGCGCGAGGGCATCGAGCATCGCGTGTCGACGATGGTGGCGGGCGCGGCGCCCGCGCCGGCGGTGATCGCGAAGATGAAAGAGATCGGCTTCGATCTCACGCACGTGTACGGACTCACCGAAACCTACGGACCGGCCGCGGTCTGCGCAAAACAGGAAGAGTGGGAGTCGCTCGACGACAGCGCGCGCGCCGAACTGAACGCGCGGCAGGGCGTGCGCTATCACCTGCAGGCGGCGGTGACCGTGCTCGACCCGGACACGCTCGCACCCGTGCCCGCCGATGGCGAGACCATCGGTGAGATCATGTTCCGCGGCAACATCTGCATGAAGGGCTATCTGAAGAACGAGCGCGCGACGGAAGCCACCTTCGAGGGCGGCTGGTTCCATACCGGCGATCTCGGCGTGCGGATGCCCGACGGCTATATCCGCATTCGCGATCGCAGTAAGGACATCATCATTTCCGGCGGCGAGAACATCTCGAGCATCGAGATCGAAGACACGCTGTACCGTCACCCTGCGGTGTCCGTAGCCGCCGTGGTGGCGATGGCGGACCCGAAGTGGGGCGAGGTGCCGTGCGCCTTCGTCGAGCTCAAGGAGGGCGCTCAGGTGAGCGCGGAAGAGATCATTGCGCACTGCCGGCTCTTTCTTGCGGGATACAAGCTGCCGAAAGCGGTGCGCTTCGGCGAATTGCCGAAGACATCGACGGGGAAAATTCAGAAGTTCGAACTGCGCGCGCGCATCAAGGCCGAAGAAAAGCCATGATGCGGTCGCGCGTGTGACGGTGTGGCGTGCCGAGTGGCACGTCAGTGCCGGTAGTTCGCGCCGCAAGATAAGCGCACGCGAGCGCGTGGATTACGTGCGCATCGCCGCGCAGGATCGCACGCCGGTCGCGAGCTTAACCGCGCGTGTCGACCCAGTGACGTGCCCAGCGTGCCGAGTGCTGCAAAGCCTGTTCTTCGTTCGTGAAGTAATCGAGCGAATAGAACTGGTAGCGCCCTTCGGTACGCGCGCTGTCGGCACGTTCGAGCAGCAGATTGGATGAAAAAGTGCCATCGGGCAAACGGTGCGCCGAGGGTTTGACGGCATAGCCGTTGTAGTGATGAATATGTTTGTTTTGCATTTTATATTTTAATGATGTTCGAGTGCGCGCCTGCCTTGCAGACCCATGGATGGGTCGCGCGGACGAACTGATTCAAGCCATTGCGAGCCGAATCCTGACGCAGTCGGAAAGCGAAAAATGGGCGTTGAAGCCGGAGGGGAGAATGAGGTGCGACGAGGCGTTTGGCGCTCAGGCAAGCTGCTTGAATGACATGCAGCTCAAAGCGATACGCGCCAACTGTGGGAGACAAAGCTCCGCGAGGATGTCGCTGCAGCCCGATGTCCGTTTGCCGGACACCGAGCCCTTCAAACTTACATCGGCTTGATGTTAGCCGCTTGCAGACCCTTCGGGCCTTGCTTCGTTTCGAAGCTCACCTTCTGATTCTCAGCCAGCGTCTTGAAGCCGTCGCCGCTGATTTCGGAGAAGTGCGCGAACAGGTCGTCGCCGCCCTTGTCCGGGGTGATGAAGCCAAAGCCTTTGCTGTCGTTGAACCACTTAACGGTACCGGTATCCATGAAGAATCCTTGAGGTAAAAAAATAGAAAGATGTGCTCTGTGCGAGAGCGTGTGAAGCGTCAAGGAGGGAGAGGACAACGAATACCGCTGAGGGAGCGAGACATTGATGAACAGCAATCGAACTTCTTGAACTTCGGATGCCACAGTAACCGCCGGGGTGTATCAGCGTCAACACTTATCTTGTAACTGTTTTGCCGGGTGCCGCGGAAGGCTTGCACTGGACGCTGGCCGATAGAGCCCCGGTTCCCGGGATGCCGTGCGACGCGGCACGGCATCCCGTTCGAGCGCCAACGTGTTTCAGATGCCCACTTTGTGTGCCGTCAGGATCAGGCGCAACCCGAGCGCAGCGACTGCGCTCGCGGCGACGCGATCGACCCAGGCTTTCCATTGCAGGTAAATTTCACGCGGCCGCTTGCTCGAAAAGCACAGCGCGACGACGGTGTACCAGCCGGCTTCGATAGTGAAGATCGCGGGCGGCAATGCAAAGTAGCACCACAGCGGCGGATGTTGCGGCAGCAGGGCCGCGAAGATACTGCCGTAATACACGGCTGTCTTCGGATTGCTGAGTTGTGTGCTCAAGCCGATCCAGAAAGATTTGCGGGCATTGGCCCGGACCGCTTGCGTGGCATCGAAGGCGAGCGGTTTCGCGGCGCCACGCCAGATTTTCGACGCGAGGTAGATCAGATAGAGCCCGCCTGCCACTTTCAGGCCGACGTAGAGCCATTCGACGCTCGCCAGCAAGGTATAAAGGCCGAGCAATGCGATGCCGCTAAAGAACACACCGCCGACGCCCATGCCGATGGCGGTGGCGAGACCATCGCCGCGCGACAAGCCGATCGCGTTACGGGCGACGATGACGAAACTCGGCCCCGGGCTCATGGCACCTAACAGGAGTGCGGCGAGGATGGTGATGATGGCGGTTGAAGCGGTCATGGCCGAGTGTCTCCTATGCGCTAGCGTGCTAGGCAGTGAAACATAACATGAGAGAGCGAGCCTTTGCTTTTTTGCCTTTGCTGCCCGCTCATTTCCTGTCGATGAGCATTGCCGATTCTGCTCGCAGTCTGGATAAGCCAATGGGAATCGAAAAGCCCTGCATCGCGGACTAACAATTCATTGCTGCAGGCAAAAGAAATTGGATGCTAGAATCGCTTTCCATACGCTGAAGCAGCCCTGAACAACGGGGCGAGACACGAGCGCAATTCGATCCGGTTGCCGACGAATTCCCCATAATCCAAGATTTAATGGGCATGATTTCCAGGTGCGAGTTCTCCCGCATCGGGAGAGGCATCGCGAGTTCGATTCGCACTCGAGCCATCTGAATCACGCATAGGCTTCGCGTTGTTTAGCGAAGCTTTTTGTTTTTCCAACGCGAGCATTATTAGCCGCGACACCGGTACGTTATGAAAGAGCTTGGAGAACAACGGCAGCTCGACTTCGACGGGAATGCGCGTGAGCGCCTCGTCGTATGGATCCGCCGCCGCATGGAAGAATACGGCATTACGATAGAAGCGCTCGCCGAAGCGATCGAAGCCGATGCGGCCACGACCCGGGCCGTGATATATCGCGACGCCTACGGCAATACGTGGGACGGTCACGGTGATAAACCGGACTGGCTCGCGCGTGCAATCTACGCTGGACAGAACATCGATCATTTCCGTTGCTAAGGGCGGTGTTTGCCGTTTGCGTGCAGTTGTCGCATCGCCAGTCGGCGCGTTCCTTTGCCGTTGAACGCATGCGCGATCTGCCTTAAGATCGGCAGGTCGTTGCCGATTCCGTGCCCATTCATGCGGGCGCAAGCGGCACAGAACTGGAAGCTGCATGCCGTACGGTCGTCGAACTCCTTCATCTGAATTTCCTGCTTTTCGTTTCCCTGCATGGCTCCGCTGTCTCGCGGTATTCGGCCTGTTGTGGCTGAATACCGGCTGGTCGTTTGGTGCGGCCCACGAGCCTGCACGGCAGCCGTCCGCGCGCGTGAGCCGGCACGTTGAGCCGTCCACGAGGCACACGTCCAAAGCGAAAGCCCAACGCTCGAGCAAAGCGAAGAAGCCGACTGCCGGCAAGGCTCGGCGTCGTGTCGCGCACAAGCGCAAGCATGTGACGAGCACCGGGCGGACGATGCATGTCAGCAAGGTCACACCCAAACATCGCCGGCAAGCTGCGCGCATTGCGCGGGATCCGCGCAGTGCGAGACGCCCCGCAGAGTTGGCGGCAAAGCGCGATACGCAACATGCGTCAGCGTCGCGCGCGTCGATGCCGCATCAAGGGCTTCGCTTGTTGGCGCGCTGCGGCTATACGCCGAAATCGCGCGCGTTGCTGCGCGCCAGATCCGTCTACGTCGTCGACGAACGAACGCAAACCGTGCTTACCGAAAAGCAGGCTGACCGCGTCGTGCCGATTGCTTCGGTATCCAAACTGATGACGGCGGTCGTGTCGCTCGATGCGAAGCATGCATTGAACTCGCCGCTTAACGTCACGGTTCAGGACCAGGATTTCGACAAGTTCACCGGTTCACGTTTGAGTGTCGGTTCGACGCTGTCACGCCATGACATGCTGCATATTGCGCTGATGTCGTCGGAGAACCGCGCCGCGGCCGCGCTCAGCCGCGATTACACGGGCGGCCGTCCGGGCTTCGTCGCCGCGATGAACGCGAAGGCTCGCGTGCTCGGTATGCGGCACACGTCGTTCGTGAATGGCACGGGCTTGTCGCCGCAGAACGTTTCGACCGCGCGGGATTTGTCGTTGCTGGTCGCCGCGGCCAGCCGCTATCCGTTGATTCGTGCTTACTCCACCGATCGCGCGCAAGTAGTTTTACCCGGCGGTGGCCGAGCGAGCCTGAGTTATCACAACTCGAATGCGCTGGTGCGAGGCGGCGACCGCTCGATCGTGCTGCAGAAAACCGGCTTCATCAACGAGGCCGGGCATTGCGTTGTCGTGCGAATGAGGGTGCACGGCAGGCCGGTCGACATCGTGGTGTTGGGTGCGCCCGGGGCGCACGATCACATTGCCGACGTGGTAAGAATCAGCCGCTGGCTTCGCTGTTCGCTGCGGTAAGTATTATTCATCAGAGAAGAAGACCGAAAAAAAGCCCAAAAAAAAGCCCGCACAAGGCGGGCTCAACTACTCGGAGTTTCGCGATCCAGTCGCTAGAAGGATCACGCTCAGTGTATGTGAAAGCTATATGAAAGTGTAGAAAAACCGCGTCAAAGATCGAAAAATACGGTTTCCTTATCGCCTTGCATGTGAATATCGAAACGGTAAACGTTCGCCACATTCGGCTCGCGGCGCGCGATCAGCGTATCGCGCCGGTCCGCCGGAACCGCTGCCAGCACGGGGTCTTTCGCGTTCGCCGCGGCTTCGTCCTCGAAATAGACGCGCGTAAATGTGTGCAGCAGCATGCCGCGCATGGTCAGGATCACGTTCAGATGCGGCGCTTCATCCGGAGTGACGCGGCCCGGTTTTACCGTTTCCACGACGAAGCGTTTGTGCGGATCCGTGCCGGTGCCGACACGCGCGAAACCGCGAAAGCCGGTCTTCAGGATTTCCTCACGCGACTCAGGGAAGTGCCCGTTCGCGTCCACTTGCGACACTTCGAGCATGGCGTCGCCGATCACCTTGCCGTCGCCGTCGAACACCTGGCCGACGATCGTGATGTGTTCGCCGGCCGCTTCGCGGTCAGCCAGAACCGGCGTAAACAGGCTCTTGAAGTCGAAATCGTACTGCTGCGGGCACAGACCGTACGCGAAGTAAGGTCCGACCGTTTGCGAAGGCGTTTGCTTGAGGGTCGTCATGGCTTTAGCGCTCCATCGGAGTTTCGTTACGGCCGCGCAGCACGATGTCGAAGTCGTAGCCGAGGGCATAGGCCTCTTGCGTGGTGTCGAGCGAGAAATCCGCGATCAGGCGGTCACGGGCGTGCTCCGGCGTGCCTTGGAAAATCGGATCGAACGCCAGCAGCGGGTCGCCAGGAAAGTACATCTGCGTGACGAGGCGGGAGCCGAAATGGTCGCCGAAGAGCGAGAAGTGGATATGGTTCGGACGCCACGCATTCGGATGGTTGCCCCACGGATACGCGCCCGGTTTGATCGTCAGGAAACGGTAGCGGCCTTCGTTGTCCGTGATGCAGCGGCCTGCGCCGAGGAAGTTCGGGTCGAGCGGCGCGTCGTGCTGGTCGGCTTTGTGCACGTAGCGGCCGGCGGCGTTGGCTTGCCAGATTTCGACCAGCGTGTTGCGCACCGGGCGGTTGCCTTCGTCGAGCACACGGCCCGTCACGATGATGCGCTCGCCAAGCGGCTCGCCATTGCGCGCGGCGTTGCGCGTCAGGTCGTGATCGAGCGCGCCGAGATCGTCGGTGCCGTAGACCGGCACACGCTGGTCGCGCAGCTTTTCTTTCAGCGGAATCAGCGGACGCGTCGGGCCGCGTTTGACCGACGAACCGTAGCCAGGGTAGACGTAAGCGGGATGCGACGTGAAGTCACGCGCGCTGAGAAAGGAATCGTCCATCAGTGTCTCCTTCGAGGAATTGTGGGATACGGCGTTATGGAAAGACTTTATCCAACCTGAGCGGTTATGCAAAATGACGTTTTCGCCCTTTTCGTATAACCTGCCGTTATGCAACGCAGTCTCGCGGATAGCCGCGTCAAATTCCGTCACCTCCAGTGCTTTCTGGCCGTCGCGCAGTTCGGCAGCGTCCAGCGGGCGGCCGACAGCCTGTCGATCACTCAGCCCGCGGTCTCCAAGACCGTCGCCGAACTCGAAGCGATTCTCGGGGTGAAGCTGTTCGAGCGCGGCCGCCACGGCGCCGTGCCAACCCGCGAGGGGCAACTCTTCATGCCGCACGCGAGCGCCTGCGTCAGCGCGTTGCGCCAGGGTGTCGATCTGTTGGCGCGCGCGGAAGGCGCGGCCGCCGCCACGCTGGAAATCGGCATTCTGCCGACCGTCGCGGCGGCATTGATGCCGCCGGTGCTGAAGCAGTTCGCCACGTTGTGGCCGCGCGTGATCGTGCGTCTTGCGACCGGCGCCAATCCGGAATTGCTCGAGCGCCTGAAAGCGGGCACGATCGAATTTGCGATCGGACGCCTGGCCGATCCCGAGCGGATGGTCGGGCTCAGCTTCGAACAGCTGTTCAGCGAACCGTTGATCGCGGTGGTACGCGCAGGGCATCCGCTGGCGGCGGGCGCGGGTTTGCCGGCTACATCGCTCGAGGATTTTCCAGTTGTGTTGCCGCCGTTCGGCACGTTGATCCGGCAATCGGCGGACAGTCTGTTGAGCGCATGGGGCGTGCCGCCGTTGTCGGCGTTCGTCGAGGTATTGTCGGTTTCGACGGGCCGCGCGTTGACGCTGGAGAACGGCGCGGTGTGGTTCGTCCCGTTGAGCGCCGTCGAATACGAGCTGGCGCACGGCATGCTGGTACGTTTGCCATTGCCCTTCGCCGGCACCGGCGAGCCGGTCGGCTTGATCCGCCGCTCGGACACGCAGCCGTCGCCGGTCGGGCGGGCGTTTATCGAGGCGGTGCGCGAGGTCGCGCAGCAGCGCATGGCGTCGAGTGCGGATAAGGCGGCCGGTAAAAGGGCGCAGAAGCGGCGCCGCAAATAGGGCGTGCGGTACTCAATCATGGTGTTGAGTGCCGCCAGGCATGCGCGTGCTGGCGTGTGAACCATCCGGTACAAAATGAAGGTTGCGGACGCCCGCCTACCCGGTGTACAAACACGGTGCAAAAGCCGTCGCGGGCCGCAATGCTGCGGCACATCACGCATGCGGTGTCACACTAAGGGTGTGGCGACGGCTGCACCGAACACCAGAACAGTGGGAACAGCGTCGAAAGACTGTAAAGGAGATTGCCATGCCCAGCGACTTGCCCACTCCAGACGTCGCGCTGCGCGCCGTGTCGGCGCCTGAGCACAATCCGCTCGGCACCGCCGGCCTCGAATTCGTGGAGTTCGCCGCGCGCGATCCGCAAGCGCTCGGCGAAACCTTCACCAAGCTCGGTTTCAAGGCGATTGCGCGGCACATCAGCAAGGACGTCACGCTCTATCGCCAGGGCGAGATGCAGTTCCTCATCAACGCCGAGCCGGATTCGTTCGCCGCGCGCTATGCCGAGGAATACGGCGCAGGCATTTGCGCGATCGGTATTCGCGTGGCGGACGCTCAGCGCGCCTTCGACCGCGCGATCGAACTCGGCGCATGGGCGTTCGAAGGCGAAAAGATCGGCGCGGGCGAGTTGCTGATTCCGGCCATTCAGGGCATTGGCGACTCGCATATCTATTTCGTCGACCGTTGGCGCGGCCGCGGCGGCCAGCGTGGCGGACTCGGCGACATCTCGATCTTCGATATCGATTTCCGGCCCATCGAGATCGACACGGCGCATGCCGACTTGAGCCACGCGGGCAACGGCCTCGTCGCGGTCGATCATCTGACGCAAACGGTCGGCGAGGGCCGGATGCAGGAATGGCTCGACTTCTATCGCGACCTGCTCAACTTCCGCGAGATTCACGAGTTGCACGCCAACTGGCATGTATCGGCGGAATCGCGCGTGATGGTGTCACCGTGCGGCGCGATCCGCGTGCCCTTGTACGAGGAAGGCACGAGCCGGACCAACTTGATGCACGAGTACCTGCCGGACCATCCGGGCGAAGGCGTGCAGCATATCGCCCTCGCGACCGACGACATCTTCGCGTGCGTCGAGCAGTTGCTCGCGAACGGCGTTGAATTCGTCGAGCCGCCGCCGCGCTATTACGAGCAACTCGACGCGCGCCTGCCGGGTCATGGGCTCGACGTCGCGCGGCTCAAGCGCACGCACGTGCTGGTGGATGGTGAGATCGGCGCGGACGGCGTGCCGCTCTTGTTCTTCCAGACTTTCGTGCGGCGCCGTGCCGGCGAAATATTCTTCGAGATCGTTCAGCGCCAGGGCCATCACGGCTTCGGCGAAGGCAATCTGAGCGCGCTGGCCAAAGCGCGGGAACAAACCGGCGGCGCTTAAGGCCTGGAGTGACACCGGCTCAAGCGGAATCGGGCGGCCCGGCCACCAGGGGATTCACCGCACTGTAGGCCGCGGCTTCGTGCAACAGCCACTCGCGGAAACTCGCCAGCGGCTTGCCATGACTCAACTCGGTCGGATAGACGAGGTAGTACGCCGAGTCCGCGACCGCGGGCGCGTCGAGCGGAATCACGAGGCCGAGCTGGTCGAGTTGCGCATCGACGAAAAAACGCGGAACCAGCGCAATGCCGAGGCCGGCCGCAGCCGCGCTGATCAGCATGGTGTGGAGTTCGTAGCGCACGCCCTGCATGGTCCGGTTGTCGTCGACGCCCATGCTGGCGAACCATGACGCCCAGCCGTCCGGCCGGGTGGTGGAGTGCAGCAGCGGATAGTCCAGAAGCTGGGCGGCGCTTTGAACCGGCCGCTTCAGCAAACTCGCCGCGCACACCGGCACGACCTCTTCGCTGAAAAGAAAATCCGCCGAGGTGCCAGGCCATGTGGGCTTGCCGTAGTGAATCGCGGCCTCGAAATGGGTCTCGGCGAACGGGAACGTGCCGGTCCTCACGCCCATGTTCACGCGCACGTCCGGATACTGCGTATTGAATGCCGCAAGCCGAGGAATCAGCCATTGCGACGCGAAAGTCGGCAGGACGGCCAGTTCCAGATAACCGCCGCCGCTGCCGTGCGCGATGATGGACAGCGTGTCGCGATCGAGTTGTTCCAGCGAGCGCCGCACTTGCGCGCTATAGACTTTGCCCGCCTTCGTCAGCACCACGCGCTGTTTGACGCGCACGAACAGCCGCACGCCAAGATTGCTCTCCAGCGTATTGATCTGCCGCGACACCGCGCTCTCGGTCAGGAAGAGTTCGCGCGCCGCATGCGTGAAGCTCTCGTGCCGCGCTGCGGCTTCGAAAGCGAGCAGCGCGCCCATGTTGGGGATCTTGAACTTTCGCACGTTGATTCCAAAAACGCATCAAGTGGCGATTTTATCTCGCTTTACGGGAAGCTGGCCGGTTTGAATAATCACGCCTTCGACTATGCCTTCCTGTGGCTTTCTCACACGGCGGCAGGTCTGCTCGAACAAGTGAATCAGCGCCCGTAAAAGCCACGTAGAGAACCGCTATGCGAAATATCAAGAATGCGAATGTCGAACAACTGTTGCTGAAATTGCTCGGCGCCGATCGAACTGCGAGGCTCTTCACGGCGCTGAATCATCCGCGCATTCTGAACGAATGGGAGGACGGCATCGTCACACGCGCCGAACTCGCGCAGGCGATGAACATGGCGCTGTTCGAAGATCTGCTGGCGCGTTCGGCGAACGGCCGCCAGTACACGGACGAGACAATCGCGGCAGGCGGCAGCGTGTACTTCGATCACGGCGCGTTGCGCACGGTGCGCTGGCCGCACAGCGGCGCGCTGCCGACGGGCGAAGCCGCGTTTGCGCGCATTCTTCGTCCGCTCGGCTTCCGCATCAACGGCCGCTATCCGCTCGACCGCCTCGGCATGACCGGCCGCGCGTGGGCGCACGACGATGCGCCCGATGAAATCGCGCAGTTCTTCGTCAGCGAATTGCATCCCGAGCGGTTCTCGGCGGCGTTTCAGCAGGCCGTGACCAACGTGATCGGCGCGTCGCGCGATCCGTTGACGCCGCGCGCCATCGGCCAATTGTGGGAACTCGAACGCGACGGCGTGCTATCGCGCGACGCAGCGCATGAATTGCTGCCGGTGATCGTCGGCGCGTTTGCGCGCCAGCACGACATGCCACGCGAAGCCGATTACGAAGTATTGTTGAAGGAATCGGCGGAAATGGCGTGGATCGCCACGGAAGGCAACGCGTTCAATCACGCCACCGATCGCGTCCCGGATGTCTTTCAACTCTCCGACGACGAGAAGGCCAAGGGTCGTCCGATGAAACCGGAAGTGGAGCGTTCGCGCTCGGGCCGCGTGTTTCAGACTGCGTATCGCGCGGACATGGTGCAGCGCGAGTTCCGCGCGGCTGACGGCGGCATCGTGACGCGTGAAGTGCCGGGTTCGTTTTACGAGTTCATCACGCGCAAGCGGACTTTCGATCAGGACGCGCGTCGTTGGGAAACGGACCTGCGTTTCGACGCGGGCAACGCACAGGGCATCTTCAAGATGACCGCGAGCCAGGCTGCCTGAGTCCAAAGAGGCAGCACTCGCACGAGAGACGAGGGGCGCAGTGGGAACATCATTTGATGAAGAACAGGGCGCGAGCGTCGATGAGTTGAACGATGCCGGCCGTCGCGGGTTGAAAGAGGCGCCGCGTGTCGCTACGCCTTTCGTGGGCAGCGCCGCCGTGATGCAGGCGCTCGAAGCCGATTTGCGCAGCCACGTGCGCGGCGAAGTGCGCTTCGATTCGGGTTCGAAAGCGCTGTATGCGGCGGATGCGTCGAACTATCGACAAGTGCCACTCGCCGTCGTTGTGCCCGCGGATGTCGACGATCTGTTGGCCACGCTCGCCGCATGCCGCCGCAACGACGTGCCGTTTCTCGCACGCGGCGGCGGCACGTCGCAGAACGGCCAATGCGTGAACGTCGCGGTGGTCGCCGACGTGAGCAAGTATGTGAACCGCGTCGTATCGGTCGATCCGGTGGCGCAAGTCGCGATCGTCGAGCCCGGCGTGGTCTGCGACACCTTGCGCGATGCGGCCGAACAGCATGGACTCACCTTCGCGCCCGACCCGGCGACGCACAGCCGCTGCACGCTCGGCGGCATGATCGCCAACAACTCGTGCGGCGCGCATTCGGTGATGGCCGGCAAGACGGTCGAAAACGTCGAAGCGCTGGAAATCGCGACCTTCGACGGCGCGCGTTTCTGGGTCGGTCCCACATCCGATCAGGAACTCGAACGCATCATCGCTGCGGGCGGCCGTCAAGGCGAAATCTACGCCGCGCTGAAGCAGTTGCGCGATATCTACGCCGAGCAGATTCGTGCGAAATTCCCGCAGATCAAGCGGCGTGTGTCGGGTTTCAACCTCGATCAACTGCTGCCGGAAAACGGCTTCAACGTCGCGCGTGCATTGGTCGGCACCGAGGGGACCTGCGCGCTCACCTTGCAGGCGAAGGTGCGCCTCGTGAAGAGTCCGGCGAAGCGTGTGATCGTCGTGGTCGGCTTCACGGATATCTACGCGGCGGCGGATGCCGTGCCGCATTTCATGCGCTGCGGGCCGATCGCTATCGAAGGACTCGACCGCGCGATCATTCGCGGCTTGCAGGCGCGCGGTTTGAAAAAGGACGAGATCGCGTTGCTGCCCAAAGGCGATGCGTGGGTCGTGCTCGAATTCGGCGCGGACACGCAAGACGATGTGATGCTTGAATCGCAAGCCGCCGCAGCTTACTTTGCCTCGGGTGAAGCAGGGCCGAATGTGTCGGCGATGCTCGTCGAAGATCGCGTGTTGCAGGCCAAGGTATGGTCGATTCGTGAGACGGGCGCGTCGGCGGTGGCGTTGTCGGTCGATTCCGGCACGCCGGACCCGGTGGTCGGCTGGGAAGATGCGGCGGTCGATCCGTTGCGTCTCGGCGATTATCTGCGCGCGTTCCAGAAGCTGGTGGATCGCTACGGTTACGAGACAAGTCTCTACGGCCATTTCGGCGATGGCTGCGTGCACGCGCGCATTACCTTCGATCTACGCAGCGCGGAAGGTGTCTCGACGTGGCGCAAGTTTCTTCGCGAAGCGGCCGAACTGGTGGTCGAGTTCGGCGGCTCGCTGTCAGGTGAACATGGCGACGGCCAGGCCAAGGCCGAGTTTCTGCCGGTCATGTATGGCCCCGAATTGATGCAGGCGATGGAGCAATTCAAGGCGATCTGGGAT
Source organism: Paraburkholderia dipogonis (assembly GCF_046027395.1). Lineage (GTDB taxonomy): Bacteria > Pseudomonadota > Gammaproteobacteria > Burkholderiales > Burkholderiaceae > Paraburkholderia > Paraburkholderia dipogonis_A. Next base: position 157,097 of record NZ_JAQQEG010000016.1, on the reverse strand, counting down.
CCGGGCAATCGTCTGAATCCAGGCAAGGTCGTGCATGCGTATCGCGCCGACGAGAACCTGCGCATGGGGCCCGCCTACAAGTCGGTGACCCTTCAAACCAGGCTGACGTTTGCGAGCCAGGAAGGCGACGGTTTCCAACGCGAGATCGAGCGATGCATTGGCATGGGCAAATGCCGCTCGCTCGAAGGCGGCACGATGTGCCCGAGTTATCGCGCGACGCGTGAAGAGAAATACTCGACGCGTGGCCGCGCGCATCTCTTCTGGGAAATGCTGCAAGGCGATGTGATCGCCGACGGCTGGCAAAGCCGCGAAGTGAAGGAAGCGCTCGATACATGCCTCGCATGCAAGGGCTGCAAATCCGATTGCCCGACGCATACGGACATGGCGTCATACAAGGCGGAATTTCTTTCACATTACTACGAGACGAATCGCAGACCACGGCAGGCGCTGTTCATGGGACGGATCGGCGAATGGGCGCCGTGGGCGGCGCGTTTTCCACGTCTGACGAACTTCATGACGTCGGCGCCGGGTTTGTCTTCGTTCGGCAAGTGGCTGGCCGGTGTGGCGCAAACGCGCGAACTGCCCCGGTTCGCGAATGCCACGTACAGGTACATCGCACAGCGTTCGCCGCAAACGGCGCGTGATGCTCGCGGCAACGTGAAGAAGGTCATCTTGTGGGTGGACACGTTCAACGATCACTTCACGCCCGAGATCGCGCAGGCCGCTGCCGATGTTCTAAAGCAATTGGGCTGGCACGTCGTGTTGCCAAAGAACCGGTTGTGCTGCGGGCGTCCGTTGTACGACTTCGGCCTGCTCGAACGCGCGCGCGAACTACTCACGCACATTCTCGACGACCTCGCCGACGATATCGCCGCCGGCGTGCCGCTCGTCGGTCTCGAACCGGGTTGTTTGTCGGTGTTCAAGGACGAACTGCTGAAGCAACTGCCCGGCCATCCGCTAGCGAAGAAGCTGTCAGCGCAAACTTTCCTGTTCTCCGATTTCGTCGCGCGTCAGCCGTTCGATTGGCCGACGCTCGCCGCGGACGTCATCGTGCACGGGCATTGTCATCAGAAGGCGCTGTTCGGCATGCAGGGCGATACCGCGCTGCTGAACAAGCTCGGCGTGAAATGGAAACTGCTCGATACGGGATGCTGCGGCATGGCCGGATCGTTCGGCTTCGACGCGGAGCATCACGCGCTGTCCACGAAGATCGGCGAAGACAAGCTATTTCCAGCGGTGCGTGCGGCGGCCGCGGAGACGATCGTGCTGACCAACGGCTTCAGTTGCCGTGAGCAGATCGCACAGGGTACGGGGCGTCACACAATGCATATTGCGCAGCTCGCGCAGCGGGCGTTGGCGGCGCGCTAAAGCGCATTCATGCGCATTCACGCGCGCTGATGCGCTTGCGTTACTTCTTCGTTAATTCGATGGTGGCCGGCGCTTGCGGAATGTCGGCGCTAGTCGCCATCCACAACACTTCGGCGTCTTCTTCGCTCGTGGAGACCGCCGCGTGACCGGTGCGGCTATCGAAGTAGAGGCTGTCGCCGGCGTTCAGATGCGTCGGCGCATACAACTCCGAATAGAGGCATACGCTGCCGCTGATCACATACAGAAACTCCTCGCCTTCGTGACGACCCCAGTCGTCGAATGCGTCGAGCGTGTGCGCGGAGATGCGGATGCGAAACGGCAGCATCGCTTTGTGCGCGAGGTCGGTTGCGAGCAGTTCCATCTGGTAGCCGCGGTACGCGTGGCGCTGGCCTTCATTCTTGCGGGTCAGCGCGCGACGGCCGCTGGCGCTGACTTTCGGCGTCGAACCGAACAGCTCGCCGATTTCGATCTTCAATCCCAGGACGATTTTCTGCAGGACGTCGAAAGTGGGGGACATCAGGCCGTTTTCGACCTTGGAGAGCGTCGAGCGGGACACGCCGCACAGGCGGCTGGCGGTTTCCAGCGTCAGGTCCTGCGCCTGGCGGGCGGCGCGGACGCGGCGGCCGAGGTCGGTGGTGGACGGATCGGCGGGTTTGGCAAGATGGGTGTCCATGGGGCTTGATGCTCGAAATGCGCGCTTTGGGGGGACAGTGTTGTTTCCGATAATAACATTTGGGGCGAGCAGCAAGTTTGGAGGGTTGGGTGTCGGCGGTGGGGGTCGTCGGGGACGCTTTGAGCGGTCGCGCCGGGCTTGAGCGGCGAAGCGGATAGGCGGCATCCGAGCGTGAGCGATGTCCGCGTGTTTTTCTCATTGGAAACTTTTGGTCTTCGGCGTATGGGCGGCGTGAAGCTACTGTAGCCGGGCCGGCTATTAACTCAAGTTGCGAGTCTCGTTTTATATCGCGTGCCTGATAATCGCATCGGCTTTGGACGGAAGGCATTAGTTAAGTCATTGCGCAGCGCGCTATTGCTCTCTTCCCACCCGCTAGCCTTGATAACGTCACTCCCAGATCGGCGAACCAATTTTGGTCGACCTGATTCAGGAAGATCAATAAAAACAGTCGCTTGCCAAATATAAATGGAGCCGCATTCATTTAATCATCAAGCCTGGTATGCGAACGGCATATTAATAAATTTGTTAAATCGCGTTGATGGTGGATTTTTCTTTGTCGCATGCATTACGATGCTGGAATTAAAAGCGGCATCGGCAAGATAAACGATCCATGTCTCAGAATCGTAAAAAACGACCGCCGGGGAATCAGGCGCGCAGAAAGCCGCTTGGCAAAGCCAAGCTCTTGCCGCATACCACGACATACGTGCGAGAACAGTCATTGCGCTGGCATCTCGCCCTGGCCGCATTTCAGGCGGGCAAGGGCAACGGCGAATTGCTGGCGAAACTGGCGAAGGCGCTTTACCTGGCCTGGTATCTTCAGCAGGCCGGGTTCGGTGCGCTGGAGCATGACGTTTATCTCGATGCCGAACGTATTCTGGATGCCGCCGCCCGTAGTGCGAGCAAAGACATCTGGCTGATCGCGGCAACGGACTGCGCGCCGATCACCAGGCTTCTCGATTTGCACGAACAGCAATTGCAAACTGCACCTGTATTCGCAGTGGACGAAGCTGAGTCGCGCGTCGTGCGGTTCGGTCAGAGTGACAAACAATCGCCCTGGTGAGCGGATTTGAAGCGTGACAACTCCAAAAGTGTGGGTCGCCGCAGGCATTTAACGTGGAGTCGGGCGACGTGATTCGTCTTTTGACACCTGCTGTCTTCAGTCCGGTTGTGGCTGATTTAGCGCCGGTCCCAGTCTGCCGTGACCCGAGCGTTCGTTGAATCGCCGCGTTGCAACGTGCAGCGCCGCGCTCGGACTATCGAGCGGCCGTCTTCCCTTCTGGACGAGGTCGGCGGCGGGCGCCATCCACGGATGAGCGAATGCGACTACGGTCGCGCCCGCCTCATACGCCTCATCGGCGGATGACGCGGTCGCTGCTACGCATGCTTGAATGTCGCCCGCTTTGAACAGCGCCCAAACGTGGGCAACGTGAACGACCTCCACCGATGCAGCGCTTTTGCTTGCGTGCTCCGTAAAGAGCTTCCTGATCGACTCGATTGCCGATTCAGCGGCACACAACACGACGATTTTCCCGCCCACTTCCGCTGCCGCCGCAGCCAAAGCGACATCAGCTCGGACGATGGGCACAGGCGGACTCTCGATATCGGCCACGGCCGGCCCGAGCGTGGCGCAAGTGAGAATGACAGCATCGGAATCGGCTGCCAACGCGAGAAGGCGCTGGTTTGTCCGGGCTCGCAACTCGTCGGAGAACGTCCCCGTTTGGTCGACAGCCTCGCGAAGATCCGCTCGCACTTCATGTTGAAGATCTTCGGCCCGCAGTCCAAGCGTTGTTGCTGCCTGCTCGAACACTCGCCGGTTTCCATCCATCGTATGGAGAAACGAAATACGCATGGCCGTATGCCTCGGTGTCAGGTGCGTCAGGTCGACGCCGCTTCGTGGTTTTCACGCCGACGGGCTGCCCAATCGGTTCGCCTGCATTGTTGCAACGTCGTTGCGGGCTAACAAGGCAAGCTCTTCTACCGGTATCGCCAGTACCTCTCTTGCGCGAGCGATCCGCGACGATATAGCCGCCTTATGGTCCCTTGTTCCGTGCATTCGAGAAGACCGTTGAGCCCTAATATCATCGGTTCGCATCCTGCTAGCTGTCATTTAGCTTGGATCCCGAACGTCGCCGGACGTCCGCAGACGTAGTAACGTATTGAAAATTTAACCTTTTCGCCCCGTTACATTGATTCTTGAGGCGCATATGTCCACGGACACAGACACAATCACCGATGAACAGATCGCTGCAATCGCCGACCGCATGGTCGAAGAAGGCAGAAGAGTGTCGCCAGTGACAATCTGGAAAGAGGTTCGCGGCGGTTCGCTTGTGGCGATAGTCGCGGCCTTGCAACGCTGGCGCGAAGCGCGGCAGGCCGAAACGCCACAAGTGCAGGCCCAGCCCGGATTGCCGGAGGGCCTCGCCGAAACCGTGATCAGCACCGCGGATAGGATCTGGGCAGCGTCTCAACACGATGCGGAGAAGGCGTTCAATCAACGTCTCGCCACGGTGAATCAGGACCTCGAAGCGGCCCTCGCGGAACGGGACGAGGCGCTTGCCGAATATCAAAAGACGATTGATGAGATCGAAACGGGGCGCAATCGTCTCAGCGCGCTGACGGACGCGCTGAGCGCGTCGGAAAGTGCTGCCCTGCGCCTCGAAGCGGAACTCGCGACCGCCAACGGCCGCGCCGAAGCGGCTGAGACTCACGTCGACGAACTGGTGCAGCGTGCGTCCGCGCAAGACGCCGACCTGGAGGCCATGAAGGCCTCGCTCGACGAGGAACGCCTCGCGCGTGAAGAGTTGGCCACGGCGCTCGCCGGCAAGAATGATGAAGTCGCTCAGGTTACTCAGGCACGGGATCAGGCGCGGCACGAGGCCGCGACATTGAGCGATGCCTGTCAGGCGAAGACGGAAGAAGCGACGCGATGGTCGCACGAGGCGAGCGCGGCCACGTCGCGTGCTGAAGCGGCGGAGGCACGCATCGAGGATTTCGTGCAGCGTGCGTCGGTGGACCATGCCAATCTGGAAGCGTCGAACGCATTGCTGGAAGAGGAACACAAGGCACGCGAAGAGTTGGCCGCGGTTGTCGCGAGCAAGAGTGAGGAAGTAGCGCGAATCACGCAGGAACGTGATCAGACTCAGCAGAAGATCGCAGAGTTGCGCGACGCCTATGAGGCGAAGTCGCAAGAAGTCACGCAACGGTCGGAAGAGGCGAGCGCCGCCTCGTCGCGTGCGCAAGCCGCAGAGGCGCGCGTGGAAGAGCTCACGCAGCGTGTGTCGTCGCAAGATGCCAGCCTGGAAGCTGCAAAGGCATCGCTTGCTGAAGAACGCCAGGCACGCGAGGAATTGGCTTCGATCGTCTCCGTCACGAACGATGAGATGACGCGAGTCGCCCAAGAGCGAGATCTTGCGCTGCAGGAGATCACATCGCTGCGCGACGCCTATGAGGCCAAGTCGCACGAGGCGAGCGCTCTTTCCACACGTGCGCAAACGGCAGAGGCGCGCGTGGAAGAACTCACGCAGCGTGTGTCGTCGCAAGATGCCAGCCTGGAAGCCACGAAGGCATCGCTCGCAGAGGAACGCAAGGCACGTGAAGAGTTGGCCTCGGCTCTCTCGAGCAAGAACGATGACGTAACGCGAGTCACTCAGGAACGCGATCAGGCGCTGCAGCAAGTCACAACGTTGGACGCCGCCTGTCAGGCGAGCTCGCAAGAAGTGACACGATGGTCGCAGGAAGCGAACTCAGCGACGGCGCGCGCGCAGGCAGCAGAGACACGTGTAGAAGAACTCGAACAGCGTGCATCAGTGGATCAGGCCAATTTGACGGCGACGAACGCGTTGCTGGAAGAGGAACGCAAAGCACGTGAAGAGTTGACCGCGGTTATCTCAGCCAGGAACGACGATGTCACGCGAGTCACTCAGGAACACGAACAGACCCGGCAGCAGTTCGCCACTTTGCGCGACACCCATCGGGCGAAGTCAGAAGAAGCGACGCGACTGTCCGAGGAGTTAAGCGCCGCCACGTCGCGCGCGCAAGCAGCCGAGGCACGCATAGACGAACTCGCGCAGCGCGCAGCGTCGCAAGCTGCCGATCAGCAAGCCACGACGGCTTTGCTCGACGAAGAACGCAAGGCACGGGCGGAACTGGCTGCAGCGATATCAAGCAAGAACGATGAAATAGCGCGAGCCACGCAGGAACGCGATCAAGCCCGGCAGCAGATTGCGACGTTGAGCAGCGCCTCTCAAGCCAGGCAAGAAGAAGCGGCACGGTTGTCGACCGAGTTGGAGGCGGCCTCGTCGCATGCACAGACCGTCGAGGCGCAGGCCAACGAGAACTTCGCGCGGCTCACCGCGCTGGAAGCTGAACTGGAGCAAGCCCGCGCTGCGCTGACAGCAGAGCGTGAGGCCGCCGAGGCGCGGGCCGAGGAAACGTCGGCTCAACTCAGCGAGTTCCAGCGCGTCACGCATGAACTGGACGAGGCGCGGGAGCAGATCAGTGCCGTGACAGAGGCGAAGACACTGGTCAGCGCCAACCTGGCTCGACTATCGCAAGATGCGTCCGCCGTGAGGGAACGCGCGGAGGCCGCCGAACAGCATGTCGCGCAGTTGGAGCAGCGCGTAGCGTCGCAAGCCGCCGCTATCGCGCAACACACTCAGCGCGCCCAGCAGTTAGCAGCCCGCGCCGAGGAGACCGACAGCGCGGAGGAAGTCGCGGCGTTGCAACGCCAAATATCGACACAAGCCAAAGCTCATACAAAGGCCATGAGCGAGCTTCGCACAACGGCCGAACAGTGGGTCGTGCACGCAAAGGACCTTAAACAGCGGCTCGGTCTGGCAAGCGAGAAGATCTTGTTCATCGACGCACGCAGCACCGGCGAGGTGGCGCTTGTCCGGCGGCTCTCATCCGAACTGGAGCGGCTCAAGCCGGATCACGAATTGATCTCCAGGGAGATGCAGCAAAAACTGATCGCCGCGACCATGACGCACCAACTTGCGCAGAAGGGCTACCGTTACGATCCGGCGACGGCGGTGATGTCGAAGGTCGCGACCTGACGCGTGGCGGCCGGTCGGACGCATGATGGAGAAAGGCGCGCGCCTGCGACGCGCGCCCCATGAGCTCGACGCTTACGGCGCGACCGGCTTGCCCGACGCGTCCTTCACTTTCTGTTTCCACTGCGTGCGGATTTCAGCCGTCACGGATTCCGGCAGCGAAATGTAGTCGAGATCGTCGGCCGCCTTGCCGCCGTTCTTGAACGCCCAATCGAAAAACTTCAGCGTTTCGGCGCCTTGCGGTGCTTTGTCCTGCGTCGTGTGCAACAGCACGAACGTCGCGCCGACCACGGGCCACGCGTTCTTGCCCGGTTCGTTCGTCAGGATCTGGTAGAACGACTTCGACCAGTCGGCGCCGGCTGCTGCGGCCTTGAAGGTGTCAGTCGCCGGCACGACCACCGTGCCCGCTGCATTTTTCAGCGCGGCATAGGTCATGTGGTTCTGCTTCGCATACGCCCACTCGACGTAGCCGATCGCGCCAGGCAGACGCTGCACGAAAGCGGCAACGCCGTCGTTACCCTTGCCGCCCGTACCCGTCGGCCAGCTCACCGTCGCGCCTTCGCCCACTTTCGACTTCCACTCCGGGTTCACTTTGGACAGGTAGTTCGTCCAGATGAAGCTCGTGCCCGACCCATCGGCACGACGAACCACGGCGATGTCGGTATCCGGCAGCTTGATTTTCGGATTCAGCGCGACGATCGCCGGATCGTTCCACTTCTTGATCTTGCCCAGATAGATGTTGCCGAGCACTTCACCCGACAGCACCAGTTCGCCAGCCTTCAAACCCGGCACGTTGATTGCCGGGACCACGCCGCCGACCACCGTCGGGAACTGGAACAGGCCGTCCTTGGCCAGTTCGTCGTCTTTGAGCGGGGCGTCCGAGCCGGCGAAATCCACGGTCTTCGCAATGATCTGCTTGATACCGCCCGACGAACCGATGCCCTGATAGTTGACCTTGCCGCCGCCGCTCTTTTGATAGGCGTCGGCCCATTTCGTATAGATCGGCGCGGCAAAGGTGCTGCCCGCGCCGGTGATGTCGGCGGCGTGTGCGGCGCTGGCACACAATGCACACACAACCAGCGTAAGTTGCTTGAGATTCATGATGAGACTCCTCATGGCGACGCGGTCGCCGTCGATGGGCTGCAACTTAAGGGTGAAATATGACGTTCTTGTGACTACTCAAATTAAATGAGCCGCTTGCCTAACCTTAAGCATTCGCTAAGTCGACGTCGTGAAAACTAGCGGGTTAACCTTCTTTTGATCGGCCGCGATATGCTCAGGCCTTTGATTCCGGTTCAATCTGTGCGGCGCTTGAAGTTGGCATTGCGTGGCGATTGCCACGGTTCTGATTTCGGCCGGCAAATTGCTGGATAGGCCAATCCCGCGCGGGAAGCAAACGCTGAATGACCTATGAAATCTGATCTGCTATTGCAAACCTACGGCGCGGACTCGTCCGGCATGGTCTGCGGCTTTCTCTTTTCCTCGACTCGCGCCGGACGGTCCGTCGACGCCGATGAAGTCGCCGAATGGCTCCAGGCCCACGACGCGAACGGCCCGGCGAAGGAAGGCAGTGAGTTTCTCTGGCTTCATTTCAATCTGGCGCATAGTGCCAGCGAACGGTGGATGAGAGCCCAACTCGACTTGCCCGAGACTTTTTTCGACGCATTGCGTGAAGGCTCGCACTCCACGCGTATCGAACATGCGGACGGCGCGCTGCGCGCGGTCGTGAACGACGTCATGTTCAATCTTGAGTTCACTCCCTCCGAGATTGCGACGCTGTGGATTTACGCGAATCAACGGATCATCGTGACCGCGCGTCTCAAGCCGCTGCGTTCGGTCGACCGATTGCGCGCATCCGTTCGGGAAGGCGAGGTGTTCAGGTCTCCAGCGGAATTGCTGGTTCACCTGATGCGTGACCAGGCGGACCTGTTGGTGCAGATCGTCCGGCGAACCAGCGCCGACGTCGACCGGATCGAGGATCGGTTCCTGTCGCAGCGGCCGACACAGAACCGGATCGATCTGGGCGCGATGCGTCGTATGTTGACGCGCTTGCAGCGCATGCTCGCGCCTGAACCCGGCGCGATCTTCCGTCTGCTCGCAAGGCCGCCGCGCTGGCTGCATTCAGAGGACGTACAGGACCTGCGCGAGTCGACGGAAGAGTTTTCCGTGGTTCTCTCGGATGTGGCCGGGTTGATCGAACGGGTCAGGCTGTTGCAGGAGGAAATCATTTCCCGCCTCGAGGAACAGAACAACCGCACGCTGTTCACGCTCACGCTGGTGACGGTTCTGGCGATGCCGATCAATATTGTCGCGGGTTTTTTCGGCATGAATGTGGGCGGTATTCCGCTCGCTGAAAACCGGCACGGCTTCTGGGTGATGGTGTTCCTTGTCGCCGGTTTTACGGGGCTCGCGGGCTGGTGGGCATTTCGTCGGCGCAAGGAACGGTAGGGACGAGGTGTTGCATCCGACTTCAGCATCAGCGGCTCTGCACGCGGTAACGTCAACTCATGCCGGCGTCGGGACGCTCGCCGGCCAACGTATCGCTGAACGCGCGTAACAGTGCGTCGGCGCGTTGCATGTGATCGCCTTTGCGATGCCTCAAATGCGCTATCGCATCTTCTACAACGCCGCGCCCACCAAGCTGAGTTGTGTGCTCGAGGAGTAGCGCTTCACTCGAAACGATGTCGTTGAGTTTTCCTGGCTCGTCCTGCAATTGCGTGAGCTCTACGACGCCGATCTCGTTCCCGTTTTCGAGCAGAGGCGCGAAAAACTCCAGCAGATAGCGCATCTTTTTCCCTGCGATTCGGACTTCGTGAACCTCGGCGTATACGGCGTCCGGCTTCCTAAGCACACGCTCCATCCGTTTTCGCAGCGCCTGCTTCGCCGTGGCAACACGGTTCGCGGCGAATGCCGCGAGCGGTTCGTCAAACGAGCACGCGTCGAGTTGCAGCATCACGCCGGCTATCCATTGCGCGAGCATGGCTTCGACGTTTGCTGCGGCGATCGTTGCGCGATTGCGCAAAAAGCTGGCGGAAGACGCACCGACGCCGCACTCTTTTGCGGCGCTCATCGAACGATAGCCAACCGCTGACGAGTCCGCGCCCACTGAGCAAGCGCGGCGCACGCCACCAGCAACGAGCCCGTGACGAAGAACACGGAATGCAGCCCGAGATGGACAGCGATTACGCCGCCGATAATCGGACCGACGACTTGCCCGCTGAATTGCGCCGACTGCAGGTAGCCGAGCATCTGACCGGTCTTGTGCTCTTCCACTGCATGCCGGGCCAGTTTGGCAATCGCAGGCAGGAGACCGGCGAGTGTCATGCCCATCAGCGCGCGCAATCCCGCCAGTTGCCACCATGCGTGAACGAACGCTTGCGGAATCATCACCACACCGGTCAACACCAGACAAGCGACGATCACGTTCCAGCTGCCGATCCGATCGGCCAACGCGCCGAGGCGCGCTGCCGTGAGCATGCTGCCGAACGCCGAACAGGCCATCACGATACCCGCCACGCGCGCCAGATGAAGCGACGGCACGCCGAGACTGCCGACATAGACCGTGATGACTGGCTCGATCGACATGTTGGCGAGCAGCACCATCATCGCTGTGACGAGCAACGCGGCGATCACCGGATAGTTGTTGCGATGTGTGCTCGTCGACGCATGCCCGGCGGGACGTCGCCTGGAATGAGTGGCCGGGTCGAAATCTTCCTTGACGACGAAAATCGTGAGCAGCGCGGCGACCGCGATCATGGCGCCGCCGGCGAAGAACGTGCCGCGAATGCCGAGCCAGCCCGGCAAAAAACCGCCGACGAGCGGCCCGATCAGGTTGCCGGCCAGCGCGCCTGTCGACAGCACGCCCAGCGCCCAGCCCGCGCGTTCCTTCGGCGCCTGCGTGCCGACCATCACCGTCGACGCCGACGAGTACCCGCCCACGAGACCCGCAATCAAGCGCAGGGCGACGAGTTGATGCACGTTGTGCGCAAGGCCGATCAACGACATCACCACCGCCATGCCGACGGCCGCACGCACCAGCATCGGCTTGCGGCCATAACGATCGGCAAGCCGTCCCCAGACAGGCGCGGTGACAGCAGTTCCCAGAAACGTGGCGCCGAACGCGATTCCCGACCACTGGATGACGGCGGACTGCGACTGCACACCGAGTTGCTGGACGTAGATGGGCAGGAACGGCAGCAGCATGCTCAGGCTGACGAGCGTGGTGAACGAGCCGAATACGCACACGGCCAGATTGCGGCGCCAATAGCGTTCATGTCGCGCTGAATAATCGAGGCCGTGCGTTGCCTGACCGGACGGCAGGGAAACTTGTTGAGGGGTGTTCATACCGCCTTCCCGGCAAATGAATGCGAGCGTGACTGGCCCTGTGCTTCGGCAAGTTCGCTCACCAAGGTGGCCACCAACTCCGCCGCAGGCAATGCTCTCGCGAGCGGCGCGCCCTGGCCGGCCCATTGGACGGCAAATTCGGTGTTGCCCTTTGCGCGGGCCGCGGCGTTCAGCGCCTTGGCGGCGTCATACGCAATCGGATAGTCGGGCAGCGGCGGCGCGTCCGGCGAGTCGACGTCGGTAAACAACCGGTTGCTCAGTCCACGTGCCGGGCGGCCGGAGATCGCGGCCGTCACGGCCGTCCGGTACGCGCGTTGGGTGGTCAGTGCGCTCCGGTAGGCGGCATCCGCGCCCGATTCCGGACACAGCACGAACGCGGTGCCCATCTGCACGGCGCTAGCGCCGAGGAGCAATGCGCCGGCAATGCTTTGACCGTCCATGATGCCGCCCGCGGCGATGACCGGCAGCGTCGACTGTTTTGCGATCAGACGGACCAGTGCCAGGGTGCCGATCATCGCGTCATCGTCCGGATTGAAGACGCCACGGTGGCCGCCTGCTTCCGCACCTTGCGCGACGATCGCATCGAGTCCGGCCTGCTCGATCTGCATGGCTTCGTGCGGCGTGGTCGCACATCCGAACAGCAGAATGCCGGCGCGATGCAGTGCATTGATCCATTCGCGCGATGGCAGCCCAAAATGGAAACTGACGACAGCGGGACGCTCTTCGATCAGCACTTGCAGCAGTGCCTCGTCGACGACAAAGCTCGTGTAAATCTCCTTGAGCGCAGCGGGCGTTCTGGCGCCGAACTCGGCGAACAGCGGTTGCAGATGCGCAAGCCAGGTCGCTTCGCGAAGCGGATCGCTGTACGCCGGCCGATGGCAGAACACGTTGACGTTGAACGGCTGGCTCGTGAGTGCGCGCGTCGCGACGATCAGTTCACGCGCTTGCTGCGCGGTGCTCGCACCGACGGCGATCGAGCCGAGCGCGCCGGCATTGGAAACCGCGGCGGCCAGTGCGGGCGTCGAGATGCCGGCCATCGGCGCCTGAATGATGGGATGCCGCACGCCAAGTGCTTGCAGAAAGCGGATATCGGAGGTCATGGGGTTCTCACAGTTCGAGTAGTGGATAGAAACGCCTGGAGCGGAGTGGCTATGCTTGCTTCGGACCGAAGCGAAGCGCCGCGAACAGATCCACTGCCAGAGCAAGTGCCAACGACGCCGCGCCGATCACGAACAACATCGCGTAGTTGCCGCCGTCGTGCGCGAACAGAAACGACAAGCCGTACGCCGCGACTGCCTGCAAGACGGCAAAACTGGTGGTCGCCGCGCTCCAGGCGCCTTTCTGGGCAGCCGGATGATGCGCGAGCAATTCATTGACCCTGCCGAGCACGAGCGCCACGATGCCCGGCACGAACGCGCCGACTACGACGCTCGACACAATCAGTGCCGCAGGTCCGCGCACGACAGCCGGCAAGGCCACCGCGACGATCTGCAGGACATAGGCCACGCGCAGTGCCGGACCGAACCCGGTACGGTCAGCCAGATGGCCACTCAGCAGCGGGCCCACAATCGCCCCGAGTCCAAACAGCACCCAGAATTGCGCGCCGGCATCAAGGCCCTTGCCGAGGCCGCGCGCCACGAAATCGACGAGAAAGATCATGTGCGGAACGAGGCCCACGGCGTTCAACGCATACCCGGTGTAGAGCGCGCGCATCGATGCAGCCGGATAAGACCGGCCATGCCCTCTGTGATGCGTCGCCGGCTGAACGGCGGCTTCGCCTCGTCCGGGCCAGCCGTTCCATGCGACGGCCGTCAGCGCGAGGGAGATCGCGGCAAGTCCCAGCCACGTTTGCATCAGGCCCTGACGCAGCAGTATCGGCACGATCGTCCCGGATGCCACGATGCCGAGACCAATACCGCTGAAGATCGCGCCGCTCGCAAAGCCCTTGCGCGATGGGATGACGTGCGCGAGGATCGTCGGCGCGGCGAGCACCATCAGCGCGCCGCCGGCCAGGCCGGATGCGAAGCGCCAGACGAAGAACCAGAGAAAAGAAACCGGGAAGGCGCAGGCAACGAACGCGACGGTCGCGAGCAGCATCATCGCGCGTAACACGAACGTGGCATCGAAACGCCGTGCCAGCCAACCGCCTGCGAGCGCGCCCGCCAGATAGCCGCCGAGATTGGCCGCGCCGAGATACGCTGCGGTCGACGCCGGAAACCAGTGCGCGCTGACGATCGCCGGCAATAACGGGGTATAGGCGAAGCGCGCGAGGCCGATGCCGACAAGGCTCGCGCTGGCGCCTGCCAGCGTGCCGCGCCAGACATTGAACGCCGGCGGGATCGGTCCGTTGACGACTGCACGTTGCATCACTGTCTCCACTGTTCGGTTACGCGCCGACTCGTCTGGCTGGCGGGGTCGACACGATAGGTACGTAGGTCACAGCTCGCAATGCCTCTCATGAGGATTGCAAACTGAATGCGGAATGCCTCGCAATGTGACAAACGATGCCGGGAGCGCCGACGCTGTCGCCGCCGTCCACGTGTGGGATGTTTGCCCGTTACGAAGATTGCCGATTCGAGTCGAGCGTGGCGTCGGTCGTGTCAGTGAATTGGCCGGGGCGGCCGACAGCTTGCGCTAGGTAATCTCGATGGAAGTAAGTCTAGATTGAACCGATTGAAGAGAGAATCCACGCGGCACGGCAGACATTCTTCCGCGAAACGATTCAATTTCGCGTGGTAATCCGTTGGGATTGTGTGAAATGCTGGCGCAGACGCGGCGCCGCGAAATCGACGAACGCGCGCACCTTGGGCACGGCGAGGCGCCCGTGCGGCGTCAGCAGGTGGACCGGCAGCGGGGCGGGTTCGTTGTCGCTCAGAACGATCTTGAGCGAGCCGTCCTTGACCTGTTCGGCGACGTGGTAGGAAAACATGCGGGTGACGCCGTGTCCCGCGACCGCCGAGGCCACGGCCGCCTGAATACTGTTGACGATGAAGCGAGGCGTGAACTGCACGACTCGCGGAATCGTCGAGCCGTTCGGCGGCGGAAAGCTCCACGAATCCAGGCCGAAGTGGGTCATGGAGATGATCTGATGCTGGGCCAGATCCGCAGGTTCGGTAATTGGAGGGTGCTTAGCCAGGTAGCGAGGCGACGCGGCAACGACCCGCCGCACTTCGCCGACGGGGATCGCCACCAGCGTCGAATCCGGCAAATGGGCGATGCGCAACGCCAGATCCATGCCTTCGTCAATGAGGCTGACCGGGCGGTCGAGCATATTCAGGCGCACCGAGACCGCCGGATAGTGATCGACGAATTCGTCGATGATCGGCTGCAGCATGTCCTGGCCGGCGGCCACCGGCGCGGTGATCGTGAGCAGCCCGCGCGGCGCGGAGCGCTCGCCGGCGATCAACAGATCGGCCTCTTCGAGATCGGTGAGAATGCGCCGGCAGGCGGCGGCATATCGTTCGCCGGCTTCGCTCAGTTTGATCGTCCGCGTCGTGCGATGCAGCAGGGCCGTGCCGACATGTTCTTCGAGGAACGCGATAGCGCGGCTAACCGCGGCGGGTGAGCGGCCGAGTCGACGGCTCGCGCCGGCCAGGCTGCCTTCGTCGAGCGTGGCGACGAACACCTTCATTGCGTCGATGCGGTCCATGTTGCCTGATCCGGTGTGATTGAAAACGCGATCTGGCAGAGTCTACAGCGACGAACCGAAAGGGAGTGGAGCAGGGGCGCTTGAGCGGCTATGCGCTCACGCGCCGGCGGATGCCTCCAGTTCCGCAAGCCGCTTGCGCAGCAGGCGATCTTCCTGGAAACGGCTGGTTTCGTCGCGGATCACGGCGACGATGCCGGTGAGTTCGTTTTGTGGCGCATGCAGCAACGCGACCGTGAAGGCAATCGACAGCGAGCGCCCGTCCTTGTGCACGGCGGGGACGCGCAGCACGTCGTTGCCATAGCGGGTTTCGCCTGTTGCCATGGTCTTGTGGTAGCCGTCCCAATGGCGGCCGCGCAGACGTTCCGGGATGATCAGGTCCAGCGAATGGCCGAGCGCCTCGTTTTGCGTGAAGCCGAACATGCGTTCAGCCGCGGGGTTCCAGAATGTGATGTTGCCGCGGGCGTCTGAAATGATGATCGCGTCGCCGATCGCGTTGGCAAGTTGCTGGAAGTCGATGGCGTTTTGCATGGCGCTCCCCCTATGTGAAAACACGAATGCTCAATAGGATACGGCGCCGCCAGGGACGCCGCATCGGCAAGGCCGGGCTTATACCCGGCCTTGCGTAGCACCATTTAAACCGCTTTCACTTCGCGCAGGTTAAAAATGTCCTGCTTGCTGTAGCCGAGGCTCGCGAGCACTTCTTCGGTGTGTTCGCCCAGCAGCGGTGAGGCGGTGATTTCCGGCTTCAGATCCGAAAACTTGATCGGGCTGCCGACGGTCAGATACGAGCCGCGTTTCTTGTGCGGCACTTCGACAATCGTGCCGCTCGCGCGCAGCGACGGATCGTTGGCCAGTTCCTTCATCGTCAGCACCGGCGCGCACGGAATGTCGAACTTGCGCAGGATGTCGACTGCTTCGAACTTGGTCTTGTCGGCGAGCCAGCCTTCAATCGTTTTGAAGATGTCGAAGATATGCGGTTGACGTGCTTCCGCCGTCTTGTACGCCGGGTCATCGATCCACTCCGGCTTGCCGAGCGCCTTGCAGATCGGCTCCCATGCGTGGCCTTGAATCGTGAAATAGATGTAAGCGTTCGGATCCGTTTCCCAGCCTTTGCACTTGAGCACCCAACCCGGCTGGCCGCCGCCGCCCGCATTGCCGCCGCGCGGCACGACATCGCTGAATTCGCCGTGCGGATACTGCGGATATTCTTCGAGGTAGCCGACACGTTCCAGCCGCTGCTGATCGCGCAGTTTCACGCGGCACAGGTTCAGCACGCTGTCCTGCATCGACACCGCGACTTTCTGGCCTTTGCCGGTTTTGTCGCGTCCCAAGAGCGCGGTCAGAATGCCGATGGCCAGATGCATGCCGGTGTTGCTGTCACCAAGCGCCGCCGCGCTGATGGTCGGCGGGCCGTCCCAGAAGCCGGTGGTGGATGCCGCTCCGCCCGCGCATTGCGCGACGTTTTCGTAGACCTTCAGGTCGTCGTAGTGGTGGCCGTCGCTGAAGCCCTTCACCGAAGCGACGATCATCTTCGGATTGAGTTCGTTCAGGCGTTCCCACGAAAAGCCCATCCGGTCCAACGCGCCCGGGCCGAAATTCTCGACCAGCACGTCCGATTCGCGGATCAGCTTTTCGAGCACCTCTTTGCCTTCGGGTTTTTTCGTGTCGAGCGTCAGCGACTTCTTGTTGCTGTTGAGCATCGTGAAGTACAGCGCGTCGGCGTCAGGGATATCGCGTAACTGGTTGCGCGTCACGTCGCCGGAACCCGGCCGCTCGACCTTGATGACGTCCGCGCCGAACCAGGCGAGCAACTGCGTGCATGCGGGGCCCGCCTGAACGTGGGTGAAGTCGATGATCCTGATGCCTTCGAGAGGTTTGGTCATGTTGATAT
Source organism: Paraburkholderia dipogonis (assembly GCF_046027395.1). Classification (GTDB taxonomy): domain Bacteria; phylum Pseudomonadota; class Gammaproteobacteria; order Burkholderiales; family Burkholderiaceae; genus Paraburkholderia; species Paraburkholderia dipogonis_A. The sequence continues at coordinate 140,121 of NZ_JAQQEG010000016.1, read as the reverse complement.
CTCCGTGGTTGCCCAGATTACTTTTTCATTGCCGCGCTTTGCGGATTCAGATTGGTCAGGCGGCCGCTTTCGGTGCCGGCCGCTTCGTCGATTACGGCATTGATCAGGCTCGGCTTGCCTGAGGCGATCGATTCGAGCAGCGCCTTCGTCAGCTCTTCGGGCGTGGTCGCGTGGTAGCCGATGCCGCCGAATGCCTCGATCATCTTGTCGTAGCGCGCGTTCTTCACGAACACGGTCGGCGCGACGTCCTTGCCACCGGTCGGGTTCACGTCGGTGCCGCGATACACGCCGTTGTTGTTGAAGACAATGGTGCAGACCGGCAAGTCGTAACGGCAGATCGTTTCGAGTTCCATGCCGCTGAAGCCGAACGCGCTGTCGCCTTCGATCGCGACGACCGGTTTGCCGCTCGTCACTGCCGCGCCGATCGCGAAGCCCATGCCGATGCCCATGATTCCCCACGTGCCCGAATCGAAGCGTTTGCGCGGCTCATACATGTCGATGATGCTGCGCGCGTAGTCGAGCGTGTTCGCGCCTTCGTTGACAACGTTGATATCCGGGCGCGTCTTCAGCACGTCGCGGATCGCGCGCAACGCGCTGTGGAAATTCATCGGCGACGGGTTCTTGTCGAGCGTCGCGGCCATCTTGGCGAGGTTCTTGTTCTTGCGCTCGGCGATCGCGCCAGTCCACTCGGTGCTCGGCTTTTTGTAGCTCGCATCGAGGCCTTCACGCAGCGCCGCCACGCACGAACCGATATCGCCGATCACCGGCGCGGCAATCGCGACGTTGCTGTCGATTTCCGTCGGCGAGATGTCGACCTGGACGAATTTCTTCGGCTCGGCGCCCCACGTCTTGCCCTTGCCGTGCGAGAGCAGCCAGTTCAGACGCGCGCCGATCAGCACGACGACGTCGGCTTCCTGCAGCACGAACGAACGCGCCGCCGACGCCGATTGCTCGTGCGTATCGGGCAAGAGACCCTTGGCCATCGACATCGGCAGATACGGAATGCCGCTTTGTTCGACGAACCCGCGAATCTCCGCGTCGGCCTGCGCGTACGCCGCGCCTTTGCCGAGCAGGATCAGCGGACGCTTGGCGCTCTTCAGCACGTCAATCGCGCGCTTGACCGATTCCGGCGCGGGCAATTGACGTGGCGCCGCGTCGATCACGCGCACCAGCGATTGCTGCGCTTTCACGGCGTCCATGGTTTGCGCGAGCAACTTGGCGGGCAAGTCCAGATACACGCCGCCGGGACGGCCCGACACCGCGGCCCGGATCGCCCGCGCCACGCCGATGCCGATATCTTCCGCATGCAGCACGCGATACGCGGCCTTCGCGTACGGCTTGGCCGCGTTCAACTGATCCATCTCTTCGTAATCGCCTTGCTGCAGATCGACGATTTCGCGCTCGCTCGAGCCGCTGATCAGGATCATCGGGAAGCAGTTGGTGGTTGCGTTCGCGAGTGCGGTCAGTCCATTCAGAAAGCCCGGCGCCGACACCGTCAGGCAGATCCCCGGCTTCTTCGTCATGTAGCCGGAAACGGCCGCGGCGTTGCCCGCGTGCTGTTCATGGCGAAAGCCGATGAAACGCATCCCTTCCGCTTGGGCAAGTCGCGCCAGGTCGGTGATCGGGATGCCCACCAGGCCAAAGATGGTGTCGATGTCGTTCAGTTTCAGCGCGTCGATGACGAGATGGAATCCGTCGGTCGTCTCGGTCGCCTGTTGTGTCGACGTGTTGTCTGTTGTGGGCTGGTCGGCTTCTGCCATGACATCTCTCCTTGGTGGCGGGGCGTTGTGTGGTGTGTCGCGAGCGGGGCGCTCACGTGGTCAGTCAATCAGGCGAGCCGCCGGACGACGGCTGCAGTCCTGCTTCGGCGATGACGACGCTGGCCGGCGCGCCTGAGTTTTCGATCCAGCGCTTTCTCATGGGGGCGAGGATGAACTTCGCGGACACGGCGGCCGCGATCGACACCACGGCGGCGGAGATGAACACCGTGCTCCATCCGCCGTTCGCCGACAGTACCGATGCAAGCGGTACCAGCATCGATGCGGTGCCCTTCGCGGTGTAAAGCGTTCCCGCGTTGGCTGCGGCGTATTTGCTGCCGAACGTATCCGCGCAGGTCGCCGGGAAGATCGAGAAGATTTCGCCCCAGCACAGGAACACGGCGGCCGCGAAGAACATGAAGGCGTACGGGTTATGGCCGAACTGCATGAGTCCCAGCAGCGCGACGCCTTCGCCGAGAAAGATCATGAACATCGTGTTTTCCCGGCCGATGCGGTCCGACAGAAAGCCGCACAAGGGACGGGTGAAGCCGTTGCACAGGTTGTCGATAGACAGTGTCATCGTGAGGAGCGGCAGCGTGATTCCCATCAGATTCACGGGCAGCTTGGCAAAGCCGTATTCCTTCGCAATCGGCCCGAGCTGTGCGGTCGCGATGATGCCGCCGGCCGCGACGAACACGAACATCAGATACAGCACCCAGAAGAGCGGCGAACGGATCATCTCGCCTGGCGTGTAGTCGATCTTGCTAGCGACGATGCGTTTAGCGGCGACAGCGGTTGCGGGCGGCTTCGGCCGGATCAGCATGGTGGCGAGCAACAGAATGCAGACGCCCTGAAAAATGCCGAAGAACATGAACGTGTGCTGATAGCCCGAATGCTGGATCATGTTGGCGATCGGAATCACGGTGACGGCCGCGCCGGCGCCAAAACCTGCCGCGGTCAAACCAGCCGCGAGACCGCGTTTATCCGGAAACCATTTGAGCGCCGTGCCCACACAGGTGCCGTACACGCAGCCCGCGCCGATCCCGGCGATGACTGCCGCGACGTACAGCGCAGCGAGACTGCTCGCATGCGCGTCGATGATCCAGCCGAGCGCCGCGCACAGCGAGCCGCCGATGACGACTGGGCGCGGCCCGAACTTATCGACGAGCCAACCTTCGACGGGCACGAGCCAGGTTTCGGTCACAATGAAGATCGTGAACGCGGTCTGGATCGCCGCTTGTCCCCAATGGTGGGCGTTATCCATCGGTACGACGAACAGCGTCCACGCATATTGCAGGTTCGCGACGAGCCCCATGCACACAATGCCGATCGCGAGTTGCACCCAGCGGTGATGCGTGAATGCAGTACGGCCTCTTTCCGATGCACTGGAATGTCCCATGTCTCCGTCTCCTGTATATTCCGTCGCGCTCAAGCGGCGCGTTGGACTTACGTGATCGAACCGCTTCGTCGCCGCTAGGTTTGCGGGCAACGAGGCGCCAATGGTCGGCCAGAGGGAACTGCACTAACGAAAACCCTTGCCCGTCAAAAGCAAAGCCACCGGGTGAGAGGCAATAGCTCGTGCAGCGCGTCTGAGGGGATGCTGCGCGAGAACAGCAATAAGTAAAAGTTAAAACATTTTATGGTTTGCATTCGGCATTCCTAATGGATGCGCTGCCCCCCTTGGCTATGGCCCGATTGAGGGCGACGACCCGCCTGTTCAAGTGCACAGACCTCGTTGCTGAGGGGACTTGGGGTAAACCAACATATAAACAAAGCACTATCGTTTTTAGAAAAAACTTTAACTATCGTTTATCGATTGGCGGTTCTACTCTTCGTCATGCCACCTGCCTGATGGAGACGACCATGAACCCCTCGCAATTCGACGCTGGCGACAGCGCGCACCATGCTGAAATCCAGGCGCAACTGTGCGCCTATAACGCCGCTTTCGACGAACTCGGCCTGCGCTTTCGTTGGGATGCGCAGACGCTGGCGTTGCTGGCCATGATCGAAGGCGAGCAGGCGCAGATTGCCGCTTATATCGAAGCGCATCATGCGCACTTGTTGAAAGCTTACAGCGCTGAGTTTTTGAGCCAGGCCATTCTGGAGAAGAAACGTGCGCGTTATCCGGCGCCGTTGCCGAGACGCGTTGAAATCGCGCCGCGTCAGAGCCGCGTGGTTCATCAGCCAGAAATGAGCAGCTGGCTCGAACGCGTTTCGTACGAGGCGGACTTGCCGGCGCTGGCAGGTGTGTAGATGCGGTGGACGGCACGCGCGCGTTCTATGCGAGGGCGCACCGGCCGATCATGTGTGCATGCGAAGACTCACAGTCATAGCCAATAAAGCAGGCGTGACAGCGGCCTCTCGTTTGGATGCGCTATTGGCTCAAAAGGAATGGAAGAAGCTCCGCCGTGACCTGTTCCGGGCATTCTTCGGGAAGAAGATGGCCCCCGCGAAGCGGTTTGCCGCTGACATTGTTCGCCCAGCAACGCCAGATCTCGTCGGCGTCGACTTGTAGACGGGTAAAGCCTGCGAGGGAGTCGTGTCGGTCATGACGGCCGTTTTCTGATGACATGTGTGCCTCTTTTTGCAGGTGGCCACTCAGCGAGCCGATGCAGTATCGATGAAAGCGGCCAGATCACGATTGAAGCGATCCGGCTCTTCGATGAAGGGTGCGTGACCTGAATTCGCGTATAGCTTGCTCTGTATTTGCGGATTCAGGTCCGTCGCGCGCGCGATCGCGGGCCTGGCCTTGACAAGCGCGTCGCGTGCGCCATAGATCAACAGAACCGGCACTCTGGTCCTGCTCAATCCTTCGGACGCAGCGACGGTCATCGACTGAACTGCGCTCTGCATGTCCCACGATGCCATCGCCGCATTCGCAAGCAGACGCTCGAACGTGGACCTGTCGGGCTGCGTGTGGAAGCACAGGCCGAGAAATGTGCGCTCGCCATCGAGGTGCGTCTTCAAATCCGGTGAAATCATGTCGCGGTACACCTCCGGATGAACCACGATCTGGTCCGTCTTCAGTTCGATCACGCCGTCGACATACACCGCCCCGGCAATCCGGCCGTCGCCATACGCTGCCAGATAGTTCGATATGACGGCGCCGCCCAGCGACCACCCGACGAGAACGGGATTGCGCGCGTGCGACGACTGGATGACGGTAGCGAGATCGTCCGCCCAACGACGACCATCGCGATACGCGTCGGCATCCGTCGGCTTGCCGGACAGACCATGGCCGCGAAGGTCATAAGTGATGATGCGATACCGATGGAGCGCGGCGCTCTTCAACTGTGCGTCCCAGTTCAGATGGCTGCCGAGCAGTCCGTGAATGAACACGATCGCGGGGCCGTCTGGGTTTCCTGATTCCTGGACGGCAAGCGTGACGCCATCCGGCGCAGTGACGGAATAGTTTTTTGTATCCGCGACGGCTACAGACGACCCTGCAAACAGGGCGACCGTTACCACCGAAGCGCAGAGCGCGTGACGAAAGATGCTGCGGGGCATGAGCAGGACTCCGGGATCGTTGAGATGCCCACAGTCTCAACCCTCACACTGATGTGAGGGTCAAGCAGAAAGCGCTATGCTTTTTCCATGACCCAATCCATCAAGCAAGACCTGCTGACCATCGGTGAACTCGCTCGCGAGACCGGCGCGAGTGTGCGCTCGATCCGTCACTACGATGAACACGGATTGCTCACCTTGGTGCGCGCCAGCAATGGTTATCGAGCTTTTCCGAATGCGGCTGTCGCGCAGGTCAGGCAGATTCAACGCATGATCGCCACCGGTTTCAGTCTGGCTGATATCCGCTCATTTCCCGACTGCATGCGGATGATCGAAGGTGCGAGTTCGTGCGCTGAAACGACCGATGCGCAGCGCAAGCGGCTGGCCTCCATCGAGCGTCAGATAGCGGAGCTGGAACGGCTTCGCGCGCGGTTGCTCAAAACGCTGGCGGAAGGAATTGTTCCACCTTTAGACTAATTTGCCGGAATTGACGGCGCGCCCGGGCGAAGCGCCGAAGTGAGTCAGTTCAAGGCGCTGGCGACATCTCGATGTCGCCGATCATGAAACGGGCGGCCTGAGCCAACTAGGTTCCTATAGTGGCGCCGATTGGTCAATAGAGAGGTGTGCTCTATTGATCAATAACAACTCCCATCAGATACTCGAAGCAACGTCCCTACGCTCGCAAGATCATGGCCACGCTGGCAACGAGCGGACCGATTCTTCGCCGCCCGCGTCCGGTCCATGCGTGGGACGGTTTAAAAAGTCGAGCGGGGCCGCCGTATTCTGATAGATGGCGTGCCGGCAAGGTCCCGCAAATGGCGGGCGAGGCTCGCGCGAGACTAGAGGAGGCCTGAAATGGCGCATGCGGATCTGGCGATACTTGGGGGCGTCGGGATTCTCGCGCTGGCCTGCCTGCTCGTGTGCGGTATTTACCTGTACTGGAGCAGCGACAGATACCGCGACCGGCAGCAGCGTTTGGAGACGCAAATCAGCGGAACCCAGGCGGCGGAGCAAAACGACGAACAGTTTTCGGAACCGGGGGCAACCATGGGCACGCAACTGAGCCATCGCTGCAAAACCTCGCTGTATCGGGCGGTATTCAACAACGCGCACGACGAAAGCATCGTGTTCCTGCTGGCCGGCAGCCGCGACGATGCGCGAAAGCGGGCGGCTGGCGCGCTGGCTGCTATCCACGGCATCGCGGCCCACGTTGTGACTCTCTCCAATCTCGCCTCGTTCTGCGAGTTGGTCGACGTCGGCGTCAGCGAGGATGAGGAGTTGCGGATATTCGAAATGGCCTGGAAAGGTGCGGACGTCAGTGCCTGGGCCGAACATCCGCTTTTCCTGACCGATGATCCCAGCTTGATAGGCAAGTGGGCCGAACTGTACGCGGACCTGGCGCGCGAGTTGGCTGTCAGCGCGATCGACAGGGCGCGAGACTAGCCACCGGATCAGCCGTTGCGGCTCGCCAATCGAAGACGGCCGCGGGGCCGTCGACATCGACGCCGACAGTGAGATGCTTATACCTGATCGGGATGTGTCCGATATTGCATGCGGCGCGTGCCGAAAATCCCAGCACTGAATTGATATGGAATCCTTTAATTGACGACGGTCGTATACCCCGTCATTGCTTCATGTCGTCCGCCGCTCCCGAGGGCATGCGTGACAACCCGGCAACGCCAACCGCGATAGCGCACGCTTTTTGCTTGAAGGGAGTGCTTATCGGGAGAGCGACGCGCGGTTGAGCCGCAAAGTGGCCACAGCTCTCCGGCCGGTTCGGGAGACGTTGCCATGCATGGAATAAATGACAAGGTACGCGCTGCAATTTTTGCCGTGGCGATCTCACTGCTCCCGGCGTGTGGCGGGCACGGAGGCGACTCGAATAATAGCGGCGGCGCAGCCACACCGGCAGGCGGTATCAATCTGCAAATCGTCTCGTTCGGCGACAGCCTTTCGGACGTCGGCACCTACGCGCCGCTCGCAAGCGCGGTTGGCGGCGGGCGTTTCACGACCAATCCCGGCCAGGTGTGGACTCAGAATGTCGCGCAGTACTACGGCGACACGCTAAAGGCTGCGTACACGATCGACATCACGCATAAGCTCAGTGCGCAGGGCGGCCTCGGTTATGCGGAAGGCGGTGCCACCGTGGCGACGCCGGCAAACCAATCCGATTTTCTGACCGCAGTGATCGGCAACGTCGAAATGCCTGTCAATCAGCAGGTTTCGAGCTATCTGGCCGCGCACGGCAACTTTAGCGCCAATCAACTGGTGCTCGTCTGGGCGGGCGCGAACGACGTGCTTCGCGCCGGGCAGTTGCCGGCTGCGGCGCCCACCGTGCAGACGGCGGCTAACACGCTTGCTCAGATCATCGGGCAGATCGTCCAGAACGGCGGCGCGCACGTCGTGGTGGTTAATCTTCCGAATGTCGGACTCTCGCCGGACGGCATCACGTCGTCGGATGGCGGGGCCAACTTGACCCAGTTATCGCAACTGTTCAACGATAGCCTGAACACCGCGTTGCAGACTAGTGGCTTGCAACCGAAAGTCATCCAGATCGATGCCTATACGTGGTTAAACGGGATCATCGCCAACTTTCAGGCCAATGGCTTCACGGTGTCGAATACGGCGCAAGCCTGCGACCCCAAGAAGACGCCCGATAATACGTCCTTGCTGTGCTCGCCGCCCACCTACGTGAGCGCCAACGCGGACCAGACGTATATGTTCGCCGACGACCTTCATCCGACGACACATCTGCATTCGCTGTTCGCCCAGTTCGTTGAGCAGCAGCTCGCCAAGAGCGGTCTCGGTCACTGAATTCGGGAGGTGGCGCACGGCGCCTGGAAAAAACCGATCGCGTCGATATCGTCATCGCGCGCACCTGCGATGTGTTCGCGCGCCAATTCCATGACGGTCAACCACGAGTCGAGTAAGCTTGGGAGCATCGTGCCCGCTCACTTCCGCACTCCGCAGTAGCGACTTCTCGCGGAGTGACGGCCCCCGGCGAGGAGTGCCTCATGCTGACGCTTTATTCTTACCCCGACCTGTTTGGCGTTGCCGACAACAATCCCTTCGGTCTCAAGGTATTCGCGTTCATGCGTCTGTGCGGGATGGATTTCGAGCATCGTCACATCCTCGACACGAGCCTCGCGCCGCGCGGACAACTGCCGTATCTGCGCGATGGCGAAGAAACGATCGGCGATAGCGACCGGATCATCGCCCATTTAAAGCGTCGGTACGACCTACGCATCGACCACGCGCTTTCGCCGGGGCAATTGAATCTCGACTTCCTGGTCCGAAGAACGCTCGACGACCTGTACTGGCCGATGAGCTTTTCACGCTGGCGCGACGACCGCTTCTGGCCGTCTTTCCGCGACGCCATCCTCGCAACGCACGCAGACGTGAGCGCGAGCGATCTCGAAGCCGCGCGTGAATACAACCGGTTGCGGTATCACTATCAGGGCATCGGCCGCTATGAGCCGGAGCAGGTCTATGCGAGAGGTATCGACGATCTGCGTGTCGTGGCGGACCTGCTCGGCAACGACGGATTTGTTTTTGGGCCCGACCCGACCACCGTCGACGCCGCGATCTATGGCTTTGTCGCCAACATCTACTTCTACAAGATCGATACGCCGTTGAAGCAGTTCGTGCTCTCGCGTCCTGCGCTCGTTCGCCATTGCGAGGCCATTCATGGGCGGATCAACGTCGAGCTACATGTACGGGTATCCCCTTGAGGTGGGCGAATGGGCAACTCGGCAAAATGGTCCATTAAGGCTTATTGATTCGCTGGAGCGCTTACATACGGCGCCTGCATGATTTATTGGCAATGTGTTCTGCTGCCGTGAAACGCATCGGGAGCGAGAGACAATGGGCACTCAACCGATCGAAACCGACTACCTCGTCATCGGCACCGGCGCGACAGCCATGGCTTTCGTCGACACGCTGCTCAGCGAGACCGACGCCCACGTGGTGATGGTCGACAGACACCATCGTCCTGGCGGTCACTGGAACGACGCCTATCCATTCGTCGGTCTGCATCAGCCGTCCGCCTTTTACGGTGTGAACTCGCGCGAGCTGAGCACCTGGACCAAGGACGAGACTGGTCTGAACACCGGCCTGTACGAGTTGGCGAGTGGCGCGGAAGTGCTAAGCCATTTCGACCAGGTGATGCGGCAGCGCTTCTTGCCCTCGGGCCGCGTTCAATGGTTTCCAATGAGCGACTACAGCGCGGGCGTCGACGGCACGCATCGCTTCAAGTCGTTGATGAATGGCGACGAGCGGCAAGTCGTTGCGCGCAGGAAACTCGTGAACGCCACCCATGCGCGGACAGAAGTGCCGTCGACGCATCCTCCCAGATACACGGTTGCGGCAGACGTGAATTGCATACCGTTGAACCGGCTGCCCGACATTCAACGTCCACATGCCAGCTATGCAGTGGTGGGTTCCGGCAAAACTGGAATGGATGCCTGCCTCTGGCTGCTGCAAAACGGAGTGGCGCCGTCGCGCATGCGCTGGATCATGCCGCGCGATGCGTGGCTGCTGGATCGCGCCAACACGCAGCCCGGCGCGGAGAATCTGGAGCGGACGATCGGCAGCACCATCGGTCAGTTCGAAGCCATCGCCGAGGCGAGTTCGACACCCGATCTGTTTGCCAGGCTGGAACAGCGCGGCTTGCTCGTGCGCATCGACAAGACAGTCGAACCGAGCATGTATCGTTGCGCCACCGTTTCTCAGGCGGAATTGGAACAACTCCGGCGTATCGAAGACATTGTGCGTCTCGGTCACCTGCAATCGGTGCAGTCCACGCAGATCACGCTCGATCGAGGCTCGCTGCCCGCCGACCCCGACACGCTCTATATCGACTGCTCCGCCCGCGCGATCCAGATGCCGCCCGCGCTGCCTGTGTTCGACGGCGACCAGATCAATCTGCTGATGGTGCGCTGGTGCCAACCGGTCTTCAGTGCCGCGCTGATTGCGTATGTCGAGAGCCATGTCACGGACCCGGCCGAGCAGAACGCGCTGTGCCGACTCGTGCCCAGCCCCGAGCATCCCGTCGACTGGCTACGCATGTGGGCGGTGACCCTTGCCAACATGGCGAGCTGGCGGCAGAACGCGGGCTTGAACGCCTGGCTGTCGCAATGCCGCCTGAACAGCCAGAACGCGATCATGCGTGGCATGCGACCCGACGACACCGCCAAGCTCGCTTTGTTGCAGGAGAGCGGGGCCAAGGCCGCGGCGGCGGCCGCCAGGCTGCCAGCGTTGCTTGCCACGCTGAACTGAACCTCATGGAGCCGACCTTGCACGAACTTCGCCTCGAAACGCTGCAGGTGGGCGCACTTCGCATGCGCGTAGCCAGCCAGGGCAGCGGCCCGCTAGTGTTGCTATGTCATGGCTTTCCGGAGTCCTGGTACTCCTGGCGACATCAGTTGACGGCGCTCGCCGCCGCGGGTTTCCGCGCTGTCGCGCCCGATATGCGTGGCTATGGCGGCACCGATGCGCCGCCGGATGCGGAGTCGTACACGATGCTGCATCTCGTCGGCGACATGGTCGAACTCGTCAACGTGCTTGGTGAGAGCGAGGCGGTGATCGTCGGCCACGATTGGGGTGCGCCGGTGGCCTGGAATGCGGCGCTGATGCGGCCGGATCTGTTCCGTGCTGTCGTCGGCATGAGCGTGCCGTTTCATCCGCCTGCGCGGGAGGATTTGCTCAGTGCATTGGATCGTCAAGGAATACGAACATTCTATATGCAGTATTTCCAGACGCCCGGTGTGGCCGAGAGCGAGTTTGAGGCCGACCCCGAAGCCGCGATTCGACGGATCACTTTCAGCATGTCGGGCGATGGACCCGAGCGCGTCGTGGCAGGAATACTGGCGCCCGGTGCGGGTTTTCTCGACAGCACCGTGGACCCCGAGACGCTGCCGGGCTGGCTGAGCAGCGAAGAGATCGCTTATGTGGCGGGCGAGTTCGCGCGCACGGGCTTTAGAGGTGGACTGAACTGGTACCGCTGCATTCGACGCTCGTCGGAACTGATGGCTGCATGGCGAGGGGCCGTGATCCGGCAGCCATCGATGTTCGTGGCGGGCGCGAGAGACGATGTTCTCAAGTTTCCGGGCTCGCAGGCTCGTATCGAGAATCTGGCGCGCGTGCTACCCGGATTGCGTGGCTGCCATATTCTCGATGGAGCGGGTCACTGGATTCAGCGCGAACGTTCGGCCGAAGTGAACGACTTGCTAGTTGCGTTCCTGAGAGGACTGTAGCGGGTCGGAAGCGCTTTGCGCTCCCGAGGACAATCAACCGATTTTGTAGCGCGGGGCCGGCTTGCCGACCTGCGTTGCGGCAAACAACGCCGAGCGGGCAGTGTCGTAGGTATCCCACAGGCTCGCGTCGGCCACCGACGGCCACGTGACAGTTTCGCCCTGATCGAATCCGGACAAAGCCGCATCGACCAGGTTCTCTGTCGTCATCACCGATTCTTTCTGCAGCGCCGAAAGTGGGATGCCGGATTCGTCCCAGATTTCGGTTGCCGTCGATGCCGGAAGGACGAGTTGCAGCTTCACGCCAGTCTCCGCGAGTTCCTGCTGGAGGCCGCGGCTGTATTGCAGAACGAACGCTTTGGTGCCGCTGTAGACGGCGCTGACGGGCATCGAGTGGATCGCCAGCACGGAAGCGATATTGACGATGACGCCCTCGTTTCGCGACACGAACGCCGGCACGGCGGCCTGCGTCAGCCGGGTGAGCGCCGTGATGTTGAGCGCGATCTGCGAACCCGTGTCCTCGGCGGAGGATTCCGCGACCGGCCGCAGTCGCGCGAGACCTGCGTTGTTGACCAGAACGCGCACGGCCGGATCGGTGGCGAGAACCTTCTCGACACGCGCCAGATCAGCGTCCTTCGTCAGGTCCGCAACAATTGAATCGACCTTGACGCCGTGTGCCGCCGATACCTTCGCAGCGAGCGCTTCGAGACGATCGGCGCGCCGTGCGACGAGGACGAGATCGTAGCCGCGAGCGGCAAGGCGGTCCGCGTAGACGGCACCAATACCGGACGACGCTCCGGTTACGACAGCAACTTTCCGTGAACTGGACATAGGTGACTCCGTTAGTTTGGTACTCAACTATAATGATTGAGGGCTCAAGTATATAACCAGACAGCTCCCTCTTGTCAACAGTGCAGTACTCAACCATCCTATGCGTATGGGAAAGAAAATTGATTCACTGGTGAACCCAGACGATCTGGATCGGCCAGCTACTGATGAGCGGGATATCCTCGGCGAACTCGCGTGTACGAACACGGCATTGCGGCGCGCCGCACGCAGACTGGGCCAGCTATACGACGAGGCGCTGGCGCCGCTCGACCTGAAGGCCACGCAGATCGGCCTGATCGCCGAAATTGAGCGTTTCTCCGCCAGCGGCAGTGAAGAGGGGCCGACATTGCAGGACCTGGCGGCTCGACTCGCGATCCAGATTTCGGCATTGACACATGCGCTAAGGCCGCTGGTGCGGGACGGACTGGTGGAATTGCGCCAGGACGCCGAGGACCGGCGGACAAAACACGGCGTTCTTACACGCCTTGGCAAGAAGCGCCTCTCGGAGGCATTGGTGCTTTGGGCTGAAGCGAACAGTCGCGTCGAAGACGTGTTGGGCCGCGACTCGGCTGCAACGCTGCGGGCGCTCGCGGATGAGGTGGCGTCCGACGAGTTTCTCGCGGCCTATCACGGGGAATAGCTTCCCGGCCGGTATCGACCACTCGCACGTGAAAACGGCTGGCGCGCGGTGGATGTTCGTCCTCATGGCACGGCAGGCCGCCGCGGGTCGATCAGCGCCGGCCATCACCGCCGCTGAACCTTCAGCGTTACGCCGTCGAGCGGCCGCCCAGGTGTTGCGCGAGGAAGGCTTCCATAGCTTCGTAGAACTCGAACTGATTTTCTTCGTTTCGGAAGCCGTGCCCTTCGTTGTCTTTGAGCATGTACTTGACGTCGATCCCACGCTCGCGCAGGGCGTCCACAATCTGGTCGCTTTCGGCTTGCTTGACTCGCGGATCGTTTGCGCCTTGTGCGACGAATAGCGGCGTCACGATCCGCTCCGCAAAGAATAGCGGCGATGCATCGTGCAGCGCCTGCTTGCCCGTTTCGGTTTGCGGGTTGCCGATCATCTCGTACATCATGTCGAGCATCGGCTTCCAATACGGTGGCAACGATTCGAGTAATGTGAACAGGTTCGAGACGCCGACATAGTCGACCGCAGCCGCATAGCGCGAGGGCGTGAATGCCACGCCGGCGAGCACCGCATAGCCCCCGTAGCTCGCGCCGTAGATGCCCACGCGCGCGGGGTCGACCAGACCTTGTGCGACGAGCCAGTCGATACCGTCGTCGATGTCGTTTTGCATCGACTTGCCCCATTGACCGAAGCTCGCCTCCCAGAACGCGCGTCCATAGCCCGTCGATCCCCGGAAGTTCAACTGCAAGACTGCATACCCGCGATTGGCGAGCAATTGCGCTTCAGGGTTGAATCCCCACGAATCGCGCGCCCAAGGCCCTCCGTGCGGATTGACGATCAATGGGAGCGGCCGCTTCAGCTTTTGCCCGATTTCGATGCCCGCGGGCAATGTCAAATAGCCGTTGATCTGCAGACCGTCGCGCGCGACGAAGCGGATGGGTTCCATTCGCGCCATGTCCGCGGCGTCGAGCCAGGGCATGAGCTCGGTGAGCCTGGAAAGATGACGGGTGGCGATATCGTATGTCCAGATCGAGCCCGGCGAAAGATCGCTCGAAGCGTGTACGATCGCGCGCGACTCGTCGCGTGTGATGCTCGTGATCGAGATTTCCTGGCCGGGCAACTGACGACCCAGGTCCTCGTGGATAGAGCGAGCCCATTCGTCGAAGAAGTGCCGATGCATGCGGTCATCGACGTACCACGCGGCAGTCAACACGCGCCGATGTTTCGAATAAGCCAGACCGCTCACGTCCACGTGTTCGGTTTCGAACAGCAATTCGCCCTCCTGCGCGGTTTGCGGGTCGAACTCGAAGATGGCCGTCTTGTCCCGGCCTCGATTGGACAGCACGTACAAACGCTGATCGTCGAAGGTAAAGAACAGCGGCGACACCGTTTCGCGGAAGTTCGTCGTCAGGATCGGGCGAAACGGTTCGGTCTCGGTATCGCGATAGAGCAGGGTCGTGTTGACGCCGTCGGAGGCGGTCGCAACGCGCAGGCTCCCGGCGTGATCGGTCATCCAACCCATGATGTTGCCGGGGTTTTCAGCGATCGGGGTGAACGCGCCCGTGACGACGTCGACACGAAACACGTCGAATACCTGTGGGTCGCGCCGGTTCATCTGAATCAGGATATGGCGGTCATCGTCCCTGAGATCGTCGACGATGCTCGCCTTGACGCCGTCGAACGGCGTCAGGTCGACCGGTTGGCCGCCATGGATCGGCACCGACAACACGTGAAAGTTTTCGTCGCCGCCAAAGTCCTTGACGAACAGAATGCGGTCGTTGCCTTTCCAGGCGTGGCCGGGTACATCGCGTTCGGATTCGTTGGTCAGCGCCTGCGCGTCCCCAAGCGGCGAGCCATCGACGCCGATTTCCTGAACGAAGATGTTCTGGCGGCCCGCGTGTCGAGTCAAGAACGAGAGATGCCGGCCATCCGGCGAAATCGTGAACTGGTGTTTCTCGGGCCTGCGGAAAAAGTCGCGTACCGAATAGAGCTTGACGGTTGGGCGAGCGGCTTCCTGATCATTGACGGCACTCATGCAGTTCTCCCCAAAAGCCCCATTTGACCATGCGCGTCAAACCTGCGTCCTATCCGCGCGGCGCGAGCAGGCAATCCCTCAGACTGATTACCATTCTGTTACGCTGACACCCAGATTACGATTGGCACGAAATAAAATATTCAACGAAAGCAATCGTTATCAATACGGTAAACGCCAGAGAACTTCATTGTCGACCGATTGTATGGTTAACACCAATTTAAACGTAAACGAACAAAAAGGAACATCGAATCCGTTGTTTTGATTTCCTTTCAGAAAAAAGGGCGCGCCTTGCCATCCGCCCAAGATGAACCAGAAGGCACCCGCAGCACCGGAGACGCACTAGAAAAAAGGAGAGCGATTTGGTCTTGGAACTGGAGCGGGTGACAGTCGTTTCGGGCGCTCAGACGCACCTGTACGGCGTCGATCTGCGGCTCGTGCCCGGCGCGATCAACGTGCTGCTTGGACCGACGCAAGCCGGCAAGACCACCCTGATGCGCGTGATGGCCGGACTCGACCGCCCGGCTTCGGGCCGGGTGCTGGCCGACGGCAACGACGTGACCGGCGTCAGCGTCAGGCAGCGCAACCTCGCGATGGTCTATCAGCAGTTCATCAACTATCCGGCCATGACGGTGTTCGACAACATCGCGTCGCCGCTGAAGCTGCAAAAGACCGGCGCCGACGAAGTCAAAAGGCGCGTCCACGAAGTC
Source organism: Paraburkholderia dipogonis (assembly GCF_046027395.1). Lineage (GTDB taxonomy): Bacteria > Pseudomonadota > Gammaproteobacteria > Burkholderiales > Burkholderiaceae > Paraburkholderia > Paraburkholderia dipogonis_A. The sequence goes on along the minus strand of NZ_JAQQEG010000016.1, from coordinate 124,408 downwards.
GCCGCCAAACTCCATATCGACCACCTGCTGCAGCGGCGCCCGGGCGAACTGTCCGGCGGCCAGCAGCAGCGTTGCGCGCTGGCGCGGGCGCTGGTCAAGCGCTCGTCGCTGGTGTTGCTGGACGAACCGCTCGTCAATCTCGACTACAAGCTGCGCGAGGAATTGCGCGTCGAACTGGCGACGCTGTTCGCGGACGGCAAAACCACCGTCGTCTACGCGACGACCGAACCGCTCGAAGCGCTGCTGCTCGGCGGCTATACGGCGATCGTCGACAAGGGGCGCGTGCTGCAACACGGCCCGACGCTCGATGTGTACAACGCGCCCGCCACTATCGACGTCGCCGCCGTCTTCAACGATCCGCCGATGAACATGCTCGCCAGCGATCTCACCGCCGACGGCACCGCGCGCCTGCCGATCGGCATCGACGTGCCGCTCGGGCGGGCCAGCGCGCGCGCTGTCAGCGGAAACGAAACGTTCCGTATCGGCGTGCGGCCGGGCCATCTGCGACTCGCGCCGCGAACCCAGCGCTCCGTTGCGGTGCCTTGCCGGCTCGAACTGGCCGAATTGAGCGGCTCCGAAACCTACCTGCATCTGCATACGCGCCAAGGCGGCATCGATCTGGTCGCGCAACTGCAAGGCGTGCATCAGATCGATCTCGGTACGGAACTCGACGTGTACATCGACCCCGACGAACTGTTTGTGTTCGGCGCGGACACGACGCTGGTGTCTGGCCCGGAGGCCGCTCATGGCGCGCATTGAGTTCCAGAATCTCGCGCACGCTTACGCACCCAAGCCCGCCACGCTCGACGACTACGCATTGCAACCAATGAGCATGGTCTGGGAAGACGGCGGCGCGTACGCATTGCTTGGGCCGTCCGGTTGCGGCAAGTCCACGCTGCTCAACATCGTATCCGGCCTCGTGACGCCGTCGGAAGGGAAGGTGTTGTTCGACGGAAGCGACATCACGGCGAAGAGCCCGCGCGAACGCAACATCGCGCAAGTGTTCCAGTTCCCGGTGATCTACGACACGATGAGCGTGTTCGACAACCTCGCGTTTCCGCTGCGCAACCGGAAAATGACGGCACGTGACGTGAAACAGCGCGTTCACGAAGTGGCGGAAATTCTCGACATGACGCGTGAATTGCCGCGCAAGGCGAACAATCTGTCGGCGGATGCGAAGCAGAAAATCTCGCTTGGGCGCGGCCTCGTGCGCAAGGACGTCGCCGCGATCCTGTTCGATGAACCCCTGACCGTCATCGATCCGCATATGAAGTGGATCCTCCGTCGTCAGTTGAAAAAGATTCATCAGCAACTGAAGCTGACGCTGATCTACGTGACGCACGATCAGGTCGAGGCGCTGACCTTCGCGGATGAAGTCGTCGTGATGACGAACGGCCGCGTCGTGCAGAAGGGAGATCCGGGAGCGCTGTTTTTGCGACCCGATCATGCGTTTGTCGGCTACTTCATCGGCAGTCCGGGGATGAATCTCTGCCCGATCGAGCTGAACGCCGACGGCATCAAGATCGGCACGCAACACTTGCAACTCGACCCGCCTACGCTCGATACGCTGAAGCACGCCAACGGAACGCTGACGCTCGGCATTCGCCCGGAGTTCGTGCGCGTGGTGAGCGATGGTGAACCCGGTGCGGTGAAAGCACACCTGCTGCGCGTGCAGCAACTCGGCAATTACCAACTGGTCACGGCGCAATGCGATGGGCACGTCTTCAGGGCCAAGGTCGAACCGCATCTGCGTGTCGACGAGGGGGCGGTCTGGTTGAAGCTCGCCACGACGGAAACCGTGTTCTTCAGCAACGATGAAAGGATTACGCGATGAACAAGCCCGTCAACCAGAAGGCTTGGCTGCTGGTCGTACCGGTGTTCATCTGCGTCGCGTTCTCCGCCATCTTGCCGCTCATGACGGTGGTCAACTATTCGGTGCAGGACATCATCAGCCCGACGCAGCATGTGTTCGTCGGCACCGAGTGGTTTCGCGCGATCATCAACGACGACGACCTGCGCGGCGCGCTCGGGCGGCAGATCATCTTCTCCGCGTGCGTGCTGCTGTTCGAGATCCCGCTCGGCGTCGGCCTTGCGCTGGCGATGCCCGCGTCCGGATGGCGCGCGTCGGCGTCGCTGGTCGTGCTGGCCATGCCGCTGCTGATTCCGTGGAATGTGGTCGGCACGATCTGGCAGATTTTCGGGCGGCCGGATATCGGCCTGCTCGGTTATGCGCTCAATCACGTGGGCATTGAATACAACTACACGGCCAGTCCCGCCGCCGCGTGGATCACGGTGCTCGTGATGGACATCTGGCATTGGACGCCGCTCGTCGCGCTGCTCTGCTATGCAGGTCTGCGCGCGATTCCCGACGCGTTCTATCAGGCCGCCGAAATCGACGGCGCGAGCCGCTTCGCGGTATTCCGTTATATCGAGCTGCCGAAGATGCGCGGCGTGTTGATGATCGCCGTGCTGCTGCGCTTCATGGACAGCTTCATGATCTATACCGAGCCGTTCGTGCTGACGGGCGGTGGCCCGGGCGATTCGACCACGTTCCTGTCGCAGTACCTGACGCAAAAAGCGGTGGGCCAATTCGACCTCGGCCCGGCGGCGGCGTTTTCGCTGATCTACTTCCTGATCATCCTGTTGCTGTGTTTCATTCTCTACAACTGGATGGAGCGCGTGGGCAAAGGCGGCCCCGCGACCACCGGAGACGACTATGCGCAATAACCGCTGGATGCGCGTGGTCGTGCTGACGGTGTACATCCTGTTCGCGCTGATTCCGCTCTACTGGATGCTGTCGATCTCGCTGCGCACGAACGAAGAGACGATGTCGGCGTTCGCGATCTGGCCGCATCACGTGACCTTCGACAACTACAAGGTCATCTTCACCGATCCGTCCTGGTACTGGGGCTATATCAACTCCATCATCTACGTGCTGATGAACACGGTGATGTCGGTGCTGGTCGCGCTGCCTGCCGCTTACGCGTTCTCGCGCTATCGCTTTCTCGGCGACAAGCACATGTTCTTCTGGCTGCTCACCAACCGGATGACGCCGCCCGCGGTGTTCCTGCTGCCGTTCTTCCAGCTGTATTCGAGCGTCGGTTTGATGGACACGTATATCGCGGTCGCGCTCGCGCACATGCTGTTCAACGTGCCGCTCGCAGTGTGGATTCTCGAAGGCTTCATGTCGGGCGTGCCACGCGAAATCGACGAAACCGCCTACATCGACGGCTATACGTTCCCGGCATTCTTCATCAAGATTTTCCTGCCGCTGATCAAGTCGGGCGTGGGCGTGACCGCGTTCTTCTGCTTCATGTTCAGCTGGGTCGAACTCCTGCTCGCGCGCACGCTCACCACTGTCAACGCCAAGCCGATTGCCGCCGTGATGACGCGCACGGTATCGGCGGCGGGGATGGATTGGGGCGTGCTGTCGGCGGCGGGCGTGCTGACCATCGTGCCCGGCGCACTCGTCATCTATTTCGTGCGGAATTACATCGCGAAGGGCTTTGCGATGGGGAGAGTCTGATGCTGACGTGGATGTATTGGACACCGGAAGTGGCGATCTTTTTCGGCTGCGTCGTGGTGATGCTGGCGGGCATGACCGTGTGGGAAATCCGCTCGCCCACCGTCGAACGAAAAGGCTTCCTGCCGATCGGCACTACGCGTGGCGACCGGCTCTTTATCGGACTGCTGATTGCGGCGTACATCAATCTCGCATGGATCGGCATCAGCGCGGAACGCGCGAGCGCGTGGCCCGGTTTCGCGGCGTCGATGCTCGTGCTGCTGATCGTCATGTGGAAAGGATGAACAGCGTTGCGTCCTGAAGGTTTGCGTATCTGGACAGACCGGTTCCGTTGATGCCCCGGGCGGACCTCGGCAGTTGATCCAAGGGGTGCGGAGACACAGGAGAAAGCCATGCAACAGAGGAGACGAATCGTCACGCTCGCCGTGGCAGGGGTCGTCGCGACTGGCTTGACGAGCCACGCAGCGATCGCCGGCACGCCCGAAGCGCAGAAGTGGGTCGACAGCGAGTTCCAGCCGAGCACGCTGTCGAAGCAGCAGCAGATGGACGAGATGAAGTGGTTCATCGATACTGCTGCGACGCTGAAGTCGGCAGGTGTCAAAGAGGTGCACGTGGTGTCCGAAACACTCGACACGCACATGTACGAATCGAAAACGCTCGCCAAGGCGTTCACCGAAATCACCGGCATTTCCGTCAAGCACGACATTATCCAGGAAGGCGACGTCGTCGAAAAACTGCAGACGTCGATGCAATCCGGCCAGAGCATTTACGATGGCTGGATTTCCGATTCCGACCTGATCGGCACGCATTATCGCTATGGGGTGATCATGCCGCTGTCCGACTATATGGCTGGCGAAGGCAAGAAATATACGAACCCTGGGCTCGACATCAAGGACTTCATCGGCACCAGTTTCACGACCGCGCCGGACAAGAAGCTCTATCAGTTGCCGGACCAACAGTTCGCGAATCTTTACTGGTTCCGCGCCGACTGGTTCGCGCGCAAGGACCTGCAGGACAAGTTCAAGGCGAAGTACGGATACGATCTCGGCGTGCCAGTGAACTGGTCCGCGTATGAGGACATCGCCGAATTCTTCACGAACGACGTCAAGAATATCGACGGCGAAAAAGTCTATGGCCACATGGACTACGGCAAGAAAGACCCGTCGCTGGGATGGCGCTTTACCGACGCGTGGCTATCAATGGCGGGCGAAGCCGACAAGGGCATCCCGAACGGCATGCCGGTCGACGAATGGGGCGTGCGCGTCACGCCGGACGGCTGCCATGCGGTAGGCGCATCAGTCAGCCGCGGCGGCGGCACGAACAGTCCGGCCGCGGTGTTCGCGACCACCAAATACATCGACTGGCTGAAGAAGTTCGCCCCGCCCGAGGCCTCGGGGATGACCTTCAACGAAGCAGGACCGGTGCCGGCGCAAGGCAAGATCGCGCAGCAGATCTTCTGGTACAGCGCGTTCACCGCATCGATGCTGAAACCCGGCAACGTGACCAACGCGGACGGCACGCCGAAGTGGCGGATGGCGCCATCGCCGCACGGTCCGTACTGGAAGGACGGCATGCAGAACGGCTACCAGGACGTCGGTTCGTGGACCTTCTTCAAGTCGACGCCGCCGAACCAGCGCGCTGCCGCGTGGTTATACGCGCAGTTCGTCACATCCAAAACCGTCTCGCTAAAGAAGTCGATTACCGGTCTCACGTTCATCCGCGATTCCGATATTCATAGCGACTACTTTACGAAGAACGCGGACAAGTACGGCGGGCTCATCGAGTTCTACAGAAGTCCGGCGCGCGTCGCCTGGACGCCGACCGGCAACAATGTGCCCGATTATCCGAAGATGGCACAACTGTGGTGGAAGAATGTCGCGACGGCCGTCGCCGGCGAGAAGACACCGCAAGCCGCGATGGACAATCTGGCGAAGGAAATGGACCAGGTGCTGGCCCGTTTGCAGCGCGCGGGGATGAAGGTTTGCGCGCCAGAGTTGAATCCGGAAAGCGCTCCGGAGAAATGGCTGTCGGATCAGCACGCACCGTGGAAGAAGCTGGCGAACGAGAAGCCGAAAGGCGAAACGGTCAAGTACGACCAACTGTTGACTGCGTGGAAACAGGGGAAGGTGCGGTAAAGGTGGCGATGCGGTAATGAGAGAGGAGTTGATGCGGGCGGCCTGTTCAGGTCGCCCGTGTCGTTTCAATTACTGGAGGCGCGCACCTCACCGCTTCGACCAGGGCGCCATCGCCTGGAATACACCGTCACGTCTGACCAGCGCGTGCAAAAGCGCCGCCGCCAGGTGCAGCACGATCAGCGCAAAAAAACACAGCGCGAGCGTCCTGTGCGCGTTCCACAGCAGCGTGTGCAAACCGTTGCTATGCGGCAGGATGGACGGCAAATGCATTCCGAACACCACAACGGGATAGTTCGCGGCCGACAGCATGCCCCAGCCGATCAGCGGAAGCCCGATCATCAGCAAGTAGAACGCGAGATGCGACAGGTGCGCGGCGAGTTTCATCGGTTCCGGCATCGACGCAGGCAGCGGCGGCGCACCGCGCGTCAACCTCACCGCCAGGCGGATCAGCGCCAGCACGAGGATCACGATGCCCAGCGGCTTGTGAATGGACACCAGCGAAAGATAATCCGGGCGAACGGTGGACACCATCCCGACGCCGATGAACAGCATCGCCAGAATGCAAATCGCCATGAGCCAGTGAAGCGCGCGTTGCAGCGGCGTGAAGCGATCATGGATCGGGTTCATGGTGTGGCTCCTCCCGGATGGCGCGGATAGTCCTTATCCTCGGCGGTCCGCCGGTTGAACGATACGGAATAGGCGGCTGAGCGCGCGGCCGGAAACGGATCGTCCGAGACGTGCATGCCGGACGGCAGGACGGTGGGATCGAAGTTGAGATCGCGACACGGTCCATCGGCCTCGGGTTCGATCGCGTTGACCACCAGCGTACCCGCGTCCACCTTGCGTCGATCTTCCGGCCACGCTTTGCTGGGGTCGTTGGTCGGGTCGCCCGGATTGGCGGCGGTGACGACCAGCGTCCAGCGTTGCGGCGCGCTCTGCACCCGCTGCGTGATATCCGCGGCGAGGAAGTCGGCGCCTTTCTGCTTCAACTGGTCGGGGGATACCGCCTCGGGCTGCGCGGCCGGGACGAAGGACCAGCGCACGGCCTGGTCCTGTCCCTCGGCATTGGTGAAGATGAAGCTATTGAGGCTGTTGTACCGGTCCTGCGCGTACGAGGCCGTCCACGGCGCGCTGCCGGCCCAGCCGACAAACGTGCCGAACTCCGGGTGGGCGGCGACAAAATTCTTCATGGCGTCCGGATCGGTCTTGTTGGCCGAGGCCTGCAGCAGCGCGTAGAACGCCTGCGGCGTGGCGACCGGGAAGAAAGGCGCGTCGATCATCGCTGTGCGCCATTCGCTTCCGTCCGGCGCGACGATGCGCAGGCTGAGACCCCGCACCCGAACCGTGGCGTCCGGCGCTTTGGGATCCGGCGTAGCGAGGTTGAAACGTCCCGTGACCGGATATGAACCAGGCGCGAACATCGGCGCCTTGGACAGGGCCGCGGCCCCGCCATTCGATTCGAAGCTGCCGGTAAAGCAGATGCCCTTGGCGTGATTGCGCCGGAAGCCAAGCGCCGCGCCGCCCGGCGGCGCCAGCCCGTTGACGATCTTCGCCGGCGTCAGGCGCCCCGGCGAGAGCCAGCCGGCCGTAAAGGCGAAGGCCGCGACCAGCGCGACCACGACGACTGCAATCAGGACCAGCGAACGAACGGCGGAGGCGTTGGAAGTCGGTCTGTCGGCCATCGGTCTCTCCCGAGCAATGATTCGGCTGAGTAGAAATCTAGCAGGGTGGGGAGAATAGTGCCATTGGTTGGGGGAGTGTGCATCGAATGCCGCCAGATGCCCCAGGACCCGAAGGCACCGCTGCAACTACTGCCGCTTCAGAGGATAAGAGCGTGCGGCACGCTGATTGCTCGGTCTGTGGTCAAGCAGGCGGCGATCGTCTGCGTCGATTCCAGTCAATCAAGGAGGAACGGATCATGATTAAGGCAACCTGCTCATTAATCGCGGCCGTCGCCGCGCTTACGCTGTCGGGGGGCGCTTATGCACAGGCGGCCGGCGGCTCAAGCGGGAGTGGTTCGTCAGGCAGCACGGCTAGCCCGTCGAACCAGGTCAACGGTGCAACGAGCGGCTACGGCACGCCAGGCGCCACCAGCTCGGACAGCGGCTCGGCCGCCAGGTCGCCCAACTCGGGCCTGCCGAGCACGAACAGCAGTTCGACGTCTGCCACCAGCGCTCCCAAGAGCAACAACACGCTGGCGACCCCGAGCGTAGTGTCGCCGGCCGCCGGCCAATAGCAGCTGTTAAAGATGACATAAGGGCTGCATTACCGGCCCTTATGTTTTTGTCCGCTGCCGGCCTGGTTCCGTCCGACGCGTTTCATCGACTGTGGCGCGGCGCGTCGGCACCATCAACCGCCGCCTTACTGAAGAACACCATTCGGCGTCGTGCTAAACGACATGAACCGCGCGATGGACCATTTGCCATCCGGTTGCCGTTTAAAAATATCCATCCCTGCCTCATGCGTCACGCTTTGCTCAGCACCCTTGCGGGCTGTCAGCGTCCAGAACAGTCGCACAACGGCGATATCCCCGGAAACGATGATCTCGCGGATGTCCGGGCTATCGTAATGGAGGCTCAACTCAGGCTTCGCCAGCAGCGCGGCGAGCTTCGTGCAGAGCGCATCCCGGTTACCATCGAGCACTTCAGGAACGGTTGAAACCAGGTCGGGCGCGAACACATCGCAGACGCCTGCTGCATTGCGCGCGTTGAAAGCCTCTGCCCAACCTCGCAGCCGTTGCGTGATGGCGGCCTTGTCGGAACCTGCGTCAGCGCGAGCCGGAGTCGCCATCACAGCGCCCGCTAACACCGCGGCAATCGTAAGCAGCCGTCTGGTCATCGAAATTCTCCAAATCGACAGAATCCGCTTCCACTCAAAAAATAACAACCATCCCCTCAAGAACTGCAGCGCGCTGCCGATATTGCGAGAAGAGCGCATTCGGTTTGAATGTTCCGCTGGTCCAGCCGGACAGGTGTATGCTGGCCAGTCCGCAAAAAAATGGCATCTCATTAGCCGCATTCAAAGTGACCAAATAGCAGAATCGTGTCGCCGGCGTCATCGTCGGGAAAATTGAATGTGGTATTCAAGTCATCTTCGTACGACGGAGACACTGTGATTCGACATTGCCTCGGGGGTTGGCTACTGGCGCTAAGCTGCGTGAGTAGCGCCATGGCCGCTGGTCCCGAATGTTCGCGTTCATTTACGCTAGCTTTACACGATCACGGTCTGCTCTATTCCGTCGACACGGATACCGGGATCGACAAGGACTTCGCTGACGAGCTGATCCGTCGCAGCGGTTGCCAGATCAGAGTCAGTCTGATGTCGCGGGCCAGGATCTGGAAGCTGATTGAATCCGGCGGACTTGATTTCAGCCTGTCGGGCATTGCCAACGACGAGCGCAATGAGTACGCGGACTTCGCCTGGTATTTCAGCAACAAGTACTATCTGTTGGTGCGCAAGGACGCTGGAATTCATCGTTTGGCCGATTTCGAGCACAACGACCAGTTTCAGCTCGGCGTGATCCGCAGCTTCCGCTATAGCGAGTCGGCCAACCGTCTGGTCGACAAGCTGGCGGCCGAAAACCGTGTCAGCCAGGCCGGTGGTCTGGATCCGTTGTATCAGGCGCTGATCCTCCGCCGCATTCAAGGCATGATCATCGAGCCTTTCGATTACCCTGCAATCGATGAAAAGAAAATCCGCGACGTGACCACCATCGTGGAATTCGACGACCCCGCCGTACCTCACGGCCTAATCATGTCGAAGAAGGCACTGTCGCCGGCCGAGCGGGAAAAGTGGCGCGCCCTGGTGAATGAGATGCGCGCGGATGGCACCGTTCGGCGCATCTTCGAGAAGTATTTCAAACCTGACCTCGCCAATTCGATGGTCGATTTCAAAGCGCAGCCGTGAACTGGGCACGCCTCGTCCTGCTGCCGCTACTGGTCCTGTCCGCTGCGCTCAGCGTGACGTGGATGCTTTGGGACCATGAGCGGGAAGCCGCCCGTCATGAACTGCTGTCCCAGTTCAATTTCTCGCTGGGCGACGCGGTCAGCCGGATCGAGCAGCGCATGGGCACGTATGAGCTCTTGCTACGTGGCGTGCAGAGTCTGTTCGCCGCTACCGGAGAGATCGACCGCGGTCAGTTCCGTGACTACGTCGGCACGCTCAATCTCGACGCTAACTTCTCCGGTATCCAGGCTATCGGCATCGTCGCGTGGGTGCCGGCGACGCAGAAGGTCGAGCATATTGCGGCCCTCCGCCGGCAGGGGGTGCCCGACTACACGATCGAGCCCAAAGGCTCACGCGAGAACTACGCGCCCATCATCCAGCGCGAGCCGTCCGTTGGCATCAATCGCGCGGCGCCCGGTTTCGATGCATGGGCCGATCCTGTACGGCGGCGCGCCATGGAGCAGGCACGCGACTCCGGCATGGCGACTCTTTCCGGGAAGGTCCGCCTGTCGGTGGACGCCGGCAATGCTCGCCCCGGATTCATCATGTACCTGCCGGTCTACGCACGAGGCCAGCCGCAAGATAGCGTCGCCCAGCGCCGCGCGCACCTGGTCGGCTGGGTGTACGCCTCGTTCCGCATGCACGATGTCATCGCCAGCCTGTACGGCGAGCAACCGCCCGGCCTCACCATCGCTATATACGATGGCGTCGAAACGTCGGCCGCCGCGCTGTTGCACAAAACGCCTGAGGCGCCCGGTCATCATCTGGCTGCGGACATGTCGGCCAACGAATATCTGGTTGTCGGCGGACATGACTGGACACTCTCGATGAGTGCCCAGGACGACTTCAAGGCCCGCTTCGGCCGTAACGCCGCGCTGCCGATCGCCAGCACCGGCACGGGCCTCAGCTTGTTGTTGGCGCTGCTCACCTGGCTGATGATGACCGGCCGCGGCCGCGCGATGCGGCTTGCCTCGGCAATGACAAAAGAATTGCGCGAGAACGAGGAGAAATTCCGCGCGATTGCCGACTGTACGGTCAACTGGGAAATCTGGTGGGGACCCGACGGCAAGCCACGCTGGATCAACTCGGCGGTGGAGGCGTACATCGGCTATACCGTCGACGAGTGCATGGCCTTGCCGGATTTCGCGGGCACCGTCATTTATCCGGAGGACATTCCCCGCGTTGCACCCGAGTTTCAGAAGGCACTACAGGGCTTGCGCGGCGATGACCTCGAGTTTCGCTGTGTTCGCAAGGACGGCTCGATCATGTGGCTGTCCGCGTCCTGGGTTCCGATTACCGATTCCAAGGGCGAGTTCATCGGCTTTCGCACGAGTGGCCGCGACATTACCGAGCGCAAACAGGTCGAGGCCGAACTACGAATTGCCGCTGTCGCATTCGACTCGATGGAACCGATGATGATCACCGACGCGAGCGCGAGGATTCTGCGCGTCAATTCCGCTTTCACGGAGTGCACCGGTTACACGTCAGAAGAGATCGTGGGCCAGACACCGGCCGTGCTTCGGTCAGGCCGTCACGACGCCGCATTCTTCCAGGAGATGTGGGAAGCGATTCATCGTGCCGGTGGCTGGCAAGGGGAAATCTGGGACCGTCGCAAGAACGGTGAGGTGTACCCGAAATGGCTCACGATCTCCGCCGTGATGAGCGAGGATGGAACCGTCAGCCACTATGTCGGCACACATCACGACATTACCGAACGCAAGATCGCGGAAGAGCGAATCAAGGAATTGGCCTTCTTCGATGCGCTGACCCGGCTGCCCAATCGCACCTTGCTGCTGGATCGCCTGAGGCAGGCGATCACGGCCAGCGCACGCAACGAAGCGTGTGGTGCGCTGCTGTTCATCGACCTGGACCATTTCAAGACGTTGAACGATACCTTGGGCCACGATAAAGGCGATCTACTGCTGCAGCAAGTGGCGCGGCGTCTGGCAGACAGCGTACTCGAGAGCGACACCGTGGCCAGAGTGGGGGGCGACGAGTTCGTGGTGGTGCTCGGGAACCTGCACAAGAACCGGCAGGAGGCCGCCAACCAGACGGAGGCCGTGGGCGAAAGAATCCTCGCTGTTCTGGGCAGTCCGTATCACCTTGGCAAGATCGAGTACCGCACTAGCGCGAGCATCGGCGCCACCGTGTTCAGAGGGCATCAGGCCTCGATCGACGAGCTCCTCAAGCAGGCCGACCTCGCGATGTACAAGTCCAAGGAGCGAGGACGCAATGCCGTGCGTTTCTTCGATCCGGACATGCAGACCGTCGTGGTGCAGCGAGCCGCGCTGGAAGCGGGCTTACGCAATGCAATCGAGGACAATCAGTTCCTGCTCCATTACCAGGCGCAGGTTGTCGGTACTCGTGTAACCGGCGCGGAAGCACTGGTGCGTTGGCAGCATCCGCAGCGCGGTATCGTGCCGCCTGCCGAGTTCATTCCGCTGGCCGAAGAGACCGGACTGATCCTTGCGCTGGGAAGCTGGGTGCTGGAGGCTGCGTGCGCGCAACTGGCGCAATGGGCTACGCGGCCGGATATGACGCATCTCACGATTGCGGTCAACGTCAGTGTCCAGCAATTCCGTGAAGCTGATTTCGTGGACAACGTATTGACGATCATCGCTCGAACCGGCGCGCGGCCCGACAGGTTGAAACTGGAACTGACGGAAAGCGTGCTGGTCGACAACGTGCAGGACATCATCGAGAAGATGGGCGCGCTGAAAGCGAAAGGCATCGTCTTCGCATTAGACGATTTTGGCATCGGCTATTCGTCGCTGTCCTATTTGAAGCGCCTGCCGTTGGATCAGTTGAAAATCGACCGCTCATTTGTGCGCGACGTCCTCGTCGATCCTAACGACGCTGTGATTGCCAGGACTATCGTGGCGCTTGCGCGCAGCCTCGGTTTGGGCGTGATCGCCGAAGGAGTCGAAACGGAGGCTCAACGGGACTTCCTCGCAGCAGCGGGATGCTACGCGTATCAGGGCTATTATTTCTGCCGCCCGCTTCCTATCGAGGGTTTTGAAGCGATGTTGAGCCGCGTCGAGACGCGTCAGTGCGTGGCTGAGTGAGCAGGAAATAAGTCGCGCGTCATATCAGTAGCGCAACGCTGACGCAAGCGCTCGTAGAAACACATCCTTGGCGTGTGGGCGGCCCCTAAACTTCGTGCGGTCTTCGTCCCCCACCTACCTCGGCGTATTCCTACAAGCGCTTGCGGCAACCGTCTACGAAACCGCGCTCGGTGTCACCTCGATATTTTGTCATCAACCGTATAACGAATTCATAAAACCGAATGGTGAGTACTGTTAATACGGCATATCGAAGCGCGCGGCGAGCCCCGGTTGCAGCCAGGCGGATCTGTGGCGTATGTCTCGCTGTTTCGCTCAACCAGCATGCCTTCTTTATCAAGAAGCTCGTGCTTTATACAAGGGATTTAGGTACAGGCCGATATCATCGCTCCGCTTGATGCCACTGCTTTAAAGCCAGGCGTCATTCTTGGGAGAAAAATCATGTTTGATATTGGAAAAGAGTATTCTCGGGAAGATATTCATCGGGTGACGGGAGGATGCAAACAGGCATTCTTGCCCGTGAAGGGTGGAAAGGTCGTCGCCGCGCGATTGCGTCAGGATCTCAACCCGTATGCACCGGATGTGATCGTGTGCGATGGCAGCGCCGCTGCACGAGCGGCAGGCCGAACGCTCGCGCGACAGACCGACCCACTGCCTGTTTTTGTCCGCACAGCGACTGACCGATTCCGTTACATGGGCGAGTACGTCACCGAGGAATCGTTTACTGCTCCAGTCGACTACGCAAAGTACGTGCAGAACAGTGGATTTACGCTGGGTCAGATTTCGCGCGTGATCAAGATGAAGCGCCGTTGATCTCAATGCGATGTTCGATTCGCAATTGTCACATCGTCGGTTGGGTTGTGGCTCGTGCCCAACCGGCGATCATCAATGACACGCCTGAATGTGCGCGCCGTCCTTATGTCGTGCGACGCGACACGTTTTACAGATAGCTGCAGACGTAGTCGAGCGTTTCGATCACGTCGATATCGAAGCGGCTTTTCCCGGGCACCGAGAACGACTCGCCCGCACCATAGGTCTTCCACTCGTCACTGCCTTCCAGGCGGATACGGCATTGGCCAGCCTGCACTTCCATGAGTTCCGGCGCATCGGTGCCGAAGTTGAGCGCGCCGGGCAGGATCACGCCAAGCGTTTTGCGCGTGCCGTCGGCGAAGAGAACGGTGTGCGAGACGCACTTGCCGTCAAAGTAGACGTTGGCTCGTTTAACGATGGAAACCTGATCGAATTGCGTTGCGGCCGTCATGCCAATCTTCCTCTGGGTTGTCGTGAATGGATGCGTTTGCGTGGACTCTAGGTCGGGCGCGAACCCGCCATGATACAGGCGGTCGGTGGCTGCCACCGAAAGAGGTGGAGATCAGCGGGCGCCCGCCAACCACCGTCTAGCCGATGATCTTCAGATGTTCAGCCAGGATAGTGCTGCCAATGCCGATCAGCACGACGCCACCCGCCAGCTCCGCACGCCTGCCCGCCGCATGCCCGATGACACGGCCGAGCATCACGCCGATCGTGACCATCGCCATCGTGGCGAGCCCGATCGCGGCAGCAGTGGAATAGATGTTGACGTCCACGAAGGCGAGGCCCGCACCGACCGCCATGGCGTCGATACTCGTGGCGAAGCCGGTCAGCGCCAGCAACCAGAACGAATGAGTCGACGGCTTCGCCTCCTCGATTTCCTTGGCGGTGAAGCTATTGAAAACCATGCGGGCGCCGAGGACCAACAACAGCGCAAACGCGATCCAGTGATCCCATGCGGAGACGTATTGCGCTGCAGCTTTGCCGAGAAACCATCCGACCAGGGGCGTCAACGCCTCGATGACGCCGAAGATGAGGCCCGTCCTGACAGCCTCGCGCCAATGAGGACGATTGAGCGTGGCGCCTTTGCCGATTGCGGCCGCAAAGGCGTCGGTGGACATGGCGAAAGCAAGGAACAGCGTTGCGGCAGGATTCATGAGAGGAGGGCTCGAGGTCGGGCGGAAAACCGCGACACACCGCCGCGCCCGACCGGTCGCGTGGTGTGTCGATGGTCTTGCCAACCAAAGGGCTACCTGCACCACGGTCTGCGTGACCGAGAATGTTGACGCAGGCGCTTCTGGGTAGAAGCCGGCTACTCCCCAAAGACAGGTGCGAGCATATCACGTCGAAAGCTTTATGTAATGCGAATCGCGCATGGCAAGCGTGGAGACGAAATAAATCTGTCGCCACTTCATGTATCAGTAGCGTGGCAAACGGCCGATGGTATATGTTGAATTAGTGGCACACCGTCCTTCAGGAAATGAGGCAGGTCACGTTCGCGGAAGCAGGTACGCAGAACATCAGAACAATACGAATGCGCGTTTGGCGCGTACGAAAGTTGCTTTGGCGATGCTGACTGTTGCGTGGGGACGCAGGCGACTCCTCGAAAAAAACGAGGCCTGACAAAAGTATGAATCGGTTCCGCACGTGCATTGGCCCAGGCCATATGTTGCACCGCGAGAACGCGAAACTGGAGCGAGACATGAGCCAGTCAGTATCCGCCGCGCCCGATGCGGGCCACTCCGGCGGGCGCGGGCATCACCGGCCGGCGATGCCTGCACTCGCGCTTGCCGCATTGGGTGTGGTGTACGGCGACATCGGCACCAGCCCGCTGTATACGCTGCAGACGGTGTTCGATCCAGTCAACGGACTGTCGCTCAACGCGCTGAATGTGGTTGGCATCGTGTCGCTGATCGTCTGGTCGCTGATCGTCGTCGTCTCGCTCAAATACGTCACGTTGATTCTGCGCGCGAACAATCACGGCGAGGGCGGGATCATGGCGCTGCTGGCACTGGCGGCATCGTCGGTGGCCACGCGGCCGCGTTTGCGCCATACGTTGCTGGGCGTCGGCATCATGGGCGCGGCGCTCTTTTACGGCGATAGTGTGATCACGCCGGCGATCTCCGTGTTGAGCGCCGTCGAAGGTCTCGAAGTCGCCGCGCCGTTTCTCAAGACTTGCGTGATCCCCGTGACGCTGGTCGCGCTGGTCACGCTGTTCCTGATGCAGAAGCGCGGCACGGCCGGTATCGGCATTGTGTTCGGACCGGTGATGGTGCTCTGGTTCATCGTGCTTGCGGTGGTGGGCGTGATCAACATGATGCGGGCGCCCGCGATTCTCGTCGCGCTCAATCCGCTCACGGGTCTGGCGTTCTGCCTGCATCATCGGTGGCTGGCGTTCGTTGCTCTGGGCGCGGTCGTTCTGTCGTTGACCGGCGCGGAAGCGTTGTATGCCGATATGGGACATTTCGGCGCAAGGCCGATCCGGCTGACGTGGTTCGGCCTCGTGTTTCCCGCACTCGCGTTGAACTATCTGGGGCAGGGCGCGTTGCTGCTTGCCGATCCGGGCGCGCTGCAAAATCCGTTCTACAAACTGTTCCCGCAATGGGCGCTGTATCCGATGATCGTGCTGTCGACGGTCGCGACCGTGATCGCGTCGCAAGCCGTTATCTCGGGCACGTATTCGATGACGAAGCAGGCGATGCAACTCGGCTTTCTGCCGCGCATGAACGTCGTCTACACGTCGGAAAGGGAGATGGGGCAAATCTACGTGCCAGGCATCAACTGGACGTTATTGGCTGCCGTCGTGGCCGCTGTGCTCGGCTTCGGTTCATCCACGGCGCTCGGTTCCGCGTACGGTATCGCCGTCACCGGCACGATGCTGATCACGACGATCCTGACGTTCTTCGTGATTCGCTACGCGTGGCATTACAACTGGCTGCTATGCGTGTTTGCGACCGGCTTCTTCTTCGTGATCGACGCGGCGTTCTTCTCAGCAAACTTGCTGAAGCTCATGCAGGGCGGCTGGTTCCCGCTTCTGGTGGGGCTGATCATCTACACGATCATGGCGACCTGGGGACGAGGCTGGGAGATGATGCGTGCCGAAGCACGCGTGAGGGCCGGGACGATGCCGCTCAAGCCCTATCTGGCGACGTTGCTGAAGGACTCGCCGATGCGATGCGGCGGCACGGCGATTTTTCTATCGCCCGATCCTGATGGTGTGCCGCATTCGTTGATCAACAATCTGATGCATAACCGCGTGCTGCATAAACGCGTCGTCTTCGTGACGGTGAACAACGAGGAGATACCGTGGGTGCCTACGAGCGAGCGCGTGAGTGTGCACCCGCTAGATTCGGACTGCTACCAGGTCACGATCACGTATGGTTTCATGGATGAGGTCGACTTGCCGCGCGCGCTTGAAATTTGTAAGTCGCAAGGTTTGACATTCGAGCCGGCGGAGACTTCCTACTTCCTTAGCCGTGCGACTCTGGTGCCCACTCGTGATAGCGGCATGGCGATGTGGCGAGAGCGTTTGTTCTCGGTCATGTTGCATAACGTGGGTAACGTTGCGGCTTATCTGAAGCTGCCGGCTAATCGAGTGATCGAGTTGGGGGCGCGCGTGGAGATTTGAGGATTGCCTATGAACGCGAGCAAAAGCTTCGTCATCAGGCGAGAAAGAATCAAATATTCACTTTGCTTTTAATTCGGAATACACTGAATTTTCTATTTCCCTTTACCTTACCCCGCTAGTCTTCAGTAACAGATGTTTTTGTCGTGCTCCGCGAGCCGAAGCAAACCGAGGCGGCTCGTGCCCAACACCATTTGAACGGGACGACTCATCATGGCTGATACGAGCTACATGGCACGGAAATCCGTCGCCGATATTGTGGGAAGCGCCGACGCGCAAGA
The DNA here is from genome assembly GCF_046027395.1 of Paraburkholderia dipogonis. Lineage (GTDB taxonomy): Bacteria > Pseudomonadota > Gammaproteobacteria > Burkholderiales > Burkholderiaceae > Paraburkholderia > Paraburkholderia dipogonis_A. The sequence continues at coordinate 107,027 of NZ_JAQQEG010000016.1, read as the reverse complement.
AGGCCACGCACTATCGAAAACACTCGGCGCAACGAGCATCACGGCGATGGGCATCGGCGCCATCATCGGCGCCGGCATCTTCGTTCTGACCGGCACGGCCGCAGCGCAATTCGCCGGGCCGAGCATTATCCTGTCCTTCGTACTCGGTGGCATTGCGTGCGCGTTCGTCGGCCTCTGCTATTCGGAACTGGCAGCGATGTTGCCCGTATGCGGCAGCAGCTACACCTACACGTATGCCACGCTGGGTGAAATTTTCGCGTGGATCATCGGCTGGGACTTGATCCTCGAATACGCAATGGGCGCCGCCACAGTCGCGGTCGGATGGTCCGGTTATATCGTGAGCTTGCTGCATAACGTGGGGATCAATATCCCGCCCGTTCTAGCCACTGCACCCGGCACCGTCATCAAGCTAGCCGATGGCACGACCGCGACAGGCATCGTCAATCTGCCCGCGATAGTGATCATCGCCATTCTCACCACCATGCTCGTGCTCGGTACGAAGGAATCGGCGCGGCTCAACAACATCATGGTGGCGGTCAAGCTGGTCGTGGTGGTGGCTTTTATCGCGCTCGGCGTCTTTTTCATCAAGCCCGCGAACTGGCATCCGTTTATTCCCGCGAATACTGGCGAGTTCGGTAACTTCGGCATGAGCGGGATTCTGCGTGGCTCGGCCGTGGTGTTCTTCGCGTTCATTGGTTTTGATGCGGTCTCCACTGCCGCACAGGAAGCGAAAAAACCGCAGCGGGACATGCCGATCGGCATTCTTGGGTCGCTGATCATCTGCACGATTTTGTACATCCTCGTCGCGGGCGTACTCACCGGACTCGTACCGTACGCTGAACTGAACGTTCCTGATCCGATCGCCAAGGGCGTGGATGCCATCGGTCTGAACTGGTTCTCGATTCTGATCAAGATCGGTGCGCTGACAGGACTAACCACTGTGATTCTCGTGCTGCTGTACGGGCAGAGCCGCATCTTCTTCACGATGTCGACGGATGGCTTGCTACCGCCTCTTTTCGCGCGAGTTCATCCGCGTCTTCAGACGCCTCATTTGAGTCAGATTCTGATTGGCTCGGTCGTCGCGATCGTGGCGGCGCTTACACCGATCAGCGTGCTGGGGGAGATGGTCAGCATTGGCACTCTGTTCGCGTTCATTCTCGTCTGCGGTGCTGTGATCTATTTGCGGCGCAGCGACTCTGATGCTTCACGCCCGTTCCGGGTTCCTGGTGTACCGATCGTGCCCGTTCTGGGGATACTGTTTTGCCTGTTGCTGATGGCGGGGCTGCCGCTCGTCACGTGGGTGCGGCTTGTTGTGTGGCTTGTGATCGGCATGACCATTTATATTTCTTATGGCCGGAATCATTCGAAGTTGCGCTTTCCTGAGCGGCATTGAGAGGGCGGTGGCGCCGGATTGGCGCTACTGCGAATATTTCTCACATATCGATGAAAAATGCTCGTTTGGCGCTTTACCTCCGCCTGCCTAATCTAGAGATGTAACTCAACTCAGGAGGAGGTTTCTCGTGGATATGGCGTTGTTTGAGATTCCAGCTGTCGCGGTTGTTTTAGGTGTCGTTTGTGTCGTGGTGGTTAGGGCATTTGTGTCATCGCGCGCGGATGGCATTGATGTTTTTATGAGGCGAGATATAACGGACGAGCGGGAAAAGTCTTTTGCGTCCCGTAAGTCAGACAGTGGTTATTCGGCGGCGCCGACTTGCTTTAGCGATCGCCGGTAGGTCTGCGGTGATGTCGATGGATATCAGATCCTGGTAGTTCTGCGTCAGGCGATCGTCTGACATGAGCGGTCATCAGCGCCTGAGCGCTGCCGTGTTTCTTTGCTCTCGCCAACGTAGTTCAGCCGACGGCAGATATATCCTGGCCGGTCGGCTGACGAGAGCAGGCATAGCGCCCAGAGAGGAACTCAGGTGTTCCTTGGCATCGAACAGCAATCAGGACTTAATGAACGCCAGCAGGTCGGCGTTGATCTGCTCCGCATGGGTGGTCGGCATCCCGTGCGGCAATCCTGGATACGATTTAAGCGTCCCGTGCTTCAAAAGCTTGACGGACTTTGCTCCAGTGGTCGGGAACGGGCAAATCTGATCGTCCTCGCCGTGCATCACCAGCACTGGGACATCGATTATCGCCAGATCGTCGTAGAACTCGGTTTCAGACAGTACCTTGACGCAATCGTACTGGGCCTTGATGCCGCCCATCATGCCCTGCCGCCACCAGTTCTCGCGTATACCCTCAGACACTGTCGCGCCAGGACGATTGAAACCATAGAATGGAATCGTGATGTCCTTGTAAAACTGGGCACGATGGTTCGCTGTCCCGTTGCGTATCTCGTCGACGACCTTCTTTGGAACGCCCTCGGGGTTCTTTTCCGATTGCATGAAGAGTGGCGGGATCGCGCTAATGAGCACCGCCTTCGCTACGCGGCCATTGCCGGTGCCATGCCGGGCAACGTAACGTGTCACCTCCCCGCCTCCCGTAGAGTGGCCAATGTGCACGGCATTCTTAAGATCGAGCACCTTGACGAGTTCGGCGACGTCGGCGGCGTAGGTATCCATGTCGTTGCCGCGCACCGTTTGGGTGGAGCGCCCGTGACCACGGCGATCATGAGCAATCACCCGATACCCTTGATCCAGGAAAAACATCAATTGTGCGTCCCAATCGTCTGCTGAAAGAGGCCAGCCATGATGGAAGACCAGTGGTTCGCCTGTGCCCCAGTCCTTGTAGAAAATTCGAGTTCCGTCCGCGGTTGTGATGTATGAGCTTCCAGTATTCGCTTCCATCTCGTATCCTTTTTGAGGTCGGTTTTGACGAAGGGATGAACGTTCTACGAGCGCAGACCTACCTCAGGAAGCCGGTAATTCAGACCTGATCTGAAAGTCGGGAAAGCAACGAGTTACCGTTTAGAATTTTTGGGCACGCCGGCTCCGCCGTCGCAAAAGCCCCGGCTTCTGTCGAAATCTGGTCTGCCGTTGTCAGGGTATTCGGAGCACCCAAACACCACAACGGACGAATGTGACAAAAACCATGGCAAAAACGGCGCTGGTTTCGGCTCCGCGGATCGAGATTGGACTCGCTTGCGACGCGGGCACTTCGAACGCGGGTATCTACGGCCTGACAGACCTGTTCACCTACGCGGGTGAATTCGCGGCGAAACGGCACGGCAACGCCGCACGACCAGCCGTGCGCATTACGCATTGGCGAGCCGACGATGACGCTACCGAGGTCCGTTGTGCATATGACAGTTGTCCAGGCTCGTCGCACGCGCTGTCGCTGCTGGTGATCCCCGGAAATGTGCGTGCCCCGGAGAAGGGCATAAGTGACAATCCGCTGGTGTACTGGCTTCGTCAACAGCACGCCGAGGGGGCGGTTCTGGCGGCGGTATGCGGCGGCGTCTTCATCCTGGCGAGAACCGGTCTTCTAGCCGGTCGACAGGCGACGACGCACTGGTCATTCAGTGAACTATTCGCCGAACAATTTCCCGATGTGCTGACGGAAACTGATCACATGGTCATTGACTACGGAGACGTCGTCACGGCCGGAGGTGTCCTCGCGTGGGCGGATCTTGGATTAAGGCTCACCGAGAAGTTTCTGGGAACAGCAGTTATGCTGGAAACAGCGCGCTTTATGCTCGTTGATCCCCCTGGCCGCGAGCAACGCTTCTACAGTGAATTCGATCCGAGAACGAAGCACGGAGATAGAGCGATACTGAGGGCGCAGCATTGGCTGTTCACTCAACGCGAGCGCCCGGTCAGCGTCATGGATATTGCTCACCACGCGGGTTTGGAACCGAGGACGTTTCTGCGCCGTTTTATTGCAGCCACGGGAATGAAGCCAAGCGAGTACCAGCAGAGGCTTCGGATCACCCGAGCACGTGAGATGCTCGAGTTTTCGCAGGCTACCATCGAAGAGATTTCGTGGAGTCTCGGCTATGGCGACGTTACCGGGTTTCGTCGCGTGTTCCGGAAAGTCATGGGCCTCACGCCTTCTGACTACCGGAGGCGTTTCTGCCAGTCGACTCCGCAACGAGCCTCATCTGTGCCTGATCGTCTCAATCTCGCGCTACTGCGGTTATCCGTGGAAGAAAAGTGACTGGCCGATCAGGGTCGAACTGGATCGCTTGCTACTTAACGGACTCCATACGGCCAACTCCTGGTTACGGGCGACCACCGGCTGTTCTGCGATCACACCTCCGCCTCGATTCTGACGAGTACCTCGTAAAGGCGCACACTTTCTATCCTCCCATGGCTGTAGCAGAACCTGGAGTTGACCATGTATGCGATGCATTATGAAATCACCCTGCCCGCCGATTACGATATGCAGATTATCCGAAATCGCATCGCGGACCGTGGGCACATGACCGACGCGTATGCTGGCCTCGGTCTCAAGGCTTACCTGCTTCGCGAGCGCGACAAGGCAGGTGCGACGCTCAACCAGTATTCCCCGTTCTATTTGTGGAATGACACCGCAGGTATGAACCGTTTCCTGTGGGAGGGAGGCGGCTTCCAAGGCATCGTCGAATCGTTCGGACGGCCTGTCGTGCAGACGTGGTCGGGCCTCCTATGTCTGCGCGGCCCGGCGGCCGGCGCATCGCCTCGCGCGGCGACGCGGGAGCGGGTGCTCCTGCCTCGCGAAGCCGATCTCGCGCAGGCTGCGCGCGATGCGATCGCTGAAGTTGAGCGGATAGCCAAACACAGTAGCGTCTTCGCCAGCGCCAGTGCGATCGATCCACGTTCCTGGGAGCGCGTCATCTTCACGCTTTGGGCCGACACGCCAGAAGCGGTTGTACCGGGCGAGCGCTACGAAGTGCAGCACTTGTCGCGTCCGGGCTTCGACGAACTGGCGCGGTCGGCAGAATAGATCGTCCCAGCAGCCTAGCGTTTGTCCAGTCAGCCACTTACTTTCGCTCGTAGTCAGGCAGTGATCGACCAATCGAAGACGATGGTTGGCGCTTCAATACAGACGTTCGAACGTCACCTTCGCTCAATACAGACACTCGAAGGCGATGTTTCTGATCAAATAAACAGCAATTTCTCTAAAGTTCGTTGATCCCCTGCCGTTATCGTTACGGTGCGCTTGTTTCAATTGCGGCGCGGCAGTTCTTTTGCCGACGCGGGGTGCTGCCGCGACTAAAAAATAAATCGACCGAGGGGTTTCTCAGTGAGAGGAATAGTAAAAGCGAGGCCGCTTTGGCTCGCTACGATCGCCGTTTTCGCATTGTCCGGATGTGCCAATCCTGGCGGGTTCCAACAGACGGGTGGCGCGCCAGCGGATCCGGAGAAAGCCGCAGACTTGAATGTGTTCGAGAGCACATTTGCAAACCCCGACCCATGCGCGAATAGCAACCGGAACATAGGCATTGCAGTCGGAGTGGGGCTTGGTGCTGTTCTAGGCGCAGTGATCGCCAACAAGAACAAGGTGGCGGCCGCGGCAATCGCCGGCGCTGCGGGCGGCCTGGCCGGCGGCCTCATTGGACATGCGGTCGATAGCCGGCGCTGTGCATTGTCGAAAATCGCCGCCAAGCACGACCTCACCTATACGGCGACCGCGCTCGAAGCGCGTGCTCCGGATACCGGCAAGACCGAGCAGGTCGGCAGTTCCTTCACGATCGTCGACACCGCGCGACATACCCAATTCGAAACGGGCTCGGCCGAATTGACGCCGGAGGCGGCGGTCTACTTCGCTGAGATTGCTGAGCAATATCGCACGTCGAGTCGTGTGGCCGAGGCATCGAGCGCGGCCGATAAAGCTGCCGCGGCTCAAACGAAAATCCTGCTCATCGGCCATACGGACGACACCGGCAGCTCGGAACTGAACGCGGACCTGTCGGAGCGCCGCGCTCGAGCGGTCGCGCGTCTGTTCGCGGACCACGGCATTGCGCCGGAGAATGTGTTCTACCAGGGCGCAGGCGAGACGTTGCCGATTGCCGATAATCACACGGCAGAGGGGCGCTCAGCTAATCGTCGGGTCGAGATCGTCGACCTTAGCGGCGCCAGGACCGATATTCTGCAAAGCTACGCAAGCAGCCGCGTACCTAAATACCAGTACTACCGCGCGGTGACTGCTCAGTCGGATCAAGCCGCTGCGGGCGCGGCGCCTTCAACATCTGGCAGCCCGACGACCAAAGCAGCGCGTCGCACAGCTACCAAGAATCGCGCTGCGACAGAGAGCGCAGTGACCGGTGCCGCGCCCGCGCCCGCGCGCGCAGCGTCAGCCCCCCTGTCGGTGAACACGGCAGCCGCATCGAACGCCGCGCCTGCTACGCCTGTTGCGTCTACTCGTTCAACGTCGTCCGATGGCATCGATTTTGGCTGGCATGAGGCGCTCCCCGCGACGCTTGGCCTCCAGTTTGCCGCTTTGCCTGCATCGTCCTCGACGCTCTCGTTCCTCTCTTCGGCGGTAGCCGATGAGGCGCCCGTGGCGAAGAGCTGCGTGAACGACCGGCCGCGCTTTTCGCGAGCGATGAAGTCCGTTGCCGATGACCGGGCCGTGGCCGTGCGCGATCACTTGCCGAATCTGTATGGAAGCAGCTGGGGCGCCGCGCTGAACGGACAGTATCTCGCGATCAAGGATGTCTCCGTCCTTCGCAACGGAGCGACCGCAGGGGCAAAGCCGACGCTGCTCGTATGGAAAGACTTTGACCGGAGCGCTGGTCCGAATGGCTCGCCGCAAGTGACCTTGTCTCCCGATGTGAACGCCTACGCGGTGAAGGGCGGCGTCTTGTATCGGGTCTTCGTGAACAACAGCGGCGTGTTCGACTGCGCCGACATCATCTTCTCGAACGGCAAGGCGACATCCGGCGAGCTCGTGCGCCGCAAGAGCAGTCAGTATTTCACGGTGAATTACGTGCCGGTCATCGCACGCACCTAACAAGAGGGTAATAACGATCATGATGGATTTTATTCAGGCCAACCTGGGCCCGGCTATCTGGTGCGTCGTCGTGGTACTGCTTGCAGTGGGCGCATTTTCTTTCCGCTCGACGCTCGAGTTCTGGCTGAATCATTGGAAATACACGTTTCCCGTTCTCGGGAAGACGGCGCGTCTGTCGCGCCATGGCATTCACGGTAAGGACGGTTGGACCGATTCCGAGCGTACGCTGTGCGGCGACTACAACAAGTTCATCTCGTACCTGTCGAAAGCCGAGTTCAGCAAGCGCAATGAGTATCTGGCGAAGTCGGACGACAGCGGACGCTCGCCGACGCCGTTGTGGCTTCTCACGCTGCTGAGCGTGCTTGTTATCGCAGAGGGTCTTGGGTTTTCGTATCTGCTCGGTAGCTGGATGGCCCGCGATGGCAGCGCGAATACGCACACCTTGTTGATGGTAGCTATCGTGTTCGTGCTGTGCGTGATCATGGTGTTTCTGACGCACGTCGCGGGGCATCAGCTCTATCGTTCGAATCTCGTTGCGCGGTGCCGGAAGCAATGGAAGCAGGACAAATCGCAAGAGCGCTTTTCGAGCCGCAAGGTCAAACTCGACGACGATCAGTCCGTCGATGATGTCGAACCCGACTACACGCAGGTTGCCAATCGCGTCGGCACGAGTCACAGCTATTTCATGGTGGTGTTGACTGTCGCGGTCATTATCGTGATTGCAGGGACGTCGACGTGGATGCGCTGGAGTAATCTCAATGCGGAACAGACGCGTGAAGCGATGGGCGTGAGCCAGGGCGCTGACGCCGGCAATCCGTTTGCGACTGCGAACTCGATGCCGGCCGAACTCGTCGCCAGCCAGAAAGCGGCTGATGATCGTGCGAAAGCAGAGGAATCGTCGTCGACTCGAAGCGAAGGCGCTGCGGCCTTTATCACGCTGGCTGTGATTTTTGTGGTCACGCAGATCGTGGGTATTTTTGGTGGCTTTGCGTGGGGTTTCGGTGGGCGGGAAAGTCTCGCCGCGTGGAAGACGACGAAAGGCTTCAAGACGTTCGAGGACTACAACAACTACTACGCGCCGTTTCGGGCTATTGCGCAGTCGCAGTTAGAGAATCTTCAGAAGCGGATGGCTGAGAACGCGGATATCTCGGGCAAGACGTTTTCGAAGACGTTCAGGGACTATGTGCTTGAGCATCGGAATTTCGCGGATTTGGAAAGCGGGGTGGTTCGTTCGACAGCTGCGGCGATGGCAGTTGTCGATACGCCGGAGCCTCAGGTGACAGCACGGCAAGCAGCATCCGTAAGCGTTGCGACCGATGCGCCCGCGAAGGTCGTCGCGGTACCTGCCGCAGCGTCTGACGAAGTGTCGGCGACCGCGAGCATTGACGCGCTAGTTGCGAAGATCGAAGCTGAGTCTGACGTGACACGCAAGAAGGAACTGATTTACGGCCTCGATGATTCGGTGCGAACTGAAGTGGTCAATGCGATCAAGCTTCGTAAAGAGCGGGCTGAGAAAGCTAAGCTCGCGCTCGAGTCCGAACTCGATGATCTTTTCAAGGCCTGATTCGACGCAAATGATTAAACATCTCACTCACGTAGTCGCGGCAGCGTGTTTGACCGCGATTGCGGTGTCGGCACAAGCCGGCGTCACTAACGATATTCCGAGTTGCTACGCGGCCAATCACATCAAGCCGGTAGCGGGCGGTGTCGATCACGAGCTTTTCATCGCTATTGACCAGACGACGGTCTTCGATGAGAAGTTGCAGGCCCAGATTGCGGAGATGGCCGGGAAAGCCATTAGGCCCGCAGGCGCTTATACGTTGTTCGATTTCTCGGCTTTCTCGCAAGGGCATTACACGGAGGTCGTGACGCGCGGCGTCATCGAGTCGCCGATACCCGAGAAGTTGCGGGACGATATTAGTGAACGCGCGTTGCGTAGCTTCGACGCGTGTATGACGGGGCAGTCGGCTTTTGCGAAGAAGGCGTTGCTTACGTCGATTGTGCGTGTCGAGTCGGTGGCTACGAATGATCTTGCGAAGTCGGACATTCTGGCGGCGTTGAAGGATATCAGCGATAAGGTTCGGGCTTCGCCTGCGTCCGATAAGGTTGTGTTGCTTGCGTCGGATATGTTGGAGAACAGTTCTGTGTCGAGTTTTTATTCGCACAATGCCGTTCGCAGGATTGATCCGCAGGTGGAGATGAAGAAGGCTGCGGCTGCGGGGTTGATTGGGGATTTCGGCGGGGCGCGGGTTTATGTGATCGGCGCGGGTTTGTTGGCTGGGGATTTGAAGGTTAAGAATGCTTATCGCGATCCGCAGACTATGGGGGCTTTGAAGGAGTTCTGGATGCTCTATTTCCAGAAGTCGAATGGGAAGGTTGGGGAGTTTGGGGCGCCGGCGTTGTTGGGGGCGGTGGGGGATTGAGGGGGTGGTGGGCGGAAGATGAGTGATCTGGAAACGTCCGGAGGCAGTGCGATGAACGGCCCTTGTTCGGCCGATGCCGTCGTTGAAGCGGCTTGGGTTCTACGTCAGCAATATAACGGATTGCCGACGGTGGCGGCGTCGAACAGCGGGGCGGTGTTGAGGTCCACCGTATTGACCCATCTCCAAGTCAACGTCTTAAGCGCTCGTGAGATTGCAGGCTGCAATGGGGCACTCGTGACGAAGGACGAATCAGGTTCCATGCAACCCGATTCGCACCAATCGAAGTTGGCGATCGAAAACAACTCGCAGTTTGCCAACACAAAGGCAGATTCTACCCCCCCGACGATCCCTCGACTGCCGCCTCCAACCTCATGACGGTCTCAAGCATATGCCTGACTACACTCGCGTCGAATTCTTCTGCCTGGTCTTTTTCGTGAGTACCCTTGTTGAGGTAGTTCCATTCAATCTTATGTTTCTCACCCAGCCCCAAGATTTCAGCCAAATGTGGGATCACCTCCTGAAATACTGCGACGTCCTTCTTTTCGAGGAACGCATGGAGTCCGGTTGCAAGACTCATGAGATCCGGCGCACCTGGTCCACGCATACCAACGGAAATCTGAGTTGACAGTTTCTTGTTCGCAATTTTCTTCCAAAGCCGGTTAAGCAAATCCTCGAAGGATTTTCGCACATAACTCAGGGAGTCGCGGATTCTGCCCTCTTCGTAGCTTTGCGATGCAACTACAAGATAGTGACGTGGTGAATCGAGCTTCACGACAATCTTCTTCGCCGAGAGTGGCACGAGGAAATCGATGCGCGTGACCATCTCCTTGTACTGCTTCGTCGGGACGGCATTTTCGAGACGCTTAACGAAATCTTCGCCATGGGTGGTGACGAGGATCTGTCGTTTCCCAACTTCATTCGCGTTCAGGATGAGATCGATGATCGCTCCCCGATGTTCGTCATCGATGGAGTTCACAACGTCATCGAATATCAGGAACGGGAGATCATCCCGGAGAATTTTTGCCAATAAGATAGCTAACCCAAGACAGCGGGTGTGCCCCTCGCTGAGGACATGAAGTGCGTCACACTTGTCACCATTCTCGAACTCGATCTGAATTTTTTCCCCGGTTGCCGTCGGCAACGCCAAAGACTTCAGTTTGTCGGACGGATGGTCGTTCTTGTTGATCTCGTTGTAGAGTTTCAGCGTCTTCTCGTTAAGCTCAGCGGCGAGAGAGATGGGTAGCGCGGCGTTGTAATCCAGCAGCTTCCGTCGAAACGAGTCATACGCGAAACTATAGGCTAGGTTCCTTGCGACTTCCGGTTTTTCTGCCTCCGCATCTCTGATAAGAATCTCGTTTTCTCGATTGAACGTCTCAAGTGCTTCATTCGAAGCGGCCTCGCTCTTCGCGTTCGCATCGATGAGAGTGGAAATCGCCACTATCTCTTCCAGGTCCTTTGTAATGACAAGATTCTCTTCCTCAAGCGTTTTGATTGCCGCCTTCGACTGTACAACCGCCGCGTTGAACTTCGCAACCGTGTCGTTCAGCGCCTGCAGCAGTTCATCCAACGCGCGCATCACACTGAGGAACCGCTCAACGTCAGCTTCTGCCTTGGTATCGGCAGCCGTCTCACAAAACGAGTCGATTTCGGCCGCCCGGGCAAAGCTCACGGAAGATGCAACCGACGGTAGCTTCGCAAGCTTAGCTTGGAGATCTCGCCAACCGCTATCGAGAGTGTCTCGGATTTCCTTGATCCGCTTCTCAGCCGCGAGCGCAGTGTCGAATTGCTTGAGCTTTTCAACGGCGTGATCGTAGGGATCAACAGGGACGACCAGTATCCCGTCGCGATAGAGTTCAGAAGAGCACGCAGGGCAGACGTTATCGAACTTTTCACGATTACTCAGAATGGCATCATACAGATCCCTAAGGGATAGCTGCTCTCTGTACTGCTTGAGGAAGGCTTGGGCCTCGGCTTTCTCCTCGAACAGCTTGAACAAGCCATCGACAGCGTTCGATATACCATCAGTTCCTGGGTCTGAAGCCGGTCTGATTGTGTGCAGACGACCGATTTCCGTGTTGTTCGCCTTTTGCTTTCCGCCGTTACCATCGGGACCAGACAACGCGGCTTTGATCTCGGCAAGCATCAGGTATTCTGGATATTTCGCCATTAGGGCGGCGCTGCGTGCCTCAGCGTCCTTGGCCTTTGCCGGAAGGCCCGCAAGGATTGTCTTGTGCCCGGCTATCCCTTTCTCTCGGTCGGCAAGCTCTTTTCCTTTCTTCCCGACACAGTCCAGATATGACTCGATGCTTTCGTTGAATTGGGTGGCAAACGAGTTGAATTCTTCCAGTCCGAACAGAGCCGCCAAACGAATCTGTTGAGCGGCAGGGGTGTTGGCCGCTACGCGTGCGAAGCCGTCGATTCTGTTCTTCTCGATGAAACAGAACTCGAAATGAGCCGGGTCGTGACTGACTACGACGTCCTGCGCAACCGACGTGTCGCCATAGAGAACCGGCTTGGAAGACTTCTTCGAAGTCGCATTTCTAATGTAGTCCACAGTCTGAATGCGCTTCGCGTCGGCTTCGCTGATAGAGCCAAGCAAGGCAAATTCGAGGGCCTCGCAGAGACTAGTTTTTCCTGTTCCGTTTGGCCCATAAACAAAGGTGTAAGGATTTTTGAACTCAAATGTCAGTCTGTCGGAGAAGCCTCGGAAATTCTCGACTGTAATCCTTTTGAGCCGGGTGATAGGACTATCATTGCCCTGCGCCTCGTCTGTTTCGACCTTGAACTCGGAGGAGACCGAATCGCCCTTTTCAACGATCAGCTTCGCGATGAGCTTCCCGCGACGGCCAGATGCGGCTCCGGAATTCGCAACATCAACGAATCTTTCCAATATCAAGTTCGCGAGTCTCTTTTCGTGCTCCGACATTGCAGTTGCTGACTTGCCAAGAAACTTTTTGAATTCAATGAGCGATTTAGTCATTTTGGTGTGTAGTTCAGCGGAAATTCAGAAGCATGTGATAAAAGACGACCGCTCGCGGACCACGAAGACGTGTCTCCGACCCAATCCATAGTTGATCGGTCTCCTCCAGCAACGTGACGCGATTATCACTCTCGCCAACTGATGTATATCCGACATAGTCTCGATCGTTGATAAGGGTTTTGTAATTACGAGCCAGTGCGCCGAAATTTTCGACATGACAGTAGGCCACAATGAACACGGGACTTAACGCTTCGTTGTCGTACTTTGCGATCTTGTCAAGATGCTCAAAAATAACTGTCGTGTCCGCTGAAAACAATCGAAATGCTTCGAAAATCGAGACGTTGCGATTTTGCGAGTCGACGATGTACCCGTCTACCTCGCCAACTTCGATTCCGGATTTCGATTCACCGGCTCGTTTCTGGTCCTCAAACCCAATGCGCGCCTCGGACATTCTCTTATTAAAGAGGGAAGTGAACCAATCATTAACAAGGTCCTCCTTAGTCAGCCGCAGTTTCACGTTCCCGCCCGAGTCCCGCACGTGGATCAGCAGATTTTTCTTGCGCACAAGTAGCTCGTTGCCGATGTCCTTGACGACGTCCATCAGAAATTCCTGAAGTGTTCGTCCTCCTCCGACGATTTCCACATAGTCCGAAAAATCCTTCGATACGATTTCACCGTAGTCTCTGGCAAGTTGACTATTGCTGCGGACCGACGCGTTCATCATCCCTTGCACCACGCTGCTCGGAAGCAGGGCGCCAGGGAGCGCCTTTGCGACTTCGTCAATCAACTGTGTCAGTGCAAGGCTGTCAGTCGCTTGATCATTTCGAGCCATGTAGTCTTCGATGATCCGTTGCGCAACGCGAGGATCACCGTCGGCAATCTGGGCCTTGCAAAATGGATAAAGTATCTCCGCTCTACGCTGCTGGTCGACAGTCAACTTTCCCCAAAAAATGCCGATTAGTGTTACATCCCTAAGTAAGCGGTAGGCATTGAGGATCACTGCTGCCCAGTGGTTAGGCATATTGCTCGGTTGCATGTCTAGGCAGGAATCGAGAAATTGGGAGACTGCGCGTCGAAGATCTGCGACGTTGATGTCCTTGCTCTCCTGATTGCGCTCAAAAATGACTACTCGTCCTTGGAGTAGCAGAAATCTGAATTTTTCGTCATCACTTTCCCTGCAAAGTGCCTCCATGATTTGAACGCACTTTTCCGGATTCGACTCCAGATAGGAAGCTGCAACGACATAGCGGCGAAAATGATTGCAATCTCTCCAAAATTGACTGTTCACATCATACCGACCACTTGTCGCTTCATGTGGGATCGGAAGCTTTCCGGCAAACTGTACAAACGCATCTGGATCTTCGCGTAGCCTCACGGATTGATCCAGTAATTCCCACATGTACTCGTAGTTCGCCCAGTTTTTACGCTTTTGAATAGAAATTGGATGCGTCGATTCGCTGAATCGCGGTTCCCTCAACTGCGCCTTTGCGGCGAGCAAAATTTTCCCTGCCAAAGAGACGTTCCCTATGTTACAAGCCGAAATGAAAGCTTGTTCAAGTCCATTGAGACTCATCTTCTCAATGTCAGAGGTCGAACGCTTGTCTATTTCACTTTGCAGCTTCTGATTTCGCACAACGACTGAGGTACGCTCTAGCAGAACGTACAGTTGATCTAAACGAATAAGTGTCGCGCATTGTTCGACGAAATCGTCAAACAGGCTGTCGCAAATTTCATTCGTGTAAGAGCAAAATGGCTTCCATAAATCATAATTTTCTAGATAGAAGGCCGAATTGAAGAGATAGACAACATTATCGTCCTCTCCGAATCCGAGATGGCGCACAAGCTCCATGACCCTGCTCGAAACACGTTGATGGTCTTGATCTGTACGTAATCGCCTCCCGACAAGCATTAGTATCTGAAGATACTGACGGATTGCCGAAGCTACGTTGAAGGCTTGCTCGCTTGTATAAATCAGCTTCCCAATCCATCCCGTCCATCTTTGTGAGAGCGCCAATAGATCAGCAAAATTGCTGGTAGACTCAACCAGCTTATGCCACGGCAACGTTGAAAAGAAAAATGTCGGCGCGAGACTCTTATCGCTTCCGTCCAAGCAGGCATTGAACTCGGTCTTATATTGACTAAAGAGATGCTGCTTCAGCAGATCGTCTACCTCTCCGACCGTGTCAATGCCCGTATTGTCCAGGCGATCAATCAGCCAAAAGCCAACGAGATAACGGCGATGACCAGTAAGGGAATAAGGTGTTCGCCCAGCATCTGACGCTGGACTCACAACGAAGGAGCGACCCAGTTCAAGCACCTGCTTGTGGCCCAAGCTATTTAGCGCGTCGAATAGCAACAGATATTCCGGCTGCTGCGAAAAATCGGAAAGGGCGAGATTGACCCGGCCGCTCAAATACTCAACGACTTCCAGCAGGCGGTCACCGACATCGGGCTCCTTCTCAATCGCACGCACGAATTCGCTGTAGACCAGTTGCAGATAGCCCTTCTCGACCAAGGACTCGGATGACGATCTCGCACGGCTGAACGAAACGTTCCGAAATTCCGTCAAGTAGAACAACGCCACGGCGCTCGTCTGGGGGCGGGACAGCAAGAACAGTCTAAAACTGTCAAAGTTCCAACGGGCAAGCGACTGAAATAACAGATACTTCAGCACTGGACGAGTTGCAGCAAGTTCCAGCATTGTTTCGGCCAAGCCCGACGATGCGAGTACTTGCCCATCTATCCGAATGCTAGCTGTCAGTGCGTAGCCTACTAACCCGGTATAAAAAATGTCGGACTGAGAGTGCCTCTGATACTGATCCCAGCGCCGGGCTTTTTGAAAATCATTAAGCCCCTCGGCAGTCTGTACATTGTACGCAGAGGCTAACGAAGTAATCGTCGGCTTCTCAAGCTCGACGACCTGCTCACGTTCCGGTGACGACGTGCCGCGTAAACCAATATTGATTTGAATCTTCGTCATCGTCGGGCTGACGATCGATTCGAATCCTTGTTTGTTGACTGACTGCTTTTGCAGCGTCTCGGCTGCCTTCTCGAGGGCTGTATCATCCGCTAGCCACTCGAGCAGTTGGTCATTGAACGCAGAACGCTCATCATTCTGCAGCAGTTCAAATATCGGTGACATAGCGTGACCGCAGTTGACACGAAGGATTGTGATCCATCGCCCGAACGCTTTCGATGGGGTTTGCGCAAAAAGAGCCTGCCACAGATACGTGCAGATCAACGGGCTGAAGTGCTCGTTGCCGGGGGGCAAATGATATTTACCGTCTTCCAGCCCGAGATCAGGGAGGGTGCCCTTCACTGTAGTCTCCAACTCAACGCTCACGAGTTTATCGATGAACTTCGCTGGACTTTCATAGTGAGGTCGCACAAGCCCGCCCCTACCAGTCTGGATGTCGCTCAGATGTTCAATTGCCTCGATCAGTCCTGTCAGAGTAGGGTCAACGGTTACGGTGTTACGCGGCAATTTGCAATGAACAACACACCACCCTGCGTAGAAGCTGACGAAACCGTTATCCTCGAAGAAAGACAGCGGGATATCCACCCCATGGAAGCGGTTTGCTCCTGTTTTGGCGGGCCAACTCACTCCTCCCGCGAGAATGTTGGCAACCGTCGTGCGATCGAGGCTGGGTGTGGCCAGCGTTGCGTTCACCAGAAATATGGACATTGCTTTCGCGTGCTGGTGGTCGGCCAAAGTTGGCAATTCAGGCCGGCGTTCGTTATCCGCGTACGCGGTGAGAATGCCTTTAAGTTGTCGCCAGCTATCGGAAAAATTATTCATTTCGGGTGGGAATAGTGGTGATGGGCGCCGATACCGCTGGGAAATTGGTTAGATGCTTGTATCCGTGAGTAAGTGGTAGTCGAGAAATGCCATGATATTGACCGATGTAGCACAACCCACTTCACTGAAACTTAACGCGCCGCACGGAGCGAACCAGCATGCGCAGTAATCGAAGTCATTTTTTGCGAGATTTGGCATGGTTACGTTGTGTCGAATTCTGACACGGCCCTCGGAATTTCGTAAGCGTCGTGACAGTCTTGCTTTTTCCCACCTCTTTTTAGTGCAAGTTCGTAGCCGAGTTGGACGTCGGTTTGCGTCGCCAGTAGGTTAGCGAAGCGTCGCCGCAGCCTGGCATCCTGAAAATTGCCCTCCCGTAACTCCAGATCGAACCATTACCGGTGATCCACCTGTCCATTGCCGTTCATCTCGCTCGCGCATGGGATATTACGTAGGGTAGGCTGAGGGACTAGATTTTGCGCTAAAGACAGTTGGGTAATAGCAAGACGGGCCGTACGCTTGCCGGAGCGGCAGGAGTGCGTTATATCAACCGAGTGGCGGCCTTTTGGGAAAGGGCATCCGACTGATTCGGGGCGAAAGGACATATTGGGCGTCTGTGAGACTGGTCACGACGACAGTCCATCCGCGAACGTCAGGAACGCGACGCATAGTCGACTTACCTACGGTGATACTTGAATGTCATCTTCGGCCGACGACCAGTCATTGCGCTAGGGCTTGACGTCTGCAACAAGCGGGCTGGCTTGATAGGAGGGTCCTTGACGAAACTACGGCGACATCATTGGCCCGTCCGATCATCTAAAATCAAGCCTAAACCCGCCCAGTTACCCTCTCATAATCCCACCTGATTTATAATCACCAAGCCATCGGGAAACACCCGGCGGCCTGGTTTGGAAGCCAGCGATACAAACCGCACACCCGCCCAGCGGGTCGTGCGTCTGCTGCTGCACGTCTATATTCCAATGGGCGGGCTGTAGTGGGGGAGCCGCGAGGCTCGCCGGTTTGTTTGTATCCCGGTCTTCCAATCCCGCTACGTGCCCGCTCACCCACTTCCCAAAGCGAGTGTCGGGCGATCTAAGTAGGTATCAGGGAGATCGCAAAATGACCAAGTCCATCAAGAGTCAACCCGCTTCACGCCCACCTGTCGACGCACTCCAGTACGAAAAACTCGCCCTATCCGCATTCGACTTCTGCGACCGGCAATTGAGCCAACTGAACACGCTGATCACACTCGCGTCCTCGATATGTAGGAATCCTCCCATCACGAGCGACGAAAGACGCCGTCGCCAGACCATGCTCGAACTCCTTGTCGACACCGCAGAGCAATATCAGCAAGACCTCGAAAACGACCGCGAGCTTTTCCAGGTGATCGCGCTCGATGCAAAAGGCGTCTCTCAAGCCCGCCTCACGGCCAGCCACGCAACGCGCCTTCTCGCCGAAGCATCCAAGCTCGCGAGCGGATCGAAACCCACCAACAACGTCGCAAAGCGAAAAAGAACACCTGCGAAAACCGCGTCGATTGTAAAAACGCAAACGCAGCAATCGGTCGCCGTGCGGCACTGATCGACGGATAGCGGTGAACCAAAAGCATAAACGAAGCGAGGCGCCATGCACAAGCGCATGCGCCTCCTTCACCAGCACTCACAGACGACCACAAAAACCTACCCCTTAAACTCCACCGAAACAAAAACCTTCCTGCACGGCTCAACAACCTCCCAGGTCCCCTTAAACCCCGCAGGAATCAAAAACCGATCCCCAGCCCGCACAGTTTTCGCCACACCATCTGCATCGCGAATCACCGATACCCCTTCAAGAATCTCGCAGTACTCGCTCTCCGTAAAATTCACAGCCCACTGTCCGCAAGCCCCTTCCCAAATCCCGGCCGCAAGCTGCCCACAAGGGCTAGCAAAATGTGTATGAACCATCTGCAAAGGATCACCAGCGAGCACAGCCTCCGCCTTAGGCATGTACTCAACACTTTCCTTAGCGGGCGCCGAAAAATCCACAATACTCAAATTACCCATAACGTCTCGAATAGAAAAATTAGAAAAGTAGAAGAACAGAAAAAAGAAGCGCAGCGCATGCACCCACTGCCCGCGCCACGCCCAAAAGACTCACCTGAAGTCACCAATCCAACCGCCAGCTACAAACCCTCAACTCCCCGACTTCAACTGCGCCCAAAGCCGGTTCTCCAACCGCATGATCGGCGCCGGCTGCGGCCGCATCAACGTCATCTTGTTCAGCACAGCCTCAGGCGGATAAACATTCGTATCCTGCTCGATAGCCGGCGTCACAAACTGCCGCGCCGTCCGATTCGCAGTCGGATAAAAAACCTCATTCGTAATCTCCGCACTCACTTTCGGATCTTCGATGTAGTTCATCCACTTCATCGCCGCTTCCGGATGCGGCGCGTCCTTCGGAATCACCATCACGTCCATCCAAACCAAACCCGCGTCCTTGATATTCGAAAACCGAACCTCATACGAGCGCTTGGCCTCAGAAGCACGTCGCCGCGCAATCCCAACATCGCCGGAAAAACCGAACGCCACGCAGATATCGTTGTTCGCCAGATCGTTGATATACCCGGACGAATTGAACTGCGTGATATACGGTCGCACTTTCTTCAGCACTTCGTACGCCGCCTGGTAGTCGCCAGGATTGGTACTGTTCGGATCCTTATGCATGTACTGCAACACGGCGGGGAAAACATCCGCGGCCGAGTCGAGAAAGGACACGCCGCAGCTTTTCACCTTCGACAGATTCGCCGGATCGAACAACAGCGACCAGCTATCCACAGGCGCTTCACCACCGAGCGCTTTCTTCACCGCTTCCACGTTGTAGCCGATGCCATCGGTGCCCCACGCCCAAGGCACGCCGTATTGATTGCCGGGATCGGCATCGGCAATCAGTTTCATCAAACCAGGATCGAGGTTAGCGAGGTTCGGCATCTTCGACTTGTCGATCTTCTGATAAACGCCGGCTTCGATCTGCCGCGCCATATAGCTCGACGTCGGCACCACGATGTCATAGCCTGAACTGCCCGCCAGCAATTTGGCCTGCAACGTATCGTCACTGTCGTAACTGTCGTATTTCACGTTGACGCCAGATTGCTTCTCGAAGTTGGCAATCGTGTCCTTCGCAATGTAGTCGGACCAGTTGTAGACATTCAGCGACGTGTCCGCGGCGCGCGCGGCGTTCATCGCGGTCAAAGCGGTCAGCGAGCACAGCATCGTGCCGGCCAGCGAAAGAAGCGTGGCGTGACGAGTCTTCATTCTGCAATCTCCTTGATATCGATCTTCAGTTATCGCCGTAGCACAGACGCGCGCACACCATCGCTCTCAGTCCACGCGATCCACACAGAACGCGAAAGACGAAAAGAGACGTGACGCCGCCTGCCGCAGCGCAAGCGCACAGCAGAGCTAAAACGAATGTGGATAAGCGAGCGCTATAAGCCGCCGCGCGCTAGCAAGCGAACTTGCGAAGCACGAACAGGCAAATGCATGACAGGCGTGCGACCGCTAAACGAACGGTCTCCCGCATGCAACACAGACTCGCGAAAAGAGAAGGGGGCTAGGGCAGAAGCGACGCGATTTCGTCGGTACGCACAGGAATGGCTGAAGGCGCGGCAATGACGTTATGCCGACGCACGGAGCGACGCGACAAGACGGTATCGATAGACAGGGGACGGGATGGCGAAGCGCAACTGCTTCCCTGATGATCGATCGGACAGCCGAACAGGATCGTTCTTTCCCGACCGCGCTGGTATCTCACCAATGGACCACGGACTTTCACGATTGAACCCGAAGCGACGTTGAGTAGAAGTTCTCGCGATGCACAGGAATGCACGCGGAGAACCATCGAACTGCCGCCTTAGGATAGCTGAGCCATTATTTTCGTCAAAGGACTTTCTGACATTGCGCTGTCATGGTCATCCATCCGACGCACGAATACGAGCTCATGCCTGAAGCATGCGCTCGGATCGAATGGCCCAAAGCGGATTGCGTACTACTGACCTTGCAGATTCGGATTCCCAGCAGGAACGTTAGAGCCGGTTTCCGACGAGCCAGCGGTGGACGGACCATATCCCGTCGCTCCACTCTGCGCAGCAACACGTGCTTCGGCCGCTTGAATGTCAGCGGGGTAGGTGGAGTCGGTTGCGACCGCGGGGTTATAGCCGGCCTGTTCGATCTGTTTCAATTGCGCCTTGACCTCGGCGCGCGTGACCGGTTGCTCGGATTGTGCGAACGATGCCACCGGTGCTGCAAACACCACCACTAGCGCCACGGCTTTGATAAGCGATTTCATGATGCTTCCCTCCGAGAATATTTTATTGGGCGCCGCAGCAATCTTCGGCACCATGCACGGATTCTAGGAAGGGCGTGGTCTAGGGGAAACCCCTGATACGGTAATTCAGTGTTGCCACAAACAGTAAGTCGGCGTGATGTAATGTCGTTCGTAATATATGAATAATCGCGTCACACGCCTTGGCGTACATCGACACGGTACGCAGTCACTTGCCGATACGTGCTGCCGGCTCGCACGATCACCTCGTCCTGCTCAGCCATATTGACCTGGTTCGGAAAACCGCCCGCTTCGAGACACAAACCGGCATGCGCTTGATACGCAACGCCGCCGCGTCCTGTGTCGCCCTTTAACCAGTTGCCGCTATAAAACTGTAAGCCGCGTTGATCGGTCGAGACGGTCAATTCGCGTCCGCTGCCGGGATCGTAAGCGCAGGCAACCTGGCGCATCGGCGGAGTGGCGCCGTTTTTACCGGCGTCGGGTGTATCGCGCAGCACGTAGCAATGATCGAAGCCGCCGGCCGTCGCCAGCTGTGCGTGCGGCCAGTCGAGCCGCGCGCCGATCGGTGCGCTCTGCCGGAAATCGAAGGCATTGCCGGCCACTTCGGCCAGCTTGCACGGAATCATGGCGGCGTCGACTTCAAAGAAGCGGTCGGCATCGATCGACAACACGTGGCCGCGAATGTCGGCACCCGGCCGGCCCGTGAGATTGAAGTACGGATGGCTCGTCAGATTGAGCGGCGTCGCGGCATCGGTGATCGCATCATAGGCGATGGTCAGCGTGCCGTCGTCATCGAGCGAGTAGCGCACTTGCGTGGTTACGTTGCCGGGAAAACCGGCATCGCCTTCGGGCGACTCCAGCCGCATGAGCAACGCGCCGTTGTCCTCACTCACGTCCCACAGCGCGCGATGAAATCCCACCGTGCCACCATGCAGCAGGTTCGCGCCTTCATTGCGATCGAGCGTGTACTCGATGCCATCGAGAGTAAAGCGCGCATCGGCAATGCGGTTCGCCCAGCGGCCTATCAGTCCGCCCATGTAAGTGGTGGCCGCCACATATTCAGCGGGCGTGTCGTGGCCGAGCAGGATATCGCCGAGCACGCCGGCGCGATCCGGCGCATGCCACGAGACCAGCGTCGCGCCCAGATCGCTGATGGCGACTTTCATACCGTGCGCGTTGCGCAGCGTGAAGAGTCGAACGGAATCGCCGCCGCGCAATGTGCCCCACGGCTCGGAAGAAAGTTGTGCGATGCTGATCATGTCGTCAGTGAGAAGAAGAGAGAATAGGCATGCTCAGCCCGGCGCGGACGTCGAGTTCGCCCGCTCCTGGTATTCGCGCGGCGTACAGCCGAGTTCACGGCGAAACACCGCGTACATGTATTGCAGCGACGTGAAGCCGCAACGGATCGCCACTTCCGCACTCGACGCATCGCGCTTCGCCAGCAGTGCCTTCGCGACATCGAGTTTATGGCGCAGGATTTCCTGATGCACGGTGCACTGCCGTTCGCGCCGAAAGTACTCTTCGAGCGACGAGCGCGACACGCCCACATAGTCGGCAACCTGCTCGGTGCGAATACCCTGGCACGCGTACTGTCGGATGAAGTGCCGCGCCCGCATCACATACGGACTCGCCAGCGGTTGGTGCTTCGTCGATTCGAGCACGTTGATGCCGACGGGCGGCACCAGAATGCGCCGCCCCGGAAACCGCGCGCCACGCAGCATCTGATGCAAAAGGTGAGCGGCGGTGCGGCCCATTTCCTCAGTGCCCTGAATTACCGAAGAAAGCGGAATGCGCGTCAACGTGCGCGTCAACGGATCATTGTCGATGCCGATGATCGCGACTTCTTCGGGCACAGGAATGCCGGCGATCAAACACGCCTGAAGCAGATGCCGAGCACGCGCATCGGTCACGGCGATCACGCCGACCGGCTTCGGCAAATCCCGCAGCCACGCGGTGAGTTGTTCGGTCGCCTGGTTCCATGACGGCGCGCTGGTCGACAGGCCGCGATACATCTCGCTGTCGATCTGCTCCGCGCTGTGTCCATCCGCGCTGCGCAGATGAGCGAACGCGAGTTCGCGCTGTTGAGCCCAGCGGTTCTCCTGCGCCTGCGGCAGGCTATACAACGCGAAGTGCTCGAGACCCGCGCCGATCAGATGCGTGTAGGCGAGCGAGACGAGCTTGCTGTTATCAGTGGCGATATAGGGTAAATCCGGAGGATAGTGCGCCGGATCTTCGAACGACGAGCCCACGGCGACCACCGGCAACGGACAATCGCGCAGTGCTTCGCCCACGGCAGGATCGTCGAAATCCGCAATGATGCCGTCGCCGTCGAAGCGTTCGATGCCGGTCAGCCGGCAGCGAAAATCTTCTTCGAGGAACAGATCCCACGCCACGCGCGTGGACAGCAGGTAGTTGCCGATGCCGGTGATGATCTCGCGGTCGTAGACCTTGTTCGCGTTGAACAGCAGCGCGATCCGATGGGTCGTCTGTGGTGTTTGCGGACGGGTCATGGCGGTTGAGCTGCGCGCGGGCCAATGACCCGTCACGCCTTCGTCTCCTGTTGGACACTTAATCTGAACGGCAGCGGTTTTAAGCGTCTGGTTATTCTAGGCCCCGAATCGCGCGCCGGTGCGAAACAAAATCGAGGGCGGTAAGAAACATCAAGCACGCTGCGCAATTTCGCAATTGCCGATGCAACTGGCAAGCGGCAGCATGGCGTCACCCTTGTCACTCGGCGCGGCGACGTCGCACGGGTTGCGGTGCACCATAAACTGGAGACGCTGATGTCTTACTTCGAACACATTCCCGAGATCCGCTACGAAGGCCCTCAATCGGATAACCCGCTTGCGTACCGCCACTACGATAAAAGCAAAAAGGTGCTCGGCAAGACACTCGAAGAACATCTGCGCATTGCGGTGTGCTACTGGCATACGTTCGTCTGGCCGGGCGTGGATATTTTCGGACAGGGAACGTTTCGGCGTCCCTGGCAGCAAGCCGGCGACGCGATGGAGCGGGCGCAGCAAAAGGCGGATTCCGCGTTCGAGTTTTTTTCGAAGCTCGGCACACCGTACTACACGTTTCACGATACCGACGTCTCGCCCGAGGGCGCGAGCCTGAAAGAATACAGCGAAAACTTCCTGCGCATCACCGACTATCTGGCGCGCAAGCAGGAGAGCACTGGCATCAAACTGCTGTGGGGCACGGCCAATCTGTTCTCGCATCCACGGTACGCGGCTGGCGCCGCGACCAGTCCTGATCCGGAGGTGTTTGCGTTTGCGGCAACACAGGTGCGCCATGCGCTCGATGCGACGCAACGGCTCGGCGGCGATAACTACGTACTGTGGGGCGGACGCGAAGGTTACGACACCTTGCTCAATACTGACCTCGTGCGTGAACGCGATCAACTCGCCCGTTTTCTGCATATGGTCGTCGACCACGCGCACAAGATCGGCTTTAAAGGCGCGCTGCTGATTGAACCCAAGCCGCAGGAGCCGACCAAGCATCAATACGATTACGATGTCGCGACCGTGCATGGCTTTTTGCTGCAACACGGGCTCGACAAAGAGATTCGGGTCAACATCGAGGCCAATCATGCGACGCTCGCGGGCCACTCGTTTCATCACGAGATCGCCACGGCCTACGCGCTCGGTATTTTCGGCAGCGTCGATGCGAATCGCGGCGATCCGCAAAACGGCTGGGATACGGACCAGTTCCCAAATAGTGTGGAAGAACTGACGCTCGCCTTCTACGAAATTCTCAAACACGGCGGCTTCACAACCGGTGGCATGAATTTCGATTCGAAAGTACGGCGCCAAAGTGTCGATCCGGAAGATCTGTTCTACGGCCACATCGGGGCGATCGACAACCTCGCGCTCGCCGTCGAGCGCGCGGCGGTGCTGATCGAAAACGATCGTCTCGATCAATTCAAACGTCAACGTTACGCGGGCTGGGACGCGGAGTTCGGCCGCAAGATTCTTTCCGGCGACTATTCGCTCTCTACGCTGGCGGCGGATGCGCTGGCGCGCGGTCTAAACCCGCAGCACGCAAGCGGCCATCAGGAACTGATGGAAAACATCGTGAACCAGGCAATTTACAGCGGACGCTGATCGGTGTCTCAAGAAGCAACGCATCAGAAAGTAGCCACACCACATAAAAAATCGCGCGGCCACGCCGACCGCGCGAAACAGGAAGCTTTGGGTTGTCGCTTGTCCGGTCTTGCGGCTCGCAGCGCAAACCGTCCAATCCGGTATTCCGGCTATCAGAAGAAGGAGACAGAGATGAAATTCGCAACGCGTCGTACCGTATTGAGTTCGCTCGTGTGTGGAGCGGTGCTCGCCAGCCTGTCGCTTGTCGCGCCGCTCGCGCATGCAAGCAAGGATCATCCGGAAATTGGCTTCTGTATCGACGATCTGCGCGTCGAGCGCTGGTCGCGCGATCGCGACTATTTCGTCGCCGCAGCGGAAAAGCTCGGCGCGAAAGTGTCGGTGCAATCCGCCGATGCGAGCGAAGAGCGGCAGATCTCGCAGATCGAAAACCTGATCTCGCGCGGCGTCGATGTCATCGTGATCGTGCCGTTCAATTCGAAGACGCTCGGCAACGTAGTCGCCGAAGCGAAGAAAGCGGGCATCAAGGTCGTTTCATATGACCGCCTGATTCTCGACGCCGATGTAGACGCCTATATCTCGTTCGATAACGAAAAGGTCGGCGAATTGCAGGCGCAAGGCGTCTACAACGCGCAACCGAAGGGCAACTACTTCCTGCTCGGCGGCGCGCCGACCGACAATAACGCCAAGATGTTGCGCGAAGGCCAGCTCAAGGTACTGAAGCCCGCCATCGATAAGGGCGACATCAAAGTGGTCGGTCAGCAGTGGGTGCCGGAATGGAGCGCGTCCACGGCGCTGCGCATTGTCGAAGATGCGCTGACGGCGAATAACAACAAGATCGACGCGATCGTCGCATCGAACGACGGCACCGCGGGTGGTGCGATCCAGGCGCTAGCCGCGCAACACATGGCGGGCAAAGTGCCGGTGTCGGGCCAGGACGCGGACCTCGCGGCCGTGAAACGTGTGATTGCCGGTACGCAGACCATGACCGTCTACAAGCCGCTGAAACTGATTGCCGGCGAAGCGGCCAAGCTTTCCGTGGCACTTGCAAAGGGCGAAAAACCCGCCTTTAACTCGCAATACGACAACGGCAAGAAGAAAGTCGACACCGTGCTCCTGCAACCCACGTTGCTCACCAAGAGCAATGTCGATGTAGTCGTCAAGGACGGCTTCTATAGCCAGGCCCAGCTCGCGAGCCAATGAGCGTAACGTGTGCGCGGCGGACCTCGATGCGTGTCATGCGTATCGGCGCCGCCGCGCGCCTTGCAGCGAGGCATAGCGAATGACGCAAGCTCTCATGACGATGCGCGGCATCGTCAAGGCGTTTTCCGGCGTGAAGGCGCTCGACGGCATCGACCTCACGGTCGCGCCCGGCGAGTGCGTGGGCCTGTGCGGCGAGAACGGCGCGGGCAAATCGACGCTGATGAAAGTACTCTCCGGGGTATATCCGTGGGGCACATGGGACGGCGAAATCATCTGGGAAGGCGAGCCGCTGAAAGCCGCCAGCGTGCGCGACACCGAACGCGCCGGCATCATCATCATTCACCAGGAGTTGATGCTGGTGCCGGAGTTGTCGGTGGCGGAGAACATCTTCCTCGGCAATGAAATCACGCTGCCGGGCGGCCGCATGAATTACGCCGCGATGTACCAGCGCGCCGACGAATTGCTGCGCGAACTCGGCATTAGCGGCATCAATGCCGCACAACCGGTGATGAACTATGGCGGCGGTCATCAGCAGTTGATCGAGATTGCGAAGGCGCTGAACAAGCGCGCAAAGCTGCTGATTCTCGATGAACCGTCTTCTTCGCTGACTTCTTCCGAGATCCGCATTCTGCTCGACATCGTGCGCGATCTGAAGCGGCGCGGCGTGGCCTGCGTGTATATCTCGCACAAGCTCGATGAGGTGGCGGCTGTCTGCGACACGATCAGCGTGATTCGCGACGGACGTCATGTCGCGACCGAGCCAATGCGCGCGCTCACCACCGACCGCATCATTTCGCTGATGGTGGGCCGCGAAATCAAGAACCTGTTTCCGCGCGAGCCGCATCCGATTGGCGACGTGATCTTCGAAGCGCGCCACGTCACCTGCTTCGACGTGACCAATCCGCGTCGCAAGCGTGTGAACGATGTGTCGTTCGCGCTGCGGCATGGCGAGATTCTCGGCGTGGCGGGTCTGGTCGGCGCGGGGCGCACGGAGTTGATGCAGGCGATCTTCGGCGCGTATCCCGGCGTGAGCGAGGCGACCGTGGTGATGGACGGCAAGCCGCTCAAGATTCGCGCACCTGTCGATGCGATTCGCGCGGGCATTGGCATGGTGCCGGAAGATCGCAAGCGCCACGGCATCGTGCCGGGGCTGAGCGTCGGCCACAACATCACGCTGGCGGTGTTGCTGCGCTTTGCTTCGGGTGGGCGAATCGACTCCGCTGCCGAACTCGATACGATTCATACGGAGATGAAGCGACTTTCGGTGCGTGCCGCGCATCCCATGTTGTCGATTGCGAGTCTGTCGGGTGGTAATCAGCAAAAGGCCGTGCTGACACGCATGTTGCTGACTAATCCGAAGGTGCTGATTCTCGACGAACCCACGCGCGGCGTCGACGTCGGCGCGAAATTCGAAATCTACAAGCTGATTTTTCAACTGGCGCAACGCGGCATGTCGATCGTGATGGTGTCCTCCGAATTACCGGAAGTGCTCGGCATCAGCGATCGCGTGCTGGTGATCGGTGAAGGCGAGTTGCGAGGCGATTTCGTCAACGACGGCCTCACGCAGGAGGACATTCTCAGCGCCGCGATCCGTCCCGTGCAGCGATCCCCGAACCCAACCGCAGCGAGTGCCGCATGACGCCCGACGTTACTTCCCAACGCGCCGACGAAGCCGTGCCGCGAGGCGCATTCGGTGGTCCACAGCGCATTCAGCAACTGTTCGCGCGCTACAAGATTCTCGCGCTGCTGATCGCTGTGGCCGCGATCTGGATTTTCTTTTCGGTGCTCACGCACGGCGCGTTCGTCACGCCGCGCAACCTGTCGAACCTGCTGCGGCAGATGTCGATTACCGGCATGCTGGCATGCGGCATGGTGTTCGTGATCATCGCCGGCGAGATCGATCTGTCGGTTGGGTCGTTGCTCGGTTTGCTCGGCGGCGTGGCGGCGATACTCGACGTCAACCGCCACTGGCCGATCGGCGTCACGTTGCCGGTGGTGATGCTGCTCGGCGTGCTGGTGGGCATGTTCAACGGATGGTGGTCGACTTACCGGCGTGTGCCTTCGTTTATCGTCGGGCTCGGCGGCATGCTCGCGTATCGCGGCATTCTGCTCGGCGTGACAGGCGGCTCGACGATCGCGCCGGTGTCGGACAGTTTCGTGTTCGTCGGTCAAGGTTATTTGCCGCGGCTCGCCGGCGATACGCTTGCGGTGGTGCTGTTTCTGCTGCTGGCTTTTCTGACGATACGGCAGCGGCGTAACCGAGAGCGCTATCAATTGCGGGTGGTGCCGTTCTGGCAGGACGTGGTGAAGGTGGTCGGCGCGGGTGTGATTCTCGCCGGC
This sequence comes from Paraburkholderia dipogonis, assembly GCF_046027395.1. Classification (GTDB taxonomy): domain Bacteria; phylum Pseudomonadota; class Gammaproteobacteria; order Burkholderiales; family Burkholderiaceae; genus Paraburkholderia; species Paraburkholderia dipogonis_A. The sequence goes on along the minus strand of NZ_JAQQEG010000016.1, from coordinate 78,983 downwards.
TTCGTTGCGACGCTCGATCGTTACGGCGGTATTCCGGTGCCGGTTCTATTGCTGCTTGCGTTGCTGGGAATTTTCACGTGGATCGCCACGCAGACCGTGTTCGGGCGACGTATCTATGCGGTCGGCTCTAACCTCGAAGCGACTCGGCTCTCGGGCGTCAACACCAATCGCGTGAAACTGGCGATCTTTGCGCTGATGGGGCTGATGTGCGCGTTCGGCGGGATTGTCAATACGGCGCGGCTTGCGGCGGGTTCGCCGTCGGCGGGATCGATGGGCGAGCTCGATGCGATTGCCGCGTGCTTTATCGGCGGCACGTCGATGCGCGGCGGTTCCGGCACAGTCTATGGCGCGCTGATCGGCGCACTGGTGATGGCGAGCCTCGACAACGGCATGTCGATGCTGGACGTCGATGCTTATTGGCAGATGATCGTGAAGGGCAGCATTCTCGTGCTGGCCGTGTGGATCGATGTGGTGTCGGGGTCGAACCGGCGGTGAGATTGAAGGGAGGTGCGGCGGCGCGTCTGTTTTCCGCTGAAGCCGACGCGCGAGCTATCTATCAGCGCATCTGCGCGGCAACGGCGGCGCCGAGCTTGCTACGCCGTGTGGGCGTCTTTGCCGTTGGCTTCTTTGTTGTTGGGGTCTTTTTTTGCCGTTGCAGCGGACTTTTTTGCGCGCTACCGTCTTATCCTCCGAGGTCCCGGCGCTGTGTTTCGAAGGGCCATTCAGTACGCGCATCTCGACCCGCATGTCCGCCGCGACCGCCATGTTGACCAACGCGTCGAGCGCGAACAGATTGATCTTCCCGCGTATGAGATCGGACACGCGCGGCTGGGTGACGCAGAAGCGCCTGGCCGCTTCCGCCTGACTCATTCCGGTGCGGGTGATATGGTCTTTGATCGCCATCATCAGCACCGAGCGAAGCTTCATGGTCTCCGCTTGCTCGGGCGTGTCTTCGATAGCGTCCCAGACGCTCGAAAATGTTTGATGCTCATGCCTTAGCTTCTAAGAAGCTTTTGCGAGTTTGTCACGGCGAACCATCTCATGGTCGCGGCCATCGGGTCGTAACGATCTGACAGAAAGAACGTATTGGTCCGGTACCTGAAACCTGCGCGATATCGTCGAATGGGTTGTGCGTGCCAGCGAACCGGTCCGCCTGCACCCCGCAGGTTTTGCTTTTCTTTGCCCCGTGAGAACTGCATGGCTCAAGGCGCGGCCGCTATATTGGTCAGGTACTGCACCAATCCGTCAGAGCTTCCCGCACTTCTTCGATAACTGGATCCCACTCTCCGAGTTCGCGCTGGCGGAATAGCCGCATCGATGGATACCAGGGACTGTCGGTTCTGTCGGTCAGCCATCGCAGCTCGGAATACGCGGGCAAAAGTACCCAGACAGGAAGGTTCGCCGCACCGGCAAGATGCGCAACGGCCGTATCAACAGTAATGAGCAGGTCAAGCGTTTTAAGTATGGCGAGCGTGTCGGTGAAGTCTTCGATGATTGGACCGAGCGTGTGCAAATCGAACTTATCCGCCAAGGCTTCGCTGTCGCATTCATGCTCGCCTTTCTGTACTGAAAACCATGTCGTGCCGGGGTGCAAAAAAAGAGGTTTTAGCGCTTCGATACTAATTGACCGGAACCGATCGAGAGCGGTGTGGGGGCCACCTGCCCACACTACACCGATTCTTGCGTTTTTCTTGTATGCAGCTAAGGGTGAGGCTGCATCGATTCTTAACCGCCATTGGTCAATATGGCGCTGCGATGCTGAAATGTATGGCATAGCAATAGGCAGCATGGGCAGATCAAGCTTCATGTACTCCGGCATCCTTAGCATATGGCTCCAGTAGCCGTAAGGTCCGGCCGGTATTTTTGTAAAAACCGACCGTACGCTGGTCATGCTGGCCGCGATTTTGGCGACGGGTTGGCTGACCAGCGCATCGACAATTGCGCCTCGCTGATGCAGCCATTCGGCAAACCGGATGAATTGGATTTCGTCACCACGTCCTTGCTCGCCTACGAGCAAGAAACGGCACCCCGAAACTGGTTCGCCATTCCACACCGGAAAATTTGGAAATACCAATGTGGCGCGCGCTAGGGGCATGGCATAAGTCATATTGCGACGCGCCCATCCGTTCTTATAGTCGCCTTGGCTCAGTTCGAGGCATGCAAGCTGGCACTGCATGACTGGATCGTCAGGTGTGAGCCGTACCGCTTCCCTGCTGTAGACCAGCGCTTCTGCAACTTTGCCGCGCACGCTCAGGGCATGTGCCGCGTAGTGGTGCAGTGTGACGCGTCGCGGATCGATCTTGAGTCCCTGACGGGCAACACTGAGCATATCGGTGAAACGGTCAATCCTATATAACGCGAGACACAGCGCCTGCAATGCCTCGGCATTATCCGCTTCCCGATTTCTGATTTGTGCAATCGTTTCGTCAACTAGCGTTGTTCGCTTGGCTTTTGCTAACGCACTGACCAACTCAAGCCCGTCTTGCAACGAAGTCGAGTCGAACGCCCAGGCGCGTAGCCAGTAGTCGGCAGCGTCATCAATGTTCCCGAGTTCGGCACTTATGCGCGCGATGGCGCGCATCGCATGAAGGAGCTTCGCTTCTATAGAAAGAGCCTCCTTGTATTGTACTTTCGCTTCAGCGAGGCGCCCGCCCAGTCGCAGGCAATCCGCGAGATTACGATGCAAAGTGGCGGTACTTCCAGAGAGGCCCATCGCGCGATGATAGTAGGCTTCCGAACGCATGTAGTCGGCGTTCATTGCGGCAATTAAGCCTGCGTGTTCCCACAGGTCGGCCCGTGCAGAATCAGCCTGTAGAGCGCGCTCCAGATACATATCCGCTTCTGCAATTTTTTTCAGGTGCACGCACACCAGCCCCATACGATGCAGTGCGTGGATATTGTACGGGCTTAGGGCCAACGCCTGCTGATAGGCGCTCGCCGCATCGCTGAAACGCAAGGCGGAAAAATCGGCGTCCGCACTGGCAATCAGGGCGGTTACGTCTATTACATCAGAACTACTGGCGGATGGATTGGACATTTTCAAAGATAGCTAGCTTCTCTTGTTCGAGAAGTTGTGCTCCTGCGCGCCGCAAGGGTGACGCAGGAGGCCTTCGCGTACCAGAAGCTTTACGGCGTATAGGTAGCGTAAATCACATCGTCATTGAGGTTCGTATTAGGGCTCACAATAATGTAATAAGTGCCTGCGGCCGGGTTCGACAGGATGCATTGGGCGCCGCTGCCTGATGCAAAGGTCCTCACGCAAGATGCGTTTACCGTAGTAGGCGATCCTGCCCTGAGATACATCATTCCCGATTCAAGGCTAGACCTGTTCGAGAGGGCCACCCTCAGGATTGGCGCGCCAGCCGGAACGTCCAGCTTGAAATACTTCATGACGTTTGCTGTCGCAGCAATCTGGAAATTGACGTCGAAATTCAGATCGGTTGATTCAGGAGCGACGACCGTAAAGGGTCGCGTTACCCTGCTAACTGCGCTTGTGCTGTCAGTGGCCGTTAAGGTGATGTTGTAAGTGCCAGGATATTCGTAGTTGTTGTTTGGGTTCACTGATTGCGTGCTTACCATATCAACCTGATTACCCGAGCCAAAGTTCCAGGCCCAAGACTTGATCGATGCAACACCTCTCGCAGTAGACAGGTCCGTACATGTCACCAGCATCCCAGTTGCGCCCTGCGAACATTTGAAATCTGCCGCTGCTGGAATTTCTCCAGCCTTGGCAGCGGCAACTGTCGCCGTTGCGTCTAGGATACCCGAGCCCAGCGGTAGATCAGGCTGTAGAGGAAATTGTTGCGCGTGCTGCGTGATCAGCGTGCGCATTTCGGCCGCGCTTAACGGGACCGGTGCCACAGACTTTACTAGAGCAACGACGCCGCTAACCATCGGTGCAGCCATCGATGTGCCAGATTCGTAAGCATAACTCTCAGCGCCCAACGACCGGGTGCCATCGTTATAGGTTGAGTAAATGTTGGTGCCCGGCGCGGCAATGTCAACAACGGGCCCATAGTTCGATAAATAACCTCGCACACCGTTTTCCTGAGTATTGCCGACGGCAATAACGCCGTAACAATTAGCGGGCTGGTAATTCGACGTATCGTCGTTATTGTTTCCGGCAGCAACAGCAACGATTACGCCGTGACTGGTCGCGTAGTCGACTGAAGCCTGTATCGATTTTGAACATTGACCAGGGCCGCTAACGCTTAAATTAATAACGTTTACGGGGCGAACGTTGTTTGGTATTCCCGGAATCGACCCGCCAGAGGCCCACATCACCGCGTCCGAAGCAGAGGAGAGCACGCCAGTACCGCACTCATTAAGCACTCGCGCGGAAAGGACCTTTGCGGACGGCGCAATTCCTGAAATCCCGACGCCGTTGTTCGTCACGGCCGCCATGATGCCTGCAACGTGAGTGCCGTGATACGTGACTCCGCAACTTCTTCCTATGCCAGGATTTGATCCACCCGGAGGACCAAGGTAGGTAAAGTCATAGCCCTGTGGGATAACATTCGCATTCAGGTCGCTGTGACTTGTTGTGCCGTTGTCCACCAGTCCGATAGTGATTCCTGCGCCGGTCGCGATATTCCACGCGCTGGCCGCGCGAATCCCGACATTGGGCTGATACAGGTCAAGGTTTGAGAAGAGCCCCCATTGCATGTTGTAAAACGGGTCATTGGGAGTCGAACTTGCGGATATAGGCACATCCGGCTCCACGTATTCAACGTTCGGGTCCGCTGCAATGGCGCGCATGAACGTCTTGGCTTCCTTGGGGTTCAGTTTGCGCTCTGTCGTTATCACATCGGAGCCGACACCCATACGGCGCGCATGGTGCGCCCTCGCTGGAAAGGCGCTCGCCAGCTTGTCGAGTTTCGACTGGACTGCCGCCGTTGATCCGCGTTCAACGGTGCCTGTTTTATACTTGACGATGAAACTATCGGTCTGCGAGTCGGACGAAATACTGGTCGTGTTCATCTTCAGCGATAGGGCGAGCGGAACCGCGGCGGAACTGGCGGCGCTCGCTGCGGCGGCCACCTCCACCTTATCACTAGCGGTCGGCGCTTCCTGGGAAGCGGTGCTATTCCCGCCGCTTCCGCCACACGCGGCTAGGGTCACCAATAGGGGTACGCCTGCAACACTCACAACGATTCGGCGTGTGGATAGCCTCAACCGGATCGCATCCGTCCAGGCGACTGCGCGATGAAAATCGACCTTTCCGGTTTTCGTTCTCTCTTCTTTCATTTTTTAGATCTTCCAGATTCTGCTGTGATCGTTCGTCCTTACGATCGGCAAACCGCACAAAAAACCGTTAACCATTCGTCATGCGAGGGTAATCGTTTGGAAAAGTGAGATGCAGCGGAAGGCGCTGGTTTATGTGTGAGGTGATTTACCTGCAACGTCAGGAATGGCGACGTGTCGATTGCGAAATGCAGCAGGCAGCGGGAGAAACTTCCGGAGAGCTTCTCCCGTTAGGCCTCTAGACCGAGGCGTTAGAGAGAAATTGATACACACTACGCATAATTGGTTCTATTTTCAGATAAGCCTTGGAAGCCCTTGCGGAATTGATTAAACGGAGGCTTTAGACGCTTCGGCAAATTTACGTACAGACCAAAGACTTGAATGCCTCGTCAACATGAGCATGGCTTTCGTAACGAATCGTCAGCAGTCGAGACGAGTGAAGTCGTGCAATCGAACGCGTGACGGACCAGCGCGTTTTGCCAAGTCCGCTGCCGTGCGGCGAGCCGATTTTTGCGGGCGCCCCACGCTTGCCGGGAATATGTGAAACGGCATCGACCAACGCGTCAAGCTGGATAATGTCGTGCCGGTTTGCCGCGCTCAGGATGATTGCGAGCGGGATACCTTTCGCGTCGACGATGAGATAGTGTTTTCTGCGCGGGCTTGCGCCAGTCTGTGAGCTTTGGCCGTTTATTTTTTCGCCAGGTCGGCCAGCAGCGTTTCGTGGATACGCCACCAGAGGCCGGCTTGCTGCCACGCAGCGAGCCGTCGGCAGCAAGCCGTCTACATCATTTAATGAAACACCCCACGACATCCCCCCATTCCCGCCATCCTCCCCATCCCCCGCCCCAAGCCCCCCAACCATAAAAGCCCGCATTTAAGTCCCACATCCACTCCCCCGTCTTATTACTATTCCGAGGAACAACGCCAGGCGTCGATCCGCGCCTTCACAGCTTCCCAGCCATCGTGCAAGCTGACCGAACCATGCCATGTTGAAACGCAGAACCTTTCTGCTCGGCGGCGCCGGCGCTGTCGGCGCATTGCTGGTGGGCTGGTCTGTGCTGCCACCGGGACAGCGTTTGACCACCTCCATGCCGCTGCCGGCGCAAGGCACGCAAGTGGCGCTCAACGGCTGGGTCAAGATCGCCGCCGACAACAGCGTGACGATCATGATGTGCAAGGCGGAAATGGGGCAGGGCATCCACACCGGCCTCGCGATGCTGCTCGCCGAAGAACTGGACGCCGACTGGTCGCAGGTGCGCGTCGAAGACTCGCCCATCGACAGGATCTACAACAGCGTGCAAAGCATTATCGACGACCTGCCGTTTCGCCCCGATGACGACGGCACCATCAAGCGCGCCACCGTCTGGATGACCCGCAAGCTGGTGCGCGAAGCCGGCACGATGATGACCGGCGGTTCATCGAGCATCAACGATCTATGGACGCCGATGCGCGAAGCCGGCGCGTCCGCCCGCGCCATGCTGATCAGCGCAGCGGCCGCGCAATGGAAAGTGCCAGCGGGTGAATGCCGCGCTGAAGGCGGTCAGGTGCTGCACCCGTCTGGCCACAAGGCGAGCTTCGGCGAATTGTCGTCGATGGCCGCGCAGCAGGCGCTGCCGCGCAAGGTGACGCTGAAAGATCCCGCCGGCTTCAAGCTGATCGGCAAACCGTTACGCCGTATCGAAGCGGCGTCGAAGATCAACGGCACGGCGCGCTTCGGCATCGACGTGCTGCCGGACGGGCTGCTCTATGCGAGCGTCGAGATGTGCCCGACGCTGGGCGGTTCGGTGGCGAAGTTCGACGCAACGGCCGCCGGCAAAATGCCGGGCTTCATCAAGGCGTTCGCCGTCGCGCCGTACAGCGGGGGTACTGGCGGCGTCGCGGTGATCGCTGACAACCCGTTTCGCGCGACGAACGCGGTCGCCGCGATCGACGTGATCTGGCACGACGGCCCAGCGGCGAAACTGTCGAATGCGGACGTCGATCGCCGGCTCGCGCAAGCACTCGACGACAGCGCCGGCCACGTTTACTACCACTTGGGCGACACCGATGCCGCGTTGAGCCGCGCGGCGCGCACCGTCAGCGCCGAATATCGCGCGCCGTATCTCGCGCATGGCGCGGTCGAACCGCTCAATTGCACCGTGCAGGTCGCGGACGGCGCGGCCACGGTCTGGGTCTCCACGCAAATGCCCGCGCTCGCGCGACACCACGTGGCGAAAGTGCTGGACCTCGACGCCGACAAGGTCGACGTGCAAACGCTTCTGCTCGGCGGCGCGTTCGGGCGGCGTCTGGAGCTGGATTTCATCGCCCAGGCCGCGGCGATTGCGCGCGAGGGCGGTGGCCGTCCGGTGCAAACCCTCTGGTCGCGGGCCCAGGATTTCACACATGACTTCTATCGTCCGGCATGCCTGTCGCGGCTGAAAGCCGGGTTCGACAACGACGGCAAGCTGGTGGCGTGGCAGGCCACGTCGGCGAGTCAGGCGATCGTGCCGGAAGCGCTCGCGCGCTACTACGGCGCGCCGCGCCTTCCCATCGACAAGACCACCTGCGAAGGCGCATTCGATCAGCCCTACGAATGGCCCGCTGCGCGCGTCGCGCACAAGATCGTCGAACTGCCGGTGCCGGTCGGTTTCTGGCGCTCGGTCGGCCACTCGCATCAGGCGTTCTTCACCGAGGGCTTTACCGACGAACTCGCCGTGACAACCGGCAAAGACCCGATTGCGTTTCGCGCTGCGCTGCTCGAGCAGCATCCACGGCATCTGGCGGTATTAAAGCGCGTCGCGGCGTTGTCGGACTGGGAACATCCGTTGACGCGTGCCGCCGACGGCGCGCCGCGCGCGCGTGGCGTCGCGTTGCATGAGGCGTTCGGCAGCGTGGTTGCGCAGGTCGCGGAAGTGTCGATCGGGCCGGGTAAGAAGATTCGTGTGCATCGGGTGGTTTGCGTGATCGATTGCGGCATGCCGGTGAATCCGAATCTGATTCGTCAGCAGATGGAGAGCGCGGTCGTCTTCGGTCTCTCCACCGCGTTGCAGGACGAGATCACGCTCGTCGACGGTCAGGTGCAGCAGAAAAACTTTCTGGATTTTCCGGTGGTGCGGATCGACGATTGTCCGGTGATCGATACGGACATCATACCGAGCCAGATGCATCCGCAAGGCGTGGGCGAAGCGGGTGTGCCGCCGGTCGCGCCGGCGGTTGCCAATGCGGTGTTCAAGCTGACCGGCCAGCGCCTGCGCTCGCTGCCGTTGAAGCTCGCGTGAAGCTCACGGAAAGCGCGCCGAATTCGAATACTCATGGAGGTAAGCAATGGGATCGCTGAACATCAACGGCCGGGCGGTGGCGGTACAAGCCGAGCCGGACATGCCGCTGCTGTGGGTGCTGCGTTGCGAACTCGGCATGACGGGCACCAAGTTCGGCTGCGGCGTGGGGATTTGCGGCGCGTGCATGATCCACGTCGACGGCGAACTCTGCTTCGCGTGTCAGACACTCATGTCGACGCTGCATACACAGAAGATCACGACCATCGAAGGCTTGCAGGGACCCGAAGCACAGGCATTGAAGACCGCGTGGATCGATCTCGACGTGGTGCAGTGCGGCTACTGCCAGAGCGCGCAACTGATGGCGGCCTGCGCGTTGCTCAAGCACAATCCCAAACCGACCGACGCCGACATCGACACGGCGATGTCGCACATCGTATGCCGTTGCGGCACCTATCCACGGGTACGGGCGGCAATCCACCAGGCGGCGGCAAAGCGCCGCCCCGCGTAATGCCGCCTAGGTGTTTCGCGCTATCGAAAGAGCCCGCCGCGCGCGCTCAACCTGCCAGCAATTCCACCACGGCGACGACCGCCGTGAAGATGCCGATGCAGCCGCCCAGCGTGGCTGCGCTTTTCATGAATTGCGACATACATGTCCCCGTAATGTGTGGTTGGTGACATGTATTTAACCCGAAATGAAAGGTAAAAGAAAGCTTGTCAAAAATAATTCGTAAGCTGGACGCGCGTCACGGCAACGATTCATACGTGGCCGGAGTATCGCTGCGCCGCGCTCGATATTTTCATGTGCGGCAAGGCGCGTGCTGAAGATGCGGTCGCGCAGATCGCTCGCGAGTTGCGAGCGGAAGTGCGGAATGTGCGCACGTGCGGCGTGGGGTTGTGCCGCTGCGGTAGATAGATCGGCAAGCGGATTGTCTAAAGCGATCGCTTGAATAGCGTCCCGCGTTAGACAATCAACATAAAAAGCCGCGTTAAGGCGCTTTTGCCGCAGCGGCCGTCGGCGCCGTCGTTGCCTTAACCGGCACCGCAGCCGCCGGCGTCGAATTACCCGACGCGTTCTGCGGATCAACTTCCCACCCTCCGCCCAGCGCGAGGAACAGATTCACCTGATCGATCGCCACCTGGCCATCCGCGGCCGCCGCCTGTGATTTCGTCGACGTCAACGTGCGCGTCGCATCCAGATCGGAAATAAACGACTCACGTCCCGCGCGATACAGCCGGTGCGTTTCATCCGCCGACTCCGTCGCCGACTTCACCGCGGCATGCAGCGCGTCGGCGCGGGCGTAATCCGACGCATAGGTCGCGAGACTGGTTTCGGTCTCGCGCAGCGCGGTCAGCACCACGCCGTCGAACTTCGCCAACGCCACCTGGCTCGATGCCTGCGCTTCACGCACACGGCCACGCGCGCCGTTTGCCGGGAACGTCCAGCTGATCAACGGACCGAAGCCCCAGCGCGCCGTGGGCGACGTGCCGAGGTCTTCCAGAACGCCGGTCAAACCCGCCGACGCACCGATGCTCACCGTCGGATACAGCGCCCCGGTAGCGACGCCGATACGTGCCGTGGACGCCGCCAGTTGACGTTCGGCCTCGCGCACGTCCGGGCGGCGCTTGAGCAGCGCGGCGCCGTCGCCGACCGGAATCGGCTGACGGATTTGCGGCAGCCTGTCGCAAGCGAGCACGGCCGGCGGCAGGTCGGACGGCGCGCGGGCGAGCAACGCCGCGAGGCGGTACTGCGCGATCTTGCGGCGCGCCCTATAGCGCGGAATATCAGCCGACAACGTATCGACCTGGGTTTGCCCGCGCGTCACGTCGGGCTGATTGCCGCGGCCCGCGTCGCGCAGCCGGCGCGATACGTCCACGCGCTGTTTCTGCAAGGCCAGCGACTGTTGCGCGATCCTGAGTTCCTCGGCGGCCGAACATTGCTCGACGTAAGAGCGCACCACGTCCGCCACCACGGTGATCCGTGCAAGTTCGCCCGCGGCCTGCACGGATTCGGTGTCCGCTTGCGCCGCCTCCACGCCACGCCGCAGCTTGCCGAACAGATCGATTTCATACGAGACGCTGATGCCGATATCGCCTTCATTGACGACCGGCAGTTTCTCGGTGAGCAGGTATTGTTCGGCGGACTCCTGCGCGCGTTCGATCAGCGCCGACGTCTTGCCGGAAAAGCCGCCTTGAGCTTGCGCCACGCCCAACGCTTCACGCGAGCGCGCGAGGTTCGCCGCCGCGACGCGCAAGTCGGTGTTCGATTGCAGTGCCTCGTCGACGAGTCCGTTCAGGACGGGATCGTCGTACAGCTTCCACCACACGGCCGGCACGTTCTGGCGCGTCGTCAGAGACGTGTCGGCGCCTTCGATCGGCGCATTCGCGAGCGGCGCGTTGACGAGCGCCTGTTGCGGCAACGAGTAATTGGGACCGACGTTCATGCAGCCGTTGAGCGCGACCGCCAACGGCAGCAACGGCAATAAGGGCAGGGCGCGCGACAGCTTCATTGCGAGGCGCCCGATGATGTGACCGCAGTCGACGCCGGCTGTGCAGCCGAACCAGCCGGAGCAGCGGAGGTAGCAGACGCCGAAGGGAACGCCGACGAGGAAGCCGAAGCCGCCACCGCACCCGACGCTCCCGCATCCGGACGCCTCTTACTGCCGGGCGACAGATCACGCACCGACACAGTCGCCGTGCGCCCGGCAATCATGCGGAAATCCGCAGGCACTTCATCGAGCGCCACACGCACCGGAATCCGTTGCGCGAGCCGCACCCAACTGAACGCCGGATTCACATTCGGCAGCAGATTCGAGCCTTGCGTGCGGTCACGATCCTCGATCGCGGCAACGATGCTCTGCACGTGTCCGCGCAACACGGTCGGCTCGCCCATCACCGTGATATCCACCGGCTGGCCTATGTCGATGCCACCCAGCTTGGTCTCCTCAAAATACCCATCGACACGGAACGAATGCATGTCGACCACCGCGACCACCGCGCGCCCCGCCGCGACGAATTCGCCGACGCGCGGCGCGCGGTCGTTCAGATAGCCATCGACTGGACTCATGATCGTGGCGCGCTGCAGATTCAGCTTCGCTGTGTCGATAGCCACATTCGCATCGGCAAGCGCGGCCTCGCCCTGTTCGACGCGCGAGCGGCTTTCTTCCGACACCTCCGCGGCGACCAGGTTGCCGAGCTTGCGGTTACGCGCGTCTTCGCGGCGCGCCTGATCGAGCGTGGCACGGCGTTGTTGCGCGGTGGCCTGCGCCTGGCGCAGCGCGAGCGTATAGCGGGCTTGATCGATCACGAACAGCACCTGGCCTTGCTTGACCTGCTGGTTGTCCACCACCTCGACCGACGAGATCAGCCCCGAGATATCCGGCGCGACCTGGATCACGTCGGCGCGCACGTGTCCGTCGCGGGTCCATGGCGCGAACATGTAGTAGCCGACCAGTTTCCACAGCACGAAGGCCGCAACGACGACGACGATCAGGGTCAGCAGAATTTGACCGACGGAGAACCAGGTTTTTTTCACGTTATTAGTCTGTGCGAAACGACAACGACAAGGCCCAGCACCAGCACATAGATGCCGAGATCGAAGATGGAGCGATGCCAGACGAAGCGGTAAAAGCCGACGCGCGCGAGCACCGTGCGAATGGCGAGGTTGATCAGATACGCGACCAACATCAGCACGAGCACGGCCGGCACGAACACGCCGAAGATATCGATTTCACCGATCATCGCGGGAAGTGGAAAAGGGTGGAGAGGGCTGGAAAGCGGTGACGGGCTGGGCGCATCAGGCAGCGGCCTCTGGTTCAGGCGGCGTCGGCGTGATCAGCGTGGCCGGAAACAGCGAAAGACGCAAGCCGACCAGCGCGTGCAGCGCTTCGCGCAACCGGCGTGCCGAGGTTTGCGAGGCCGCGCTCGGCGCACCGGCGTTGGCGAGCCCCTGTGCCGTTACGCGCGCCACGGCGGCGTCGATCGACGACATCAGGCTGTCGGGCACCGGCTCGCGCTTGCGGCGATCGACGCAGCTTTCGTAGTACTGACGCACGTCGTCGAGCACGTGATCGATCGCGGCCGGCGCTTCGCCGCCCAGCTTGTGGGTCAGGCGGCGCAGATCGAGTGCGTTGAAGGCAATGCGCAGATCGCGAAAGCTTTCGATCGACGGATGGCGATGGTCGTCGGTGGCGGCAAGGCGCGGGATCAACTGCATCAGGCGGTCGAGCATGCGCGCGGCGAGATTGCGCGGATCCTGGATCGGCCGCGTCGACGCCGTGAGCGCCACGTCGGCCCAGCTCGAACGTAACAGACGGGCCGCCGCGAGTTCGGCGCCGAACGGCCGTGTCACGCGCGTCCACAGATACGCGTAGAGCAAGCCAGTGAGGCCCGCGAGATTGCTGTTCATGAACACCAGAAAATTGGCGTCGTACGCGTCCTGAATGCTGATGAAGGTGGCCGTATTCACCGCGACCAGCACCGTGGCCAGGTTGAACTGCGGGCGCGGGATCAGCGTGCCGACGAAGATGAACGGCGCGGCGAACATGATCACCAGCATGGGAAAGTCATGCACGTGCGGCAATACGACGAACAGATAGACGCCCGCCGCCACCACGCTGATCGCGGTCGCCACGAAGAAGCGGAACACGAACGGCGCGGGCTCGTCGAGGGCGGCGAAGAAACAGCACGCCACGGCCGCGAGCGTGACCGCGCTCGCGCCGTCGTTCCAGCCAGAGCTGATCCACAAACTGCACGCGAGAATCACGGCCGCCGCGGCCGAGCCGGTCGAGAACAGCATGATGCCGTGATCGTAGAAGCGCTCGGTGCCGCCCAGCCGCCAATGACGGAAGCGCGGGCGCCACGAGCCTTCTTCCCGCGTGATGATGATGCGCAGCGAGCGGCAGTCCTGCCAGACGTCGATCACCTGTTTCATGCGCCACAGTGCATTCGAAAGCAACGCGCCGTCCCAGCCCGCGAGCGCGGAGGGCGGCGGCTGCATCGCCGCGATGCGCTCACGCAACGCGTCGGCCGCCGGATCGGGATGATAGCCCTCGCTCACGGTGGGCATTGGCTCATTGAACCACTTGATGACATCGGCGAGCAGGCTTTCCAGACCCTCGGGCCACGTTTGCCGGCCGCTGTTGTAAAGCGCGATCAGCGGATCGGCGAGCGACGACATGATCGGCAGCAGCAACTGCATGCGACCGCGCAGTTCATGCGCGTGCGCCAGAATGTCGGGCCGCGTGTGATCGTAGGCCAACTGGCTCAGCAGCAATTCCAGGCCATTGATGATGGCCGCGATGCGCTGCCGGGCGCCCGAAATCGCCGAGCTGGCAATGCGTCCGGACAACGTTTCGGTGGCATAGAACGCCGCGTCCCGAAACCATGCGTCGGTCCGCTCGATGATGGTCGGCGCAAGCCGGCTCGGAAACAGCGCACTGCCGACAACGCTCGCGCAGACGATGCCGAGCGTGATCTCCTCGGTGCGGCTGACCGCGAGATCGAACACGCCGCCTGGATTGGTTACCGAGGGCAGCGCGATGATCGGCATCGTATAGCCGGCCAGCAGGAACACGTAGCTGCGCGCGGTGCGGTCGGACACCGCCAGATACAGGAGCGTGCCGGTCCATAGCGCGACGATCACGCTGAACAGATACGGCGATTCGACGAAGGGCGGCACCAGCAGCACCGCGGCCGAGGCGCCGAGCATGGTGCCGAGCGCACGATAGAGCGCCTTGGAGCGCGTCGCGCCGACAAACGGGTTCGAGACGATGTAGACGGTCGCCATCGCCCAATACGGCCGCGGCAGTTCGAGCGCGAGGCCGATGTAGAGCGCGATCATCGCCGCGGCAAACGTCTTGACGGAGAACAGCCAGTCGCGAAGGGAAGGGTAGACCATAAACCGTTAAGCCGGGTCGCCGGCGCTGTGCGGCGCGGCGGTGTCTGCTTTGCCTTTGTTCGACTTGTTCGCTTTGGTAGCTTTGGTAGCTTTGGCCGCTTTGCTGGCGGCTTGGGCTCGTTCGCCCGAGGCGCTTTGGGCGCGTTTATCGCTGTCCGGATCGCCGCTGATATCGCTGTTCTGATCCGCGCGCTCGCTGGCGTCGGCTGTGAACGCGGCCAGCACGCGCAAGGTCGCTTCGAGATCGCTGCGCGAGACGCCTTTCAACGCTTGCGCGCGTAGCGTGACCAGTTCTTCTTCCATTTTCGCGGTGACAGCGCGGCCTTCTTTGGTGAGCACCACGGTTTTCGCGCGCCGGTCTTCGGGGTCTTCGTCGCGACGCATCAGACCCGCGGCGCACAGTTGATCGAGCAGCCGCACGAGCGACGGCCCTTCGATGCCGATGTGGTCGGCGAGCGTGACCTGGCGCACGGCCGCGCCGAGCCGGCTGGCGGTCAGGAGCGGGGTGGCGCACGCCTCGGAGACATTGAAGGCCGCCAGCACGCCATGGCTCGTGCGCCGCCATTTTCGGGCGGCGACGACCAGCGTGCTGCTGACGGTCCGGCGCAAGGTATCGAGATTCGACATGGCCGGTATTGTATTTCCAAAAAATTCGTTAGCAAACTATTGAATCGGAATTTTTTGTCGCGGTGCGGTATGGCCGCGTGTGTTGACGGGCACCGGGGGGCGCGATGTCAACGTCGCTCAAGCCGCGAGCCCCAGCCTTACCGTACGCGCCAGATCATCGAGCTGAAAAGGCTTGCGCAAAATCGTGCAGCGCTTCACCGCCAGCCCGGAAATGTCCACGTCCGCGTAACCCGTTGCGAGAATCACCGGCAAATCCTCGCGCATCTTGCGCGCCTCGGCGATCACGTCGATCCCGTTCATGCCGGGCATGGCGAAGTCCACCATCAGCAGGTCCGGCTTGTCGTCCCGCAAACGGTTCAGGCCGGCGCGTCCATCGGCGGCTTCGGTCACGGTGTAGCCGAGCATTCTCAGCGACTCGACCAGCATGGCGCGCACCTCGCCGTCGTCTTCGACCACCAGGACCCGCTTTTCGCCGACCACGTTCGCTTCAGCATCGGATGCCGCTTCGGCCTGCGGCGCCACGCGTTCGCGCAACGGCAGCCAGATCTCCACGGTGGTGCCCACGCCTTCCTCGCTGAACAGACGCGCGGTGCCGCCAGCCTGCCTCGCAATGCCATAGACCTGACTCAAGCCGAGCCCCGTCCCCTTGCCGATCGGCTTGGTGGTGAAGAACGGATCGAACACGCGCGACACCACTTCGGCCGGCACACCCGACCCGGTATCGGCGACTTCGACCACTACGTAGCGGCCTTCGTCGAGTGTCTGATCGGGCGCCTCGCGCTCCTTCACGCAAATGCCGAGCTGGCCGCCGCCCGGCATGGCATCGCGCGCGTTGATGGCGAGATTGAGAACGGCCAGTTCGAGCTGATTGGCGTCGGCCTGAGTCCACATCTCTTCGCCGTCGAACTCGTTGGTATAACGGATGCTCGACCCGAGCGACACCGTGATGATGTCGCGCATGCCTTGCAGCAGCGACACCACGTCCACGGCTTTCAGATCGAGGTTGCTGTTACGCGAGAAAGTGAGCAACTGTCCCGTCAATTTCGCGCCGCGTTCGGTCGCGCGTTTGACGGTGGCCGCCATGCCGCGCAGGCGCTCGTCGCTGCTCACGCGCGCAATCAGCTCCGCGTTGACCATGATGACGTTCAGTAGATTGTTGAAGTCGTGCGCGATGCCGCCGGTGAGTTGCCCGAGCGCTTCCATCTTCTGCGATTGCACCAGCACCGCCTGCACTTTGGCGCGCTCGTGAATTTCCATCATCAACCGGTTGTTGGCGGAGGCGAGTTCGTGAGTGCGTTCGGCGATGCGGCTTTCCAGCGAGTCGTTCAACTGCACCAGCGCCTCTTGCGCTTCGATCCGCTCGGCCAGATGGCGGCGCGATTCATACTGCCGCGCGCGTGCCCGCAACGACGACGCCACCGCGCGCCGCAGTGTTTCCGAATTCAGCGGACGCTCGAGCACGACCACGTTGCCTAGCCGTTCGAGCACTTCCAGCCCGCGTTCGGAGCGATGTCCGAGGCGTGAGGCGGCGAGCAGAATGAACGGGAAGTCGGACCACGCCGGCTGCTGTTCGAGCCAGGTGAACAACCGGATCGCGTGATTGCCCGCGAGCGCTTCTTCAGCGATCAACGCGGCGCCCGCACCGGCGTCCAGCGCGGCGGTGAGCGCGTCGGCATCGCGGCATGCCACGCAGAGGCGCTTATCTTTGTGCAGCACCTCGGCAATCACATCGGCGTCGCGGCCAAACGGCGCCAGGATAAGGACGCGTTGCTCCATGACTTACTGCCCGGACGTGTCGATGACGCGGTTCGTCGCGCCGAGCAGCGCGGTGCTGCCGCGATAAGCCGGCAGTCCGGATAGCACACCCTCGAAGTCGCGCAGCGCCTCGCCCACTTCCACGCCTTTGCCGACGAGCCGGAACTGTCGGATCGAGCGCTCGTGGGCATTGGCGCGGCTCTTCACGGCCGTCACGGCGGTGAGCACTTCGCCGTGGTGTTCGAAATAGCGGAACAGCACGACCACGTCGCTCAGATAGCTGATGTCGATATCGTTCTGCACCTCGCCGATAATGCCGTGCTGTCCGAGCACGAGCATCGTGATGATGCCTTGCTGGTTCAGATAGCCGAGCAATTCATGCATTTGCAGCAGCAGGTAGCGCTCGCCGGGCATCGCCTGGAGATAGGCGTTCAGGCTGTCGATCGCGACGTACTTGACGTCTCTCTTCTCGACTGAATCGCGCACGTCGCTGGCGAATTCGCCGGGCGAGATTTCCGCCGGATCGATCTGGCGCAGCGTCAGCAGGCCGCTCTCCACGTGCGGCGCCAGATGCATGCCGAGCGTCGCGCAGCGGATCATCAGTGTGACGAGCGTCTCGTCGAACACGTAGTAGACGCAGCGCTCGCCGCGTTCGAGCGCCGCGACCAGGCACGACACCACCGTAGTGGTCTTGCCGACGCCCGAAGGGCCGATCATCAGCGCATTGGTGCCGGGGATCAGACCGCCGCCGAGCAACGCGTCGAGTCCCGGCGTGCCGGTGCTGACCACCTCGGTGTCGAACTTCGCGTGGTGTTCCGCCGCGACGAGGCGCGGATACACGTGGATGCCGCCGGTGTCGAGCGTGAAGTCGTGGTACCCCTCGCGGAATTTGATGCCGCGCATCTTGGCAATGCGCGTGCGCCGCCGGTTGCCGCCGTAGTCGTGCACGAGATTGTCGAGGCTGATCACGCCGTGTGCGATGCTGTGCAACTGCACGTCGCTCGGATCGGCCGTATTGTCGTCGAGCAGCAGCACCGTGCATTCACGGGTGGCAAAGTAGCGCTTGAGCGCGAGAATCTGCCGCCGGTAACGCAGCGGGTTCTGCGACAGCAGACGCAACTCGGAGAGACTGTCGAGCACGATGCGCGACGGTTTGAGTTCGTCGACCTGCTGGATGACGTTGCGCACGGTCTCGCCGAGTTCGACCTCGGCCGGGTGCAGCACGGTCTGCTCGTATTGCGGGTCGAGGCCTTCGTCGGATAGCAGCTCGAGAATCGCGAACCGGCTGATGTCCCAGCCATGACTGTCGGCCACCGCGATCAATTCGGAGCGGGTTTCAGACAGCGTGATGTACAGACCTCTCTGTCCTTCTTCGACACCCTTGAGTAGGAATTGCAAGGCCAGGGTAGTTTTACCTGTACCGGGCGCACCTTCCACAAGGTACATGCGGTGCGGCGTGAGACCGCCTCCCAGGATGTCGTCGATTCCGTCGATTCCCGAGGAAAGGCGGGCCGGCTTGGCGGCGGCGTGTCTGTTTGACATGGCGTAGCGTATGGGCGTCGATAAGTGGCTGGTGGTTGTTCAGCCGGTACGGCGAGAATGCAATATCTGTGCCCGTCGACGGTGTCATTCGCCGGCGCGCTCCTTCACCAGTTGAATGAAGCGCGTGGCCGCGCTGTTATGCAACGCCGCGGGATAGGCGAGGTGCAGCGGCGCACTGAGCTTCGAGGGGTTCGCGAGCGTGCAATATACGGTGCCCACCTGGTCGTAACGCTGCATGGAAGCGGGCACCAGCGTCACACCCAGCCCCGCCGCAACGAGGTTGATGCCCGACACCATGCGCGGCACTTCCCGGGCAATCCGCGGGACGAAGCCGGCCTGCCGGCATGCGGCGAGGATATCGGCATACATGCCGGGGGCGCCTGGCCGGCGGACCAGAATGAAGTCTTCGTGCGCTAGCGCTTTCAGCGACACTTGCGGCCGCTTCTTGCCCTTGAGCAGCGGATGGCCGACCGGCAACACCACGACCATCGGCTCGTCGAGCAGCAACTCGAACGCCACGCCTTCGCGTGCGTCGACAGGCTTGCGTAGGAACGCCGCCTGAATCTGGCCGGCGGCCAGACGTTCGATGATCTCCGCCGCGTTGAGTTCGGCAAGCTCGACGGCGACCTCGGGGCACACCGAGCGAAACGCACGGATCGCCTCGGTCGTGAACGGATGGAACGCCGCGGAACTCGTCAGCCCGATCGAAATCGTGCCGAGCTCGCCGCGCGCAATCCGGCTCGCTTTTTCGACCGACTGCTGCAGATTCTGCAGCAAGCGTTGCGCGTCTTCCGCAAAGGCCTGGCCGGCTGGCGTCAAGGTGACGCCACGCGGCATGCGCACGAACAATTCGAAGCCGATCTCTTCTTCCAGCGTGCGAATCTGCTGTGAAAGGGGCGGCTGTTGCATGGCCAGCCGTTCAGCGGCACGTGTGAATTGGCCTTCTTCGGCGACCGCCAGAAAGTAACGCAGATGCCGCAGTTCCATGGTGTTTTGTCTCCCGGACAGCGCTCAAAGGGCGGCTCGCTGCCATATGCTTTAAATATGGATTGTGCGTAAAACAGGTATTTTACATTTACCACGGCCGATCCTACGATCTCGTCCATCGCATCGACATGACAGCGACATACAACAAGATCAATGGAGACGTCAGTGAAAAAACAATGTGCGGTGGCCGCCCTGGCCGCGGTGAGTTGCGTGGGAGCGCATGCGCAAGCATCGGTCACGTTATACGGCGTGATCGACACCAACCTCGAATTTCTCAACCACGCCGGCGCCAGCGGCGGCTCGCTGGTCCGCGAGAATTCCGGCGGTCTCAGCAATTCGCGCTTCGGCTTTCGCGGCGCCGAAGATCTCGGCGGCGGCAACAAAGCGTTCTTCATCCTCGAAGCGGGCTTCAACGGCAACGACGGCACCAACGCGAGTGCCGGCGTGCTGTTCAACCGCACGGCGGCAGTGGGGCTTTCGAATGCGTACGGCGCGCTGTCGGCGGGCTTGCAGTACACGGCGATGTACGACACGCTCATCAAATACGACCCGATGGTGTTCGGCCAGCAATACACGTGGATGCCGACCACCGGTTCCGTCGACGGCTTTTCGTTCAAGGCGCGCGTGAACAATTCGGTGAAATACGTGGGCCGCTTCGGCGGCTTGACGGCGACGGCGGATTACAGCTTCGGTGGCTCGGCGGATTCGTTTCAGAGCAGTGCGGCCTACGGCGGCGCGCTTGATTACGACGCCGGCAGCTTCGCCGCGGCCGTTGCGTACGACTACCGCAACGGCGCGATCAACTCGACCGGCATGTGGACCAAGTCGCGCAACTGGAGCGCGTCGGCGCGCGAGCAGATTGGCGACGTCACGGTCATGGGCGGCTATGAGCACTATTTGTTTAACCCGACCAAGGGCAAGTCAGTGTCGTCGGCATTGTGGTTCGGTGGCGTGCGTTATCTGATCGCGCCGGCTTTCCGCCTGACGGCCGCCGCGTACTACCAGAGCAACAAGGCGGACAACGTGTCGAACTCGTTGATGGGCGTGCTGGGAGCGGACTATATTCTGTCGAAGCGAACCGATGTGTACGCAACCGTCGCGTATGCCGCAGCCACGCACTACGCCAACGATCAGTACACGCCCGTCGGCTTGACGAGCGACACCGCGTTCGGTCCGAACCAGACCGGCGTGACGCTCGGCATTCGCCACCGGTTCTGAGTATTTGGTTTTTCAACGACGGATTTGACGATGCGCCGCGTTCAGGACAGTGCACGGTGATCAGGAGCAAGCTGCATGACTTTCCATCTTTCACGACGTCTCGGGGTGCTGTGTGCGTCAACAGCCGCTGCGCTGCTGATGACACTCGCGCAACCCGCGTTCGCGGTCCATGCTTACGAGCCACATCTGAAGCCTGTGGCGACGATCTCGGGTACGCGCTTCACGCTCGACACGCCTCAAGGGCACGCAGAATTTCCGCTGTATCTGTCGAAGGATTGGAACGTCGCGCAGCCGCAAGTGACGCGCGCGGTGATCGTGATTCACGGCAAGCTGCGCAACGCGGACGTGTACTTTCGTACCGCGCAAAATGCTCGCGATGCCGCGCACGCGGACCCCGACGCCACGCTGTTGATCGCGCCGCAATTCCTCGCCACGCTCGACACGCGCGTGCATGACGAACCCGCCGATCTGCTGCGTTGGACCGGCGACGCCTGGATGGGCGGCGAAGCGGCGCGCGCGCCGCTGCCGATCAGTTCCTACGAGGTGCTCGACGCGATCGTCGCGCGGCTCGCCGATCGCACGCTGTTTCCCAATCTGCGGCACGTGGTGTTCGCAGGGCATTCGGGCGGCGGACAAGTCGTGCAGCGCTACGCCGTCGCGGCGCGCAACATCGCCGCGCTGACCGGAGAAGGCATCGACGTGCGTTACGTGGTGGCGAGCCCGTCCACGTATGCGTATTTCGATGCGCAACGGCCCAACGCACAAGGCATTGCCGCGCCGTTCGATGCCGCGCAATGTCCCGACTTCAATCAATGGAAATACGGCATGGACAACCGGCCGCCCTATCTCGACGACCGGACGCCCGCGCAACTCGAAGCGACTTATGCGGCGCGCCGGATCGACTACCTCGTCGGCGGCGCGGATGACGATCCGCAGCAAAGCGCGCTCGACAGAACCTGCGCCGCCGAAGCGCAAGGGCCGCAACGCGTCGCGCGTGCCGAGGCGTACTACCGTTATATCCAGTCGCGTCATCCGGACGGCCTGAAGCAGAGCTTTCATATCGTGGCGGGCGTGGGGCACAACGGTGCGCGCATGCTGACGTCCGTGTGCGCGCTAGCGGCGATGTTCGACACTCAAGGATGCGAGCAATGAGCGAGGCGACCTTCAATCAGAGTGACGGTGGCGCATCCGGCGCCGACGCGTCGAACGCCTTGAGCCCTTCGATGGTGCGGCGCGCGATCTTCGCCTCGGTCCTCGGTAACGGCCTCGAGTGGTTCGACTTTCTGATCTACGGCTACTTCGCGAAGATCATCGCGCAAGTGTTCTTTCCCGGCGGCAGCGGCTTCGTGTCGATCATGCTGACGCTCGCCACGTTCGCCGTCGGTTTCATCGTGCGGCCGATCGGCGGCATTCTGCTTGGCATCTACGCGGACCGCGCGGGGCGCCGCAAAGCACTCTCGCTGCTGATCATTTCGATGGCGGCCAGCACGCTGCTGATGGGTCTCACGCCTGGCTATGCGCGCATTGGCATCGCGGCGCCGTTGCTGGTGGTGCTCGCACGGCTGTTGCAAGGGCTCTCCGTGGGCGGACAGTTTGCGACTGCTTCGGCAATGCTGGTCGAGTACGCTCCGCCGCACAAGAAGATGTTTTATGGCAGCTTCAACATGTCGGCGCAGGCGTTTGCGTTGCTGTTGTCGTCCGGGGTCGGCTATCTGCTGACTACGCAGCTCACGCATGAGCAACTGGTGGCATGGGGCTGGCGTCTGCCGTTTCTGTTTGGCGCGTTGGCGGGGCCGTTCGGCTTCTACATCCGGCATCGCGTGGCCGAATCGCCGGAGTTCGAGCGGTTGCTCGATCACAAGGACAAGCCGCCGCGCGTCACGATCCGCCAGTTCTTCCACGATAACGGCGATGCGGCGATCTGCGCGATGGGCGTGATCATCGTCGGGGCGGCGACCAATTATGTGTGGCACTCGTATCTGTCGGTGTATGTCGAACGGCAATTGCATTTGCCGCTCTCCACCGCGTTGCTCGGCGCGTTCGTGTCCGGCGTGCTGAATCTGTTCCTGTTTCCGCTGTCGGGCAAGCTCGCCGATCGTTACGGCGCGTACCGGCTGTTCTATCCGATCGTGATCGCGTGGATGGTCTGCGTGTATCCGCTCTATCACTTCGTCGTGACGAATCCGACGCCGGGGCATCTGTTCATCGCGCAGATGATCGCGACGGTGTTCCTCGCCGCGATGTCCGGCGCGCATCCCGGCATGCTCGCGACACTGTTCCCGGTGCGCAGCCGTTCGGCGGGCGTGGCGCTCTCGTACAACATTGCGGTGA
The DNA here is from genome assembly GCF_046027395.1 of Paraburkholderia dipogonis. Lineage (GTDB taxonomy): Bacteria > Pseudomonadota > Gammaproteobacteria > Burkholderiales > Burkholderiaceae > Paraburkholderia > Paraburkholderia dipogonis_A. The sequence continues at coordinate 56,126 of NZ_JAQQEG010000016.1, read as the reverse complement.
CGCTGTTCGGCGGCATGGCGCCACTGACCATCACCGGCTTGACGCGTGTGACCGGCAGCAGTCTCACGCCCGCGTTCTACCTGATTTTTGCCGGCTTCGTATCGCTCGCGATGGTGTACTTCACGCGTGCCGGACGCATGTCGGGCGGCGCGGCGGCGAGGCCCGCCACTCATTGATCAACCACGAGCCTATTGCATGACCCAGCCTTTCACCAGAGACGACGAACGCGCGCCGAATGAACATCCGGTCGCGGTCGTCGCGAGCCGGCATCTGAGCGTTACGACGCAAGCGGGCAGCGGCACCGTGCCCGTGTTTTCGAACGGCGACTGGCTAGCGCCGACGCGCGAAGTCCAACGCGCCGTGATTCTGATTCATGGCCGCTTGCGTAACGGCGACACGTATTTCGAACTCGCGCAGCGTTCGTGCGCGCTCGCCGGCGGCAGTGCGGCCAATACGCTGCTGATCGTGCCGCAATTTCTCGCGACGGCGGATATCGAGGCGCATGAGGTGCCGCCGTCCACGTTGCATTGGGACTGGACGAGCTGGATGGGCGGCGAGAACGCCGAAGGTCCCGCGCCGATCAGTTCGTTCGATGTGCTCGACGCCATTCTGCATACGCTTGCTTCGCGCGAGCAGTTCGCGTCGCTTGCCGAAGTGGTGATCGCGGGGCACTCGGGCGGCGCGCAGGTCGTGCAGCGCTATGCGGTGGTGGCGCGCGACGAGACGCCGCTCGCGGCGCGCGGCATCGCGCTGCGCTACGTGGTCGCGAATCCTTCGTCGTATGTGTACTTCGATGCGATGCGGCCCGTTGCGTCCGGCGAATTCGCGGCGTTCGATCGGGCCATGTGTCCGTCGTTCAATCGCTGGAAGTATGGGCTCGAGGATTTGCCGGGCTATACAGGCGACGCGACGTCTGCCGCAGCGCTCGAAGCGCGTTACGCGCAGCGTGACGTCACTGTGCTGCTCGGCGGCGCGGATTGCGATCCGCAACATCCGGCGCTCGACCGTTCGTGCGCCGCATTGACGCAAGGGGAACACCGGCTCGGGCGCGGCCTGGCCTATGCGCGCTATATGGCGTTGCGGCATCCGGAAGGATTGGCGAAGCATCGGACTCATGTGATCGATGGTGTCGGGCACGATGCCAAGGGGATTTTCGCGTCGGCGCAGGGGCTGGCGGCTTTGTTTGGTACTGGGCTGTGAGTGTGCATGGGCACGAAGCGTGCTACCGCGCTAATAGCTGTGAGTGACTTCAAGGATCGCCCGACATGAACAGAACCCGATTACTTGCCACCGCGCTTGCCGCTGCGTCGCTGGGCGTCTTGCTGGCCGGCAGCGCGTATGCCGACGATGCGCCCAGCCCCTGTACATCGCTGAAGCGGATCGTCGCGGCCGCCCCTGGCGGGCTCGCCACATTGACGCCGGACGACGGCAAGGGCGTCGCGCAACCTTACGGCGACGACGCGCAATGTTCGCCGAGCCGCGGTGCCTATCAGTGCACATGGACGCCGCATCACGACGCCGGTTCGAATGCCGACGCGCTGCAAGCAGTCGCGGCGGACATCGCGTCGTGTCTGCCGGACGCCACGCACGATCAGAATTCGCCGGGACGTCAGCACTTTTATCTGGGCGCGAAGGGCAAGCGGACCGACATCACGCTGACGCCGACCGGTTCGAATAAGCTGCGTCTGGTGGTGTCGGGTAAGTAAGCCGCCAGGCGAAGGCGGCTAGTGTGACGCCGGCCACCATGTCCACCCGCGCGACGAGCGCCGCAACTCGATCATCGAAAGCGGCGCGATTTCAATGCGCGGAAACACAGCGGGCGACGCCCCGAGGGCATACACGATCGCTGCCCGGAGCACCGGCGCATGGGTGACGGCGATCACGTCGCGCGCATGGTTCGATGCACGATCCTTCGCGCCGTCCAGCGCGTCGAGCCATTCTCCTACCCGTTTCACGAGTTGACTGAACGACTCGCCGCCGTGCGGCGCGGCGTCGGGATCGCGCGTCCATGCCGCGAGGTCTTGCGGCGCTTCGGCAGCGAGGTCGGCTAGGCGCCGTCCCTGCCATGTGCCGTAGTCCATATCCGCCAGGCCAGCATCGACCGATGCCGCGAGGCCCAGGGCCCCTGCCGTCTCGCGTGCGCAGACGGCCGGGCTGACGAAAGCCGCCGCGTCGTCCGCGATCGCCAGACGCGTGCGCGCGGCGTGGGCTTCGGCGAGGCCGCGGGCGTCGAGCGGGTCATCGGCGGGAAAACGGCCCGCGCGCTGGGCGGCGGTCGATGCGTGGCTGACCAGTAATAGCCGTGTGTCCATTCTGTTCACGTCCTGTGAAGCCACGCCCCGAAGCCGAACGCGGCGGGATGAGGCGTACTTTTTGCGTTGCCGGGTGCCGAAGTTTAGCGCGTAGAATAGCGGGACTGCGAAGCGCGGAAGCCGGTGAGAGCCCGGCGCGGTCGCGCCACTGTAATCGGCAGCACAAGCCGAAAGCCAGACCTGAGCTTCGCACCAATCCTCTGCAATGACTATCGGGGCGCGTTACCCCAGGAGATGTCCATCATGAACGAAGCTGTTTTCGATCCCGCCAACCAGCCCGTTGCTCAACCCACGCCGATTCCGCTGCGCGAGTTGTTGCCTTGGGTCGTATTCGGCGGCTTGCTGTTGTTGCTCGCGCTTTACTTCGTGGGTGCGGAACAGGGCGCCACCTCGCTGGTGCCGGGCATGTACGTGCATGAGTTCGTGCACGACGGCCGCCATCTGCTCGGCTTTCCCTGCCACTAACGGAGTCGACCATGGTTGGTAAATTGTTGGTACGCGGGATGCTTGCAGGCATCGCCGCGGGACTGCTCACGTTCGGCTTCGCCCGGGTGGTGGGCGAGCCGCAGGTCAATCAGGCGATTTCATTCGAAGAAAAGGCCGATGCCGCGAAAGGCGAGGCCGCTGAACCCGAGATTGTGAGCCGCGATACGCAGCGGGGTATCGGCCTGTTGACCGGCGTGCTGACTTACGGTGCGGCATTCGGCGGGCTGTTCTCGCTGGTGTTCGCGTACGCCTATGGACGAGTGGGCGCATTGAGCCCGCGCGCGTTGTCCGCGTGGCTTGCGCTCGGCGCGTTCATTGCACTGGCGGTCGTGCCGAATCTGAAGTATCCGGCGAACCCGCCCTCGGTCGGCGATCCTGAGACGATTGGGACGCGGACTGGTTTGTTCTTCCTGATGATTGCGATCTCGCTGGCGGCGATGGTGTTTTCGCTTAAGGTGCGGCGTCGTTTGGCCGTGAAGCTTGGCGCCTGGAATGGCTCGATTGTGGGGGCGGTGGTGTTCATCGTGATCATCGCCGCGGTGCAATTGTCGATGCCCACCATCAACGAAGTTCCGGAGGCTTTCCCGGCAGTGCTGCTGTGGAAGTTTCGCGTCGCGGCGCTGGGTATGCAGGCGATTATGTGGGCGACAATTGGGCTGCTGTTTGGGGCACTGGTTGAGCGGAGCGCGTTTATGCGGGTGGGGGGAAGGTCGGCGGTGAAGTCGGTTTGATGTTTGGATTCGAGGGGCGCAACCGGTTTGGTGGTTGCGCTCTGCGCTTTGCTCTCGGCGCTTTGCGCGCAGTGATCAAGATGGGTTCTGCGTCAAGGAGTTGGAGCTGTTGTGGGGTGGTTATCCACAGGCTTGCGAACAATTTCTGTGGGTAACTTTTGGGGCGTTGGAACCCTTGCAGCGCAAGGCTGGCACGATGCTTCGTGCCGCACCTCGCGCCATCCAGTTGGCCCGTATATCGATGAAGCAACAAGTAACTTGATGCCTTAAGAAATGAGACGCGGTTGCTCGCGCCTTCATTCTAGATATGTTCGCTGGGAACGAAGAACCTGTTACGGCTATTTGCCTGATATGGACTTGTCCTGACCGCTCGCAGTCTGCGGCAAGCGAACCTCGCTGTAGCGCATTCTATTCAGATCGCCGACTGACTCAACCAAACCCTTTTCAGCCATCAACTTGATACGCTGTGCGTAAAACACGTCGATGATGTCGGGGTAAAACGTCGTATCGGAGCCTATGCCAAGTGCCACGTTTCAGGCGACCTTTCGATAAAGTCCAGTCAGATGCTTGAGAAGTGCGGCATCAATTACGCGCAGGTCAGCGTCGGTCAGACGATCGGCAGCAACTTGTTGCGCGGGGGTCAAAGGAGGATCGTTTCCGTCGTCATCTAAATCGTCCTCATTTTCGTCGGTTGCGTCATTCATTTAACTACCTCTTAAAGCTCTTCATCGTGGACACTCGATGACTTGACCAATGGCAGCCGGGAAGCCTATTCCGCACAAGGCGTTCTGTTGTCTGTTACCGAACACGATGGTCGGGTGGCTACGCTTACATACAGCGATGCGAATACCCCTGCCTCTGTGGCACCAGCAGCGCTCGTCATGGTTACTGACCATGCGGCAGGATCGAACCCATACTACGATCTGACCATCCGTCTGACCTACGATGCGAAGTGGCGTATTACTCAGCTCGCGGATTCGATTGGGAACGTTACACAGTATGGTTATGACGCATACAACAACCTTGCTTCTGTGACTTGGCCGGATGGAAACGTCCGCCGCTACGCCTATGAGGACTCGCGGTTTACCGGTGCTCTGACGGGTGTGATTGACGAAACAGGGACCCGCATAGCGACCTGGGCATACGATTCGATGGGGCGTGCCACGGCAGTAACCCATCCGGACGCACAGCAGAATGTGGCACTTGCCTATGGCGCTAACACATCGACCATAACAAGTAGCCAGCGCGCAACGACCGTGAACTTCTCTCCGTTCGGAGGAATGTTGCGTGCGACGGGAAGCGATGCTGGCTACAGCATGGGCTGGGACGTGGGGGGCAAACTCACTAGCGAGGTTGCGCCATACGGGAAGAACGTTCAGTACGAGTATGACGATAGCAGTCGCCCCATCCGGGCAACTTCGATCAGTAGTTCGGGCGGGACAGCGATCACGTCGGTACGGTACGCTGACTCCGCGAGCCTGCGCCCATATATGGTCGCGACACCAGGATGGCTCCGTACGTATGTTTATGACCCGAAGGGCAATCCGACTGGCATCAGCGAACGACGGACAACGGATGCGACAGGTGCGGACGGATTTGCGGCGACCTTGGCCGATGGCCCAACCCGTACCTACGGGATGGTGTTCGACTCATCGAATCGGCTAACGTTTGCCCAGATGTACGACGACGGTCAGTTAACAGGTGAATGGGGGATAACGCAGGATGTCACCGGAAACCTCCGCTCGATCAACGACAGGAAGTCTGGCAAGGCACTTACGATTGAACTTCGGGATTCAGCGCACCGGGCAATTCAGTTCAGCAGCGCGGGGTTCACTGCGAACCCCTATTACGATGCACGTGGACGGCTGATCGGTTTTCAGTACATTGAAGACGCAAGCCCACTCAATGGCAACGTTAAGCGCGCTCTTAAAGTCAGCTATACCTAGGCGGCGTCGTGGAAAATCACCCCGAGCGTATGCCGTTGGCCCGAGCGCAAGCGGCTCACGCCATGCCGCAGATTTACGCGGTAGGGACCGCGCGTCCCCTGAACCGGTCGGTGATGAACCGCGAACACCACTGCATCGCCCTTGCCGAGCGGCACCACTTCCGTACGCGATTGCATGCGCGGACGCTGCTCCGTCATCACGAATTCGCCGCCGGTGAAGTCCGCGCCGGGCTCGGACAACAGAATCGCGACCTGTAGTGGGAACACGTGTTCGCCGTAGAGATCCTGGTGCAGGCAGTTGTAATCGTCGGTGGCGTATTGAAGCATGAGCGGCGTGGGGCGCGTCTGACCGGCTGCGTGACAACGCTCGATAAATTCCGCATGCGCGGCCGGATAGCGGACATCGATACCCATCACCTCATTCCAGCGATTCGCCACCGGCGCGAGACGCGGATAAAGCGCGGTGCGCAGGTCGCCGATCAAAGGCGGCAGCGGATACGCAAAGTACTTGTATTCGCCGCGGCCGAAACCATGCCGCGCCATCACGACACGGCTACGAAACAACGCATCGCGCGGATAGAGCGCGGTCAGCGCGTCGCATTCCTCTGAGCTGAACAGCTTGCGCAGCATCGCGCAGCCATAGGCGTTCAAGCCTTCTTCGACATCGAACCAGTCGATCGCGCCGACACGCTGGACGAGCGAACCGCGCGCTCCTGCTTCAGCGCCTTTCGCCTCCGGCTTGCGTCCCGCATCGGGCTTCAAGTCCAGCTCTAATTCCAGCGAGTGCGACAGCGTACCCTTCGCAACCGTATCCATAAGCCATCTCCATCAAGCGATCACCAGAACGATGATTGAGTGTAAGCACGCGCGTCATGCCGCGCACTCCGACTCTTGCTGTTCAATTCCGCGCTGTTCACGGCCGGCGCCTCGGCAACGGGCGCATTATGCTTGGAACGACCCAGCGGAAGTGCCTGCCACACGGCGATCCAGCGAGCCTTAAGCAAATCCAAACGCCCGCTTCGAAAATGCAAACTTCGCGGGACGTGCCGCCTCGTTCATAGTAGGACCCTATTAAGCCCAACGCGCGCATCTGGAGACTGTGCCTATGTCTGCTTCCCCGCAGAAACTCGACGACTGGCTCGACAAGCAGGAGGTCGTCAAAGACGACATCACCGCTTTTCCACTGAAGGCGATGGCCGCCACGCTCGATCGCGAGGAAAGCGGTGACAGCGTGCCGCCGCTCTGGCACTGGCTGTACTTCCTGCCGGTGGCGCCGATGTCCGAAGTCGGCCCGGACGGCCATCCGAAGCGCGGCGGTTTTCTGCCGCCCGTGCCGCTGCCGCGGCGCATGTGGGCCGGCGGCCGGCTGACCTTTCACGCGCCGCTCAGGGTGGGCGAGCACGCCACGCGCACGTCGACGATCGCCAATATCGAAGACAAGACCGGCCGCTCCGGCCGTCTCGTGTTCGTCACGGTGCAGCACACCATCGAAGCCGGTGACGAACTGAAGCTCGAAGAAGAGCACGACATCGTCTATCGCGACGCGCCGCAGGAGGGCGCGCGGCCCCCGCAGCCGCAGCTCGCGCCGGAAGGCGAGACGTGGCGCCGCGCGATCGACGCCGACGCTGTCATGCTGTTCCGCTACTCGGCGCTGACCTTCAACGGCCACCGCATTCACTACGACTACCCGTACGTCACGGAAGTCGAAGGCTATCCAGGCCTGATCGTTCACGGTCCGTTGATTGCGACCCTGCTGGTCGACCTGGTGCGCCGCGAACAACCACACGCCACGCTGCAGAGTTTCGCCTTCAAGGCGGTGCGTCCGACCTTCGCGGGTCAGGCTTTCACGGTATGCGGCAAACCTTCCGTCGACGGCAAGCTCATCGAGCTGTGGGCCAAAGACCACGAAGGCTATCTGACCATGCGCGCCACGGCGGCGATCGCCTGACCTCAAAGAGACTCGATTTATGCAAACCACGCAGCAGGATGCCTTCCAGGACATTCGCGAAGCCGTACGCGATCTGTGCCAGCAATTTTCCGGTGAGTACTTCCGCAAGATCGACGAAGCCCGCGGCTACCCGGAAGAATTCGTCGACGCGCTCACCAAAGCCGGCTGGCTGGCCGCGCTGATTCCGCAGGACTTCGGCGGTTCGGGGCTGGGGCTGACGGAGGCGTCGGTCATCATGGAGGAAATCAATCGCGCCGGCGGCAACTCGGGCGCCTGCCACGGCCAGATGTACAACATGGGCACGCTGCTGCGCCACGGTTCCGAAGAGCAGAAGCAAAAGTACTTGCCGAAGATCGCGTGCGGCGACTTGCGTTTGCAATCGATGGGCGTGACCGAGCCGTCCACCGGCACGGACACCACGAAGATCAAGACCACCGCCGAGCGACGCGGCGACCGCTATGTGATCAACGGCCAGAAGGTGTGGATCTCGCGCGTGCAGCATTCGGATCTGATGATTCTGCTCGCGCGCACCACGCCGCTCGCGGACGTGAAGAAGAAATCGGAAGGCATGTCGATCTTTATCGTCGATCTGCGCGAAGCGATCGGTCACGGCATGACCGTGCAGCCGATTCTGAACATGGTCAATCACGAGACCAACGAACTGTTCTTCGACAACCTCGAAATTCCCGCCGAGAATCTGATCGGCGAGGAAGGGCAGGGCTTCAAGTACATCCTCGACGGTCTGAATGCGGAGCGCACGCTGATCGCCGCCGAATGTATCGGCGACGGTTACTGGTTCGTCGACAAGGTCACCGAGTACGCGAAAGAGCGCATCGTGTTCGGCCGTCCGATCGGCCAGAACCAGGGCGTGCAGTTTCCGATCGCGCGCTCGTTCATCAATGTCGAGGCGGCCAGCCTGATGCGCTTCGAGGCGGCGCGCCGTTTCGACGCGCATCAACCGTGCGGCGCACAGGCGAACATGGCGAAGCTGCTCGCCGCCGACGCATCGTGGGAAGCGGCCAACGCGTGTCTGCAATTTCACGGCGGTTTCGGCTTTGCCTGCGAGTACGACGTCGAGCGCAAATTCCGCGAAACGCGTCTTTACCAGGTCGCGCCGATTTCCACCAATCTGATTCTTTCGTACGTGGCCGAGCATATTCTCGGGCTGCCGCGTTCGTTCTGACTTTCTGGCGCCAACAACATGAGACCACTCGACGGTATCAAAGTCGTCACGCTCGAACACGCGATCGCCGCGCCGTTCTGTACGCGCCAGCTCGCGGATCTCGGCGCGCGGGTGATCAAGATCGAGCGACCCGGCGTCGGCGACTTTGCGCGCGGCTACGACGAGCGTGTGCATGGACTGTCGTCGCATTTCGTCTGGACCAATCGCTCGAAGGAAAGTCTTGCGCTCGATCTGAAGCAGCCCGCCGCGACGGAGATTCTCGACGCCTTGGTCGCCGACGCGGACGTACTGGTGCAGAACCTCGCGCCCGGCGCGGCGGACCGGCTTGGCCTTGGTTACGACATGCTGAGCGAGAAGTATCCGAAGCTGATCGTCTGCGATATTTCCGGCTATGGTTCCGACGGCCCATACCGCGACAAGAAAGCTTACGACCTGCTGATCCAGAGCGAATCCGGTTTTCTGTCGATTACCGGTTCGCCGGGCGAGCCGGCCAAGGCCGGATGCTCGATTGCGGATATTGCGGCGGGCATGTACGCGTATTCGAACATTCTGAGCGCACTGTTGTTGCGCGGCCGCACGGGGCGCGGTTGCCGCATCGACGTGTCGATGCTGGAGAGCATGGTCGAGTGGATGGGTTATCCGCTCTATTACGCAATCGACGGTCAATCGCCACCCGCGCTCTCCGGCGCGGCACACGCGACGATCTATCCCTACGGACCGTTTCCCGCCGGCGACGGCAAGACGGTGATGCTCGGTCTGCAAAACGAACGCGAATGGAAGCTTTTCTGTGAGCGTGTGCTTGTGCAGCCGGAACTCGCCACGGACGAGCGCTTCAACTCGAACTCGAAACGCACGTCGGCGCGCGACGCCTTGCGCGAGGTAATCGTCGCGGCCTTCGCGAAGCTGAGCGCGGCGCAGGTCATCGAACGGCTCGATGACGCTGGCATCGCCAACGCGCAGATGAACTCGATAGCCGATGTATGGGCACATCCTCAGTTGAAGGCGCGCGAGCGCTGGCATGAAGTCGGCACGGCGGCAGGCGTGGTGCCCGCCTTGTTGCCGCCGGGTTTGCCGACGGACTTCGAGCCGCGCATGGACCCGGTTCCCGCGCTCGGCGAGCATACCGACGCGATCCTGCGCGAACTCGGTTACGACGGCGCGCGTATCGATGCGCTGCGAGCCGCCGGCACGATCTGAATGTTTCCTGTGCCGGCGCGTGAACGACGCCACGCCGGCGACCTGAACGAATACGACGCGACCTCATCATGAACGACCATCCCAGTCTGACGCTTGCCACCTTCGCCGCTCAACTCGACTTCGACAGCATTCCGCACGAGGTGGTAGAGCGCACCGTCAACCTCTACGTCGACTGGCTCGGTTCCGCGTTGGCCGGCAAAGGCGCGCGGCCGGTCGAAACGATTGCGCGCTTCGCCCGCCAGGCCGGCGGCGCGTCGAACGACGCCCCGTGCGAAGTGTTGATCGACCGCACCCGCACCACGCCGTATTTCGCGGCGATGATCAACGGCGCGGCATCGCACTTCGCCGAACAGGACGATGTGCACAATGGGTCGGTGTTTCATCCCGCGACGGTCGTGTTTCCGGTGGCGTTGGCGCTGGCGCAGGCGCATCGCAAGTCGGGGCGCGAGTTGATCGCGGCGGCGGTCGCGGGCTATGAAGTCGGCATCCGCATCGGCGAATTTCTTGGGCGCTCGCACTACAAGGTGTTTCACACAACGGGCACGGCGGGCACGGTGGCGGCGGCCGCGACAGCGGGACGGTTGCTTGGACTGTCGCCGACACAGATGCTCGACGCTTTCGGCTCGGCGGGCACGCAGGCAAGCGGCCTGTGGGAGTTTCTGCGCGACGCCGCCGACTCGAAGCAACTGCACACGGCCATGGCCGCCGCCAACGGACTGATGGCCGCGCAACTCGCGGCCGACGGCTTCAAGGGCGCAACGCATATTCTCGAAGGCGCGCAGGGCATGGCCGCGGGCATGTCGAGCGACGCGGATCCGGCGCGCCTCGTCGACCGCCTGGGCAGCCGTTGGGCGACGGCGGAGACGTCGTTCAAGTATCACGCGGCATGCCGTCACACGCATCCCGCCGCCGACGCTTTGCTCGCCGTGGTGCAGGAGCACCGCCTCGCACCGCGTGATATCGCGAAGGTCGTGGCGCACGTCCATCAAGGCGCGCTCGACGTGCTCGGCGCGGTCGTCACGCCGCGCACGGTCCACCAGGCGAAGTTCAACATGGGCACGGTGCTGGGACTCGTCGCGCATCACGGTTATGCGGGCGTGACCGAATTCGAGCAGGGTTTCGACGCGGAGGCGATCGCCGCCTTTCGCGACAACGTCGAGATGGCCTTCGACACCGAAGTCGATGCCGCCTATCCCGCGCGCTGGATCGGCAAGGTGACGGTCACGACCACTGACGGCCGCACGTTCAAAGGCCGCGTCGATGAACCGAAAGGCGATCCGGGCAATACGCTGTCACGAGATGAGATCGCCACCAAGCTGCATCGGCTGGCGGCGTTTTCGGGCGCAGCTACCGAAGGCGAGGCCGCGCGATTGCTCGGCAACGCGTGGCAGATCGCGGGGCAAACGCAGGTCGGGTCGGTATTCGAGGCAGAGTCCAACGCAACGGTGGCCGCTTGAGCGCCGCGCTGCCGCGCTCCTATCTGTTCGTGCCGGGCAACCGCCCTGAGCGCTTCGAAAAAGCGCATGCGTCCGGCGCGGACGCGGTGATTCTCGATCTCGAAGATGCCGTGCAGCCCGATGAAAAACCGGCGGCGCGCGCGGCAGTGCTGGCCGCTGTATCGGGCGATGCATCGCGGCCTGCATGGGTGCGCATCAACGGCTCGGACACGTCATGGTTCAACGAGGACGTCGCGGCGCTGGCCGGGCAGCCGGGTGTCGCCGGGATCGTGTTGCCTAAAGCGGAGACGCGCGAGCAGATCGAGGCCGTGCTGGCGACGGCGCATTCCACATTGAGCGTGTTGCCGATCGTCGAAACCGCGCGTGGGTTTGCCAACCTCACGGTGTTGTGCGCCGCGCCGCGCGTGCAGCGCATCGTATTCGGCACGCTGGATTTTCAGATCGATCTCGGTATCGACGGCGACGGCGAGGAACTGCATCTGTTTCGCTCGCAGATCGTGCTGGCCTCGCGGCTCGCCGGAATCGGCGCGCCGGTGGACGGCGTGTCGACCTCCATCACGGACACCGACGCCATCGAAGCCGACGCTCGCCGCAGCCGGCGCTTCGGCTTCGGCGGCAAGCTGTGCATTCATCCGCGGCAGATCGAGGCGGTGCATCGCGCGTACGTGTGGAGCGAAGCGGACAAGGCGTGGGCGCAACGTGTGCTCGACGCGATGGAAACGAGCCACGGTGCGGCGGTGGCGATGGACGGCAAGATGGTCGATATGCCGGTAATTCTGAAGGCGCGAAGGATTCTGGCGGGCGCATAGGCCAAGGCCAGCGCATCGCTGGCGCATACGCGCGGCCTGTTCATTAACCGCGACGAAACATCGGCTTCCAATAATGCCAATTCCCTGAAGACGCCGCGTGACGCAATCTTGACGTCACGCGGAGGGGCGCATTCGCGCCGCGTTACTCAAGACCATGCATAGGGCCGTCGCCATATAAAGACAGCCATGCAAACTGTTTTGCGTGCGTGGTCCAGCCGCGCACGGACCATCAGGAGACACAATTTGGCAACCGTCAATTCCGGCGCGCGGCTCGACCGCCTGCCTATCACCCGTTTCCACTGGAACATTCTCGGCCTGATCGGCGCGGGTGCTTTCCTCGACGCATTCGATATCTATCTGGCCAACGGCGCGTTAGCCGCGATGGTCAAGAGCGGCTTCACCGATTTAAGACTCGGCTCGTTCTTCATCTCCGCGACCTTCATGGGCATGATGATCGGCGCGGGTCTGTCCGGTTATCTCGGCGACCGGTTCGGCCGGCGTTATTCGTATCAGGCGAATCTGGCGATTTTCGGCCTCGCGTCGATTGCAGCGTGTTTTGCGCCGAATATCTATTGGCTGATTCTGCTGCGTTTCATCATGGGCGTCGGGCTCGGCGCGGAACTGGTGGTGGCGGCCGGGACGTTGTGCGAATTCGTGCCGCCAGCCACGCGCGGACGCTGGACTTCGCTGCTCGCGTTGATCATCAATTCCGGCCTGCTCGGCGCGACGGCGATCGGCTACTGGGTGATTCCGCATCTGGGCTGGCGCTACATGTTTGCGATTGCCGGTATCGGTGCGCTCGTCGTGTGGTTTCTGCGGCATCGGATGCCGGAATCGCCGCGCTGGCTGGAGACGGTCGGACGGCTCGACGAGGCCGAGGCAACCGTGTCGGCGATCGAGCGGCAGGTCGAAGCGCGTGTCGGCAAGTTGCCGCAGGTGGCGCGCGTGATGAGTCATGAGGTGCCGGCCGCGCCGTTCTCGGCGCTGTTCGCGCGCGGCATGATCGGCCGCACGCTGGTGGCGGCGCTGACCTGCATGGCGATCAACATGTCGCTGTATGGGTTCGTCGCGTGGTTGCCGACGTTCTTCGTCAAGGAAGGGCTGACGATCGTGCAGTCGCTGGGGTTCGTGCTGTTGATGTCGTTCGGCGCGCCGGCCGGCGCGGTGGTCGGGTATCTGGTCACGGATCGGATCGGCCGGCGTAACGGTATCGTGCTGTTCTCGCTCGTGACGATCGCGCTCGGGTTCGTGTACGTGCAGATGCGGACGCCGGCGGCGATTGCCGTGGTTGGGTTCGCGCTGGTGACGGCGATCTATACGGTCTGCACGCTCGGACTGTTCGGCTATATCCCGGAACTGTTTCCGACTGCGCATCGGCTGCGGGGGACGGGTGTCGCGGGCACATGCGGACGCGCGGCCTCCATGTCCACGCCTTATGTTGCGCTGTTGTTGTACACGCACTTCGGCGTGACCGGCGTGCTCACTATGGTCGGCGGGGTTCTGCTGTTGCTGAGCGTGGCGATCCTCGCGCTGCGGATCGAAACGAGTCAGCAGACGCTCGAGGACATCTCGCCCGATGCCGATCTGACGCCGAGCGGCGGATTGCTCGAGAAGTCGGTATAGACAGTTGAGCGACGAGCGCGGTCCGTCGATTCGCTCTTTCAGACGCAATCGCGCTCCGAAGGAACCGCACCTCGATGCCGCACGACTGCGCTCGCGAACCCATCGCGTGCCCCGCTTCTGTGCACGATTCTGGCTGGCTAGCACATCGACGACGCTTGCCCGCGACCGTACAGCGTTCAGCAGACGGCCGGCATCGCCGCATCGCTTTCGCATTCGGCCAGCAGCGAGAGCAGTTTGTCCAGCGCGAATGGTTTCCTCAGAAAGCCTTTGACGGGGAAGGCGGGCGCTTCGCCGCTGCCGCTCGTCAGAATGACGGGCACGGAAGCCAGTTCACTGCGTGCCTGCATCGATTCGATCAGTTCGGCGCCGTCCATGTTGGGCATGCGCCAGTCACACACCACGGCGCTCACGCGCGTGCGTTGCAGTCGTTCAAAAGCTTCGACGCCGTCCGCCGCCGTGGCGACCGTGTAACCGCGGCCGACCAGTACGGCGCGCAGCGCGGACAATGCCTCGGGTTGGTCGTCGACCAGTAATACGCGACTCATATTGCTTCTATGCCTGAAATATTCGGTTGCACTGGGCCTCGGGTATTCGTGGCGCCAGCCGTGACAGGGACGTGGGCTAAATTGCCATGCGTTCTTTTCCTGTCGAGCCGCAGGTTAAAGCAAGTGCTGTGCCTGGTTATGCGCAGCGGCGCGTAAGCGTGGCTTTCGGGGAGCCAGGATGCGCCGGCCGGAATCTGTTCAACACAATGCGCAGGGGCACGAGAGTCGTATTGCAGGGAATCAATAAGGTCGCGGGCGCCGATCGGAGCAGGATAGTCGGAGTGTGCGCGGTAAGCGGTTCAACGCTTACCTGTATCGCGGCGTCTAATGCATGCGGTGACGGGCGAGACCGGCGGCTCTGCCGAAACGGTCTAGCGCTTCCTTCACGCCCGGTTAAGATTGGCCTTTGTCTTGCGAGCGCCCAGCGGCGCTTCAACCCAGGCCTTCATCATGCATTTCGATTTCGTGGATTTGCGTTTGCTCCTCAATATCGCCGACACGCAGAACCTCGCGCGCGCGGCGGAACGTTCGCATCTGTCGGCGCCGGCGGCAAGCAACCGGGTCAAGAATCTTGAGGAACAACTGGGTTTCAAGCTGCTCTATCGCACCAGCCAGGGCGTGACGCTGACGCCCGCGGGCGAAGCCTTTGTGCATCACGCGCGGCTCGTGCTGGAACGGGTCGAGCATCTGGCCGGCGACATGCAGGAGTACGGCGAAGGCGTTAAGGGACACGTGCGCATCTGGGCCAACACCACGGCGATCAGCGAATTCATGCCGGCCGTGCTGAGTCATTTCTTGCGCGATCATCCGGACGTCAACATCGATCTGCGCGAAGTGTTGAGCGGCGAAATCGTTAAAGGCGTGGCGGATAGCGCGACGGATATCGGTATCGTCGCGGGCAATGTGCATGCGGGGAATCTGGAAATGCTGCCGTATCGCGACGACCGGCTCGTGCTGGTCACGTCACGCGATCATCCGTTGGCGCGACTGGCGTCGGTCGATTTTGCGCAAGTGCTCATGGCCAATTTCGTGAGCTTGCCGACGTCGAGCGCGATTCACGCGTTCATCACCAGTGCCGCCGATGCACTCGGCGCGCGTCTGAAATTGCGCATCCAGGTCGGCAATTTCGAAGCCGCTTGCCGGATGATCGAAGCGGGCGTGGGCATCGGCATCGTGCCGGAATCGGTCGCGCTGCGGCACAAGAAAACGATGCAGATCGCTACTGTCGGACTGAATGACCCTTGGGCGGAGCGCAAGCTCAAGATCTGCGTGCGCAGTCTCAAGGACCTGCCGCCGTTCGCGCGCGTGCTCGTGGACCGGTTGATGGCGGGCGTTTGAGCAGCGCACCTCCCTCTACGCCGAAGGTTTGGTCTGGAATTTCCAATCAGCGCCGATTAGTTCGGGATTCGTGGCCTAGCCACGGCATCTCGTGCTCTTGGCATTCAAGGGCTAATGGCCAGCGCTCGCTTCGAGTCCACGAGCATGATCCAACTACTTCATGCTCAGATTTCGTAGTCGACACACTGGCGCGATTCACGCAGTGGGGCGGTGAAGCTTTTGAGCGCTTCGTGCGTTGGATGGTTCTGATAGGCGCTCATCGCGGCTCTGTCTACGAAGTCACACACCAGAACGAGGTCGTAGGTCGATTCGAGGTCTGCTGCCGCTACACCCACTTCCAGCTTCAGTATTCCAGACACTATGTCGCGGCACCCCTCGAGCCTTTCTTTCAGTTTTTGTACATTTTCCGAACGCGATGCTCCCGCAGCGTTCTCTCTGAGCTTCCACATCACAATGTGACGGATCACTATATATCTCCTTTGAATGTAGCGTCGCCGAAAACAGGAATATCAGCACGCGTCAATTACTCACGAGTTGGCGGTCGGTAAATGCATGCAAGGCGGCAATGTCGGCCTCGAGGGCCGGTGGCATGTCCTCGCGCACGAAATCGAGCCACGATCGAATCTTTGCGTCGATGTATTGTCGGGAAAGATATAGCGCGTAAACATTCAGTGGCTGCAGCCCGAATCGAGGCAGGACCCGGACAAGCTCGCCAGAGCGCAAACCCGGGAGTGCAGACGCCGCAGGCAGTAAGCCGATGCCGGAGCCTTGCCGAATAACCAACTCGAGCGCATCCGACAGATTGACCGAAAAGACCGAAGGGCCAGGCGTGACTGTTACGGGTCCGTCGGCTCCCTCGAACATCCATTTTCCGTTTGGGAACACCGGATTTGTCAGCTGGACGCAGGTATGTCGCTGAAGCTCTTGAGGTTTAAGTGGCATCCCGTGTTCTCGAATATAGGCCGGCGAAGCACACACAACACCCATTACTGTCCCAAGCCGATGTGCGATCAACCCGGAATCTGGAAGGTCCGGTGCAAGCATGATTGATGCATCGTAACCTTCGTCGAGGAGATGCGGTACGGACTGCGAGAACGTCAGATCGATCTTCACTGACGGATAGCGCGCGCGAAAGCGCAGAAGTGTCGGGACGATGTGATGCTGCCCGAAGCTCGACATCGAATGGATTTTCAGCGTTCCCCCCGGACTCGTCCGCGCATCGCTTGCTTCGGCTTCTGCCCGCTCAATGTGAGAGAGTATCTTCTGACAATGATCGAGGTAGCGCTCACCGGCTTCAGTCAGGGCGATTTTGCGTGTCGTCCTGTTCAACAGGCGCGTGCTTAAGCGCATCTCAAGGTGCGAGACAGCACGCGATATCTGTCCGGTGGACATGTTCATCTGGCGCCCTGCCGCCGAAAAACCTCCGTCCGTTGCGACTCGCGCGAACACGCGCATGCTCTCAAGCGTATCCATAAGATTTCCGTTACATGCCGCTCGCCATGCCGAAGCGAGATTTCAACATTTTATTCCACAAGGTATATTAATACTGATCGGTATATGGAATTGAATGTTTCAGATAGAGCGCTATTTTTTGACAGTCGGTCATCGAGTCTTCCGAGGCATTTGTGCCGCGGTCATCAGTCCCTTGAGTGCGATCCTGACAAGGTCGCCTCCGGTTGGTCCTGCATGAAACTGGACTGCGGTGCCGTAAGTCAGCTCCATCACCAGCGCACCGAGTTCGAGCGCCGTTGCAGGTGCTCTGCCTTTCGGAAACGCACGTAGAAGCAGCTTGCCGACGATCGTCCATTGCTTGCTAAAAAGCTCTGTATGCCGCTTTGTCAGCGCTGCGTCCTGCTTCGCATGACGGACCAGATCGAGGACTAACGGTCGCATGTCTGGTTCGTGAGTGTGAGCATTCGCCCATGCGCAAACCGCTTCGATGATTTCTTCTGGATCTGACACGCCTGCGAGTGCCGTCTCGATCCTTTCGATGTTTTGTCGGGTCGTGGCCTCTATCAATTGCAGAAAGATATCTTCTTTCGAGTCGAAGTTTGAATAGAACGCGCCTTTCGTATAGCCGGCTTCCTCTGCAATCCGGTCGATGGATGCGCCACCCAGTCCTTCGCGCGCAAACATCCTGGCGGCAGCAAGCATCAATTTCTCTCGCGTCTGTAAGCGACTCTCTTCTCTTGTCAATCTGGGCATTCCGGCGATACCTCCTGGAAGTTTGATGCGTCAGCCTGGCGCCGTCCTTGCCGAATCTATGTGCACTGTAGGGACGACGGACATTCCAACACGAAGCCGATCGGCGGCTGGCTGGTTCGGATCAATGGTGATCTTCACGGGAAGCCGCTGAACCACTTTCGTAAAATTGCCTGTCGCATTGTCGGGTGCGATCGGTGAGAACGCGATCCCGCTGGCAGGGGCGAGACTGTCGATATGGCCATGGATGATGGCGCCAGACAACATGTCGATTCTGATTGTAACCGGTTGCCCGGGGCGAACATGCTGCAATTGGGTTTCGCGGAAATTGGCCTCGACATACGCTTGCTGCAATGGAACCACTGCGAGCAGCGGTGCGCCGACGTGAACGTAAGCGCCGGTACGAAGAGTGCGCTGACCTACCGTGCCGTCAATTGGCGCGACTATTCTCGTATAGGACAGGTTCAATTCCGCAGCCTGAAGCGCTGCCCGGGCCTTCGCAACCGTCGCAATTGCCTGCTTTTCCTGGGCAAGAAGCACATCGAGCTGATGTTGCGCGGCGTCGCGTGCGGCGGTGTCTTGCGCGTGGCGGGCATTCGCAATCTGTAGTGTCGATTCGGCCTGCTGCTGCTCCTGAATCGTACCTGAACCGTCTTTCGCGAGATTTAAGTAGCGTTTCGAGTTCGCCGCGGCGAAATTTACCGAGGCGGCGTCACCGAGAATCGCCGCGTTGGCCTGCCGGATCAGGCTGTGCTGCTGAACAGCACTGGCTTCGAGCCGTGCTACGTCCGCCTGAGCGTTTTCGACGTCCGCCTTTGCGCTCGCGACGGCGACGACGAAGTCCCGGTCATCGATCACGGCAAGTAGCTGTCCTTTGCGAACAGTTTCATTGTCGTCCACCATGACGTCCAATATGTTTCCGGCGACTTTCGGCGCGACAAAAGTCGAATCAGTCGCAATGTAAGCGTCAGTCGTGGTCTGCTCCGAAGCTCTTCCTTCGTCGTGGTTGTAGAGGTATAAGCTGGCCGCGCTGGCGGATATGAGCGCAATGGCAACGGCTATTTTCGCCGGTCGTGGGAGAGGCATGACAGTCACCTGGAAGTCGAATTGAGTATGGGCGGTCGAATGTAATTCAGGTTCAGAACGAGCGGAATCAACAGAACGGCGAGGGTGCCGAGAATCAGATATGAGTCGGCTATCGCGAGCACGAAGGCCTGCCGTGAGATGCGCTCAGCGAGGACGCCAAGCGCTTCGAGAGCGCCGGTATGCTGTGGCGGCGTAATCATTCCAGCGGCTGCGGCGGAATCCAGAATGACGTTGGCATGCATCTTCTCCCTGAGCGAGAAGACGCGCTCGAGCATGGCATCGCCTAAGAGAGTTCCAAAGGCGCGAAACATGTTGATAATTCCCGATACGACCGGTCCTTCCATCGGTTGGACAACGCTGGTCGCCAGAAACAGCAAGGAAATCACGGCCATCGGCTGTCCGAGGGCCTGGAGCACCTGGCCGATCAGGAACTCGTGTGCGATCCAGTCCGATGTCACATGGGCGTTCACCAGGCACGATGCCGCGAGACAAGCCAGACCCGTAGCGAACACGTGTCGCGCGTCGATCCATTGCTTGTAGAGAAGAAAGGAGACGGCAGGGCCGCACAGGATCTGAGGGACGCCAATCAAAAGCCCAATCCCTGCAATGTACGGTGTGCGGAATCCGCGTACTTCGATCAGATACTGGGCGGGTAGAAGCGAACCGGATAACAGCACGACCACCAGCGCAATAAAGATCGTAAATCCAAGCCCGAGGTTTCGTCGGTGGAGCAATTGAAGCTTGATGAACGGCAGAGGGTGAAACCACTCCGCAAGCAGAAATACAAACAGCAGTATTGCGCCGAGGCAGAATAGCCAGGTGATAAGCGCGTCGTTAAACCAGTCATAGCGCTCGCCCTGAGCCAGTCCGACGCCTATACACACCAGACCGCAGACGCCACTGACCAACCCCAGCCAGTCGAGGTTCTTGAGGCGCTCCAGGCGAACGGGATCCTGCGGGATGCCCCAAGCGACGGCCCAGATGGAGAAAATCGCGAGCGGAACGATTTGCCAGAACACGAGATGCCAATTGGACAACGTATCGGTGTACGTCGCAGAAAGCCACGTAGCAATATTTGGCGAAAAGGTCGCCGTCATCGCATACAGCGCCAGTCCGTATAGCCTGAGGGGAAGAGGGAAGAATCGGAGTGCCGCTGCCATCAGAACGGGAATGAGCAATCCACCGAAGAACCCTTGCAGGCATCGAAGCGCCAGCAGCACGCCAAAGCCAGGTGCAAACGGGGTTAGCAACCCCAGCACAGTGAAGATGATGACCACGCCGACGTGAAACCGTCTGAACGAAAACGTGACGGCGAACCAGGCCGCAAAGGGCATTGCGGCAAGCTCGAAAGCAGAGTACAGGCTTCCGATCCAGCTACCTTCGTCGGCACCGACGCCGAATGCCGTCTTGATGTCGATGAGCGATAGACCACCGATTCGACTGTTCAGGCCAGACATCATCGCGGCCGCGAAGACCCCGAATACGCCAATCAATATGCGGCTGTTGAATGGATGCGGCGCCGCCGGCGGCGACTGCGGCGGCGCGGTGTGCTGCATCGATGTGTTTGCGAGTGGCGTAGCCATACTGTAAAGTATTGAAATACTACGTGGTATGTAAATGAACGAACACATGGATACTCCTATGTCCGAATGGCATGAAGTTGTCGAGTCAGAAACCAGCGCTTGGGTGCGTGATCTCGATCCGAATCTGTTCAGCGTCGATCATCGCCGGTTGTACGTTTGGCAGGACGAACTGGACGGTCAATGGCGCTGGGAAATCGAAACGTTCAGCGGTACCGGCGAGGCTGGATCAGGTATCGCCTGCGGCCTCGCAGAAGCCCAACTCGCTGCGGATCGGGCTGCTGAAGAGATCTCACGATCACGCGGTTAGCCACCCGCCACCCCACTCGCGGGCGCATGTTGTCCCGCACTCGCAACAGGGCTCGTGTGGCCGTTGTCGATTGGAGCATTCCATCCGCCGCCGAGAGACTTATAGAGCTTCACCAGCGCGAGCGAAACGTTCGTCCGACTCTGCGATAGAGCGGTTTCACTAGCGAGCAGGTCGCGCTGAGCGATGAGTACGGTCAGAAATGTCGAAGCGCCCTGTCCATAGCGATTCTTTGCCGTCTCAAATGCAATGCGATTTTCATCGACGGCGGTGCCAAGCTGCGCGTATCGAAGTTGCTCGCTTCGATACG
The DNA here is from genome assembly GCF_046027395.1 of Paraburkholderia dipogonis. Lineage (GTDB taxonomy): Bacteria > Pseudomonadota > Gammaproteobacteria > Burkholderiales > Burkholderiaceae > Paraburkholderia > Paraburkholderia dipogonis_A. The sequence goes on along the minus strand of NZ_JAQQEG010000016.1, from coordinate 35,067 downwards.
CCGTGATGGTGTCGTCTACCTCGTGCCAGGCGCCGAGAACCGTGCGTTGATACTGGATAGCGGCTTCCTGCTGCCGTGCTTTGGTCAAGGCGAGCGTGCCCATGAGGCGGCCACCTTCGAAAATCGGTAGATGCAGCACCGGGCCGAACGCAAATTGTCGCGCGCTCCAATCGCCCGCTTCGCTGAATTTCAGTGCCTGAATGCCGAAACTGCCTGTCAGACTGACGGTCGGGTAGAAGTTGGCTTTGGCTGCGCCGATGTCCGCGGTCGCGGCGTGCAACTCGGCCTCCGCCCGCAAGATGTCCGGACGGCGATGTGCGAGCTCTGATGGAAGCCCGACCGGCACGTTATCGGGCGGGACCGGAACGGTTGCTGCCGTCGCCAGTTCGTCATCGAGCGCATGCGGCGCTTCGTCGACCAGAAGCGCCAATGCATTCATGAGCGCGGAGACTTGACGCTCGAGTTCGGGAATCGATGCGCTGACCGTGGCAAGCTGCGCTGCCGCGCTCGCACTATCGTATCGGGTAGCGACGCCTTCATCTTGCCGGTGTTTCGCAAGCCGCAGACTCGCGCGTGCAATGTCCTGGTTTTTTCGCGCTATGTCCAGCGTGTTCTGGACGCCGCGAAGCTCGAGATAGGTTCGTGCGACTTCGGCGGAAACGGAAACTTTTACGCCTGCAGCTTCGAGTGCCGCTGCTTCGGCGTTGGCTTGCGCGGATTCCCGGGTTCGCCGCACACGCCCCCAGAGATCCAGTTCCCAGCTCGCGTCGAATCCGTATTGCCAAAGATTGTATGGCGCGGAGCCGCCACTTCCACTCAATGCGCTCGTTCCATAAGGGTCGGCACCGTTGGCTGCGGTTGCGCTGACCGGACTGGACGGCCCGGTCAGTTTGAGTATTCCGTTTGGACTGGCCCGCTCGCGCAAGTCGGACGCATTCGCGCTGATTGTCGGATATAGATCGGCGCCGGCGATACGAAGCTTTGCTCTGCTTTGACCTATCCGCGCCTGTGCGGATTGTAGATCCAGGTTTTGACTCGTCGCGCGGACTTCGAGCGAAGTCAGCAGAGGGTCGTTTAACAGCGTCCACCATTCCGGATTCAGGTACTGATCCGTTAGATGACTTGGTACATCATTCGTGCGGCTGGTGAGCGAACCAAGCGGCGGTGTCGCGTCCGGCGACCGGAAATCGGGGCCGACGCTGCAAGCAGCCACGCTTAAAAGCGCGAGCGCGGACAGTGAAACACGCATTGAAGCTGTCAGAGGCATCTCGATTCCCGGCACGGTGAAGGCATGTCTTTAATATACCATAAGGTATTCGAATACTAAAAAGTATATTAAAGATGCTCCGGGCACTCGGCTCGCAAGCGCCGGCGCACGCCTGCTGATTCATTCAGCCTGAGACGGCTGGAGTTGAGCGGGTCGATTGTCACGACTTTGCTCGTTCGCAGCTGGCTCGGAACGCCTTTGCGCGATGCGCAGACTGTGTGGATAGTGAGCCCAATCGCCAGGGTTATACCCACGTTGCTCCAGGTCAGCTAGTTCTTCACGAACCTGGGTGCGGGTGAGATGTTCGGTGTCTTGCGCAAATGCTCCCATCGGAACGATCGAAGCGATTGCCAGGAGGCAAAGCGGAACGGGATGTGTCATGGCTGGCATGGCCCTGGGTTGGCGAGTTGGAAAGCGATTGACCGTAAACATACTAAAAAGTATCTGCATACTTTAAGGGATGTTAACGTGTTTTTCGATCCTTTCCGGCAGCGGCGTAGAGCTCTAATCGCAAACGTACTGATCGCGTTTTAGCACCTGTTCTTTACCCAGCGATGAGCGTCTGCGATGTCCCGTCCCCCACATTTCCCGTGTTAGCTTTGCGCGAACGGTACGTTCGCGGAAAACGAACGTTCGCTATCGCCATTCGCGTCTGGCTACGACATGAGCGGCTCGTCACGCGCTCTTCCGCCTGTGGTCGGCGTGGCAATCATTTCGATAGCCATCAAGATGAGGCTTCCGTGACGCTCGATGTGGTGCGCGTGGCGGGAATTCCACCATAGTGACTTACTAATCGACGTGGTATCGTTTTCAGACCCATCTCGCACCTTACGTTCGCGCTGGCCGAGCAGTTAGCGTTGAAACGCTGGGCGGCCAAGACGTTCGCGGCAAGCGCCCCAGAAGCCGGAGACGTTTCATGGATATCTACTTAAGTATTGAAGCATTCGTGCGTGTCGCCGAGTCCGGCAATTTCGCGGCAGCGGCGCGGCAGATCGGTGTCGCCAAGTCTGTTATCAGTACGCGGGTACAACAACTTGAAGAGCATCTGGGCGTTTCGCTTTTTCACCGCTCGAGCAGGGCGGTGAAACTGTCGGAGTTTGGCATCTCCTACTACTCCGAGTGTCACGATCTGATCGGTCGCATGCAGGCGCTTTCCCAGCGGTCTCGAGATACGACTACTGCTCTAACCGGAACCATACGGGTCGCCGCACTGAACGGCTTCGCGCTCGAGCATCTTCCGGGCATCATTCAAACATTCAGAAAAAGTAATCCGCACGTCGAGTTCGACGTCTTCGCAAACGATCAGGTAGTGGACCCTGTGCAGGAGGGTTATGACGTCGTGCTTCAGATATTCCCGCCAGCGTCGGAATCTCTGATCGAACGTCGACTATTCCGGATGCGAGGGGTGTTTGCTGCCACTCCGGAATACCTTGAAGGCCTGGCGCCTATTTCGACCCCAGGCGATCTCTGTGCGCACGATTTCGCGTGCTACCGTTATTATCCCTGGCGCAACCGATGGTCGCTAAACAATGGTTCGCAGCATAGCGAGGTAACGCTGGTGCCCGCGCTTCGCTCCAATAGCGTACATCTCGTGCAGGAGTTTGCACGCAGGGGGATGGGAATCGCGTATCTGCCGACCATGGTTGCCTATCACGATCTTTTGCAAGGACGGCTCGTTCGTGTCCTGTCCGAGTTCGAGACAGATGTCCCTTATTTTTCCGCGGTATACCCAACCTCACACCGCGCGACGGCGAAAGTGAAGCTGTTCCTCGATCTGCTCTCGTCTACGCTCTCGATGGAACCGGAATGGGATCGGTTGCTCGGTCTGACGCACGGAAGCAGCACCTGATTTTTATCGCGGTCAAACTGACCCGCGTTTTTTCGGAAGGACGGGCGCACCTAAAATCGCGTTTGAATGCCCAGGCGACCTATACATTGAGAACGGCTGCTCGACGGCCCAAATGTCCCATTGATGGAAGCCGAGGCACCTGAATTTGCGATTTGGTAGACAACGTTGATATAAGTCGTCGTCCGTTTGGACAGAATGTATTGTGCAACTGCCGTCACCTGATGAGCGTGGTTCCGATTGACGACGTCATTGCCCCACATGTACATATAGTCCGCGCCGAACGCCACAGCAGGCGTGAAGCGATACAAGCCGCCGCTCTGGATCATGTTGACCGTCGCTCCGTTCGCGGTGTTGTGCGTGTTCGTGTATAGCGCGGAGATCTGGCTTGTTCCGATCGAATATCGCACGCCGGCGCCGATATTCTGAATGGCTCCGCCTCCCAGCTGCGCATAGCGCACGGATGTAAAGGCCACGCCGATGGCAAGTGGGCCAGCGGCGAAACTTCCGCCCGCACTCGATGCGCTATTCTGTCTAAAATTTCCTGCCGCATTCCCGAATGCAAAAAGATAGCCCGCCGTCATGCCGGCGAGTGTGGGCGATTTATATTTGATTGAATTGGACAGCGGTTCGCTTCCGTTCATATGATCGAAATCATATGCTTCGTTCGGGGGTGAATCGGGGAGCGCAAGGCCGCTGAACGGGCCGTCCCGGAAGTTATAGAAACCGCCCATATATGCCGCGGCGTCCGCGTCGACGTCTCCGAGAAGTGTGTCGACCATGAAGTCCTGCTGACGTCCGAATGTCAACGTGCCTAGATGATCGTCGGATAGTCCTACGAAAGCTTCGCGAGAAAATAGAAGCCCGCTCGATTGGTCCGCGTTGCTCTTGAAACCCACCGTCGATCCCGTACCAAGCAGGAATTGCGAGACCAGCCGAAAGATCGCTTTCGTGCTTGTATCGATCTGCTCGCTACCTTGTAGCCCGAAAAGATTGGGGACGCCGATTCCGTCGTCCATTTTCCACGATGATGAACCTCCACGGTTGCTAATGTACGAGATGCCTGCATCGATGAGACCAAACATCACGACACTATTTTCAGCGTGGACAAATGGCGCGAAGGTGAACAAGGTTGCTGCGATGACAACGGTTTTTCTCATCTTTCCCTTCCGTTCAATTCTGAAAAGCGGAGGCGCGGACGAGCTGCAATGCCGCGAGAAGACCCGTTTCTGGCCTCGCCTGGCGTGGTCAGAAAGGTTTAGTGCGTTGTGTGTGGACGTCCGCGGCGGATGCCATTAGGCGGTCCGACAGCGTTATTTGCTGTCAGACCTTCAGACGTCTGTGTGTCATGCAGCGAGGAGTTGCGGTTCGACAAAGCGCTTGCCATTCAGCTTTTCGAAGTCGAGCAGGATCTGCCGCATGACGGAGCGATCGGTGCCTGCCTTTTCGAACATGGCGGTGTCGCGGGCGCGTTGAGCCGGGTCGCTTTCCTTCATCCAGGTGAAGTTGGCAGTGGCCGTCGGAGAGGTGAATTCGAGGAAGACCTTGCGGCGATCGACGGCGTATTCGTCAAGCAGCCGGAGCGGCGCGGCTTCCTTGATCACGGAGATCAATGCTTCGGCAAGATGCTCCGCGTCGAGCACGCCACCCGACAGCCCAAGACCGCCCATGGGATTGGTTGCATGCGCGGCGTCACCGGCGAGAATCACACGGCCACGGCGGAATTCGGGTGCGCATCGCTGATGAACCCGATACGGATTGAGGTGATCGACTCGATATTGTTCGGGTGCCGGAGCGCCGGGGAGCAGGCGCTTGAAGCGTTCGGGCAGGCGCCGGCGAACCTCGGCGTCCGATATAGACGGATCTTCGCCGTAACAGACGCGCCACAGACCACTCTGATCGAGTTGGACTACGACAGCCCAATCGACCGGGTCGTGAACGAAATTGGCGCGTGAGTAGCCATGCAGCGAGAAGTCGTAGAAAACGTTGCTTGCCACGAGACGCTCGGGCCAGGTGATCCCGTCGAAGGTCATGCCGATTTTTTCGCGCACCGTGCTGCGGGCGCCATCCGTGGCGGCGACCCAGCGCGAGCGCAAGCGTGTCGTGCCACCCGGACCCGTGGTCTGGATAGTTACCCATGACGAGTCCTGGTCGATGCTTTCCACGCGCTGATTCCAGCGGATCTCGACATTGGGCAGCGTGCGCAGATGCTGAAGGATGACACCGGACACGTGGTTCTGTCCCAGCAGCAGCATGTACGGGTAGTTCGTGTCCTTGGCGAGGACACTCCAGTCCATTTTGGCAATCAGTGAGCCATCGCCGTGACGATAGGCGAAGTCAGGACACCACACTGCGCGTTTGCGGATATCGTCGAGCAGGCCGAAGCGGTCCAGAGCTGCGGCAGTGGGCGGCATATAGGCCACGGCGCGTGGCGACGGCGAGATGCCAGATTCTGATTCGAGCACGACAACGCGAACGCCGGCTCTGCCAAGTTTGAGAGCGGTAAGGAGTCCGACGGGACCTCCACCGACGACGACCACTCCATCCAATGTTTCCATGCTCTGTCTCCTATCGATGTTCATCTGCAGGGAAAAGTCCGCCACCTGAAAGTCGAGCTGCGCGTGGTCGGGAAATTTGAATCAAGCGTAACCAACCGGATTAACGGAGGCAATGCGATCCGGTTTGCCATTCGCAAACGGACTGATCGGTTTTTAGCGGCGCCCCGTGCGCGTATCGGGAGGGTAAATCCGGTTGACATGCGTTTAATGACGGAAACGGTGCGATGTTTGCCGCAGGAAACCGCGGACCTGATCGTTTGCTTTTTGCAATCGGATAGTTCGTCAAACCGGACCGATGGCGCCGTTGTTTTGTTTGATGGTCCTGCTTATGCTGAAACGAGCAGATGACCGGTCCTTGATCCGGTTCGATTGCAATCTGCGTTCAGACAGAGAACCCAACCTAGGGAATAGACATGGCAACCAAAATTCAGATCGTTTTCTACAGTTCGTACGGCCACATCTACAAGATGGCCGAGGCGATTGCCGCCGGCGCGCGAGCAATTGGTGATACGGAAGTCACACTGTTGCAGGTTCCCGAACTCGTACCCGACGATGTTCTGGTCAAGAGCGGCGTTAAAGGTTATCGCGCTGCGTTCGGAAGCATTCCTTACGCAACACCGGAAATTCTGGCGGAAGCGGATGCAATCATATTCGGTACGCCGACGCGCTTCGGCAACATGTGCGGACAGATGCGCAATTTCCTGGATCAGACCGGCGGCCTGTGGATGTCGGGCGGTTTGATCGGCAAGGTCGGCAGCGTATTTACGAGCACCGCATCCCAGCACGGAGGCCAGGAGACGACGATCACCAGCTTCCACACCACACTGCTGCATCACGGCATGGTCATTGTTGGCGTCCCTTATTCCGAGCAGCGTCTCGTCAACATGAACGAAATCTCTGGCGGGACGCCGTACGGTGCCTCTACTCTGGCCGGCCCGGACGGTTCGCGGCAGCCCAGCGAAAATGAACTGCAAATCGCCCGGTTTCAAGGCGAGCATGTCGCGACAATCGCCAAGCGTTTGGTCAGCAGGAAAAATTGATCGCCGTGGCCCGATCGCAGGGTCACTTGTTAACAACCCCCTCATGCGTGAGCGGGGGTTCTCCATTGGCGCGCCAACTTATTCGAAACAGTCGTACGGGTTCGCCACTAAGTAGATCTCCTGACGACGTCTTCGAGTACGCAAGGTTCGCGATTCCAGAACGGCCCAGGCGTTGATGTGAGAACCGTCGCGACTTAACCTTCATTCACGCATCACATTCATGGATTTTTTGGAGGCAGACATGGAACAGACACTATTCGGCAGCTTGAATAGTTTCAAGAAAGGGTCAATCGAGATCATCAGCGGAAAGCCCGAGCATTACGCGATGTCGAATGTGTTCGAGGTCGCAGGCATCGCTAAACCATACGAAAAGATTGTCGTCGGAAAAAATCTTAAGTACGTGATCGAGACGCTTCGGGCGGAAGGAATCTCGCCGTGGTTCAGCGCATCGCACGATGAGTTTGTCGTGGCGCTCGATGGTGAAATCGACGTGCATTTCGTCAAACCGTCCGATAGCCCGCTCGTCGATGCAAGTATTGAAGGCACCGTGCGTCTCGATTCGAAGCCGGCGGGCCAAACGATGGGACGCGTGCGTTTGCGCCGAGGCCACCAGGCGCTGTTGCCTGCCCACTCTGCTTATCGCTTTGATGCGGTCACGACGGGAGTGCTACTGGTGCAGACCATTCTCGGCCGCCATTCGGTCGAGAAGTGGGCCGATATCTGCGTGCGCTGATTCACTCACTCTTGAGACAAGCCAATTACGGAGTTCATTGTGGAAAACAAAAGCAACCTGCAAGCTGTCACGGCGAGTGAGGCGGACGCGGTAACCGGTTATCGCACATTTCAGCTCGGCGACTTCGAGTTCAGCCGGGACTCGTATTTCGCCACCGTGAAGTGGCCCGTCAATGGGCAAACGCGCACTCACCAGATTCCTGCCGACGACTTCCTGCGCGCGATGATGCGCGACGTCGCCTGGGGTTTCTTCTACGGCTGGGTCAACTTCGATCACGTCATCGGTACGCGCAACCATTACGGCAAGGTCGACCTCTACGCTGGCTCGTACAACGCAAGCTTCAAGGAGGCGGGCATCGATTTCACACAGCAGTTCGAGACGCCGTTGATCATGGCGACCTTCAAGGCGATCCTGAAGGATTGGGTCAATGAAGGATTCGACCCATTCGCGGCACCGGGAGAAACCGGTTCGGCCTTCGGCAGCAAACATGGCGACAACATCGAGGCCATCGAACGGTTTCGCATTGCGACGAAACGTATGCCGGGCATGGAGGGCGATTCGCCGCTGCGCGACGATCTGCCCGTGAATCGTCATTTTGCCGACGTCGTCCAGGACGAGCCGGAGATTCACGCCGAGCCGGGTTTCGAAAAGACGCTGCACGCGTTCAGTCTGTTCAAGTATCTGTCGCGTTCGGATGTGACGTGGAACCCGTCCGTTACGTCGGTGTGCCAGCAAAGTCTGTTTTGCCCGACTACGGAAGAATTCATGTTGCCCGTGTTCCACGGCAATGATCGCGTCGAATGGTTCCTGCAGCTTTCGGACAAGATCATCTGGGACATTGCGGACAAAGATAGTGGCGAACCGCGCGCGCGCATTACGATGAATGCGGGCGATATCGCGGCAATGCCCGCGGATATCCGTCACAAAGGGTACTCGCAGAAACGCTCGATGCTGCTGGTGTGGGAGAACGCCACGCCCGATCTGCCCAAGCGCTACGAAAGCGGTGAACTGCCGCCGTATCCGATCCAGATGTAATTCTTCGACTTCTCCCTCGACTGTTTCGACTGCGCTGGCAGCGACAGCGTCGGGGGAGAAGTCGCGTCCAGATTTTCACCGCGCAGGACTGACATGCAAACCCAACTCTTTATCGGCGGCCGCTTCGTGCAGTCGGCAAGCGGGGAAACGCTCGCTACGCTGAACCCGCACGATAACTCGGTGATCGCCGACGTATCGATGGCAGGCCCCGCGGACGTCGATCGAGCTGTCGTGGCGGCGAAGGCCGCGTTTCCGAAGTGGAGCAAGCTCGCCGCCGCGGAGCGCGGACGTTTGCTGCTAAAACTCGCCGACGCGATAGAAGCAAACGCCGACGTGCTCGCCCGGCTCGAATCGCTCGACACGGGCCATCCGATCCGCGATACCCGCAATCTCGACGTGCCGCGTACCGCCGCGACGTTCCGCTATTTCGGCGGCATGGCCGACAAGTTCGAGGGTTCGGTGATTCCCGTAGAGCCAGGCTTCCTCAACTACCTGACGCGCGAGCCGGTCGGCGTCGTTGGACAGATCGTTCCCTGGAATTTTCCGCTGATGTTTACCAGCTGGAAGATGGCGCCGGCGCTCGCGGCGGGCAATTGCGTCGTCATGAAGCCGGCTGAACTGACGCCGCTGTCCAGTCTCGCGATTGCCGAATTGATGGCTGAAGTCGGTTTTCCGGAAGGTGTCGTCAATATTCTGCCGGGACTTGGGCATGTCGCAGGACAATATATCGCCGAGCATCCGGGGATCAGCAAGATCGCGTTCACGGGGTCGACGGCGGTGGGCCGCAGGATCGTGCAGGCATCGAGCGGTAATCTGAAGAAAGTACAACTCGAACTTGGCGGCAAAGGCGCCAACATCGTTTTCAAGGACGCCGATATCGGCGCCGTCGTGCAAGGCTCCGCGTTTGCGATCTTCCACAACCAGGGGCAAGCGTGCATCGCCGGCTCGCGAATGATCGTGCACGAATCGATCGCGGATGAAGTGCTCGAAAAGTTCGCCGCGTTGAGTCGCACGATCAAGATCGGAGATCCGCTCGATCCATCGACCGAAATGGGCCCGCTCACGTCGCGGCAGCATCGCGACCGCGTGCTGTCGTTCGTCGATGTCGCCCGCGAGCAGGGTGGCCGCGTGCTGGCAGGCGGCAAGGCGCCAGATAATGCCGCGCTGGCCAACGGTTGCTATGTCGAGCCGACCATCGTCGAAGCGAAGCCGGAGCACCGGGTCTCGCAGGAAGAAGTGTTCGGGCCGTTCATGACGGTCACGACATTCCGCACAGACGAAGAAGCGCTCGCCATTGCGAACGGCACCGAATATGGTCTCGGCGCGGGCCTTTGGACGCGTGATCTGCAACGCGCGCACCTCATCGCCCGCGAGATTCGGGCCGGCATGGTGTGGGTCAACTGCTACAAGCGTGTCAGTCCCGGTTCGCCCTTCGGCGGCGTCGGCGCGAGCGGCTACGGCCGCGAAATGGGTTTCGAAGCGATGCGCGAATATACGCAACCCAAGTCGGTCTGGGTCAATGTGGACGCGCAGCTTCCGCCTTACTACCCGCGCTGAGCCGACATGAAGCCATTCGTCTACAACGGTTTGCCTTCACGCGTGATCTTCGGTCAGGGCAGTCTTGACCAACTCGGCCGCGAGATCGACTTGCTCGGCGCGACGCGCGCACTTGTACTGGCCACGCCGCAGCAGCGTGCGCAGGCGGACGCGCTGGCTGCGAGTCTCGGATCGCGCGCGGCTGGCGTGTACGCAGAAGCCGTGATGCACGTGCCCGTCGAAACAGCGCGCGCGGCGCGTGAGTTTGCGGCGCGCATCGGCGCGGATTGTGCGATTGCATTGGGAGGCGGTTCGACTACTGGCCTCGGCAAAGCGATTGCACTTGAAACCTCTCTGCCGATCATCGCGATTCCGACCACTTATGCCGGCTCGGAAATGACGCCCATATATGGCCTCACGGAGGCCGGGGTGAAGAGGACAGGACGCGATCTGCGCGTGTTGCCGAAGACGGTGATTTACGACCCGGCCTTGACGACAACATTGCCGCGGGCATTGTCGTTGACCAGTGGCATCAACGCGATTGCGCATGCGGCTGAAGGGCTCTATGCGCAGGACGCAAACCCGATCGTCAGTCTGATGGCGGAGGAGGGTATCCGCGCGCTCGGCGCCGGTCTGCCGCGCGTGATGCAAGACCCTGCCGACCAGGAGGCACGCGCTGAGTGCCTGTACGGCGCATGGCTGTGCGGTTCGGTACTCGGCAGCGTAGGCATGGCGCTGCATCACAAGCTGTGTCACACGCTCGGCGGGACATTCGATCTGCCGCATGCTGAAGCCCATACGATCGTCCTCGCGCACGTGCTGGCCTATAACCGCGACGCCGCACCCGTCGCGATGAAGCGCATTGCCCGCGCTTTGCACGCTGACGACGCCGCGCAAGCCGTGTTCGATCTCGCTCGCGACAACGGGGCGCCTACTGCATTGAAGGACATCGGCCTTAAAGCTGATGATCTGGATGTTGCGCTTACGCTCGCTTTGAAAAACCCGTACTGGAACCCGCGTCCCGTGGAGCGCGAACCATTGCGGGTCCTGCTTGAAAACGCATTCGAAGGGCGAAGGCCGACGTAGTGACGCAGTGGCACTTGACGCACCTTTTTACTGAATCGAACAGCGAGCGATGCAATGAACCAGACAATGAAACAATCTCCTCTCCATCCCCTGACCGAACACGTTCTGGACAGCATGGCGGGTTGCGCCGATGGACGCCTGAAAGAGATCATGAGATCGCTTGTCGGGCATTTGCATGCTTTCGCCATTGACATTCAATTGACGGGCGACGAATGGCGGCGCGGCATCGATTTCCTCACTGAGACGGGTCAGAAGTGCGACGGAATCCGCCAGGAATTCATTCTGTTGTCGGATACCTTAGGCCTGTCGATCGTACTCGACGCAATCAATCATGGACATGAGGGCCACAGTACCGAAAGCAGTCTGCTCGGGCCGTTTTATCGTGAAGGCGCAAACGAGGAGGCATTCGGCGCCAACATCGCGCGCACGGAAGGAGAACCGGCGCTCATTCATGGACGCTTGATCGATGAGCACGGCGGCCCAGTGGCTGGCGCTCTCATCGAAGTCTGGCAGACGGCGAATAACGGCATGTACGAAGGTCAGGATATGGATCAGCCGGAGAGTAATTTGCGCGGGAAATTCCGCTCCGGTCCGAATGGCGAATATGCGTTTAGAACCATCAAGCCAACCAGTTATCCGATTCCGACGGACGGCCCGGTTGGAAAGATGCTGCTGGCGACCGGCCGCCATCCGATGCGCCCCGGACACATTCATTTCCTGATCGAAGCGCCCGGTTACGAGACGCTGACGACGGCGCTCTATTCGGCGCGCGATGAGTACATCGAATCCGACGCGGTGTTCGGCGCGAAGCCTTCGCTCGTCATTGACTATGTGTCGAATGACAATGCGTCGGCGGCTGGGAAGTGGGATTTGCCGAGCCCGTTCTACGAAGTGCAGCGCGATTTCGTGTTGTGCCGGCGCAGTGCTTGAGGGGCCGATGCGATGACCGCAACGCAAGACGAACTGCAACCGGGCTTTCTGTGCATGCTCGATGATGCATGCTCGATGACGTGCCAGATGGTGGCGCAATAGGCGTTTTAATCCAGCGGGACTCGGGAATGCCGGGCGTCGTCGTGGTGCGGCGTGGGGACCATGCGTGGGCATATCACAACCACTGTCCTCATTTTTCGATCCCACTGAATTACGAGCCCGACACGTTCTGGGCCTACGATGGTGAACTGCTGATGTGCGCGCATCACAGTGCGATGTTCCGTTTTGAGGACGGACGGTGCGTCGACGGCCCGTGTATGGGCGCGACACTGACGCCGGTCGGCGTATGCATTGCGGGAAGGAAAGTGCTGGTAAAGGCGTGAGATCGTCTGAGTAGTGTATGAGCTGACTCTAACGACTCGATAGAATTAAAAGCTATCAACGACCGCGGTTTTCGAAGTTTGCGACAGCGGAATGATAAAGACGCACGACGTCGCCCTATTACTCAATTCGGCTTGTCTGAACTCGGCTGGCGGCCCCAAGCTCAAGCCGGATGAACCTATGGCACGAGGAGTGCTTTTCCCGGCTTGTGTTTTAGACCTTCCATCATCTGGTGGGCGCGTTGTGCCTGACGGAGAGCGAGCACGTCACCAATGGAGCTTTTCAGTTGGCCGGTCGCGGCAAGATCGGCGAGTTTCTCCAGAGTCGATGTGTTGACGGAGACCAGCAAGAAGTCCGCGCGTAGTCCGCATTGTGACGCACGCTCGGCGTCCGGCTTCTCAACAATGGATACGATTGTGGCATTGAACCCGCCTTCAATGATCAAGCATCCGTGACGAATTGCGCTTCCTGGCTGATCACATTGACAACGACGCCGGCGATCTCCTCGGGACGTGCATTCCGCTGGATCGCGAAAGGTCCTGTTGTCCGCAGCGCACAGCTCGCCAGAAGGGCGCGGGAGCATTACGCAGGAATTTCCTAAGGGAAACGATTTTTCTCATCGTAACGTCTCCATTTCGTCGCCAGGGTCTGTCCGAAAAGATCCCCGCGGCAGGGCGAACATCAACGTTTGTCGTGTTCGGGTGGTAGCAGCCTCATCCCGGCCAGCAGCGGTCTGGTCGGGGCGTCGACGCCTTGTATCCTGAACTATCCGACGGCTCTGTCCCTTTCTAATCGAACGCTTCACCTTGCCGCCACAAAAACCCGCGTGTATAGTTTCCGAACTTACTCTTGTTTCGCATCGGAAATTAAAGGGATTCTCATGGACGCTTCCACCATCCTCGCCGACCTCGGCATTGCCCACGCGGCGCAAGCCGGCGACATCGCGGTTCATTCGCCCATCACCGGCGACCTCATCGGCCGCGTGGCCAGCAATACGGTGGCGGAAGTCGACACGGCCCTCGCCCAGGCGAAAGAGGCGTACACCGCCTGGCGCAACGTGCCGGCGCCGCGGCGCGGCGAACTGGTGCGTCTGCTCGGCAACCGTCTGCGCGAGAAGAAGCAGGCGCTCGGCAGCATCATCACGCTCGAGACCGGCAAGATTCTTCAGGAAGGCATGGGCGAAGTGCAGGAAATGATCGACATCTGCGATTTCGCGGTCGGTCTGTCGCGTCAACTGTACGGTCTGACGATCGCCTCCGAGCGTCCGGGGCATCGCATGGCGGAGACGTGGCATCCCATGGGCACCTGCGTCGTGATCTCGGCGTTCAATTTTCCGGCCGCGGTGTGGTCGTGGAATGCGGCGCTCGCGCTGGTCTGCGGCAATGCGGTGATCTGGAAGCCGTCGGAGAAGACGCCGCTCACCGCGCTCGCCGTTAATCAGATTCTCAAAGAAGCGCTGCAAGAGTTCGGCGATGCGCCGGCCGGCCTCACCGCCTTGATCAACGGCGGCCGCGACGTGGGCGCGAAGCTGGTGGCTGATCCGCGCGCGTCGATTGTCAGCGCGACGGGCAGCACGGAAATGGGCCGCACGGTCGGCGTGGAAGTGGCGAAGCGCTTCGGCCGCTCGCTGCTCGAACTCGGCGGCAATAACGCGGGCATCGTCACGCAAACCGCGGATCACGAACTCGCCATGCGCGGCATTCTGTTTTCGGCGGTGGGCACGGCGGGCCAGCGTTGCACGTCGCTGCGCCGTTTGTTCGTCCACGAGAGCGTGTACGACAAAACCATCGAGCGTCTGAAGCAGTTGTACAGCAAGGTGCCGATCGGCAATCCGCTCGAAAAGGGCACGCTGATGGGGCCGCTGATCGACAAGCAATCGTATGGCCGCATGCAGGAAGCGCTGCAACAGGCCACGGCCGAAGGCGGTAAGGTGTTCGGCGGCGAACGCGTCGATGTGAAGGGCTATGAAAACGGCTACTACGTGCGTCCGGCGATCGTCGAAATGCCGTCGCAAACGTCGGTGGTGCTGAAAGAAACCTTCGCGCCGATTCTGTACGTGTTGCGCTACACCGATTTCGCCGACGCAGTCGAGGCGAACAACGCGGCGGTGCACGGTCTGTCGTCGTGCGTGTTCACGACGGATCTGCGCGAAGCGGAGCGCTTCCTGTCCGACTCGGGCAGCGACTGCGGGATCGCGAACGTCAACATCGGACCGAGCGGCGCTGAAATCGGCGGCGCGTTCGGCGGCGAGAAGGAAACCGGCGGCGGCCGCGAGTCGGGTTCGGATGCGTGGAAGGCCTATATGCGCCGAGCCACCAACACGGTCAACTACTCGTCGGCGTTGCCGCTCGCGCAGGGTATCGACTTCAATATCGGCTAATACCGTTCGCTTGACTGGTCAAAAAGCAGCGGCGCATTCCTGCGCCGCTGCGCTTTGCAAAACCTTCTTCAGCAATCCGTTTGCGCCGCCGGCGTTTGCGAGCGGCCACGCTACTCGTGGAGTAAGACGTGAGTTCCAAAGTCGTGATCGTCGGCGGTGGGGTGATCGGCAGCTCGATTGCGTATTTCTTGCGGCTGTCCGATCCGACAGTCAGCGTCACGGTGATCGAACGCGATCCCACTTATGCGCGCTCGTCGTCGGCATTGTCGGCGGCGTCGATCCGTCAGCAATTCTCCACACCGCTGTCCATTCAGATGTCGTTGTTCGGCATCGAGTTTTTGCGCTCGATCGGTGAACGGCTTGAGGTCGACGGAGCCAAGCCGTCGATCGATCTGCACGAAGGC
Source organism: Paraburkholderia dipogonis (assembly GCF_046027395.1). GTDB lineage: Bacteria > Pseudomonadota > Gammaproteobacteria > Burkholderiales > Burkholderiaceae > Paraburkholderia > Paraburkholderia dipogonis_A. Next base: position 19,871 of record NZ_JAQQEG010000016.1, on the reverse strand, counting down.
GGCTATCTGTTCCTGGCGACGCCCGCCGGCGAGACGACGCTGCGCGAGAACCACGCGCTGCAAACGAGTCTCGGTGCGGATATCAGCCTGCTCGACAAAGACGCATTGCAAATGCGCTTTCCCTGGCTCAATACAGAAGACCTCGTGGCCGGCGCATATGGTGAGAGCGGCGAGGGCTGGTTCGACGGCTACGGACTCGTGCAGGCGCTGCGCAAGAAGGCGCAGTCGCTGGGCGCGCGCTACGTCGCCGCCGACGTCACCGCCATCTATCGCGACGGCAAACGCGTTACGCAAGTGCAGACCGCGAACGGCGAGACCTATGCCTGCGATGTCGTGGTCAATGCCGCCGGCGCGTGGTCGCGCAAAGTCGCGCAGATGGTCGGCATCGACATCCCGGTGTATGCGCGGCGCCGCAGTATTTTCAATGTCACCTCGCCGGGGCAACTCGAACGGTGCCCGTTGCTGATCGATCCGAGCGGCGTGTATTTCCGTCCCGAAGGGAAATCGTTTATCTGCGGCACGTCGCCGTCGGCGGATAACGACCCCGACGATCTGCCGCTCGACGAGGTCGATCACGCCTTATTCGACGACGTGATCTGGCCGACGCTCGCGCATCGCGTGCCGCAATTCGAAGCGCTGCGCGTGCAGAATTGCTGGTCCGGCTACTACGAATACAACGTGCTCGATCAGAACGCGATCATCGGCTATCACCCGGATGTCGATAACTGCATTTTCGCCAACGGTTTTAGCGGACATGGTTTGCAGCAAGGTCCGGCAACGGGGCGCGGCATCAGCGAACTGATCCTGCATGGCCGTTACACCACGCTCGATCTGGGCTCGTTGAGCTTCACGCGCGTGCTCGAAAACCGGCCCATCGTGGAGAAGAACGTGGTGTAGCCACGCGCGCCGGGGTGATGCGGAAAACGCAATACGTAGTGCGTAGATATCGTTTGCCGCGCATCCTGACGACGACCACAATCGACGCCGATCTTCCCTCTCGAGACAAGCGGCCCGTCACCATGTTCACGTTCAATCCCGCATTCGAAGCGCCGACCGGTTCGCCGATCCGCGAGCTTTTCAAATATCTTTCGCAGCCCGGCATGATCTCGTTTGCCGGCGGCTATCCGGCGAGCGATCTGTTCGATCGTGAAGGGCTCGACGCCGCGGCGGCACGCGCGTCGCAACACACCACGCTCTGCCTGCAATACGGCCCCACCGACGGCCTCCTCGTCCTCAAGGAACAACTCGCGCACCTGATGGCGCGCCGCGGCGTGTCTTGCACGCCGCAGGAATTGCTGGTGACGACCGGCTCGCAGCAAGGCTTCGACCTGCTGCTGCGCGTGATGGTGGCGCCTGGCGACGTGGTGCTGGTCGAGCAGCCGGCTTATCCCGCGACCTTGCAGGCGCTCAAGCTGCAAGAGGCCGACGTGGTCACGATTCCCGTCGATCAGGACGGCCTCGACGTCGACGCGCTCGCCGCACTGCTCGAAGCTGGCACATTGCGCCGCGCACCGAAGCTGTTGTACACGGTGCCCACGTTCGCCAATCCGACCGGCGCGACCTTGTCGCTCGAACGCCGCACGGCTTTGCTGAAACTGGCGGCACGTCACCGCCTTCTGATCGTCGAAGACGATCCCTACGGCGATCTGCGCTTCAGCGGTACAGCGTTGCCGTCGCTCCTCGCGTTGAGCGAGCAGGTGCCGGCTTCACGCGACTGGGTCGTGCATTTCTCCAGTCTGTCGAAGATCGTCGCGCCGGGTTTGCGTGTCGGCTGGATGCTCGCGCACGCGGAGATTCTGCGGCGCTGCGTCGTCGCCAAGCAGACCGTCGACCTGTGCAGCTCGCCGTGGACCCAGGCGATCGCCGCGGAGTACCTCGCGAGCGGCGCGCTGGAGCGTCATTTGCCACGCATCGTCGACGCCTACGCCGGGAAATGCCGCACGCTGTGCGACGCGCTCGATGCGCAACTGGCGGAACACATTGCGTTTCATCGTCCGGCGGGCGGCATGTTCGTGTGGGCACGATTGAAGGCCGGTCAGAATGCGTCCGATTATCTGCGCGCCTGTATCGAGCGCAATGTGATGTTTGTGCCGGGCGTCGCGTTCTATAAAGACAATATCGATTCGTCGGCATTGCGCTTGTCATTTGCCGCGCCGGGCGTGGCGGATATCGAAACCGGCGTGCAGAGAATGAAGCAGGCGCTCGAACATTTTTGACTGCAGCTAAGGTGGTGCTCGCATCAAAGTAGTAATCGCGATGCCTGAAATAACCCGCCGAGCACATTGCGCGCAGCCGGGTTTTTTTACGCGTACGCTAAATTAAGCGGATTTAGCATAAAGCCCCGGGCGAGTAATGCCATCTAGGCCGATGGGTACTATTCTCAAAGCGTCGGCTAGCCGCCGCGTGTTCCTGCATATAATCTCCGCACTGGCTTGCGTCGGTTTAACGAATCGAATCGCCGTGTCCAATGGATGCATTTCCTAATCCCTTAATCACGCATGTGTCCGATTTTTGTCAAACTCATCAGGCAAGTCCGACTGTTAAATAGGAAGCGTCGCTGGTTTTGAGCTAAAAATATCGGTTATCATCGCTGCCTTCGGAGATTGATCCCGCTGGCTTAATCCACCGGGCATCCGCGTTAATACCGTCGCATCGAACCAGAAGAAATCAGATGAAGATGTCGCGCAAAAAGATTGCAATCCTGGTAGTCGGTCTTCTAGTCGTGGCCGGCGTGATCATTCAGGCGGTGTGGCGTCCTTTTGGGCATCGCAAAGTCGCCGAGAACAGCGAAGTCGTCCTCGATATTCATCACCCTGACGCGGTGATCGACAGCGAAGCGCTCTCGCGTTTGCCGCGCGACATCCTGCGCGTGCCGCTGTTGCACGACGTGCTGACACAAGACTTCGTCGACTACTACGAATCGAGCAATACGCGTCTGTCCGCCGAAGGCGCGCTGCGGCGTCTCGCGTTCGAACATCAACTCGACTGGCGCGACGAACTGATCCGTCGTGTCTTTGACGAACCCGCGCACGTGCTGCTGTGGCGTTCGCCCGACGGCCGCCTCGGCTACTGGGTGATGTCGATGCATCGCAACGGCTTCGCCAAGCTGCTGCAAGGCGTCGGCAACGTCGCCACGAGCGACGCGCAACTGAGCCAGGTGGCGAAGCTCTCCGGCGACGTGCCGGTCTATGCATTGAAACTGGCGGTCGGCCGCACGCTGCTGTTCGCCACCAAAGACGACCGCCTGGTGGTGCTGTCCGCACCCGGCGTATTGCTCGACGGGAAGGGCGGCTTGCTGGGCGAGCGGGCCGACGCCGTGTCCGAGATGCTGTCCTCGGGCCGCGACGATGCCGCGCACGCCTATCGGCTCGACGCGTCCGGCGGCGCGCCGAAGGGCCATCGGCTGGTGGTGTCGGCGAATTACCTGTCGTTCGGTTATCAGGCGTTTTTTTCCGGTATCGACGCGCTGCGCTTCGACTTCTCGCCGAACGGCGACGCCGCGGCGAACTGGCAAACCTCTGCGCTGATCGAGCCAGGCAAGTTGCCGCAGCAATGGAACGGCGCCGACCTGTGGCGCGCGTTGCCGGCCAATGCGGCGGCCTGCACGAGCTTGCCGACGGACTGGAAGGAGGCCTCGGGCCTGTTGGGCAAAGTGGCCGACGGCGGCGCGGACAACGCCGCCGCGATCGGCGATCAGCTCACGGGTCCTGCTGCGGTGTGCTGGTATGCGAAGTCCACGCTGGTTGCGCCGGTGTTCGTCGCACGTGTGAAGAAGCAGGACGCGGCCGGCATCGCCGCATTGAAGACCGCGCTCGGCAAGACTTTCGGCAACGTGATCGGGGCCTACGAAGCGAAGGCCGCCAGAGCCGATGGCGCTGACTCCAGCTATCGTCGCCTGCCGGTCACTACGCGCGACCAGGGCGCGGACGTCACCGTGTGGCAGCGTCCGGTCAGCGCGCGTTCGGGCACGGCGGTGACCAGCAAGGCGTCGTTCGCGTCGCAGTTGTCGGCGGAACGCTACTTCCCGGTCAGGCTCGCACTCGCGCACGGCTATCTGATTTTCTCGCCGGACGGCCGTCTCGTCGACGACACGCTCGCGGTGCTCGACAAGCGCTATCCGGCGCTCGCCGATACGCTCGCGCCACAACGTCTGCCGCGCACGATTCTGACGCTCACGCCTTCGTCGGCTGCCGCGCTGATCGAACGCGAGGCCGGCGCGGCGTTGCCGGCGGATCAGGAAGCGGTGTTCCGCAACGCGTCGCGCACGCATCTGGTGCCGAAGCTGCACGCGCTCGCCCACTACCCGCCGGTTTCGCTGACGCTGCCGCAAAACCTGCCGGGCTCGACGGGCTGGGTGCCGGTGGAGTGGTGGTTCGACCGCGCGAAGGCCGATGCCGGTGCGAATACCACCGCTGCCGATACGCCCGCGGATCAGCCCGGCACCGAGGGCGACTGAGTGCGCCGCCTTCGCGTACTCTCGCGCCGCACATGGCTCGCGCGCGCCGCCTGCGCGTTCACCATGGGGAGTCTCTCACCCTACTCGCACGCGCTCACTGGCACCATCGCATCGCCCGACCCCGACGCACTCTCACCGCAGCAATCCGCAGCGTTTCGCGCGTGGTTCGTGCGCATCGTCGACCAGCAGATGCGGCGCGGACCGACACCGCGCTGGACACAACGCGATTGTGCGGGCCTCGTGCGCTTCGCGGCCGGCGAGACGCTCAGGCCGCACGACACCAAATGGCTGCGCGCCAACGGCATGACCGGTCTCGCGGATACCAGCAGCATGCCGCCCGAACTGCAACTGTCCGGGTCACAGCGCACGATCGCCAACCGCTGGACCCAGCTCGACGGTTCCACCGGCGCGTACGCATCGGCGATCGCACTGATTCAACGCAATAGCCGTTTTGTTTCGAAGGACGTGAACCAGGCGCTGCCCGGGGATCTGTTGTTCTTCGACCAGGGCGACGACCAGCATCTGATGATCTGGCTGGATCGCTACATCGCTTATCACACAGGCACCGTCACGCCGACCGATACCGGTCTGCGCGCCGTCGCCGTCTCCGACCTGATGCAATGGAAAGATTCCCGCTGGCAGCCGCTCGACGGCAATCCGAATTTCGTCGGCGTGTTTCGTTTGGACTTTTTGACACCATGACCCGAATGATTTCCGTCACGCCATCGAGCGGTTGGCTGGGCAATGCGCGCCGTCGCGCGGCATGCACGTTCGCGGCGTTGGTCGCAGCCATGATGCTCGCCGTCGCACCGGCCGCTTACGCGGACGACGAAGCGTCGAGCACGGCCGCCGCCGATGCGAACATCGCCGGGAATCCAACGTTGCAGACGGCGCTGTCGAGCAACTTCAGCTCGCAGAAGGTCGACGGTCAGCCGTTCTTCCTGCTCTCGGACGCGAGCTTCGGCAGCGATCAACTGGCGCAGGTGCGGCTCGAAGCACCCGGCCGCGATTTCAAGGACGCGCTGCAGGCCTATGGCGGCGCGGATATCGTCGTGTATCGCGTGCCGAAGCCGCTGGACTTTCTGAAGGCGCAAAAGAATCTGCATCGATTGAATGTCGCGCCGAATTATCAGGGCGAAGGGCTCGCGAATACGCTCGCGTATCTGTGGGACCGCTGGTTCACCGAAGCGCGCCGCGCATGGCAGCGTGTGCTGTCGTTCGCGACCCGCAGCAAGGCGACCGAAGCGGCGCCCCAGTTCAAGCTCGGCGAACAGACCGGCAAGCAAACGCAATTCGAGCCGAACTCGCAATTCGCGCCGCTGAAAGGCTACGACATGGTCGCGCGTTTCCGCTATCCGATCTGGGACGCGAAAGTGATCGAGCCGCCCAAGGGTGTGAATCTCGCGGGCAGCAGCAGTAACTTTATCGAGGCCAGTTCGGGCAACGTCATGATTCCGGTCGGCAAGTTGCCGCCGGGGCTGTATATCGTCGAGGCGGTGATCGGCAACTATCGCGCGCATACGCTGCTGTTCGTGTCCGACACGGTGGCGGTCGTGAAGGCGGCGTCGAGCGGCATGCTGGTGTGGACAACGCGGCGCGATAACGGTAAGCCCGTGGCGAATACGGAAGTGAACTGGACCGACGGCGTGGGCGTCCTGCAAAGCGGCACGACCGGCGGCGACGGCGCGCTCGTGCTGCAACACGTGAGCCCCGAGCGTAGCTATGTGCTCGGCACCGATCCGCAGGGCGGCGTGTTCGTCTCCGAGAATTTCTATTACGACAGCGAGATCTACAACACGAAGATCTACGCAGTGACCGACCGGCCCATGTACCGGCCGGGCGATCCGGTGCATGTGAAGTTCATCGGCCGCACGTTCCAGAACGCGACGCAATCGTCCGCGCCCGCCGAGGCCGATATCAGGCTCGACGTGCTCGATCCGAACGGCGCGCCGGTGGCGACCAGCAAAGTGCATTTCGCGTCCGATACCGGCGCGGACACCGCGTTCACGCTGCCCGCCGACGCCACCGCCGGCGGCTACACGCTGCGCTTTGACTACAACGGCGATGTCTACGGCAGCGCGTTTCGCGTCGCCGAATATGTGAAGCCGCACTTCGATGTGAACCTGTCGATGGATAAAGCCGACTACGCGACCGGCGAGGCGCTGAAGGGCAAGATCCAGTTGCGCTATCCGGACGGCAAGCCGGTGCGCGACAGCAAGATCTCGGTTACGCTGCGCGCGCAGAAAGTGACGATCGTCGATGGCGAATTGCGTTATGCGGGACTCTTTCCGGTCAAGCTCGAACAGCAGGAGTTGAAGACGGATAGTGATGGCAACGCGAGCCTCACGCTGCCGGCTGCAAAGGAGCCGAGCCGCTACGCGTTGACGTTGTTCGCGCAGGACGGCGCGGCGTACAAGGTGCGCGTGACGCGCGAAGTGCTGATCGCGCGCGGCGCGACGCCGTATCGTTTGGCCACGGCCAAATCGTTCTCACAACCGAAGGAAGCGGTCAGCTTCGATCTGCGGGCGCTCGGCGCGGTCGATCCCGCGTCGCATGCGCCGTCGAAGTGGGAATGGACGCGCCTCGAATCGCAAACGCATCGCGAAGGCGCGCTGAAGGGCGCGAGCGCGGGCGGCAAGCTATCGTTCCCGGTGCAGTTCGACGAACCGGGTTCGTACATGCTGTCGGTCAAGGACGATCTGGGCAATCTGCTCGCCGCCACCAGCCACTGGGTCGCGGGCGATGGCCTGAAGGCGATTCCGGGCAGCGTCGAGATCGTGTTCGATCGCGACAGATACAAAATCGGCGATACCGCCGAAGCGTTGATCACCTTCCCGATGCCCGTCGACGACGCGTTGCTCACGCTCGAACGCGACAACGTCGAACGTCGCGCGCTGCTTACGGCAGGCGGCGACTGGTTGCAACTGCAGCGCGTGGCGCCGTCGCAATGGAAGGCGCGGATCAAGGTGGGCGAAGACTTCGCGCCGAACATGACGTTCTCGGTGCTGTACGTGCACGCCGGCGAATACGTGTTCCAGAACGCAGGCATCGTGGTCGCGCAGCCGCAGATCGAATTGAACGTGAAGAGTGACAAGCCGGTGTATGGCCCGGGCGACACGGTCACGCTGAATTTCGACAGTACGCTGAACGGCAAGCCGGAAGCGGCGAATTTGACGGTGAGCGTGGTCGATGAAATGGTCTATGTGTTGCAGCCGGAAATCGCGCCGAACATCGTCGATTTCTTTTATCACCCACGCCGCAATAACGTGCGGACTTCGTCGAGCCTGTCGTTCATCACCTACGACCTCGCGCGCTCGCCGCTGAAGGGCGCGCCGGGCGGACCGCAACGCGCCAACTACAACGAGCGCGGCGTGAAGGTGCTCGAACGGCCGCGTCGCGATGATCAGGATACGGCCGCGTGGGAAGGCAATCTGAAAACCGACGCGAACGGCCATGCCACCATGACGTTCAAGATGCCGGATTCGCTGGCGCGCTGGCGCATCACGGTGCGCGCGGCGGCGCCGGACGGCATGGTCGGTCAGCGCACCGCTTACGTGCGCTCGGACAAGGCGCTGTATCTGAAGTGGAGCGGGCCGTCGCACTTCCGCGTCAACGATCAGCCAGCCATCGACATGATCGCCTTCAATCAGACCGACGCGGAGATGGACGCGCAGTGGGTGGTCGAGGGCGGTGGGTTGTCGCTCAATCAGAAGGTCACGCTCAAGCGCGGCGCGAACTATCTGCGTCTGCCGAGCGGTGCGCTGAAGGACGGAGTGATCAACGCGGCTCTGCGCAGCGCGGGCAAGGACGTGGACCGTCTGCAGACCACGATTCATCTCGACGCGAGTGGCTGGCTCGATCTGCATCAGAATACAGTGGCGCTCGACGGCTCGAACAAGCCGCTCGATCTGCCTCAAGATGCGCAGGACGTCAGCGTGCGTTTCATCGGCAGCGCGCAGAGCCAGTTCATGCGCGTCGCCGACGATCTGATCAACTACCCGTACGGTTGCGCCGAGCAGACCTCGAGCCGCCTGATTCCGCTGGCGCTCGCGCACGACGCGATCGGCCACGGCCGTGGCTACGACGATAGCGCGAGCTCGACGCAAGGGCTCGAAGCGCTGCTGCGCAATCAGCGGCAGCGTCTGGCCATGCTCGCGGGCGTCGGCGGCACGTTCGGCTGGTGGGGCGATACGACGGGCGGCAGCGCGCTGATCACCGCCTACGCGTATTACGCGGACTGGCTCGCAAGCCGCAGCCTCGGCATCAGCCTGCCCGCCGACAACTGGCAGCACGCCATGGACGTGTATCGCGACGCCGGGGCGAAAGAGCCGCTGTTGCATCGCGCGCTCGCCTTGTGGTTCATGCAGCAGATGGGCCTGCCGGTTGCGACGCCGGTATCGGGCGTGGCGGCGGATCTGATGAGCGATGCGGCGGCCACGGCCAATGCGCCCGCGCGCAGCGGCACATACGGCGCGTCGGACAGCATCGTGTTCGCGCAAGCCGACTCGCCGCGCGGCAAGCAGATGGCGACGCTGCTGATCGCCAGCATGGCGCGCAGCACGAGCGCGCAATTGCCGGATGGCTTCGACGCCGCGGTAAGCGCCGCGCGTACGGCGTTGAGCAACGATCCGGCGCCACTCGTGCAAAGCCTGCTGGTCATGTCGGGTAGCGACGGCGGCGCGGCGGCCGATGCACCGGCCTTGCTTGCGAAGAGCAGCGCCGATTATCCGACGCTCGATCGCGCGCTGACGCTCTTGTGGTTGCGTAAAGCGTTGGGCGGCGACGTAGCGGCCGCGTCGCTGCCATCGCTGCAAGGCGCGGGATGGACACGCGCCGCGACGCCGACCGGCACGCCGTTTTACAAATGGAGCGGCGCGGCGTTGCCAGCCACGCTCGACGCAGGCGCTGCGCGCACCGACGTCAACGCGCTGGTTTCGTTCCGCAGTCATACGAGCGAAGACAGCCGTCTGAACATCACCGTCGAGCGGCGTTTCTACAAGCTCGAACCGGTTGAGATAGCCGTCGATCCGAAGAAAAAGGAAGCCGCCGGCGAGAGCCAGTTGGGGCGCTCCGCGTTCACCGCGCGTCTGGTGAAGCAGGGCGATGCGATCGACAGCAACGCGCTGTACGTCGACGAAGTCACGCTCACGCCGCGCTCGGGCAATGCTTACCACTACGGTCTGCTCGACGTGCCGCTGCCTCCGGGCGGCGACGTCGAGGCGACGAGCTGGGGCGTGTCGATCGATGGTCTGCCGGGCGCGAAGGATGGTGCCGGTGGTCCGCAGCCGTTCCAGCGCGTTGCGTCGTACGAGATGGGCGAGCTGGCTTATCACCAGCCCGTGCCCTTGCTCGACCGGCCGGTCACGCTGAGGCAACTGGTGCGCTTCGCGTTGCCGGGCACGTTCGCGTTGCCGCCCGCGCGCTACTTCCGCATGTATCAGCCGGACGCGAAGGCGTTCGAAGGCGGCAAGAGCGATCGCGTGACGACGTTGCGTATTCAGTAAGCGAGACGAGACCGTCATGTTCCGCGCGCTTCGGCCTTTACGCGATTGTCTGGCAGCTACGCTGCGGATCGCGCTCGCCGTGGGCGTGGTGTGTGGTTTCAACGGCGCGGTTGCCTATGCGGCGGCTTCGTCTCCGGTCGCGTCGGCGACTGCATCCTCGTCGCAAATGCTGCGCTTCGCCTGGTTGCGCGACGGCCAGAACCAGCTTTGGCAAGTCGACGGCAGCGGCGCCGCAGTCGGTTTGTCGCCTCAGGCCGCAGGTGCGTTGCCCGCGACACTGGAGACGCCGCTCGGCAGCGTCTGGAAGCTGTTCGTCTACGGCTATCTGATGGACCGCAACATCGCCACGCCGGATTACGCCTGCAACGGCGACGATCCGGAAGAGGTGTATTGCTGCATGACAGGCGGTCACATCGACCGCGAACATGCGCTGGTGCAGTCGTGCGGACTCTTTTTCGAGCCCGCGCGCCTGCAACTCGATTCCGCCGACTGGCGCAAGTACTGGACGGCTGCTCACGCGCCCACCTGGCTGCGCGATCTGCACGCCGTGACGCCGGCGCGCCGCGTACCGGTGGCCGAACTGCTCGCCGCTTTGCAGGCGATGCCCGTCCGGCCGCGCGAAGCGGCGGCGAGCACGCTGGTGTCGGTGCTGACCAGCGGACGCGGCGAAGGCACGGTGTCCCTATACGGCAGCGTGCTGCGCGCCAAGACGTGGACGATGCCGGATCCGGCGCGTCCGGGCGCCTCGATCGGCGGCGCGGCGGGTTGGCTTGCCGATGGCACGCCGGTGTGGCTGGGCGGCCCGAGCGGCAGCGCGCGCGTGCTGGCGGCCGCCGCGCCGCGCATCGCGCCGCTGCTCTCGCAAGTCACCGTGCCGGACGACGGCGCTTGTGTGCTGGTCGATTTCTTCAGCCGCTATCCGATTCGCGAAGTGCTCGGCGACACAGGACCGGTCGCCGTGTCCGAGGGCCCGTTGCGCGGCGATTTCCGGGTCGGTTTCGTCAATGGCAATTGGGCGCGTGTGACGAGCCGCGGCGAATTGCGGCTCGATCGCGCTGCGGCCGGCACGCCGCAAGTGGTCGGCCGTTTCGGCATGAACGACTATGTGGCGCGTGTGGTCGAGCGCGAAGGCGACACGAGCCAGGCGGAAGCGGCGAAGGCGCTGGCGGTCGCGGCGCGCACTTACGTCGTGCAGCACGGCAACCACGATCACGGCTGTTTCCGTATCGACGACAGCAGCAACACGCAGCGCGTCCTGCCGCGCGCGCCGACGGCCGCCGCCCGCCACGCCGCGGATGTGACCGACGCGCTGGTGCTGACCGGCGCGCCCGTTCAGTATCACCACGACAAGTCCGCACCGGGACAGATGAGCTGGCTGGCGGCGAAGGCGTCCGCACAAACCGGCCTGACGTTCGACACCATTCTCGCGCGCACCTGGCCGCAAGCGACGCTGACTTCGTTCCAAAGTCCTCTATCGGGCGACTGCGTCGCGGTGGCCGGCGCGCAGGCATGGCTGCAGCGCAACGCGCCGTTGTGGGCGCGGCGCATGGACGGCGCGGCGGGCTACGAAACCCCCGATCTGCCCGCCGTATGCGCCGTGCGCGAGGGACGGCCATATGCCGATGCGCAGCGCAATCGCGTCTACGTGTATCGCCTGCAGACTGAAGAGGACCGTATCGCGTTGGCGCATGAATACATACACCTCGCGTTTCAGCATCATCCACGTGGTCTCGATGAGACGTTCGTCGAGCGGACCGCGCGCACGCTGATTCGTACCGACAATCCGATCCAATGAATACCGTCTCGCGCTCGCCGTTATTCTTGTTGCGCTGGCCATCGCTGCGGCGTGCTCTCCGCGTTCGCGCAATCGTGACGCTGGCCGCAGCCGCGGCCGTCGCTGCGATTGCGATCTGCATGATCGCGCCGAACGCCCAAGCCGCGACTGACGCCGACGGTGCAGTCGCGGATCTCACCGGCGCGTTCGGCGGCTGGCGCCACAGCGGGCTGACGAACGAGGGCGAGCATTTCGTCGCGGCGTATCCGCGGCCGCCGGTCGACCGCGGCGCGCAGCGCTTTCGCACGCTGATCGAAGGACGTCTGAAGCACATCGACAAACACGCGCGCAAACCGCCGACGCTCGTCGTCAATGGCAACCCCACGCCGCTCTACACCGACGACGAAGGCGCGTTTGCGCGGCCATGGGCGTTCGGCGCGGGCTCGAATAGCATCGAGCTGATTTCCGCCGACGGCAAGCAACGCCAGCGCATGCAGTTCTATGAAGCCGACCGCAGCAAGCCGCAAGCTAAATTACGCGCGATGGTCACGTGGGATGATCCGCACGCGCAGGTCGATCTGCATGTGATCACGCCGGGCGGTTTGCATGCGTTCTTCGCCAACCCGACACTCGAAGACGGCAGCGGTTTCGACGTCGATTCGGTGGACGGCGCGGGACCGGGGATCTTTTCGTCGGCGGCGCCCGAGCATGGCACGTGGTTGTTCTTTCTGAATTACTGGGGCAATTTCGATTCGACCGGCTACAACTTCGACGCCGCCGCGCACGATCGCGACGTGATCACGGCGACGTTGACGCTGGTGTTCAACGAAAACACGCCGAACGAACGGCGTGAAACGATGGTCGTGCCGCTGCGCAAGATCGGCGACCTGATGCTCGTGAAAAGCGAGCGACTCTGACAGCGGGATGGGGGTAGTGACAATGAAGGTCGAGACGACGGGTTGGACAAAGGCGAGCCGCGGTTGGCTCGCGATTGCATGTTTCACCTGTGTGGCTGGTTTGGCCTGCTCGCTGGTGGCGCCCGCGGCGCAGGCGAGCGACATCGACTTCGACGCGCCGTTGAACGGCTGGCGCAACACGAGCGGCGATAGCGAGCGTTATACGCAGGACGTGCATTATCCGGCGGTGGCGGTGTCGACGCCGGAAGGGCAGTCCAGATTCGCGCTGATCCAAGGACAGATCCGCAACGCGCCGAAGAAGAAGGGCACGTCGGTGGGCACGCTGGTGGTCGACGGCACGCCGCTGCCGCAGCGCGTGGAAGAGGACGGCAAGTTCTCACGTCCGTATGCGTTTCCCGCGGGCAGTAACGGCGTCGAACTGCGTGCGCCGGATGGCAGCCGCAAGCGCGTGCAGTTCTACGACGCCTACAGCGGCAAGACCCAGCCGAAGTTGCGCGTGCTGCTCGCGTGGGATACCGACGGCACCGATCTGGATCTGCACGTCGTCTCGCCCGACGGCGCGCACACCTGGTACGGCGAGCGCGTCGCGCCGAACGGCGGCGCGCTCGACGTCGATGTGACGACCGGCTATGGGCCGGAGATTTACTCGTCCGCGGCGCCGTTGAAGGGCACGTATCTGGTCTATGTGAATTACTACGGCAGCGGCAATAGCGGCGCCGATATGACCGTCGCGCAAGTGACCATCATCACGAACGAGAATACGCCGAACGAAAAGAGCGAAACGATTCGCGCGCCTATGCGCAAGGCCGGTGAATTGACGCTCGTGAAAACGTTTGTATTGCCGTAAAAACAGCGGGCGGGATGCAAGTCAGTTTTGTGCGGGGCCGTCACCAGCCCGCAACGCTTACGCGTACGCGGGCCATAAAAACGTCAGTTCGTGAAATGGGGCAGAAGAAAAATGAATTCACTCGACCAGAAGCAGCCGCTCTTGACCTATGACGGCAAGATTGGGGAGTTGTACGGGATCTTCATCAAAAATCTGCTGCTGCAGATCATCACGCTTGGTATTTATCGATTTTGGGCGACCACCAATACTCGTCGATATATCTGGTCGCGCATGCGTTTTCAAGGTGAACGGTTTGAATACGCCGGCACCGGCGGGGAATTGTTCAAAGGTTTTTTACTGGCGATCGCGATTATGATCGGCGCGATTGTCGGCGCGGGCATTCTCAGCGCGATTCTGCGCGCCGTCACGGGAAGTGCGTTGTTAGGCGCGGTGCCGCTTCTGGCGCTCTACATCGTGATCGCGGTGGTCGCGGCGGGCGCTTATTTCAGCGCGCAGCGTTATCGCCTGAGCCGCACACAGTGGTGCGGGATTCGCGGCGGCATGACCGGCTCGTCCTTCGTCTATGGCGTGTATGTGTTGCTGTATGGCCTGCTGTGCATCGTCACGCTCGGTCAGATGGCGCCGTGGGTGTCGATGCGCCTCGCGGAACGCCGCATCAACGCGAGCAGTTTCGGCAGCTTGCCGTTTCACTTCGAAGGCCGCGCCCGCGCGTTGTATCTCGCTTTCGTCGGGACGTTCGTGGGCGTGGTCGTGCTGCTGCTCGTGCTCGGGGCAATCTTCCTCAAGAGCTTCATGGCGTTGCTGCCTATCGGCCACGCTCCGCTGAAGGGCAACGGTCCCGCCGCGCTCGCCGCTGTCGGCTCGGTGTTTCTGTTCTACGTGTTGTTCATCGTCGGCGCGTTGTTGATTCAGTGCTTCTACCTGGCCTTGGTGACGCGGCATGTCATGGGCAATACGACACTGGGCTCGCAACTGCGCTTCGGCAGCAGCATCACCGCGGGTCGTCTGCTCGGCATGATCCTTGGCAATCTGGCCATCGTCGTGTTCACGCTGGGTTTGGGTTTGCCGATCGTGCTGCATCGCGTGATGCGACTCGCGGCGGATACGCTGCAGGTGTCCGGTCAACTCGATCCGCAGACGCTGGCTCAAAGCGATCAGGCGCCGCCGCGTACCGGCGAGGGCATGCTGAACCTGCTCGATCACGGTGGCGCGTTCTGATTCTGAGGCGGTGTTGACGCTCTCCGATTCAAATGGCGCGCGCTTCTACGACGGCCGCAGCGCCGCTGCTCATGCGGCGACGCTGCGCTGGAGCGACGCGTTTCTCTTCATCGACGGCATAGCGGGCGAACTGGCGGTGTGGCCGCGCGCGCGGCTGGTCGTCGGCGAACCCGATCCGGAAGGACGAGTCGCGTTGTCGTGCAAAGGCGAGCCGGGTCGCGTGTCGATCGATGCCGCCGCGCTGCCGGCGCAGATCGTACAGCGGCGCATGAAGCGGCGGCACTATCTCGGCTGGATGGCGGTCGGCGTGGTGGCGCTAGTGCTCGCGTTTGTGCTCGTCGTGCGACTGCCGGCGGTGGGTGCGGCGCTGGTGCCGCGCAGCGCCGAAAACCAGCTCGGCGAGATGGTGGAAGCAGTCGTCGTCGGCAAGCACAAGGTGTGTCGCGGTGAAGACGGGCAGCGCGCGCTCGAGCAACTCGAAGCGCGGCTCGCTCACGCGGCGGGTATTGCGCAGCCGGTCCACCTGGAGGTGATCGACCGCAAGATGGTCAATGCGCTGACGCTGCCTGGCGCGCGCATGGTGATCATGCGAGGTCTGATCGAGCGCACCGGCAACGTCGATCAACTGGCCGGCGTGATGGCGCACGAGACGGGGCATATCGCGCGGCGCGATCCGATGGTCGCGTCGTTTCGCGGCGCCGGTATCGGCGTGATCAGCGCGACGCTCGGCATCAATCTCGGCTTTGCTGACGTGTCGACGCTGGCTGGGCGACTCGTGGGTTTGTCGTATAGCCGCGATATGGAGCGCCTCGCCGATGCAAACGGCGTCGCCTATCTGCAAGCAAGCGGCTTGCGCAGCGACGGGCTTGCCGGGTTTTTTGCGCTGACTGACGCACGCAACGACAAGCGCAACGGCAGTGCCGGCGCTGCGGTGGAATTCCTCTCGGATCATCCGCGGACGAGCGATCGGCAAAAGCAAAGCCAAGGGTCCCCGCTCGGTGAAAGTGCGTTGACGCCGCGCGAATGGGCTGCTGTCCGCTCGATGTGCGGCAAGCCGTGAGGCACGCGACTCATTGGGAGCGCAGCGGTCAAAGCCAATGCGTTCAAGGAGTTGGATGAGTCATGCGCAGGTTGTCCACAGGCTTGCGAACAGTTTCTGTGGACAAATGCTGTGAACAGGTTCGACAGCGAGCACGCCTTCAGCAAGAAGGCGGCTCGTGAGGCTCGATGCCGGCCGTTTGACGGTCAAAGGTCGGAGTCCAATCCCCGCTCTTCCACTACGTCACGCGTGACCGCCCAATACGGCGGACGGTGGTAGTACTCGTGCACGGACGTGCCCCATTGCATGTCCGCCATCGAAGGCCAGTTATCCTTATCGAAGCCCGGCGCGTTCTTGATCCGTTCGGCGCTTGCATCGAGCACGAAGCACTTGTCGTCCGTGTCGAGCGTGAGCGCGCTCCAGGGAATCGCGTGAAGGGTGTCGCCCATGCCGAGAAAGCCGCCGGTGGACAACACCGCGTAGGCGATTCGGCCGCCGCGTACGTCGAGCATGATGTCGGAAATCTTGCCGACATGTTCACCGTCGGACGACATCACCTTGTTTCCGTCGAGCGTGGAGGCCGCCATGACATCCGGTCCGGGACCGTCACCGATGCCGACTCCAACGATAGTTGCGCCTTGCGTGCCGGCGGATGCCGGGACTTGGGGATCGAGCGTAGTCATGATGTGCTCCTCGTAAAAAGCGTACATGAGGAGCGCGCAACGACTATGCCTGTTACCTGGGGCGATGGTTGGTGAGGGAGCGCTTTTCAGGCGGTTGCCGCCACGGGTGGTCGCGCGGCGGCCATGGTTCGCCTAGCCGTGCGGCGGGGCATGCGAAGCATGGCGCAATTGTGGGAAGCGTTACCGGCGAAAGTTGCGCGACCGCGGCGGGTGACGTCAGGGCTCGACGCAACGGGCCAAGCCGCGTTTCGCCGCCAGCTTGCGCAAACGGATCTTGTCGCGCTGTTCAGCGCGAGGTGGGTTTCGGACCCGGCGGCGCGAGGACGCAGCGATCCAAAGGAAAGCGCTTACCCTTTCTTACCTGTGCTCAAGTTTCGGCGCACTGGGGTCGATAGGTGTTGTAACCGGCCGTTCGTCGTTGACATACCGTTCGCGGCGCAACTGCACGAGCGTACTTCGACTTGCCGCTAGCGGACGGCGGCCGGCGTATCGAAGCGAAACCAACGGAGGTTGCTATGCAAATCGACAGTGTGTTGTCGCCGACACTGCCGGGACCGGACCGCGCGACGACGAAAAGCCCGTCCGCGGCGGACGACGCCGTCATACAGACATCGACGGCGGATGCTCCCACGCAGGATGATGCCGTCCATATCTCCGCGGAAGGCGCAACGACGGCGGCTCAAGATAGCAATACGGGTCAAGGTGACGCAGTCAGCGATTCTGCAAGCGAGGGCACACTGGCAGCCGGCGTCTCAGCGGTCAAATCGTTTGCGTACGGCACGCTCGGGCTCGAGCGTCCGGATCAGCCTCAGGAAGCGCACAACGCGTTCTATACGGCTGGCCGTTGGCTGGCAGCGGGAATTACGATCGGAGGGGTCATTTCGCTGCTTGCCTGAGAGACGGACAAAAAAAAGCGCTTGCCGTGCGTGGTGCACGACAAGCGCTATTGCTGGCTTAGCGGTCGAGGAACGACTTCAGGCGGTCGGCGCGGCTCGGATGCATCAGCTTGCGCATGGCCTTGCTCTCGATCTGACGAATCCGCTCACGCGTGACGTCGAACTGCTTGCCGACTTCTTCGAGCGTGTGGTCCGACTTCGTGTTGATGCC
The DNA here is from genome assembly GCF_046027395.1 of Paraburkholderia dipogonis. Classification (GTDB taxonomy): domain Bacteria; phylum Pseudomonadota; class Gammaproteobacteria; order Burkholderiales; family Burkholderiaceae; genus Paraburkholderia; species Paraburkholderia dipogonis_A. Next base: position 2,326 of record NZ_JAQQEG010000016.1, on the reverse strand, counting down.
GTAACGCATACGCAGCACCTTGGCTTCGCGCGGCGACAACGAGTCGAGTGCGTCGTCGATGGCGGCGCGCAAGTCGGCTTGCATTGCTGCGTCGGCCGGCGAGGACGCTGCCGAGTCTTCGATCATATCGCCGAGCGTGGCGTCGCCGTCGTCGCCGACCGGCGTTTCCATCGATACCGGCTGCTTCGCGATCTTCAGAATGCCGCGCACCTTCTCTTCCGAGAGTTCCATGCGTTCCGCGAGCACGGACGGATGCGCTTCCTGACCGGTCTGCTGCAGGATTTCGCGCGAAATGCGGTTCAGCTTGTTGATCGTTTCGATCATGTGCACCGGCACGCGGATCGTGCGAGCCTGATCGGCGAGCGAACGCGTCACGGCCTGACGAACCCACCACGTTGCGTAGGTGGAAAATTTCCAGCCGCGACGGTATTCGAACTTGTCCACCGCCTTCATCAAGCCGATGTTGCCTTCCTGGATCAGGTCGAGGAACAGCATGCCGCGGTTCACGTACTTCTTCGCGATCGAGATCACGAGACGCAGGTTCGCCTCGATCATCTCGCTCTTCGCCTTGCGCATCTTCGATTCGGCCGCGACCATCTGGCGGTTGATCTCTTTCAGATGCTTCAGCGGCAGCGAAACCGTTGCTTCGATTTCGATCAGCTTTTGCTGTTCGGACTGAATTGCCGGCAGATGGCGCTCGAGCGCCGCGCCGTACGACGACGCACCGCGCGCCGCACGTTCCGTCCAGCCGAGGTCGGCTTCATGACCGGCAAACGACTCGATGAACTTCTCGCGCGGCATGCCGCTCTTCGAAACGACGATTTGCAGAATGTTGCGCTCGATCGCGCGAACTTGCGCAACCTGTTGCTGCACGTCGCCGCACAGGCGATCGATTGTGCGCGCGGTGAAGCGGATCTTCGCGAGGTGCTGCTGGATCTCTTCGCGCGCGCGCTGGTACGCCTTCGAGGTGACATCGCCGCGCGTGTGCGACGCGTTCATCTGGTCGGACAGCATGCCGACCTGGGCGAAGATCTCGAGGCAGTCGCTCGTGAGTTGCTTCAGGCGTGCTTCGTCCGCTGCCGAGGAGTCGGCCGGGCCGACGTCGTCGTCGCTGTCTTCGTCGTCGTCGCCGTCCGTGTCGGCGTCGACATCGGCGGATGCGTCCGCGCTTGCGCTGTCTTCTTCGGCGGCGAGCGTGTCTTCGTTCAGACCGTCGACCAGTTCGTCGATGCGCAGTTCGCCGTCGGCAACCTGCTGAGCGCTCGCCAGAATGGCCGAGATCGCGAGCGGGCAAGCGGCAATTGCCTGCACCATTTCATGCAGGCCGTCTTCGATGCGCTTGGCAATCGCGATTTCGCCGGCGCGCGTCAGCAGTTCAGTCGCGCCCATCTCACGCATGTACATGCGCACTGGATCGGTCGTGCGGCCGAATTCGGAATCGACGGTCGACAGGGCGACTTCGGTTTCCTCATCCGCCTGATCGTCCGACACCACGGCGGGGGCGTTCGAGTTCAGCAGCAGCGTTTCCGCGTCCGGGGCCTGTTCGTAGACCTGCACGCCCATGTCGTTGAACGCGCTGACAATGCTGTCGATCGCGGCTGTTTGCGCGAAGTTGTCGGGCAAATGGTCGTTGATCTGCGCGTGGGTCAGGTAGCCTTGCTCCTTACCCAACTGGATCAGCGCACGCATCTGGCGCTGACGTTCTTCGGCTTGCTGCGGCGGCAGCTCGGCCGCCACGGGGATCGCTTTACCGGCGCCCTTGCCCTTGGCCGTACGGCCCGAGGGAGCTTTGGCGGTGTAGGCGGCGGTTTCGTGTTGCGAATCTTCGCGATCAAAAGGGTTCACGTATTCTCCTCTAGAGGCTTCGCTATGAGACGCAAGACGCGACCGTCAGGCGTTTCGAGCATGGCTCAACATCACCTGAGTGACTCAACGCGGTTGTTTGGCTGTGCTCTGGGGAGCAAAAAAGATGAGCCCGCTCGAAGCGGGCCGATAGAAATGTGCGAAATTCGCGCGGCTCGCATTATATACGAGCTTGGGCCATCGCGCTCATCTTGTGCACATCATTTCATCATGCGCGTTTGTCGCAGGTTCGTCCTTGGGCCGCTGGTCGGGCGTAGAGCGGTCGCCGGGTCGATGCGTCTAGGTGCGTGCACATTCGCTGATTTCAAGCTTCTCACTATAGAGGAGTTCGGCCGTCCTGACACGACGGGGTCGCGTTTGCACCACTCTCCCTATATATAGGGGACGCCTGTTTCTGGCGTCGATCGGCGCCTGGCTAAAAGAAAATTCACGAAAGGGGGTTGACGACGTGTCAGTCGTTCTC
>NZ_JAQQEG010000015.1:0-196213 GCF_046027395.1 Paraburkholderia dipogonis | reverse complement strand
TATTACAAGATTAACCAGATTCGTCATTTGCTCTGTCTCCGTGTCGACTGGAGTTAGCGCTTTAGCGCTTACTCCAGTCCCATGCAACATAGTTGCCGTTCTACTTAAAGCACCTTGGCTTCGGTTTTCAGCTTATCGACCAGCGTCTTCACATCCGGCACCTTCACACCGGCGGACCGCTTGGGCGGCTCGACAACCTTCAGCGTCTTCAGGCGCGGCGTGACATCGACACCCAGATCTTCCGGCTTGACGACTTCCAGCGGCTTCTTCTTCGCCTTCATGATGTTCGGCAGCGTCACGTAGCGCGGCTCGTTCAGGCGCAGGTCGGTGGTGATGACCGCGGGAAGCTTTAAAGACAGCGTCTCAGCACCACCGTCCACTTCGCGCGAAACGGTTGCCTTGCCGTCAGCAACAATCACTTTCGAAGCAAACGTCGCCTGCGGCAATCCAGCCAGCGCAGCCAGCATCTGGCCGGTCTGGTTCGAATCGTCGTCGATGGCCTGCTTGCCGAGAATGACTAGCGAAGGCTGTTCCTTGTCGACCAGCGCCTTGAGCAGCTTGGCAACAGCCAGCGGCTGCAACTCTTCAGAAGACTCGATCAGGATCGCGCGATCCGCGCCAATCGCCAGCGCCGTGCGCAGCGTTTCCTGCGATTGCACAACCCCGCAAGAAACCGCCACTACCTCGCTGACAAAACCCGCCTCCTTCAACCGCACCGCCTCTTCAACCGCGATCTCGTCGAACGGATTCATCGACATCTTCACGTTCGTGATATCGACACCCGTGCCGTCCGATTTCACCCGGACCTTCACGTTGTAATCGACCACCCGCTTCACAGCCACCAACACCTTCATGTCGCTCTCCTCTCCCAACATCTCAATCGCTCAGGCCAGCATCATCCGCGCAATCACCGTTCGCTGGATCTCCGACGAACCCTCGTAGATGCGCAGAATTCTCGCGTCACGCACCAGCCGTTCGAGCGGCATCTCACGGGTGAACCCGTAACCGCCGTGAATCTGCAAAGCGGTATCGGTAACGAAGCCCACCGTCTCCGACGCATACAGCTTCGCCATCGACGCACAATCGGTGAACGGCTCGCCCGCCCCGCGCCGCACGGCCGCCTGCAAGGTCAGAAGCCAGGCCGCTTCGAGCCGGGTCTTCATGTCGGCGAACATCCATTGCAGACCTTGCTTGCGCGAAAGCGGCTCGCCGCCCACGTGGCGCTGTTTGGCCCATTCGACCGCGCTCGCGCGCGCGGCCTCCGCGATACCGAGACTCGTGGCAGCGACATCGAGCCGGCTATTGTCGAGCACCTTCATCGCCGTGCGAAAACCGGTGCCTTCGGCGCCGAGCCGATTCGCCGCCGGCACGAAACAGTCGAAGGCGATCTCGTGCGCCGGCGCGCCGCGAATGCCCATCAGCTTCTCGGCGGGCGCCACGTCCACGCCGGCGCTGTGCCGGTCGACCACGAACGCGCTAATGCCGCGCGGCCCCGCGTCCGGATCGGTCTTCGCATAGACGACGATGAAGTCAGCCGCCTCCGCGTTCGAGATGAAATGCTTCACGCCGCGAATCCGGTAGCCGTCGCCCTCGCGCGTCGCGCGGGTCGACATGTCGGCGGGATTCGACCCGGCGCGTGGCTCAGTCAGCGCAAACGCGCCGAGTTTCGCGCCCGCTGCTGCTTCGGGTAGATAGCGGTCGCGCAAACCGTCATCGCCGCCGATCAGAATCGAATCGGTCGCGAGATAGTGGGCGCCGATCATCGACGACGTCGACGCGCACGCCTTCGCAATCTCGGCCAGCGACAGAATGATCGCCACCGGCGATGCGCCGATACCGCACCATCGCTCGGGCAGGTTCATGCCCATCACACCGAGTTCGGCGAGTTGCGCGACGTAACGCGTGGTGGAAATTTCATCGCGATCCACCTCGGCCGCGCGCGGCGCCAGTTCGCTTTGCGCAAAGCGTTCGATCGCGTCGGCGAGCTCCAGATCGTTCTGTTCGACGCCCAGTCGTTTAAGCATGATCGGTCTCCTTGTTGAGTGCGTCGGAATGCGCAAATTGCGCACTACCGGCGGCAGCACCGTCGCGACCGAACACGCCCTGCATGCGCAACCCGGCGATTCGGGCCGCATCGAGGCCGAACGTATGCAGTATTTCGGCGGTGTGTTCACCCAATTGCGGCGCGGCGGTGACGCGGTTGCCGTCGTACGCTGAAAATTTGACGGGCTGTGAAGGCAGACGCCGCGTATGGCTCGCAACGCCATTCGCGCGGGGCACGTCGGTCAGCAAGCCTCGAAACGTCGCCTGATCGCTTTCGAGCGCTTGCTGCACGTTGCGGATCGGCGCAACAGGTATGCCGGCGGCGCCGAGAATCCGGTTCACTTCGGCCACCGAGCGCTGAGCCGACCACGCTTCGACGCAAGCCCGCAACGCCGCTTCGTGCACGCAACGCGTCGCATCGTCGGCATAACGGGGATCGCTGGAAAGATGCGGCTCGCCGATCGCCTGAGCGAACGTGTCGAACAGCCTGTTGTTGAGCACCGCGACCACATAGAAACCGTCCTGCGCGCGAAAAGCGCCGAACGGCGCCGACGACGAGTGACGATTGCCCACCCGCTGCGGCGCGATCCCCGTCGCGGCAAAGCGGGCTACCAGCGTTGCGCTGAGGCTCAAGGTCGCGTCGAACATCGAGACGTCGACATGCGTGCCTTTGCCGGTCTTCTCGCGCGACAGCAGCGCGGCGAGCACGCCCCACGACGCGAACAGTCCGCTCACCACATCCGAAACCGATTCGCCGATCAGAGTGGGTGGGCCGTCGGGAGAGCCTGTCGCGTCCATCAGGCCGCACATCGCCTGCAAAATGATGTCGTAGGCGGGACGATGCGATTCGGGACCGGTCTGGCCGAAGCCGGACACGCTCGCATAGACGAGCGCCGGGTTGCGCTCGCCAAGCTCCGCGTAGCCGATACCCAGCTTGTCTGCCACGCCGGGACGGAAATTTTCCACCACGACGTCAGCGCCGGCGCACAGCGTCTGCGCCAGTTCGCGGCCCGCAACGGTTTTCAGATCGATCACGATGCTGCGCTTGTTGCGGTTCATCGCCGCGAACAGGCCGCTCTCGCCATCCGCGAAGGGGCCCACGGCGCGATAGTCGTCGCCGCCTGGCGGCTCGATCTTGATCACGTCGGCCCCCAGATCGCTCAGCAAAGCCGTGCAGAACGGTCCGGCGAGCACACGCGAGAAATCGACGATACGCACGCCGGTGAGCGGCAAATCGGGCAAGTTGGGCAAGGTCACGGCGAACTCCTGTTGGAACAATGCCTCGATTTTCGTCACCCGGACCTATCAAGTAAAATATCGGAATAAATTAGCTGCTATAGGATTTCTTAATGCGTATCTCCCTGCGTCTCCTGCGTTATTTCGCGGCTGCGGCGGAAACCGGCAGCACGACGGCGGCGGCACGTCAGCTCAACGTGTCGCAACCGTCGATCTCTGTTGCGATCCGCGAACTGGAGGCGCTGTTCGAGGAAACACTGTTCGCGCGCGACGCCGGTTCGAAGATGACGCTGACGCGCTTCGGCGCGCGCAAGCTCGCGGAAGCGCGCCAACTGCTCACCGCCGCCAACGCCTTCGAACTCGACGACAGCGGCGACGCCGCGTCGGGAGAAGTCCATATCGGCGTGTTCAGCACGCTGGCGCCGGTCTATCTGCCGGTTTTGCTGCGCATTGCGCGCTCACGCTTTCCGAACCTGACCGTGCGCTTTGTCGAAGGCAATCTGGTGGAACTCGAGGAATGGCTGAACAGCAGCCATATCGAACTGGCGCTAACCTACGATGTGGGTTTGCCCGACGAGCTCGAACTGGAGTCGCTGGCATCGTTGCGCCCGTACGGCCTTGTGCCCGCCGATTCGAAGCTGGCCAAAACGCGTGGCGGCATTTCGCTGTATGAGCTGGCCAAGGAGCCGTTGATCCTCATCGATCTGCCGCACAGCCGCGAGTTTTTGATGGCGCCGTTCTGGCAATGCGGGCTGACGCCGGAGGTGCGTTACCGCGCGACGTCGATCGAACTGGTGCGAAGCATGGTCGCTAACGGGCTTGGCGTATCGCTGCTGATTACGCAAAGCCCCGCGGCGACGGTCAGCGCGGCGGTCGCCGAACGGCCGATCCGCGAAGAGACGATCCGGCAGCCGCTGGTGATCGCGCGCTCGAAACGGGCGGCGCAGACGCAGGCTTCGGAGTTGGTCGCGCAGTGCATCCGCGACGCGGTGCGCGAAGCGATGGCTACGCGCGCCGGCCACGGGCGAAAGAGCAGGAGCGCCTGACCGCCCTCACCGGCGCCCTACCGCGCCGCGGTATCGTATTCCAGCTTCGGATACCAGTCCGTCCCACGGCCGCCGGGCGTCATGTCGAGCACCGTCCAGATCGGCATCACGTCGGGCGCGCCGCGTGGATCCTGGCCGGGGTCCGCTGTCGACGGCCCCATTTCCTCCGCCCAGAAGTGCCGCACGGTACCGCCTGAGCGCGTGAACACATTGAACGCGGGATTGTCGTCACCGGCCGGATCTTCCGCCGCGTAGTCGCGATTGAAGGTGTTGCCGCCCGCCGAATACAGTCGCAGATGCCGCCAGCCCCGCTCCTTCCTGAACGCAACCAGCTTCTCGATCGGCGAGCGGGCGATCACGGCGAACGCCACGCGCTGCAGGATGTCGGGCATTTCGCCATCGTACGCGCTCAGGAGTGACGTGCACATCGGACACGGCCGGGCGCGCTGCGGGCCGAACATCCAGTTGTAGGTGACGAGCGTGTCACGCTCGCCGAACATTTCCGATAGCTTCACTGGGCCGGCTTCGCCCATGAACAGGTAATCCTCGGGCACGGCGCCGCCGGGCGGCAGCGCACGGCGCTGGGCGGCGACCCGTTCGATATGGCGGCGCAATTCGATTTCCTCGGCGAGCAGGTCGTTGCGCGCGCGACGATAGTCGGTGCTTTCGCCGGGAAAGCGGCTCGGCGTGTCAGCCGCTAGTTGCCGGGCCGGCTTCAACGTTGGTGCGGATGCGGGTATGTCAGTCATCAGCCATCTCCTCTTACGGAAAAAGGATAAAGGGCGCGAGCAGCGCGCCGCGACCGCGGGCGCGTTCTCGTCCTCTATATACCCACGACGAGCCGCGCGGCGGCAAATCGACAGCATCGGCGAAATTTTTTTGGCGATGCTTACGCGCAGCCGGACGGCAACCGAAAGCGCCCGGCAAGGTATCCTTGAGCGCAACAGCAGGCGCGCCGGGCGCGCCGTCCATGGGGATGCAACATGCCGCTTCGTCTGCCACCGCTGCCGGCGCTTCGTTTCTTTGAAGCGGCCGGCAGGCATCAGAGTTTCAAACTTGCCGCCGCGGAACTGAATGTCACGCCGAGCGCGATCAGCCACGGCATTGTCGGACTGGAACAGGCGCTCGGCGTCGAACTGTTCGTGCGCGAGCCGCGCGGCATCTCGCTCACGGCGAGCGGCGCGGACTATCTGTCGTATGTCTCCGAAGCGTTTTCGCTAATCGCCGTCGGCACGCAGCGTCTGCCAAATCACCGAGCGGATCGGCCGATCGCGCTGAGCTGCGCGCCGACCTTCGCGTCGCGCTGGCTGCTGCCGCGCCTCGCCGGCTTCCGCGCGCGTTGGCCGAACGTGAACGTGAGCGTCGACACCTCGCATCGTCAAGTCGGCTTTCCCGTCGACGGTTTCGACTTCGCGATCCGCATGAGCCGTGCGCCGGTTGCCGGCACCGCGTGGACGCGGCTGTTCGGCGAGCGCCTCGTGCCCGTGTGCAGCCCCGCGTACCTGGCGAATCTTCGCGACGAGCAAGGCCATGCGGACCTGCGTCGCGCGACGCTCATTCATGTGAACGCCGCCAGCGAGGACTGGCAGGCCTGGCTGGATGCGACCGGGAGCGAAGGCATCGACACCAACGCGGGCCTGCGCGTCGATACGATCCAGCTCGCCTTCGAAGCCGCCGCGATGGGCCTCGGCGTCGCACTCGGCAGACGGCCGCTCGTGGATCGAGATATCGACAGCGGCACGCTTGTGGAAACCTGTTCGGCGACGATCGCCTCCACCACGGCCTATTGGCTGGTCAGCGCGGAAAACGCGGATCGCCGGCCGGAGCTTTTCGATTTCAAACGCTGGCTGGTGAGCGAGGCCGAGCACTTCGACGCGCACAGCAACGCTGCCGACCAGCGACTGCGGAGCGCCGCCAACTAAACTGCATGTCCCGTTCGCACAGGTGAGCCACGCTCACCTGTCGTCGAAAACTTATCTTTTGCCGCTTCTGACGCTCGCTGCGACCATGTGTCGAAGGAGATCAGAACCATGTCCACCGCCAACAGCAGACGCTTCGCCCCCGCGTTCAATCAGACGACGCTCGTGATCCTCGCCGGCGCGCTCATTCTGAGCGCCGCAATGGGCATCCGGCAAACCTTCGGCCTTTTCATCGGACCGTTTTCGTTCGACCGCGGCTTGCCGGTCACGCTGATTGCGTTCGCGATCGCGCTGCACAATCTCGTGTGGGGTTTCGCCCAGCCGTTCGCGGGCGCCGCCGCGGATCGCTATGGTTCGGCGCCGGTGGTCGCGTTCGGCGCGACGACGTTCGCGGCGGGCCTCGGCCTCGCCGCAGTGGCGCCCAGTGGCGCCATGTTGATCGTCGGCATGGGACTGCTGGTGGGCATCGGCGTGAGTTGCACGACCTTCGGCGTGGTGCTGCCGGCGGTCGGCCGCATCGCCTCGCCCGAAAAGCGCAGCATGGCGATGGGTCTGGTCAGCGCCGGCGGCTCCGCGGGCCAGGTGCTGATGGTGCCGCTCGTGCAAGGCATCCGGCTCAGTTCGGGCATTGCCACATCGCTCTTCGTGCTGGCTTTCCTGATGCTGCTGATCGCTCCGCTCGGCATGGTGCTCGACCGGCGCGCGCGGGTCGGCACGCCCGTTCAGGAAGAGCATGTCGCGCCGCTTCGCAAGGTGCTGGGTCAAGCGGCCGGGCATCGTGGCTACCGGCTGCTGACGCTCGGTTTCTTCACCTGCGGTTTCCAGCTTGCCTTTATCGCCACGCATCTCCCCGAATATTTGTCGCTTTGCCATATGCCGGTCGGGCTCGGCGCCACCGCGCTCGCGTTGATCGGGCTATTCAACATGGCGGGCAGTTGGGCGTGCGGCTGGCTGGGCGGCCGGTTCCGGCAGCATCATGTGCTCGGCTGGCTTTACGTGATTCGCAGCGTGACGATCGGCGCGTTCTTTTTACTGCCGAAAAGCCCGGCGTCGGTGGTGATCTTCGCGGCTGTGATGGGTCTGACCTGGCTCGGCACCGTGCCGCTCACGAGCGGACTCGTCGCGAAAGTGTTCGGCACGCGCCACCTCGGCAGCCTGTTCGGGCTCTGCTTTCTGAGCCATCAGATCGGCTCGTTTCTCGGCGCGTGGCTCGGCGGCCTGGTGTTCGATCTGACCGGTTCGTATTCGCTGTTGTGGGAAGCGACGGTGGTCGCCGGCCTCGTCGCCGCGATGCTGCACTTTCCGATCGACGACACCACGGTCAGCACGCCCGCGCTTCGAACTGAACCAGCGGCGGCGTGAGCGTGCATGCCGGCGGTGGCCGCGGACGCAGCCACCGGCTCGAAGTTAAAAGCAGCAGGAAAAGCCCTGTGCGCTGCTATTTTTTCGGCGTGTCTGCCACGGCTTTCGGCACGCGTCCCATCAGATAGAACTCGTCGTTCGGACGCATGGAAATCACGTTGGCCATGCGGTTCGACAACCCGAAAAACGCCGTGATCGCCGCGATATCCCAGATGTCTTCGTCGGAAAAACCGTGTTCGCGCAGTGCTTGAAAATCGGCGTCGCGGACCGTGCCGGACGCGCTGCAAACCTTGACCGCGAAGTCGAGCATCGCCTTCTGACGCGGTGTGATATCCGCCTTGCGATGATTGACGGCGACCTGATCGGCCACCAACGGCGCCTTTTCGTAGATGCGCAGAATCGCGCCATGCGCGACCACGCAATACAAGCATTGGTTGATCGCGCTGGTGGCGACCACGATCATCTCGCGCTCGCCTTTGCTGAGGCCGCCCTCTTTCAGCATCAACGCGTCGTGATAGGCGAAGAACGCGCGGAACTCGTCCGGGCGGTGCGCCAGCGTCAGGAACACGTTCGGCACGAAACCGGCTTTCTCCTGCACTTCGAGAATGCGCGCGCGAATGTCGTCCGGCCATGCGTCCGGTTTGGGCACGGGGTAGCGGCTGATCGGCTGAGGCTTTGCCATGCGATGTCTCCGTCGTATCTGTTTGGGTGTGACGACGATTCTAGCAAGCCGCACAGCCGCAGCACGTCCACGCTCGACAAGGTCCGATATCGACGCCCATATCGTCTAGACTTTCCACTCAAGGGAGCTTGAGGCTTGAGCCGCGCCGCGACGACCGGCGCCGGCCGGATTTCAGCAGGAGCAGACCATGTCAGACGTTTTGCACGACGCGCGAGCGCCCGTCGTCAAGGTGCGCCCCGACCGGGAAACGGCGACGACCCAGCGGCTGCCTTACTTTGTCGGCATTTCCGCCGGCACTGCGGGCACGACGGGTTTGTCCATGTATATGGTCGTGGTGCCGCCGGGCGGTCACGCCGAGCCGCACTTCCACGCCGACTACGAAACCGCGATCTACATGCTCGAGGGCAAGATCGAAACGCGCTACGGACCCGGCTTGCGCGAGTCCGTCATCACCGAACCGGGGGACTTTCTGTTCATTCCGCCCGGCGTGCCACATCAGCCGTTCAATCTGGACGCGGCCACCGCGGCGCGCGCGATCGTGGCGCGCAACCATGCGGACGAGCACGAACGCGTCGTGCCGTACGATCCGGCCTCGGACGCGTGATCCAGCGTCAGACGTGTGATCCAGCAAATGAAGGCTGCGGGGCTAGTACTGGCTAACGGCTGGCTACACACGTCTCGCGGCCGATTGCGACCACGCGCGTTCTCCTCCCCGCCATCCGGCGTCAAGCGCCCCCGCATTCGGCCTCCCCGCAGCGCCGTTTTGCCACCTGTGCTTAAATCCGCTTTTCATATCATTCCCGTATCATGGCGGCCGCCTGCCGACGCAGCACGGTGCTCGCCGTCGTGCGGGAACGGAACATGCGCGGACTGTTCGCCATGCGCCACCCGGGCGCGGACGTTTCAAATCCCTTCATGGCATTCTCAGGAGCGCGGTTGTGTGGCATTTTCCGGTTGCTATTCCACCCTCGCTGGGCGTGTGGGCCGTGTTCATGAGCGTGCTCATCACGCAACTCGGCGTGCCGATTCCGGCCGCGCCGATGCTGATTCTCGGTGGAACCATGGCCGCCATGGGGCAAACCTCGTATACGAGCGTCGTGTGCGCCGCCGTCGCCGCCACGCTGCTTGCCGATTCGCTGTGGTTCTTCACCGGACGGGCCTATGGCCGCCGTTTGCTGAACTATCTCGTACGCTTCTCCCTTTCGCTCGACACCACAGTGCGGCTCGCGCGCAATACCTATGAACGGTACGGCGCGCCGATTCTCACCGTCGCGAAGTTCCTGCCCGGACTCGGCCTGATCTCCGCGCCGCTGCTCGGCACGACGGCCATCAATGTCGGCGTGTTTCTGCTGTGGGATTTTGTCGGCGCGACGCTGTGGGCGAGCGTATGGGTGATCGGCGGCGCCGCGCTGCACGACGAGATCGTGCAACTGATGCTGCTCGTGCGTCACAACGGCGGCACGATTTTCGATGCGTTCGCGGCGATCTTCGTGGCCGTGCTGCTGTATCGCTGGGTGCGCCGCTGGCAGTTTCGCCGCTGGCTCGCGCATACGCGCATTTCGCCGGACCAGCTCGACGAGATGATGAAGTCGAACGAGCCGCCGCTCATTTTCGACGCGCGCCCACGCAGCATCCGTGAAAAGGAATCGCACCGGATTGCCGGCGCGCGGCGGCTGGATCTCGATTCGCCCGAGCCGATCGATCCCGAGTTGCTGAAGCGGCCGATCGTCGTCTACTGCGTGTGTCCGAACGAAGCGACGGCGAAGCGGATCGTCGACCAGTTGCATCGCAAGAATATCCACCATATCCGCGCGCTCAAGGGCGGCCTCGACGCGTGGCAGAAACGCGGTTATCCGGTCGAACCGTTGCCGCCCGACTTCCACACGGCGAAGGCCCACATGATCGAGGACGAGGGCGAAGAAGGCGAATACACGGTGCGCGCGCGGCTGGCGAAGTAACGACACCGCGCCTCGAAGGCCACGCAACGCTCATCAAAAACCGCTTGCGCTTCACGCCCAATGTGTGCAACATGCATATATGCACGTTGCACACATTGAGGCATTCCCATGACGCAGCGCACAGAAAATCTGCTTGGCGTGCTCGCCCTGCTGGTCACGGACGAAATGAACGCGCAACCCACCGTGGACGCGCTCGCCGGCCCCACTGCCCGCGCCATGCTCAACGCGGTCGGTCAATATCCCGATTCATCCATTGAAGTGCTGCGCGAGGCGGTCGATCTGTCGCATCCGGCCGCCGTGCGCGCCGTGGCGGGACTGGTCGAGGCGGGTCTCGTCGAGAAAAAATCGGGCGCGGACAAACGTGCTGTGGCGCTTGCGCTGACCGCATCTGGCAAGCGTGAGGCCAAACGCCTGCAAACGGCGCGCGACCGGATGCTGCAACGCATCGTCGGGCGGCTCGAAGACAGCGAGCGCGAAGTGCTGGAAAGCCTGCTGATCAAGATCTTGTGGAACGAGACCCGTGACCCGGCACATGCCATGCAACTGTGCCGCCTGTGTGACGACGGTCCGTGTCTGAAAGCGGGCTGTCCTGTCGAATGCCGCGAACAGGGATTGCCCATGCCCGCGCGGAGCAGCACATGAAATCCGCCGCGCCGGCGCGCTGGCCGGCAATCGCGGCATTGACCGCGGTGTCGGCGCTCTCGCAGGTCGGCCAGTTCGGCATCGGCTTCATGGTGCTGCCGGTGTGGCTCGCTCATCGCGGCCTGGATGCGCCACGCGCCGGCCTCTTCTCCGCCGCGCAATGGACCGGCATGCTGGCCGGCTTGCTGATCGCGCCGTGGCTGATGGCGCGCATCGGCGCGAAACGTACCGTGTCGCTGGGTCTGCTGGCCACGCTCGTGGCGTTCGCCACCATGAGCGCGCTGTCGTGGCCGCTGTGGCTCGTGCCCGGTCTGCTGACGGGGCTGGGTATCGGCTTACGCTGGATCGCCAACGAAACCTGGCTCTACAGTCTGGTCCCCGCCGAATCGAGCGGACGTGTGGTGGGCGTGCACGAAGCGCTGATCGCCACGGCAGGTGTGATCGGCCCGGCGCTCGCAGTCTGGTGCGATGTCGATGGACGCATCACGTTCGCGGCCGGTGCGGCCTTCACGTTCGCCGCCGCGCTGCCGCTGTGGCTAACTGCATCAGACGAAACATGGCCTGCTTTGCAAGAAGCACCGCCTGTGCGAAGAGAAAGCGCTCAACGACGGTTGCCGATCGGCCCGCTGGTGAGCCTCGGCATGGTGGTCATCGCAGCGGGCGGCATCGGCGATGGCGCGCTTTACGGCCTCTTCCCGCTATTCGCCGACGCGCACGGCCTCAACGCCACGCAAACCGCCACGCTGCTGACGCTGTTCGGCGTCGGCGGCATGGTGCTGCAATTTCCGGTCGGCTGGCTGGCGGATCGCACGGGGCTCGCGGCCACGGTGATCGTGTGCGCCGCGCTCAGCACGCTGGCCATCTGCGGCTTCGCGCTGGCCGCGCCCGCCTCCCGGCTCGCGACCGCGAGCGTGCTCTTGCTCGGCGGCATGAACAGCTCGTTCATCACACTCGGCATGTACGCGGCGGCTTGCAGCGACAAGGCCGCCCTCACGCGCAACATGCGGCTGGTGTCGCTCACGTTCACCGCGAGTTCGATCGTGGGGCCGCTCGCCGCGGGCTTCGCGATGAACGCGCGCGGCAGCGATATGTTGATGTGGCAACTCGCGCTCATGAGCGGCGCGCTGGTGGTCTACACGCTCGGCTTGCGCGAAGGCCGGCGCCAGCCCGAACATTCTTCGTCGATGGGCTGAGCCGGTTTTTTGCATCGATTGGCAGGAAGGTTGGACGTGTCTAAGCCTCGCGTCCTGCAACCTTGCGCTGCCGCCACAAACACAGCAGATCGCACGCGATATGCGCGGCGGCAATCGCCGTGATCTCGCTCTGGTCGTAAGCCGGCGCGACTTCCACGACATCCGCGCCCACCACATTCAACGCGCCGAGCGCGCGCACGATCGCGAGTCCCTGCGCCGACGACAAACCACCCGCCACCGGCGTCCCCGTGCCCGGCGCGAACGCCGGATCGAGACAGTCGATATCGAAGGTCAAATACGCGGGACGTGCACCCACAATCGACACAATCCGCTCCGCCGCCGCTCGCGTGCCATGCTCATGGACCCAGGCTGCATCGAGAATATTGATGCCCATGAAATCGTCATTCCATGTGCGAATGCCGATCTGCACCGAAGTCTTCGGATCGATCAGGCCATCCTTGACCGCCTTGTAGAACATCGAGCCGTGGTTCAGGCTGTCGGGACTGTCGTCGGCCCAGGTATCGCAATGGGCGTCGAAATGAATCAGCGAGAGCGGCTTGCCGTACTTCTCCGCATGCGCGATCAACAGCGGATAGGTGATGTAGTGATCGCCGCCGAGCGTCAGCATCTTCGCGTCCGAACGCAGGATCGTGCGCGCATGCTCGACGATGGATTCCTTGATCGTGAGTGGATTGTGCGCGTCGAACCAGCAATCGCCATAGTCGGTCACGGCGAGGTCATCGAACGGATTGAAACCCCACGGATACGGATGCAACTCCGACAGCTGCACGCTGGCCGCGCGTACCGCCGCCGGCCCGAGACGCGCGCCCGCGCGGAACGTGGTGGCCAGATCGAGCGGCACGCCGGAGACCACGACATCGACACCGTCGAGTTCGCGTGTGTACTTGCGGCGCATGAACGACAGCACGCCCGCATAGGTGTTTTCGATCGACGAGCCATAGAGCGACGTGCGGCGAATCGCGCCGTCGCCGTAGACGAGTTCAGTCATGGATGAGCTGATACCTGATAGACAATCCAGCGTCACGCGCGAGGACGCCAAGGGACACGCGTTATGCCGGCTTCGGATTCATTGGGAACGCGACGGCGCGCCTCACACGCACCGCCGCGCTGGCTGCGCGAATCCTTTAGCGCAGCCGCACCAGCGTGGACTTCAGCTCAGTGTATTTTTCCAGCGCATGCAGCGACTTGTCGCGGCCGTTGCCCGATTGCTTGTAGCCGCCGAACGGGAAGTTCATGTCGCCGCCTTCGTCGTAGCAATTGACCCATACCGTGCCGGCGCGGAGTTGGCGTGAGACTTCGTGCGCGGTGGTCAGGTTCGAAGTCCAGACCGCGGCGGCGAGACCATACTCGCTGTCGTTAGCGATCCTGATCGCCTCCTCCACCGTGTCGAACGTGATCACCGACAACACCGGCCCGAAGATTTCCTCTCGCGCGACCTTCGCGCCGGAGGCCGGAATTTCGAAGATGGTCGGCTCGATATAGAAGCCACCGGATTCCTCGTTGACGCGCGCGCCGCCGAGCAGCAGTTTGGCTTCGGCGCGGCCTGCTTCGATATAACCGAGCACGCGCTCGAGTTGAACCTTGTCGACGATCGCGCCCATCGACGTTTTCGGGTCGAGCGGATTGCCCGGCGTATAGCTGCGCGCGGCGGCGATCAGCTTGTCGAGGAACACGTCTTTAATGTCGCGGTGCACGAGCAGGCGCGAACCCGCCGTGCACATTTCGCCCATGTTGTAGAAGATCGCACCCGCCGCCGCGTTCGCCGCGCGGTCCATATCGGGGCAATCCGGCATCACGATGTTCGGCGACTTGCCGCCGAGTTCGAGCCAGACGCGTTTCAGGTTCGATTGCCCGGCGTACTGCATGATCAGCTTGCCGACGTTGGTCGAGCCGGTGAAGGCGAGACAGTCCACGTCCTGATGCAGCGCCAGCAGCTTGCCCGGCTCGCCCGCGCCCGGCACGACGTTGAACACACCCGCGGGAATGCCTGCGTCGAGCGCGAGTTGCGCGAGGCGGATCGCGGTGAGCGGCGACTTCTCCGAAGGCTTGAGCACCACGCTATTGCCCGCTGCCAACGCCGGGCCGAATTTCCATGATGCCATCAGGATCGGGAAATTCCACGGCACGACCGCGGCCACCACGCCGATCGGCTCGCGCGTGACGAGTCCGACCAGATGATGATCGGCCGGCGCGACTTCGCCGCCGATTTTGTCGATGGCTTCAGCGAACCATTCGACGCAATACGCCGCGCCTGGCACGTCGACGCTGGTGGTGTCGGCGATCGGCTTGCCCGCGTCAAGCGTTTCGAGCAGCGCGAGTTCGTCCATGTGCTCGCGGATCGACGCGGCCCAGCGCAGCAGAATGGCTTTACGCTGGCGGGGATTGAGGCCCGACCACACGCCGGAGTCGAACGCGCGGCGCGCAGCGGCCACGGCGGCGTCGACATCCGCTGCGCCGCTATCGGCGATCTTGGCGAGCAGCTTGCCGTCGATCGGGCTCAGGCAGTCGAACGTGCGGCCGCCTTCGGCATCACGGTACTCGCCGTCGATAAACGCGCGCCCTTCGATCGATAGCGTAGCGGCCTTGTCTTGCCAGAAAGCGAGAGATTTCTTGTCCATCAGGATGCCTCAATGTTATGCGCTCGACGCAAACCGGCATCGACTTCATGCGGCACTGAACTGCGTCGCGGCGCGTTGGCGCGGAGTCTTTAGAAAGTGGGCGGCGAATTGGCCGACACGATCTCGCAGAGATGCTCCGCGCTGGGATTGCGAAAACGGTGCGGAAGACGGCTTTCGAAGTAATAGCTGTCACCGGGGTCGAGCAGCCACGTGGTGCCGTCCACCGTCAGTTCGATCTGACCGCTGACCACCACTCCGCCCTCGTGCCCTTCGTGCTCCAGCATTTCCGGCCCCGTGTCCGACAACGGCTGATAGACCTCGCGCAGAATGCCCATGTTGCGATCTTTCACGCTCGAACCCGCGAGATAGAACTCGATCGACTCATTGCCGAGGTTCGGCATGTCGGCACGGCGCGACACCACCGAACGCTCCGCTTCCACTTCGAAGGTGAAGAATTCGGCGAGACTCATGGGTATGCATTCGAGCAGTTTCTTCAGCGAGCCGACCGAGGGGCTCACGCGATTCTGTTCGATCAGCGAGATCGTGCCATTTGTCACTCCCGCCCGTTTCGCCAGTTCACGCTGGGACAAGCCGTTCTTCTTGCGGATGTATTGCAGACGGGTCGCTACTTCTATGGACATCGCTAGGTTCTCTGACATTGAAGACGATCGGGGCGCTAAGTGACCAGATGAATGGACCACATGACTCGGGCAACGAGAGATGCCCGCGAGTGTTGAATATTCTAATCACTTTGATTGTTGCGCCGCTGGGGAAAACCCTGAAAGGATTCCGAAATATGAATCGCGCAACGAACGTTCCCACTGGGCGGGATTCTAGTCGGACCCTCGGGAAAGCCCTGATAAATGTTTTATCAAAAAGGGTTTGACGGCTTTATTGGCTCGTATATGCTGGTTCCCAGGCGATCGTCATGCCGACGTCGCGAGACACAAAAATGTGTTTTGCAACGCAGCGAATTCACTTCGCACCGGTTCGAGGCGATCATCCCAGCGTCCTGTTTCTTTAAACGCCCCGTGCGGATTTCGAGCAGGCCGTTCAATACTTTCAACGTCGCTAGTCGAGTGTAATCGTGAGAGTCCGAGGCCCTTTGGTGAGATGGAATCGTAGTCAGGCGAGTTGTCCTCGCGCTGACGGCGCCATCGCCGACGGCAGCAGCGGCAGCCTTGCGTTCCGCCGCTTTCTGTCCGTCTTCACGATCCTGTCCCGCCGTTCAGTTCGACGTCACAACTCTATCTCCGCGCGCGCCTTCATTGCCGTGCGCACGGACGAAGTCGCCTCGCTGCTGCCGTAGCGCCTCCCTCTTTTCGCCGTTCGATTCATCCGTTTGCGTGAGCGCGCTCTTTCGAGCCGTGCGTTCCTGCATGGGCGGTGTCGTCTGCCGCCTGCGCGTTTCATGCCCATCGGATCAGTTGCGCACCGCAGCGGATCGAATCGAACAGCCCATCTGACTATCACGCGCGGCGCGTTTCTGTTGACGACGACCGCCTGCACTACCCCGGTGGCCTTGCGCCTTGCGCACGGCTGCGGAATCGTGCCGCGCTGTGTTTAACGTTGTTCATGCCGCGTCCCGCGGGGAACACACACGTCTATTCGTTATGCGAAACAAACCTCTGGTCGGCATCAGCGCCGACAGGACGATGATGGGAGTCCACCCGTCGCACATGGTCGGCGAGAAATACATCGCCGCGGTCGTGGACGGTTCACAGGCGCTGGCCATGCTGCTGCCGGCGCTCGGCGAGCGTCAGTCCGCGGCAGACGTGCTGGCGACAGTCGACGGCCTGTTGTTTACAGGCAGCTATTCCAACGTCGAGCCGCACCGCTACGGCGGCCACGCCAGCACGCCGGGCACGCTGCACGACGCCGCCCGCGATGCGACGACGCTGCCGCTGATGCGCGAGGCGATTGCCGCCGGCGTCCCGGTGTTGGCCGTCTGCCGGGGCTTCCAGGAAATGAACGTGGTTTTCGGTGGGACGTTGCATCAAAGCGTTCACGCGGTGGACGGTCTGAACGACCATCGCGAGAACAAGGAAGACGACCTCGACGTGCAATACGCACCGTCGCATTCGATCACGCTGACGCAGGGCGGCTTGTTGCAGCGCCTCGCGGGCGGCACGAATGAAGCGCGTGTGAATTCCTTGCACGGTCAGGGCGTCGAGCGGCTGGGCGTGGGCCTCACGGCCGAAGCCACCGCGCCGGACGGCTTGATCGAAGCGGTGAGCGTGAAAGATGCGCGCGCCTTCGCGCTGGGTGTGCAGTGGCACCCGGAGTGGAAGCATGCCAACGACGCACTATCTACCGCGATCTTTCGGGCGTTCGGCGACGCCTGCCGCGATCGAATGCGCACCAAGGCCGGCTATGGCGCGGCATCCGCCGCTGCCACGCATGCCTGAGCCGGTCGCGCACCAAAACTGAGAGAATAAACATGCATGACATCGACGATTTTCTGAAGAAGAACCGTGTCACCGAAATCGAAGCGATCATTCCGGATATGGCCGGGATCGCGCGCGGCAAGATCATTCCGCGCAGCAAGTTCGAATCCGGCGAGTCCATGCGCTTGCCGCAGGCGGTGATGATCCAGACCGTCACAGGAGACTATCCGGAAGACGGCACGCTCACCGGCGTCACCGATCCGGACATGGTGTGCGTGCCCGACGCCAGCACCATCCGCATGATTCCGTGGGCCGTCGATCCGACCGCTCAGGTGATCCACGATTGCGTTCACTTCGACGGCACGCCCGTCGCGATCTCGCCACGCCGCGTATTGCGTCGCGTGCTCGAACTCTACAAGGCCAAAGGATGGAAGCCGGTCATCGCGCCCGAGCTCGAGTTCTATCTGGTCGATATGAACAAGGACCCGGATCTGCCGCTGCAACCGCCTATCGGCCGTACGGGTCGTCCGGAGACCGGCCGTCAGGCGTACTCGATTGAAGCCGTCAACGAATTCGATCCGCTTTTCGAAGACATCTACGAGTACTGCGAGGTGCAGGAACTGGAAGTCGACACGCTGATTCACGAAGTCGGCGCCGCGCAGATGGAAATCAACTTCATGCACGGCGATCCGCTCAAGCTCGCCGACAGCGTGTTCCTGTTCAAGCGCACGGTGCGTGAAGCCGCGCTGCGCCACAAGATGTACGCGACTTTCATGGCGAAGCCGATGGAAGGCGAACCTGGCTCGGCGATGCACATGCATCAAAGCCTCGTCGACGAAGAAACCGGCCACAACCTTTTCACCGGCGCGGATGGCAAGCCGACGTCGCTGTTCACGGGCTATATCGCCGGTTTGCAGAAGTACACGCCCGCGCTGATGCCAATTTTCGCGCCGTATATCAACTCGTATCGCCGTCTGTCGCGTTTCATGGCCGCGCCGATCAACGTGGCATGGGGTTACGACAATCGCACGGTGGGTTTCCGGATTCCGCATTCGGGACCGGCTGCGCGCCGCATCGAAAACCGTATCCCGGGCGTGGACTGCAACCCGTATCTGGCGATTGCCGCGACACTCGCCGCCGGCTATCTCGGCATGACGCAGAAACTCGAAGCCACCGAGCCGCTGCTCAGCGACGGTTACGAATTGCCCTACCAGTTGCCGCGCAATCTCGAAGAGGGTTTGACGTTGATGGGCGCATGCGAGCCGATTGCCGAAGTTCTCGGCGAAAAGTTCGTCAAAGCCTACCTCGCTCTGAAGGAAACCGAATACGAAGCGTTCTTCCGCGTGATCAGTTCGTGGGAACGCCGGCATTTGCTGCTGCACGTGTAAGGCAAACGCAAAAAAATTGGAGGCAGTATGAGCTACAGAACAGAAGAAGTCGCATACGTGCAACCGGCCCAGCCGGCCGCGAGCGCGCAAGCCGTGCAACAACAACGCAGCACCGCCGAATATCGCGCACTGGACGCCGCGCATCATATCCATCCGTTTTCGGATATGGGCTCGCTGAACCGCAGCGGCAGCCGCGTGATCGTGAAAGCGCAAGGCGTGTATCTATGGGACTCGGAAGGCAACAAGGTGATCGACGGCATGGCCGGCCTGTGGTGCGTGAACGTCGGTTATGGCCGCAAGGAACTGGCCGATGCCGCGTACAAACAGATGCAGGAACTGCCCTACTACAACACCTTCTTCAAGACGACGCACCCGCCGGTGATCGAACTGTCGGCCTTGCTTGCGGAGTTGGCTCCGGAACCGTTCAATCACTTCTTCTACTGCAACAGCGGCTCGGAAGGCAATGACACGGTACTGCGCATCGTTCACCAGTACTGGGCAACGAAGGGCAAGCATTCGAAGAAGTTCGTCATCTCGCGCAAGAACGGCTATCACGGTTCGACGATTGCGGGTGGCACGCTCGGCGGCATGGGCTACATGCATGAACAGATGCCCTCGAAAGTCGAGAACATCGTGCATATCGACCAGCCGTATTTCTTCGGCGAAGCACAAGGCAATCTGTCGCCGGAAGAATTCGCACTGGCTCGTGCGCAGCAACTTGAAGCGAAGATTCTTGAAATCGGCGCGGACAACGTCGCCGCGTTCATCGGTGAGCCTTTCCAGGGAGCAGGCGGCGTGATCTTCCCGGCATCGACGTACTGGCCGGAAATCCAGCGCATCTGCCGCAAGTACGACATTCTGCTGGTCGCCGATGAAGTGATCGGCGGTTTCGGGCGCACCGGCGAATGGTTCGCGCATCAGCACTTCGGTTTCGAGCCGGATCTGATCACGCTGGCGAAGGGTCTGACGAGCGGCTACGTGCCGATGGGCGCGGTCGGCCTGCATGACCGCGTCGCCAAGGCGATCATCGAAAACGGCGACTTCAATCACGGTCTCACGTATTCGGGTCACCCGGTTGCCGCCGCAGTGGCAGTCGCCAATCTCAAGCTGCTGCGTGACGAGAAGATTGTCGATCGCGTGAAGAACGACACCGGTCCGTACTTCCAGAAGCAACTGCGTGAAACCTTCGCCAATCACCCGATCATCGGCGAAATCTCCGGTGCGGGTCTGGTGGCCGGTCTGCAACTCGCGCAAGACCCGAAGGCGCGCAAGCGTTTCGCCAATGGCGGCGACGTGGGCACGATCTGCCGCGACTTCTGCTTCAACGGCAACCTCATCATGCGCGCCACCGGCGACCGCATGCTGCTGTCGCCGCCGCTCGTGATCAATAAGCTGGAAATCGACGAAATCGTTTCAAAAGCTAAAAAGGCCATTGACGCAACAGCACAACAACTCGGCATTTCGTAACGGCAGTCCGTTCCGGCATGGGCACACCCACAAATCACGCTCATGCCGGTTCTTCATATCAAGGGAAAAAACCATGAGCGTTAGTCATCTTCGTCATGCGGTCGCGGGGGCCGCGCTTCTCGCCTTCACCGGTTTTGCGGCGCTGTCGGTTACGCCGGCCCTTGCGGCCGATACGGAACTGAATGTGTATAACTGGTCCGACTACATCGCGAAGGACACGATTCCGAACTTCGAGAAGCAGGACGGCATCAAGGTCAAATACGACAACTACGATAGCGACGACACCTTGCAGGCCAAGCTGCTCGCCGGCAGCTCGGGCTACGACATCGTGGTGCCGACCTCAAACTACATGGCCAAACAGATCCAGGCCGGCGTGTATCAGAAGCTCGACAAATCGAAGTTGCCGAACCTCGCGAACCTCGACCCCGTGCTGATGAAGATGATTGCCGACGCGGACCCGGGCAACCAGTACGGTGTGCCCTGGGCATACGGTACAGACGGTATCGGTTACAACGTGCAGGCCGTGCAGAAAGCGCTCGGCGTCAATGCGCCGGTGGATAGCTGGGCACTGGTTTTCGATCCGGCCAATCTCTCCAAGCTGAAAGGCTGCGGCGTGTCCATCCTCGACCAGGCCGTCGACGTCTTCGCCGCCACGCTGCAATACATGCACAAGGATCCGAATAGCACGAACCCCGCCGACTATCAGGCCGCGTTCGAAGTGTTGAAAAAGATCCGCCCGTATATCACTCAATTCAATTCGTCCGGCTACATCAACGACCTCGCCAACAACGACGTGTGCGTCGCGCTGGGCTGGTCGGGCGACGTCGGCATTGCCAGCCGCCGCACCGAAGAAGCCAAGCGCTCGTACCAGATCAAGTTCTCGAACGTGAAGGAAGGTGGCCTGCTGTGGTTCGACGTGATGGTGATCCCGAAAGACGCGCCGCACCCTGAAGCCGCGTTGAAGTGGATCAACTACATCTCGGACCCGAAGGTCAATGCCGCAATTACCAACGAAGTGTTCTATCCGACCGCGAACAAGGCCGCACGCCAGTTCGTGACGCCGGCTGTCGCACAGGACAAGACCGTTTATCCGGGCGATGAAGTGTTGAGCAAGATGACGCTGATGAAGCCGATGCCGACCGACATTCTGCGCCTTGAAAACCGTCTTTGGGCGCAGCTTAAAACCGGCCATTAATCCAGCCACTCAAATCGATTATTGATCCGCGCTCAGGGATCGCTTGAACCCTGAGCGCATGAATAGCAGTAACGGTAGTCAGCCTGCGCGCTTCTTTTAAAGTCCCATCCGCGCGCAGTCCCATGTTTTCCGATCGCAGCGCACGTTGCGAGACGCTTCCCGCGCCTCGTATGGAGACACTTGCGCCCGCGATCCGCAAGGAACGGTTACATCATGAACTCGACGACCTCAAAAAGCGCAGCCGGCGCCACCCAGATGGCCCGCCCCGCAGTGACGACAAAATCGAAATCGGACGAATTCGTTCGCATTGAAAATGTCGTGAAGAAATTCGGCGACAGCATCGCTGTCGACAACGTCAATCTGAGCATTGCCAAGAACGAGTTGTTCGCGCTGCTCGGCAGCTCCGGCTGCGGCAAGTCCACGCTCCTGCGCATGCTCGCGGGGCTCGAGACGGTGACCTCCGGGCGTATTTTCGTCGACGGCGAAGATCTCGCCGCGATGCCGCCGTACAAGCGGCCGGTCAACATGATGTTCCAGTCGTATGCGTTGTTCCCGCACATGAGCGTGGAGGCGAATATCGCCTTCGGCCTGAAGCAGGAAGGCACGCCGAAGAACGAGATCAAGGAACGCGTCGCCGATGCGCTCAATCTCGTGCAGATGAGCAAATACGCGCAGCGTAAGCCGCATCAACTGTCAGGCGGCCAGCAGCAGCGTGTGGCGCTCGCGCGTTCGCTCGTGAAGCGCCCCAAGTTGCTGCTGCTCGACGAGCCGATGTCGGCGCTCGATAAAAAGATCCGCCAGAAGACCCAGCTCGAACTGGTGAACATCATCGAGAAGGTCGACGTGACCTGCGTGATGGTCACGCACGATCAGGAAGAAGCGATGACGATGGCCGGACGCCTCGCCGTGATGAGCGAAGGCCGCATCGTGCAGATCGGCTCGCCGAGCCAGGTGTACGAGTTTCCGAATAGCCGCTTCTCCGCCGAGTTCATCGGCTCGACCAACCTGTTCGAAGGCACGGTGGTCGCGGACGAACCGGATCACATTTTCGTCGAAAGCGAAGACCTCGAATCGCATATCTACGTGAGCCACGGCATTACCGGGCCGCTCGGCATGCCGGTGGGCATCTCGGTGCGTCCGGAACGCATCAAGGTATCGCTCGACAAACCGACCACGCCGCACAACTGGGCGCGTGGCGTGGTTTCGGATGTGGCGTACATGGGCAGCTATTCGCTGTATCACGTGCGTCTGCCGAGCGGCAAGACCGTCGTGTCGAATCTCTCCAGCTCGCATCTGATGAGCGAAGGTGCGCCCTCCTATAACGACGACGTGTTCGTCTACTGGTCGCCGGCTAGCGGCGTGGTGCTGACGCAATGAGCAATCCCACTACCTCCTCCCCCGCGGCGCTCGGCGCGCCGTCCGGCAGCCGCCTGCTCGGCTCGCTGAAAAAACGCCTGTCGATGCTGGTGCCGTCGGGCCGCTCGACCGTGATCGGCGTGCCGTTCCTGTGGCTCACGGTGTTCTTCGCGTTGCCGTTCGTGCTGGTGCTGAAGATCAGTTTCGCCGATCTGCGTCTCGGCATTCCGCCGTACACGGATCTCGTCACGGTCAAGGACGGTATGGTGCATTTCGCCATGCAACTCAGCCACTACGCGTTCCTGCTGCAGGACGACCTGTACGTCGCCACGTATATCAGCTCGCTGAAGATGGCCGCGGTCTCGACCTTCTTCTGTCTGCTGATCGGCTATCCGATTGCGTACTACATCGCCCGCTCGGAACCGACGAAACGCAACCTGCTGATGATGGGCGTGATGCTGCCGTTCTGGACGTCGTTCCTGATCCGCGTCTACGCATGGATCGGCATTCTGAAGGACGACGGCCTGCTCAATCACACGCTGATGGCGATCGGCATGATTCATTCGCCCTTGCGCCTCTATCACACGGATATCGGCGTCTATATCGGCATGGTCTATTCGTACCTGCCGTTCATGGTGATGCCGCTGTATGCGCACCTCGTGAAAATGGATCTGACGCTGCTCGAAGCAGCCTACGACCTCGGTTGCAAACCGTGGACCGCGTTCACGCGCATCACGCTGCCGCTGTCGAAGAACGGCATCATCGCCGGCAGTCTGCTGGTGTTCATTCCGGCGGTTGGCGAATACGTGATTCCGGAGCTGCTCGGCGGCGCCGACACGCTGATGATCGGCCGCGTGATGTGGGATGAATTCTTCAACGATATGGACTGGCCGATGGCATCCGCCGTCACCGTCGCGATGGTTCTACTGCTGCTCGTGCCGATGGCCGTGTTCCAGTACTACCAGGTCAAGGAACTGGAGGGCGCGAAATGATCAAGCCTAATAAGACGCTTTCTAATAGCGTGCTGACGTTCGGATTTCTGTTTCTCTACATTCCGATCATCAGCCTCATCGTGTATTCGTTCAACGAGTCGAAGCTCGTCACGGTGTGGTCCGGCTTCTCGCTCAAATGGTATGGCGCACTGTTGCAGGACGGCGAATTGCTGAACGCCGCATGGCTCTCGCTGAAGATCGGTCTGCTGACCGCATGCGCCTCGGTTGTGATCGGTACGTGGGCCGGTTTCGTGCTCGCGCGCTTCGGACGTTTTCGCGGCTTCACGCTGTTCGCCGGCATGATCAACGCGCCGCTCGTGATTCCTGAGGTGATTCAGGGCATCTCGCTGCTGCTGCTGTTCGTCGCGCTCGAACAGATGCTCGGCTGGCCGAAGGGCCGTGGTCTCTTCACGATCTGGATCGGCCACGTGATGCTGTGCGTGTCGTACGTGGCGATCATCGTGCAATCGCGTGTGAAAGAGCTGAACAAGTCGCTCGAAGAAGCCGCGCTCGATCTCGGCGCCACGCCCTTCAAGGTGTTCTTCCTGATCACTCTGCCTCTGATCTCGCAGGCGCTGATGTCGGGCTGGCTGCTGTCGTTCACGCTGTCTTTCGACGACCTCGTGCTCTCCGCGTTCCTCTCCGGCCCCGGTTCGACCACGCTGCCCCTCGTCGTGTTCTCGCGGGTGCGTCTCGGCCTGAATCCGGAAATGAATGCGCTCGCCACGATCTTTATCACCACGGTGACGATCGGCGTGATCGCCGTGAACCGCTGGATGCAATTGCGCGAACGCAAACGCAATCGCGACATGCAGATGGCTTTCGCACTTGCCGAAGCCGCCGACCCCTTGCCCGCCGCACCACAACAAGCCGCCGTACGAAAGTCGCTCGATACGGCACGCGCATAAGAAGTCCATTCGCAATACGACCAATAAGGAGAATTTGAATGAGAAAGAAGCTCATCTGTCTGTTGGTGGCGGGGAGTCTGCCTGGCATGGCCATGGCGGATGCCACCAGCGACCAGATCAAGGCGCTCCAGGCCCAACTCAATGCACTGCAAAAGGAGGTGAAGCAGTTGCGGGCAGAAGTCGCCACCAAGCCGAAGGCAGCCACCGCGGCGACGGCGGCGACTGCGGCTCCTGCCCCGGCGGTGGTGGCCGCGCCGGTGGATGTCTCGTCGCCTGATTACGGCAAGGCTCAGGCGACACTGAGCAACGACGACGTGACCGCGATGAAGCAACAGATCGCCAATCAGCAGTTGAAGGTCGACTCGCTCGAAGACGCGGCGCAGACCGGGCCGATCGCCGGCTTGTCGGTGACGGGTTATATCGACCCGACGTACCTGTATAACCGTGCACAGAGCAGTTCGTCGTTCCTGTTCGCGAACCACGAAAGCAGCTACAACTACTTCAACAGCACGTTCGGCGATCTGTACCTCGACATCAAGAAGACGTTCGGTGTCGGTCCGATGGCGCCGTCGGCTGAAATCACGTTGATGCCGAACCGCGGCAACGGCATTACGCTGCTGCAGAACTCGCATGGCGATATCGGCAACAACATCCTGAATACGGCCGTGGTGAATGTGCCGTTGACGGCGACCACGACACTCGTGGCCGGTTTGATTCCGAGCTTCGGCGGCTATGAAGTGCAGCAGTCGAATCAGATGCTCACGCTCACGCACAACCTGCTGTACGACTTCTCGGATCCGGGCAGCTATGTCGGGATCGGCGCGAACTACACGGTCGGTAACTGGGCGTGGAAGTTCTTCGTTGGCAACGAACAGTACCGCACGTTCGGCGCAGTCACGCAGACGGGCACGAACGCGTTGGGCGATCCGATCACGACCAGCAACAAAATTCCGACGTTCACGGCTCGCACCGACTACACGTGGTCGAGCGCACTGGATCTCGGCGCGTCGATCAACATCGGCCGTCAGACCTTGCCTAGCTCGATCGACGCGAACGGCGCGGTCAGCTACGGCGTAGGCGGCCAGGCGCCGAGCTCGGGTGGCACGTTCTTCTTCACCGAAGCCGACCTGACCTACACGCTCGCCGACGTGCAGTACAACGCCGAACTCGACTACGGCCAGCAGCAGAACGCCGCGTACAACGGCGGCCAGGCTCAGTGGTACGGCTTGTCGCTGCTCGCGCACCGCAAGTTCAATCTGCCGGTGGTGGGCCGCATGGGCGCGACGGTGCGTTATGACCTGCTGGTCGACAGCAAGAACGGCGGCGGCGGCGGTGGCATCGCGTTGAACGGCAACGGCATGGACACGGCGAACGGCTTCGGTATCGGCGCGGACTGTCTCGCCAATTCGCAGGCGAACGGTGGCCTCGGCTTCGAATGCAAGGGCGCGACCCGCCAGGACGTTTCGCTCGACCTGCTGTTCTATCCGACCCAGCAGATCACGGTCAAGGTGGAATACCGCCACGACTGGGCCAACAAGCAGGTGTTCCTGAAGAACGACGGTTCGTATGGCAAGTCCAACGACCTGCTCGCGACCCAGTTCATCTACTCGTTCTAATCTGTTTTGCCGGCGCGTGGCCTTGCTGTCCAAAAGGCCACGCGCACAGGCTCTTTCTGCATGCTCTGCCTATGCTCCGATTCTCGAACCAGCCTCACGTCGCCTCGTACTACGCCGCCACCGCCAACGACAGCACTCGCCATCCCGCACTCGACGAAACGATCAACGTCGATGTTTGCGTGATCGGCGCCGGGCTGACCGGCATTTCCGCGGCACTCAATCTTGCGGAACGTGGCCACTCGGTCGCGGTGCTCGAAGCATCGAAAGTCGGCTGGGCGGCGAGCGGCCGCAACGGCGGTCAGTTGATCGGCGGCTTCGCGTGCGATATCGATACGTTCGCGAAGTACTTGCCCGCGCCCGACGTGAAGCGTGTTTGGGACATGGGGATCGAAACCCTCGATATCGTCAAGGACCGCGTCGCGAAGCATCAGATCGACTGTGATCTGACTATCGGTTATCTGACCGCGGCCAACAAGCCGCGCGATACCGACGCGCTGCAAAAATGGCGCGACGAAGCGCAGCAACGCTTCGGCTACGACCGTTTCAGTTACGTCGATGCCGACGGCGTGGGCAACTATGTTCAATCTCAACGCTACCTCGGCGGCCTGTTCGACGCGGACAGCGGCCATCTGCATCCGTTGAATTACACGCTGGGTCTGGCACGTGCGGCGCGCGAGGCCGGCGTGCGGATTTTCGAAGACAGTTGCGTCACGGCCTTGCGCGAAGAAAACGGCCGACATGTCGCCGAAACCGCGCGCGGCCAGGTGCAGGCACGCTTCGTCGTGCTCGCCTGCAACACCTATCTCGGCCAACTCGCGCCGGACGTGGCGAACAAGATCATGCCGGTCGGCACCTACGTGATCGCCACTGAACCGCTCGACCCCGATCGCGCCGAAGCGCTGATGCCCGCCAAAGCCGCCGTGTGCGACAGCCGATTCGTGCTCGACTACTTCCGCCCCTCGTCCGATAACCGCTTGCTGTGGGGCGGCAAAGTGAGTTATTCGACGTTCGCGCCGCGCAACCTCGGCGAAGCCATGCGCCGCGATATGCTGAAGACCTTCCCGCAACTCGACGATGTCAAAATCGACTACGCGTGGGGCGGTTTCGTCGATATCACCATGAACCGCGCGCCCCATTTCGGCCGGCTCTCGCCGACCGTGTATTTCGCGCAAGGCTTCTCGGGGCACGGCGTGAATACCACCGGCCTCGCGGGTAAACTGATCGCCGAGGCGATCGACGGCCAGGCGTCGCGCTTCGATCTGTTCGGCAAGATTCGTCACCGCGACTTTCCCGGCGGCGCTACACTGCGCACCCCTGCCCTCGTACTCGCGATGGCCTGGTATCGAATGAAGGACCTGCTTTGATGAATGCTCCGACTCTCGGCTTCAACACGCTTAACACGCTCGACCGTCGCGCCGATGCGCTGATCGCCAACTCCTACTATGAAGCGAGCGCCGCCCGTCCGCTCGCCGACGACCCAGCACTCGACGGCACGCTGGAAGTCGACGTGTGCGTGATCGGCGCGGGCTTCTCCGGATTGTCGGTGGCGCTGGAGTGCCGGGCGCGCGGTTTGTCGGTGGTCGTGCTCGATGCGCATCGGCCCGGCTGGGGCGCGTCGGGCCGCAATGGCGGCCAGACGCTGGTGGGTTTCGCGAAAGACGAGATCATGGAGCGCCAACTCGGTCTCGACGGCGCGCGCGCCGCATGGGCGATGTCGGTGGAAGGCGTGGCGCTGGTGCGCGAGCGCATCGAACGCTACGGTATCGACTGCGATTTCACGTCCGGCTATCTGACCGTCGCCACCAAACCGAAACGCGTGCCCGATCTGCGCTCGTGGATGGAATCGGCTTCGCAACGCTGGGGTTATTCGAAACTCTCGTGGCTCGATACGGACGAGGTCCGTTCACGGGTCGCTTCGAAGCGCTATCTGGCCGGTGTCTACGATCCGTTTTCCGGCCATCTTCATCCACTCAAATACTGCCTCGGTCTGGCGGATGCGGCACGCCGCGAGGGCGCGCAACTGTTCGCGCATTCACCGGTAATCGAGGTCGTGCGGGGTGCCCGGCCTGTCGTGCGAACCGCTCGCGGCGAAGTGCGCTGCCGTTTCATTGCGGCGTGCGGTAACGCCACGATCGGCGACGTGCTGCCCGCGCCGGTGGCCGCGCGGATCGCGCCGATCGCGTCGTATATCGTTGCTACGGAACCGCTCGGCAAGGAACGCGCGGATGCGCTGATCAAAGGGCGCGAGGCGATTTGCGACAACAACTTCTTCCTCGACTATTTCCGTTTGTCGGCGGACCATCGCGTGCTGTTCGGCGGGCGGGCGAGTTCGACCGGCGCTTCGCCGGTACAGCTTGGCGAAGAGATTCGGCAGCGCATGATCGGCGTGTTCCCGCAACTCGGCGATGTGAGAATCGACTATGCGTGGGGCGGTTTTGTCGACGTGACGCGCAATCGCGCGCCCGATTTTGGGTCGATCGATCCGAATTACTTTTACGTGCAGGGGTTTTCGGGGCATGGCGTGGCGTTGACCGGGATTGCCGGGCGCGTGGTTGCCAAGGCGATGGCGGGTGACACGAAGGCCTTCGATCTGTTCGCGCAGTTGCGGCATGCGCGCTTTCCAGGCGGGCCGGCGTTGCGAGGACCGGCGCTAGAACTCGGGATGATGTATCACCGGATTCTGGAGTTGTTTTAGGCGTCGCCGGCTCGCGGCGCGGCTTTTACGTTGCCGCGACAACCCCGACGACACCCATCCTCAATATCGCGCCGGCAGCGCTGCTTTAACGTCGGAACGAGGCACGGCGCAATCCGGTCAGATGCCGGCTACTTTACTATTGGTGACCCTCAACAGCATACTGTCATACTTATTCGTATTCCGCTTTTGAGGAGGCGCCGATGACTATTCAACTCACTCGCCAATTCGCATCAAAATTCGCCAACCTCGCGCTCGCCCATCTCACGCGCGAATACCCGAACAAGCTGACGCATTCGCTCGCCGGACCGCAAGACGTGCAAGGTCCGCGTGCGCTGCATCCGATTTTTTACGGCAGCTACGACTGGCATTCGTGCGTGCACGGCTACTGGTTGATTCTGCATCTACTCGAGCGCTTTCCCGATCTGCCTGAAGCGGCGCGCATCGTCGCGGTGGTCGACGAGCATTTCACCGCAGCGAATGTGGCCGGAGAAATTGCCTATCTCGAACTGCCGCACAACCGTGGTTTCGAACGTCCGTATGGTTGGGCCTGGCTGCTCGCGCTCAGCGCGCAACTCAATTCACTGAAGCTCTCGGAAGCCGCGCGCTGGTCGAAAACCTTTGCGCCGCTCACCAGGGTGTTTGTCGAACGCTTCGAGGACTTTCTGCCGAAAGCGACTTACCCGCTGCGCGTGGGCACGCACTTCAACATGGCCTTCGCGTTGGCGCTGACGCTGGATTTTGCACGGCAAACGTCGCGTGAATCGCTGGAAGCGCTGGTCGTGAATACCGCGGAACGCTGGTTTATGAACGACGTCGCCTGTCAGGCATGGGAGCCGGCCGGCGACGAATTCCTCTCGCCTTCACTCATGGAAGCCGAGTTGATGCGCCGCATATTGCAGCCCGCACAATTCGTCGACTGGTTCGGCCGCTTTCTGCCGGATCTCGGCGTGAAAAAGCCCGCTACGCTGTTCGAGCCCGTCACCGTGACGGATCGCACCGACGGCAAGATCGCTCATCTCGACGGCCTGAATCTCAGCCGCGCATGGTGCCAACGTTCGCTGGCGCGCGCACTGCCCGCAGGCGATATTCGCCGGACGATATTGTTCGATGCAGCCGAGCGGCATCTGCAAACCGCACTGCCGCACGTGGCCGGCGATTATATGGGTGAGCACTGGCTGGGCACATTCGCCACGCTTGCATTGGAAGCCTGAATAAAGGCCTGATTCAAGGCTTCGAATCGAACTCAACCCAGCGGCATGGTCCGCTGAAATACGAAAGCGGCACCGCACGCGCGAAACGGTTTCTCCTACCAACCGATTCGCGCCGCGAGCGCCGCTTTTCCATGATTGCGTCGATCCAGAGCCGCATCCTGCGGCTCAGCCGGCGAGCGCGCCGGCTTCCTGCATTTACTGCCCCGTCAGCTTTTTAGGCTTCGGCGGCGCTTGAACCTTGTTGTACTGGAACTCGGGCGTCGCCTTTAGCGCGTCCTTGGTGGCGCCGGCCAGATAGAAATTCCCCTGGCGGATGTCCAGCGCTGCAATGGGCACCGCCACGTCGTGCGACGCCACGCCCAGGAAACCGCCAGCAGAGACGATGGCTGCGGACAACGAACCGTCCGGTGCAATCACCAGATCGCGGACCGTGCCGATTTTCGCGTTCTGGTCGTTGTATACCGATTTGCCGAGAATGCTCTTCTTCACACTCCAGCCGCTCAGCAGCGCATTCGACTGCTCGACCGTGACGCTCAGCGGTTGCGTGCCGGCGACTTGCGCCTGTGCACCGAGGCTGGTTGCAGCTACTGCGACGACAACAACAAGTTTGCCCAATGTCATATCGTTCACTCCACTCTTAGTAGACTTGACCGGCGCATGACGTGCGCCGAAAGGAATCGCTGCACCACGATCATACAGACTGCGCGGCATGGCTGCATCTAGCGTGCCGGAAGGCCGCACACGAACACCGCATCGAGCCTGCGCGGTAACGCTCGGGGATGGCGTCACGGCCTGCAGCGCATGGCGGTAAAATCGCGCAAGGCGATCATGCCGGTTTTAGAGGTGGCAGTTTGACTGAGCTTGAACAGGGTTTCATTTTGACCCGACATTGGCGGGACACGCCCGCCGGCACGGAGGTCGATTTCTGGCTGGCAACGGACAGCGGGCCCCGTCACGTGCGCCTGCGCCCTCAGCCCTCGGTGGCGTTCATTCCCGCCGAACATCGCGAGCGCGCCGAAACGATCCTGCGCCGCGAAGCGCCGCTCGATCTGCGAACGCTCGATCTGTGCGACTTTCAGCATCGGCCGGTCATGGGACTTTACTGCCCGCAGTACCGGCAATTGACGGGCTTCGAAAAGCGCCTGAAGCAAGGCGGCGTCGACGTCTACGAAGCCGATATCTTCCCGCCCGAGCGCTACATGATGGAGCGCTTCATCACGGCGCCGGTGTGGTTCAGCGGCGACACGCAGAGCACCGGAAAGAGCGGCACGCTCCTGAACAGCGAACTCAAGCCGGTCAGTGGCTATCGTCCGCCCTTGAAACTGGTTTCGCTCGATATCGAAACCAGCGCTCACGCCGAGTTGTATTCGATCGCGCTGGAAGGTTGCGGACAGCGCCAGGTGTATATGCTGGGGCCGCCCAATGGCGACGCGAGCACGCTCGACTTCGACCTCGAATACTGTGAAACCCGCGCACAGTTGCTGGAAAAACTGAACGTGTGGCTGGAGCGGCACGATCCCGATGCGATCATCGGCTGGAATCTGGTGCAGTTCGATCTGCGGGTGCTGCAGCAGCATGCCGAACAATATCGCATACCGCTGCGACTCGGCCGTGGCGGTGCGGTGATGGAATGGCGCGAGCACGGGCTCAAGCAGAATCACTTTTTTGCCGGCGCCGCGGGACGGTTGATTATCGACGGCATCGAGGCGCTGCGCTCCGCGACGTGGAGTTTCCCTTCGTTCAGTCTCGAACACGTCTCGCGTTCGGTGCTGGGCGAAGGCAAGGCGATCGACAATCCGTATCAGCGCATGGACGAAATCCAGCGCCGCTTCGATGAGGACAAGCCCGCGCTCGCGCGTTACAACCTCAAGGACTGCGAGTTGGTCACGCGCATCTTTGCCAAAACGGAGTTGCTGCCGTTCCTGCTGGAGCGCGCGAGCGTCACCGGTTTGCCGGCAGATCGCAGCGGTGGATCGGTGGCGGCATTCACGCATCTGTACATGCCGCGCATGCACCGGCAAGGCTACGTCGCCCCCAATCTCGGCGACGTGGCCGGCGCCGCGAGCCCCGGCGGCTTCGTGATGGACTCGCGCCCCGGTCTCTACGATTCCGTACTCGTGCTGGACTACAAGAGCCTGTATCCGTCCATCATTCGCACCTTTCTCATCGATCCGGTCGGCCTCGTCGAAGGCATGCTGAATCCGGCCGACGATCAATCGGTGCCGGGCTTTCTCGGCGCGCGCTTCTCACGCACGCGCCATTGTTTGCCGTCGATCGTCGGGCAAGTCTGGCAAGGCCGCGAAACAGCCAAACGCGAGAAGAACAAGCCGCTTTCGCAGGCATTGAAGATCATCATGAACGCCTTTTACGGCGTATTGGGATCGACCGGTTGCCGCTTCTTCGATCCGCGTCTCGCGTCGTCGATCACCATGCGCGGCCATGAAATCATGCACGCCACGCGCGAACTGATTCAGGGCGAAGGCTACGAGGTCATTTACGGCGACACGGATTCGACCTTCGTGTGGCTGAAACACGCGCACAGCGAGGAAGACGCGAGCCGTATCGGCCGTGGGCTGGTCGAGCATATCAACGCGTGGTGGCGGCAGAATCTGCAGGAGCGGTTCGGACTCGACAGCGCGCTCGAACTGCAATTCGAGCGGCACTATCGGCGCTTCTTCATGCCGACGATTCGCGGCGCCGAGGAAGGCAGCAAGAAACGCTATGCCGGCCTCACCGTTTTGCCGGACGGCAGCGAGGATATCGTCTACAAAGGACTCGAAACGGTACGCACCGACTGGACGCCGCTTGCGCAGCAGTTTCAGCAGGAACTGTATCGGCGCATCTTCACGCAGCAACCGTATCAGGACTACGTGCGCGACTATGTGCGCGACACGCTCGAAGGCAAGCTCGACGATCAACTCGTGTATCGCAAGCGCCTGCGCCGGCCGCTCGAAGAATACGAGCGCAACGTGCCGCCGCATGTGCGCGCGGCGCGTGTGGCGGACGAGTTCAATCGGCGGCAAGGGCGCCCACTGCAATACCAGAACGGCGGCTGGATCAGCTATGTGATGACGGTTGCCGGAC
The DNA here is from genome assembly GCF_046027395.1 of Paraburkholderia dipogonis. Classification (GTDB taxonomy): domain Bacteria; phylum Pseudomonadota; class Gammaproteobacteria; order Burkholderiales; family Burkholderiaceae; genus Paraburkholderia; species Paraburkholderia dipogonis_A. The sequence continues at coordinate 163,194 of NZ_JAQQEG010000015.1, read as the reverse complement.
CCGAGCCGCTGGAAACGCTGCGCTCGGCGATCGATTACGAACACTATCTGACGCGGCAATTGCAGCCCGTCGCCGACGCTATTCTGCCGCTGCTGCGCGACGATTTCACAACCTTGATGTCAGGGCAAAAGCAGTTGTTCTGAGGCAGTGCTAGCATCGAGCGTATCGACGAAGCACAGCAAAGGCCACGCATGAACGAGTCGCATCTGATCGCGGCAGACGAACTGAAAGACCAGCCGCAAACCGCCGCGAACCGCGTGTTTTCAGAGGGTGCGCTTAGTCTCGGACTCACGATGCCGATGCTGCGCGCCGGCACGATCGTGGCCGATTTCGACGAGCAGCTGGCGCTCGCGCGCCTTGCCGACGAACGCGGCTTCCGCGCACTCTGGATACGCGACGTCCCGTTGAACAGCGCGGACTACCCGGACCCTGTCGGCCACCTCGACCCGTGGGTGTTGCTTGGCGCGCTCGCCGCGAAAACGCGGCGTATCGCGCTCGTGAGCGGCGCCATCGTGCTGACGCTGCGGCATCCGCTGCATATCGCCAAGGCGGCGCTGTCCGTCGATACGCTCAGCCACGGACGCTTTATTCTGGGTTTGGGTTCAGGCGATCGTCCGCCGGAATATGCGGCATTCGGACGGGATTCCGACGAGCGGCGCGAGTTGTATCGCAGTCACTGGGAGACGGTTGCCGCCGCGCTCGGCGAACCGTCGCGCGTGATTCCCGATCGCACGCCTGAAGGCGCACCAACCTTTCAGCTGTTGCCCGAGAATTCGCACACGGTGCCACTGCTTGCAGTGGGCTCGGGCGGTCAGAGCGTCGACTGGATCGCACGCCATTCGCTGGGGTGGATGACCTATCATCGCGAACCCGACGCGCAGCGCGCCCGTTACAGCATGTGGCGCGCCGCCGTCGAGCGCGTGGCGCCCGAGGCCTTTCGTGCGTTCGGTGTCGCGATGCGGCTCGAACTCAGCAGCGATCCGCATGAGCCGGCTCAGGCCGTGTCGCTTGGCTATCGGACCGGCCGGCATGCGTTGATCGACATACTCAAAGCGCTACGCGCGGACGGGACACATCATGTGACGTTCAATCTCTCTTCGGAGCGTCCCGTTGCTGACGTCATCAATGAACTCGCCGAAGAGGTCTTGCCGCAGTTTCATCAAGAGAAATAGAAAGCGCGTTGCGCACCTGCTTCGACTCACGGCGTGGACGGACGGTCCGTGTCGTACAAGCGGTCCGGGATGAACAGCGCGGTCACGCCGCTCAGGAAGAACACCGCGCCGACCACGAGGAAGCCCAGACCGATGGAGAACTGTGTGGCCAGGAAGCCGATGACGATAGGCGCCGCGCCCGAACAGAAACGGCCCAGGTTGTACGAGCCGCCCACAGCAGTGCCGCGGATGGACGTGGCGAAACTCTCGGACATGAAAGTGCCAATCGTGCCCAGCGGTACGCCGTACAGAAACCCGAAGAAAAGCATGAGAACGGCAATGTTCTCCCGCGTATGCCAGAAGATGATCACCGGCAGAAAAATCGCGGCGCCCACGCAGCCGAAGACATACACGCCACGCCGGCTCCAGCGGTCGCCCAGCCAGCCGGCGAAGATCTTGCCAATGAACGCGACGACGTAAGTCCCGATCATGTATCCAGTCAGCGCGCTGAACTTGATATGCAGTTCTTTTTCGAGGTACGTCGGTAGCCAGTTATTCAACCCATAGAACCCGGAAAGAATGAAAACCGAGGTCAGGGTCCACAGGATAAACAGAGTTCGTGTCTGTCGATTGCTGAAAATCACGTGGTAGCGGCTGTCGCGCCATCGACGTTGACTCGTGCGCTCGACGGCGTGGCTCGCCCGCCAGCTAGCCGGCTCGGGCACCGCGAACTTGATCGCCAATGCAAACACCACAGGCAGCGCCGACACGTAGTACAGCGTGCGCCAACCGTAATGCGGCAAAATCCAGCTGCTCAGCGCAATGACGACGATGTAGCCGGCCGAAATGCCGGTCTGCAATGCACCCAGAATCAGTGACCGCCGTTCTGTGGGGACGTATTCGGCAACGAGCGTAGTGACCAGCACCATAGAGCCGATGCCCAACGAACTGATGAAGCGGACGATCGCGAATTCCAGAAAGCTGTGCGTGAGCCCAAGCAGCCCCGCACCGACCGAAAAAAGCGCCAGTGCCCAGACCACCACCCTCACCCGCCCTATGCGATCGCTCGCCCATCCGCCGAAAATCCCGCCGACCGCCATGCCTAACAACGTCAGGCTGCCCAATGCTCCGGCCTGGACATTGCTCAGCCCGAAGTCGTCCTTGATTCGCGTCAGCGTGAGGCCGTACATCATAACGTCGGCGCCATCGGCCATGAGCGCAAGATAGCCGAGGATGAAAACAAGCAGCCAGCGTCCTTGCGATTCGGAGGTTTGGCTCACCGGTGACGCGGTTGCAACACGATGGGTAGTGGTCATATCAGAGAGGCGTCAAGCTGCTGGCGGATATCGTATGGCGCGAAATGAGAGCGGGAGCCAGGAAGGAACCGATCAGTAATCCCAACTCTTCGTGTCTCGTCGTGTACCACCGCTCCTGATGCGTCAGGTTCATCGTGCCGATGCACACGCCGTCGTACGCGATCGGGATGTTCAGTATCGATCCGAGCCCCATCTCGGTCATCACGGCGTGATCGTCGAACGCTTCGCGAATGCCTTGCGGCGTCTCTGCGCGAAACGGCTTGAGATCGTGCAGTATCTGTCTGGCCCACGGGGTGCCGTGCTTTTTCTTGCGTCCGCCGACCGGATAGACGTCGGGCATATTCGTATAGACGCGCTCCACCTCCTGGTTTTGTGCGTCGTAGGACATGATCGTGAACAGGCTGAAGCCGATTGCGCTTGCCGCCACCTCATGAACCGCTCGGAAAATCGCCATCGGCTGACCCGTGAGCCGCATGGCCTTCGCGAGATGTTCAAGGTTCGACATGTTCAGCGCTTGCGGGGTTGGCGGCGCAGTTTCGATCCGGTTGACTTGCATCGTCTGTATGAGAAAGTTGGCAAACCACGGTATTCAGCCGTGTATTTCAGTGGAATTGAGCGGGCCTCGAACATCCTGCGTGCGTCCGAACTCCTCGGCCTCGATGTCTTCGAGCGAGCGGTTGCGAGTCTCGATCCCCAGGAAGAAAACCACGCAGGCTCCGATGAGCAGAACCGTCGTGGTCATGGCGAATACGCCCAGGAATCCGAGCACGGGATAGACGAGTCCGACCAGAATCGGCGCGCTCACCGAGCCGATGCGGCCGAACGATGAAGACGATCCGGTGCCCGTCGTGCGCACTGCAGTCGGAAACACCTCCGGGGTATATGCATACACGCCTGCGAACGCGCCGTTCATGAAGAACGACAGGCATATGCCCGCGACCATGATCCCGATTCCGGTGTGAGAAAACGCAAGCGCAATCGCCGCGATGCCCCCCAGCAACATGTAGGATGCGACCACGCCCTTCCGGCCGATCCGTTCATTGAGCCATGCGGCCGAGAAATACCCCGGAATCTGCGCCCCATAGATCGCGATGGAATAGCCGAAGCTCTTCGTCATGGTGAGCCCCTCTTTGAGGAGCAAGCTCGGAATCCAGGAGAAGAACGAGTAGTACGCGAATGCAACCGAGAACCACATCAGCCAGCTTACTGCCGTGGTGCGCGCGAGTCGTGGCGACCACAACGTCAGCACGTTCTGCAACGCGCTACCGCTTGCACGTGCCGATGCGGGAATCATGCCGAAGGCGGCGACAGGTGGAAGATGAATGCCTTTGCCGGTAAACCATGACTCGATCGTGCTCACGATACTGTTCGCTTCATCCGTTCGTCCCTGGCTCTCGAGCCATCGTGGCGACTCAGGCAGCGTTCTGCGCCACCAGAGCAGCATGACGACGGGCAACGAAGTCACCACCGCCAGGTAGCGCCAGCCATCGGCAAAATTTCGCACCACGACGAAGCCGAGGATGGATGAACTCAGATAACCGAACGACATGAAGCCGACCAGCGCGCCGCAAAACATGCCTCTGTAACGACGTGGCACGAATTCCGCGAGGAATGGCGCGATCACCACCGTCTCCGCGCCAGAACCAAATCCCGCGACGATGCGCAACGCGAAGAACGTGTGCCAGTCCGTAGCGGCAGCACTCGCGAGCGACGCGACACAGTAGATTGCCAGCGCCGTCATCATGATGCGGCGACGGCCGATCAGATCGGCGAATACGCCCGACAGGAAGGCCCCGAAGAAGTAACCGATATAGGTGCTGCTCGCGACGAGGCCGGTCTCGGCGCTCGTCAGTTGCCATAGCTTGCTCACGACCGGCAGCAGGAACGCGAGTGACGATGAATCGAGTCCATCGAACAGATACCCCAAACCACCGATGAGCAGGAGTTTCCGATGAAAGCCCGATAACGGAAGTCTTTCAAGACGAGCGGCTACGGCAGACACGGTAACTTTCTCCTTGAAGGAATGGACACGATCTCCGCCATGCCGACGTCATCGCCCGACCGCGTAGGCCTGCATCTGGCGAGGTGTCGCTGCGCCACGCATCAGACCGTTTCTGATCCCGACCGCGCAGACCCGCCCCAGCGCCCACGGTTCGGCCACGGTCAGGTCGTGCCCACGCGCGCGTAACTCGGCGATGGTGCTTTCCGGAAAACGGGACTCGGCGGACATCTTGCCGAGATGCATTGCGCGCGGGTAGAACGAACCCGGAAAGTGCGCAGTCTGGAACGACGGCGAATCCGCGGCAGCCTGAAAATTCATGCCGGCGTGCACGTGTTTGAGGAACAGCTGGATCGACCATTGATCCTGCTGGTCGCCACCGGGCGTGCCGAACGCCGCGTAGGGTTTGCCCGCGCGAGTGACGAGCGTCGGCGACAGCGTCGTGCGCGGACGGCGTCCCGGCCCGAGCGACGAAGGCAAGCCTTCTTCCATCCAGAACATCTGCGCGCGCGTGGTGACGTTGAAGCCGAGACCGGGCACCGCCGGAGACGCCTGCAGCCAGCCACCCGACGGCGTGGCCGACACCATGTTGCCCCAACGGTCGACGACGTCGAGATGAACCGTATCGCCTCGCAGTTCGGGCAACGGGGCGAAGGTCGGCTCGCCCTGGCCAAAGCCGCCGGACTGTTCCCTGCCAGCCAATGCCATGATGCGCGCGGCGCGCTGGTCGCTGTCGCCCAGCCTGCCGGGACGGAATTCGAGTGACGCCCGGTAAGGGTCGATCAGCCGACGACGTTCGTTGTTGTAGGCGTCGCTCAGCAGTACATCCATCGGCACGTGCGCGAACGCAGGGTCGCCGTAGAACACCTCGCGATCGGCGAACGCGAGCTTCGAGCATTCGATGATCGTATGGACGAAGTCCGGGCCCATCGGGTCCATGGCCGCGAGATCGAAGCCTTTGAGCAGCGCGAGCTGCTGCAGGAACATCGGCCCCTGGCCCCACGGACCGGTCTTGTGGACACGGAGGTCCCCATAGTCGTATGAAACGGGGTCTTCATAGGACGGTTCCCAGCGAGCGAGGTCGCCGGCGTCGAGCAGGCCGCGGTTGCGCTGACCCGACGTGTCGAGAACAGCCGTCGAACCAAAATACTGGTCGATGGCGTCGGCCACGAAGCCGCGATAAAAGACCTCGCGGGCGCGTTCGCACTGTTCGCCGCGGTCACGCCGGGTATTCGCTTCTCGCAGAATGCGCTTGTACGTGTTGGCAATGGCAGGATTGGCGAATAGCTGGTTTGGCATCGGTGCATCGCCGTCACGCAGCCATTGCTCGGCCGAAGTCGGCCATTCGGTCCGGAAGAAATCCTTGATGGCGAGGATCGATGACGTCATGCGCGGCAGCACCGGATAGCCGTTTTCCGCATACCCGATCGCGTAGCTCAGCACGTCCTCGAGCGGCAACTGGCCATAATCGCGCAGCATGGCCATCCACGCGCCGAATGCACCGGGCACGACGGCAGGCAACAATCCCGTACCCGGAACCACTTCCAACCCTAACTTCCGCATGCGCTCGATGGTCATGGCCGCGGGCGTCACGCCCTGCCCGCAAAGCACACGCACGCGGTCTTCGCGCGCGCTGTAGAACACGACCGGCAGTTCGCCGCCCGGACCGTTCAGATGCGGCTCTACGATCTGCAGAACAAAACCGGCAGCGGCCGCGGCATCGAATGCATTGCCGCCTTTCTCGAGCACGGCCATGGCCGATGCACTGGCTAGCCAGTGCGTGGAAGCCACCATGCCGAATGTGCCGATCAGTTCCGGGCGGGTTGTAAACGACATGCGCTGCTCCTTTGCGATCGCGGGTGACTGGTGACTGCTGGGTGAACCAATCGCCATAGGTACGGGTTAGACAAACTACGAAGATACTGCTGAAACCAATCGGTTTCGCTTGATGCTAACCCGAAATCTCCTTGCAATATACCGGGTCAAAAAGTTTTCTGTAAACTCCGCGTCACGGCGTACCAATTCTGCTATCGTTTGAACCAATAATTATTGGTTCAAACGAAGAAATGGAAAACACGGTACTGGAAGGGTTACTCGGCTATATCGCCGACCATCAACTCAAGGACGGCGACGCGCTGCCGCCTGAAAGAAAGCTGGCCGAAGACCTTGGCGTCAGTCGAAGGGAACTGCGTTCGGTGCTGGCTTCGCTGGAGGCGTCAGGCCGGGTCTGGCGCGGTGTCGGGCGCGGCACCTATCTGGGCGCGCGGCCGCTGAAGTTCGGTCCCACGCTGCGTGGACTGCGCGCGGGGACCAGTCCGGCGGATATCGCCGAAATGCGGCTGCTGTTCGAGCCCGCACTCGCGGAACTCGCCGCTACGAAAGCCAGTTGGGACGATCTGCTGGAACTGGAAAAGTGCGCGCGCAAAAACGCCGCCGCGAAAAACGACGAAGAGTGGCAGCAATGGGATCATCGCTTCCATTTGCTGATCGGCCAGGCCACCCGTAATCCCGCACTCATCGCGCTGATGGAAGTCATCAACGGCATGCGCGTAAAACCGGACGTGCGTGAGAAGACGGTGGCGCAGGAGACCCGGCAGTATTTCGCCCAGCAGCATCAGGCTATCGTCAATGCCATGAAAGCGCGGGATGGAGAGACAGCGGCCCGATGTATGCGCGAGCATCTGCTGAGTGTTCAGGGACGCGCATCCGCCAGAGTGGGCGGACTCACTGATCAACAGGTTTGAAGCATCGGTCGTCTGCGCGACGTTCGGCGCAAGCGGGTGCAAGCGGGCGCGCGTGCAGCGCCCGCCCGCGTGGTCAGAAGACTTAGACAGTCGTCCAGCCGCCGTCCACTCCCATCGAGTGACCGGTGACGAATGAAGCTGCATCCGACAGCAGCCATTCCGCAGCTTTAGCTATTTCCTCCGGCAGTCCGACACGGCCCACCAGATGTTGCGCCTTGTACTTTTCAAAGTGCGACGCGTACTCGGGGTCGCGTAGCGCTTCCTTGACGAGCGGCGTCATGATCAGCCCCGGCAACACCGCGTTGACACGAATGTTGCGACAGCCGTAATCCACCGCCGCTGCCTTGGTCAGCCCGATCACGCCATGCTTCGCGGCAATGTAATCCGCCGCGCTCGGCACGGCCACGACACCCAGCGCGGAAGCAGTGTTCACGATGGAGCCGCCACCGGTTTGCAACATGGCGGCAATCTCGTGCTTCATGCAAAGAAACGCGCCGGTAAGGTCGACGTCGACGACGCGTTGCCATTCAGCCGCACTGATGTCGTGAAACGACTTGTGGCTAGGAGCAATGCCAGCGTTGTTGAACGCGCCGTCCAGTTTGCCGTATGCCGAGACCGTCTGCTCGACGAGCGCCACCACGCTCGCTTCATTTGCGATATCCGTCTTCACGAACATCGCCGTGCCGCCCTGAGCAGAAATCTGCTTGACGGTTTCTTCGCCACTCCCGACGTCGATGTCGGAGACGACCACACGCGCACCGGCCTGAGCAAAAATCAGGCTTGCTGCGCGCCCGATTCCGCCGCCCGCACCCGTCACAATGATTGCACGACCATCCAGGGTTCCTTGCACGTCTACCTCCATGTAAGTTTGCGTCGTCGAGGCCGTCAAGAGACGACGCCTGCCGGCCCGTGAGTCGATACGTATCGTTCAGACTGCCGTCCAGCCGCCGTCGACGGCCATCGAATGGCCCGTCACGAACGACGCCGCATCGGACAGCAACCACTTCACTGCCGCGGCGACCTCTTCCGGCTGTCCGGGACGCCCCACCAGATGCTTGGCCTTGATCTCGTCGAAATGCGCGGCATAGGCCGGGGCGCGCAGCGCTTCCACGACGATGGGCGTCATGATGAGGCCCGGCAGGACTGCATTGACCCGCACGCCACGCGTGCCGTAGTCGACCGCTGCGGCCTTCGTCAGACCGATGACGCCGTGTTTGGCCGCGGTGTAATCGCCAGCCACGGGCATGCCGACCACGCCAAGCACCGATGCGGTGTTCACAATCGCGCCGCCACCGTGTTTGAGCATTGCTTCGATTTCGTACTTCATGCACAGGAACACGCCCGTCAGGTCCACATCGATCACCCGCTGCCATTCTTCGAGACTCACCTCGTGCAGCACCTTGTGACTCTGTGCGATGCCAGCGTTGTTAAAAGCGCCGTCGAGCCGTCCGTATTTGGTGAGCACTTTCTCCACCATCCCTGCGACGCTGTCTTCGTTGGCGACGTCCGTTTTGATGAACATCGCCGTGCCGCCCTGCGCCGCGACCAGTTCGACCGTCTCCGCGCCGTTCTTCTCGTCGCGATCAGACACGACAACCCTGGCACCTGCAGCGGCCAGCGAAAGGCTCGCCGCCCGGCCGATTCCACCACCTGCGCCTGTAACGATAATTGCGCGGCCGTCCAGTTCCTTGTCCATAACTTCCTCCATGTCTCAGATTGGGGTGTAACTGCATTACGGTGAACAGCCGCGCGGCACCGCCTTCGCGAGTTGCCTCACGACCCTGAGTCGTTATTGCGGCCGATTCAGTTGCGACGCATCGACATACACGCGGTAATCCGTGATAAGGCCGTGCGCATTGACGTTGAGGACATCGACGAAGGGAGCGTCGAGCTTCTGACCCAAGCCATCGACGTACAGCACGCGACCCTCGCAGATGGCGACGCCATCAACCGACCAGAACCGTTGAGCTGTATGCGCAATCGACTTCAGCGACTGAAGCACTGACGTCACCACGCTCACGATCGGCTCCCGACCATGAATCGCTTCGCCGTTGCCGAATACGAAACGTGCATCGTCGGCGAGGAAGGTTCTAAAAGCCGCCATGTCCTGCTGGTCGATCGCAGAGAGCATGTCGCGAATTTTCTGTTCCATAGGTTGTCCTGTCTCCGTCCATTCAGTTGAAAGCGGCTGGCAATCCTGCCTGTTTGCCTCGGCCGCACGTGTGACACCAGAACAACGTATCTGATGTCCTCTCCCAGCTCCACCATCTATGTAGCATTACTAACTTAAGTGGAAAAATTTTCATCAAGGCCGCGCACCGACTCCGACTACACCTGATTCAGCAGCGCTTCGCCCTCTTTCAGTCTGCGGCAATTCTCTATCAGCACCGCAATGCTGCGCGCGAGTGTCTGCGGTGTGAGCCATGCCACATGAGGCGTAGCAATGACATTCGGCAGTCCAAGCAGTGGATTGTCCCGGGGAACAGGTTCTGTAGCGAATACATCCAGCCCGGCGGCGGCTACCTTGCCCGATATCAGCGCGTCGTGGAGCGCCCGCTCGTCGACCAGTTCACCGCGCGCGGTGTTGATAAGGACAGCGCCTTGCTTCATTGCACTGAATGCCGCGGCATCCAGCAGACCGCGCGTGTCCGGCGTTAGCGGGATGTGCAACGAGACGATATCGGCCTCGTGAAGCAAAGCTTCCAGCGACGCCGCCTTCCGCGCAGCGTCATCCGGCACCGCATGGCGGGCGTGATAGATGACCCGCGCGCCGAGCGCGACAAGGGCGGCCGTCAGCTTGCGCGGTATCGAACCGTATCCGACAAACCCGACCGTGCGGCCAGACAGTTCGCTCACGCTGTCATACGTATCGGGCGGCAGTTCCCAACCCGCACCGTGCCGGCTCGCATTGTCGAGGTAACCCAAACGACGCAGCGAGGCCAGCATCAGCGTCAACGTGTGTTCCGCGACGGCCTGACTGTTGCAACCCGGCATGTTGGCCACCGCTATGCCAAGGGACCGGGCTGTCTCGAGGTCGATCGTGTTCACGCCCACGCCAATTTTCTGCACCAGCTTCAGCTTTGGCGCCGCCTTGAGGACAGCCCCGGTCACAGGCGTCAGGACGTGAAGCAGGACGTCTGCATCCTTGAGTTCGTGACGCAGCGCGTTCGCATCGTGTTCACCCACAAAGGCGATATCGAGCCACTCGGGCGCGCTCTTCAGCAAGGCCTCGCGAAAACCCGTGCTCGCGCGATATTGCAGGACGGCTTTCATGCAGGACTCCGCACCGGCAACGCGGACCAGCCGGCAAAAGTGGCGCTCGCGCCGAGTTGCTCTTCGATGCGCAGGCCCTCGTTCCACTTCGCCATCCGTTCGGAGCGCGAGAACGAACCGACCTTGAGTTGTCCGGTGTTCCAGCCGGTCGCAAGATGGACGATAGTGGTGTCCTCGCTTTCGCCGGACCGGGCCGACACGATCGTGCCCCAGCCGAGCTTCCTGGCGGTGTCCATCGTGTCGCGCGTTTCCGTGACGGTGCCCGCCTGGTTGGGTTTGAGCAGCACGGCGTTGCACTGACCTTGCGCGGCGGCAGCGCTCACCCGACCCGCATTGGTGACGAGGAAGTCGTCGCCGATGACCTGAACCGTGTCGCCCACCGCCGCCGTGAAGGCACGCATGCCTTCGGGATCGTCCTCGCCGAACGGGTCTTCGACTGATGCGATCGGATAGCGCTTCAACCACCCGAGCATGACCTCGAGCCATTCGTTCGTGTCGTACTCACGGCTCTCGAGCGCCAATTTGTAACGCCCTTTCCGGCCGAATTCCGAAGCGGCGATGTCCAGCGAAATGGCGACCTCGTCGTGCCGGTACCCGGCCCGCTCGATGGAACGGGTCAGCATCTCCAGCGCCTCCTCGTTCGAAGAGAATTCCGGCCACCATCCGCCTTCGTCAGCCACACCCGTCCGGCGGCCGAGCGAGTCCATCAAATCGCCCGCCGCGCGATAGACTTCAGCCACCATAAAGAGCGCTTCGTCGAAACTCTGTGCCCCTACCGGCATCACCAGAAAATCCTGAATGTCGGTGCGTCGACCCGCATGCGCGCCGCCGCCGAAAATCTGGATTTCCGGTAGTGGCAGGCGCACCGGCTCACCTGCCGCGAGGTATCGCCACAACGGCACGCCAGCCGCCGCAGCGGCGGCATTCAGCACCGCCATCGAGGTCGCGATGGTCGCGTTGCCACCAAGGCGCGCCTTGTTTGGCGTCCCATCGAGGGCGATCAATGCAGCGTCCACGCCGGCCTGGTTCATCGCGTCCATGCCGGTCAACGCGGGCGCGATGATGCCGCGGACATTGGCCAGCGCGCACTGCACGTCAAAACCGGCGAGCCTCGTGCCACCGTCGCGCAGATCGATCGCTTCGTTGCTCCCGCGCGATGCGCCCGCAGGGGCAATACCGCGGCCGCGCGTGCCGTCGGCCAGTTCGACCTCGACCTCAACCGTGGGGCGCCCGCGTGAATCCCAGATGCGGCGCGCGGTGATTTTCCTGATCAGTGTTTTCATGCCTGTTCCTTGCTCCAGCGGTTCCGGATGGCGTCGAGCGTGCGGGGTGCTTCCACGACGAATCGTTTTGCAAAGCGTCGCACCTTGGCGCGGTCTTCTTCTGTGTTCAGATATTCCACGGGAGACTTCCCATCGACCCTCGCAAGTAGCAGAGCCGGGAGCAATCTTGCCGCGCGCGCCTCGAGTGCCGCTGCGTTTTCCCATGAAGCGCCTGCGAAATAGGCATCGTTGAGCGCGTCGAAACAGGCGAGATAGCCCGCCGTAGCGTCAGGGCGATGCATGCATTTGAGCAGCAGATGCGTCATGCAGAACGCGACATCGAATGCTGGGTCGCCATACCACGCGCACTCGGCGTCGAGGAACACCGGACCGCCTTTGCCGATGAGGATGTTCTTCGGACTGACATCGCCATGCACAAGCGCGCGTCTTGTTTTCGCGGTGTCTTCACTCAGTTGTTTCAGCGCGTCTGCGCAATCCGGATTGGCTGCCGCGCTCGCCAGAAAATACGGTTCCAGACGCAACGCGAAAAAGTTCGCATCAGTCGAGAACGTACTCGCCAGTGTTTCGTCATTCGCGGTGGCGCGATGAATGGTGGCAAGCGTTTCGCCGACGGCACGGGCGGTCTCGACACTGGCGACGCCGCCAAGAAGGTCGCCCTTCCACAGGCGATAGTCGCGCGGATCGAGAAAGGTCATTGCAAAGGCGCGGCCCTCTCCATCTTCACCCAGAATCGACGGAACGCACCCTGGCACCAGCGTCGACGCGAGCCGCATCCATGCCACTTCGGCTGCGTTGCGTTCGAGAGGCGCCGACCAGTCGGCAGCGACCTTGAGTTTGGCGAGTGCCCGTTTGACACAGACAACTCCCTGCGAGGTTTGGACGCGCACGATTTCCGAGGAAACGCCGCCGGTCAGCGGCGTCAGAACCGGCTGCTCCGCCGGGCCGACAAGCCGCATTCTGCGTAACGACTCCAGAAGCGCGAGCGCACTATCCGCGTCCAGGACAACTTCCATTCCGCTGTCTCCTACTTGTTGGGTTGTGTTGAGACAACTATAGTCGACTAGGCACACGTGTGCAATGAAATTTCTATAAACTCTGATCATCGGTGTTCACGCGTCCCAAGCAGTGGCGGATTGTTCGCGTTTACCCCGCTATAAATGACCTTTAACGCAGGAGCGAACGCTTTGACAAACCCGATATCGACTCCGATAATGGGCACACGTGAACCCAGCCGATTAACCCTGGAACACATTGTGGTTCCGACCGCTTACCACAGGAGCACCGTATGAAAATCACCCGCTTCCAACAGGGCGAACTCGTCGCCTTCGGCAATCTGCGCGACGACGGCAGAATCGAATATCTATCTGGCTCGCCGTTCGAGGGAGAGCCTCACCTGACGGGCGAGTTCGTTGCACTCGACAGTGTGAAACTGTTGTCACCGGTCGCGCGGCCGCGCATTTTTGGCGCCGGATTCAACTATGTTTCGCACATCAAGGAGACTGGTTGGGAAACGCCGACGCGCCCGGCGCTCTTCGTGAAACCTGAATCGACACTCGCCGGCCCGAACGACCCGATCGTGTACCCGGCGGCCGGCGAGGTGGTTCACTACGAGGCTGAACTCGTCGTCGTTATGGGTCGCACCGCAAGGCGCGTGTCGCAAGCCGATGCGCTCAGCCACGTGCTCGGCTACACCTGCGGAAACGACGTAAGCGATCGGGTGGTCCAGAAGGAAGAAATGGCCTTTGGCTGCCTGTTCGCAGGCAAGGCCTTCGACACGTTCGCCCCGCTCGGCCCCGTTATCAACACTGAGCTCGACCCGTCGAACCTGAACATCATTGGCCGCCTGAACGGCGAAGTCGTGCAGAAAGGCAACACCTCCGACCTGCTCTTTTCGGTGCCCTATCTCGTCGCTTACCTGAGCTCCTTCATGACGCTGGAACCCGGCGACGTCATCATGACGGGCACCCCTTCCGGCATCGGCGAAATCAAGCCGGGCGACGTCTTCGAAGTCGAGATTGAAGGCATTGGCGTTCTCTCCAATCCGGTGATTGCCGAGCGATAAAGGAGCCGCGCCGGTTGGAACCTGCCGGCGGCTCGACTCGAGCCGCCGACGTTGCATGCTATAAAAGCATCTATACACAAAAACGGAATGCAGGTAACCAACATGTGGAGCGACGCAACGTCGGACCCCAAGGCTCCCACCCGCGGCGGAGCGGGCGTCACCATTCGAGACATCGCGCAGGCGCTGAACGTCTCGCATACCACCGTCTCCCGCGCGCTCGCGGATAGCCCGAAAATCAGCGAAGAGACCAAGGCGCGCGTTCGCAATGCGGTCGAGCAGCTCGGCTACGTGCCGTCAGCGTCCGCGCGCATGATGCGCGGTGCCCGCAGCTCACTGGTTGGGTTGGTCATCCCGGACGTTCAGAACGATTTCTACGCGACGGTCGCAAAGAGCGTCGCCGACGCGCTTGCCGCCCGCTCGATGCATCTGCTGCTGTCGGTCACCGACGACAACAGCGACCGCGAGCTGCGGGAACTGCGCGCCATTCTGGAAACCCGGCCCGCCGGCATCATCATTGTCCCCACGGCTTCGCCGCGCGCTGAAACGCTCGCGCTGCTTGAGAACGTCGAAACGGTCCAGCTGGTACGGGTCGCGTCGCGCCTGACGACGCAAGCCGTCGTCATCAACGACCGCGAGGGCATCCAGATGGCGACCCGGCACCTGCTCGCCTATGGTCACAAGCGCCTTGCCTTCGTCGGCGGCGACGCGTCGCTCAGCACAGGACGCAACCGGCTCGCCGGCTTCGAGGACGCACTCAAGGAACACCGGCTCAAACCGGCTGCGGTCGCGCTCGGCGCGCCAAGGCCGGAATTTGCACGGCATGCCGTCACCAGCATGATGTCAGCCCGAAACAGGCCGACCGGACTCGTGCTTGGCAGCGCCGAGCTGACGCTGGGCGCCCTGCAGGCGCTGCGCGCGCTGCACCTCGACTGGCCACGCGATGTCTCCGTGGTCGGCTATCACGACCCGGCCTGGTTCGAACTCGCGGTCGGCGGTATCACGACAGTTCGCCTGCCCGTCGAAGACATCGCAGCAACCGCAACGAGCGTGCTGCTCTCGCGCGCGCTTGAAAACCATTCCGACGAAGCGCGCACCGAACCGGCGGCCAATATCGAGTTCGCGCCCACGCTGGTTTTGCGAGGATCGACTGCCCCGTACGCCGGCTAGCAGGTCGACCGGGCTTCGCATACAGGACCGGCCCTCGCTGCGGCCGGTCCTGTATGCCTTCAACGCCGCGGTCAGTTGCGCGTGGCCGCCCACTTCTTCAGCTCGGCATGCGCAACCTTCTCCGCGCGCAGCATGAACTCCTCTGCCGACGGCGGCGAATAGCACAGTTCGAGATTCATACCGCCGGGGTCTTTCAGGTACAGCGAGTGAAACGCCCCGTGATCGACGTAAGTGCAGGCGTAGCCCTCAGCCTCGAGTCTGGCGCGGAAGTACTCGATCGATGCATCGCTGTCCACGTTGACGGCAATGTGATGGTGATACACCGTGGGCACGGTGAACGGCGGCTCGCCGTCATAGAAATCGGGATAGTCAAAGAACGCGATTGAGCTTCCGTCGCCCATTTCGAAGAAGAAATGGCAGTACGGGGACGCCTTGCCGGTGAAAACCTCATCCGGAATACGCAACGCGATTGTCATCGGCATCTCCAGAATGTCTTCGTAGAAATGCCGGGTCTTCTCGACGTCGCTGCAGTAGTACGCATGGTGGTTCAGCCCGCGAACCCGGCTTTTCGCACGACGGGCGATGACCAGTTCCTTGTCCTTCGGGTCAATCGCGGTTTCGCCGACCGCGCCAAGGACATTGTCTTCCTGATGGGACATTCTTGTGCTCCTCCGTTGGATTGGTGAACCCGGCCAGTGACGGCCGGTTATGATGCCGCGCGGTGTCTAGGCGAGCGGCCTTGAGTCGACAACCGTTCTGTTTGCAAGTCGAGGCGCCAGCCATTCGGCCACCTCGGAACAGGGTGCGAGCCACACGTCGTCGTGAGCCTTGAGCCTCGCGAGGAACCGGCGCATGACCTGCCACAAGCGCTCGTCCGCGCCAAAGAGGTACGGGTGAAAAATGACCGTGAGCTGCTCGCCGCCGGCGAGTGCCGCGTCGAATCCGTCGTTGAGTATCCGCTCCCATTCGTCGGCCGACGCGGGACTCGCGCGGTCACCGTGCGCGGCACGAAAGTCGCCGAGGTCCGCGTCGATCAGATAGGCATCGACGTGGCGCCAGGCGAAAGGGAGGATCGTCAGCCCTTCTTCAAAACGAACACCGGGTTCGCTGGCCACGGGAGAGCAATAGGAAAAGCCGTGCTCCCTGAGGAGCGCGAGGGATGGCGCGTCGGCCACTCCGCCGGGTGGCCGGAAGCCTACGGGAACGATGTCGATCGCCCGAAGGGCAGCCAGGCTTTGTGCGAGATTCGAGCGTTTCTGTTCGAGCGGCATGCGCCCCCAGTTCTCATGGCCCCACGTATGCCAGCCAATTTCATGTCCAGCGGCCTGCAGCTCTTTCATCTGCTCCGGATATCGCTCAGCATTCACCGCCTCGATGAAGTAGGTGATGCTCAGGCCATCGAGGTCTTCCAGCAACTTCGGCAGGACATCAGTCGCGGTGAAGTGGCTGCCTATCGCACTGCCTGGGGGCCACCGTCCCATGTTGATGTCGCAAGCCTCGCCCAGGTTGTCGAGCGTCACGCACACACAGGCGCGACGACGTTGCGGCCCCCACGCCGTTGACTCGGACAGTGCCATTGCCTCTCCCGCAAAAGTGACGGCGAGACGCCTCGCCTCTTCCAAACTTCAGTTTTCAGACTCAAGCATAGGAGATAAGGCACACGTGTGCAATCTGGTTTACCCGACTCGCGTGACAGTAACGATTCGCCGCGATGCGATTCTCGCGATCATCGAAGCACCGCCAATTCACGCCGAAGTCGCGGCGCTGCCCGGCGTTTCAACCCTTTCCGACGTGATCGCTCCGGCTGAGAAGCGAAGTGCGCGAGACAACTCGTCGGCAATTTCCAGCGCCTTTGGCGTAGCGATCTCGACGAGTTGCTCAATCGACATCCGGTCCGCGTCCACCGTCAAACTGACGCCTGCTACCGGCACATTGCCGCTATCCAATACCGGTACGGCAACGGTGCGCAGGCCGTACGCATTTTCTCCGTCCGACACCGCATAACCCTGGTTGCGAACTTGCCGCAATCGTTCGAGCAGCGCATCCAGATCGGTCAACGTGCGTTCCGATAGCTTGGTCCGCTCGGAGCTTTCCAGAATCTCAATCTGTCTCGCTTCGGGCAACCATGCGAGCATGGCGTGGCCGTGTGCGGATGCGTAAGCGTCACCTTGATTGCTTACTGTTTGATCCGGGATACCGCGCGCAACTCTTCAGGCGTGGCCGTGCCGAAGCCAAAAAACTCCAGATAGGCCGGAATCATTTCGTACAGCATGTCGGTACCGACTTGCACTGCGCAGCCCTTGTCTTTCGCCGCCCGTAATAACGGCGTGTATTCGGCTTTCATCACGACTTCGCCAACGAAGGTCGTGGGATCGATGCGGTCGACGTCGAACGGAATCGGATCACCGTCTTTCATGCCGAGCGGCGTCGCGTTCACGATCAGATCGAAACCAGCCGGGTCTTTCGATCCAGTGGTCACACGAAGCTCCGGATAGTGCTCACGCAGCCGGTCAGCGAGTGCTTCCACCGAAGGCGTCGCCATATCGAACAACGCCATTTCGCCGACGCCCGCACCGGCCAGCGACGCCGCGATCGCCGAACCCACACCGCCGCTGCCGAGCACCAGCACGCGCGCGCCCTTCAGCTCCCGCCCCTTTCGCTGCACGCCGCGCACGAAGCCGGCGCCGTCGAACTGGTCGCCCAGCAGCGTGCCGTCTTCACGCTTGAGGATCGCGTTGCACGCCCCCGCGATACGGGCAGTGGGCGTCATTTCGTCGACGAGGCCAGCGGTCGTCACCTTATGCGGCATGGTGACGAGCGCGCCACGAATGTTGGTCATGCGGAACAGCAGAGGCAGCAAGGCCTTGTAGTCGTCCGCCAGCACGCCCATCGGCACCACAACCGCATCGATAGCGTTTTTGTCGAACCACGGGTTGTAAATCAATGGCGCCTTAAAACCCTCGGTCGGATAACCGAGGTGGGCAATAAGGGTCGTCTTTCCGCTAATCATGGCTGCACTCCTTCTTCAGGTGTGTCGGATTCAGGCATCAATCTCGACACGCCGCACATCGCCGACAATGAAGATGTACGAAAGCGCGCCGATCAAAGCCGCAACGCCAACATAACCCAGCGCGTAGAAAAACGAGCCGGTTTTTGCCACAATCAGGCCGATCACGAGGGGCGTTTGTTCACGGTGTGTCTCCGGAAGATATCTTTCTAATGATTCGCGGCGTCTGAAGTTCCCGCGTTTGCTTACGATATGCGGCGCCGTGCCTTTCCTCTGAGCGCAATCATGTTCGACTGATCGGATACCGTCCAATACTTAATTTCAATTTCCGATACCGTTCTGGCATGGCAATCATTTTTGAGCCTGATCACCCGCGACCCGCTTCGCGGCAGCCAGAGTCGCACGCAATCGTTCGTCCAATTCCAGCGACTCGGCGAGCCGGCGATTAGGCACCTCAAGACCGAATGGAATGCCGGCGGGTAGCGCGGCGACAAACTCTTGCAGCGGCAAGCCGCCCTCACCCGGCAGCAAACGATCGTAACGAGCCTCTTCAGAGATCCCCGCTGTCGTATCTGGCGCTGTTCCACTGGCGTCGCAGAATTGCGCGTATCTGATGCGAGCCGGATCGACGACTGCGATGTCGCTGACTTTTCCGCCGCTGCGAATCAGGTGAAATGGATCGAGCAGCATTGCACCATTGGTTTGCCCCGCTTCACTCACGATCGCATTGGCAGCCTGAATGCTGCCGACGCCAAGCCACGCTGCGAATTCGAGCGCGCACCAAATGCCAAAGGGCGCCGCCAGTTCGCACAGTTGCGCAAATTTGTCGACTGCCAGCGAGCGGTCGGCAATATCGATCAAGGTCAACGCATTGTGCGCGCCAAGACGCGCGGCGGTCTCGAACACACGCCTGAAGTCCTGCACGTCGCGCTCGGGCGTGAGTAGCATCACTTCGATATCCAGCACTTCCAGACCGGTATCGCGCAGCCGTGCTTCCGTTTCAAGCAGCATTGGCGAGTCGTCGAACATCGGATGCTGCGGCTCGCCTGCACGGAACGGGCTCAAGCGCAGACTAACCGCGTCGTAGCCCGTGCGGCTCGCTGCCGCCACCAGTTCGGGTGGCGGCAGCTGGATTGCGGTGAGCGGTACAAGGGAGTAGAGCCGTGTCATCGCATCGTCCCCGCGTTAACCTGCTTCACTCATGGTGGGCTCGGCATGCATTTGCTCGTGCGCAACCCGTTTCAACAGATCGAGTGCGACGTCGACAATCATGTCTTCCTGGCCACCCACCATCTTGCGACGACCCAGTTCAACGAGAATGTCCACGGTTTTAAGGCCGTACTTGCTCGCCGCCACTTCCGCGTGACGCAGGAAGCTCGAATACACGCCGGCGTAGCCGAGCGCGAGTGTTTCGCGGTCCACGCGCACCGGACGGTCCTGCAATGGACGCACCAGATCATCAGCGGCATCCATCAGGCGGTACAGATCGCAGCCGTGATTCCAGCCCTGACGCTCGGCCGCCGCAATGAACACTTCCAGCGGCGCATTGCCCGCGCCTGCACCCATGCCGGCCAGACTCGCGTCGATGCGGTCGCAACCTTCTTCCACCGCCACCAGTGAGTTTGCGACGCCGAGACTCAGATTGTGATGCGCGTGCATACCGGTCTGCGTTTCCGGCTTCAGCGCATCCTTGAACGCGCGGAAGCGATCGCGAATATCGTTCATGCCGAGTGCGCCGCCCGAATCCACCACATACACACAGGTCGCACCGTAGCTTTCCATCAGCTTAGCCTGTTCGGCGAGCTTCTGCGGCGAGGTCATGTGGCTCATCATCAGGAAGCCGACCGGGTCCATGCCGAGTTCACGGGCGAATTCCAGATGCTGACGCGAGACGTCCGCCTCGGTGCAGTGCGTGGCGACCCGCACGACGCGCGCACCGGCGTCGAACGCATTGCGCAGATCGTGCGTGGTGCCGATGCCCGGAATCAGCAGCGTGGCAATCTTCGCCGTCTTGACGCTTTCCGCCGCGGCCGCGATCCACTCGACATCAGTATGCGCACCAAAGCCGTAGTTGAAGCTCGATCCTTCGATACCGTCGCCGTGCGCGACTTCGATACTGTCGACGCCCGCTTCATCCAATGCCGAAGCAATCGCCTTCACGTTCGCGATGCTGTACTGATGGCGGATCGCATGACTGCCGTCGCGCAGCGTGACGTCGGAGATATAGAGTTTTTTATCGAGCGATGTCATTACACGGCCTCCTTGTGACCGCGCGCAATGCCGGCAGCCATGCGGCGGCGCGCCATCCTGTCAGCGCACGCGAGCGCGGCCGACGTCATGATGTCGAGATTGCCCGCATACGAGGGCAGATAGTGAGCGGCGCCCTCCACTTCGAGAAACACCGAGGTTTTGAGGCCGTGCTTCGGACCGATGCCAGGCACGTTCAGCGGTTGCTCCGGCGGAATCACATCGAACTGCACCTTCTGCTTCAAACGATAGCCGGGCACGTAGGCCTGCACGCTAGCCACCATCTGCGCAATGCTGTCTTCAATGAGCTGTGTGTCGACCAGATCTGACAACACGAATACCGTGTCGCGCATGATCAGCGGCGGCTCGGCCGGATTGAGCACGATGATCGCCTTGCCGCGTGTTGCGCCACCCAGTATTTCGATCGCACTGCGCGTGGTCTCGGTGAATTCGTCGATGTTGGCGCGTGTGCCCGGGCCTGCCGATTTGCTTGAGATCGACGCGACGATTTCCGCGTAATGCACCTTCGCCACGCGTGACACTGCCGCGACCATCGGAATCGTCGCCTGACCGCCGCAGGTGACCATGTTCATGTTGTTGGCGTTTTCGGCTTCGAGGTTGATCGCAGGAATCACATACGGGCCGATCGCCGCAGGCGTCAGGTCGATCACCTGCACGCCGTGTTGCTGAAGCACATCGTTGTGACGCTTGTGCGCGCCTGCCGAGGTGGCGTCGAACACGATGTCGATGTCCTTGAACACGTCGAGTTTCAGCAAGCCGTCGATCCCGTCAGCGGTCGTCGCCACGCCCATGCGTTCAGCACGCGCGAGGCCGTCCGATTCTGGATCGACGCCGACCATCGCGCCCATTTCGAGGTGCTTGCTGTTGCGCATCACCTTGATCATCAGATCGGTGCCGATGTTGCCCGGCCCGATGATCGCCACCTTAACCTTGTCAGTCATTTCCCCTCCGGAATCATTGCTTCATGCCTTGGGAAGCGCCGCGCTGCCATCCACGACGCGGTCCGCAACGGTCTTGCCGCCACGTCCCCAGCAATCGGGCGGCACTTCTTCAACCAGTACGCGCACGCCGTCAATCGGCATGTCGAGGCTTTCCGCCATTGCCTGCGACACGCTTTCGATCAGGCGCCGTTTCTTCTCGGGGCTACGGCCCTCGAGGATCTTGATCAGAGCAATCGGCATCGCCTTACCCCTTGATGTGAAAACCCGCACTGCCGAGCTGTTCCATATCGACCGATACGTACTGGCCGGGCTTGATCCATTCGGCCGGCGTCGCGCCGCCCGCCATCACGATCCAGCCGGCCTGCAGCGGCTCGCCCGCCTGGGCCGACAAACGCGCGGCGGCAACCAGCGACCGCAGCGGATGACCGAGCAGCGCCGCCGTCGAACCGACCTGCACGACACGGCCGTCGATGTTCAGCGTGAGACCCAGATTCGCGAAGTCGATCTTCGGATCGCGCCACGCGCCGATCACAAAGCCGCTAGAAGATGCGTTATCCGCGATCACCTCGGGCAACGTGAACTTGAAATCCTTGTAGCGGGAGTCGATGATTTCGAGCGCCGGCGCAATCGCTTCGACCGCAGCGAGCGCTTGCGGTCCGGTCACGTCACCTTCGAGCGAATGCTTCAGCACGAACGCGATCTCCGGTTCAACGCGCGGATGCACGAAGCGCGAGAAGTCGATCGCGGTGCCCTCTTCGATCTGCATGCCCGCGGTGAGGCGGCCCCAGATCACGTCCGAGAGACCCATCTGAACCATCTTGGCGCGGCTCGTGAAACCCATCTTCACGCCGACGCGGCGCTCGCCCCGCTCGACTCGCCGTTTGATCGACGCGGATTGAATTTCGTAGGCCTGATCCAGCGACAGGCGTCCTTCAGGATCGAACTGTGCGACT
Organism: Paraburkholderia dipogonis; assembly: GCF_046027395.1. Classification (GTDB taxonomy): domain Bacteria; phylum Pseudomonadota; class Gammaproteobacteria; order Burkholderiales; family Burkholderiaceae; genus Paraburkholderia; species Paraburkholderia dipogonis_A. Next base: position 141,030 of record NZ_JAQQEG010000015.1, on the reverse strand, counting down.
TCGTTTGCATGGCGCGCTGCATCGTCGAGCAGCGTCGCGTATTCGGTGATGGAGCTCATTGGCGTGCCTCGCTCGCAGTTTGCCTGGAATCGGCTTCGAACACGGCGCGCACCGAGCCCAATCCGTTGATGCGTGTTTCGAAGATGTCGCCGGGCGTGACGGCCACCATCGGTCCGAGCGCGCCGGACAGTACCAGGTCGCCAGCAAGAAGCGGCGTGCCGAGCGCAGTCATCTTGCGCGCGAGCCACAGAACCGCATTAATCGGGTTGCCCAGGCATGCCGCGCCCGCGCCGACCGACGCCGGCTCTCCGCGCCGCTCCATCACCATGCCGCATAGGCGAAGGTCGAACTCGGACAGCTTGCGTGGGCTGTTGCCGAGTACATAAGCAGACGACGACGCGTTGTCCGCGATCGTGTCGGTGATGCGGATATTCCAGTTCGCGATCCGGCTACCGACAATCTCAAGCGCCGGCAGCGCGTAGTCGATCGCGTTCAGCACGTCGAGCTGGCCCGGGTTCGACATGCGCAGATCGCGGCCGATCACGAAGGCGACTTCGGCCTCGATCTTCGGTTGAGTCAGAATGGACGAGGGAATGGGTTCGCCGTCGCCGTAACCCATGTCGTCGAACAGCATGCCGAAGTCCGGCTGGTCGACGCCGAGTTGCTTCTGGACAGCTGCCGAGGTCAGTCCGATCTTGCAGCCGACAATGCGCCGTCCTTCGGCCACGCGCCGGTCCGTGTTGGCGCGCTGGATCGCGTATGCGTCATCGATCGTCAGTTGCTCGTATGTTTCGCGCAGCGGCGCGATGTACTTGCCGCTACGCTCGGCCGCGACCAATGCGATCGCCGCCTGTTCTATCAGTTGAGGTGTCATTTTCCGTTCTCCTGTGCCGCTGCGGCGAGCTCGTCCTTGGTTTGATCGCCGACGGCCCAATGCGTGGCTGGTGTGACCGTCGCGTACACACGGATGGTGCTGAGCGGCGCGCCCAGCGTCTCGTGCACCGTGCGGGCTACGGCCTTGACGCACGCTTTGATCGCGGCATCGTCACGTCCTTCGACGAGTGAAATGTGAATGATGGGCATGGCTTTCCTGTGTGCGTGACGCTGCGTGATGCGACGCCAGGTTGGATTACGGTGCTGCGGGCGGAGCGAGCGCAGCAGCCGTCTGCCCGCTACGTGCGAGCGAATCGGCAACATTCCCCTTAGCCTTCATCTGTTCGATGAAAACAGTGAGCGCTGACGCTGCCTCGGTGCGATCCTTCGGCACACCCATCGCCTGGCGGATCGTCATGAAGCTGTCGTCGAGGACGCGCAATCCCTCATGCGTCGACGCGTACCGGCTCACCACCTGACGAACGCCGGCGGCTGCGTCAAAGCCTTGAGTCATGAATGCCTCGAACGCTTCGGCAGCTGTGGCATAACGTTCGATCTGCGCCTCTTTGAGCGTACGCGTCAGGTAGAGGTCGTACGCGCTGCCAGCACCCACGGTAATCCGCGCGCCGGTGCGGTCGACCTGTTCACTGCGCTGCAATCGCGACGCTTCGCGCACCATGTACGCGCCCTCAATCAGCACATACGGCGGGGAGAAAGCGATCTGCTCGCCGCGTGTCGGATCGATGGCGAGAAACGCGACGTCCCATGCGTTGCTGGCGAGTGCTTCGAAAACTTTGCCCGCCGCGTCGAAGGTGACGAATTGCACCTCGACGCCGAGCCTTGCTGCGAGTTCACGCGCGAGATCGACGGAAACGCCGCTGAGTTCGCCGTTGTCTGCGCTGCGTTGCGCGAGCACCGTATTGCCGAGATTGATCGCCGCGCGCAGCACGCCGCCCGGCGCAAGCTGTTCACGCGCCGACTGAAGTGCCTGCTGGAGCAGTACGTCGCTCATGACTTGCGCTCCAGCACGGACCAGACCGGCCGCGGACCTTCCGCCTTGCCGGTGATCGGTGGCTTCGGCAGTATGGCCTCGCCTGCTTCGATCCTGAAGTGATGCGCGAGCGAATACCACGGTCCCTGAATATCGCCAGACGGCGCGGGTTCGTTTTCGTGCAACACGTATTGCCCCACAAGCGCCTGGGTTACGCCGAATTGCACGTCGGTGTCGAGGTTAGGATCGTCGCTCGAATAGACCTGCGAGAACTGCGTCTTGAAGCCCGGTTTGTAGATCATGAAGTGAATGTGTGCCGGACGCATGTTGTGGCGTCCTTGCGCGCGCAGTAATTCGCCGACTGGACCCGACAGCGGAATCGGATAGCCCGCGGGCTTCACGCTGCGAAACGAGACATGCCCTTCGCTATCCGTCGTCAGTTTGCCGCGCAGGTTCATGTCGGCCTGCTCGGGGTCCTGGTTCTCGTAGAAACCTTCGGCCGACGTGTGCCACACATCGATCTCGGCGCCTTCCACAGGTTTCCCTTCGGCATCGTGCACCCATGCATCGACAAAGATCGGTACGCCAGGCGTTTCCGAGCGAACAATCGAACCACCGTTCGGCGTAGCGGGCGAATCCATGCGCCAAAACGGCCCCATCAGGTTGGCGGTGGTTTCGGTCTGGCCGTTGTCGCCGTTATTCAGCAGACAAACCAGCGATGAGAGTCCGATCGAACCGGCCGCCAGCACCACTTCATTGTGCGATGCGGTCGACAATTGCCCGAGCTTCGCGATGAATCCACAAGCCTGATGGAATTCCGCTTCGGTGAGTTTGGCATCGCGTGCGAAGTTGTGCAGGTGCTGCACCGCGGCGGACATGATTTCGCGGAAGCGCGGGTTGGGTGCGCGGCTGAGTTCTGCGAGAACCGCTTGAGTGACGTCTTTCTGGTTACCGATGATCATGCGTGTCTCCAATCGTGGGCGCATTACGCCGCTGTTCAGTCGCATTGGACTCTGCGGGCGATGCGCGGCTTGACGTATTGCAGTCATGATGCACGCTATGAGAACATACCGTCCAATACCGTTTTTTAAACTCCTGATACCGTATCGGTATGACGCAAGCAGCCCCGGATGCTCCACTGGTGTCGGCGTACAGACTGGGAAGACAGACAATGGAACTGAAGCAGATGCGCTATTTCCTCGCCCTCGCGGAAGAGCTGAACTTTGGGCGGGCGGCAGAGCGCCTGCACATGGCGCAACCACCGCTCACCCGGAATATCCGAGCCCTCGAAGAGGAACTCGGCACCCAGCTATTCATCCGCACAGCCAAAGGGGCGGAATTGACGGAAGCGGGGCGCGCCCTGCTCGACGAAGTGCCGAACATTCTCGCGCTGTCCCGCCGCGCCGAAGAGCAGACCCAACTCGCCGGACAAGGATATCTGGGGCGGCTCGACGTCGGCATCTTCAGTTCCGGCATCCTGAATGTGATCCCGCGATTGCTTGCCGACTTTCATACCGAGCGTCCGGAGGTGAAGATCGGCTTGCATAACATGTCGAAGGCCGAGCAGATCGCGGCGCTTCGCGAACGTCGCATCACAATCGGTTTTAACCGGCTGGTGCCGAACGAAAGCGATATTGCGGTCGACTGGGTGCAGCGTGAGCCGTTTCTCGTCGCGCTGTACGAAGGGCACGCATTGTGCGAGAAGAAATCCGTGACGCTGAGAGACCTCGATAACGAGCGCATGATTCTGTATCCGAATGCGCCGGTGCACGGACTCGCGCAGGAGGTGACGGCCGCGTTTCGCGCCGAGGGTGTGCGACTGCGTGTCGAACAGGAGGTCGAGGACGTCGTCACATGCATCGCACTGGTTGCGAGCCGTTTCGGGGTTTGCGTGACGACGGAGTCAGCGGTGAATCTGCGCTTGCCCGGGGTAGTGTACCGGCCGCTGAAATCATCACAGCTGCGGGAGATCGAATTGAGTTGCCTCTATCGGCGCGAAGATACATCGCCGATTCTGCAGGCGTTCCTTAGGTTGATACGGGCGTCCCGATCAAAGCACGCCCGTATGAAGCACTGAGCGCTGGCCATTGCGACCTGGCGGATGAAAGCATTGAGCGAAGCACGGCGCCGTCTCCAGACGACCTGTGACGACCCCGGAATGCAACGTGGACTTCAGCATTGGTTGACTAGTGGTCGTTTCGCATAACGTCCATTCGTATCACCTCCTCGGTGTGCTCGCCGAGCAGTGGCGGTGGCAAGCGTATGTCCACACAGTTCGCCGACATCTTGATCGGATTTCTGAGGACCGACACATCGCCGGCCGTTGGATGCCGGACTGACTGCACGATTCCATCACGGACCACCGGATCGGCGAACACCTCTTCGAAGTTGCGGACGGGCGCAAACAGAACGCCGGCTTCGGTCAGACGATCGCTCCAGCCGGTCAGCGTATCTGCCGCGAATGCGCTGCTCAGTTCCGCTTCGAGGGCCTCCCGATGTGCCAAGCGCTCTCCATTCGACTTGAAGCGGGGATCTTCCAGCAGGTCCTTCCGCCCGACGGCTATCGCGAGCGCGCGCCAGAACTTTTCCGCGTGAGCGACGATCATGACGTGCCTGTCGTCGCGCGTTCTATATGTGTTCCACGGCGATATCTGATAGTGCGCATTGCCGAATCGACCCGGCGTTTGTCCGGTCGAAAAAAATAAAAACCTTCCCGAGGGATCATCGAAAAAACCGTTGCGTCCAGCATGGAAACGTCGACGCGCTGCCCTTGCCCGCTCGATGAGCGCGCGTACAGAGCCGCCATCACGCCAATAGTTCCAAACAAAGGCGGCACGAAGTCAGAGATCAGCACGCCCGCCTTCAATGGACCACTTTCCGGCGTACCGGTAAGTTGCATCACGCCGGACATCGCCTGAATGACCGGATCAAGCGCCGGCCGGTCGCGATAGGGGCCGTCGTTGCCGAATCCGGACATGCCGCAATAAATGAGCCCCGGATTGAGTTCGGAAAGCACGTCATATCCAATACCGAGCTTTTCCATCGTGCCCGGCCTGAAATTCTCGACGACGATATCCGAGTGACTTGCGAGCGCCTTGAGCGTCTCGATGCCCTGCGCAGACTTCAGGTCCAGCACGACGCTGCGCTTGTTGCGGTTGAGACTCAGGAAATAATCGCTCTCGCCGCATTCGCGGTTCACGCCGATCTGCCTGCTCGCGTCACCATCGGGCGGTTCGACCTTGATCACATCGGCGCCCAGGTCGCCGAGCAGCAGCGTGCACAGCGGACCCGCCACCATCTGCGTCAGGTCCAGTACACGAATTCCATCAAGAACGCCGTTCATGATTTCTCCGTCGGAGAGGCAGGCGAACCTGAGTCATGGGACCAACGCTGCACGACGTCGCGCTTGACGACCTTGCCTGATGCGTTGGTTGGCAGCGCTTCGTAGGTCAGCCACCAGCGCGTGGGCACTTCGAATCTGGCCAGGTGGTGTGCCGCGTGACGCGTCAATTCGGCGGCACTGTCGGTCGCGCCGTCTCTCAGCACGACCGCGGCTCCCACCTCTTCGCCGAGATCCGCGTGCGGCAGCGGAACAACGGCTGCCTCGAGTACATCGGGATGCATGCGAATGCAACGCTCGACGTGAAGACATATGCCAGAGGGCAACTCTGATACGATAGTGATCGGTATAGCTGGCCGTTTTTTCTACATGAATTTCAGAAGTCGAGACGTATAAAAAGATACTTGCGCGCAGCAGTGGCCGCGCGCGTTACTGGCGTCAAAACGGACTATGCCAAGATATCTCACGACTCTGTTTCCTATGTCGTACGCAGGGGCGTTGTTGCGCTGCGCCGGCGTTACGAATTTGAGGTCGCTGTGTTTGTGATCGGGCGGGACCGCAAAAACCGAGGCAGTCGGCTTGAGGTGACGCGTCAACTATCTCGACAACCGGCATTAACAGATCCACCGGCGCCGGCAGGCAATACCGACACATCGCCGACACATCGCCGACACATCGAGCCAGCCAATACAAACAAAGGAGTTTCACTGATGGCTATCATGTCGTACGAGGAGTGGAAGCGCCGCACCGGCCTGGCACTGAAACCGAGAAGCAAGCCGCTCAAGTTTCTCGATGCCTGCCTGAAGGAATATGACAAGAATCGCGGCTCGCGGCCCCATTTCGACGCCATCGTGGTCGCCTACCAGGCGTGGGCGGCAACCAAGGCCAATGCAGAAGGCAGCGAGCGCAATGCAAAGGGGGCGGTCAGCGACCTGCTGGCTCAACTCGTCGAATTCCGCGACCGGCACATGCCATTCGCGCATCGCAGCAGTGCACCGCCGCGGCCCAACGCGCTCCTGCTCGACATCAAGGAGGGCGCCAAGCTGCTTGGCGAGGGCAATCTCAGGCCGCAAATCAAGGTGAACATTCCGGTCGGCATCAAGGATATCGGACGTGGCACAGTGATCTGGGAGGAATTCGACGACAGGCAACTGCCCCAAGCGCGCCAAGGTTGGGCCGATGCCTTCGAATGCGCGGAGAAGGCCGTCGCTGCAATCGCGACGGTAGACGGCAATGCCGCCGAAGAGCAGCGCTTCCAGCGTTGGTTCGGCGCACCCACCCCGCAGGCGGTGGCCACGGTCAAGCAGGGGCTGCAGCAGATGCTGGATGCATTCAGCTCAAGCCCGGTGACGATCGTGCTGCGCGAAGATGTGACCGTCCACATCGTCAACGGTAACGATCCGTTCGACGAGATGGAGCAAGGCTTCAAAGGCGACGGCGTGTATGGCTATGTCTGGAACCATCATGCCGGCAGTGGCTATCGCATCATCATGGGCAAGTGGTTCCTCGCCGACCCGGATCCGCTCGAAGGGGCCGCACAGACCATCTACCATGAGCTCACGCATAAGGTGCTGAAGACCCAGGACCACGTCTACGGCAAGATCAAGTGCCGCGGTCTCTCCGCGACGAACCAGGCGCATGCGTTGACCAACGCCGACAACTGGGCCTTCTACGCGCTTAGTTTCATGAAGAACATCTGAGTGCCCGCTTGAAAATTCCGTCTGAATGAATGCGCCTTGAAGAAGTGTTGGCCCGACCTGAAGAATCTCATTGCGGATGCGCCTTGACCGACTGACTATCTCTCACGCCCGCGCTGGGCAAGCGCTGCCGCTACTCCAGTTCCCGGTCCAGCATCCACACTACGTCGTGCAGCGTGCGAAAGTGAACTAGTGGCGTCGGAGAACCGTTGCAATGGTGTTCGACGCGTCGTGTCAAAACGATTCGCCAACCATCTCTTCACTCTTGCGCCACAGCGCGTCAGCGTTGGCAGCATCGAGCGCATAGCGTCGAACACCCTCGCTGACGGGCGTAATGACAACATCGTCGGCGACGGTTTCGCTCACATGGCAGTTCTCGCAGTACCTGCCTCCGAGCTCTTCGGCCGACGCCACCACTGCGGCCCAGACCGAAGTCGCCGCCCCTTGTGGAACAGTCTTGAACTGAAACGGTCCTTTCCCTTCCGATGCAAGTTGAGTGTTGATCCTTTCGAGCAGCACCGTCATCTGGCTCTCGTCCATGTGGCGGGCGAGCTCCGTGTGAATCCCACCCGGATGAACAGCGGCTGCGCGCACTCCACGCGCCCGATGTCGCTGATCGAAAGCCACCGCAAAGAGGATATTCGCCGTCTTGGCGCGCCCGTATGCAACGAACGGATCGTAAGGCGTACGCTCGAAGCCCGGGTCGTCGAGATCCACATCCGCGAAACGGTGCCCCGACGACGCGAGCATCACCACCCGGCCGCCAGCCGGAATCAGCGACGCCAGGCGGTTCACCAGCACGAAATGCCCTAGATGATTCGTGCCGAACTGCGTCTCGAATCCGTCCGTTGTCTTGCCAAAGGGAGTCGCCATCACGCCCGCGTTCGCGATGATGACGTCGATGGGTTTGCCGTCCTCTTGCAGCCTGTCGGCGCAAGCCCGAACACTCTCGAGACTCGCGAGATCGAGCGCAATCAACTCAATGTCGCCGCCTGCGGCACCGGCCTCGCGCCGCGCGTCAGCAATCGCCTGCTTTGCCTTTTCCAGGTCTCTGGCCGCGCCGATAACGGTGGCCCCGCGTGCTGCGAGCGCCCGCGCAGTCTCCACGCCCAGTCCCGCGGACACGCCCGTTACAAGAATTCGCTTGCCATGAAGATCGACGCCTCCAAGCACGTCGTCCGTTGTCGAGGTCGCACCAAATTTCTCAGTCATTTCCGCCGCTCCAGCACAATGAAGGTTGACGTCATTCCCACCCCGGGATAAAACGGAGCCTCCCTCCGTTTTTACGATACTAAACGGAGTCACCCTCCGCTTGCAAGCCTTCAACGTATAAATGAACGATTCGACGCCAAAAGAACGAAAACCTAGAGCCGACGCGCTACGCAATCGCGAGCGCATTCTTGAAGAAGCGAAAGCGGCGTTCACGCGCGCCGCAGGCGAAATCAGCATGGAGGACGTCGCCCGCCAGGCGGGGGTCGGTGTAGGCACGCTGTACCGGCATTTTCCGACACGCGAGGCACTGCTGGAGAGTGTCTACCGTGCCGAGGTCGCGAAACTCGCGGAGGAAGAGCGAAGACTGTCCGATTCACTGCCCCCACTCGATGCATTGCGAGCCTGGATGTTGCTCTTCATCGACTACATCGCTACGAAGAAGATCATCGCGCCAGCCTTGAATTCGATCGTCGGAGGGCCGACGAAGCTATTCGAATCGTCCGGCGCGCAGATCAAGGACGCAATCCAGTCGCTCGTTATGCGCGCTATCGCGAGTGGGGATATCCGCCCCGATCTCGAGCCATTGGATCTGCTTCGCGCGCTCGTCGGCGTTTCCAATGTCGCGTCGGCTCCGGACTGGCAGCAAAGTGCAAAGAGGCTGGTCGATATACTTTTGCTTGGATCCAGGCTCCCCGACTAGTTCCAACAGCCAGCCTCGCCGCGTTTCGCGCTCGCAGCTCAGTCAACCGATGAACACACAACTGGATCATCGTTGCGAGTCAGGAGTGCGGTGCTGTGTTTCGTCGCTGCGATTGACTTGTCAGGACGCGGCCTGCAGGCCTGCATCCGCAGGCAAGGACAAGGACAGCTCATGGACGACACGCCTGCCCTGAATCTTGGCGAGGATCGAGTTGAACCCCTGGGCTGCACTGAATTTGAGTTTCTGCGTTACCGTTTCAGCCTCTCCTGTCAATGGTTGAAATCACGTGACGGCCGGCGCCACGAATCGGCGCCGCCCGTTTCAGCTCAGGTCAGGTCAGGTCAGCGGGTTATGCGGATCATTCGTGAGATGCGTCCACATGCCGCCCTGCCCGAATATATTGGTGCCGACGCGATGATGTTTCGCACCGTAGCATTTGGTGCCTGCGTGGCGGCAGTTCTGATGACCATCCTCCTCGCGAAGCCATTCCGACACGCTCTGCTCCATCTTTTGCCAGAGGTCGTGTTCTTTTTCGCTCCAGTCGTAGCACTGCTTGCACAGCACATCGACGATACCGACGCAGGGGCCGGCATAACGGCTCACCTTTTCCATCTGAGCGATGATTTCCGCAGTCTTGGTGGCGAACGCCATGGCGTCGTTACACGATTTGATTTCCTGCGGCGACTCGTCGAGCGCTTTCAGCGCTTCGGCCGCCTTCTTGAAGTGCAGCATCAGCTTGGGCAATAGTTTCTCGATCCCGGCGCCCGCTTCCCGAATCTCGTTCGTGGCGTGCGCGTCCACCAGTGCGTGATCCAGCAGGCTGGAACGGATGGGAACGCCATCCGCGCCCTTCAGCAAATTAAGGCCGATCTTGTCGCCCGCCAGCACCGCCGTGGAGACGCTGCCGGAAACGGCGCTCGCGCCGATCTTGGTCAACGCGCTCGCATCGCCGATGAACGGCATGAAGATCGAGCCCACCGAGAGCATTTCGCTCAGCAATGCACCGGCTTTCTCGCTGCCTGTATTGCGGGTGTACCAATGCCCGGCCCGCCGGGTTGCGCGTGAGAAATAACCCGGGCGGTCCACCTGACGCCACACGGTATCGAGCAGCGCATCGAGACGGCGTCTATGCATGTTGTCGACGACCGACACACCACCGGACCTCGCGCGGGTCGTGACGGGCCGCTCCGCGCTGTAGTTCCAGGTCGCACCGCTGGAAGCATGCATGCCTGCGACAATTTTGTCGCGGGCCGCAATCATGCCCTCGAGCAGCGTGCTGATCTGCACCGCGCCTGGCGAGCCGGGCGCCGGCGCGACAGCGCCGAATGCAGCCGGCATGGTGGAACTCGCCTCGGCATGCCGCTTGGCAGGCATCGCCGCCGCGCCGCGTCTGAGTGTCAACCCGCTGAACGGCGCGTAGCAAACGTCGTTACGGCCACCGCCTGGACAGCAGCTATGCTCGCCATGTTTTTCGAACCAGCTTTGCAACGCAGTGCTGATCTTCGCCTCGGCCGTACCCCATTGCTCGGTCAGCTTCTTGTATTCGCCGAGATAGAAAATCAGCAGGTCGAGCACGGGCAGCGTGTAGTTGCGCACCTTGTCGCCGTGGTGAATGAAGCGCGACAACGCCTTGACGTAGTTGATCGCTTCCTCGCAATTGATGAACTCCGGCACCGCCGCGGTTTCCACTTCCTTCACGATGGTGCGCATCATGGTGAAGTGATCGACCGCCCGGCGCAATGAGTCGCTCGCCTCGACCGTCAGGAACGCGCCGAGGTCCTTGCCTGCGGCCGCCGTTGCAGCCGGATAGCGTTGCAGCCAGTTGCGGTTCACGCGCCGCTCATTCGCGCCGATACTTTCGATGGCGTTCTTGATCGCATAGCTGCCCGCCGCGATACCGATCAACACTGGAATCGCAATGCCGCCGGTCGCGACGCCGGCAATCGCCACGCCCACCGTGATGGCGACGCCCACACCCAAACTGACCTGGCTTTCAGTCTGCCACGTGGCGACGAACGTTCTGGCCTGGTTGGACAGGTAGTGTTTGGTGAGGCCCGTATGCGCCTTGGAAACAGACTCGAAGGCATCGTGCATCATCATCCTCGCCGATCGCGTGGCGACTTCTTTTGAGTGAGGCATGACAATTCCTGAATAAACGGCGTATTGAATGAAGAAGAATGAAAACCCGTCCGCAACCGGTGGCCTGCCCGGCGGCATTCGCGCGACAAGGCACGTCTTGCTCAACCGACCAATGTCACGGCAGTCCAAGCATGGCGAGATAGCGGCTCAGATCGCCTTCCTGATGCACGACCTCGCGCAGCAGATCGGGCAACGGCATGCCGCCCCACGCCACCGCGCGACGCAGCAGATAAGGCGTCGGGCTGTGCGGTTCATGCTTCGACAGATAGTCCGCGACGTCCTGCAACAGCCGGTAGGCGTGAGCGCGATCCCGGATCGGACCGTGCGCAACAGCAGGCGCCGCAGAAGCGGGCCGGACATCATCCCCGGCCGCATGCGGGGTGTGAAGATCGCCATCATGGGTATCGCTGAAGCCGGACGCGCTCGGAACCGATTGATCTTCACCGGCCTGCGCGGCGTCGCCGAAATGAGCCGACCCGGTTTGACGATCGCCTCGCAGCGACCGCGCCGCCCGTTGTAAGTCCATGAGTGCCTCCATGACGCGCGAAAAACCCGGAGCGTCGGGACCCAGACGCTCGTCGAGACCGCGCTCCAGCGTCGCGGTGATGTCGAGCGCCGCGCCCACGCACTCCTCCAGTCGCAGCAGATCGGCGAGGTTGCTGCCTTTATCGACCTCGCCATCCAGAAACTCGCGCGTGAGCCCCTCGTCGCGCTCCGAAGGACGTCCCGTGAGACGCGACCAGTCGTCCAGATTGATCGACGACGGCTCGATGCTCAGACTCAGAAGCGGGATTTGCAGCCGCAACACCAGCGCGAGCGTGTGGTTGATCCACACGAACGGCGCAATCCGCGCGTCGGCATCGCCGTCTTCGAGTTGCGGATAGCCGTGCTCCCAGAACTGCCCGGCGAGCGCATGCATAAGCCGCATGCCGTCCACGAAACCTTCCATGCGGCGTTGATGCGTCCACGCCTCGCACAGCCACGCCGCGAGCTGGAAATCCTTGCTGCGCGTGCGCAGCGCGTCGCTCGTGAGCGTCGCTACGGTTCTCCAGTCGGCTTTGGTGAGCGGACGCTCCCACTCGCGCATCGGCAGCGAGGGATCGTCCTGACGCCGCGCGTCGCGGATTTGCTGGTAGACGGGATCGTTGCGCAGCGAAGTGCCCACACCCTCGCCATGGTCGAGCGGTGTGAGCAAGGCGTCGAAGCCGGCGCTGGCCGGCGCGCGATCCAACACAAGGGATGCGTTCATAGCGAGGTCCATTCAGGCGCACGGGTCGGAAAACTGGCGGGCCACGGCAGCGCGGTTTTCTTGCCTGCCGGGCTCAGCACGAGCCGCACGAAAACCTGGCCGCGCGCCTGCTTCGGCAGCAGGGCTTCATCGGCGACATTCACCACGCCGAGCGGAAACTCGAACTTCAGCAGTTGCGAGGTGTTGCCGCCGCGCGCGCCCACATCGGCCATCCGCTGCCGGGCGATAAAAGACATCAGCGCCCACGGATCGCTGAACTGCCAGGTCAGCGTGCGGCCGTCAGTCGAATACGCGCGCTGCTGCGGATCGCTGGCCGCCTGCAGCGGCGAATCCTTCGCGAAGCGCAGCGAGAGCGAGACCGGCACGCCGTATTCCCAATGCAGCGGATGCTGCGCGTCATGCAGGGAAACGCTCTGGTCGCCCACATTCAAAGTCCAGTCGATCACCTGATTCGCGGCGATTTCCCCGCTGCGGTTGGCGCGGAAATCGACGCTGACGTCCAGTCCCGCCGGCGCACCATCGGTGGCCGGATACAGCGGCGAGAGCAAGGCATCGACCTGGTCGAAGTTGTCGACGAACTGGCGGATCGGCGTGTTGCCGCCCATCACCCGCTCGCCCGCGCCGTTGCGCGCCTGCTGGAACACGTGCGAGACGCGCTCGTAATGGCGCAGCGCCTGGCCCACTTCGTTGAAGTCGGCGGTGCCGACATCAGCCGTAGTACCGCGCGCCGGCACGCCGAACGGCGCATGTCCGCCCACACCCTGGTTGAACGCACTGGCAAAGCCGGCCCATTGCTGACTCAGATCCGCGACATAGCCCTGGCCGCAGCGCGCGAGCAGCGCGTCGTACAAACGCGCATGCAGCGTGCTGAAGTAGTCGCCGGACGCGAGCCCGGACGGCCGCGCCGGGAACCGGCCGAGACAGTCGCCCGCGCCCGGATCGGCCGCCACCGTCTGCACGAACTGCTCGAGCGCGAACAGGCTGCTGTTCGGGTTCTTCAACTGATAACGATCGAGGTCGCGCACGATCGCCTGCCAGCGCATTGCAAGCGGCGAGCCGGTATCGGCCGGGCCGAGCGCCGCGAGATACACCGAGGCCTGACGGCCGAGCGCAATGGCGCGCGTCGCCTGCTGATCGAGATACGCGCCGAGCGAGCCCGCGTCGTTGATGCCGAACGCCGCCAGCATCGTCGTGCGCGTACCGCTCGCGGCGAGCGGCGCGGGCCGCGTCGAATACAGTTCCGAGCGCGCCAACGCATCGTCGACGAGCCGCAGATGCGCGAGTGCGTCGCGCGACACGAGCGTGTCCAGTTCGTCGAGTTGCGTGCTGGCGCCCATGTCGGCGAGCGCGGCGCGAATCTTGACGAGCCGCAGGCGCGCGGCCTCGAACGCGGCGCTGTCGCCATCGCCCTGCGCGGGCGCTACAGCGGCGGCCGCCGCGACCTGATCCGAGATCAGCCGTGCGAACTGCACGTCGAGCGCCTGCTCGATCGCCGGCTGCACCGCTTCCGGCAGGCTGGCCAGACCGTCGCCGAGGAAACGCTTACGCACGTCGCCGAGCGCCAGCGCCTGGTCGAGCTGCGCGCGATCCCACGCGACGATCGAACCGTCCGGCACTTCCGGCAGATTCAGATTGCGCGGCGCGACCATGAACGGCTGGTTGAGCAGTTTGCTGAGGCCATCACGCAGTGCGATACGCTCGGGCGCGACTTCATAGCGCGCGCCTTTATCGGCCCACACGATGCCACTGTCGGGGCCGCCGAAGCTCAACGCCATCTGGCTTCTGAACGCCTGGAAGCCGCTCGCCGAGCGTTCGCGCGTACGGCCGACGAGGTCCGGCCCGAGCAGGCGGTTCTGCGCCGCGCGTGCAAAGGTGCGTTCGTAGACCGAGCCTGGCGCGAACTGCGTCTGGCGCATCCATGCACCCTTGCCGGTGGCGAGCAGATCCTGCTCCGTACCGATGCCCGCGGCGATCGCGCGGTAATTGCCGGTGATCCTGGCAAAATCCGCCGTGCCCGCGTCCGCCACGGAGAGCGTGTTCAGATGCGAGCTCACCGATTGCTCGGCGGCCAGCAGCGGATTGGACGTGAACAACGCGTCGTCGACCTGTTGCGCGCCTTTGTCGAAAGAACAACGCAACGCTTGCTGCACGGTCGGCTGGCTGATGCCACCGGTGCCGTCGGTGGCATACGCGCCGCCGTGACGCGCGTTGCGATAGAAATACGGCAGGCTCGCCGCCACGTTGCCTTGCAGTTCGGTGCCGAACGCGTAACGCACCGCGAGCCGCAGCGCATCGGCATTGTCCGGCGAAGGCTGTTGCAAACGCTCCATCGCCTGCAGCGCGGCATCGAGCTGATCTACCGAGCCGACATAGCGCTGCAGCGCTCGCATCGACGGCTGGTCTTCGGGCGCGAGGCTCGCCGCCAACGGCGTGTCCGCGCCAAGCATCTGCGGGGCGGCGCAATCGTCGCCGACAATCAGTTGCCCCGTGCCGGGATCGCGCGCGACGCCCGTCAACTGCCCGACATGCGCGAGCATCTCGCGCTCGAGCGCCGTCACCGCGATGCCGCCGAATTCACGCTCGAAGCGTTCGCGCACGCGCTCGTTCAGATCGTCGACGATGCTCCACGAGCCAGGCATGAACACCGTCCACGCGGTGCCGGTTTGCAGCCGGTCGTTCAGGCCGATCAGCGCGAGCGCCTTGCGGCGATACCAGTCAGCGGGCAATTGCACGCCGCCCTGCTCGGCCGCCGCGCGCTCCTGGCCGTCCTTGCTCAATTCGCCGAGCGCCGTGACCAGCGCGGCATTGCGATGACTGAGCTGAACCGTCGCCACGACGAGACCCAGTCCCCAACCGCCGAGCAGTACGATGCCGCCCCAGCGCAACGCGCGATGCAACACGGGGCGCGTGAGATGCTGCGAGCGCGAAGGACGCGTCAGGCCGTATTCGAGGAAGATTTTCTTGTCGAACAGATCCCGCAGGAAGGCGGGTCGCAGCATCAGATCGTTGACGCTGCGCCCGGCGTCGAAGCCTTCCGCGCCGCCGTCGGCAGCCGTCTCGCGGGCGACCACCAGCGCCTTGCCGCCCTCGCCTTCCCTGGCCGCGTCCGCGCTGATGAGCGCGGGTTCCGCGCCACGCCCGTAGGCGTCGTGCTCGCCATTCAGGTAGTCGAGCGCCGGCGCGGCGACGCTACGCTGCGCCAGTTCGCTGCTGTCACCGGTCAAATAGATGCCGCGGAAAAAGAACGGCTCGTGATAAGCGCTCGGGCGCAGCAACTCGTCGATATAGAGCTGCAATTGCGCGCGCAATGCGTCAATGCGTGCAGGCAGCAGCAGACATTCGCGCGCGTCGAGCTCGCCCGTGTCGAGCGTAAACAGTTCGGCGGTGGCGTCGGAGACCGCGCGCTCGATGCTGCCGAGCGCTGTATCCACCCAATCCGACTGATAGGTCACCGAAAGATCGAACGGCGAGGACCAGCCGAGCATGCTCGCGCGCAACGGCTCCGGCAACGCGCGGGCGAAACTCGCGAAACCGGTGAGCGCTTCGCAACCGGTCACCACCACATACACCGCGAAGCGCATCGCAAAGCGGTTCTGCGCGAGCCACAGCCGGCGATGCGCGAGCTTCGCGTGGCGCACGAGTTCGAGCTGCGCGTCGGTGTTGTCGGCGAGCAGCATGGCGGCCGGCACCGTGATCACGACCGAGTCGAATGGCCGCTGCGGCCGGTAATTGCGGCACAGGCTGAGAAATTCGTCCCACGGCTTCTCGTCGCCGTCTTCATCCGGCGAGCCGAGATAGGCCGCCTTGATGTCGACGACAATGCCGCGGTCGAAGAACTGCCATGAGATGCCTTGCGTCGCCGCGGGACTCGCGGCTTCCGCACTCAGCACGCTCGCCACGCCCGACTGCGCGATCGGCAAAGGCCGCGGATCCTCGCCTTCGTTGAGCACCAGCACCCAGGGAATGTTATAGCGCTCGGCGCGCGACGCGATATTGCCCTCGACCAGCTCGACCGCCTGACGAAACGCATTGCGCAGCGAGTCGGCCCGCAGACGCACGATCTTGCGCTCTGCTTGCGGCTTGGCCTGCGCGCCATGCAGCGCGAAATACACCACCACGCCGAGCACCGCGCACACCACGATGATCAACAGCGCGAGCGACAATAAAAACAGATTGCTGGTCAGCATGCGCCCACTCCCGCCGACAGCGAACGATTCGCGTGCGTCATGAACTCACTCCCGTGACCGCGTCGCCATGCAGTGCTGCGCGCACCGGCCACGACTGCCACATCCACAACATCTCCGAAATCGCCAGCAGTGCGGCAAGCGCGAGCAGCCCAATCACGGTCCAGCGGCTCACCGACGGCAACTTGCGCGGCGCAATATGTGAAATCGTATTGCCATAGGCGGCATCTGCCAGCACGCGGTCGCGGCCGCCGAGATCGGCGCGCCGTTGATAGACGAACTCGTACAACTCTTCGCGGTAGCTGCGCAGCCGCGCGGCGCCGTCCGCGCCACGAAAACGGCCCTGAAAACCCATGGCGAGCGCGAACAGGCAGATCCGCGCGACGTCGCGGCGCGACGGTTCGCGATCGGACAGCAATTGCTCGATCTTGCGAAACACCAGGTCGCCCGCCACGTTGGTGCGAAACAGTGTCGATTCGAGCAGGTAGGCCGTCCAGCGTTCGCGGCCGGTCCACGGCGTATTGAGCAGGATCTCGTCGGCGAGCACCGCTTTCAGATAACGCGCGTCCGCGAGATTTTCCATGTCGAAGCGCGTGCTGTCGCGATGCGACTGCAGCGTTTGCACTTCCAGCAGATTTAGCAAATGCCGGCTCATGCCTTGCGCAGCCAGTTCCCCATCTGCCTCGGGCGCCTCGGAGAAGCGCTTCTGCGCTTTCGCGAGTTCGTCGAGAAAGACGCGGAACTGCGTGACCACCAGGTCGTTTTCTTCAGATTCGATTCGATTGCGTGCCATGCCCGCCTACCTTTATTCCCCGACCCTCAGCCTTTGACGAACAGCAGCATTTCCTGCGGCCGTTGCGCGCTCGCGCCTTCATTCGGATTGCTGATGACAAGTGTTTCGCCGGCGACCACGAGAGCCGGGTCGGCCTGAATCTCGAACAGCAGATAACCGGAGCCGGAGCGGATGCCCAACTCTTCCGCGTAGTCGACCGCCCGCCGCATCGCGCCCAACACACGGCGGCTGCGCAGCGATGCATAGACCGACTGCGAACCGACCACCGCGCCGTCCATCCACGCGAGCAGATCGCGGTCCGATTGCCCACGCAAGCCCACCACCAGCCGCTCGCCGAGCCATTCCGGATTCAGCGCGATCTCGAATGCGTCGTGACGGAATTCGAACTTGTGCTCGCGATACCCTTCCGCGACTTCGGACACCGCGTCGCGCAAGGTGCGCAGCAGCGGCGTGAAAACCGTCAGCGGATCACCGTGGTCGTAGTCGGGCGGCACCGGCGGCAGGCCGCCGGGCACCAGCATGCTCAGCGTTCCGCTCAGCGACGCGAGCGCGTGATAGAGCGCCAGCGGATGCAGATGCGGCGTGCGCAACACCGCTTCGGCAAACGGCAGCGCGGCGAGCAGGCTGCGCAGCCGGTCTTTCAGTTCGAGTTGCGTCAGCCGGTCGTCGACCTTCGACGAAGGATTCGCCGTCTGGCGCGCGACGAAAGCCGCCTTGCCGCGCAACTGGCCGAGCAGCGCGGACACGTTGGCCCATAGCGGTGTGTCGCGCGAGACTTCGATCAGCGGCGGCAAACGCTCGGCCAGACGCACCACTTCATTGTCGCGGTACACGGTGCCAAGGCGCAGCGACACCATCCTCGCCGGCGGCAACTCGCCCGCGCTCAGCACGAGGTTCGGCAGCAGGCGCGGCACGTCGGCAGGTGGCGCTTCCGAGATTTCGTCTTCCACGGGGGCGCCGAGCGTCGAGCGGAAGCGGCGCGCTTCGCCGTCGCGCCGCATCGACGCCGTAACCGGCAACGTCACGTAGAAATCGACCGGCCCTTTGGCTAGTGCTTCGACATACGGTTCGAGCGACAGATCGAGGCGTCCGTGCTGGCTTGCATCGGCGGAGTACGACACAGCCGTGCCGTCGGGCATGATCGCGTCGAGCGCGAGCACGCGCACCATGCCGGCGGGCAGCAGCCCCGCATCCAGCACGAGGCGGCGCACACCCCAACTGAACGGCGCCGCGGCCAGCGTCTGCCACGCGACGAGCGAATCGACCCGCGCGCTCATCAACTGGAAGTGCTGCGGCGAGAGCAGCATGCCCTCATGCCACTCGACACGGTCGACGACCGGCAACACGCGATCGGACATCATGCGTGCTCCGGTGCTCTGCCGCGGGCATACGCCGGCGCGGATTGGATTGAATTCATGGCGAGTCCAGACGCTGTCATTTGACAGCCGATACGGAAAATGTGTGGTTATCCAGTTGCACGGCGACAGCACCGTTCAACGGCTCGATCCGCACGCGATGCGCGCCCGGATCCGCATAATTGGCAAACAGAAACGCGGCGAGCACCCGCGGCCGGCCGAAGACATCGCTTGGCACGTCGATCCGCTGACCCGGCACCAGCTCCCAACTCTTGTACTGGACCGATTTCGGGAACGTGCTCGCCAGATCGGCGCGCGCCGCGAACCATTTCGAAGCCGGCAATTCGGCGACCCGCGCGAGCAAGGCGTCGTCGGTGACGAACACCACGTCGACCGCGACGGGGCTGTTGTTGTTGACGTCGTCGGTGGCGACGAGGCTCAGGCGATCCCAGCTCACCTTGTCGCCCTTGCCGCCGAACATCGCGCAGCCGCTCACGAGACCCATCACGCAGCACGCGAGCAACGCGAAGCGCAGGCGCCGCGCGATACGGGGAATGCCGGCAAGCCACGCGAATTGCGCGACGCGCGCGGCGCCAGCCGCGTTGGGCATATCCGCCACACGCTCTGCCGCGACACCCGGTGCGCAAGCCGAATTGACCGCGTGCGCCACGCGCTTTGCCGCCACGCCTGCTGCCTGTCCCGGCCCGCGTGCGTTGCTGTTCAGAACCGCCCGCCCCTTCGTCATTTCGCTCCTACTCCCACACCCATCAGGACAATCAGCGACGCCGCGAGCAACACGCAGCCCGTCGCCAGCGCGAGTTGCCCGCGCGTGAATGCAAAGCGCAGCACCGCCGCGCCTTCCTGCTGCACGCCGATTTCGACGAACGGCGTGCGCTCGGCCGGCAAACCCGCCGACACCAGTGCGACCACCGTGCAGACCGACAGCAGGCTCAGCAGATTGCGCGGCCCCTCGCAGATCAGATCGACGGCGATCAGCAACACGCCCGCCGCCTCGACCGGCAATTGCAGCATCGACAACACCATGCCGACGTAACCGATCCCCGCCACTCCGCTGCGTCCCGCCGACACGAACGCGGCTACCGTGGCCGCCGCGCCGGTCAGCACCAGTTCGCCAACGCCGAGCGGCCGCTCGTACAGGTTCGCGATGAAGACAGTGGCGAGCGCGAAATACAGCGCCGAGCCTGCGCGCACGAACACGCTGCCGAACGGCACCACAAGTTCCGCGACGCCGCGGCTGAAACCCAGCCGCGTGCTCATCGCCTCGATCGCGTGCGGAATCGGCGCGGTGGCGCTGCCCGACATCAGACCCACGAGTACCGACGGCTTGAGCGCCGAAATCACACGGCCAAGCGGCTCGCGCGTGCGCGACGCGATCACGAGCACGGCGGCGCCGCACAGCAGCACCGCGCATAGAACAAAACTGAGCAGGAAACCGCTCATCGCATCGAGCGTGGCGTGCTCGGTCTGCGCGGCGATATGCGCGGCGGTGCCGAATGCGAGCACCGGCAGCAGCAGGTTGGCGTATTCGATCAGGTTTTCGAGGGTCCGGTAGATGCCCTCGAATACACTGTGCAGCACCCGCGTCTGCTCGCTCGACAGTGCGGCGAACGCCATGCCGAACAGGATCGTGCCGGTGAGAATGCCGAGCGCGTGCCCGCCGGCCAGCACGCGATAGAAGTTGTCCGGAATCACGTCACGCAACGCGAGCGCGCCCGCCGCGACGCTCGCGGGATCGCTGCCGAACAGTTTCATGCGCATGTCTTCGGCGTCGCTCGCGCTTTGCAGCACGAGCTGACCGAGCTGCCGGTGTGCCGCGTCGGACAGATGCAGACCGGGCGCGGCCACCAGACCCGCCAGCGCGCCGCCCGCCGCGCACACGACGACGATGCCCACCGCGAGCGCCAGCATCGTGCCGATCCGCAAGCCCGGATGCGATAGCAGCATCAACTGGCGCAACCCGAAGAACATCGCCACCATCAGCAGCGGCACCGCCGCCATGTTGACCAGCGCGAGATAGATTTGCCCGACAAAAAACGCAAAGCCACCGACCGGCGCCACGAATGCGCCCGCCAGTCCACCGAGCACGAGGCACAGCAGCAGCACCAGCGTGCTGTTCGAGAGCCGCTTGAGCCTGTTCATGAGCGCATGTTCCAGCCACGCTCCATGCCGTACGACACCGTGACGCGCGCCAATTCGAGCGTGCTGTCGATCAGCGTCATCGGGGCCGCTGCGATGCGGCGGGCGGCAAGCGGAATTTCCGTGCAGCCCATCACCGCGGCTTCGGCGCCACGCGCGGCGAACTCGGCCAGTGCCGCCGCAAGTTCGGCCGCCGACGCGTCGAGGTCGCCTGCCTTGACGGCGTCGATGCATGCGTCGATATGTTGCTGGGTTTGTCCGCTGGGCACGAGTGGCTCGATGTCATGGCGCTCGAGGATCTTCTGATACAGGCCCGCTGCCAGCGTGCCGCCCGTCGCCAGCACGGCGGCGCGGCGCGTGCCGCGTGCGATCGCGGCGACGCAGGCTTCCGCGATGTGCAGGATCGGCGCGCGGCTGCGCGCCCGCATCGCGTCGTACCAGTAGTGGGCCGAATTGCACGGAATGGCGATCAGATCGACTTCGTTGCGATTGAGCATGTCGATGCCGGCCAGCAGCGCGGGCAGCGGATCCGCGCCACTCATCAGCATGGCCTTCGAGCGATCGGGAATGTGCGGCAGGTTCGCGATCAGGAGCGGCAAGTGTTCCTGGTCGCAGGTCGCGCCCGCCGCACTGGTGAGCTGGATCACGCGGTCGAAGAAATCGACCGTTGCAAGCGGGCCCATGCCCCCGAGAATGCCAATCAGCGCCATGTCAGATTCCTAGATCTTCAGCGGACGCGGACAGATCACCGTCACCGCGGCCGTATTGCCGATCACAAGAATCAGCGTGCGCAGCATGTCGCACAACGGATCGACGGCGAGGAACAGAATGAAGGCTGCTTCGAACGGCAGGCTGAGATAGACGCAGGTCATGCCGACCAGCGACACGGTCACGAGACCCGTCATGCCCGCCGATGCAAAACCGGCCAGCACCGAGGCCAGCAGCACCGTGCACACCTCGGCGACGCCGAGCGGGTGGCCGTACAGTTGCGCGATGAAGAGCGTCGCGCACACGTAATACACCATCGGCCCGACCCGCAGCAGCGAGACGGTCAGCGGCACCATCAGCTCGACCCGCGAGCGCGCGAAGCCGAGCCCGTCCACGAGGCTTTCGATCATGCTCGGCATGCAGGCCGCGCTATTGCGCGTGGCCAGCGCCAGCGCGAACGGCGCGCGCAAGGCGTCGAGCGTCGTGCCGAGCGAGTGGCTGGAGCGCTTCCAGATCACGATGGCAGCGAGCGAGATCAGCAGCAGCGAGACCACGAAGAACGCGATCACGAATTGCAGCATCGCGTGCAGCGGTCCGACGCCCGATTTGCCGAGCTGCGCGGCGCTCATGCAAAAGAGAATCAGCGGCAGCGGATAGCTCAGCCAGTGCATCAATTTCTGGCACGCGTGATACACGGTTTCGAGCGCCTGGCTCAGACCGACCGAGATCCGCTCCGGCACGCGGCCCACCGCGAGACCGAACAGCAGTGCGAACACCAGCGCCTTGAGCGCGTCGCCGTTGGCGAGCGCGGCGAAGATATTGGTCGGCACGAGGCTGGTCAGCACGTCGTAGAGGCTCACGCCTTTCTCCGCCGCGTCGGTGCCGTACAGGTTCATCACCGTTTCGTTCGAGGTCGATTCGTTGCCGACCATCAACCCGAACGTATGCATGGTCGCGGTGGAAAGATTCACGCCGGGCCGCATCACCAGCAGCACCAGCGCGCCCACCACGGCGACCGTCAGCGAGGCGCCGATGAACACCGTGACCACGCGCAGCAGCAGCTTCGAGGTACCGCCGTCGCGGAACAGGCGCTGCAAACTGAAGATCACCGCCGACACCATGAACGGCAGCGTCGTCATCTTCAGCAAGTTCACATAGATGTCGCCGATGATCGCGAACTTCTGCGACAGCTCCGGCAACAGCAGGCCGAACGCGCCGCCGAGCGCGAGGCTGCCGATCACCGCCCACGGGTTCACAGCCAGCGCGTAAATCCTGTTTGTATTGATCATGTCTGGTGGAATCCCGGTTAATCGTTGGACGCTTGCAGCAGCGTCATCACGTCGATCTTGTTGGTGCGCTCGGCAAGGAACTGATTGACGAACGCGAGCAACGCCGGGTTGCAGACATTCACGCCGATCGAGATGGTGTCGTCGAGATCTTCGAGCGTCACCACGCGCAGGCGCAGTGAAGCGGTCGGATCGGCCTTCAGCACGTGCTTGACTTCGAATTCGTCGCGATAGGCGGCGGTCACGTCGCCCGCGTCGAGCGCCTTGAGCAGCGCCTCCCAGCTCGGATAGCTGATCACCTTGGCGTGCGGGAAATTGCTCACCACATAGGTTGCGTACGACGAGTTCGTGACCACGCCGATCGTGCCGTCATAGGTGCGTACCACTTCGGGCACCGCGCGGCCGCGCGCGAGCTGCGCGAACTTCACACGGTTGAGCAGCAAGGCGCGGTGCAAACGGATGTAGGGCGTGCTGAAGCTGACCACCTGCGCACGTGACAGCGTGCGCGAGAGCTTGCTGATCGCCATGTCGGCGTCGCCGTTCGCGAGCAGGCTGACGACGCTGTCGAAGGTTCTGGCATCGCGATTGAAGCGCACTTTCACGCCGAGCTTCGCGGCGATCTCCTTGGCCATGTCGATATCGATGCCGACCAGCTGACCGTTCTGCTGTTCGAAAAACGGCGGCTGATCGACGCCGAGCACCGCGACCACGAGTTCGCCGCGTGTCACGATACGCGCGAATTCCGGCGCGAGCACACGGCCATCGGGCATCCGCACGAGTCCGGTCGAGGTGGTCGGCAAGGCCGCGGCTCCGCTCACCGCGGCCGCCTGAGGGGTCTGCGCGCCGGCGGACGCCGTGGGCGCGGCCGCGGCCGGCGCGGCGGCCAGCGTCAAGCCGGTCGCGAGCGCCGCACTCCAGCGGGACAGCCCGCGCAGCGCGCGCGTCACGCGCGAGCGGCCTGACGGCTGCGAACAAGCAAAGAAAGACGGAAACGACATCTCGGGTACCGGTTTTAATTGGTGGAGGAATCGGAGGCGGGTGATGCAGCACTCATCTGGTTATCGGCCGGCGCAGCGAATGGCGTAGGGGTCGGCGCAGGTATTGCAGCCGGCGCGGCGCTAGCAAGGGCCGCCACGGGGGCCGCCGGGGGCGCAACGAAACGCGCGCCGATCTCGAAACCGAGCGCGAACAGCAGCACGCACAACAACAGCGCGCAGCCGAGCGCGATGGTCACCATCCGCGAGGTCATCGAAAAAACGTATTGCATGTCGTGTCGTCCTCAGGGAACCATGGTTGTAAACTGCGCCGGCGCGACGATCGAAATCACCCCGCCCCATGCGCACATCAATTTGGAAGAATTCTGCAAAGCCGGCATGTTGCCGATCAGGACGGTCGGCGAGCCCGGCACCCACGGCGCCACCGTCATCGGCACACAGGGCATCGGGGTCAACGCGCCGAGCGCGGCCGCGGTCGCGGCGGCCACCACCGGATTGCCCATGCACGTGCAGGTGCCGAACGGCATCACGTTGACCATCGGCGCGTGATCCATCACGGTGGCGGCCGGCGCGCCGGCGAATACGCCCGTGGTCGGCAGCACGTTCAGCGTGCCGGGCGCCGCGCCGAAACTGCACTGGATCGTCGTGCCCGTGGTGACCAGAATGCCCATGCGTCAGCCCCTCACCCATTTTTCGAGCTGCCTGACCATGCGTGGCGGACCATCGGCGCGCGTGGCCGCCGAGGCCGCCGGGCTTTGCCAGGCGCCGAGCGGTTTGCCGTCCGCATAGCGGCGCTCGGCGCTTACCTGGCCGTCCGGCGCAAAGCGGCGCACCGTGCCGTGCAGCAGGTCGAGACGATAGGGCGAGGTTTGCACCAGCGTGCCGTCGGCGGCGTAATCGCGCGTCTCGCCTTCGAGCAAACCGTTGCGGTAAGTGGCGCGACGCACCACCACGCCGTCGTGCAGGAACACCGCTTCGCGCGAGAGCTTGCCGGCCTCGTAGGTCAGACGCGAGGTCACGAGACCGGACGGCGCATAAGTCAGGCTCTCGCCCTGCAGCACGCCCATCGCGTATTGACGGCGCGCGCTGGCCCGGCCGTTCGCGTAAAGCGTCGTGGGGCCGTGCAGGACGCCCGCCTCGTAGGCCGATTCCTGAATCAGCACGCCTTGCTCGTCGAACAGGCGCAGCGGGCCGCACAGCTTGCCGGCCACGTAATGCGCCTGAAACACGCGCACGCCGCCCGCCCCGTAGCGCAGCGCTTCGCCATGCGGCACGCCGTCCAGCAGCGAGGTGCGGGCGATGCACTGGCCCGCTGCGTCGTGCTCGTCCACGATCACGGGCAAACTCGCGGCCGCGCCCGCGCCCGCGCTCACGCCGTCGGCTTGAGCCGCGGCAGAGAGTGGCGCGAGTGGGGAGAGTTCGGTCATGGCGGGCATCGATGGAAGTGGCTCGGTCAGTTCGCCTTGATCAGTCCGCCCTTGAGCGTCAGCATCGCGCCGCCGTCCACGGTCTGCATGGCCGAAGCCTTGCTCTGGATTTCCACGCCTTCATTGCTGAGCGTGGTGCCGGCCTTGTTGCCGAGCGTCGTACCCGCCTGACTGGTCAGCGACGTCCCGGCCTGAATAGCCAGCGAAGTGCCCGACTTGATGCTGATGGAACCGTTCACGTCGATCACCAGATTGCCGCTGATCTTCAGCGTGTAGTCGCCCGTGGTGGTGTGCCTGAAGGTGGCGTGACTGGTGTGCGTCTCGTCGCCGGTGACATCCACGGCGCGGGTGCCCTTGACGGTATGCGTCTCGTTGCCGGTCTCCACGGTGAGCGCGCGGTTGCCCTGCTTGACGAGGTGCGTCTCGTCGCCCGCGATGACCGTCGTGGTCAGCGCGTTTTCGATCGCGACATTCATGTCCTTCTGCGCGTGGAAGTACAGCTCCTCGCTGTTGAGCTTGTCTTCCATGCGGATTTCGTTGCCCGCCGTGCCACTTTTGGACGAACGCGAACGCATCACACTTTGTGTCTGCGAAGCCGGCAAGCCGACCGGCGGCGACATCTGGCCGTTATAAACACTGCCGGTCACGAGCGGCCGGTCGGGATCACCGTCGACATAGCTGACCACCACTTCCTGGCCGACTCGCGGCAGGAACAGATGCCCCCAGCCCGCCCCCGCCGATGCCTGCGCGACACGCACCCAGCACGAACTGTTCTGGTCGGCGGCGCTCACGCGGTCCCAATGGAATTTCACCTTGATGCGGCCGAGCGAATCAGTCCAGATTTCCTCGCCCGACGAGCCGGTGACGATCGCCGTATGCGTGCCCGCCACCACCGGCCGCGGCGTGACACGCGGCGCCCGGAACGCGACCGCTGCGGGGAACACGTCAACATCGTTGTCGTACTGGCCGTCGGCTGCGCGATGCTCCAGGCGGCGCACCACGTAGGACACATTGAATGCGCTGTTCGCGTGCCCCGCGAGGCTCACCTGGGTGCCGGCCACGAGCGCGTAGCAGGCGCTCGTCGCGCGCCCGGTCTGCTGGTCCATCTGCTGTGCGGCGAGCTGCAGCGTGGCCGCGCGCTCGCCGTCCGCGGCCGCCGCATAGCGGCCAGGAAAGGCATAGCGGATGCCGCTCGCGCCGTGCGTTTCCGCGGAGGTCTGCGCGCTCAGCGTGCTCGCGCTTTTGTAGTCGTAGTCGCCAACCACATAGGTGGCCGCGACGAGCCCCGTCGACATCTCGAAGCTGCTCACGCGCTCGCTCGCGTCATGTCCGACCGAGTCGCCAGAAAACCGCAGCGTCGGGACCGCGCCGGGCTGGTGCGCCGACGGACTGTCCGCGAGCACCATGGTGTGCGCGCCGTTCGCGAAGGTGAAGAAGTAAAAGATGCCCTCCTCCTCCATCAGCCGCGAGATGAATTGCAACGCGCTTTCGTCGTACTGCACGCAGTAGTCGCGCACCGCATAGCTGCCGGTCACGCGCGATTCGACCGCGATGTTGAACGTGGACAACACCTGCTGAACGATGGCGAGCGCCGTCATGTTCTGAAAGATCGCGCGGTCGCTGCCGAGCGAAAGCAACCAGAGCCGCGGCGCGAGTTCCGCCGAGTAATAGCCGTACTGCGCGTTGGCGCCGACCTGCGCGAAACGCGTAACGATGCCGTTGAAATAGCGCGGCGCCGCAGCCGGCCCCTCGATCGTCACCGTCGCGTTCTGGCCGATGATGGTCTGCGCATCGAGCGCCGGGTTCGCCGAGCGCATGCGCAGGTTGAAGCGAAACGGCGCCGAGATCGCCTCGTGTCCGCCAAAGCCGTCGAGCAATAGCACGTCGGCGCCGAACGGCGAAGTGATCGAGAGCAGGCAGCCGGTTTGCGTCACAGCCACGTTACTGGTCTCCCCGCGGCGCGAAACGGAATGTCACGCCGCCGGCCGGGTCGAAACCGAGATGCACACCGCCGAACGGTTCAGCGACGGAAATGCGCTCGAGCACCTCGCGCGCCAGTTCGGGCAATACAGATTGCGTGAGGATGTGATCGACGTTGCGCGCGCCGCTGTCCACTTCCTTGCAGCGTTCGGTGATCGTGCTGGCGAACGCGTCGTCCCAGGTGAGCGGTGCGTGATGATTGCGCTCGAAGCGGGCGGCGAGCCGCGCGAGCTTCAGGTTGACGATCGAGGTGATCTGCGCGTCGCCGAGGTGATAGTACGGCACCAGCACGAGACGGCCCAGGAACGCCGGGCTGAACTGCTTGAGCAGCGCCGGGCGCAGACGCTCGATCAACTCGGCCGGCGGCGGCCGGCGGCCGCCCTGGCTGGCTTCGGTGATCACGTCCTGCGCGGCATTCGAGGTCAGCAGGATCAGCGTGTTGCGGAAGTCGATCGGCACGCCTTCGCCGTCTTCCATCACGCCTTTGTCGAACACCTGGAAGAACAGCTCCAGCACGTCCGGATGCGCTTTTTCCATTTCGTCGAGCAGCACGACGCTATACGGGCGGCGCCGCACGGCTTCGGTCAGCACGCCGCCGCGCCCATAGCCGACGTAGCCCGGCGGCGCGCCCTTGAGTCCCGAGACGCTGTGCGCTTCCTGGAACTCCGACATGTTGACGGTAATCATGTTGCGCTCGCCACCGTAGAGCGTGTCGGCCAGCGCCGCGGCGGTCTCGGTCTTGCCGACGCCGCTCGGTCCGATTAGCAGGAACACGCCGACCGGTTTGCCCGGATCGTCGAGATCCGCGCGGAAGGTGCGCACGCGCCGCGCAATCGCATCGAGCGCTTCGTCCTGGCCGACCACGCGCTCCGCGAGCTTGTCGTGCAGATACAGCACCGTGTGCAGTTCGTCGGCGAGCATGCTGCCGACCGGGATGCCAGTCCAGCCGGAGATCACCTTGGCGACCATTTCCGAGTCGACGCACACCGGCACCATCGGCTCGTCGCTGCGCACGGCTTCGAGGCCTTTTTCCAGTCTGCCGAGATTGGCGGCGAGCGAAGCGCTGTCATCTTCGTCGATGGACAGATCGGTGCCCGCCACATGTTGGGCGATCCTGGCACGCCACGCGAGAATCTCGCCAACCGCATGCCGTTCTGTCGCCAGCTTGTCGCTCATGCGCGCGTGCTGCGCGCGCTGGTCCTCGAGCTGGCGCGCGAGCGTGGCGATCGCTTCGGCGCGCTCGGCGCCCGTCGCCGCTTCGTGACGCAGAATGCGCAACTGGTTTTCGGCAGCGTCGATGGCTCGTCCCAGTGACTCGATCTCTTCGGGGACGCCGTTCTGCCCGATCGCTACGCGCGCGCAGGCCGTGTCGAGCACGCTGATCGCCTTGTCCGGCAACTGGCGCCCGGAGATATAGCGCTGTGACAGTTTGACCGCGTCGCGCACCGCTTCATCGAGAATCTCGACACCGTGATGCGCGGACAGCTTCGCCACCATGCCGCGCAGCATTTCGATCGCGACCGCTTCGGCCGGCTCTTCGACCTTGACCACCTGGAAGCGCCGCGCGAGCGCCGGGTCGCGTTCCACATACTTCTTGTATTCCGCCCAGGTGGTGGCCGCGATCGTGCGCAGTTCGCCGCGCGCGAGCGCCGGCTTCAGCAGATTGGCCGCGTCGCCCTGGCCTTCGCTGCCGCCCGCGCCGATCAGCTGATGCGCTTCGTCGATGAACAGAATCACCGGCACCGGCGAAGCCTTCACCTCGGCGATCACCGACTTGAGACGGTTTTCGAACTCGCCCTTCACGCCGGCGCCGGCCTGCAGCAACGCCAGGTCCAGCGAGCGCACGGAGACGTTGACGAGCGCGGGCGGCACTTGACCCAGCACGATCCGTTGCGCGAAGCCCTCGACGACCGCCGTTTTGCCGACGCCCGCTTCGCCTGTGAGAATCGGGTTGTTCTGGCGGCGGCGCAACAGCACGTCGATCAGTTGACGGATTTCCGCGTCGCGTCCGTAGATCGGATCGATCGCGCCCGAGCGGGCTTGCGCGGTGAGGTCGATCGTGTATTGCGCGAGCGCGGACGCGCGGCCGCCGTTGTTCAGATCGGCGGACGGCATCGCCGCTGGCTGGGCCGCGCCAGCCGATGCCTTTGCCGCGCCTGCGCCAGCCGCCACGCTGCCTTCGGACGATCCCGCGAGAATGTCGGACAGCCCATCACGCAGCGCGCCACGCGCGATCTTGAGCAAGGCCGGCGCGGAATCCATCAGCATGCCGCGCAGGCTGTCCACTTCCAGCAGCGCCAGCACCAGCGTGCCAGAACGGATCTGCTGCTCGCCGAGCAGCATCGAACTGAGCAGCCACGCTTCCTGGAAGAGCGGCGAAAAGTTCGGCGACAACGCCGGCGTGCGGCCATTGCCGCGCTTGAAGTGGTCCACGGCGTTCTGCAACTGCGCGCTCAGATCGGCGGCGCGAATTTCAAAGCGTTCGAGGATCGCTTTCAGATCCGGGGCATCCGATTCAATCAGCTGCAGCAGCAGATGCTCGATGTCCACGTTGTAATGCGTGTGCCGCACGCACAGTTGCGCGGCCTGTTCCATCGCCAGTTTGCAGACCGGATCAAGCCGGCTCAGCAAGGTTCGAATGTCGATATCCATGGGGTCTCAGTGGCCTTCGTCTTATCGGCGACCCATGGCTGCGGCCATGGCGTTCGCTGCTGCTCGCATGCTGGTGCGGGCCGCCGTGGCGGTATGGAGCGGCGCCTCGCCCGTGCGCATCGCCAGCCGGACCGCTTGAGGCCGGGCAGTGGCGGCGCGTGAGGTATCGCGCTGGCCGCCGACCCACGAGGTCCAGCCAAGCCGTGCCGCCGCCGCGCCGCCCAGTGCGCCCGCGCTGGCCGGTTTCGCGCGATGCAACACGAACGACACCTCATGATCCTGCTGCAGATAGCTGCGCACGAGCCACGCCGCGAGTTCGTGCGCGTCGCCGCCCGGCAGCAGCGCGGTGAACAATGTCTCGGACAGGTCGAAGAATTCGATGCGCAACCCTGCCGACTGACTCCACGTCCGCCGTCCGAGCACCGCAAGTCCGCCGAGTCGCGGCGCGCGCGTGCCGGGGCGCACGAGACGCAGCGAATCGGCCGCATCGACCGTATGCCAGCCGCCGACGAATTGCGCGCCGCGCACCGTCACACCGAGCCGGTCGGAGAGCAGCGCGAGCAGGCCCGTCATCGAACGCGGCGCGCCGCCGAGCAGGCCGGCATGACGCAGCCACAACGACGCGCCGCGCGGACCACGCGGGCCGCCGTGCAGTCCGAGGTTGCCGAGCGCATCGAGGCAGGCGGCGAGTTCGGCGTCGCGCGGCGAGCGGCTCGTCAAGGACGGCGCGAGCTTCTGCCGGCTCCGGTAAAGAAACGAGAGAAAGCGATGATTGAAGATGTCGAGCAGGTCGCCCATCGCGGTTTCGCGCGCGGCGCGCCGCGCGAGCACCATCTCCGTGAACGGCATCGGCAATGGACCATTGGCGCCGGCGAGCGTCATCACCGGCGTGGTCAGCGTATAGGTTTCGCGCGGCGGCTCTACGTCGTTAGCCTCTGCATGATCGGCTTGCGCGCTGTGCGGTTGCGCGTCGTTCGCCTGCGGATGACGCTGCGCGCTGCGGATATCGCTCGCTTCGAACGCGAGCGAGACGAAGCCGCGCAGACGCACGGCCTCGTCGGTGCCGTCGCCATAGCCGAGCGCGCGCGTCCACGGCTGCGCGCGTTCGAGCAGATGGATCGCCTGAAACAGGTCGAAGCCTTGCGGCTGCGCGACGAGACGAGCGATCAGAGCGTTTGCTGGCTGCCGGTCATCGGCGCCCATTGCTTCCATGTCTCATCTCCGCGGCGCACGACCAGCCGCACAAAGGAATTGACCGACGTGTACATCGCGAAGAAACGCGCGAGTACGGCACCCATCAGCAGCGGCGAGCCGCCGACGAAGGTATCGGCGTCGAACTCGATGCTGACCTCGGTGCCGCGGCAATAGCCGCGCCAGGCTTCGGTGCCGACGTGCGCGGTGATCGGGCGCGCGTCGATGCTGCGAATGCCGCGGATCTGCGCCTCTTCACGCGGACCGTCCGAGGCGAACAGCCGCAGCATGTCCTGCAACTCGCGCCGGCCGGTCGCGCCGCCCACCAGCGAGTGATAGTTGCGGGTCAGCAGCGATACCAGCCGCCACAGCGTCGCGCTGTCGAGCGGCGGATTGCGCTGCGAGGTCGGCTCGTACAGACAGCGCGCCCGCGCGTTCTGCGAGACGCGCTCAACCAGCATGCGCGCGCCGACCGGCACCTGTTCGGCGAGCCGCCGATTGGTGCACAGCACGTTGGCATACACCACCGGCGTATCCGGCTGGCCGGTCACGTTGCCGGCGTCGACGAAACCGAGATACAGATCGATGCCCGGCGCGTTGCTGCGCACGCTCTGTTCGCGGCGCGCCGACCAGTACATCGTTTCGCCCGCCGCGCGCGGATCGTCGAGACGGTCCGCCGCCGTAAAGCACGGCAAGGTGACGGCGCGATCCTGCGCGGGATCGGAGGCGATCACCGACAGGATCGAATGAATTTCAGTGATCGCTTCGCGCTTCTGGTCCGCGACCAGACGGTACTCGTAATGGCGCCGGTCGATCACGATCGGCTCGCTCGTCTGCGAGAACAGGTTGACGATGGGCGTGCAGCCGAGCCGGAAATGCTGGGCGCCGAGCATGCCGAGTCCGCGCGGCACGCGATCCAGATGCAGGACGATCTCGCAGGTGCGCCCGGTGCCGAGCTTACCGGCGGGCACGTGCAGATCGAAGAAATGGAACTTGCGCGGAAACGCGAAATACTCCTGCATCAGCGTGTAAGCAGGATGCGCGTGCGAAGGCTGCGGCAAGACGGTGTCTTCCGGCGCATAACCGACTTCGCGCCACGCCGAGGGCGGCAGCGTCGTGGCCGGCCCTTGCTCGGGACGCACGCCGACATCCGTCACGTTCGCGACCAGCAGTTCATAGAGCGGCATGGTCACGACCCAGTCGCCATGCAGATGCACGCGCAATCGCGTGAGTTCGAGTTCGGAGAAATCGACGCCCGCATCGCATTCCAGCGTGAGCCGCAGCGTGGCGTCGTCGCCGAATGCGGCGCGGCTGATTCTGAGCGGCCATAATACGGTTTCCCACGCGGTACGAAAGCGGCAGGCATCGCCCGTCTCCGTCATCGCAGCGAGGCCGGTGTGGCGCGGTACGCGAAAGCCTGCCGTCACCTTGCCCTGCGTCGGGTCGAGCTCGAACTGCGCGACGGTCATGGACGGCACCGTCTGAATCATCGAGGGGCATACGTTGTCGAGCAGCGCGCTGGCGATTTGCGGCGCGGCCTGGTCGAGGTCGCGATGCACGCGCGCGGCGAGAAACGCGGTCGCCTCGATCAAGCGCTCGGTATGCGGATCGAGCGACTCGGTGCCATGCAGCGCGAGGCGCGACGCGACCTTCGGATAACGCTGCGCGAAATCGGCGCCCTGGGTGCGCAAATACGACAGTTCGCGCTTGTAGTACTGGAGAATGTCTTCGGCGGCCATGTCAGTCTGCGTCCTTCCAGCGTGCATCAGCGCTGCCGCGCGCACCGCCCTGCAATTCGAAGAAGACGTGTTCGACCGACTGGTTCACGCGCATTTTGCCGTCCACCGTTAGCACGGCGTGGCGCTCGTCGCCGGACGGAAAGCTGAAGTCCACCTCGACGTCGGCCAGTCTCGGCTCGAACAACGCGATCGCCTGGCGCACGGCGGCGACGATGGCGTCGCGGTCGCGCTGCGAGCGCAGCGACAGATCGGAGAAATCGGGCAGCCCGTAGTCCAGCACGGTTCCGTCGCTCTTCGCGAAGGTTTCCATCGTCAGGCTCGAACGCGCATTGAGCAGACGCGACAACTCCCGCGCGACGGATTGTCGAAGCGCGTGCTCGCCTTGCAACCATGCGTCAGCGTCTTCGACAAGACGCTCGAACAGAGGAAGGGGAAAGCCGTTGGCGATTGCCGACATACGCAAAACCGGTTGAACCGTCACAGAGCGAAAACGCCCGCCTCGCGGCGGGCGGCGAAACGTTACGCAGCCGGGCTGATCGCCTTGTTGGTGGTCAGATCCCAACCGAACGGCGCGGTGCCGGCCAGCGTCGAATCCGCGTTCTGCTGGGTGTATTGCGAGGTCATCGCCGTGAAGTTGATGGTGAACGAGTCCATCATGCTCGAGCCGCCGCCGCTCGTGGTGATGTTCGCGATCATCGCGTTCGTCAGCACGTACTTCATCTGCAGCATGAACTTGCCGCCTTCGTTACGGCCGATCGAGATCGTCGCGTTGCCAAGCTTCGTGCCGGCCGTACAGGCGGCGTACAGCGCGGGCGTCGACTGATCGGTGTCTTTGCTCAGATTGAATTCGCTGAACGACGGACGGCCGAGCGTGCGCTCGGTGTTCGACGTGTCGGGGTTCATCGTGATCGCCACGCTTTGCGAGAACGACGTCAGCTGAATGCCGTCCTTGAAGCCGTCGATCAGCGAGTTGCCCTTGACGTCCTTGAATTGCAGGATGATGGTATCCATAACTTGCCTGAATCAATAGGTGAATGAAAGCGGTATGACGCGCGCGTGGCGCGCGTCATACATCGACGATTAAGCAGCCGCGCCCGGCAGATCCGCCACGAGGCGGATCGAGGCCGTCAGCTCTTCCATCTGGAAGTGCGGCTTCAGGAAACACGTGGCGCGATACGCACCGGGCTTGCCCGGTACTTCGGTCACGTCCACGCGAGCCTGGCCGAGCGGATAGCGCGCCTTCTGCTCATGCGAGGCCGACGCGTTGATCAGCACGTACCCGGCAATCCAGTTGTTCAGATAGGTCTCGACATCGGCGCGGGTCTGGAAGCTGCCCACCTTGTCGCGCATGATCACCTTGATGTAATGCGCGAAGCGCGACGCGGCCAGCACGAACGGCAGACGCGCGGAGAGTTGCGCGTTGGCGTTGGCTTCGTCCTTGTTGTAGGCCTTCGGCTTGTTGACCGTCTGGCCGCCGAAGAAGGTCGCGAAGTCCGAGCCCTTCGAGTTGACCAGCGCGATAAAGCCGAGATCGCTCAGTTCCTTCTCGCGGCGATCGGTAATCGTGACTTCCGTCGGGCACTTCAGCGTGATGTCGCCTTCATTCGTCTTGTACGCATGCGCCGCAATACCGTCGACCTTGCCGCCGCCTTCCACGCCGCGAATCGCCGTGGCCCAGCTGTACTTCGCGTAGGCGTCGGTGATGCGCAGACCCAGTTGATAGGCGGAGTTCGCCCACAGGTACTTGCTATGGTCCGTGCCGTCGACATCCTCTTCGAAACCGAACGATTCGACCGGGTTGGTCTTCGCGCCATACGGCAGACGCGCCGCGTAGCTCGGCAACACTAGCGACACGTAACGCGAGTCTTCCGATTCGCGGAAGCTGCGCCAGGCGGCCAGTTCAGCGCTTTCGAACGTCTTCGACAGGTCGCGCGCCACGCCGAGTTCGGTGTACGACTTCAGGTCGAACAGGCTCGGTGCGGCAGCGGCGATGAACGGCGCATGCGCCGCGGCGGCCACGCGCGAGATGCGCTCGAGCAAGGCCATGTCTTGCGGATGACGACCGAACGAGTAATCGCCGACCAGCAGCGAGAACGGGTGGCCGCCGAACGTGCCGTACTCTTCTTCGTAGATCTTCTTGAACAGCACGCTCATGTCGTGGTCGACAGCCGTCTCGAGGTCCTTGTGCAGTTCCTTCTTCGTGACGTTGAGCAGTCGCAGCTTCAGGTTCGTACCGGTCTCGGTGCCGAACACCATGTCGTGCAGGCCGTACCACGACGCTTCCAGTTCCTGATAGGCCGAGTCGTGCATGATCGCGTTGAGCTGGTCAGTCAGCAGCTTGTCGATTTCGGCGACGCGTTCGTTGATCATCGCCACGACGCCCTTGTCCGGGCTCGTGCGCATGCCTTCGTCGAGAATCTGCGAGGCGAGCTGGCCGATGAGCTTTCGTGCGTAGCCGCCTTGCGACGGCTCGACGGCCATATTGCCTTCCTGAACGATGCGCTCGAGCAGGCTCAGCTCGGCGACTTGCGCGCCGGCGTGTACGCCCGCGGCTTCGGCGGAGATATTCGTTTCCATCTGGGTCAGTCCTGAGAGGAGTGTCGCTTCAGCGACGCTGAAAATGGGCCGTCACTCGGACGGAGTGTCTTCCGTCGTCGGCGTGACTGCGCTCGCCTCAGCCGCTGCGGCCGCCGGCGCATCGCCGACGTAGGCCTGGCTCTTCAGCTTCTTCAGTTCTTCCGAGTTCTGAACGATGCGCTCCAGCATCGAATCGAGTTCGTCGTTGCCGTCGAGCTTGGCAAGCAGATCGCGCAATTGCTGACGCGCTTCGAGCAGCTTGGCCAGGCGCGGCACCTGACGCACGAGGCTTTCCGGATGAAAGTCGGCGAACTGCTGAAACTTCAGTTCGACTTTCAGATTGCCTTCGCCCTTCATCGTGTCAGGCACCGACAGTTCGAGGCGCGGCTCGATCTTGCCCATGATCTCGTCGAAGTTGTCGCGATCGACATCGACGAAGCGACGCTCTTTCAGCTTGGGCAGCGGCGTGGCTGGGTGGCCGGAGAGATCGGCCATCAACCCGACGACCATCGGCAATTCACGCTTTTCGATAGCGCCGCCGAGTTCGACGTCGTACGTGATCTGAACGCGAGGCGGACGATTGCGGCCGACCCATTTCTGCAAACTATTGGACATGAACATCCCCGAGATAAAGAGAACTCGAATTACGTTTTGACAAGGCGTCCAGAAGCACGCCCCTGACTCGATTCAGGTGCAACACATAGCGGGGATAAGTTTTAAAGCGAAGGACTCGCACTACGTCCTTAGGGTAATACCGGATACGCGCATTACGCCGGACGGCGTCTACAGGTCCGCCCGTCGCCGTGTATCCGGTATGGTTGCAAGTCGATGCGAATCCCCGTCACGCATCAGCTCACGAATAGCAAAGAAATTAAAAAGTCCGGGAGGTATATGACACGCGTTGGTCACGCACGCGACATTTCCTTTTGTCTGATGTTAGGCCTGAATTTATTTTTGATTACCAATTGTTTCCGATACTTAACTTTATTTGATAACCGCCGCATATAGCGCTGCAATGGCGACGTATCGAGTCTCCCTCAGGCTGTTTGACTGAGAGCGCCAATTCTAAAGAGAAATTTTTAGGATTCAAGGAGAATTTATTCCCGCTAATCACACCGTCTCCCCTCTTTTTCGGCACGGCGCGCGAATCCTGAAGGCCTGAAATGCCAATCATTTTCGGCACGGCCGTGCTGAAAAAGCGAGCGGCGAACCGGTTGGATGCTTTGCCTGTT
This sequence comes from Paraburkholderia dipogonis, assembly GCF_046027395.1. Taxonomy (GTDB): domain Bacteria; phylum Pseudomonadota; class Gammaproteobacteria; order Burkholderiales; family Burkholderiaceae; genus Paraburkholderia; species Paraburkholderia dipogonis_A. The sequence continues at coordinate 104,553 of NZ_JAQQEG010000015.1, read as the reverse complement.
CTCGTCACTTATGCTGGCCCAGGCGGGCCCGCTTACGCAGGGCCAGGTGGCTCCGGCGGAGCGAATCACACGGCACGCATCGTCAGACGCTCCTGCAGTTCCCCGATTGATCCAGCGTCCGTGTAGGGCGAGCACGAAAGCGCTCTTCTCAAGCACGGTAGCAGCCAGAGGAATTTCGGCAGTAGTCACCAGGTCACCGCCTCGAACGAGCCCGACAATCTGATTGTCGGCAGCGTCAAAGCCGGATGGGACTTGCACGGTCCGTATGAAAGCGGAAGGCGGGGTGCGCAGATACTGATTGGTCACCGGCATGACAGGAATTTCGACCCGCCGCGCGGCCCGACAAGCATTGCCTTTACGACTGCCGGACAGGCGTCTGGAACAACCAGTATCGGCATTGCAGCATGCCTGTTGTTGTTAAGTTGCGGCATCCTGTCGTGCCACACGACAAATTCGAGGTATTTATCGCTATAGCCACCTTGTTGCGATCGGAAAGGTGGCTCGGCTCTATCACGCTGTTCGAGAAACAAATCAGGCGTTTGATTCCAGCTCAGTGCATCATGACGTGGCTACCCGATCGCCAATCGGCGATCGGGTGATATTGGCGCGACAATATCAATGCAAGGTGTGGACGCTGCTGATGACTTCATCATCATCGTCGTCATCGGACGAGGCTTGCTCAAGGATCGCGCACCGGAAGTCCGACTTGACGCGAAGGATGGCTGATTCGATACGTGCATCGCCGCGATGGCCGCTCAGGCAGGTATTGATCGCCTCCTCGACGGCGAGAATCGCCTGCTCGATGCTCTCAGGATCATCGCTATCGTACCCGACCTCAACCTCAATACTCTCCAGCAGGTTCAACGCTGTTGCAATGTCCTCGGAAGCGACGAATAGCGTCTTGGCATTTTCTCTCATCTACCCTCCCCGTTGGGTTGTCCAGAGTGATCAGACAGGTGCGAGTTACGTGACTATCGTTACACATCCAGAACAAACCTGCCGGGCGATGAAGGTGGGTGTTGGGTTCGAAACAACGGAAGGGTTGCTGTACGCGGTGAAGCGAATAGAATCGACTGTTCCACCTTGAGGCATGTTCATTGCGTCCGGCAAAATCCCGCGGGGCTGAAATTGTCGCGGAACGCTCAACGACACTTGCATGCCCCTTGGAGCTTCCGCTTGGGCGGCCGCTTTTGCGGCCTTTTGCCGTGCATGGTTGGCCGCCTCACACCGACAGACGAGTCATCGCGGTCCACAGCCCTCTCTTCCTGCGGCACGGTTCAGCAACGCAAAGCCGTCCATTACCGACAACACCGGCACGGTCTGCTCGTGGACCGGGTGCTGAAGGGTTGTGTCCATTCTGTTTTCACAGTTGTCGATTGCCCACAGCGACTACTCAGGAAGTTGCCTCGGCGCCCTACCGTTCACATGCTGCTGCAAAGCATCAGTGTCCTGCCAGATCATCGCCCGGAATTCAAGCGACGCAAAAACGAGCGCAGTGAGAAGAAACAGCGTTAGTGGATTCATGACAGCTACCCCGATTGAAAGACGCCACGCAGCGAACTGGAAAATCCGCTCTGGGCATTCGTCTGTACGACGACCATCGCACAATGTCGCCGTGAGTTGATTTAATAGACGCTACAGGCAAGTGCGGGGAATTTCAGTACGGTCACGTACCGGGAAGGAAAACTATAATGCGAGAGCTCGATTCAGGAACTATCCAAACATTACGACCTGTCGAATCGCTTTTCCTTCGTGGAGCAGATCGAAGCCATGATTGATTTCATCTAGCGTCAGACGGCCGGTGAGTAGTTTGTTGACCGGCAGCCTGCCCTGCATATAAAGATCGATGTAATGGGGAATGTCGCGCGCCGGCACGCACGTGCCGATATAGCTGCCTTTCAGTGTGCGCTCTTCAGCGACCAGACTCACTGCCGGCAGCGGCCATAGTGCGGTAGACGGCGGCAGACCCGCGGTGACGGTCAACCCACCGCGACGGGTGATGCGATAAGCGAGATCCAGAGCGCGAATGGCGCCTGCGAATTCGAAGGCAAACTCGACCCCGCCTGAGCTCAACGCCCGGATCTGCTCGACGGCGTCATCGCGGCCCGCGTTGACCGTGTGCGTGGCGCCGAGGGCGCGCGCCTGTTCCAGTTTCGCATCGGACAGGTCGACCGCGATGATCTGGCGAGCGCCGGCCGCTTGCGCGCCGATCAGGGCTGCCAGCCCCACTCCCCCCAGACCGACCACGGCAACAGAAGCGCCTGCACGGATTTGCGCCGTATTCACCACCGCGCCGACGCCCGTGAGCACGGCACATCCGAATAGCGCTGCTTCGTCGAGCGGCACACTGGCATCGATCCTGACGACCGAGCGCCGCGATACGGTCGCGTATTCCGCAAATACCGAGCAGCCAAGGTGGTGGTTCAATGTCTCGCCACCGCGCGTAAGGCGACGCCCGCCAGAGAGTAGCGTGCCCGCGCCGTTCGCCGCCGCGCCCGGCTCGCACAAGGCCGGCCGGCCTTCGGCGCATGGTGCGCAATGACCGCAGCTCGGCACAAACACAACCACGACGTGATCGCCAATCTGAAGATCGGTAACGCCGGCCCCCAGCTCGGCGACGACGCCAGCGGCCTCATGTCCGAGTGCCATCGGCATGGGGCGCGGCCGATCGCCGTTGATGACGGACAGGTCGGAGTGACACAACCCCGCGGCGGCGATTTTGATAAGCACTTCATCAGGCCCCGGCGGCGCAAGGTCAACCTCGTCGATACGCAACGGACGGGAAACGGCATACGGATACGCTGCGCCCATTGTTTCCAGCACTGCTGCCTTGATCTTCATTACGCGACCTCCATGACCCGATTGCCTAGTTCCTCAACAAAGACGCGGACGTTTTCCGAGTAGTCGACCGGTACGATGACCAGTTGCACCCCGCCTTCGCCGAATGCGCTCTCCAATGCGGGAGCCAAAGCCTCTGCCGTCTCAATGCGCCTGCCCTTTGCGCCGTACGCATCCGCATATTTGACAAAATCAGGGTTACCGAAAGTCAGTCCCCAATCAGCAAATTTGTCGACGGCCTGCTTCCAGCGAATCATTCCGTAGGCGTCGTCCTGAATGATCAGCACGACGAGATTGAGCTTCAGTCTCACCGCCGTCTCGAGTTCCTGCGAGTTCATCATAAAGCCGCCGTCACCGCAGACAGCCATGACACGACGATCCGGATAAAGAATCGCGGCCATCATCGCCGATGGCAAGCCCGCCCCCATGGTTGCCAGCGCATTGTCGAGCAATAGCGTATTCGCGCTACGGGTTCTGTAGCACCGCGCGAACCAGAGTTTGTACATGCCATTGTCGAGCGCAACGATGCCGTCGGCCGGCATGATCTTCCTGACGTCGTGAACGATGCGTTGTGGCGTCAACGGAAAGCGCGATTCCTCCGCCCGTCCCAGTGTGCGTCTCAGGATATCCTCGCGCAGCGGCGCCAACGCCGCCGCGTGCGGCAGGTCTCCCTCCAGCAGATCAGCCAGGCGCCCAAGGCTCAAACCGAGGTCTCCGACCACTTCCGCGTGCGGGAAGAACACCTGCTCGACATTGGCCGGCGTATATCCCACGTGAATGACCATCGGCCCGCCGGGCCCCATGATAAAAGGCGGTTTCTCGACCGTGTCATGGCCGATTGCGAGGATCAGGTCGGCGCGATCGATCGCCTCGTGCAGGTAGTCGCGTTCGCTTAGCGCCGCCGTGCCCATCCAGAGTTCTGACGCCTCCTCGCGACCGATTGCGGACACGGTGCCCTTACCCATTTGCGTGTTGAAGTACGGCATGCCCGTGCGCCGGATGAAGTCGGTCAACTGCCCGGCAAGACGGGGGCGGTTGCTGGCCGCGCCGAACATGACCAGCGGACGCCTGGCGCTCTTCAGCAAGGCAGCAGCCTGCTCGATTGCTGCCTGCCCGGCGACAGGCAGGTCGACCGCATGCAATGGAATCAACGGGACGTCGCCGCCTACCTCCGAGCCGGCCACGTCTTCCGGCAACTCAAGATGCACCGGACCCGGCCGCTCTTGCGCAGCAACCCGGAATGCCTCGCGCACCACGGTCGGAATGCTGGCGCCGTTGACAATCTGCCGGGACGCCTTGGTGAGCGGTTTCATCGTCGCCACGATGTCGACGATCTGAAAGCGAGCCTGGCGCGCTGTCATGATGGCCTTCTGTCCGGTGATCAGTACCATCGGCATTGCACCCAGATGAGCGTAAGCCGCGCCTGTCACGAGATTCAACGCCCCGGGGCCAAGCGTCGCCATACAAACGCCAGGCTTTCCGGTCAGGCGCCCATGAGTGGCCGCCATGAAGGCCGCCGATTGTTCATGGCGAGTCACGATGAGCTCGATACCCGAGTGCCGCAACGAATCCAGGACATCGAGGTTTTCCTCGCCCGGCACGGCAAAGATGCGTTCGACACCTTCATTCTCCAGGGCCTTGACGAACAGGTCGGATGCTTTCACAAATAGACTCCTTGTTTCTTCAATACGCGGCCAGGCACTTCAGAACGGCTGGTGGCGTCGGCGTGGGAACTGGAGCACGCCGTCGCTGACAGCTTCGTGCTGCTCCCTCGCAAACGCCATGGCGTCGGCACGCGTTTCACAGACATGGGATGCAGAAGTCGCGTCGCGGAAAGCCGCGCGCAGCTTTGCGCGCATGAACGCGCAGCTAGTAAAGCGGCTCACCGACTTGTAGTACTGCGATTGCAGCCGCGCTGCCATTTCAAAGTACTGATCGGCGACTGCGTGGTCCAGTCTGAATCCGTCGTAGTTGACGATTAGCGAGACTTTCTGTCCGATGGGTTTGCAGAATGCCTCGAACACGCGGCGCACGCTTTCAATGTCGCTATTGGAGCGAACCGCCATCCCTTCGAAATTTGCAAACAGGGTGTTTTGCTCTGCTTCGTAGCTGAGTCTCTGAGCGAATTGCGAATCAAGCAACACGGTTGCCAGATTCATCAGTTGCGGCAGGAAGATTCGTGAATTCATGGGTCGTGGACTTAGCACGATCGGGGCGAAGTCCATGTGCGAAAGAATGTCCCGATCGACGTCAATGCCCGGTGCGACTTCCGTCAACTCGAGCCCTTCTGACGTTAGCCGGAATACACAACGCTCCGTCACATACAGCACTGGCTGGCCGCGTTCGGCAGCGAGTCGTCCGTTGAATGTGATCTGCTCGACCGACTCGACAAGTTTCTTTTGTGAGCCTTCCGTCACGATACGAAGACGCCCCGCCTCCACCACGACTTCAAGGCCACCCGCCGTGAACGTTCCAGCAAATACCACCCGCGAAGCATTCTGACTGATATTGATGAAGCCGCCGGCACCGGCTAGTCGTGGACCAAAACGGCTTACGTTGACGTTTCCGCTTCGGTCGATTTGCGCCATACCGAGGCACGCCAGGTCCAGGCCGCCGCCATCGTAGAAATCGAACTGCTGGTTCTGGTGAAGCAGCGCATCCGTGTTGACGGCAGCGCCAAAGTCCAGGCCGCCCTGCGGCACGCCGCCGATGATCCCAGGCTCCGCGGTCAAGGTCAGATGGCTCAGCAGATGCTCCTCCGCGGCGACAGCGCCAACGACCTCAGGAACGCCGATACCCAGGTTGATCACGCCATCAAGCGGAAGTTCGAACGCGCAACGACGAGCCATCACCTTCCGCTCGTCGAGCAGCGGGCATTCGTTCGCTCCGGCTGGAATCCTGACCTCGCTGGAAAACGCCGGGTTATAGGCCGTCCCGTAAGTCTGCGGCTGCGCGTCGGGCGATGCGACTACAACACGGTCGACGAAGATGCCCGGAACCACGACTGTGCGAGGGTCGAGTGTTCCGCTCGCCGCGATCCTCTCCACCTGCGCGATGACGAGTCCGTTTGAGTTGTGAACTGCCATCGCGACTGCCTGCGCATCGAGCACCAGCGCTTCGCGTTCCATCGTGATATTGCCTTCCGGATCAGCCGTTGTGCCGCGAATCAGCGCGACGTTGAGCGGAAAGACCTTGTATAAAAGCCAGGTCTTGCCGTCGAGATCGATCGTGCTAACCAGATCCTCGGTGGTCCTCGCGTTGATCTTCCCGCCCGCCTGACGCGGATCGACGAAGGTGCCCAATCCCACTTAAGTAAGCGTGCCTGCCCTGTGGGCCGCGATGTCGCGGTACAGATGCGACATCGTTCCAAGCGGCAGGTTGTAGGCCTCGATCAGATTGTCGGTCGCCATCCGAGCAAGCTTTGGCACTAACGACCAATGGCCGCCAATGGCGCGTTTGACCAATCCCTCCAGGGCGACCCGGTTGAGCCCGCGGTCCTTGCCATCGCCCGGCGCCGCCGCGAACACCAGCGTCAGATCCCGTGGGAAGCCGGATTCAGTGAAACGCCGGGCCAACGCCGTGATCAACTCGTCCGGCGTGCCAATGCCGACAAAGCCTGAACAACAGACAGCGTCGCCGTCGCGGATCAATCCGATGGCGTCGTCAGCGGTGACAATCTTGTCTTGCATAGTGCTCGCCTGAAAGAGGTGAGTTCGCGGCGCGCGTCGCCCTGGCATCACCAATGAAACGGACGCGCAGTCCGTTCATGCGACGCTTGCGACATCGATGCCCGTCATCCTGCACGTCCGGCTAGTCGACGGTCTTTCAACTTCACATGCACCAGGAACGGCAAATGACTCTTCGCGAGCGGATGAAGGCGGCAAAGGTCTGCCGCCAACCTTGCCCAGCCACGTGGCGCACAATACTCGAACGTGCGCAGCGCTGCTATATCCGACGACCAGCCATGCAGACGCGTCTCTACCTCATCGCCATTGATGCCCCACGGCATCGGCGGCAAACGGTAACGCGGCGTTGTCATGACACCCCATTGGGTGAGCCCGGAAAACCAGCGCGGGATCGCGTCAAATGCAATCTCGGCGCCCGGAAAGCGCTCGGCGATCCGGATAAACAGGCGTCTCACCGCATCTGGCTGGAGATACATGAACAGCCCTTGTGCAACGACAAAAACATCAGCGCTGGCTTTGATCCCATTTGCCCAGTCCGGCTCGAAAACACTTGAAGCGATACAGCGAAAGCGCCTCGAAGAAGGCAGGAATCGCTCGCGTAATTCAATCGCCGGCGGCAAGTCGACCGTGAGCCAGGTCATGTGGCCGTTGTCTACACGATGAGCCTGTGTTTCAAGCCCCTCCCCCAGCGATATGACCAGTCCTTTCGGATGCCGGTCGAGCCAGTCTTTCAGGAGCTGATCGATTTCCGCGGCCCGCGCGGAGAAGGAGCCAACGGGATGGCCGAAGTGGCCCGCGAAATCGTAGTCAATGGCGTTGCAGATGCGCACGCTATCCGGATCGACAAGAATGGCGTCGGCGCGACGCGATTCGCAGGCCCGGTCGTAGAGCGTCCACAGCATCGTTTCCGATATACCCTCCAGTCTCGAGGGGATCCGGGCTATTTCACGATCGCTTCGTTGACGTGACGCAGGGCGATCTTTCGCGCGCGGACGCTCTATGGCGGCGGTCATCCCGCGCCCAGGCGTTTTGCATTCGCGGTGGCACGGCCATGAATCGGTGCGAGCATTTCCCGGACCAGAGAGGTCATTGAACTTGCCAGATACAAGGGGTTCGAGGGAGACTGAACGACGGTCGTCAAAAGGCTTGGCTGATGTTCACACCCTTGCGTGACCGGGCGCCTTGAGGCAAATCCGGTCGGCGCCGTTGACATGGCGCAGAGCAGATTGCAGGTATCGCGAGTGAACTCGACGGCTAGCTTGATAAGCCCGGAGTTCATCGCCTCTATCGATTCCGATGTCGCCTCACATTTCTCAATGCCCATGATGCTGAACTCAGCCCGGTCACGCGGACTGGGCACCGGACCCGCCAATGCCATGCGTACAGTGCGCAGGCGCACCACTTGGGTCGTTGCATTGAGCAGTTCACAAACCTCGGCAAAGAGACGGAACCAGTTGCAGGAGACGTCGAAGACGGGTTCATGGCGTGACGAAACAGGTGTTATGTTTTCCATATAACAATCCACTTGATATGGATGCCTAAAAATATTGAATTTTGCACAGGCGAGAAATGTGCCGGCACGGCCTTTAATGTTCATAGAAAGGGGCAAACGCCCACGCGGCCGTCCCGGCCCTCAGGCCCATAGTTCCAGCGCGGCAATGTCGAAAATATGAAGGGGCGCAACGCTCAAGGCGCGCGTCATACTCAAAAGCACACCGACGAGGCGTTCGCGTTGCTTCACGACGTCCGGCAATGACCCCAGCATAAGCGGATAAATGCTGCACCGCAACACCTGTTTCAATGCCGGCTGGCGAGTGGCTTTGTTTGGCGGATCAGGCATAGGCGTTGCGCAGACTGCGGGTCCACTACCCATCGTTGGTTATTGCGTCGGAAGTCATCGAATTGAGCCTGGCTTTGTCAATGGAATCCGAATTTGTCAAAACCAGGCTTTCCGAGGACGCAAATCGTTGAGACGAAAAGTGATTTCCTCGCGATGGTCGCCCCATCTCAATCGAATCTACTCGTCTATCTCCAGCGACGCGCTGTCCGCGCCTAATTCGGGCGACGGCGACGAGTCCAGATAGCCAGGTACATCTGTTGCGCAATCCGTTGGTACATGAACCGGGTGGAACCGCTGCTTCTGATAGGCGCGCTGACCCCGACGCGACTGAAGAAAACGAAACTCAATCTTGGCCCCGGGCACCCGGAAGCAGGCGGTCTGACAGCAACGCTCGGCGCCGAGCCCTTGGAGAGCATCATGGCATCCCGTACGATTACTAACGTCATCTGCCCATGCGGGCATCAGGGCTCAATCATCGAAAGCAGGTACGACGACGGCCGATCGCACTGGTACCTCGCGACACTGCGCGAGTTGTCCCACAACGGAATTTACGACGGCCTTGACGCACTCTTCTCAGAGACGACGCCGGCATGCCCGGCATGCGGACGGTCGTTAGGACCCGAGCACATGGTGGCGGACGAGCATTGCGTCGCAAGCGGTGCGGTTGCTTTGTAAAGGCGGAGGGGCCATGAACCTTCGCGTCGGCTTTGAACTGGTCTTTTCGTGCAGCCAGCCCATTCCCATGCTCCTCATGCTGAACACCCATTCCTCGCACGTGGATGATGTGATCGAACCGGATCGCCTGCAGGTCGATCCACCGATACCGCTTACGCAGTATCACGACTCGTTCGGCAATCTTTGCAGCCGTCTGGTCACACCTTCCTACGGCTTCCTCACGCTTTCGACCGAGGCGTTGCTGAACGTATCGGACCGCCCCGAAGAGCCGGCGGCGGAAAACTACCAGAGTCCGGTGGAGCATCTACCCGATGAGTGCATGCAGTTCCTGCTCGGAAGCAGGTATTGTGAAACTGACCTGCTGTCGAACACGGCATGGGCATTGTTTGGCGGCACGCCCCAAGGACGGCCTCGCGTGCAGGCAATTTGCGACTACGTGCACCGGCATATTGCCTTTGACTACCAGCAAGCCCGGCCGACAAGAACAGCTCACGAAGCCTACCAGGAAGGAATCGGTGTGTGCCGGGACTACGCACACCTGGCGGTTGCGCTGTGTCGCGCGATGAATATTCCCGCGCGCTACTGTAGCGGCTATATCAGCGATGTCGGTCTGCCGCCGCCCTACGCGCCGATGGACTTTTGCGCATGGTTTGAAGCATATCTAGGTGATCGCTGGCAGACTTTCGATCCCCGGAACAACGCGCCCAGGACTGGCCGTGTGCTGATGTCGCGAGGTCGCGACGCAACCGATGTTGCTCTGAGCAACGCGTTCGGGCCGGCCGTACTCGTCAAGTTCAAAGTGGTGTGCGAACCCGGTGGTTAACGCTTCCGTGCAGCGTTGTACGCTGTGCGCTCCTCACTCGGCGCGTACATCGCCGCGCGGCGTGGCGCCAGGGATAATCGCGAGCGGGGTCGTGGCAACCTCAAGGCAGGCATTTCGATGACACAGGTTGCCACCGGGAGATAGCCCGGTCTGAAAAGACCGGCGGCATTGTTTCGCGCGAGGGCCGCGACAGGAGCAGCAGACCTACGGTCGACTCGAACGCGTCGAGGTCAACGGGTTTAAGGAAGAACGCGTTCCACAGAGTCTGCTTTTGGTGCTCCGGCGGCAGAGCGGAAATCATGATCACCGGTATCTGTGCAAGCGCCGGGTATCTCTTCAGGCGTCGGCACAACTCGACTCCGTCCATCAGCGGCATGTTGCAGTCCGTGACAACGAGATCCGGCAGCGTACGTCCTGCTTTCTGCAATGCAATTTCGCCATTTGCCGATTCCAGAACCCGATACCCACGCCACTCCAACGCCATTCTGAACACCATCAGGATGTCTGGTTCGTTGTCGACGAGAAGGATGGTTGGCATGAACGCGAGTCCGGGAAGAATAGGTATTCTCCGCAACAACCATACCGCAAGCGCCAGATAGGTGACGGCCGACGCTCCCCGACGTCGAAAAACCTCACCGCGGTCGCGATGGTGACCTTCCGGCTGACCGTTGAGGGATGAGCACGATAGGGAGCATTGATCCCTGCCGATGACGGTTGCACGCACTAGCCAGGTTGAGTCGCCGGGATTCTGGCGTTCTGGATTCCTACCAATGTCAGCTCGCGACGGCTGCGCAGTTCCGGCAGACTCGCTTCTCCATTCACCTTTCCTTCGGACTTCCGCTTCCGCATAAAGCCGCTCCTTGTCTGGCAGACGCCGCGCGACGACCCGCGTCGGATTCACAGCGGTCGTGAGGATCAGCTTTGCCGCTCATCGTTGTGGCAAGATCAGATGGCGATTGTGAGTCGCCTTCCACGCCAGGCACAACCGTCATTCGTGGGGTTCCGGCTCGTGTCCACCCTGCCGGAATTTGCGAGGCGATACGCCTACCGCCCGGCGAAACGTTCGCGCAAAGTGTGAAGGGTCTGCAAAACCGGCACGTTGTCCGATCTGAGCCGTGGTCAGGCGCGAGAAAAGGCGCGATTCGAGCATCCTGGCCGCCACGGCGACGCGCGCGGATACGAGAACAGCACCGAAGGCCCGATTGCGGGAGGCCAGATGGCGATGCAGCGTTCGTGGCGAAATGTCGAGCGCGTGTGCCACTTCGCTGGCTGTCAGCGAGAGCTCTCCGCAGCGTTGCCGAATACAGTCTTCGATGCGATCGGTCAAAGATGCGGCACCTCGCGCTGGGGAGTCGCCGCCGACGGCAATCTCATTGGCGGCCAATGCGAGCAGGGCGCCCAGATGGTCTGCGATGAGTTGCGGCGGAAGCGGTGGACGGACCATGCTTTCCGGTGTCAGGGCCGTGATGAAACTCGTCAGCGCCCGACCCCACGGAGTATGCGCAGTGATGCGGCGGCCCAACAAAGCCTCCGGGTCCGGCAACCACTGATGCACCCAGTCGACCGGAAGCTGGAGATTGACAAAGTCATAGTCTTCCAGTGTCTCGACCGTCAAGTCCAGTTGCGAGTCGGTGAAGGCAGTGATGTTTGGGGCGAACAGATTTTCCTCGCGCTGCCTGAGTCGCCACGATCCCCGGCGGCTCGCGAGCACGTTGAAGTTGCGGTCAATCTGGCGCTGGATCTCCAGCTTACCGCTTCGAACCATATGCGCACTGCCGCTGTGACGCATTAAGGAGAGAGGTCCCAGGTCCACGGCCTCGATCGACGCGCAAAAACTCGCTGCGTCGGGTCCCGAGAAGCTGAAGGGAATGAGCGCGGTCGCACACGCAGCTTCGAAATACGCCACGCGTTGCGCCCGAGGAACGGTGCTGGTCGACCATGTCCGAATACTGGGCAGCGGGCTGTCACTCATGTTGATCACCGTCTCGACGAACGATCACGCAGAATAGCACCCCTCGACAGCAGTAGCGAGCCATCTCAGGGGCTACCCTGCTCACCGCGCTGTCAACGGATCGCGCGGCGCGTTTGCGGCGTGTGCGATTAGCTTCGCCAATAGTTGTTCGCTGCAGCGATGGTGGCGAACTCGAGCGCCACGACGTGGCCAACCTGAATCAGGTCTGAAGCGTTGGTCGCATAGACGTCGCGCAACTTTGCCCGTACGTCGTCGTCAGGTTGCGTGGCCTTGATCACAAGGCGCGCCATTTTGATCGCCAGGTGCCGACCATCCTCGGGCGTCGCCGTGATGAGGGAATTGCCGGGTACGAGAGTGATGTCCATCGAACTACTCCTTCAGACTGATTGATAAAACCGTCAGCGGCGCCTTTGACAAGGCCGTACCATGAACCGGATCAGCGCGTGCGGCGATTGACGGTCCCGTTTTTGCTCCACCATCCTGCCAACTTTGAGCAGGACGCCCGCGAACTCCGAGTTGGGCCAGATATCGAGCATGGTCACGGGCGCTCTCCAGTATGAAAGGGCCAATACATGATGACTGGCGTATGAGTGCCAACGTGAACCGTAAATCCGGTCTGGGCGTGCCATTGGCCTTGGCGGGTTGCGCATGTGTGCCCGGTGCTAAAACTTATGACGTGTGCCAATACGTACGCTGGCCTGCTTGTCCGTGGACGACGGCGCGAATCCGCTGATGCTGGCGACCGCTTCCTGATTTTTCCCAATTCACTTTTACTGCGAGATGCTTCTATCTTCGAGAACGGGAAGTGAGATGTGCTTTTACGGCGTTCATATCTGAGTCAACGCATCGAGATGTGATGATGCGGAGCGCCGATGATCGATCGCAGAGATAGCAATGGCAGCGATGACGGCTGGAATTGCGATCGCGTAGAAATCCTGGACTAATGGCAGTTCCATGACGACCACTGCGCCGACGAGAACCGGCGCGATAATGGCGCCAAGGCGTCCGACGCCCAGCGAGAATCCGACTCCCGTCGCCCGCATCGCAGCCGGATAGTATTGACCGGCATAGGCGATCGTGACAATCTGGTTACCGATAGTCGCTGCGCCTGCGAGCGCTACGAGGACCAGAGACCATGCCATCGGCAGACGATACCCGAGCAGCGCAATCGAAACCGCCGCGAGCACATACATGCCGACGAGAACGCGCTTGATGTGAAAACGGTCTGCGAGCCAGCCGCCGCCCACTGCGCCCAAGACCGCGCCGAGGTTGAGCGCGAGGATGAAGCTCAATGCGGAACCGAGTCCATAGCCCGAGCCGAGCATCAGTTTCACGAGCCACGAACTGAGCGCGTACACCATGAAAAGGCACATGAAGCAGGCGAGCCAGAACATCAAAGTGCTGAAGGCTCGTCCATCATCGAAGAGCTGGGAAACCACTGCTTTCGAAGCATTGCCGCTATCGGAAAACCGGAACTGTGTCGGTTCGCCAGGAGAAAAGCGCGGATCAATTCGCGCGAGCACACTCTTCAACTCGTCGGACCGATTCGTCGCGAACAAATAGGGCATCGATTCCGGCAACGCGCGCAAGACGAATGGCACGAGCAGTACCGGCAGGCCCGCTGCAAGAAAGACAGATTGCCACCCGTGCGCCTCGATGAGACCTTTACCCAGCAGCGCAGCGGCCACGCCGCCGATTGAATAGCCGCTGAACATCAGTGTCACCATGGTGCTGCGCACGCGTCGCGGCGAGTACTCGGTCATGTGCGCGACCACGTTGGGCATAACGCCGCCCATGCCGAGGCCCGCGATGAACCGGCTTGCGCTGAAGATCAGAGGGTCATGTGCGAAACCCGCCGCTGCTGTAAATACGCTGAAGAGCGCAAGGCACAGCGCAATCGTGCGGCGTCTTCCGATTCGTGCAGAGACCATTCCGAATACGACGTTGCCGAACATCATGCCGAAGAGTGCGGTGCTGACCATCATCCCCGCTTTGGCGGGCGTCACGGCCAGATCTTTCATCATCGAAGGCAGCGCAATGCCTGCAACCGCGAGATCGTATCCGTCGAAAATGATCATCAGCGCGCACCAGAACAGCAGGTTCCAATGAAATGAATTGAGGCGGGCGTTGTCGAGCACGTGCTGCAGGTCTATCGTGCGCATGGTCGGAGTACCGTTATCTAGAGTTCGCAACGCCACGCGATGAACGGCGTGGTACGTGAAGACATTTGCTTTGTTGTCTATGGAAGGAGGCGGTGAGCGTTCCGAACGCGCAAGCCGGATGCGTTCATGTGTCTCCTCCTGAACGGACTGGCTATCCGCGATCGGTGCCCAGATACTAGGGAGGTCATAATTTTTCGATCAAGATTGATTTTCAAAATCGACTATCAGGACGTGACACATTCCTGAGCAAAGACGAAGTGAGGCAGCTGCAAGGGAATCCATGCAGCGAGGGGAATGGGATTGTTCGGTCGAAAGCGGTCTTTTGCCGCCGGAACGCTGTCAGCCGCTGTTGGGCGCCGCGGAAATGTACTTCGCGCGCGGGCGCAGCATGAACGCCTGCATGCGCTGCTCGACGACGTGAGCGCACCAGCCTGCCGTGCGGCCGAGAATCCACAATGCGGTGGCGCTTCCTCCAGGCATGCCAAGTGCGCGCGTCAGGGGCACCAACGCTAGAGCGAGTCCTGGCGTCATGCCGTCCTCGTCGCGCAGACGTTCGAGAACCTTCAGCGTTTTGCGCACGGCCGGGTCGTTATCACCGCAGCGGCTCGCCAGCGAAAGAATCCATTCGGCTCGCGGGTCACCCGCCGGATACAGTGGATGATTGAAACCGTACAGGCTGGCGCCGCGAGTGCGCACGAGTTCGAGGCGCGAATTCGACACGCCGCCACGCGGATCGTCGAATAGCTGCGTTTCCACACGATCCGTCACTGCCCCCGTCGAATAGCCCACATGTGCGCTGATGGCTGCGGCGACGCAGTTGCAGAGCCCTGCATCGATCGAGGCGGCGACACGAGCCGCGAACGTGGCAGGCGTGAGTTCGTGATCGGCGAGGATCACGAGCGTGGAATTAACCGCCTGCACCGCTTGCGGCGTTACCGGCGCGCCACTCGCACGCAGCGCCCATGCGGCGAGCGATTCGCCCGGTTTGCGCACGATGTACCGGCCATTCTTCGAAAGAAAACCCAGGCAACCGGTAAACGCATGAAGAATCGTGCGTGCCATCTGCACGGTGGCGCCATCGGCCATCTCGGCTCGATCCCTTCCGCGCATGCCGAGCGACAGGGCGACCATGGCCATCAGGTTGCCGATGTCATCGGGTGCGACGGCCTTTGCGTGCGCCGCGAGCAATGCGGCCGTGTCGGGGGAAATGTCGGCTGGCGGCCAATCGGCCTGCGTGTCCTGCCAGACACCCGTGATCAGAAAATGCACGACCACCTCGAACGCGTGCCCCCCCTGCGCCAGATCGAGTGCGCGGCGGTTGCGATAGACGGGGCCGCGCTCGTCGATATAGGTGATCGATGATGCAACCACAGGTTCGCCCCAGCGCATCGAAGTACCGGCCGTGACGGAGCGCGGCAGCCTTCCGCGCCCACGCGCCGCGAAGCGTTCGACATCTTCGCTTGCGTAGAGATGACGTTTGCTCCCGGCCACGGGGACACTGCGAATGAGACCACGACTTACGTACGAATACAGCGTGGCTACCTTTACTCCGAGCGCCGCAAGCGCTTCTTCGCGGGTCAGAAAGTCGTTTTGCTTCTTCATGTCGATTTTAAAAATCAATCTTGATCAACTATGAGCGGGATATCTAGTATTCGCACAGGGAAACGAGGTTGAATCAAGTATAGCCACGTTCCCACACCCCGCAAATATCGCGTTTGATACGGGCACGCGTGCAGCCGTGCCGACGAAAAGCGCGAACCATTCTGGAGGAGACGAAATGAATGTCGCCGTGCGCGATACCCAGCCGTCCGGTGCGACGACTGCCGAAACCCCGGTCACGTGGCATGTGGACGAAGTGCCGTGGGTTCCGCTGACGGGACTGTTTATCAACAAGTCCGGCTATAAGACGATCGCCGACACGACGTATACCGGTAACGCGTACAGCATCGAACTGACGTCGGTTGGCCCCGGCGGATTCTCTCCGACCCATGTCGAGCCGCATGCTCACCTGTTTTACGTGCTGTCAGGGCACGGCGAAGTGACCGTCGGCGACGAAGTCAAAGCGGTCGCGGCCGGTTCGGTCAGCCCGATTTCGGCAGGCGTGCCGCACTCCTTCCGCAATCTCGGCGATTCGGCGCTGGAAATGCTGGTGGTATACCATCCGCCGCGCGTGCGCAACAAGCCCGAAACGACGCAATTGCGAGCGACGGTCCACGCGATTCGCCATGAGGCGCAGCGCGTCATCAGCGTGGAGTTGCGGCCGCAGTTCGGCTCGACATTCCCCGCCTTCGAGCCCGGTGCTCACATCGATCTGCATCTGCCCAACGGGATGATCCGCAGCTATTCGCTGTGCAATTCCGCAGAAGACAATGACCGCTATGTGATCGGCGTGCTCAATGTCGAAGACAGCCGCGGTGGATCGCGCTACGTGCATGAGCACTTGCGGGTCGGCGCGCGGATCGAAATATCCAAGCCCCGCAACAATTTTCCGTTGCGCGAAGACGCGGTCCATACCGTGCTGATTGCGGGTGGAGTCGGCATCACGCCGATCCTGGCGATGGCGCGGCGGCTCCGCGCGCTCGGACGATCGGTGGAGCTGCTGTACTGTGCGCGTTCGCGTCGCGAGGCGGCGTTTGCCGAAGAGATCGACGCGCTTGGACTCGAGGTCAAGTGGCATTTCAACGACGAGCACGGTGAGCGCGTCGACCTCGTGCAATTTCTCGCCACCCGACGCTGCGACGCGCATTTCTATGCGTGCGGCCCGACGCCGATGCTCGATGATTTCGAGCGCCACTGCAGCGAGCTCGGACTCACGCATGTGCACCTCGAGCGATTCGTCGCGCGCAGCGCGCCAGCGCAAACGAAGAAGCCCTACCGAATCGAACTGAGCCGTTCGGGACGCAGTCTGGAAGTCGTACCAGGCAAGACGCTGCTGCAGACCCTGCTCGATGCGGGCATCGATGTCCAGCACGGCTGCACGCAAGGTTTGTGCGGTACGTGCAAGACGCGCGTGCTGTCCGGCGAGCCGGACCATCGCGACACGGTACTGAGTGCGAGCGAGCGTGAGAGCAACACGGTGATGACCGTGTGCGTCTCGGGTTGCAAGGGCGAGTCGCTGGTGCTCGATCTCTAGGAAAGCGAAATGCAGCGCCCGGCGTCGTCGGGCTGGCGGCAGACATGAGAGGACGATGAGTGGATGTATGCCTGCCATGCGAGCGAAATTCCCAACGCGCACGACTTCGTGACGATGCAGGCGGCCCGAACGCTGTCGGAGATCGTTAATTGTGCTGGCGGTGTCCATTGAAGCGCAAATGTTGTCCGTTAATGCTGCTTACGCGCCTATCCGCCGGGAACGTGGACTCACTACCCGTCACGACTGATGAAGCGCAGTGCGTTTGCCCTATCTCGAACATCCACGCAAGGAATGCTGGGCCCGCTGACTGGCGCCTAAAGTGTCCTACAGTATGGCGTTTCTCATCAACGCATTAAGACGGGGGTTTTCGGAAGATCGCCACGCGGGCTGTTGGTATTTATGTTTGCCGTTGCTTGTGCATAACGTACCTGTCGCATCAATCGGCACAGCGTTAGCGGAAATGAAGGACAAGTTGAGCGCGCTAGCGAAATTGACGAACAACAACACGGGCGAACCAAGGCGCAGATCCGCGCGCGACGACTGGCAAAGCAAGGAGCAAGGGATTGACGACGACTGGGTGCGGCGGCTGAGGCCGGGCACTTCGCACAGGTCAATTCCGCGGAACGTTGAGCTTTCCGATCGACCGCTTTCGCGACATGCTGCTGGATGCGGCGCCCTGTCTCCGAGCGCGTTCACGCAATCGGATGTGGCATCGTTTGGATCGGGCCGTTCAACAGAGCCGTTAGCCTCGGATTATTCCGCCGCTCGTAGCCAAATCCGAAGTGAATCGGCTGTGCGTAGGTTCCAAAAGCACGCACGACGCAGAGCCCCGCCAAGGCTAGATCCGGTGTCGTGACGTCAACCGCCGCTGTTCGAATTCCACATGCCGACAAGCGAGCAACGCAGGCTGTCAGGCTTGACTGTTCCCGATACCTCTTGCGTAAGTTCGCCAAGGTTACCGAGACTTGAGCGTGGCGCAGACAATCCAAACCCGCCGCGTTATCGGCGTGGCAATAGTACAGCCCGTGATCCAGACTGCCCACCACGTCTTCGGGCGCACGTACGTGTCGGTGCCGTCCTTCGCGTGTCAACCTACGCATGTACGCTCCGTAGTGCCCGTGTTCGAGTACGGCCTTCCGCAACGCGATATCGATGTCGGCATGCGTTCCTAATCCGATCGTAGCGCCCGGCCACGAAACACCGTTCCCCAAGCCAAGGCAGGCCACCGTTGGATAACCGGTATCGCAATCGAGGAGGTATAGCTCCGTGTGCGCGCCGAGCCTCCGAACGTCGTCAAGCGCCTTGCGACTTATGTCATCGCAGTCGTCAGGATCGATGCGTTTTCCCTTCATCCCCGCCAACCAGTGCAGGATGAACGAGTCTCGCTCGATCAACTCATACACCGCGCGCAAGGCCGCGTCATTAAATGAACTCCCGGCTGCAAGGCCGTTGCTGGTGGTCTGGCCGATGGGCGGCTCGTCTCCAGTGAAGTTGATGTAAGTCGCTTGCGCTGGAACCAGCACTTCAATGCCCGTATCCAGCCAACGACCCTTCGCCCATAGCATCGGCGAGTTGGAATCGATCGGTTCAAAGGCAAAGTTGGACCGGGCGTACTGCTCATTGTCGTACAGCACCAGCCATCCGGGATCAAACGCTCGATCGCCAAGTTCGTTAAGAGAGCCCTTCGTCAAATCCGCGTGGTTCCAGAACGATGCCGCGTAGCGCTCGACGCCCTCGCCGATCGCGCTCAGCAACGCCTCCTCTTGCGTTGATCCCTTTCCCTCCCCCTGCAGGATGGATTCTTTTGCAGCTCGACGGAGCACAGGCTGAGCCATCATAGCGCTAGCGCAGATAGGCATGGCGGGCGTGTCGCTGCCGTCCCCTGCAAAAACGAACAGATGCCGGACCACGCCGGCGCGTGGGTCGGCAAGCGCCCGCAGCCTTTCGGGGACCAGCACGGAGTGGTTAATCGGCGCCCATCGCTGAGACGCTATCGTGCCGCCGCACGTCGCGCACCACGGCATCGGCAAAATGGCATGCAGGGTGGTTGACCGGTGTTTCGCGACCAGACACCCATAGCCCGCGACATCCGGGTAGCGAATGGCGAGGATGACATTATCGGCGACGGCCTTTGCTATCGCCGGATCGTCGGCGACCACGCCAATGTCATCGTTCAAGGAGTCGTTGAGCCTTTGGCGCGCGCAATGCCAACAAGCGGACCATCCCGGTGCCGTGACTGGTCCCAGGAATGTCTCCTCCCCTCTTCTCCAGATGGAGATCGAAGGGCAGCCGCGTCGATGCAAGTCGTCGGCAATGCGAAGCGACTCGCCGTCATCAAGGTCGGACAGGTCCGAAACGACGAAATCGCCATCCCTGATCTGTGTGCCAATTTCAATGCCCGCCGTCGCGAGGAGCGCTGTGACTTGCTGAGCAAGGCCCGTTAGTCTGCTGATGGACACGCGCGCAATGCCTGCAGATTCTTTGGCCTTTATCCTTGCCTTCCCCGAACTCTCAATAATGCCCGCGTCAAGCAGTTGTGTCTCCAGCCCGCAAACACTGTCCGGCAAACGTTTTTGGTCTCCGGAGTACAGTGCAGGCAAGACCACTGAAACCAGCGAGGTTGCCGACGACCCCTCGAGTCGAAAACAACCTCTCGATGTTGAAACGAATACGCCGCCGCACGTAGCCACTACGCGAAGCCCCAATGCCAGGTTCAAGTTACTCGCCTTTGGCACTGGTTCCGACGTCCCGCCCCAGGTCCGCCGGAGCCGCGCCAATCGTTTCCTGAACGTTGCCCGCTTCTCGCAAGGTGTTCAGCGCCTTCATGAAGGCTGGGCCGCACGGCTCGCATTGGTTGCATTCCATACAGTGCAGTCGATGGAAAATGATGCTGCTGATCGTCGCCAACGAGTCAACGAGCTTTTCGATTTGGAAGTCTTTGGGCATTGCAGGCTCTCCTTGTAACTGGAACCAGCCGCGCATATGGCCATGAACAATTTCCATGACCCGGCCAGTGAGCATCGCCGCACTCAGTCCTAATCCGTCAAGACCCGATGGAGCGCAGCAAGCAGCCGGACAAACCTGGTGCAAATGCCGGGTTGTCGCGTCGACCGTAGCTGAGCAGTTTCTTACGAGAGCAGCGGCGCTCTACTAACGTAAACGTCGCGGGTGGCCCGTTTTTAAATATCTAACTCGTTTCGCAGCGAGCTTCGAACGGTTATCGACGAAGGTTGTCTCGCGGAGTTCGCGGAGAGATTGCTGGCTCTTCTTCCCGAACATCGCTTCTCCCGGGAGCGCGACTTGCGCGACACGATTGGTTGGTGAGCCGGGCGCGTCCGGCGCGCATCCTTCGTCGTCTATCACCAATGGCATATAGCCGAGTCAGCACCTGCCACACATACTGCGATCAACCTAAGCGTCTCTGCAACCTCGCCCGATCGCATTCACTCCGTTCCACGGAGCGACCCGCTTTCTCCCTGGACACGGCGCACATCGGCGCTTCGGTTCGGCGCAGCGGGTACATGCGCCACCACCTCGAAAGGAGAGTCAAAATGAAGACAGCACTTTTACTGTTCAGCGGCATGCTCTGCGCGTGCTCATTGCAGGCAAACGCGCAGGAAACCACCACGCAACAGCCGCCGACGGCAACTGAGATCATGAACAGCTCGCAAGGGTCAGACATGTCGACCAGTTCGATGTCGGGCGGCCCCGCGATTCAACAGGGCAAAACCCGCGCCGAGGTCTATCAGGACCTCGTGCGCTCGCAGCAGAACGGAGAAGCGGCGAGGCTCCAGCAGCTATTCAAGGGAGGTCAATGATCTTCCTGTCCGCTCCGGATCCCGGCAGCGGACGCACGTGACACACGACGAGGGCCGGGTGAAGAAGACCCGTTCCTCGACGCGTTATGGCTTCGCTACAGCTTGATACCTCTTTTCTTCCAGCGCGGCGAAGGCAATCTGCCGGAACCTGCCCGAATCTCAGGCAGGCGCGGCACATAGGCATGTTGACCGAGCGGCACCGGCGGTGGATTCAGAGTGCCGAGGCATGGGGCTAACAGGTGAGGGGCCAGCGTCACCGGCTCCGGATCGAGGGAATCCGCCTCGTTGTCGACCCATGCGCGAGCGGAAAGCAAAGGCGTGAAAACATTGGGCTGCAATCCATTCCCGTACTCGATGATTCTTTGCCTCGCCAGCAAGCGGGCCACCTGCGGAGCCGCTGCGCTGGTTCCGCTCAACGCAACAAGGCAGCCGCTGCGCGTACTGGCGCCCAGCACACCTGCGCATGCGACGGAGTCTTCGCTGACAGCCGCCGCATCCGGACCGGATCGCTTCGTCTCCCGAAGGGAAGGTCCGGTCGATGAGTAGGTCGCGGCGCGTCCGTCAGTTCTGCGATAGGCGCCGACCACGACGGTGTGCTCGCCGGTCGCAATGGAACTCAACGTGCCACTACGCTTGATCCAGGTCGACGCATTGCCTTCGTCGAAGTCCCGGACGTGGGCCCCAAACACAAACCTCTTGTACTCCGGATCCTCGAAGCGCGACTGGCGCCCCCGCAGCGGATATCCGTAGGCCGTTTCGTTACGCTGCACCCACGCATGAATCTCCAGATCGTGACCCGACCCGTTCGTCAGCGTCACGGTCCAGTTACCCGCCGGCGCCGGATCGCGCTGGGGCTGATTCATCGTCGTGGGGGCGAGTGCGATCAGGATCATATTGCGGTCCCCCGTCGCGACGCGATCCAGATAGACCGCCGTGCACAGCACATTACGCCCCGGTTGCCATGTGTAGAGATTCTTGACAGGAAACACGGGGCTCTTGTCTCCCCACGGTGGAGTAATCTGAACGGTCACGCTGGATGCATCGGCACCCTTCGGCAACCATATCTCAAGAAAACCAGGCGTGGCGCAATCGGGCAAGACTCGCCACGTGATCGAACTCAACGTTCCGCTCTCAACCGGGAGTGTCGCGTGACAGCGGAGCATGTTGCTGTTTCCTGCGGGTACGACGATGGATAGATCGCGATGCAGGCCGATCAGTTCGTCCATCGCGCTTTCAATGATCGAACTGCCGTCGTGCGGACCCGCCATATAGCCGTAGCTCAGGTTGAGTACAACCGAGTACGCCGCGCCGCTGGCAAGATCGTCGGCCCGACGCAGGAGGTAGCGGATGGCGTCGAGTGCGTGAACGGCGAACCAGAGCCCGGACGTGTCGCGAATCGTTCGCCCTGCCGTCTTGAACTGGACGCACAGGATACGCGGCGGTTGAACCGTTCCCGTCCGCTCCCCTTCCAGGATCAATGCGGCGGCCTCGATCTTGTTGGGCCTCACGCCGCAAGCGAGATCCATGACCTCCGTGCCGTGCGCCCAGCGTTTGCGCGCACCGACGTAACCGTTGAGCCGATACACGGCGTCTTCATCGCAGAGTCCGTTGCTCACGCACTGCTTAAGCAAGCCGTTTATCTCGTCGCGTGCCAGCTCACGCCCGTAGTGCACGCCGAGCGGCGCCGCCGCCGCGTCATCCTGATTCCAGAAGTATTCGATACGGGTCGACGGAATATCGGCGACGGAACGAAAGCGTTCGTGAGCGAACGCCAGTCCGTCGTCCATGACTCCCATGAACACGGCGTGCGGCTGGTCCGGCGCGTCAGTAGACGCTGCGCCTGGTTGAGCAATGGGACCGAAGACGGGCGCCGTTCCCGGCACGCGCGCTTCGGGACCGGGAGCCAAAGACTGCGCCGCGTCGCCAGGAGCGATCGGCATCCCGAGTTCGAAGCGCTTCACGACACCCTTCATGGCGCCATCGATTTCTGTGAAGAACTGCTTTGTCACGATCGCAGTCAGGAAGCGCGACGCTTCCAGATCATGCGGCGGAAAGCGATAGATGGTCGATACCTGAATCCACGTCTTCCACGCGGCGTTCGCGTTTTCCAGACTCTCCGCGAACGCCTGCGCGGTAAGTGGCGGAGCGCCATCTGCTGGCCAGTGCGCTTCCAGTTCGAGGATGACGCGCACCCAACCCGTGGGTTGCCCTCCGAGGTCAGCAAATGCCGTTGAGTCTGCCCACGCCAGATAGGGATCGGCGCGGGCGCTGTCAGCGGGGCGTCCGGTCCAGTTGAGCCCACTCCACGTGCCGCCGCCCGCCAAGGATTGCCCGCTCATATGCCACCTCGTATGCCACCCTTTCTGCACGCATCGACACGCTTACGGCAAACGCGTGTTCTGGAGACTCTTACCCGTCCACTCGCTCTCCGCCTGGTTCCATAGCCACGACAGAATGTCGGATCCATTCACGGCCGTTTGCACCGAGTCCCAGCCGATGAACGAGAAGTAGGCTTGCACCTGTGCCGCGGTCATGGCCGGATTGTTCGCGATATAGGCGGCGACATCGGCGTCGCTCAGCGGCTCGTGATAGTCGAAATCCGGGTTGCCGTGCGGATCATTGGCGTTGATATCCTTGCCCTTGAAATAGCGCGAAGTAATCATGCCGTTGCCGCCAAGCTTGCGCTTACACCGCGCGACAAAGTATTCCCCGAGTGAAGTACCGAGCACGTGACCCGCAATGCTGTCGATCGGAAAATGCACACCCGCCACCGTTCGATTCACCGCGACGCGGTACGCCTGCCTCATCACCTGCTGATGGAATACGGAGCCGGGCAACTCATTGAACAATGCGCACAGCACCACCGCGATAATGAACGCCTGGGTCGAATGGCCGCTCGGTAGCGAGCCATGCCCCGGTGTCTGGATCATCGGCTGGACCTGGGTCGAGTACTCGATGGCCCTTTGCGCCGCTATCGCATGCTTGAAGCGAATTTCCACGAAAATCGCGAATCGCACGACAGTATCGAGCAGTTCGAGCGTCTTCGGCGTGCGGCTCGGATGCAGATAGATAAGGGTGCTCCAGAACGCCACTTGCGGACCCATCTGACACAGTATCTCCGCAGTACGGTCCTCGCGCAGGTCCGAATAGAAGTCCAACCAGTCGAGTTGTTTCGTGAAGACGTCCACACCCGGCCTGCTCAAGGAGACGATTTCCACGTCCGCGCCGCTTGCCCGGTGAGACAGCATGGCGGTGGAAGGGTCGGGAAACGAAAAATGCAGACTGGTCAGCAGTTCGAAATCGAACACCGTCGCGCGCACCCAGGGTTCCCATCGCCACAGTTGAGCCGGATCGTCGAGCACCGGCGGTGTGGCGAGATTCTGCAGTTTCTGATTATCGAAGTTGAGCGTGACCCGTTCCGGAGGCCGCCAACTGCCCACTATCCCATCCCGGTGTCCAATCAGCGCTTGCGCGAGAAGCCGCCCGTCGCCCGAATTGCCGCCGCCGCCCGCATCATAGACGCCACCCGCGCCGCCACCGCCGGGCGGAACTCCCGCACCGCCTGCCCCACCTGCCCCACCCGCTCCACCTGCTCCACCCGCTCCGCCAAGTCCGCCCACGACATGTCTCCTCTCTCAGGGATCCAGCACCGCATTCATTGCTTCTTTTATCTAGCCAGGCAATCCCGCCTGACGGAGTGCCTCCGACCAGATCTTGCCGGTCTTGTATGCGCCGCTAGGCGAGCGTTCGAGATAACGCTGCACCGTCAGTGTCGGCTCGATGGCCAGCACTTCGCCAACCGTCAAACGTGCTGCCTCGACGTTGCCGAGCAACGACTGCGCGATCGCCAGCGCGCGTAACGTGGACGTGTTGGTACGGTTCACCCGCAGGGACCGTTGCGCCAGTTCCACCGCGCGTTCGTAAAGGCCTGCGGATAGCGCGGCCGTTGCACCAAGTGATTCGTAGAAGTAGCGCAATGGATCGAGCGGCGAAAGCCTGAGAGCACGCTCGGTTGCGTCGACAGCCTCTTCGCCCTCGCCTTCGAATGCGTGCAGCGTGCCTTTCAGCAGCCATGCAAGCGAATCGTTGGGATTGACCGACAGCGCGAGCGCGTAGCGCTGCTGCGCGACGTCGAGTTGCTTGAGCAGATTCGTGTGCACGAATCCGTCGATGGTCAACGCGAGCGAACACTCAGGATCGGCGTCGAGGGCGCGTCGCGTGCATTCGAGCGCCACATTTGCTTCGCCGCTGCGGTCATCGGTCCAACCGCGATTGAAGCGCAAGACATGCCACTTGGCGAGCCATGCATGCGGCAATGCCTGTCTGCGCGCGCGTTCGATCACCACTTCCAGCATGTCCCGCGCGCGGTTGAAGTCGTCCGCCACGCCGCGGTGCATCAGCACGATAGCGCTCATCAGCAGCGTCGAGATTTCGAGCGTGGGCAACGCCTGCGATCGTGCCCGATGCAATTCGCGATTGATAATCGCATTGCTGACTTCGCCGACCACCCGGCCGATCAGTTCGTCTTCGCCGAGCATGATCTCGGAAGTGTGGCCTCTGATGCTCTCAGTCCACAAAATGTGACGCGATTTGGCCTCGGCGAGCTCGGCGACGAGCACGAACCGATCGCCCGACATTCGATATGCGCCCGACAATACGTAACGCGCGCCAAGAAACCCACTGATTTCGTCAAGTGACGCGCCGCGCTCGCGAAACGCGGTCGTGGACAAACGCGAGATCACCTGAAGCTCGGCCGTGCGAGACAAGGAGGAGATAATCTCGTCGGCGAGCACTTCGCCGAGCATCTGCTGTTCGACGTCGCCGCCACGCAAGATGAATGGAATCACCGCAATTGTGGGCCGCAGCTCCGGCAAAAAAGCGGCGCCACGCTCGATCAGCGGACGTGGACCGGGCGGACCGATCCGATAGGCGCGCACCGGATGCTCGAAATGCTTCAGATGGCATTCGCCGAGGTCGTCGATTTCCGCGTCCAGTTCGGAAGTAAGCTGATCCCGTACCTGCGCGGACACCACGATCTCTCCCGGTCCCGCCAACGTGTAGAGGCGCGCAGCCAGGTTGACGCCGCAGCCGTACACGTCACGCTCGTCTTCGTACAACTCCGTGACGTGCAAGCCCATCCGCAAGAGCATGTGCCTGCTCGCCGGCTCGCCTGCGTTGACCTCGCGCGACGCGCGCTGGATCGCAAAGGTCGCGGCGAGTCCATCCTGCAGGCGGACGAACGTGACCATCAGTCCGTCGCCCTCAGTTCTGATCAGGCGGCCGCAATGCGCCGGCACAAACTCATTCTCGATCTGCGCCTTGAACGCGCGCCAGCGCCGTGCTGCTTCGACCTCGTTATCCTGCATCAGCCTGCAGGACTCAACGAGGTCCATAAACAGCACAGCGCGAACGACACAAACCAGTCCATCCGGTGAAAGGGGGAAATCTGCCATCACTATTATTCAAGCCATTTTTTTGGCGTGCACGGGTCTTATACACAACAGACTTCACCGCCCCTGCGCATTCTTTCAAATGTCACGTCGGAAGCGCCGCGGCCACGTATGCGCAACCTTTCAGCGCTGAGCCGAAATGCTCGAAGTAGGGGATCTCGCCGCCCGACGGGGCGACGCGAACACGCGCCCGACGTCTTCAGCAGACTGGTGATTTGTATGTGTTATAGGTCAAAAAAACATTGGAAAAACGGCTTTTTTTGCCCGCCATCCGCTTTATGTCAGTCGATATCGGACAAAGTCGAAGCGCGTTGGAATGCCGAGTCCGCAATAAACGTTCGACAGTCACAATTAACGCCTCGTGCGGAGTTTATCGGCCTCCAATCGGCGGGTAATCAAGTGGATCAGATAGGTGGCGAATTCCGGGTCCTGATAATAAAGTCGCATCGCGTCGGTCGCCGAGACCACCAGCAACTCGCATTCGCTCTTGCAACGCGCCGTGCACGTGCGCTGATGGTCCGGAGAGAAGAGTCCGATTTCGCCCAGTATCGTGCCCTGCCCCACCTCGATGCCGATCTCCTCGAGCATGACGGTTCCGCGCACCACGTAGTAAAGCGCATCGCTCCGGTCATCTTTGTGAAAGAGGATGTGGCCGGATTGAAAACGGGTGGGCGTCGTGTAAGCCAGCAGCCGACTGATTGAAAGCTGGCCGTCCAGCGCGTGGTGAAGTTGCACATCGCCGACCTTCTGCAACCGCGCTGCGGCAACGCTCGCCTGCCCCCGACTTCCGACCTTCAGAGCTTTGTACACCGTATATAAGTGTACTTTTACGGTCCCTTCCGTAATGTTCAACTGTCGCGCGATCGACTTGTTCGAATCGCCGCGTGCCGCAAGCGCCAGCACTTGAAGTTGGCGAGGCGTCAGGAAATGGGGATTGGGATTGGCCGCGACGGCGGAGCTCTGCAGCGCGTCGGTGGAAGCGTTGGGCGCCGACCAGCGAATGGCCGATGGCGGATACCGCCCGCCGGCAACGAGGAGGCGCAGTGCACCGACCAGTGCATTGCCAGACTCCGATTTACCCAGGTGACCTGCTACGCCAGCCGAGATGAATTGCTCGACGGTCTGAGGATCGACCGAGGTCAACAGTGCAAGCACTGGCAGGTTCGGTGCATAGTGATGAGAAGCGCTTGCGGTAGTGAGCGCCTCCGGTAAGTAGTCGCCGTCGAGCATGAGTACATCGACCGTTTGCCCGCTATCGATAGGGCTCAAAGCGTAGTCGGCGCATTTCACTTCGGCGCCGTCGGCCACGTCGACGAGCAGACGCGCGACGCCATCGCGAAACAGACCTGCGGGAGCAATGAAAAGGATCAGCATGAGCCGTGCGCGCTTTTCAAGTGGCTAACGGCCCGTCGACGCCTGCCTTGCAACGCGCAGCGGACCATTAGTATGATGAAACGAGGGTAGTGACTCACACACCGCGTGGGCACCGCTAACCGTTATAGGCGACGCCCCAACATAGCGTCACGCTCCCTATGCGGATCGACGCGTTTATGCGACGGCCGGCCGAGACCAGGCGTTCGAGGTTGCAAGACTGCATGCGAATGACAACGCATCTTTCCCCTGCCACACCCATGCCGCGTAGGTCGTCAGCCGCAGACCGACGTGAAATTGTCACCGTTTCGGCAGTAAAGGTGTCAATCTGGCTAATCTGCCGCGCCGTCAGCAATCTCCTCATCGCTTTGATGCACTCCATCGAGCGGACCAGCCGGATTTTCCCGCGACGGAATTCCGGTTGCCGGCAAGATTCAATCGCGAACTGAAACATCCGGAGTTTTCAAGTGCAACAAAGTCAACTGGCGCCAGATAACGAAACGAGCAATCAGCGCATCGAGGCTATCAAGTCGGTGACATTCGGCCAAGCGCTTTGGTACTGGCTCAAGCTCGGCTTTATCAGCTTCGGAGGTCCGGCCGGACAGATTGCCATCATGCATCAGGACCTGGTCGAGCGAAAACGCTGGATTTCCGAGAAGCGATTCCTGCACGCGTTGAACTACTGCATGGTCCTTCCCGGACCGGAGGCGCAGCAGTTGGCCACCTACATCGGTTGGCTGATGCACCGCACGTGGGGCGGCATAATCGCCGGGGGATTTTTCGTTCTTCCGTCGCTTTTCATTTTGATAGGACTGTCCTGGGTCTACATGGCCTTTGGCAGTGTCCCGGCCGTGGCAGGCGTGCTTTACGGCATCAAGCCGGCGGTCACGGCCATCGTCGTCTTCGCCGCGTACAGGATTGGCTCTCGCGCACTGAAGAACGCGTGGCTGTGGTCAATTGCTGCAGCAGCATTCCTGGCTATCTTCGTAGCCAACGTCCCGTTCCCTCTCATCGTCCTGGTGGCCGGCATCATTGGTCATTTTGGGGGTAAATACGCTCCATCCAGATTCGTGGTCGGCGGAGGACACAAGGCCAGTGACAATGCGTTCGGTTCCGCACTCCTTGACGACGACACACCCACTCCTCGACACGCGCTCTTCACATGGAAGCGATTCGCCACCGTGCTTGCCGTCTTCCTCCTCATCTGGCTCGCTGCTATCGGGACACTTAAGCTGATGTTCGGCTGGACCGGCACGCTTACGCAAATGGCCTGGTTCTTCACGAAAGCCGCCCTGCTAACTTTCGGGGGCGCGTATGCGGTGTTGCCGTACGTCTACCAGGGCGCCGTCGATAACTACCACTGGTTGACCGGACTACAGATGATAGACGGTCTGGCGCTCGGAGAGACCACGCCTGGACCGCTCATCATGGTGGTTTCGTTCGTCGGCTTCGTTGGTGGCTGGACCAAAGCAGTGTTCGGACCGGATGCAATACTATCCTCTGCCGTCGCCGCGTCCATCGTTGTGACCTTCTTTACGTTCCTGCCGTCCTTTCTGTTCATTCTGCTCGGCGGTCCTTTCATCGAAACGACCCATGGCAATCTGAAATTTACTGCGCCGTTGACAGCCATCACTTCCGCTGTGGTTGGCGTCATCGTGAATCTCGCCGTGTTTTTCGCCCTTCACGTGTTGTGGCCGCATGGCATGCAGGGCGGATTCGAATGGCCCTCGCTGCTTATAGGCGTGGCTGCCGGTATCGCACTGTTCCGGTTCAAGGTCGGGGTGATACCCGTCGTGCTTACATGCGGTGTCATCGGACTCGCACTGAGACTGTTTGTTTTTTGAGGGACCCTCCTCCTTCACCAGTCGCCGATGCTGCTCAAGCTGCCGTACGTCAATAGAAGACGCGACAGGGAAGCGGCAAGAATCTCGCAGCGGTATCGGACCTCTCCATTCCTTATTTCCTCGAACAGCCACCGCGCGATTCTCGGGCGTCGGAATTTCCATGGGCTTTTTCTTGATACGGAGCAGACGTACCCAAGGTTTCTGAAGGAAAACTTAAGAACACATTCCGGCGAAAGCACGTCCGGGCGCCCGATTTTTAACTGATACTTTGCGCGGGAACGCAATCTCCGACTCCAGTTGGCACGCGCGGACATGGGAAAAGGTTCGTGGCCCGATTCATGCTGCGATGATTGTGAACCGGCAGGAGGCCAGGATGAAAACATGCACTTTCACTTATGTCGAATGCCCATGCGGACATCGCGGAGCGCTCATCGAAAGCCTGGATGTCGGCGACCCTCAAGACCGCCGCTATTGGACGCGGCTGCGTAACCTGGCCCATACCGGGACGTACGACGGTGGAGACGGACTGTTCACGGAAATGAGGCCCGGGTGCCCGGCGTGCGGCCGAAGCCTCGGTCCGGATGATGTCGTTGGCCGCAGTGAGTTGCAGGGGACGGGCGAGGTGCTGCGGCTAAAAGACGGGTCAAGGCCGTCGGAAACGACGGTCAGCATCGGTTACTGACAGGGGGCACGGACGGTCCGTCAGATGGCTTCCGTACATGCAGCGTACCTTGCAGCGCCCGAATTGAAAGGTCCATGAGGCATGACCGTCCCCGCTCGCACTATGTTCGACATTTTTCCCACAGGCGCCGTAATGGACATCGACATCAACCCGTCCGACAAGCCGGATCCCGAGGTTCAGTCGTGGCTGGAAAAGCTCGGCCCGGGCCTGGTTACCGGCGCCGCGGACGACGATCCGAGCGGCATCGCGACCTATTCGCAGGCGGGTGCGCAGTTCGGCTTCAACATGCTGTGGACCATCATTATCACCTATCCGCTGATGGTGGCCATCCAGATCGTGAGCGCCCGATTGGGGCGCGTGAGTGGTCACGGCCTGGCGACAAACATCAGGCGGCACTATCCCGCATGGCTGCTCTACACCTCCGTGGTCCTGCTCCTGATCGCCAATACGATCAACATCGCGGCCGACCTCACGGCAATGGGCGCGGCGGTCAACCTGGTCATCGGCGGCCCAACACGTCTTTACACCGTTGCATTTGCACTGATATCCGTGCTGTTGCAGGTCTTCATTCCCTATCGCAGTTACGTACGCGTACTGAAGTGGCTGACGCTCGCGCTGTTCGCTTACGTGGCCACCGTGTTTGTCGTGCAGGTCCCATGGCAGACCGTGCTGGTACGCACGTTTGTTCCGCACCTGTCCTGGAAAAGCGATTACCTCACGACGATCGTCGCTGTACTGGGTACCACCATCAGTCCGTACCTGTTCTTCTGGCAGGCTTCACAGGAGGTGGAAGAGATGCGCGCCGAAACGGGCCAGCGCGCACTCAAAAACGCACCAGAGCAGGGTCGGTCCAACTTGCGCCGCATCCGGATGGACACCTGGATCGGGATGGGATTTTCAAACGTGGTGGCTTTTTTCATCATCCTGACGACTGCCGCAACCTTGAATGCGCACGGCGTGACTGACATACAGACGTCTTCGCAGGCCGCTGTTGCCCTCAAACCCATCGCTGGAAACTTCGCGTTCACTCTGTTCAGTCTGGGAATCATCGGCACGGGCCTGCTCGCGTTGCCAGTGCTCGCGGGATCTGCAGCCTATGCAATGGCGGGTGCGTTTAACTGGCGAAACAGCCTCGCTCTGAAACCGCAACTGGCAAAGCGTTTTTACGGCATCATCGCCCTGTCTACACTAGTCGGTCTCATGATCGGCTTTACGAGGATCGACCCTATCAAGGCGCTTTACTGGAGCGCCGTGATCAACGGCGTGGTTTCCGTCCCGATCATGGGACTGATCATGTTCATGGCGGTGAATCCGAAGATCATGGGCAGCTTCATCATTCCAGTGCGCCTTCGCATCAGCGGCTGGGCCGCGACGATGGCAATGGGCGCTGCCGCGCTCGCCATGTTCTGGTTCATGCTCGCTCCTTGAGTGCGCGAGCCGTGCGGGCGCGCGAGCCACCCTGGATTTATATTGCATACCTGCTTCGCGCATCCAATGTCCGGCCTTAATGGAACCCGTCCAGGAATGCCAGGCCCGCAACCACCGCCGAGCAAGAGGACGCTCGACACCCGCCCTCGTCCGAAAACAGTCGGCCGCGGAACAAGAAGTGATGAATTGCGAACGATCGGAAAATCGATAGTCCCGTTTCTCATCTTCTCCTGAACTGCGCGTCGATCCCTTTACGATCGGAGCCCAGAGGCGTTCCTGAACACACTGGCGAGTCAATCGGGCTTCTTCAGTCCGCTCGGATTCTCAGGTCCCCCGCGCGTCACCCCCTGATCAGCCGGCGCGCTCGCACCGCGGTTATCCGGCGCCGTCTCACGTCGTCCGGAGGCCGCCGACGCAGAATGGGGCGTGCGGATTGCGCCAGGCATGCCTGATCGATCGCCACCCGGAGACGTCTCCGCGACGCTAGCACCTCGCATCCCCGCCCCGGCGCGGGCCGTCCCTACACCACTAACTCCAGCCGCGCGGGCCGCGCCTGAATTCTGCGCGGATCCGGTCGCCGCAAAAGTCGACATCAGTGCTGCAGCTGCGAAGCATTTGAAGAGGATTTTCATTTTCGTCTCCATCGTCAGGTGCGCGCATCGATCGGTGCGCGCGCGCGTTAGCCCGACGAATCGCTGCTCACGCGCCGAAGGTTTCTCCCATGAAGGCGGACGGGCTCCGCCGAATTCTCACTGACGTGATCTGATGATCACAGCGGCCGGGCTGAAAGCCAGCCATCATGGGCACAGCGAACGCTCCGTGGCTTACGCCCCTCGATGGCTCGATGAACCATAGAGTGCGGTACGCGGGCGTGGGCGTAACAAAGGCGCTCGCTTGAGCAGTCTTCACCAGAAGTTCGCCTCCATCTCTCGACATCCGTCACGGCTGTACACGGACAGTCGAGGTCTCCCTGCGGTTGGCCTGATCACTTCGCTGGCCGACGCACCGCGCGTCATGCTGCTGCTAGTGCTGTGCGTCGGCGCAATCGTCCTCGAGCCTCGCCGGACTACTGGAATTGTCAGCCGCTCACCCCATTCTCACTGTCCGCCGACGCGTCGCGGTGGGGGCTGCCAGAACGACGCGCCAGCTGACCTTGGGGGACCACGACCCCGTCGCCGTCAAGTCTCCCGAAGATCCGACTCGTGCCGCAGATTGCTTCGAAGGTTTCCGCCACGAGCGCTCCGTACAGTTCACTGCGCGCCTGATGCGGCCGTGTCTGACGCGCCCTTGGCGTGCGGGTCATTCTGCGGCATGCGGGTGGGCGATTTATTTGTGCTCGAACCTTTCGAAGTGGAGGTCGTGCCGGTCGTCCCGCCGGTATCAGGCTTGCTCATGCCGGTGCCGCCTTGTCCGGCAGTGCCACCTCCCCCTCCACCAGTTCCGCCGCCTCCAGCACCCCCTGCTCCCTGTGCGAACGCGGCACCGGCGAACGCGAACAGAATTACCGAACAGACTACCGCTTTCCTCGCTGCTTTCATCATTGCCTCCCTAATTGCTTTAACGCCAGGGCAGCACTAACGTGCCGCTCTGGCAGCGCTCCAAGCCCACGTTCTAGATATCGCTCTGCCGCGGCTCGTCGACATCGCGTGCAGCTGACCAATACGGATCGCGGTT
The DNA here is from genome assembly GCF_046027395.1 of Paraburkholderia dipogonis. Classification (GTDB taxonomy): domain Bacteria; phylum Pseudomonadota; class Gammaproteobacteria; order Burkholderiales; family Burkholderiaceae; genus Paraburkholderia; species Paraburkholderia dipogonis_A. The sequence continues at coordinate 71,157 of NZ_JAQQEG010000015.1, read as the reverse complement.
GTAATACTGATGGACCGTCGTACCCCACGCAGCATCTGCCATTGACGGCCAGTGATCCTTGTCAAAGCCCGGATCTTCCTTGATTCGCTGGGCAGCAATGCTCACGCGGAAGCATTTCTCATCCGTATCGAGCGTCAGGGCGCGCCAGGGTATGGCGTGCAGGTTCGTGCCCATCCCAAGGAACCCGCCTTCAGCCAACACCGCGTACGCCACTCTGCCGCCGCGTACGTCGAGCATGATGTCTGAAATCTTGCCGACGTCTTCGCCGTCCGACGAAATGACCTTTGTGCCCTTGAGCGTCGACGCGGCCATGACGTCCGGGCCTGGCCCGTCACCCCCGCCGCCGCCGACAATCTGCGCGCCGCTGCCGGACACGCTGCCCCGCGGATCCAATGTGCTCATGATGTACTCCGAAATATCAGGTTGACAATCTTTACGCGCAACGACTATGCCCGCTGGCTGCGCTCGCCGGGCCAAGCTTGCAGTCGCTCCTTCGCACGGTTTGTTTTCGATACCGCCGAAATATTTCCTGGGCGTCGGGCGCACCACGTTCTCGCGTCGATGGCGTCCACAACAAACGCAAACCCGCGGCTTCCGGTGGTGCTGACTTTTCGGCGCCGCGACGACTTTCTCGTACGCGACGCTGCCTGGTCCGAGCGGCACAAAAAATGCTGCCTACGCAGACGATTCATCCCGCGTGGGCATCGCGGTGATGCCGAAAGGGTTGGCGTCGACAACGGCGGATCAACAAGGTCATGGAGGCTGTCAATGAACAACACAATAGATCCAGCGGACTACACGCTGGCCACGAAGGATCCTGCGCTGTTAGGCCGTCAACATGAGGCCGCGGTCTCATGGGGAGCCGTGTTCGCGGGCGGCGTCGGCGCGGCCGCGTTCGCCCTCATCCTGCTGACATTGGGCACGGGCCTCGGCCTGACGTCGATCTCCCCGTGGTCATCGGCGCCCTCGAATGCGAAAGCGTTCGGCTTTGCCGCCGTCGTATGGGTTTGCGTCACTTCGATTCTCACCTCTGGACTAGGCGGCTATCTGGCGGGACGCCTACGTGGCCGCTGGCTGACAGTCGACGCCGATGAAATGCACTTCAGGGACACGGCGCATGGTTTTCTGAGTTGGGCCGTGGCGACGCTCTTCACCGCCGCCATATTGACATCAGCCGCGTCGGGCATTGTGCGGGCCGGCGCGCAGACCGCCGCGGCAACTGCCGCGGCAGGTGGCCCGGTTACGATGGGGACGATCCAACGCGGCAATGCAGAGGCTGCGACGAACACGTGGCCGCTCGGCTACTTCGTCGATTCGCTATTCCGGATGCCCGCCGGTTCGTCACTCGCCGTACCCGCCACCCCGGAAGGTCGCAACGAGACGGCACGCGCGGAAACGGCGCGGATATTCCTAAACAGCGCCGCAACGGGCGATCAATTGTCGCCGGAAGATACTGCCTATTTAACCCAGCTTGTTGCGCAGCGTACCGGTCTTACGCCAGAAGCAGCACAATCTCGTGTGGTGACCACCTACACGCGCCTGCTGCAGAAAATCACTGCCCTCGATGTTGCCGCCAAGGATGCCGCCGACAAGGCACGCAAAGTCACAATCGGTGCGTCGCTGTGGTTATTCATCTCGCTTCTGATGGGCGCATTCTCTGCGAGTCTGATGGCAACTCATGGCGGCCGCGTACGCCAACCCTGATTGAAATTACGATCCATTTACCGAAGGAGGTGTGTATGCGCTCAATTCTTCTTTACATGCTCGGGGTGCCCATTCCCATCATTATTCTGATCGCGTTGTTCTGGCATTAGGCGCCGTCTTGCCGTCGATCGTCGGAGTTCCTGACGTTCGACAAGCGCCGGTCTTCGAAAAGGTCGCAACGGGCGCGCCGCAATTGAGAACGTCGCGTCCGTCTTGACTCTGCAATAATTTCGATCAACCGCGTCCGGGCCCGGATCGGTCGGCCCAAGCTCCGCGGTGGATGGCACGATGTGGAAGCCATCCACTGCTTCAAGGCGTGGCAGCCTGAAGATCATGCTTTCGAGCCGGGTTAGCTCAGCCGGCTTACGGCAGACGGCATTGAAACCAACCTCTTTCATTTCCCGCCCCGTTTGAAGGCGCCCGCGCTGGTCCAAGGTCGGATCATCCGGGCATTCCCGATTTTCGAAATCTGGGTTCACTGGTTTGTTCTCGCTGGGCAGCATCACGCCCGAGCAACTCACGGAAGCGCGAGTCCGGATCGAAAGAATCGTCGTGGAAGCGGCGGCGCCACGACTGACCAGCGAAGATATGATCGCACTCGAGGCCAACCTGGAAGCAACCCAACACAACGCGCCTCCGACGCCGGAGCAGAATCGCAGCGAACCGGCAGCCTTAGGGAAGGCGCGCATCGTCGACGTTACGAGCGCCGACTAGAACGCGCCGCTGCGCACATCTCCACCCATACGGTAATCCCGGTTACTTTGCTCCGGATTCCGGTTCACCAGCGGTCGCGCATAGAGCGGATGGTGCAAACTACGAACCTCATGTTCGAGCTTGAAGCAATGCGCGCCGCTCGCGAGATCGATGAGGTCGGCGAAGCGATATTGATGAGGCTCCTCGCTATAGGCCAGCCCGCGTGCGGCGAGCCGTGCGTACGGTTCGGAGAAGCGGGCCACATAGATCTGCAGGTGGTGCCCATCATAGTCCGGGCTTGCATCGGGCGTTTCCGCGTAGATAAGTTGCTGATGCGTCCCGACCGCAATCACCGCCTGCTGCGAACCATGGTGATCGCGCACTTCGACGGACGCATCGAGCATCCCGCGGTAGAACGCCGCAATCGACCCCGCGCAACCAATGGGCACATCGAGTTGCACGTAAGCAATCCCGAGATCGATACCCGACCATGGCACGTCTGCCGGGTACGCGTCGGGATCGAGACAGTCGTAACGGTTTCCCCACGGGCAGGTAACCTCCGTGCAGTCGGCCCGCTCGGTCCATCCGAAGCTGGTTTCTTCGAGCACCGACCGAACCGCGCCCAGCCGATCAACCAGCGACTGCCGCGTGCCCACGACCAGACCGACGCGCCCGCGCAGGCGTTGTGCGTCGCCGTGCGGCAAGTGAATCTGTGACCGGCCGACGTTGATCCACATATTGCTCACGCCGGTCATCAAAAAGGGATCGCGCGTGAGCCCAAGTCCGCTGACGTAGAAAGCAGTCGCGAGACGCTGGTCCGGTATCGTGAGGTTGACATGCTCGAGCAGGACCAGATTGCCAGTGTCCTCGCGTGCGTAATCGAAACGCTCCATCTGATTGCCTTCGAAGGTCTATGCGTTAGGTAACGTCAATGCTTAAGTACAGGGCTCATGCGGAGTTCTTCGTCGCACCACCGACCTCGGGCAATTCAACGCGCCGGATATCCCCAAGAATGAAAATATACGATGCCGCGCCCAGCAAAGCCACTGCGCTGATGAACACGAGCCCGCAATAGAACGAGCCGGTCAGTGCAAGGATAGCGCCGATCACGTTCGGCGTGACGATCCCTGCGATGTTGGCCGTGAAGTTGAAAATGCCACCGGTCAGCCCCATCAGGCGTTTGGGCGCAATGTCTGGAATGATCGACCAGCCAAGGCCGCCCATGCCCTGTCCGAAAAACGCCAGCGAGCGTACGGCGATCGGCGGCATCGCTCTTCATATATATCGCTGCCACAATGCTCGACGAAAGCAACAGTCCGCTAATGATGGGGAGCTTGCGCGCCAGGTTGATACGTCCAGTGCGTCGCAGCAGCAGATCGGAGAGCCACCCACCGAACAGCACGCCAACTGAGGCACCGACGAACGGCAGGATCGCGAAGAACCCGACCTTGAGCCACGCCATATGGCGTTCGCTCACGAGATAGGTTGGAAACCAGGTCGCTGACGTGCTGATCCTGTCCTTGCCGGGTGGCTCCGCCACTCACCATTTGGTCGATGCAACGGTCTTGCACGCGCGGGGCCCCGCCGGCATGCTCGTCAACGTCGCCAGAGGCTCCGTCGTCGACGAAAGCGCGCTCGTCGAAGCGCTGACGCAGCGAACGCTCGGCGGCGCCGCCCTTGACGTCTTCGAGAATGAGCCGCACGTGCCACGCGCTTTGCTGACGCTCGACAATGTTGTGCTCACCCCTCATATCGGAAGTGGAACGACCGAGACGCGCGAAGCCATGTCGCAACTCGTACTGGCGAACATTGCGGCGTACGCCGCTGGCCGCCCTGCCGTATCGCCCGTTTGATCCACACTTGCCCGACCGAGGTGGCGAAGACAAGGGACGCCCGCCTCCAGCAGTTGATCGTCAATGCGCTTGCGTAGCTGGCCGTTCTGCGCACGAAGCACGTCGGCCTCTCCGCTTGCCTGCAGCCGCACAGCATGGTTCTGACGCGTCTCTCCACAAGCTACTGAGATATTTTTTCCAGCTCAATACCCTTCGTACGCGGTCCCATCAACCCGATTGCCAGCATGACGATCAGCATCGCCCCAGCGATAAAGACGAAAACACCAGTGGTGCCAAACTGCTTCAACACAGCGGCAATCAGAAACGCTGTGAAGATCGCCGAAAAGCGGCTCCATGAATAGACGAACCCTACCGCGCGCGCGCGAATGCTCGTTGGAAAGAGTTCGGTCTGGTAGGCATGGAAGCTGTAGGAAATGATATTGCCGGCAAGCGTCAGACACACCCCGAGGCTCACCAGCAGCACCGCGCCCGATGCCTGGCTGAACCACAGCCCGCAGACAATATTCACGGCAGCCATCACCACAATCACAGTCTTGCGCTCGAACCGGTCGCCGATGAAAAGCCCGATAACCGGACCTACTGGCGCAGCCAGCGCGATCACGCTCGAGTACATCAGGCTCGTGGTAATCGTGATGCCCTGCTTGATGAGCAGCGTCGGTACCCAGTTCGCAAAGCCGTAAAAGCCCACCGTCTGGAAAATGTTGAAGATCGTCATCATCAGCGTGCGGCTGCGGTAAGGGCGCACCCACATATCACGGAAGCTCCCCCGCGGCGCGACCGGCATCGGTGGCGCGGGCGGCGGCAACTCACGCCCGTACTCGCGACGCACTTTCGCTTCGAGTTCGGTCATCACACGATCGGCTTCGGCAAGACGTCCCTGCTGCGCGAGCCAGCGCGGGCTTTCCGGCAACGCGCGACGAATCCACCATACGAAGAGCGCACCATGTGCGCCGATCAGCACGACCCAGCGCCAGCCGTCGAGGCCGAGCAGCGTGCGCGGCACCAGCAGATACGACAGGAACGCCACCACGGGCACCGCGGTAAAGCCGACCGCCTGCTCGCACGCAAACGCGCGGCCGCGAATCTGCTTGGGCACGAGCTCGGAAATATACGTGCCGATCGTCACCAGTTCGACGCCGATGCCGATCCCCGCCACGAAGCGCCAGAAGTTCAACCCGGTCGCCGTTTCCTGGAATGCCATCACGACATTGGCCGCCGTGTACCACAGTAGCGAATACGTAAACACGGCCCGGCGTCCGAAGCGATCCGCCAGAAACCCGCACGCGATCGTGCCAATAAAGAGGCCGCTGAACAGCGCCGCGATAAAACTCGCGACGCCGGTCGAGCCGAACAGGCCGTGTGTGGTCGCCGTCAGCAGACCGCTTTTGACGAGGCCCGGCGCGACGTAGCCGGAGTACAGCAGATCGTAGAGTTCAAAGAAGAAGCCGAGGCTCAGCAGCACCACCAGCTTCCAGACGGCGCGCGTGGCGGGCAGCCGGTCGAGGCGCGCGGAAATGCTGCCGGCGTCGAGCGGCGCGGCCGCAGCGGCGCGATTGGCCGCGCCATCGGAATGCGCCGCGCCGCCGCTCTTCTTCGCGACGGAGCCGGCGTGATCGGGGGATGCCATTTTGTCTGTCTCCTGTGTCGAGCGGAGTTGGCGCTTTAGTGCCCTACTCCGGTCCCAAGCAACATAGTTGCCGATGACTCTGGCGAAAGAATAAGCCTCGCCGGGCCGGTCTCGTACCGGCCTCTCGTACTTTTGCGCGTCACACGCGCCACGATGCCGGGCCCAAGGTCCGGCCAGCATTCTAGCCGCGCGCGCGCTTCAATTGTTCGAAGGTCGTAATTTTTCCGGCCAGCGCGCTCGCCGCCACCGTGTACGGACTCGCGAGCCACACATTGCCCGGCCCGGAACGGCCCGGAAAATTGCGGTTGATCGCGCTGATCGTCACCTCGTTCGCCTCGGCCGATTGACCCGGCCCGCAATTCGCGCACGACCCGCAGCCCGGCATGACGAGCGTCACACCCGCGCGTTCGAAGACCGGCAAATAGCCCTGCTCCTCGCAATACGCGCGCACTGCCATGGTGCCGAACTGCAGGAACAGACGCGTGCCATCGGGCACACGAATACCTTGCTCGACACCCCAGCGCAGCACCTCGTAATAGAAATCGAAGTCTTCGCGCTTGCCCGCGGTGCATGAACCACCGTAAGCGATATCGATGGCGACGTCCTGCTCCAGTTGCGGCGCCGGCACACCGTTGCCGGGATCGCCGGGGCGCGCGAGCATCGGCTCGATGGCGCTTGCATCGATGCAAATCGTGTCGCGATAGGTCGCGCCCGCATCGCTTTTCATCCAGTTTTCAAGCGTGAAATCGACGCCGCGCCGCTCTTTGAGAAACGCGACCGTGCGTTCGTCCGGTTCGACGATGCCGGTGAAGCCACCCAGTTCCGCGACCATGTTGGTCAAGGTCGCGCGCTCGTCGATCGACATCGCGCGCACGGCCGCGCCGCCGTATTCGAACACGAGGCCGATCGCACCGCCCGAGCGGATCGCGTCCATCTGCAGCAGATGCAGTACCACGTCCTTCGCGGTCACGCCGTCGCGCAAATGACCGCTGATTTCGATGCGCAAGGTCTCCGGCACCTTGCAACGCACATAACCCGTCACCCAGCTATTGGCGATTTCCGTTGCGCCCGCACCGAATGCGAGACAGCCGAGCGCGCCCGAATGCGGCGTATGCGAATCGGTGCCGCACGCCACCTGTCCCGGCAACGCGTATTGCTCGGCCATCAACGCGTGACAGATGCCTTCGGAGCCCGGCATGCTGTCGAGCGCGCCGTGCGAACGCACCGGATAGTCGCGCGAGAACGACGTATGCCCTTCCATCAGATTGGCGACGCCCGGCAGCAGACCGTCGCGCACATGCGGAATGCTCTGCGATGCGAGCACCAGATGATCCTGGAACGCGATGATGTGATCTGGCGCATGCAGCGGCGCCGGCTTGCCGAACGCGCGATGCATCAGGTGCGCGCACATGCCGGTGAAGTAGTCGTGGCTGAAGCGCCAGTCAGCGGCGATGAACACGCCGTCGCCGCGCTGCGCGCCCACGCTGCCCGGATGCAGATGCCGTTCGATGATCTTTTCGACCAGCGTCTTCGGCTCCGCGGCCTGCGCCACGTTAGTGTTATCGCCCACGCGCGGCGCGGGCCAGTCGGCAAACTTGCTGTAGGCGAGCAGGCCGCCGCTGCGAATGATCTGCTGCGTGAGCGCGTCGCGGCCTTTGAGAAACTCGTCGATGGGCACCGCTTCCCCCGCGATCAAACGATCGAGCACGGAAAAGTCAGTGGTGGTGAGAATGCCGATGTTGTCGCAATTCTGCTGATAGATCCGCTCGAAGCTCTCCGCGACGATCAGCCGGATACCGGCCGAGAGCTCCGCCAACGGACTCGATTCGCGCGATGAACCCTTGCCGTAGCGCTTGCCCGCCACCGTCACCTGAAAGCCGCCGTTCTTCACCGCATCGCGGCCGATCGGCATGCGCTCGCCAGTCTTGAAGCCGACGTACGGATACTGGCCGAGGCGTTCGTCGTACGTGAGCATCACGGTGACCGGCGTGATCTCGTCGGTGGAGACGTTGTCGCGCAATGGGCCCGCCGTGGCGCGCGTGAAGTTCTCGCCGGCGAGTTGCGCCTCGATCACCGCGGGGTCCTGGGACAGGTACAGCACGCGGCCGTCCAGACGAATCGTGTCGCTCATATGCATTCTCCTTGCGCTCACTATACGGCGCGCGCGGGCAATGCCGAAGTGCCGGTACGGCAACGCAGACCTCTCGTTTGGCGATGATCGGTGCGATCGTGCCCGACACGGTCCGGGCGGTGGCGCGACGCCGCCGGCATACGACACCCGGCAGCCGGCGCAGACATGCCTCTGCCGATTCGCCCGCCGTCGCCCGCGTCAAACGCCTTTGCCGAGAAACCCGACCAGTGCCGCCGCGCTCGCGCTCAACTGGTCGCGCGCCTTGAAGATCATGATGAGGCGGCGCACCGCCCACGCATCGCTCAAGGACAGCAGGCTTACGTCGAGCGCATTCACATAGAGCAGCCCGACCTGCTCGGGCACGACCGCGATGCCGAGCCCGGCGTGCACCATCCGGCAAAGCGCGTCGAGACTGCTGACGCGAATCTTCACGTCGAGTTGCCGCCCCGCAGCGGCCGCCTGCCGCGTGAGCAGTTGCGTCAGCGCGCTCTCGCTGCGCAGGCCGACGAAGCTGTCGTCGAGCAGTTCGTCGAACGTCACACGCAACGCGCCGGCGAGTCGATGGCCGCCCGGCACCAGCACCGCGAGACGATCCTGCCGATACGGCACCTGTTCGAACGCCTCGCTGCCGGCCACCGGATTGCAGATGCCGAAGTCCGCCGCGTGCTCACCGACGATCCGCAGCACGTCGGCGCTGTTTTCCTCTTCCAGTTCGATCGACACTTCCGGGAACGCGCGCCCGAACGCGGCCACGTCTTCCGGCAGAAACTGCACGATCGAGGACAGATTCGCCACCACCCGCACGCGCCCTTTCGCGCCCGACGAAAAGCGCGACAGCTCCGCGCTCATCTGTTCGATATTGCCGATGATCGCCAGCGCGTAGCGCAGCACGGTCTCGCCGACCGGAGTCACGGTGATGCCGCGCGACTGGCGCTGGATCACTGGCAAGCCGATCACCGCCTCGATCTCGGCGATGCGCCGGCTGACGGCGGACGATGCGATGAACTCGCGCTCCGCCGCGCGCGCGATGTTGCGCTCCTGGCAGACGGCGACGAACAGGCGCAGCGAGGTGAGGTCGAGTTTCTTGAGAAGGTTTTCCATTGTTGCTTCTTCATACGCGTGAGGCCGAAGAACTCGACAGCGAACCCGGCATCAGGATGAAGGTATCTACGCAAAAAAGATGGGCAAGTGTAACGCTCTTCTCCAAGCCAGAATGCCTGCCATTCCCGCAACCGGCTTTCGATTCGCTTCTTTGCTGCCTACACTAGGCAACGCGTTCGCAACGGAACAATGCGGCTTGACGCGACGCGTCAAGCCGTCACGGCCGCCGTACGAGCCTGGATTCAAACAAGCCAGAAGAAGTTATCCGGAGACACGACATGACCTCAGTGCAAGGACGCCGGCGCTTTCTCGGCGTGGCGCTATGCGGGGCCGTCACCGCATGCGGCGGTTCCAATGAATTGAACAATTCGGGCAGCGGCGGCAACACCAATCCAAACGGGCCTGTGCCTGATTCCCAGATCGACGCCGCCCTCGCGCAACTGGACACGCTCGCCAACAATCTCATGACCAGCACCGGCGTGCCCGGCATGTCGGTCGCCGTGGTGCGCAACCTGCGAACGGTCTATGCGAAAGGCTTCGGCACCCGGCTGATCGGCTCGGGCCTCGCCGTGGATGCCGACACGGTGTTCCAGCTCGCGTCGCTGTCGAAGCCGGTCGGCTCGATGGTGGTCGCGCATCAGGTCGGCATCGGCGCCGTAACGTGGGATACACCGTTGCGCGCGCATCTGCCGTGGTTCACGCTGGCGGATCCGACCGTGAGCGCGCAGGTCACGGTCGGCGACATGTATGCGCACCGCTCCGGCTTGCCCGATCACGCAGGCGATCTGCTGGAAGACATGGGCTATGATCAGACCACCATCCTCGAACACCTGCGTTATTTGCCGCTGGCGCCGTTCCGCCGTTCGTATGCCTATACGAACTTCGGCCTGACGGCGGGGGCGATCTCGGTGGCCACCGCCACCGGACTCGATTGGGCAACGCTCTCGGATCGCAGCCTCTACCAGCCGCTCGGCATGACCAGCACGAGTTCGCGCTACGCTGATTTCATCGCCCGCGCGAACCGGGCTACCGGGCACGTGCAGCGCAACGGCCAATGGGTCGTCGGCCTGGGCTCGATGCCGGATGCGCAAGCGCCCGCGGGCGGCGTGAGCTCCTCCGCGATCGATATGGCGAAGTGGCTGACGCTGATGCTGGGCCAGGGCGTGTTCAACGGCACGCGCATCGTCGACGCCGCCGCGCTCAACGCGGCGATCAGCCAGCAATCGCAGATCCAGCCGGCCGGCAACGGCCAGAACGCGTCCTACTATGGCTTCGGCTTCAACGTCGGCACCACCGCGGCAGGGCGCGCGACATACAGTCATTCGGGCGCATTCGGCGCGGGCGCCGCGACCAATTTCGTGGTGGTGCCGTCGACGGGCTGCGCGATCGTTGCGCTCACCAATGGCTATCCGCTCGGCGTGCCGGAAACGCTCACCGCGCAGTTCTTCGATATCGTGCAGTTCGGCTCCATCCAACGCGACTGGTTTGCGGCGTATAGCGAGGCGTTTGCGGACCTCAACAAACCGGCCGGTTCGCTCGTCGGCGTGACGCCGCCCGCAGCGCCGCTACCCGCGCGGGCGCTGTCCACCTACACGGGCACCTATAGCAACGACTATTACGGGCCGATCCAGATCTCGGCGGCGAACGGCGCGCTGCTCCTGACGATCGGCGCCACGCCCTTGCGCCTGCCGCTTTCGCACTGGGACGGCGATACCTTCACCTTCATGCTCGTCAACGAAAACGCCGCGCCGGGGACGATCTCCAAGGTGTCGTTCCTGAGCAATCAGGTGACGCTCGAGTACTACAACGCGGAAGGGCTCGGGACGTTCACGCGTTGATGCCGCCGCTTTCATCTCAGGATATCGGCCGCCTTGTGCCGCTCGTCCACGCCGTCGATCAGGATCACCGGCCCGCGCGCATGCCGCGTGCGCAACGGCAGGATGCGCTGATATGCGTCCGATGCGTACCAGGCGCGCGCGGCGGCGAGATCGGGGAACGCAATCGCGATCAGATCGCCGTGCCATTCGCCTTCGAGGATTTCGGGGCGTGCGCCGTGCACGATGAAATGGCCGTCGAACGGTGCGAGCGTGCCGTCGATGCTGTTGAGATATTCGACGATGTCGTCGCCCAGTTCGACGTCGTGCAGATGGGCAATCGCATAGGCGGTCATAGTGAGGCTCCTGGCAGTGGGTGGATGCGAAATGAAAACTCGCATACCGCCTATGGTCGCCTCGCGTATGACGCACGTCGATTACGTGAGAGGTAAAGAAAATTAGAGCCCGGCGCTTCAGGCAACCGCGCCCCGCCGCTATTCCGCGCTGACTTGCGCGAGCGCGGCGATCAGGTCGCCGAAGCGTTCGCCCTGAACCAGAATGTGCCCTCTCAACGCGGCGGCGGCGGCTTCGCCGTCGCCCGCTTCGAGCGCATCCACGACCGCCTGATGTTCGTCGAACGAGGCGGCGACACGTCCCTTGACGCGCAACTGCAAACGCCGGTACGGACGCAGCAGCTTGTGGAGCGCCTTCGCCTGGTCGTGCAGAAAAGTGTTGTGGCTGCCGTGATAGATCAGGCAGTGAAAGCGCTCGTTCAGGTGGTAATACTCATCCGGGCTGCCGGCGTCCCGCGCTTTCTGACACGCGACATGCGCCTCGCGCAGCACCTGCAGTTCCTGTGCGTTCATGCGGCGCGCGGCAAGCCGGCTGCACATCGCCTCGAGTTCGGCCATCACCTCGAACATCTCGATCAGCCGGTGCAGGCTGATCTTCGCGACCACGGCGCCGTGCCGCGGCCGCATCTCCACCATGCCTGCCGCGGCCAGTTGGAGCAGCGCTTCCCGCACGGGCGTTCTGGACACCTCGAAGCGCGCGATCAGTTCCGCCTCATCGAGCCGTGCGCCGGGCGGCAGGTCGCCGGTCGCAATGGCTTCCTCGATGGATTCCCGCAGCCGGTCTGCGAGCGTGAGCTTGTTTGTCATGTTTGGACTCCAGACGGAATCGAGTTCACCACAACGAGCATGCTGCCACTGTACGCGTAAACGATAGTTGAGAACGGCGTCGGTCGAATTATAAATACGGATGAGGCTTATAAATATAAAGATAAACCCCTTACAAAATATTGACAGGCCAATTTGGGCATATCGGCGTTGTTCGCCCGATCACGGTCCGTCGCATCCACGCGCGCGCACTCCTTTTCCCTGACCGTGTTCGGAGGCCTGACCATGAAGGTGCAGTCGGTAGCTGTATCCGTAGGAGTCGGTGTCGGAATCGCCTTGCTCGGTGGCTGCGGGCACGACAGCGTGTCATCGTCCTCGCCCACCATGGCGAAGGGCGCCGGCTTCATCCAGAGCTTCCAGATCGTGTCGAGCGCTCCGGCGTTCGGCGGCGCGACGCCGGCCGGCGCGGCGGGTCCCTACCAGGTGATCAGCGCGGTCGTGCACGGCGAACTCGATCCGAACGACCCGCTCAATGCGGGCATCGTGAACCTCAAGAACGCGCCGGTCGGCAGCGACGGCTACGTCGCCTATACGACCGACGTGGTGATCCTGCGCCCGCAGAACGCGTCGGCCGCCAAACGCGTGCTGTTCTACGACGTCGTGAATCGCGGCAGCAAGATCGGCGCGGCGTCGTTCGTGGGCGGCGGCGCGCTCGATACCGGCGCGGCGCCCTCGTCCAGTTTCCCGTCGCTGCTGCGTAACGGCTATACGATCCTGTGGAGCGGCTGGCAAGGCGACGTGCCGCTTGTCGGCAACAGCACCACGTCCGGCGCCGGCCTGCTCGGCGCCAGCTTCCCGGTGGCGACCAACAAGGACGGCACGCCGATGACCGGCCTGAGTCGCGAGGAATTCATTCCGGACTACGCGGGCGGGCCGCCCACCACCATTCCGTTGACGTATCCACCGGCCAATCTGTCTGATAAGTCTTCGGTCACGTTCACCGCGCGCCAGTCGTGGCTCACCGCGTACGGCAGCATTCCAGGCGGCCTCGAAACCTATACCGCGCCGTCCCAGCCGGTGACGACCTGGAGCTACGTCAGTACGCCGAATAATGTCTACGAAGGCAATTATTCCGTCACCTTCACGCCGCCCGCCAGCGTGCCGGGCCCGAACGGCGCGCAGGTCGCGCCTGACGCCGGGACCATTTACAGCTTCGTCTATCAGGCCGCCGCGCCGACCGTCGACGGCATCGGTTTCGCCGCCTTGCGCGATCTGGTGTCGTTCCTTCGATACGATACGGCCGACGCGCAGGGCGTCGCCAATCCGCTCAACGATCTGAAGAACGCGGGTTGCGCCGCCACGACATGCTCGACCAGCACGAACTTCGATATCGCGATCGGCGAAGGGATTTCGCAATCGGGCCGCTTCATGAAGGACTTCCTGTATGAGGGCTTCAACGTCGACAAGCACGGCAAGATCGTGTTCGACGGCATGTTCCCGATCATCTCGGCCGCGCGCCGCACGTGGACCAATGCCGCCTTCGCGCAGCCCGGCCGCTGGTCGAAACAGCATGAAGATCACTTCATGCCGGGCTTCCAGTTCCCGTTCACTTACGCGACGACGACCGACCCCGTGAGCGGCGCCACCGACGGCATCCTGAAGGCATGCACGGCCACCAATACCTGTCCGAAGATCATGCAGCTCGACGGCGCGTTCGAGTGGTGGGGGGGCGCGGCATCGCTGGTCGTGACCGACGGACGCGGCAACGACGTCCAGTTGCCCGCGAATGTGCGCTACTACCTGGTGGCAGGCACGCAGCACGGCGGCGGCAATGGCGTAACGACCGGCAACATGACAGTTCCGGCCGCGGGCAGTCAATGCCAGTTGCCGGGCTCGCCGGTCGAAGAAACACCGGTCGAACGGGCGCTGATTCCGGCGCTCGTCGCCTGGGTCGGCAAGGGCACGCCGCCGCCCGCGTCGCAATATCCGACCGTGGCGGCTGGGACGCTGGTCGCGCCGACCCAGGCCACGGTGGGTTTCCCGTCGCTGACCAACGTGATGGTGCCGAGCGGAACGGCCGCGACGCCCACCTCGCTGCAATTGACCTTCAATGGCGAGTACAACCAGTTGTTCGTGACCGACTATAGCAATGCGGTTCCAGTGGTGAACACGGCACAGGCGTACACGATTCTCGTGCCGAAAGTGGATGCCAACGGCAACGAAACGGCAGGCGTGCTGGTGCCCGACGTCGCCGCCCCGCTCGCCACCTACACCGGCTGGAATTATCGCGGCGCGGGACATGCGATCGGCGACGGCTGCATTTCGAATGGCGCCGCGATTCCGTTCGCGGTGAGCGCCGCCGCGCAGGCCGGCGGCACCGATACGCGCACCACGCTCGCCACGCTTTATGGCGGCAGCCGCTCGAAGTATCAGGCCGCGGTCGCGGCTGCGGCGAACGCGTTGGTCAGCCAGGGCTATCTGCTGCAGGACGACGCCACCAACGTCTTCATTGCGAACGCGAGCGCCGTGTCCGCGACTTTGCTGCCGCAACCTTGAGAGGCCGCGCGCCGGGGGCGAACGACATGATGCACAGAGCAGGATGCACCGCCGCCGCGTTCGCCGTCGCTGCGCTGGTTGCTGCATGCGGAGGCGGCGGTGGTGGTGGTGGCAATGGTGGTGACAGTGCCGCCGCGCCGCCCGCTCCGTCTTCGAATGCTTCGGTGTATCAGAACAGCACGACGCTCGGCAGCGTCGGCGCCGTTTCGCTCTCACTCACCGCGGCGACGACGACCGCCAATGCCATGCTGGTGAGTCCCGTCGCCGCGCCGCTGCTAGTGGTGGGGAACAACGCACTCGTGTCGACGCATCTGGCCACCAACGTAACGGGCGCCGGCACGGCATGCGTATCGGCGCCTACGAACAGTATCGGCACGGTGAGCGGGGTCAACGCGGGCGTCAACATCAAGAGCGTGGCCGCGCTGCTGGACAACACCTGGAGTGTGTCGGTCACGCCGTCCGCGAACTGGACGACGCTCGGCGCGAGCGGCACCGTGTTCGACGGCTGGGAAAATTGCGGTGCGAAGGCCGAGGGTGCGCCGTCGCCGTCGTCCACCTTGACGGTCAACGCGGATGGCAGCTTCTCCGATAACGTGTTCGACGGCAATCCGTCCACCACCGTCACGACAGTCAACCAGAGCTTCACCGCGGCGCAGGCTGCCTCGTTATTGTCGGATGCCGGCTATGTCGACAGCAGCCAGCCGGCCAATCCGCAGACCATCCGGTTGAGGATTTACCACAACGCCGCACAGCAGACCGTGCTGGTCGAACAGGGCATTCCCGCCAGCGGCGCGACGAATCAGAATCCTGGGTTCGTGGCGATTTACTTTCCGCGTTGATTGCCCGCCGCGCGCGTCACGCCTGCGACGCCGTCGCTTTTTCACATCAGACCGGGCGCGCCCGGCGGCCTCGCCGCCGCGTCGTCTTGCGCCTAAAATACCTTTGATCTAAAACGGATTTTTACAAAATCGCGGCATTTCATCGCTCCATGAAACAAGCTATTGTAAAAAAGTTAAAAGACTTTGGAACCGGTTCCATTTATCATCCCGCCGGCAATCCGATGACTGCCGGAACGCAATTGCGCGCTCCAATCTGGTGACCTGGAACAACATGCCCTCATCCCCTATTAGCTCTCGCCGTGGCTTTTTACGTACGGCTATCGCGCTGGTTCCGGCCGGCACGCTCGCCGGCTGCGAGGTCAAGCAATCCACGACGGCCTCCGTGCCGGGTTCGAGCGAAAGCGCGAACGCGGGCCGCGCGTCCGGCGCGGACTACAAGCCGCATTTCTTCGACGCGAAGGAATGGGCATTCATCCACGCCGCGGTCGACCGTCTGATTCCGTCCGACAGCGAAGGCCCCGGCGCCGTCGAAGCCGGCGTGCCCGAATTCATCGACCGGCAGATGGATACGCCGTACGCGCATGGCGCGCTCTGGTACATGCAGGGCCCGTTCACGCAGGGCGCGCCCGAACTCGGCTACCAGTTGAAGCTCGTGCCACGCGATCTGTACCGCCTCGGCATCGCGGCGGTCAACGCCTACTGCACGAAGACTTACGCGCATCCCTTCGATGCCCTCGATGGCGCCACGCGCGACACGGTGCTCGGCGCGCTCGAGAAAGGCAAGGTCGATCTGGAGAACGTGCCGGCCGAAGTGTTCTTCGGCCAACTGCTGCAAAACACGCGCGAAGGCTACTTCTGCGATCCGATCCACGGCGGCAATCGCGACATGGGCGGCTGGAAGATGATCGGCTTCCCCGGCGCACGCGCCGATTTCATGGACTTCGTCAATCAGAACGGCGCGGCTTATCCGTATGGCCCCGTGTCGATCGAAGGAAAGCGCACCTGATGTCTACTCAAACCAAACCGCACGTCGACGCGGTGATCGTCGGCTTCGGCTGGACCGGTGCGATTCTCGCGAAGGAACTCACCGAAGCGGGCCTGAAAGTAGTCGCGCTCGAACGCGGCGAATACCGCGACACCTATCCGGACGGCGCGTATCCGAACACCATCGACGAGCTGACCTACAACGTCCGCAAGAAGCTGTTCCTCGATCTCTCGAAGACCACGGTCTCGATCCGTCATACGCCGAACGATACCGCCCTGCCGTATCGCCAGCTCGCCGCGTTTCTGCCGGGCGAAGGTGTCGGCGGCGCGGGCCTGCACTGGTCGGGCGTGCATTTCCGCATCACGCCGGAAGAGCTGCGCCTGAAAAGCCACTACGAGGAACGCTACGGCAAGCGCTTCATTCCCGAAGGCATGACGATTCAGGATTACGGCGTCAGCTACGAAGAACTCGAACCGCATTTCGACTTCGCGGAGAAAGTGTTCGGCACCTCGGGCCAGGCGTACAAGGTCAACGGCAAGGTGGTCGGCGACGGCAACGTGTTCGAAGCGCCGCGCAGCGACAACTTCCCGCTCGCCGCGCAACTGAACACGTACTCGGCCGAGCGCTTCGGCAAGGCCGCGCGCGAACTCGGGCTGAATCCGTACCGTCTGCCCTCGGCGAATACGTCGGGGCCGTACACGAACCCGTACGGCGTGCAGATGGGCCCGTGCAACTTCTGCGGATTCTGCAGCGGCTACGCGTGCTACATGTATTCGAAGGCCTCGCCGAATCTGAACATTCTGCCCGCGCTGAAGCAGTCGCCGGACTTCGAATTGCGCTCGCGCTGCCACGTGCTGCGCGTCGAACTCGACGATACGAAAAAGCGCGCCAAAGGCGTGACGTATGTCGATCCGGCCGGCAACGAAGTATTCCAGCCCGCCGATCTGGTGATCGTCGCGGCGTTCCAGTATCACAACGTCCATCTGCTTCTGCTGTCGGGCATCGGCAAGCCGTATGACCCGATCTCCGGCGAAGGCGTGGTTGGCCGCAATTTCGCGTACCAGAACCTCTCGACCATCACCGCCTTCTTCGATAAGGACACCTTCACCAATCCGTTCATCGGCGCGGGCGGCAACGGCGTCGCGGTCGACGACTTCAATGCCGACAACTTCGATCACGGCCCACTCGGCTTCGTCGGCGGTTCGCCGTTGTGGGTGAACCAGGCGGGCACCAAACCGGTCAGCGGCATCGCCACGCCGGCCGGCACGCCGAACTGGGGCACCGACTGGAAGAAGTCCGTGAAGGACCACTACGCGCACACCATTTCGATGGACGCGCACGGCAGTAACATGTCGTACCGCGACGTGTTTCTCGACCTCGATCCGACCTATCGCGATTCGTACGGCCAGCCGCTGTTGCGCATGACCTTCGACTGGAAGGACAACGACATCAAGATGGCGCGCTACGTGACCGGCCAGATGCAGAAGATCGCGCAGCAGATGGGTCCGAAGTCGATCAACGTCTATACGCGCGAATTCGGCGCGCACTTCGACTCGCGCCGCTATCAGACCACTCACCTGGTGGGCGGCGCGGTAATGGGCACCGATCCGAAGACGAGCGTGCTGAACCGCTACCTGCAAAGCTGGGACGTGCACAACGTGTTCGTGATGGGCGCCTCGGCGTTTCCGCAGGGCATCGGCTACAACCCGACCGGCCTCGTCGCGGCGCTGGCCTACTGGTCGGCGCGGGCGATCCGCACGCAGTATCTGAAGAACCCCGGGCCGCTGGTGAGCGTATGACGAAGAAGATCGATATCCAACGCCTCACGCAGGCGATCAAACGCGTGGGCGCGGCGGCCGTGCTGGGCATGACGACGCTTGCCGCGCATGCTGCGGCGCCACAAAACCAGAATGACGCAACGCTGATCGCGCACGGCGAATATCTCGCGCGGGCCGGCGATTGCATCGCGTGTCATTCGACGCCCTCAGGCAAGCCTTTCGCCGGCGGTCTGAAATTCGACACGCCGATCGGCGCGATCTACTCGACCAATATCACGCCGGACCGCAATACCGGCATCGGCGCGTGGACCTTCGCGCAGTTCGATCGCGCAGTGCGCGCCGGCGTGAAGCCGAACGGCGACACGTTGTATCCCGCCATGCCATTCCCATCGTATGCACGTCTGAGCGAAGACGACATGCACGCGCTGTATGCGTACTTCACGCAAGGCGTCGCGCCGGTGAACCAGAAGAACAAACCGGTCGACATCGTCTGGCCGCTGTCGATGCGCTGGCCGCTCGGCATCTGGCGCCATCTGTTCGCGCCCGAGCCGGTTTCGTTCGATGCAAAGCGTTACGCCGATCCGGTGGTCGCGCGCGGCGCCTACCTCGTGCAAGGCCTCGGCCATTGCGGCGCGTGCCACACGCCGCGCGCGGCGACGATGCAGGAACGCGCGCTGAGCGACCTCGACGGCCCGGCGTTTCTCGCGGGCGGCGCGACGATCGACGGCTGGATTCCGTCGAGCCTGCGCGGCAATCCACGCACCGGCATCGGCGCGTGGAGTGAAGCCGATCTCGTGCAATTCCTGAAGACCGGACGCACGCAGCACAGCGCGGCCTTCGGCGGCATGACGGATGTCGTGCAGCACAGCATGCAGCACATGAGCGACGCCGATCTCACCGCGATTGCGCGTTATCTGAAGACGCTACCGTCGACGGATCCGAAGGAAACGCCGTACGCGTACGACGACACCGCCGCGCGCGCCCTGCGCATCGGCGACGCCACGGCTCCTGGCGCGGCCGTCTATCGCGACAACTGCACGGCCTGCCACCGCAGCGACGGCCACGGCTACAACCGCGTGTTTCCGGCACTGAGCGGCAATCCGGTCGTGCAGGGCAAGGACGCGACGTCGCTGATTCATGTGCTGCTCGCCGGCAGCACGCTCGAAGGCACGAAGACCGCGCCCTCCTCGTTCACGATGCCGGCCTTCGGCTGGCGCCTGAACGACCGGGAAGTCGCGGACGTGACCAACTTCGTGCGCAACAGTTGGGGCAATACCGCGCCGATGGTCAGCGCGACGGACGTTGCCAGAGTGCGCAAGACCGTCACGGTGCACGCGCCCGAGATGCCGCCCGGCGCTGCGCTGAGCCACTGAGCGCACGTGGCCTTGTGGCGTGTCTCTCCAGGAGATGCGCCGCAATCCAGGCAAGCGCCGCTGCACACACCCTTCCCCCGCCTCACGCAGTCCGCTCCGTTGTTCAGGAGCGGGCTTGCGTGTGCGCGGAAAAAAGAGAGATCGCCATTCAGGCGACTTGAGATAGAAGTTCCAATCAGGCTATGACCAAGATGAAAAAACAATGGATTGCCGCACCCCTGTTGATGTCGTTTGCGGGCATTGCGTCCGCGCAGAGTTCGGTCGTGCTGTACGGCATCGTCGATGCGGGCATTTCGTACCGCAGCAACGAGCGCACCGGCACCACCGGCAACTATAGCGGCCACTCGAACGTCGCCGTGACGAGCGGCAACCTGTCCGGCAGCCGCTGGGGCATCAAGGGTCAGGAGGACCTGGGCGGCGGCTGGAACGCGCTGTTCCAGCTCGAGGACGGCTTCGACATCACGAACGGCAAGACGGGCCAGAACGGTGGGTTGTTTGGCCGTCAGGCGTACGTGGGCATCGGCAGCAAGCAGTACGGCACGATCACGCTGGGCCGCCAGTACACCTCGCTGAACGACTTCGTCTCGCCCGTCGCCCCGGTGGCGATGGTCGGCGGCTACGGCGCGCATCCGGGCGATATCGACGATCTGGATCAGACCGCGCGCGTCAACAACTCGATCAAGTACACCAGCGCGAACTATGCGGGCTTTACGTTCGGCGCGCTGTACGGTTTCGGCGGCCAGCCCGGCAGCCTGAAGCAGCAGAACACATGGAGCGTGGGCGCCGCCTACGGCAACGGCCCGTTGCATGTGGGCGTCGGCTACGAGCGCTCCGACAATAGCAAGACCGGCACGCAGGACACGACCTACGGCAAGTGGAACGGCACGGACGACGGTCTGTTCAATTCATCGATCAATGAAGGCTACGCGAGCGCGCAATCGCAACAGATCATCGCAACGGGCGCGACGTACGACTTCGGGCCGGCGATCGTCGGCGTGAATTACAGCAACGTGCAATACCGCTCCGGCGCCGACTCGTTGTTCAAGGGACACGCTACGTTCAACATCGCCGGCGTGTTCGGACAATGGACGATCCGCCCGGCCGTGCAACTGTTCGCGGGCTACAGCTACACGCGCGGCGGCGAAGTGGACGGCGTGGACGAACGCGCGCAGTATCACAACGTGACGCTCGGCGCGCAGTACAACCTTTCGAAGCGTTCCACCGCCTATCTGATGGGCGGTTATCAGCACGCATCGGGCGGCACGCTGGATGCGCTCGGCAATCCGGTCGCGGCCACCGCGTCGGTCAGCGACAAGGGCAATAGCCACTCGTCGGCGGTGCAGTCGCAGGCGATCGTCAGCATGGGTGTGCGGCACAAGTTCTGATGCTTCAGTGCGACGCGGGAATGCGCCGCCGCGTTTCAAAAGCGGCGGCGAGCCGCCGATTGATCTAGCGTTGCGATTGCGGCGCCGCGTCGAGCATCTCCAGATGACGCGCTTCCGTTTCGTCGTCCGCGGGAAACATGCATTCGAGGCGCAGTTCCTGCGCCGCGATCGTTTGCGGCGTGCCCACGCTCGCGACCATCGAGAAATACTTCATGACGTGGCCGTCCTTGACGAAGCCGATCGGGATCACCGGCATGGCCGCCGCCGATGCATCCGCGACCGACGAATGGCCCGGCTCGAAGCCCGTTTGCACATCCGGGTACGCACGCAACGCATCGAGCAACTCGCGCGTCCGGTCGTCGATTACGCGCCCCACCGATTCGCGGTAGACCCGCTGAATCAGACTATCCGCCACGGTCTGCCAGTCGGCCACGAACGGGCGCATGCCGTCCGGATCGAACACCAGATGCAGCATGTTGCGCGGCCCCTTGCGCGCCGCCATGTCGATGAAGCAATTGAAAAAACGCGGCGCGGCGTCGTTGGTCATCAGCACATTCCAGTAGCGGTCCATGACCAGCGCCGGAAACGGCTCATGCTGGCGCAGCATGCGTCCGAGCGCTTTCGTGACACTTTGCATTTCCTGCGCATTCCACGCGGCGTCGGCATACATCGGCGCGTAGCCCGCGGCCAGCAGCAACGTGTTGCGTTCGCGCAGCGGGATGTCGAGTGCCTGCGCAATATCCATCAGCATCTGCCGGCTCGGCACGCTGCGCCCGCTTTCGATAAAGCTGATATGACGCTGCGAGACGCCGGCATTGAACGACAGATCCAGTTGACTGATGCCGCGTACGTCTCGCCAATGACGCAACAAGACGCCGAGATCGTTCGGCGGGGCTTTTTTGACTGGGTTCGCAGGATTCATCGTGCTCTTGTCCGCAAGTCGATACAGATAAAAGGTTCGGTGAGCGGCGAGCGCCGTTCAGCCGAACCTCGCCGGTCAGCATACTCGCTTGTGCTGACCACGCTTTCCCTTACGAGACTCAAGCCTTCCAGGCATGGACCTGGAACTGCGCTTCCAGCGGCGGCTGCGTGATGCTGCCCACGTAGTTCGTGATCGTCGAGGCCGCCGCCACTGCGAGCACTTCGAGCACCTGATCGCGACGGAAACCGGCTTCGAGAAACGTGCTCACATCACGCTCGTCGAGATGACCGCGCTTCTCGATCGCGGTTTTCGTCAACGCGGAGAGCGCGGCGTGTTTGCGGTCCGCAGGCGCGCGGCCCGCGCGAAGCGCTTGCACGTCGGTGGGCGTGAGTCCCTCGTTCAGCGCCAATGCGGTGTGAAACGCGACCGCCCACGTACATGCGTTGGTGACGGCGTTCGTCAACAGCAGCGTCTGGATCTGTGCTTCCGTGAACGTACCCGAGTGGACTTTCTGAAACAGATTGATGAACGCGCCAATCAGCGCGGGCGATTCGGCCATGGTCCCCGCGATATTCGGGATGAAGCCGAATGTCTGCTGGAGCTGCTGCAATACCGGTTTGGATTGTTCCGGTGCGGAGTCGATGGTGTGAACCTGAAACGTCGACATGGTGTGTCCTCGATAGTGAACGCGGTTCGGAGTGAACCGCGCGACAACCGAAGATTAGGCGTGCGCGTGGGGCTCGCCAATTACCTCGCATGTAATAGGTTCGGCGCGCTGCGAGAACAGGCGCGCCGCCCCACGCGGCGCCGCCCAACGTTGAGTTGTTGATGCGCGAGAAGCCGACCGCGAGGCCCACCGGACCCATTGCATACCGCACTGCCGTCGACCACGTCGAGCCACGGTTCGTGCTGCCGGTGACACCGCCTAGCGAATACGAGCCGCCTGCAATAAACAAAACAGATGCCCTGAAACGAAGACGCAAGCCTCTTCAGAACCGTGGTGCCGCGCTGCGCGCGTGGCTATACTTGACGGCGTCCAACGAGCTGATATCCATGAACTAGACCACCCAACAGGCGATTGTCCAGACCTTGCGCGACAAGATTCTGGCGGGCGAACTGTCGCCCGGCCAGCGGCTCGTGGAAGCGCAGCTCGCACAATGGCTCGGCGTATCGCGTACGCCGCTGCGCTACGCGCTGAGCGTCTTGTCCTCGGAGGGGCTGCTGGACCGTTCCGGCGGGCGCGGTTATGTCGTGCGCCGCTTCAGCGTCAGGGACGTGCTGAACGGCATCGACGTGCGCGGCGTGCTCGATCCCGCCTTCGATCAGTTGCTCGCCAAGCATCAGGTGAAGTTCTCCGAAGCGTACGGCGTCGATTTCGCCGCGCTCGCCGGCATGCCGGCGGTGACGATCAAGCCCACCACCGAATACGATTCCCGTCAGCACACCTTGAGCGGCCCGCTGCTCACCAACGTGCTCGAACATGTCGGCGCCCCGAGCGCGGGCAGCACGCAAATCGTCATGCACGCGGTGGACGGCTACGCTGTCGCGACAACGCTCGACAAGGTGCGCGCCTACACATTCATCGTCGCGACGCACATGGACGGCAAGCCGCTGCCGCTTGGCGGCGTCGGTCCGCTATGGGCCACCTACGACGCGGACAACATCCCGGAATTGTCGAGCAAGCCGCTCAAAGACCGCTTCGAGTTGTCGCCCTGGGGCCTCTATCACTTGCAGGTGACCGAAGCGTAAAGGCAACCACGGCTCAACGCTCGCCCGGCTGCAAGCGCTCCATCTGCTCTTCGACATACAGCGCGTAAATCAACCTGAGCACCGTGCTGATGTCTTCCGATTCGTCGAGTATGCGCATACTCATGCTCACCGGCACGGTGCTGCCCGTCGGCGCTGGCGATCTCGGTTGACGCAACGCACGCTCACCCTCAGAACAGGTGATGAATCCCGCTGAGGAACACCGTCTGCCGTCCGCCTGACGCGGCGCCGATACCGAGCGTGTTCGCGACCGCGCCGCCGCCCGCGGTCTCGAACATCAAGTCGGCGTAGAGCTGCGTCGCCTTCGACAGCGAATAGATGTTGGCCACCGTGAACTGCGTCCAGCGACGCCCCGCGAGCGTCGCGGTCCATGCGCCCGCCGCGATTTCCTCGGCGGCCGTCAAGCGCAGATTCGCGCCGCCGTCGATGCTGCGAAAGTGTTCGCTGCTGCCATTCGAGGCGATCCGCACATCGGTGGCGAGCGCATGCAGCGTCACGCGTTCGAACCGGTACGATCCGCCGACACCCATGTCGCGCACCTGCTGCGCGTTGAAGGTCGCGCCCGGCGCGAGCGTCTGCCCTTCGAACGAAGTCAGACCGAGTCCATTCGAGAGCGGCAGCAAGCGGTCGCGATACTCGGAATACGCCGCGACC
Organism: Paraburkholderia dipogonis; assembly: GCF_046027395.1. Lineage (GTDB taxonomy): Bacteria > Pseudomonadota > Gammaproteobacteria > Burkholderiales > Burkholderiaceae > Paraburkholderia > Paraburkholderia dipogonis_A. Next base: position 46,857 of record NZ_JAQQEG010000015.1, on the reverse strand, counting down.
AGTTTGAGCGGGCCGTTCGTGTAGTTGGCGCCGAAGCTGATAGTCCGCGCGTTGGTATTGCTCGCCGTCGCGCCGGGAAATCCATACAGCGCGCCGAGCGTCAGGCCGCGATAGCTGGCGCTTTTCCATTTCACCGTACTCGACAACTGCACGGGCAAGGTGCTGCCAAGGCCATCGAGATTACCGGGGTGAAACGCGGAGAAGTCGCCGAGCAATTGGCCCGTTGAAACCGAGCCGAGCCAGTCGAAATTCCAGTCGGTCTGACGGCCGAGCGTCACTGTACCGAACAGCGGGCCGGATAGTCCCACGTACGCCTGGCGATTGAAGAAGCTCGTGCTGCTCGCCGAGGCGCCCGTCGTCGTGACGAAGCCGCTTTCGAGTCTGAACACGACCGAGCGGCCCGCGCCGATGTCCTCGACGCCCTGAAACCCGAACCGATCGGCCTGCAAGGTCCCCTGCTCCGCGATATACGCCGGTGAGCCGTGCAGGTTGCTCACATAACCGAGACCTGCATCGAGACTGCCATACAGCGTGACACTGCTCTGCGCGAAAGCCGTCGAGGAAATGACGAGCGCAGCCGAGCCCGCGACGAGCGTCGCGTGGAAAGCGATTTTGATTTTCATGGCGTGTGGTGAAACGTTGGAAGGAAAACTGCGTGGGCGTGGAAGCCCGAAATCAGGTGGTCTGGACTTTCTCCGCCGGCGCGATGCGCCATGCACCGAACACCAGATTGACGACGATTGCCGTGAGCGTGCCCGCGGCCATGCCGTTGCCCAGCACGATCTGCAACGAGCTGGGAAACGCCGCATAAACATTCGGGACCAGCACCGGTATCAGCCCCGTGACGAGCGCGGCAGCCAGCGTGTACTGATTGCCGCGCACATGCAGATCGACCTTGCCGAGCAGATTGATGCCCATGACACCGATCATCGCGAATACGATTAGCGCAGTGCCGCCGACCACCGGCGCGGGAATCGCGTAAGCAAAGCGTCCGAGCGGCGCGAACAGGGCGATGACCATGAGCATGGCGCCGGCCGTCGCGGTGACGTAGCGCGAGCGCACGCCGGTGGTTTGCACGACGCCGATATTCTCCGCGCTGGTGATGATGAGCGAAGTGCCCAGCAACGAGCCGATCAATGACGCCAGCGCATCGCCGCGAATCGTGCGCGGCACGTCGCGGCGCATGTCGATCTTCCTGCCCGTGATTTCGCCGACGGCCACCGTCTGCCCCGTTGCTTCAGCCATCGAGATCACGCCGAAGATCAGCATGGGCAACGCGGCCAGCACGTCGAAGCGCGGCATGCCGAATGGCAGCAGCGTCGGCAGCGTGAGAAGCGGACCGCTCCACATGCCGTCCGTCGGCATCAGTCCCATCGCCCAGCCGGCGAATGTGCCGACGGCAAGACCCAGCAGCACCGCCAGCCTGCCGGCCGTGCCCTTGAACAGACGCGCCACCACGAGCGTCGCCACGATCGTGAGCAGCGCAAGGCCGAGCGACTGCGGCCGCGCGAAACCCGGCGTGCCCGGCTGTCCGACGACGATGCCGGCGTAGATCCTGATGAGGCTCACCGACACGAGCAGCAGCATCGTGCCCACCACCACGCGAGGAAAGAACCGCAGGCAGCGCGCGAATACCGGCAGCACGATCCAGTAGAACAGGCTGGTGAGAATCGCGGCGCCCGCAGCGGTACGCAAATCCGTTTGCGTCGCGATGACGGCGAACAGCATGGCGGGCGCGCCGCCCGGCACCATCACGAAGGGCAGCCGCGCACCGATCGACCCCGCGCCGAGCGATTGCAGCAGCGTGCCCACACCGCACACGAAAAAAGTCGCGCCGATCAGATGCACGGTCAGCTCCGATGGCAGCGACAACATGCGCGACACCAGAAAAACCGCGGTGACCGGCGAGGCGGCCATCGACAGGACATGTTGCAGGCCGAACAGCACGAGTTGCCACGCGCGCAAGCGCGCGTCGACGCTATGAATGGCGGGTTCTGGATTCACGTTACCCTCGGAGTTCGAAGCGCAATGAGCGCGGCGGTCAGGCGCGCAACCACGGCAATTGCTCGCGGCTGTAGCGGAAGGTCTGGAACACGCTATTCAACTGGCCCGGACCGGTTTTGCGCGCCGCTTCATCCGGGTATTCGCCGAACCACGGAATCACGTATTCCCACACCACTTCGCCTGCCGGCGTCACCTCGAACAGACGTCCCGTGGCCGACTCGGTGATATGCGTGTTGCCGTTCGCGAGGCGTTGCGCGTTGCCCATGAACGCGCTGTAGAACATGTTCACCATGTCGTCCGCGTATGACCACACCACTTCGCGGCTAGACGGATCGATCTCCAGCACGCGCGAGAACACGACATGCGCGCCAGTGCGGAAGTTGCCGTTGTCGAAGGTGAGAATGTGGCCGTTGGGAAGCGCCACCGGCGCGTGCTGATGCGAGACCACGCTCGGCGGAATATGCATGGTCACGCCGCCGGTTTGACGATCGACCGCGATAATGCCCGACGTGGTGCGCAAACTCATCAGCACCTCGCCTTGCGCGTTCACGCCCAGCCCGTTGACGAGCGGCCAGTGATAGCGCCCAAAGCCGGGCGCAATCGGAAAGTCCTTGGGATCCAGATGCTCCCAGGCCTTCCATTCCCATACCAGTTCACCCGCGCGATTCACTTCGCGGATCACGTCGCCATACATCACTTCTTCGGGTCCGTGCGCGGTGCCACCCGGCACACGATCCGCGAAACCCGCCGGCACCGGCGCGCATGCGGCGTAAAGCAGATTGCCGTTCGGCAGCCACTGCGCGTCATGATGATGCGCCGGATCTTCGTAGCGCCACACCACGTCCCCTTGTGGCGTGACTTCGTAGAAATCGCCGCCATGCCACATCGACCACGGTGCATAACGGTCTTGCGAATTCGCATGATTGCCGTTGTAGCCGAGATTGCCGTTCGGGAGAATCACCGCGTGACGGCCGGGCCGCACCGGCATCTGCCATTCGTGCACGACCTCGCCGCCGATATCGATGAGATACACATGTCCGTTTGCGGTCTGCGGCGCGATCAGCGTATAGCCGCCAGCGGACAGTTCTGGGTCGTGAGCAATGAGGCCGACGCCGCGGCGGCGCTGGGTAATCTGATCGACTGTGGTGGTCACGATTCGCTCCGTTAAGATAGTGGAACAAATCTAGGCCATTCGATGCGTCAGGAAAATCTGATTGTTCTATACGGGCCGTTCGAAAAAACTATACGGTTGCTCCATGCGTCCAATATCACAGACATTCCGCTGTTTCGACGAGGTCGTCAGGCGCGGCTCGATCCGCAAAGCGGCCGAAGCGCTGCATCTGACCGCTGCCGCAGTGCACCAGCAAATCCTCAATCTGGAGGAACAGGTCGGCTCGCCGCTGTTCGACCGCCTGCCACGCGGCATGCAGCTCACTACGGCAGGCGAGATCATCATTGCGGCAGTGCGGCGCGGCCAGCGTGATTTCGATAACGCCATGACGCAGGTGGAAGATCTGCGCTCGCTGCGGCGCGGGCATGTCAATCTGGCGGTGTCGCCGTCGTCGGCCGAGCAATTGGTGCCCGATGCGATCCAGGCCGCGATGCAGCGCTATCCGGGTGTGACCTACAGCGTGCGCTCGGGCAACGGCGAAAGCATTCTGAAGTGGGTGGAGACCGGCGAGGCAGATATCGGCTACGGCCTGCGCCGCAAGCCGCCGACAGGCGTCGTGGAAGTGCGCGCGTTCGCGCAACATCTCGGGCTGGTCACGCCGCCCGGGCATCCGCTCACCAAGCTTCAGAAACGTCCGCGACTGCGCGAGTGTCTCGACTACCCGCTCATCCTGATGACGCCGGATACCGAATTGCGCGCCATGGTGGACCAGATCGATCACCGCGAACGACGCAAGGCGCGGCCGCTCGTGGAAACCAGTTCGGTTTCGATGGTGCGCCGGCTCGTCGCGGACGGCGTCGGCATCGGATTCCTGATCGCGGAGAACGTCGCGGAAGACGTCGCCGAGCGAAAGCTGGCATGGACACCGCTCGCCGACGCAGGAGCCCAATCGTTTAGTTGTCTGTATCAACGCGCGGATCTGACGAGCACCGTCGCGATGAGCATGTTCCTGCAGTTTCTCGGCCAGGCGATCGAGACGATCGAGGACCGCTTTCACACGTCGATGCAATCAGCCCGCAAGCGCGCCGCGCAAATCAAATAAGCGTGCGCCCCGCCGCGCCGAATCGTTCGACGCACGCCTGCCGCACCCGCTCGACCGGCATCGACCAATCCTCGCCCGGCGCGCGGCGAAAGAGACGTAGCGTATGCGGATACCACGGCGAATCGCTGCGATCGTGCAGCCAGCGCCAGTCGATATCTTTTTCCGGCAGCATCACCCAGCACGGCTTGCCGAGCGACGCGGCCAGATGCGCGGTGGACGTGTCCACGCAAATCACCAGATCGAGTTGCGCGATGATCGCCGCGCTGTCCGCGAAATCCGTCACGGCCGAGCCGAGATCAAGCAGCGGTTGATCGGCCGGCGGATGGCGCGCCTCGTCCTCGCCGCGCCCTTTTTGCAGACTCACGAAGCTCAGGCCGGGCACGCTCCAGAGTGGCGCCAGCATGGCGAGCGAAGGGATCGAGCGGTTCACATCGTTATGATGGTTCGCGTTGCCCTTCCAGACCAGGCCGATCTTCCGGCCCGGCGGCAGCGCGTCCAACAAAGGCCGCCACTGCTCGATAAGCGCCGGCTCGGCTGTGAGACGCACGGCGCGCGGAATCGTGTCCATGCTGGTGCGCAGATGCAGCGGCGCACTCAGCAGGCTCGTCCAGCAGTCATAGGCGGCCGCCTGTATGTGCGCGGTGTCGTGATCGAGCACGGCATCGACACCGTCGACGCAAGCCATCAGCCTGTGCAGCGACGGGGCGCACGCAAAGGCGATATGCGCGGCACCCTGTGCTTTCAGCAACGCGCAATAACGGCTGAACTGGATCATGTCGCCGAGGCCATCTTCCTGCCACACCAGCAGGGACTTGCCGGCGAGCGTATCGCCTTGCCACTGTGGGCACGGAAGCATCGATGCCGTCTTGTGATGGACAAAGCCGGGTAGCTCGTAGCGGCACTCGTACAGACGCCAGCCCTCTTCGAAACAGCCCATGCCGAGCAGCAGCACAGCGAGGCCGAATTTCGCATCGCCGTAATCGGCACGTATGGCAAGCGCCCGGCGGTACGCGTTTTCGGCCTCGGGCAGTTGCATCAGTTGCGCTCGCGCCGCGCCGAGGTTGTAATGCGCCTCCGCCATATCGGGCCACACGCTGAGCGCCTGCTCGAAAGCGTCGACCGCCGCCGGCAGACGATCGAGCCGGCGCAGCACACACCCCAGATTGTTGTGCGCATGGACGAGATCGGGCCGCAGGCGAATCGCTTCACGGTAAGCCGATTCGGCCTCGAACAGATGCTCGAGTTTGCACAGCGTCACGCCGAGGTTGTAGTGCGCTTCGGCGTAGTCGGGGCGTTGCGCGATGGCTTCGCGATAAGCCGCTTCTGCTTCGGACAAACGTTCGAGATCGGCGAGCACGGTGCCGAGATTCAGGAGGGCTTCCGCGTAATCCGGACGAATGGCGAGGGCAAGGCGGAAAGCCAGTTCGGCTTCGGTGAGACGAGACGTAGCCTTCAGCACGCCACCGAGGTTGTTGAGCGCCTCGGGATACTGCGGCCGGATGGTCAGCGCCTCGCGGTAGGCGGCGTCCGCTTCGGCGAGACGGCCCAGTTCCATCAGCACGTTGCCCAGATTGTTATGGGCTTCGGCGTGACCTGGCAATCCTGGCAGCGCCTGGCGGAACGCCGTTTCCGCTTCTTGCAGGCGGCGCAGTTCGTGCAGCACGATGCCGCGGTTATAGTGGGCTTCGGCGTAGTCGGGGCGAATCGCCAGCGCCTCGCGATACGACGCCTCCGCCTCCTCCTTGTAGCCGAGCCCGTAGAGCACGGCGCCGAGATGATTGCGGGCGTCAGCGTGGCCGGGCCGCAGCGCGACCAGTTGCCGATACATCGCCTTGGCCGCCGACAGACGCCCGAGCGATTTGAGCAGCATGCCGAGACTGCCGTACACCTCGGCATAGCCGGGTTTGAGTTGCAGACAGCGACGCCAATGGCTTTCCGCATCCGCGGGCCGCTGCAAGGCGAACGAACAGGCCCCGGCGATATTCAACGCGTCGGCGAGGGCGTCGTCCGGCATCGCATCGCCGTCGACGAGCGGCGTCACCATCGACAAGGCCTCGGTGAATTGTCCGGCCGAGAACAACGAGACGGCCTGCTGGTTGATGTCGTCGATCGAGGATGCGAGCTGCGTGTGGTTCATGAGTCGTGGTAACTGGGGTCGGCGATGATCCGGCCGGGTCGATCGCATGTGCCGCGCCTAACCGGCGCTTCAGTTGCCGGATCTGGCGTGCCGAAGCCTCGGTGCGGCCGGGAAAGCGGAACATGTACCACGCAGCTTACGTGAATCGGCGCCCCTGTAACGCGGCGAAATGAGCGGCTTTCGGCCTTCTAATCTCGCGCTATAACCGGCATTACGCGAGAAAAGACGGCGCGGCAATGTTAGAATCGCCCGCGTCCTTACGCCTACCATCATGATTCCACGCTCCCGCAACCACATGACCGCATGGCTTGGCCTGTTCGCCATGTGGCTCGTCGTGTTCGCGCCGGTCGTGAGTCAGATGCTGGCGTCGAACGGCGCGCACGAGCCCATCGCCGCGCTCTGTTCGGCGCTGCAGCCGCGCGATTTCAGCGTGGTGAGCACGGCGAGCGTGACGACCCAGGCCGCTCCGGCGCCGGTCCGTCTGAGCCATGACGACGCGTTCGGCGCGTGCGGCTACTGCCATCTGCTCCAGCACCACGTCGCCATGCCGACGCTTGCCGCGGCCGAGCCGCCCGCCGCCCTCGCGCTTGCCGGCACCGCGCCGCCCACACTCTCCACCCGCTTCACGCCACTCGGCGCCTTTCCGTCCGGCCGTCCTAGAGCACCGCCCGTCGTTTCCTGATCGCTATCGGTCCTGATCGCGCATTCGTCGCACCCGTCGAGGGGGCGCGCGATCGTCTATTCCATGCATCAAGGAAACGTTCATGCTCAACTTCGCCCTGCGAAGGCTGCGCTCTTGCGCCCGCCGTGGCGCGCGTGGCTTCTCGCGTCGACGGCTGTCCCGGCCGTTTTTGTCCGCTTATCTGCCGGCCATCGTTCCGGCGTTCGTGCCGGCTTTAGCGACCTCGCCCGCTCATGCGCAGAGCGCGAGCGCCGAAGCCGCACTGCCCGTCATCAGCATCAGCGCGAATGCGTCCGCCGCACCTCGCGCCGTCGATCCGAACCTGCCGGCTTCAGTCGAGACCGTCACCCGCGAGCAGTTCGACAACTGGAACGTCGTCAACACCGAAGACGTCCTGAAGTACATGCCGAACCTCGCCGTGCGCAAGCGCTTTATCGGTGACCTGAATTCGATCATCGCCGTGCGCGGCACCAGCAACACGCAAAGCGCGCGAGGTCTCGTCTACGCGGACGGTCTGCTGCTCAGCAATCTGCTCGGCAACAGCTACTCGTTTCCGCCGCGCTGGTCGATGGTGTTTCCCGACGAGATCCAGCAGGTCGATGTGATCTACGGGCCGTTTTCCGCGCTCTATCCGGGCAATTCGCTCGGCGCGACCGTGCTCATCAGCACGCGCATGCCGAAACAGTTCGAAGCGACCGCCGACGTCAAGGCCTTCACCCAGCACTTCAGCCTGTTCGGCGTGAATCAGAATTTCAACGGCAGCGAAGCCAGCGCGACGCTCGGCGACCGCATCGGCAAGTTCTCATATCTGCTCGGCGTGAATCACCTGGAAAACACCAGCCAGCCGCTGCAATTCGCCACGCTCGCCAAGTCCAGCACACCCGCCAAAGCCGGCGACACGCCGGTCACCGGCGCCTACTTCTACAACAACCAGACCAACACGCCGACGGCGGTGCTCGGCGTGAACGGCGAAGGCATCGAACACACGGTGCAGGACCAGTTCAAGCTGAAGATGCAGTACGACTTCACGCCGACGCTGCAGGCCGGCTTCACGCTCGGCTACTGGCATCAGACCTACAACAGCCAGACCTCGAGCTTTCTGCGCGATGCGAACGGCAATCCGGTCTACAGCGGCAAAGTCGCGATCGACGGCTACGAGTACACGATTCCCACCGCCGCGCTCGCGCCGAGTCTCGGCCATAGCGAGAACTGGCTGTACGGCCTGTCGCTGAAAACACGCAACGCCACGGGCTGGAATGGCGAGGCGATCGCTTCGTACTACGACGTCGGCAATAGCGTGGCGCGCACCGCGAATTCGGGCGCCCCGGGCAACGGTCCGGGCACCGTGATCTTCGGCGACGGCGCCGGCTGGAAAACGCTCGATTTGCGCAGCACCTACACGCCCGCGACAACACAAGCGGGGCTCGCGAATCATGCGCTGAGCTTCGGCTATCACTACGACAACTACTTCCTCGACAACGAGAGCTACAACACGCTGAACTGGCGCGACGGCGCGGCCACGTCGTTCGCCAATGCGTTCGCCGGCAAGACACAGACCCAGGCGCTCTACGCGCAGGATGCATGGCGCTTTCTGCCTCGCTGGAAGCTCGTCTACGGCGTGCGGTATGAAGACTGGCAGGCCTATGGCGGCTCGCAATCGCTGGTTGGCACGACCCTGCCGTACAGCGACGTGAGCCAGCAGCACTTCTCGCCGAAGGCCTCCTTGTCGTTCGACGTCACCGACGATCTGACCTTGCGCGCGTCCATCGGCCGCGCCTATCGCTTTCCGACGGTCAGCGAGCTGTTTCAAGGGCAGATCAACGGCTCCGCGATCGTCAACAACAATCCGAACCTGAAGCCCGAAGACGATCTCTCGAAGGAACTCACGGCCGAATGGGCGCACTGGAACGGCGTCTTTCGTTTCTCGCTGTTTCAGGACGACGTGAAGAACACGATCTTCAGCCAGACCGATACGACCGTGATTCCCAACGTGACGAACTTCCAGAACATCGGCAAGGTCCGCTCGCGCGGCGTGGAAACGAGCTACTCGGGAGAGAACGTGCTGGTGCGTGGCCTGGACCTGCTGGCGAGCGTGGCCTACACGCAGTCGAAGATCATCGCCAACGCGCAGAACCCGGCCACGGTCGGCAAATACTTCTACCGGATTCCGCTGTGGCGGGCGGATCTCGCCGCGACATATCACTTCGACGAACGCGCGGCCCTCACGCTTGCCGCGCGCTATTCGGGCCGTCAGTACAACACGCTCACCAACACCGACACGAATCCGGACGTGTTCGGCGGCACCAGTTCGTACACGGTGGCCGACGCGAAATTCACCTACAAGCCGACGAAGCTGAGTGAAGTCGGCATCGGCGTCGACAACCTGTTCGATGCCCGCTACTTCGTCTACCACCCGTATCCCGGCCGCACGTTCTACGTGGAAGCGAAGCTGCGCATGTGACCACGCTGAACGTGCCGCAGTCGAGTGCACATCCACGCTATTCGAACCGATCGATTCATTTTTTGCTTCAGGAGGATTTCATGTCCACCACCACGCCCACCGACGCTCGGCGCGTCACGCCGGCGACCACCGCGGTCCATCCGGGCTACCGGACGCTCTGGCGCTGGCATTTTTATGCGGGCCTCTTCGTGATGCCGTTTCTGGTCGTGCTGGCGATCACCGGCACGCTGTATTGCTTCCAGCCGCAAATCGAGCCGCTGCTTTATCCGCAGCGCCTGATCGTCGCGCCGCAAGCCGTACCGAGGCTGCCCGAAGACGCGCTGCTGGCAAGAGCGCGTGCGGCCATGCCGCCGGATGCTGTCGCAGTGACCGCGGTCGTCGCGAGCGCACCGGAGCGCAGCGCCGAATTCATCTTCCGTCTCGCGGACGGCGATAAGCAGAGCGTCTATGTCAATCCCTATACCGGCGCGGTGCTGGGCACGCTGAGCGTCGAACGCCGCTTCATGCAGGTGGACCGGATGCTTCATCGCAAGCTGCTGCTCGGCAAACCCGGCGAGTTGCTGATGGAACTCGCTGCATGCTGGACACTCGTGATGATCGGCACCGGCCTCGCGCTGTGGTGGCCGCGCGAGAAAACCACGGCACGTGCTGCGCTGTTGCCGCGTTTCGCGCTGAAGGGACGCGCGCTGTGGAAAAACGTTCACGCCGTGATGGGCATCTGGCTCGCGCTCGGTGCGCTCGCGTTCGTGTTGACGGGACTGCCGTGGACGGGTTCGTGGGGCAAGCAGTTCAAGGCGCTCGCGAGCGCCGCGAATCTCGGCGCGCCGCCGGGTTCGTGGGGCGGTTTGCCGTTGCAATCCGCCATGCCTGGAAAGAGCGGCAAACAACCGTCTGTGTCGGATACCCATGCGGAGAATGCGGCTGACGATGAACACGCCGAACACAACGGCCACGGCGCGCACGCGGGCAGCATGGACTCGATGCCCGGCATGGTAATGGACGACCTGCCACTGCCGCTCACGCCCTGGGCCGTCGGCAACACACGCGTGCCCAACTCCAACGCCAACCCCACCTCCGTCTCCGATAAGGCAAATGCGATACACCCGCTGCCGCTCGGGCGAGTCGTCGCACTGACCGCCGCGCTCGGCGTGGCGGACGGCTACAACATCGTGCTGCCTGCTTCCGCGACCGGCGTCTACACCGTCTCGTACTTCCCGGACGATCCGGAAGACGAACGCACGCTGTACATCGACCAATACAGCGGCGCGATCCTGAAGGACATCCGCTATGGCGATTACGGCGCGGTGTCGAAGGCCGTGTCGTACGGCACGTCGCTGCATATGGGCCGTTATTTCGGCCTCGCCAACCAGATTCTCTGCGCCGCGATTTCTTTAGGGCTCGCGGCGATGGCCGTCACCGGCTGCGTGATGTGGTGGAAGCGGCGGCCGCAACGCTCGCTCGGCGCACCGTCGCGTGAACGTACCGCGCCGCCGATGCGCGGCTGGAAAACCGGCCTCGTCCTGCTCGGCATCGTGTTCCCGTTGATGGGCGCCACGTTGCTCGCGGTGTGGCTCGCGGACCGCGCGATTTTCGGCCGTGGCTCTCGGCGCGCAGCCGTCGTCCAGACAGAGGCTGCGGAACAGTAAGCCAGCCCGCGTTTCCGCGGGACCGGACCCTGGCTTCAGAAAACACGTTGCAGGTCTTGAGCGTTTACGCTACATTTTGCTCGATTATGATCGTTTCATAGACCGAGCAAGGTGAAGACATGCAACGAACGCGACAGGAAGCCATCGACGGGCTGCTGCCCGAGCAGCGCGAACAGCTGATTCTGGAGCGGCTGCGGGCGCACGGGCGGGTGCTGGCGTCGGCGCTCGCCGCGGAGCTCCAGACTTCGGAGCACACGGTGCGCCGCCACTTGCGCGATCTCGCTGATCAAGGCCACTGCAAGCGCGTCTACGGCGGCGCCCTGCTGATCTCGCCGTCCGACAAACCAGCAGCGGTACGCATGGGCGAGGCCGTGGATCGCAAAGCTTGTCTCGCTGCCGCCGCGGTATCGATCGTCCGCTCGAAGCAAATCATCCTGCTGGACGCCGGTTCGACCAACGTCGCGATTGCCCAGGCGCTGCCCGACAACGCAGACCTGACCGTCGTGACGAATTCGCCCGAGGCCGCCGCTCGTCTCTTGAACCGGCCGGGATTCGAGGTGATTCTCGTCGGCGGACGGATCGCTCGCGGCGCGGCGGGCGCGCTCGGCGCGACCGCCTTGCTGCAGATCCAGCAGCTCCGCGCCGACCTCTGTTTCCTCGGCGCCTGCGCACTCGATCCGGACGAAGGCGTCGCCGCCTTCGACGCCGAAGATGCCGAACTCAAACGGGCGATGGTCAAGGCAAGCGGCCAGATCGCCATCGCCATGACTTCGGAAAAGTTGATGACGGCGGCGCCGTTCTCGGTGGCGCCCGCTTCCGCCGTCGACCACCTGTTCGTCGAAGCCGACGTGAGCGCCGCGCGCCTTGCCAGCCTCGAAGCCGTCTGCGACAACGTGATGGTGGCCCGCTCATGACATCGTCCGCTGCGTCCCCTATCAAACCGGTCAAGGAGCGCGTCGCGACCTTGGGCGTGTTTCTCGCCAACGGCTTCGGCATCGGCGCGTGGGCCGTCGAAGTCCCGCGCATCAAGGAAAGCCTGGCGCTGGGCGACGCCTCGCTCGGCATCGCGCTGTTCGCCTTCGCGCTCGGCGCCATTGTCGCGATGCCGCTGGCGGGACAACTGGCGCCACGCTTCGGCAGTGGCCGCGCCACCGCGCTGCTCGGCGCGGCATTCGTCATCGCGCTGCCGCTGCCCGCCTTCGCGCCCGGCATGGCTGCGCTGTGCATCGTGCTGTTTCTGCTCGGCGCGGCGAACGGCGCGCTCGACGTCTCCATGAACGGCCACGCCAGCACCATCGAAACGCAGTGGCACGCGCCGATCATGTCGTCGTTTCATGCGGCCTGGAGCGCGGGCGGCCTGCTTGGCGCCGCCACGGGCGCAATGCTGCAAAAAGGCGGTGCCGGCGTGATCGGCGGCCTGTTGATACCGGACCTGTGCATCGCTGTCCTGATCGTCGCTGCCGCGATGCTAGCGTTGCGTGACCTCGGTCCGAGAGCGGCTGCGGGGTCGAGCGGCCTGGCGTGGCCCTCGTCCGCCGTGATGAAGCTCGCGATGCTCGCGTTCCTCTGCATGCTGGTGGAAGGCGCGGTCGCCGACTGGAGCGCCGTGTATCTGCGCTCGGCATTGAACCGCGAGGCCAGCGTCGCCGCGATCGGCTACTCCGCGTTCGCGTTCTCGATGGCGGCATGCCGCATCGTCGGCGATGTGTCCGTGCGCCGTTTCGGCTCGAGCAAGGTCGTTGCGCTGGGCGGTCTGATCGCGGTGGCCGGGCTTGCGCTCGTGCTGAGCTGGCCGACGGTCTTCACCGCTTGCGTGGGCTTCGCGATGGTCGGTGTCGGCCTCGCGAATATCGTTCCGGTGATTTTCAGCGCGGCGGGCCGTTCGACGCTCACGCCGGCGACCGGCGTGTCGATGGCCGCGACCTTCGGTTATGCGGGCTTCCTGGTCGGGCCGCCGTTGATCGGCCTCGGCGCGGGCCTGCTCGGCCTGCGCGTTGCCTTGTGCGTGCTCGTCATGGCGACGTTGATCGTTTGCCTGGTCGGCGGCAAGGCGGTGCGCAGCGCGCGGCTTGCCTAGAACAGGCCAGGAATCACGCGGTAACGCACGCGGCCTTTGTAATTGCGATAGCCTTCGTCCGCTGAGAGAAGCTGTTCCTCGCGCACGATGCGCCCGACCTGCAACGCGAACTGGCAACCGTACACGAGCAGGTTTTGCAGACCGAAGTTCACCAGTAGAAAACCGATGTCGGTGATGAAGTAACCGAGGTACATCGGATGCCGAACGAAACGATAGGCGCCACGCGATACAACGCCGCGATTGGCCGGCAAGATGCCGAACGAGCGGCGCAGCGACGCCTTGGCGAACAGTTGCCAGCAAATCCCCAGCAGTTGCAGTGCCGCGCCGATGGTCTCCGGCACGAGCTGCGCGCCGGGCGCGAGACGCACGGCGAGAAAGTAGTACGTGCCGCCCATCGAACAGATGAAAGCGAACGGTCGCCAGTCGCGTTTCATGGGCACCCGCGTGAAGAGCGACAAGCCCACCGTGAAGCATGCCGCCACCACCAGCAACAACAGCGTGATCCGCGACGGCGCCGCGCGCCACTGCGTGATCGCGGCGTAGGCGAACAGGCTCAGCATGGTCGCGGCGCCCGCGCGCGCAACCACCTCCACCAGCGCGTGGCGCAGGCCGACAGTGCCGCCCGAATCGGCGGACGTGGTGCTCGATGCCGAAGCGTCTTGCGGGCTGACCGTGAGTGGCAGGTCTTGCAAAGGTGTCGTCGGTGTCATGGCGCGCTCACTTGGAAATACGAAGGATTTGCGAAGCCAGTTGCGAAAAGCACGGCTTCAGATCGGCCGGCGTCGCGGCGTAGCAATACACGCCGACGGGCTGTTTCGGGTTGTAGCAGCGCGATAGCGAATCGGCGGTGTTCGCCATGCACTTGAGTACGTCCTGGCCGATTTCATTGTCCGGACCGGCGGGCTGCACCAGTTCGGGTCCATAACCGAGCGTGAACACGTAGGTGCCTTCGGCGCGCGCCGCCGCGGCCATCGTTTCGAGCAGGTTGCGCGACGCGCGGTTGACGTTCACATACGTGATGTCGCCGTTCGGCACGGCGCGCGGCGCGGTCACGGGCCAGATCGGGAAGACCTGTTCGTTGACGTTGTGGGCGTTGTACCACTTGGGCATGGCCGTCACGAGCTTGGTCACGTTGCTCTGGTAGCACGGCGAGCCGAGCGTCTGGTTCAGCGAGTTCATGTTGTACAGCCCGGACATCGTGCCCGCGCTGTCCGGGCTCGCGATCGTGCCGGCGGTGTTGTTGCAGCCGCTCTGATTAGTCGTGAAGAACGAGGAGAAACTGTTCGGCGCGCCGTCCGAGAAGAACACGATCACCCGCAAGCTGGACGGCTGCGTGATCACCGTATTCAACTGGTTGCGCGCGTTCCAGATCGCTTCGGCCGAATTGGTGCTGCCATTGAACGAATATTTTTTTATGTCGGCGGTCATCGTCGCGCGATCGAAACCGCGCGTATTGCCTTTGAACGGCACGTCGACCACGGTGCCGTAGGCGAAGTGCATCAGCGCCACGCGGTCGTTGGTCACGTCGAAGTTGTTGAGGAAGGCCACCGCATTCGAGCGTACCGCGGCCGGCACGCCGGAAGTATTCAGCGAGCCGGTGGTATCGATCACGAACGCCATATCCAACGTCTTGCGAATCGCCTGCGACGACGAACTCACGTTCAGCACGTTGAACCCAAGTACTTTCGTGAAAGTAACCGGCACGCTCGCCTGCGCGGTCATGCCGATCGTCACCGTGCCGCCGGCGTCGAAAACGATCGCGGGCGTCCCTGCCGTCACGCTGGAGCCAAGAAAACCCGCGGGATAGTTCGCCGCGAAAAAGGCCGTCGCCGCCTGCTGTGCGTTATTGGTCTGCTCCGTCTGATTGCTGCCGCGCGTGACCGCTTCGCCGGCCGCGATCACCGCGCCGTCGGTGGCGGCATCGAGGCGCGCCTTGATCATGTAGCCGAGACCGGAATCCACCGCGAGACCGAGGATGCCCAGCAACGCGATCAGCGACACCGCCACGATGATGCTGACCGATCCCCTCTGCCGTCTTCTGAATGCCGCTGTTGTTTTCGCTGTTGTTGTCATTACTACCCCCGGTCCTGCATTTTTTTATTTGCCCCGGCTTTTCGCCGGGTCAGAACACCGTCATTGCGTAGAGATTCGGCGAGAGCGCAGGTGTCGTGAAGCCGCCGCCGAGATCCAGCGAACCGATCAGCGGCGTCTGCAAATAGAACGCCTCGACCACGTACGCGATCTGGCCGTCGGAGAGCTTGCCTTGCAGCAGGTTCACCACCGGCGACGTCTTCCCCGCCGCCGGAATGCCGCTGCAACTGCCGGTGCCGTCCGTCGCCCAGCGCGTGCCGGCATTGCCGCAATTCCACAACTGGCTCGCCGGATAGTAATTGCCGCCGTTCCAGCGATACTGCGCGACCACCACGCCCGTGCAATTGTTACCGCTGCTGTCGCAATTGTTGTTGCCCATGATCTCGGTGATGTAGATCATGCCGTGCGCGGTCATGTTCAGCGGTGGCGTGGTCGACGTAAGCGAGGACATGATGGTCTGCATCGGAAACGTGAGCGACGCGCGCGAGGACAGGCTCGCGCCTTCACGGCTCACGTTGATCAGAATCATCTGTGCCTGGACGTTGCGCGCAATGTCGTACACCGGCAGCGCGAGCGCCACCAGCATCGGCAGCAACAACGCCATTTCCACGCTGACGACGCCTTTGGACGTGCGGCGGCTTCGCAAGGAACGTGTGCGCATGTCAGAAGCCCTCGTTGCGCATCGTCGCCGCGACGCTGAAGCTGAAATTGCCGTTGGCGAAGAACGGCTTGACCAGCGGCGTGAGAAGCGGCCAGATGCAGTTGATCTGCAGCACCACGATGTCGCCGGGATTGCCGAACATGCCGGTGCTGTAGCTCGTCTGCGTGTTGTAGGTCTGGCTCGCGCCATTGATGGTGATCACGTAACTCGGCGAGACCAGCGAATAGAGACCCATCGAGCTGTCCTTGATCTCCTGCACGACGGCCAGATAACGTTGCTGGTTGGTCGCGTTCGGGTCGAGGTTGCTCTGCCCCGTTACCGAATAACGCGCGCCTTCCCGCACCGCGTATTGCATGGTCAGATTGACCCACAGCGCGACGCCGAGATCCATGGCGATGCACAGCAGCAGAAACAGCAGCGGCGCGACCAACGCGAACTCGATCGTGGCGGCGCCCCGCTGCTTGCGTGTGAGTCCGCTCCTGCTTGTGCGCGCCTCCACGTTGGCGGCGGGCTTCTGGCGAGCGGCTTTCATTTCGTCTCCTTGTCCAGCAGCGGCACCGGCTTGCCGCCGAGCCCCGCGCCGCGTTCGGCGTGCAGGCGCAGCGGCCAGCAGAACGCTTCCAGCAGCGAGCGCGGCTGCGCGCCGTCGTCGAGACCGGTGGCCGGCCACTCTTCTCTGGCCGGCACCCACTGCGTGTCGAACAGGTGATCCCACAGCGGCAGCAGTTGCGTGAAGTTATGGTCGAAATGCTCGGTGCGGTTCGAATGATGCAGGCGGTGATATTGCGGATTGTTGACCCACGTGATGTAGCGGCCGAGGTCCACGCGCAGGTTCAGATGCGCGAAGTAATTGCCGAACATGAACACGATCGATGTCGCGCCGACCATCCACGGCTCGACCTTGAACAGCACGCCGACGAGCGGATAGAGCAGACAGCCCTTGATGAGCGATTCGACCCAGTGGTGCCGCCACGTGACCGTGACATTGAACTCGACTGCGCTATGGTGCAGAGAATGCAGCTTCCACAGCACGGGCCACGTGTGCTGCAGGCGGTGAAACGCGTATTCGAGCACGTCGATCGTCAATAGCACGATCACGAACGAGGCCAACGCGCCGAACCCGTGCGAGTTCAGGACCACCATGCCGCCGCCGAGCGCATTCACGATCGCAATGCTCGCCGCCGCCGTCAACGGCCTCATCGCTTCCACCATCGCCAGATACACGCCCGCGTAGGCCACGTTGAAACGCTGGCCGGCGCGCGATTGCAGCATCGCGGCGGGCCAGCGCCGTTCCAGCGCCGCGCCCGCGGCCATCATCACCAGGCCGAGTGCGTACGCGCGCAGCCAGATGCTTGCGTGATTCATCAGATCAGGAAACGGGCTGGATGCGAACATGTGATTCCCCGGTGAATGCCTGGCGTTCAACCACCCGCGATGCCGTTGATGGCCGGGAACAGCTGGCGCATGACCTGGATCGCCGACGGACCGACCAGCACGGCCAGCAGCGTCGGAAAAATAAAAAACATCAGCGGAAACAGGAGTTTCAAGGCGATCTTCGCAGCCTGCTCTTCCGCGCGCAAGCGTCGTTTGGTGCGTAGGTTGTCGGTATAAACACGGAGCGAGTCGCCCACGCTGGTGCCGAAGCGGTCAGCCTGGATCAGCATCGCGGCGAGCGTGTCGATGTCTTCCACGCCGGTGCGCAGCGACAGGTTGCGCAAGGCCTTGTCGCGGCCCGAACCGGCACGCAGCTCCAGCAGCACCATGTCGAATTCGTCTTTCAGCGTGTGGCTCTTCACGCCGATTTCCTGGGTGACGCGCATCATCGCCGCGTCGAGGCCGAGCCCCGCTTCCACGCACACGGTCATCAGATCGAGCGCGTCGGGCAAATCTTCGAACAGTTTGCGCTGCCGGCTTTCGACGAGGCGCGTCATCACGAGGTTCGGCAGATAGAAACCGAGCGCCGACGCGGCCAGCACCGTCAGCAGCAAATAGATGCGCTGACCGGCTTCGAAGGCGTTGCCGAAACAGATCAGCGCGATGGCCGGCAGCGCGAGCGCCAGCACGGTCTTGGCAGCGAAATAGATCGCCGGCGCGGACGGTGTGCGGATGCCTGCATTCGCGAAGCGCAGACGCAGCGCCGACTTGTCCCAGTCGTCCTTCGGCAGCGACAATCTGGCGACCCGCTCGGATATCTTCGTGACCGTCTCGACCCAGTTCTTCTGTGCTCCGGTGTCGCCTTCACTGGCGACACCCGGCTGCCCGAGTTCCTCGATGCGCCGCTGCACAGGATCGGGGCGCAGCAGCGACATCGCCTTCAGCGCCGCGCCGAACACGATCAGGAACATCACCCCCAGCAGCACGATCTGTTCTATTTTCATGGTCTGCGGGCCGGGCCCGCGCTCCTCGTGTCGAAAGCGGTGGTCTAGATATGGATGCGCACGACTTTGCGCATCCACACGATGCCGAACAGCATCATCGTGATCGCCACGCCGGCGAGCTGCACGCCGGCCGGGTCCGTCCAGAACACGCTGATGTACCCAGGATTGAGCACCGTCAGCAGCCCAAGAATGGCGAACGGCAACACGCCGAGCACCCAGGCCGACAGGCGCCCTTCCGCCGATAGCACGCGCACCTTGCCGAGCAGCTTGAGCCGCTCCCGAATGATGCCGGCGATGGAACCGAGAATCTCCGCCAGATTGCCGCCCGCCTCGCGCTGGATCAGCACGGCGATCACGAAGTAGCGCAGGTCCTCGACCGGCACGCGGCTCACCATGTTCAGGAGCGCGTCGTTCATCGAGACGCCGTAGTTGATCTCGTCGAACACCAGCGCGAATTCGCCACCGAGCGGGTCGGGCAGTTCTTCGCCGACCATGCCGAGCGCGGCCGGAAAGGAGTGGCCGGCGCGCAGCGCGCGGGCGATCAGATCGGCTGCGTCGGGCAACTGGCGCTCGAGTTGCAGCACGCGTTTGGTGCGCTTGCGACGCAGAACCATGGTCGGCAGCAGGCTGGCCAACGCGGCGAACACCCCCAGCACCAGCGCGGGCACGTGCAGCACGAAGCCGGCAAAGGCGCCCGCGACCGCGCACAGCAGCGTATAAGTGATGAAGCGCGCTACCGACCACGTCAGCCCGGACTGCTGCAATTGACGATCGAGCGCATGCACGCGCGGCATGCGCAGTAGCAGGTTCGTGACGAACGGCGATTCGCTCAGCATGCGCTGCTTGAGGATCGAGAGCTGTTCGCTGCTCACGTTGCCGCCGGCGGAGAGCGCGCGAATGCGCTCGTCCATGCGCTTGACGTCCTTGCCGTGATGGCTGCTCCAGAACAGATAGACGGCCTCGATGGCCAGCACGACCGCGAGAAACGCGAGCACCGCAAAGCCGATAAACGACGTGTTCATGTCCCTCTCCTCAAACCCGTTGCGCGTTCATACTTCGAAACGCCGTGCCGGATCGAACATCTGGTCCGGCAGCACGATGCCGAAGCCCGCCAGCCGCTCGCAGAACTTCGGGCGCACGCCGCTCGCGCAGAAATAGCCTTTGATCATGCCGTTTTCGTCGACGCCGGTGCGCTTGAACGTGAAGATCTCCTGCATGTTGATGATGTCGCCCTCCATGCCGGTGATTTCCTGAATGCTCATCAGCTTGCGGCGCCCGTCGGTCAGACGCGACGCCTGCACCACCACCGAGATCGCCGAAGCGATCTGCTGACGGATCGCCTTGATCGGCATCGTCAAACCCGCCATGCCGACCATGTTCTCGAGACGCGTGAGCGCGTCGCGCGGCGTGTTCGCGTGCAGCGTCGCCATCGAGCCTTCGTGGCCCGTGTTCATGGCGTGCAGCATGTCGAGCGCTTCGGCGCCGCGCACTTCGCCGAGCACGATGCGGTCGGGGCGCATCCGCAGCGCGTTGCGCACCAGCGAGCGCTGTGAGATTTCGCCCTTGCCTTCGATGTTCGGCGGCCGTGTTTCGAGCCGCAGCACGTGCTGCTGGCGCATCTGCAATTCGGCCGCGTCTTCGATCGTCACAACCCGCTCGTCTTCCGGAATGAAGCCGGAGAGCAGATTGAGCAGCGTGGTCTTGCCGCTGCCCGTGCCGCCCGAAATCAGCACGTTCAGCTTCGACTTGATCAGCGCTTCGAGCAGTTGCGCCATCGCGGGCGTGAAGCTCTGGTTGTTCACCATGTCGGTGACGGTGAGCGGATTCACCGAGAAGCGGCGAATCGACACCAGCGGTCCGTCGATCGCCGACGGCGGAATGATCGCGTTGACACGCGAGCCGTCGGGCAGACGCGCATCGACCATCGGCGTGGATTCGTCGATCCGGCGGCCCACGCGCGAGACGATGCGCTCGATGATCTTCATCAGATGCGCGTCGTCGTAGAAGGTCACGTCGGTGTGTTCGAGGCGCCCGCGGCGTTCCACATACACATGCTGCGACGTGTTCACCAGAATGTCGGAGATGGTCGGGTCGTTGAGCAGCGGCTCGAGCGGACCGAGGCCGACCATTTCGTCGTGCACGTCCTGGGCAAGACGGCGGCGCTCGAGCTCGTTCATCGGGATCTTGTCTTCGTCGACGATGCGCTCCACCAGTTGCGCCAGTTCGCGCTTGATCTGCTCGGGCGACAATCGTTGCAGCTTGTCGAGCTCCACCCGCTCGATGATCGCCTGATGAATGTTCATCTTGAGCTGCTGATACGCGCGCCGCGCCGCGAGGCTCTCGGCGGCTGCGCCAGCTGCGGCCGCCGCAGGACCGGCGCTGTCGAACGGTAAGGTGCCGCTTTGGATCATCAACTGTTCGCGCAATGACATGGTGCTCTCCGCATTCTTTTCGATGGCAGCCCAGCCTGAACGGATTCAGGCGGCGTGTCCAAACTTCAGTGTCCGGGCTTCAGTTGCGGCGGCGCATTCGGCCGACCGGGGAACAGACGGCCGAGCACGCTCTTGCGCTCCGCAAGCGGCAACGGCCACAGCAACGCGGCCAGTTGCGAAATGCCTTGGGCGAGCGCACCGCCCTTCGCGCCGGTGACGAGCGGCACGCCGTGATTCAACGCATCGGTGGCCTGCTTCTCGTCGCGCGGCAGGTGATGCGCGACCTTCGCGCCGAACGTTGCTTCGAGCGTCGCCAGATTGATGCGCGCGCTCTTGTCGTACTGGTTGACGATCACCTTCAGCTTGCTCGACGGATAGCCGAGTTCCTTGAAGATGTCGAGCATGCGGCGGCCCGCATGCAGGTAGAGAATGTTCTGCCGCACCACCATGCAGATCGAGTCGCTGTGATCGAGCGCGTGGATGGCGAGCGGATTGATGTTCTGGCCGACGTCGATCAGCACCGCGTCGTATTGCTCGCGCACCAGCGTGAGAATCCGTTCGAGATGCGCGGCGCGCAATTCGCCCGATTTGACCGGATCGCCCGCGCCGGCCAGCACGTCGAGATTCGCGTGCACATGCATCACGCAAGATTCAAAGAAAGCGGCGTCGAGCCGGTCGATCTGCGAGCACAGGTCCGCGAGCGTGGCGGGCGGCGCTTTGTCGGCGACCAGCAGGCTCGCGTCGGCGAATTGCTGGTTGAGGTCGATCAGCAACACGCGCTTGTCGCGCAAGGCGGCCAGCGCGTAAGCGAGATTCACGGCGATCAGGGTGGTGCCGCTGCCGCCCTTGCAGGAAGTGAACGACACCACGCGGCCGTCGCGGCGCACGCCGGCGTGTTTCTTCGCCGAGACGTGGGCAAGCGCATCGGCGATCTCGCGGTCGTCGAGCGGCCAGGACAGCACGTGCCGCACGCCGACGCGCATCGCCGCCATCAGCAGCGTGGTCGACGGCGCCGGCGTGACCAGCATGCAATGCAGATTCGGCAGGTGCGACAGCACCTCTTCGACGCCGCTCAGATCGCGCGGCGTCAGGTCGGCGTCGTCGACGATCAGCAGATCGACGCTCTTGATCGCCGCGGCGTGCACGCGTAACTGCTTCGCGGTACCGTGCAGCGTACGCAGACGAAACGCGATGCCGCTTGCTTCGAGACGCGCCGCGATCTGCGACGCGCGCTCGGCGCTGGACGAAATCAGAAGGGTGTCGATCATGGTAAGTCTCCGCTGGCGCTACATCGAGCCGCCTGGTTGTGCCGCTTCAATACCCGCTCGATGAACCCACGCCGATCGTGAAGGCATTGGTCGGCGGGGGCGGCGCCGTGAACGATTTGGCGTAGCTCTTCTGCGCCGCGGCGGCCGCCGTGCCGTCGATACCCGCGACCGGATCGGTATTGGCCGAGGCGTTCGGGTTGAGCGTCTGCATTTCCTTGATCTGGTTGACCGAGTCGCCGAAAGTCGCGTCCCAGTGCGGCGTCGAGCTCAGGCAGCCGGCGAGTGCGGCGCTCAAGCCGGCGCACAGCGCCGCGCGGATCAGTGTCTTGGTGCTTGTCATGTCGATCTCCGGTAGGCCGCGCATTACTGCGAGGCGTGTGAGTCGCTGGTTTCCGGCGCGGCCGGGATCACAGCCACGGACGCAGCCGCGCTCGGAGCGGGTGCGGGTGCGGGAACCGGCGCAGGTGCGGGTGCCGCGGCGGGTGCAGAAGCCCCCGCAACCGGCGCGGCGCGCTTCTCGCCTTCCATGTGGCCGGTCAGGTACACGTTCGCTTCGCTGGCGTCGCCGAAGTGGTCGGTCGGCAGCGGATAGTGCTGCGGCAGCGGCTTGGCGAGACGCGGCGTCACGACGAACACCAGTTCGGTCTTGTCCTGCTCGTAGCTGGTGCTGCGGAACAGCGCGCCGAGCACCGGCAATTCCGCGGCGCCGGGCAAGCCCTTGATCGAGCCGGTCACGTTGCTCTTCAGCAGCCCGCCGATCGCGAAGCTCTGGCCGTCAAACACCTGCAGCGTCGTGGAGGCACGCCGCGTCGTGATCAGCGGCAGGATCGAGGTGGTGTTCGAGTTGCCGGCGCTGACCACCACGCCGGTGGACGACAGTTCGGACACTTCCGGCGCCACCTTCAGGTTGATGCGGCCGCCTTCGAGCACGGTCGGCGTGAAGGTGAGGCCGACACCGTACTGCTCTTCCTGCAGCACGATGGTCGTGCCGCCCGCGCCGTTGCTTTGCGGCACCGGAATATAGACCTTGCCGCCCGCGAGGAAACTCGCTTCCTGACCACTGATCGCCATCAGATTCGGCTCGGCGAGGATCTTCACGAGCTGATCGGTTTTCTGTGCATCGACGGCCATCTTGAGCGGCGAATTATTTGCTTTCGATGCCGTCAACGCGCTGAGTCCGCCCGACAGATAATCGGCCAGCAAGCCGAAGCTCCAGCTGCCGATGCCGCCGTTGATGTTGGCCGCCACACCGAGCTGGTCGATCAGCGTCTTCGACACTTCGGCAACCTTCACTTCGAGCATGACCTGCTGCGGCGCGGCCACATGCATCATATTGATGATGCGTTCGCCGCCCGCGCTGCCGAGCGACGGCGCCGGCATGCCCATCGCGCGCGGCGCGCCGCCGACCGGCAAGGGGCCGCTGCCCATCGGCGCGGCGCCTTGCAAGGCGGTGGTCGGACGGGCCACGAAGGCGCGTGCCAGTTCGAGCACGCGTTCGGCCTTGACCGCGTCAGAGACCGTGCCGGTCAGCACCAGCGTATCGGCGGCGGCCTTCACCTGAATGCCGGTTTCCTCGGGCATCAGCGCGGCGAGGGTTTGTTGCAGCCCGCCCGGATCCGCGCCGACGCTCACGTCGATGATCGTGCAGGAGCCGCTGCGGCCTTGCACGATCATGTTGGTGGTGCCGACGTCGGAGCCGAGCAGATAAAGTGTTTGCGGCGACACGAGCATGGCCTGCACGATCGACGGATTGCCGACCGTGCGGCTCTTCACCGGTTCGCGCACATCGACCATCGCGGACTTGCCGACCGGGATCGTCACCGAGCTGTGTTCGGCGACCGGGCCGCTGCAATTCGGTCCGCGGGCAGCTTGCTGCGCGCCGCCGGACGACGCGCCCGTGCCCATGCCGCTGGCCGCGATGGTCAGACGCACCGAACCATTCGACGCCACCGTGAGCGGCACGTCCGGCACACTCCCTGCGACATTCTGGCCGGCCGCTTGCGCCACCGGGAGCATCGTCAGATACATGCCCAGCAGCACACAGGTGCAGGCTTCGGCGATCCGGGTGCGGCCGCGCGGCGGGCGCGGATTCACTTCGCACGGGCCGAGCGGGTGCTGCGGCGCGCTAGCGCGCTGAGTGGTTCTGGCGTTCATGTCCTACCCCCGTTATGTGCCGCTTTTTTACGTGCTGGTCTGAATGTCAGTCACGCAACGGTCGCGGCCTGCAGGCTCGAGCCTGTCAAAAGCATTCTTGTCTTGCGTCAGCGCCGTCGAGTACTCGCACACAGTTGGCCGGCGCGTGCGCCGCCACCTTGCGCACGATGCGCACCGGCTTCGGTTCGGGTGCGGGCACCACGGCGACCGGCGTTTGCAGCAGGCTGGCCTTGGTGGCGCCGGCGGTGTCGATCGCTTTCGGATCGATCTGGTTGCGCAACACCAGCGACAGCGTGCCGATGCTGCGTGCGAGGTCGATCTTCTCGGCCTGTTCCGGCGACACTTCGAGCGTCACCGCGTCGACCACCTTCGGCTTCGTCTCATCGCGGCCCACTTCCTGCGCAATGGCCAGCACGAGAATCTTTTCGAGCACGATCTTCGAGATGTTCTGATCGCGCTGGGTGCCCGGATCGCGAGCATCGTTTTGCGTGTTGACGATGATGTCGACGTAATTGCCCGGCAGCGCGAAGCCCGCCACGCCGATCACGTCGTTCACGCGGACGGTGATGGCGCGCTTGCCCTCGCCGATCACCGCCGAGAGGCCGCCGAGCGTGCCGACCGGCGTGAGTTTCGCCTCGAGAATCGGCTCGCCGTGCAGCAGGCTTTCCTTCAGCACGCGGCCGTCGAGTTTCTGAATGTCGGTGAATGAACCGGGCGGCACGCTATTGGACGGCCAGTCAGTGAGCTTGAGGAAATCCGGGCCGATCCGCTGACCGAGATTGATATCGGATGCCGCCACCACGACCTTGGTCGTGGCATTCGACGACTGCGAGACCATCCAGCGCGAGGCGAACACCACCGCGGTGAGGCCTGCCAGCGTCGCGATCAGCAGCATCGTTACAGCGCGCGCGTTTTTCATTTTCAACCCCCGATTTTTGTCCTGCCCCGGCACGCGTCAAACGCTGGCGAACAACACGCATGCGCTGCCTATTGCTATCGCGACACCGTAAGGCATGGTCCCCGTCGCACTACCTTCGGCCACACTGCCCGACCTGCGCAACGCGCCGTTTCCCGGCATCGCGCAGCTGATCACCAATGCCGCCACCCCGGTCAGTCCGGCGCGCATCTGGCGGCGCCGCAGCCATATTGCGAGCGACCCGATGCCACCGATCACACAGGTCGCCAAACCAATTTCGAGTGCGCCGTAAGCGCCGCAGAAAGCGCCGATCGCCGCCATCAGCTTCACGTCGCCCGCGCCCAGCAGCCGCATCGCGTAGCCCGGCAGGAAAATCACGCCGCCGGCCAGCAAGCCGCCCAACCACATCGTCATTCCGTCGACAACACCGTGTGTGAACCACTGCACCGGTATCGCCACGATCAATCCTGCCGCCACCAACCAGTTAGGAATCCGGCGCGTTTGCATGTCCCACAGTGCTGCGACGAGCACCAGCGTCATCACGCACGGTCCAACCGGAAAAGGAACCCCGTTCATTGCCTGCTCCGTTGCGAGGATCGAATTGCCCTTCTTTACTGGAGTCATTTCTTTTAAGCGCTGGGCCGTCGCTACCCTGTCTCGAAGGACCGTCGAGGCAGGGCGGGCGATCGGCTTTTGCACCTGATGCTGCGCGGTGCGTCAGGCCGCGGCAGCGGTGGCCAACTTGGTCGAAATGGCGTTGAACACAGCTTTCAGGTTCGTGCCCATCGTCGTCACCGTCGCAATGATCGCCACTGCGATCAGGCCGGCCAGCAGGCCGTATTCGATCGCTGCCACACCGTCTTCTTCGCGCAGAAATTGTTGGATCGTGTTCTTCATGCTAACCCCCGTAGAGTGAAAGTTGACTTCGGTTTTGTGCCGTTTTCAGCCGCCTGAAAAACAGGTGCGCCGAAGCGGTGTTCAAGCCCGTCACGAGGACGGAAAAAAGGGGCGAGGCCAACGCTTTGCTTCGTCACGATCACAAGTGGCCGATACCCCGTATCGATCACCGTGTCGTTGTTTATTGACATCCGTTTTCGTTGACCCCGCCGCACCCCGTAAAACGCGTGGACTTCCCCGAACGCGGTTCACGAAGACTGTTGTTGCTGCCGGAAACTTTTTTGCTGCTTCCCGGCTGCAACGTGTTTTTTCGTTTTGTGACTCTCTATTTGCAACGGGTATGCCAGCAGGCCTCAAAGCCTTGCTGGGCAAGGATTGACGATTCGGCGGGGACCGCTGGAGCGAGTTCGCAACACGCGATGACTCGGATTTGAGACACCGGAAAGGGCTGGGGCCGAGCCCGCCTGCCATGCTTCGAGCATTGTTTCCGGAGTATGGAAAACCCGTAGGATCATTGGCTGGCAATGGTTCGACAAATGCTTCGGTCAAATATGCTGCCATTGAGCGGACAAAAGTACGTTTTACTGGGCGCGTCCGGAATGTTGCAAGCGTGAGACGGACGGCCTGAGAGCGGCGCGTTGGCACGGCAGCGAAAAGCGGTGTCCGCACACTTCGCTATGTGGGGTAACGCGCATTGCGCGATTGACGGCCGATCGCCCCATTGTTCTCGCGTGCGATGAAACCTCCGGGATCGATACCGCGGCGAAAATTTTTGGGTTGCGGCGAGGAAAGCATCAGTTGCCCTCGGACGATGCGCCGCGCCTTGCTGGTGGCGCTTATCAGAGCGATTTGGGGGGCCCATCCGGCAGCGCGGTTTCGCAAGCGCAACGATAAAACCATCGCTCATCGCGGGCGCCTTTGGGACCTGGACTGCGAGGAAAGGCCGACGCGTCCGGTTTCGTTCAGCCCTGCGAGCGGGCCCAATAAATGGGTGCGCCCACAACGGTCATCGAGCACATCGGCTATGAACTGTGAGCGCCTCGATGCGCCACATGTAACGGAGCGTAAAAGACACTGCCGGCGCCCCCCGACTAATGCGACGATGTCGCCGCTCCGCCTGCCCCCCACCAAGGCCGCGTTCGTCGTGAAGCTCGATCGGGACGACGGAAACGGCATGCTCGTCTCAACACCTCGTTACAAATCGACACTGAAAGCGCCCAATTGGCGGTCAACACTGAGTGACGCGTTGGGAATGCGCGCGCAACCCGGCCAGCGCGGACACGTTCGCGGTCGAAACCGTATGGGCTTCGCGCAGCAACTCCTCAGAAGTCTTTCGTCGTTTCACGTCAACCTCATTGCGGTGAAAACATGCAGCAGACTTTCATACCCGTGCGACGCTTCAAAAAGAACACGGCCGGTCGCGATTTCGTCGTAGGCGATCTGCATGGCTGTTTTAGCCGGCTTCGAACCGAGTTGGAACTGCGCCGGTACGACCCGTCTCGCGACAGGCTGTTCGCCGTCGGCGACCTGGTGGATCGGGGCATCGAATCGCCGGCCGTGCTCGAGTTCGTGGATCGATATCGGATTCAGTCGGTGCGCGGCAATCATGAGGACACGATCGTGCGGTGGCATCGGCACGGCGGCAGGAACGCGTCGATTCGATGCAACGGCGGAGAGTGGCTGTTCGATATGGCCTACGACAAAGCGGCGCTGGACGACATCGTGACGTATATGGCGGCCCTTCCCTACGCGATCGAAATCGAAACGGACGATGGCCTGGTCGGAATCGTGCACGCCAACGTGCCCATGCAATCGTGGCCGAAGATGGTTCAGGCGCTCGAACAGGAAGGCCGCAACGGGCCGGTGCGCCGAAAGGCGATCTGGGATCGCTCGCGCTGGATCCCGGGCAAGGCGGCAGGGTTTGTTTCGATGCGGCGGGCCTTCGCGCAACTGTGTCAACGGTTTGCTTCAGGATGGGGTGATCCGGGCGGCCGCATCGACGGCGTGGCCGCGGTTATCGTCGGCCACACGCCGGTGCGGGAGCCGAGGGTACGTGGCAACGTCATCAATGTCGATACGGGACTTGTGTATGGCGGAGCGCTGACGCTGCTGCGTCTGGACGAGATACCCATGCTGCTCAATCGCACCGCTCGCGAACAACCGGCGGCGTTCGGCCGGTCGAAAGGATATCCGGCAGGTTCGGGCGTGTGATGCGGCGGGCGAATGCGCGCTCGCCGTCCGCAATTCCGTCCACCTACGCCAACCGTATCGCCGGCGTCACAACCTGTACACCCGCTCCGCGTTGTCATGAAACAGCGCAGCCCGCTCATCCGCTGAAAACTGCCGGGTAATCTCCTTGAACGCGTTGAACACGTCGTCGTAACTGCTGAACAGCTTGTCGACCGGAAAGTTGCTCGCGAACATGCAGCGCTTCACGCCGAATGCTTCGATCGCGTGCAGGACGAACGGACGGATGCTGTCCACGGTCCACTTCCAGTCGCCCATGCCCAGACCGGAGATCTTGCAGAAAACGTTGTCCGCTGAAGCGAGTAAGGTCATGCTCTTTTTCCACGCTTCGATCTCTTCGGGCTCGCGGTCGACCGGCATGCCGGTGTGGTTGAGCACCATCGGCGTATCGGGGAAGTCGCGCGCTAGTGCGAGCGCCGCTTCCATCTGCGTGTAATAGAGCTGCAGATCGAACGACAAGCCGTGCTGCTTAAGCAATGCATAACCGCGCCGCCATTGCGGATCGCTCATCAGATGCGGGCTGTCGATAAATGTCTTCACCGGATCGCGGTGGAAATTCAGGCATTGGCGAATGCCTCGCACGTTCCTGTACTGACAGTGCTCTTCGATCACAGCCTGTGCGTCCGGCGAGGACAGGTCGGCAAAACCGACGATCCCATGCGGATAGCCGTGCTTGTCCGCGACACTCTGAAGCCATCGCGTTTCGGCCACCGGATCGTTGTGATCGTATTCGACCTGAAGGTGAACCGTCTTGACCACATTCTGATTCTTGATGTCGGCAAGAAAATCGTCGATCAGATAGTCCTTGCGAATGGCCGAATAGTCACCGAACACGCGCTCGAGCATCGGCCCCTGCAACCACGGATAGTTGCCGGTCTTCAGATCGTACAGATGATGATGCGGGTCGATGATAGGCAGATTGTCCACAGTGCCTCCTTATAGGGTTATACGATGCGCGGCTCGGCTCGCGACAAAACGCGACGCAACCAGGCGAGCGGCCGCGCAATCAGCTCAACACCAGTTCCTCAGTACTTGCCCGCGGAAGGCGGATAGACACGCTTGACGGTGGCCTGCGCGTCCGGCTGATCGATCGTCTCCCTGGTTACGAGCGGCTCTTTGAGCGCCAGTTCCTGCGTGGTCGGCTTATGGTTCAGCGCATTGAACACCTGCGTGGTCGCGTCGATACCTTGCCCCACCGCCTCTTGCAGGAAGATGCCCTGGATCGCGCCGTCGCGCAGCAGCTTGATCGTCGTCGGGCTGCCATCGGCCGTGACAACGGCCACCTTGCCGACGGCACCACGCGTCTGCAGCGCCTTGGCGGCGCCCGTCGCGGCTTCGTCGTACATGCCGTAGATCGCCTTGACGTCAGGATGAGCGGTCAGCACGTCGTTGGCCTGCTGGACCGCTTCATTGACCGTGAGTCCGTGCGTCTCGAGCACCTGCACGAGATCGCAGCCATCGGCCTTGAACGACTCCTGCGCGCCCTTCATATACTTCTGCGCATTCTCGCGATCCTGCGGCAGCGACAGCATCGCTACCTTGTTGCTGCCGCGTTCTTTTGCGAGCTTGCAGACGTACGCACCCTGAGCCTTGCCCGTATCGTAGTTATTCGCCGTCACGGCCGACGTATAGTCCGTCTGCCCCGCTTGCGGCCCGATACCCGTAAAGGCGACCGGCACGGACTTCGACTTCAGAAGACGCAACACGGGCGGCGTGCTGGTCGAACTGACCGGCCCGATGACGATCGCGTTGACGCCGCGCGTCATGGCCGTGCGCACGTTGTCCATCTGCTTGGCCGGCGAGTTCTCCGAGGTGAACTCGACATAGTCCATGCCGAGTTCCTGCGCCCGTTGCTTGACGCCATACGCGACCCACTGCCAGTACGAAATATCCAGCGACGGTGCGATATACGCGACCGTCTGCTTGTCCGCCGCCATGGCCATCTGCGAGGCGAACGCCGTTGCCAACGCCAGGATCGACGCCACTGCGACCTGTGCGACCGGCCGGCTGGGGAATGGGTTTCCTGCTTTCAACGTGCGCCTGTTCATGATGTGTCTCCTTCCTGATAGTTTTAGCGAACCCGTGCTCAACGCCGGGCTTTGGTAACGCGGTCCACGAGAACCGCGATGAGAATGACGACACCGGTCACGGTGCCTTGCCAGAAACTGTTCACGCCGATCAGATTCGCGCCGTTCTGAATGAACGTGATCATCAGCGCTCCGAGCAGCGCGCCGATCGCCGAGCCGGTCCCGCCGAACAGGCTCGCGCCGCCGATCACCACGGCCGCGATGGCCTGGAGCATCAGGCTCGATCCCGCGGTGGCTTCCGCATTGCTGATATACGAGACGCTGACGATGCTCGCGAACGAAGCCAGCAAGCCCGAGAGCAGATACGCGCCGAGCCGCACGCGATTGACAGGAATCCCGATCACACGCGCCGATGAACTGCTGCTGCCGATCGCATACAGCCAGCGGCCCGCCACCACCTTGCGCAAACAGAATTCGATTGCGACGAGCAGCAGCACGCACCACAGCGCGTAGTTCGGCAGGCCGGGAATCAGCGTCCCCGAATCGAGCAGCCAGTAGTCCGGGTTCGAGATCGGCAGCGAATGGCCGTCGGTGACGATGAACGAGAGGCTGCCCGCAATCGCATACGTGCTTAGCGTCACGACGAACGGCGCGAGTCCGACGAACGTCACGAGTGCGCCGTTGAGCGCGCCGATCACGACTCCGACCGAGAGTCCCGCGACACTGCTCGCGACCGCGCCGTAGCCGTGCGCCATGGCAAGCCCGGTGACCATGCCGGTCAGCGAGAACACCGAACCGACCGACAGATCGATGCCGCCGGTGATGATCACGAGCAACACGCCGAACGCCATGATGACGAGCGGCGCGGCCGCCTGCGTCACGTTGGAAATATTGCCGCCTGACAGCGCGGCCGGCACGATCATGCCGACCGCGAGTTCGATCACGATGATCGCAATGGCAATCGCAATTTCGGTGCGGTAGGCGGATAGCAGGCGGCGTCCCGCGCCGCTGCGTTTCGGCTGCCCCTCCGCGATCGGATGAGTGGCTGTTTTCATGACTGTCTCCAGATTGATGATGTTCTTGCGCGAGGCGGCTTTAGATGCCGTTAGGCGGCCATGCCCGTTGCGGCGGCGAGTTGTGTTTCGTTGACGTCGGCGTGGCGCAAGACTTCGGTCGGCTTGCCGTCCAGATCGAACGCGAGCACGGTGTCGCACAACTCGACCAGCTCGATGTATTCGGTCGACCACCAGACGATCGTCGTGCCCTGCTGCGCCATCTTGCGAATCAGTGCGTAGATTTCGCGCTTCGTGCGAATGTCCACGCCGCGGGTCGGCTCCTCGAGCACCAGCAGCCTCGGCCGCAGCAACAGCCAGCGGGCGATCAGCAGTTTTTGCTGCGTGCCGCCGCTCAGTGTGGCCGGCAAATCCCACAGCGAGCCCGCGCGAATCTTCAGGGCCTCGAGCAGTTGCGTGCTTTGCTCGATCTCCTCGCGTCGCACGACACTGCGCCGGTTGACAACACGCGCCGCCGCGACGAGGTTGTCGACGATCGGCAGCGTGGCGAGCACGCCCTTGTTCGAGCGGTCGCCCGAAACGAAGCCGACGCCATCGCGCGCGCCGGCCGAAGGATGCCCATAGGTGACGCGAGCGCCGTCGCGTGTAATGGCCCACGAACCGGCGGGCGCGATACCGGTCAGCGCATCGATCAGCGAAGACGGGCCGACCGGCGCACCCGCCAGACCGATGATCGCGCCAGCCGGCACCTCGATCGCCACGCCATCGCGTTCGATCCGCAGCGCACCTGCGTGGATGCGTCCGCCGCCGTCGCCGGTGTCCTGTTCCCCTGCCGGGTTCGCCTGCCCCAACTCCGCCGACTCCGCGACGCTTGCCGCCGCCTCGTCGACGACAATGCTCTGCCCCATGCATTCGATGATCTCGCGGTCCGTGATCGCGTCGAGCGCGACGCGGTCGACGGCCGTCTTGCCGTCGCGAATGATCGTGCACACATCGGCGATCTGGCGAATCTCGCGCATGCGGTGCGAGACGAACAGCACCGCGAGTCCCGTATCGGCGATCAGTCGCCGTAACACAGCGAAGAGTCGAATCGTTTCCGCAGCGGTCAGATTGGCGGTCGGTTCGTCGAGCAACAACAGCTTGGCGCCCGAGCCGAGCGCGCGGGCGATCTCCACCAGTTGACGCTCGTGCAAGGTCAAATCGCCGACCAGCCGTCCCGACGATTCACGCGCGAAGTGCGGATCGATCAGCGACAGCGCTTCGACGGCGATCTCCATCGACGCGCGTTCGCTATATTTCGCCGTACCGCGCCGCAGCCGCGGCATCGCGATGTTCTCGGCCACGGACAGATGCGGCAGCAGCGCGAGCTCCTGATTGACGACCGCGATGGTGCCGGCGGCGACATGCCCGCCTACCGATGCGCCGATCGCCTGTCCGTCGAATTCGAGCGTGCCGCCGTCACGTTCGAACTGACCGGAGATGATCTTGATCAGCGTCGATTTGCCCGCGCCGTTGCCACCCAGAAAAGCGTGCACTTCGCCGGGCGCGATCGACAGATCGAATCCCTTCAGCACGCTCGTCGGTCCAAAGCTCTTGACGATCGCACGCGCAGTCAGCAAGAAGCGTTGTTCAGCCATGTTCTGTCTCCTTCCGCGTTTTTTCGCGCACCGCGTATGTTTTGCGAGTGCGTAGTACGACGCTCACCAGTACGCCGCATAGGCGTAAACCAGTGAATGCCTTTACCCGATACGGGAGCGAACAGGACGAGAGCGCTGTGTGTGAGCGTCGGCTGATCGCGCGCTCACCGGGAAAGTCGGATAATCCATTACTGTCTCCTGCACAGTTGTTGCACTGCGCAACCTATGTTTATGATTAGCCGCTCTGCGGCAGTGAAACTGCCGGGTCAGTATCGAGAGGACTTCATGCGTCCCTGGCTGCGCGGCGTGTCAACAGAATGGCAGTGCGTGTGGCGTGCGAACAAGGCGGTTTCATTCAACTGCATCTGAAAAAAATTTCACTATGCGCATTCCACCGGTCAAGGCCATCGTCGCGTTCGAGAGCGTGGCCAGAACGAAAAGCGTCAACCGGGCCTCTGAAGAGCTCGGACTGACCGCGTCGGCAGTCAGTCATCAGATCAGCAATCTCGAGTCGGTGATCGGCCAGCCGCTCTTCTACCGCTCGGGCCGTGGCCTCGTCCTCACGCCGACCGGCGAGCGTTACCTGTCCGATGTGACGGGATCGCTGGCGGATCTGAGCCGCGCCACTGAGCGCGCGTCGAGCCGCACCGACGTCGATATCCTGCGCGTGCATTCGAGTCCCAGCTTCGGGCTCATGTGGCTATTGCCGCGGCTCGCGTCGTTTCAGGAAGCCAATGGCGATATCCAGTTGAATCTCGCCTGCTCATACGAGGACGTCTCGTTTACCAGCGGTTATTACGACATCGACCTGCGCCACGGTTACGCCAATTGGCGCGATCTGGAAGTCAGAACGCTGCGTGGCGAATTCATCGCACCGCTCGCGTCGCCGAAATATCTGGAGAGCAATCCGGTCAAAACGCCTGAAGATCTGCTGCAACATCGCCTGATCTACTCGGAGACGCCGCTTGTGCAGTGGAAGCAGTGGTTCGGGCGCACCGGCGTGTCGGCCGCCCATAAGACCTTCGACTTTTCCTTCGACCGGTCGTACATGTCGTTGGAGACGGCGGCGCTCGGCCTCGGCATCGCGCTCGAAAGCGCGATGCTCGCCTCGGTTCGGATCAAGGAAGGCGCGCTCGTGCCGGTATTCGACGACACGCATGCCGTGGAAGTCGGCGCGCATCATCTGGTCTATCCGCCACAAAACGCCGAACTGCCGCGCGTCACGCGCTTTATCGCGTGGATCGAGCGCGAGGTCGGGCGCATGGACCGCAAGGCCTGAGATCCGCGTCGGTTTTTGCCAGGGTTTTCCAGCACGAATTTGAGCGTGCGATTGCGGCGTCGCACCATGCAACGCATGCAATGCGCTTGCGTTTCGCTCCCCAGCACGTCACCTGAAAATTTCTCAAACATAGTTGAGCAGTACGTCGTTGATGCGACCGGCCGCGCGGGAGACACTTCGGCCATCACATCAACACTCAGGAGACAATCATGCTGCTGGAGAACAAAGTCGTCATCGTGACCGGCGCCGCCTCACCGCGCGGAATCGGCAAGGCAACCGCCAAGGCCATGGCCGCTCAGGGCGCGCGAGTCGTCATCCTCGACCTGCGCGAAGAAGACGCGCAGCGCGCAGCCGCCGATCTCGGCGGCGCTCACCTGGGTCTCGCCTGCGACGTCACCGACAAAGACGCGTGCGTCTCAGCCGCCAAAGCGACACTCGATCGCTATGGCCGCATCGACGGCCTCATCAATAACGCCGGCATCACGCAGCCGGTGCGCACGCTGGACATCACGTCCGAAAACTTCAACGCGATCGTCGACGTCAATCTGCGCGGTACGCTCTACATGTCGCAAGCTGTACTGCCGGCCATGAAAGAGCAGAAAAGCGGCAGCATCGTCTGCATGTCGTCGGTCTCCGCGCAACGCGGCGGCGGCATTTTTGGCGGCCCGCACTACAGCGCGGCGAAAGCCGGCGTGCTCGGTCTCGCGCGTGCGATGGCCCGCGAATTCGGCGGCGACAGCATTCGCGTGAACTCGATCACACCCGGTCTGATCCAGACCGACATCACGGGCGACAAGCTCACCACGGAGATGCGCGCCGACATCATCAAGGGCATTCCGCTCGGCCGGCTCGGCGACGCGAGCGACGTGGCGAACGCGTGCCTGTTCCTCGTCAGCGACCTGTCGACCTATCTCACCGGCATCACGCTCGACGTGAACGGCGGCATGCTGATTCATTGACGCGGCGCCGCTCGCTGTGAGCGGCTGCGTGCGAGGCACCCGGGCCAACCCGGGGCACGGAAGGAGACAAACATGAAATCGAAGTACCCCGCGGCATCCATTGCCGCCGACATACCGAACCAGACGGACTCGACGAGCTTCGAGTCGAAGACCTACGCGAAAGTCAGCCGCCGCCTGATCCCATTCCTGATGCTGTGCTATCTCGGCGCTTACCTCGACCGGGTCAACGTCGGCTTCGCGAAGCTGCAGATGCTCAACGACTTGCGCTTCAGCGAAACCGTATATGGCATGGGCGCGGGGATTTTCTTTCTCGGCTATTTCCTCTTCGAGGTGCCGAGCAACCTGGTGCTGCATCGTGTCGGCGCGCGCAAGTGGCTCGCGCGGATCATGCTGACGTGGGCGGTGATCTCCGCGTGTTTCGTCTTCGTGAAATCGCCTACGGCCTTCTACGTGCTGCGCTTTTTGCTCGGTGTCGCCGAGGCCGGCTTCGCGCCCGGTGTGATTCTCTATCTGACCTACTGGTTTCCGGCTGCGCGCCGCGCCAAAGCGTTGTCGCTGTTCTTCATGGCGATACCGCTGGCCGGCATTATCGGCGGCCCGCTGTCGGGCTGGATCATGCATTCGCTGCAAGGCGCGATGAACATGGCCGGCTGGAAGTGGCTGTTCCTGCTGGAAGCGGTGCCCTCGCTCGTGCTCGGCATCGCAATCCTGCTCTATCTCGACGACGGCATCGCGAAAGCGAAGTGGCTGACGGCATCCGAAAAGACGCTGCTCGCCCGCAATGTGGCCGGGGACAACGCGCATAAGATCGCCCATGTATCGATCAAGTCGTTCGTCGGCGATCGCCGCTTGTGGCTGATGGCGGCGATCTACTTCTGCGTGGTGCTCGGCCAATATGGTCTGACGTTCTGGCTGCCGACCATCATCCGCAAATCCGGCGTTGCCGATCCGCTGTGGATTGGCGTGTTCACCGCGATTCCTTATCTGTGCGCCATCATCGCGCTGCCGTTGGTCGGCATGAGTGCGGACCGTCATCGCGAACGCCGGTTGCATCTGGCGATTCCGATGCTGATCGCCGCCGCGGGTTTCATCGTGCTGCCCGCAATCGGCAGTGTGCCGGCTTCCATCGTCTGTTTGAGCGTTGCCGCTGCCGGGATTCTCGCGTCGTCTTCGCAGTTCTGGTCGCTGCCGACCGCGTTGCTCGGCGGCATGTCGGCCGCGGCCGGGATCGCGGCGGTGAATTGCGTCGCCAATCTCGCGGGCTTCTTTTCGCCGGCGATAGTCGGCTGGCTCAACGACCTGACAGGCAAGTCGACCGCCGGGCTGATCTTTATCTCGGTGGCCGTCACGATCGGCGCGTGCCTCGTGTTTCTCGTGCCCGCGAAGTCAGTGAACCGCTAACCCCTTCTTACTCTTTACGACTGATCACAGGAGACGACATGAACAGTCCAGAACGCGTGCCGACGGCAACCCTTGCCGAACACGCATACCGTATCCGTAGAAACGCATTGTTGATGGGTGAGGTCCAGGGCCAGGGTTATATCGGTCAGGCGCTCGACATCGCCGATGTTCTCGCTGTCGCCTACTTCGGCGCCATGCGCTACCGGCCGGAAGATCCCGATTGGGAAGAGCGCGACCGCTTTCTCCTGTCGAACGGGCACTACGCGATCGCACTGTATGCGGCGCTCTTCGAAGCCGGCATTCTGCCCGCCGAAGAACTCGAAACCTACGGCAGCGACGATAGCCGGCTGCCCATGTCGGGCATGGCGAGCTACACGCCCGGCATGGAAATGTCCGGCGGCTCGCTCGGCCAGGGTTTGACCATTGCGGTGGGCCGCTGCCTCGGCCTGAAGCGCAAAGGTTCGAAATCTTTCGTGTACACGCTGTTTTCCGATGGAGAACTGGACGAAGGCGCAATCTGGGAAGGCCTGATGTCCGCGAGTCACTGGAAGCTCGACAACCTGATCGCCGTCATTGACGTGAACAACCAGCAAGCCGATGGTCCGTCGACGCAGATCATGGCGTTCGAGCCGCTCCTCGAAAAACTGGAGGCGTTCGGCTGGTTCACGCAGCGCGTGGACGGCAACGATATCGCCGCCGTAGCCGCCGCGTTCGATGCGGCCCGCCAGCATCCGGCCGCGCAACCGCGCATCATCATTGCCGACACGCGCATGGGTTGCGGTGTGCCGTTCCTCGAACAACGCGAGAAAAACCACTTTATCCGCGTCGATGCCCATGAATGGCAATTGGCGCTGCAAGCACTCGAAGCAACCAGGTTGCATGGGATCGGAGTAAGCGCTGAAGCGGCAACTCCGATCGACACAGGGAGACAAGCATGAGCAACGCAATCGCTAGCAAACCGCGCCTGAAGACCTCCGCGATGATCGCGTCGATCGCGAGCGAAGGACAGGTCACACGTTCCGCGCCCTTCGGCCACGCGCTGGTGGAACTGGCGCGGCAAAAGCAGAACGTGATCGGCATGACGGCCGACCTCGGCAAATATACCGACCTGCATATCTTCGCCAAGGAATTTCCGGAGCGCTTCTATCAGATGGGCATGGCCGAGCAATTGCTGATGGGCGCGGCATCGGGATTCGCGCATGAAGGCGCGCAGCCCTTCGTCACGACCTACGCGGTTTTCGCCACGCGCCGCGCGTACGACTTCATGCATCAAACGATCGCCGAAGACAATCTCGACGTGAAGATCATCTGCGCGCTGCCGGGCCTGACGACCGGCTACGGCCCAAGCCACCAGGCCGCTGAAGATCTCGCATTGATGCGCGCGATGCCGAACATGACCGTGATCGATCCCTGCGACGCGCTCGACATCGAACAGATGGTGCCCGCTATCGCCGCGCACAAGGGGCCTGTCTATGCCCGCCTGCTGCGCGGCAACGTGCCGGCGGTGCTCGACGAATACGACTACACCTTCGAACTCGGCAAAGCGAAGCTGCTGCGCGACGGCGCGGAAGTGCTGGTCATCTCGTCCGGCATCATGACGATGCGCGCACTCGAAGTGGCAAAGGCATTGGAGAACGATCGGATCGGCGTAGCCGTGCTGCATGTGCCGACGATCAAACCGCTCGACACGGAGACGATCGTGCGCGAAGCGAAGCGCTCGGGACGGCTCGTGGTGGTGGCCGAGAACCATACGGTGATCGGCGGTCTGGGCGAAGCGGTCGCCGCGGAACTGATGCGCGCGGGCGTGGCATGCCATTTCCGGCAAGTGGGCCTGCCCGATGCGTTCCTCGATGCCGGCGCGTTGCCGACACTGCACGACCGCTACGGCATTTCGACTGCCGCGATGTCCGAAGCGATCAAGGGCTGGCTGAACTGAACGTGCGCTGGTGAACGACGCCGACATGCAGCCGGCGTCGTCTCATCAGTACAGCGCGGCCGAGCGGATCGATTTGCCCGTCAGCGTCACGCCGATGATAAATAAACGACTAACTTCAGCCCGCAGCCACGACGTCGATCCGCAACGCTTCCCCACCCGCCGCAATGGCGAGCAGGATGTCGACGTTCGGGTGCGCACCCGGTCGATTACGCGCATCGGCGGTGTGCTCAGCGAACATAACGAGGCCGTGCTCGGCCGCTTTGGCGTCGAGCGTGCCGAACGTCTGCCGCAGATAGTTGTACACCGCGAGCGAACCCTGCTTGCCCGGCTTGTTCTCGATGCTGGCCACCACGGCGCCCTTGCCGTCCACCAGATCGATACACGCGATACCGTCGATGCCCGGCATCTGCGCGAGGTTGTCCTTGAATACATTGCCCGGTTGAATCATTGAAACCACTCCTTCTGTTCGGAAAATTGCGGCGCGGGCCGTATCTTATCCGATAGGGTGTGTCATAGCCGAGCGCAGGGCCGTCAGGGTGTCCAGCGATACACCACCATGCTCGAACCGTTGTAGTTGTCCTTCGTGATCACGTATTCACCCGCGGCTCTGAGATAGGCACGCAGGCCGTACATCGAATCGACGTCGTTGCCGACATCCACGGCTCCTGGATTCGAGTTGATCAGCGTGGTGACGAGCTGGCCGGTGGTGAGATTGAAGGCGTCGATATTGGGCACCGTGTGCACGTAGCCGACGAACAGATAATTGCCGGCCGCCGTGATCGACTTGGGATTGGCGCTGGTGAGCGTGATCACCGGATCGGGCCGCGTGGTGTTGCCCGCGCTCCAGCCATGATAGACCTCGATCCGCGACTGCATGGCGGTCCAGTCCCAGCTGCCGGCTATGCCTTGCGCGAGGATCATGGTGTCGCTCTCGGCGAGGTAGAGGATGCGCGTGAGCGGCCGGATGCTCTGCGGAATGGAGATCGTGACCGCCGGTCCCCATGCCGGTTTGCCGTTGCCGTCGAAGCCGCTCAGCGGATAGTGATAGATGTGATTCGTCCGGTCCAGACCGGCCCACACGTCGCCCCTGCTGTCGATGCTGAAACCGCCCGTGACCTGCAGGTTCGTATTGAACGCCGGCCCCGGAATCGACGCGTCCGGAATCGCAATGTAGCCGCTCGCCGGGTTGAAATGGAAAAAGTAGAAGATGCCCGGGTTCTGTCCGGATGCCACCAGAATCCGGTTGCCGCCGACCGTGACGAGCTGGCCGAAGTGTTCGTCGCGCTGCGTGTCGTTCATGTTCAGGCGCGGATCGGACGGATATGTGAACGGGTCGACCGTGTTCGCGACGAAGGTGCCGCCCGCCGTGCCGGTGTAAATGTGCGTACCGCTGTAGAAGTAGGCGCCGTCCGTCGACGGGTCCGGAGCCCCGACCGCCTCGAAGTTGAGCGACTGCAGCTTCCACTCGAGGTTGCCGGCGCTGTCGTACGCGTGAAGGTCGGTGGCGCCGTTGCGGCCGAGATCCCAGCCGCCGCCCCACGGATTGTTGAGCACGTACAGGTTGCCGGCGGCGTCCTTGCCGATGCCGGTCACGCGTGTGAAGCGCTTATCGCCCACCTGCCCCCTGATGCCGCTGGTGGTGTCGAGATAGCCGCCCTGAATGCCGAACGTGCCGGCGAGCGTCGGGGTGCCCGCGATGACGTAGCGCTTGATGTTCATGTCCGGCCCCTGGTCGCCGACCATGAGTTGCCCGGACGCGGCATCGAAATACAGTGCGGATGGCCGCGACGCCGCCGCCATCTGGATGGTGTTCAGCAGCGCGCCGGCCGGACTGAATTCGACGATCGTGGCCGCGCTCTGCTGCGCGACCCACAGATTGCCGGCGCTATCCAGCGCCAGCGCGCAAGGACCCGACACCTTGATGTCCTGCTGCCAGACGCCGTCGGTCGTGAAGACGCGCACGCGATTGCCGAAGAAGTCGCTTGCATACAGCAATGAGCCCGCGGTCGCGAGTCCGGTGATGACATCGGCATGCGGGATCGATGTCCACACGCTGACGGGGATGATCAGGTCGCGCGTCTGCGTGGCCCGGTTGTAGCGTCCCACCGAGCCGCTGCCGAACGATCTGTTGTATTGCAACGCCGCGAAGATCGACGTGGCATTGCCGGTAATGGCGCTGCCCTGGAAGTCGGCGTGCGTGCCGATCGAGCCGAGGCTCTGGCCGTTCTGATAGATCGCGACGCCGCCCTCGTTCTCGTCCCACAACGAAGCCGTGTAGATCACGCCCTCAGGCGCGACCCAAATCGAACGCGCGGTGTTGCCCACATGCGCGGCGAGTGTGCCGAACGTATTGCCCAGCCAGTCGGTGGTGTATTGCGCGTAACTGATCTGCGCGAACATGACGGTCGCCGCGCACAGAAGCGCGGCACGGACGCGGTGCTTGACCATGAGTGATGCTCCCCGAACAATCGTTCCTCGACAATGTACCTCGCCAGATATGAAAAGTTGACGATTGGTATGAAGATATGTTCAGGGCACAGCAGTTAAACCATGCAGCGTGCATGTAAAAGGAAATGGCCCACCTACTAGCAAGCGGAACACCCCTGTTTTTCGCACTTTACCGACGGCTGATCTCAGGCGCACAATCACTGCGGATAGGACGGCCCGCCGTCTCTCCGGTCATTCAGACCGTTCGCGCCGATGCGGCATCCGGCAGCGAGTTCACCCCAGCGCGCAACACGCGCCCTCCATTCGGAACGCCCCATGAGCAATAAGTCGTCAAGCAGACGTGAAGACCTGGTGGCCGGCGGCAGCCGTCATCATCAGATTTTTCCAAGGCTCGATGAACGTCAGTTCGCGGTGCTGGAACGATATGGCGAACGGCGCCGGCTGAAAGCAGGCGATATCCTGTTCACCGAAGGCGACCGGCACATTCCCATGTTCACCATCGTCTCCGGCACGATCGAGGCGTCGCGAGGCGCCGGCGACAAGCACCACGTTCTCGGCACGCACGGTCCCGGCAGTTTCACCGGCGAAGTGGGAACGCTCGCGGGCCGCGGCGCGGTCGCGACGGCACGCGCCACCAGCGACTGCGAAGTGATCGTGATCGACGAGGAATCGCTGCGGGCGCTCGTCGTCGCGGAAGCGGAACTGAGCGAAACGATCATGCGCGCCTACATCCTGCGGCGCGTCGCGTTCATTCAGGATCAGCACGGCGGCACTCTGGTGATCGGCAGCTCGGCTTCGTGGAGTACGCTCGTGCTGCGGCATTTCCTGAGCCGTAACGCGCAGCCTTTCGCCTACTTCGATATCGTCGAGCACGAGGAAGCCAAGGGGCTGCTCGAGCGTTACGACGCAACCGAAGCCGACATACCGGTGATCGTCACCCTGCAAGGCAATGTGCTCAAGCAGCCGACCAACCGGGCGGTGGCCGATGCGATCGGCCTGAGCCCCGACCGGCTGAACGGCGAACGGTTCGACGTGGTCGTGGTCGGCGCGGGACCGGGAGGCCTCGCGGCCGCGGTGTACGCGGCCTCAGAAGGACTGAGGGTCGCGGTGGTCGACACCAAGGCGCCGGGCGGCCAGGCCGGCACCAGTTCGAAGATCGAAAATTACTTCGGATTCCCGACCGGCATCTCGGGGCAAGCGCTTGCCGGCCGCGGCCTCTCTCAATGCCGAAAATTCGGGGCGGAAGTCGGCGTGCCCATCGAAGTGCTCGGCATCGAATGCGAAAACGCGCCGCCCTTTCACCTGCGCCTCAATTACGACGAGCACGTGTATGCCAGCGCGGTCGTCATCGCGACCGGCGCGCGCTATCGGAAACCGCTGCTGCCGCGCCTCGAAGAGTTCGAGGGAAGCGGCATCTATTACAGCGCGACCTTCATGGAAGCCGCGTTCTGCAACAATCAGGAACTGGTCATCGTCGGCGGCGGAAATTCGGCTGGGCAGGCCGCGGTGTTCCTGTCGGGATTCGCGCGGCACGTGCATATCGCGATTCGCGGCGACGGACTCAGCGCGAGCATGTCGAACTATCTGATCAGACGGATCGAAGCGGCGGCGAACATCAGCGTTCATGTGCGCACGCAGATCGTCGAATTGAACGGCGAGGCCCAACTCGAATCGATCAAATGGGACAGCCAGGGCCACATCGAGG
Organism: Paraburkholderia dipogonis; assembly: GCF_046027395.1. GTDB lineage: Bacteria > Pseudomonadota > Gammaproteobacteria > Burkholderiales > Burkholderiaceae > Paraburkholderia > Paraburkholderia dipogonis_A. The sequence goes on along the minus strand of NZ_JAQQEG010000015.1, from coordinate 4,188 downwards.
AGAAACCGATCCGCCATGTGTTCCTGTTTCTCGGCGCGCAGCCGAGTACCGGCTGGCTCGGCGATTGCGTCGCGCTCGACAAACACGGCTTCGTGCTCACCGGTCCCGATGCGATTCCGCAGTGGTCGTCGGACCGCCCTCCTCATTATCTGGAGACGAGCCGGCCCGGCATCTTTGCCGTAGGCGACGTGCGCAGCGGCTCGGTGAAGCGCGTTGCGGCCGCCGTCGGCGAGGGAGCGGCCGCGATCCAGTCGCTGCACCAGTATCTCGCGCTCAACAGGTGAGGCCGGCCGCTGCGAGCGCCTGGCGGCCAGCGACGAGCGTAACTACGCCTTGCGCAGATTCCTCAACGTCAAGCGCGCTTCCAGACCGCCGCCGGGGCGGTTGTGCAGCGTGAGTGTCGCATCCATCGCCATCGCAAGTTGCCGCGCGATGGCGAGACCCAGCCCCGTGCCGCCCGTATCGCGATTGCGTGACGCTTCAAGCCGGTAGAACGGCTCGAACACCGCTTCCAGCGACTCAGCGGGTATGCCGGGGCCGCGGTCGAGCACGGCAATCGCTGTCTCGCCGTGGGGCAAGGTCGCCGCCGTGATCTCGGCCGCGCCGCTGAACTTCAGCGCGTTGTCCACCAGGTTGCCGAGTATGCGGCGCAATGCCTGCGGACGCGTCACCAGCGAATCGCCAAGCCGCCCTTCCAGGCTGACCGCCTGGCCGGCGTCGACATAGTCGCAGACGAAGCTGTCGAGCAGCGCGTCGGGATCGACGCGGCAAGGGACTTCAGTCGCGCCATGTAGCGTGCGCGCGTAGGTCACGCCCTCCTTCACCAGGCTTTCCATTTCCTGCAGATCCTGGCGCAGCTTCGCGCCCTGCGCGTCGTCGTCCATCACGTCGACGCGCAAGCGCATGCGCGTGATCGGCGTTTGCAGATCGTGCGAAATCGCCGCCAGAATCTGCATGCGTTCGGTCATGTAGGTGGCGATGCGGTCCTGCATCGCGTTGAAGGCACGCGCGGCGCGGGACACTTCGGACGGTCCGTCCTCCGGCAGGCGCGCCGCCTTCAGGTCGGGACCGAGCGTATCGGCGGCAAGCGCCAGTTGATGCAACGGACGCGTAGCGACCCGCACCGCCAGCCAGCAGCACGCGACCAGAACCGCCAGTTGCAACGCCAGCACGAGCGGCAGCCAGCGCGACAGCGGCGCGCCCGACATGGGGCGCATATCGATGGTCAGCGGCGTGCCGTCGCTCAGTTGCAGATGAACCTGCAGGCGCTCCTTGTCACCGGGAACGGCATTCACCGTCAGCGGATAGTGCGTGCCGATGCCGTCCGCGATGGATTGCGCCACCCGCTCGGACAGATGCGCATCGATCGGGCTGCCGGGGATACCCGGCCCCAGGACGAACTCGTAGCTGCGCCGCGCGAGCCGCGGCAGCCACTGCGCGCGTTCGTTCGGCGGCAAATGATCGAGCAGCGCCACCGAACTGCTCACCTCGCGCTCGATGTAACCCATCATCACGTTGGTCATGGTCTGGTCGCGCTCGGTCAGCGTGAGCCAGAACGACAGCGTCTGCGCGAGCGCGAGGCCGACGAAAAGAATCAGCGCGAGCCGCGCGAACAGCGTGCGCGGCCAGTGCAGCCAGGACCAGCGGTTCATTGCGGATCCTCGATGGCGGTCACCGCCGCGGAAAACACGTAACCCTCGCTGCGCAGCGTCTTGATGTAACGCGGCTCGCGCGCGACATCGCGCAACCGTTGACGCAGACGGCTCACCATCAGATCGATCGACCGGTCGAACTGATCGGCCTGACGGCCCTGCGTGAGATTGAGGAGTTGATCACGCGTCAGCACCCGCTGCGGATTGTCGAGAAATACGCGCAGCAAGCGGTACTCGGCGCCGCTCAATGCCACCATGGTGCCTTCGGCGTCGAGCAGATGGCGCGCGGTGGTGTCGAGGCGCCAGTCGCCGAAGGCCAGCATCGGCGCGGATTCCGTCACCTGCATGCCGGGCGGCAGCATGCGGGCGCGGCGCAGCACGGCGCGAATGCGCGCGAGCAATTCACGCACGGCGAAGGGCTTGGGCAGGTAGTCGTCCGCGCCCATCTCCAGGCCGACAATGCGATCGGCCTCCTCATTGCGGGCCGTCAGCATCAATACCGGCACTGCACGGAATTTGCCGGCGCGCAACTCGCGGCACAACACCAGACCGTCCTCGCCGGGCATCATCAGATCCAGCACGATCAGATCGGGCGCGCCCTGCTCCAGCGCCGCGCGCATCTGGCGCCCATTCGCCGCGAGCGACACGCGCATGCCGTTCTTCTCGAGATAACCTGCCAGCAATTCGCGGATGCCGCGGTCGTCGTCGACAATCAGTACGTGATCGATGGTTTCCATCAATGCATCATCTCTTTTGGCGTTTCAACTGCACCCGGCTTGCGACCATCAATGAACACTGCACCGGATGCGCCAGTTCGGCGGCAAGGCCGCCGCTCAAGAACACGACGATAGCCAGCAGGCGTTTCATGCGTCCTCCAGCACGGAGAGGCTCGCGCCGTCGGCGACCCCCGCTTCCAGACTATACGGATCGACGCCCGCGAGGCAACCGATGTTGACTCGCCACTGCTGCGGGTCTTTGCGCGTCTGATGAAACGGATAGATACCGCAGTGTTTGCAAAAATAGTGCCGGGCCACCCGCGTGTTGAACTGATAGAGCGTCAGCGAATCTTCGCCGCTCAGAATCTTCAACTGACTTGCCGGGAACAGCGGCGTCATCAACGCACCCTTGCGGCGGCACAGGCTGCAGTTGCAGCGCCCGGCCGGCGTGATCGGGGTGCGCACTTCGAATTTGACGGTCCCGCAATGGCAGGAACCCTGCAGCAAGTCAGCGCTCATGGTGCTCTCCGTGATTGGCAATGCCTGCTTTATAGCCTGGCTCGCACGGCGAATTGTGTCGCAGTGTATCTGGACCTCGTACAGATACACAACATTGCACCCGCGCGGTTTGGGCGACACATGCCAGATACCTGCGGACGCTTCAATACGGTCATTCGCGGCCGATACGCGAACTGCCGTTTTAGCCTCTTCCTGAAAGGACACTGACATGCTCTCCGCCTCCAAGATCAAAACGCTCACCGTCGCAACCGTGATCGCCGCCGCGGCCGCAAGCGGCATTGCCGCCTTCGCGGGGTCGCCCGAACCGAGCGCGCCCGCCCTCGCAGCCAACGCGGCGGCTCCCGAATTCGCCGGTATTTCGCAATGGCTCAACAGCGATCCGCTGACGCTGCAGCAACTCCGCGGCAAGGTCGTGCTGGTCGATTTCTGGACCTACACCTGCGGCAACTGCATCAACACGCTGCCTTACGTGAAAAGCTGGAATCAGAAATACAAGGACCAGGGACTGACGGTTATCGGCATGCATACGCCCGAGTATCCCTTCGAGCGCGACACCGACAACGTGAAGACCGCCATCAAGCGCTTCGGCATCACTTATCCGGTCGCGCAGGACAATCGCTATGCGACCTGGAACGCGTACAACAATCAGTACTGGCCGGCTTTCTACCTGCTCGACAAGCAAGGCCGGATCGTCTACACGCATTTCGGCGAAGGCGACTATGCGAAGACGGAAGCGAAAATTCAAGCCCTGCTCGCGCAACAAGGATAAACGCGGGTTCGTATCGGAATGTATCCGCGGTTTCCGGCGATACACAACATTGCAATTCGCCGCTTTCTCGACACATGCCCGATACACCCGCGCGGTTCAATACATCAACGCCGCTACTCTGAGAAGAACGCATCGCAGCAAGTCCAGGTCGACCTCTGCTCGTGCCTTCTGATCCGCGGACGTCTCTTATCCAACCGTTCAAGGAGAACGATATGAAAGTTTCTATGATTGCTTTGACTCTTGCTGCGTGCGTGGTCGGAAGTGTTGCTCACGCCGCGGTTCCGACGCCCTCGACCGCCGCCGTGGATTCTTCGCAGATTGCCCAGGCGGCGCAGCCGCAATGGTCCCCGAGCGCAGCCAGCGCCGCGCCGAAAACGCGCGCACAGGTGCGTCAGGAACTCGTGCAAGCGGAGAAGGATGGTCAGCTCGCCAACCTGAATCGTTCACTTTATATGGGTAGCTGAGTAGCGGCTTGGCGTTGGCGTTGGCGTCGGCGTGGGCGTCGGGGGTGGAGTTGGGGGTGGCGGGGGGG
>NZ_JAQQEG010000146.1:0-221 GCF_046027395.1 Paraburkholderia dipogonis | reverse complement strand
ATAACCCGCTGCCGACAGGTTCGCCGTCGTCGTCGAGTTCGAACCCAGCGCTACCGAGTTCGCTGCCGACGCCTTTGCGTTGCCGCCGATCGCCACTGCGTCCGTACCCGTAGCCGACGAATCCGCCAGCGTCGAGTTCGTGTGGAAGTACTTGATGCCGCCGCCGTTGGTGATGTTGTTCACCGTGTTGCTGATATTGGTGACGTTGCCCGCGATGTTGG
>NZ_JAQQEG010000145.1:0-246 GCF_046027395.1 Paraburkholderia dipogonis | reverse complement strand
ACGCAGAACGAAGCGGTGCCGGGTGGTTGAAGTGTGGTGCTGGTTCGGTGGTGGATGCGGACTCGATCTTTAAAAATTAACAGCCGATAAGTGTGGGCGCTTGATGCGCGACGCGAGGTGGGTCCTTCGGGGCCTGCCGACAAGCGAAAGTATCAAGTCTCACACAGTATTAGAGGAAGGTTTGTCCGTCGCGAGACGGACGTAATCATCGTCAGTACGTTGAGTGAGCGACCGGTCCTTAACTGG
>NZ_JAQQEG010000144.1:0-254 GCF_046027395.1 Paraburkholderia dipogonis | reverse complement strand
ACCTTGTTGAACACGTTGAAGAACGGTCCAAGGATGCGGTCCATGGCTCGCGTGAGCCAGTCTTTTGGCGCGTGATGGTCCTTGAGCAGCAAGGCCGACAGCGCCGGAGACAGGGTGAGCGAGTTGAAGGCCGAAATGACGGTCGAAATCGCAATGGTCATTGCGAACTGCTTGTAGAACTGACCGGTCAAACCCGACATGAATGCCAACGGCACGAACACGGCTACGAGAGTCAGTGCAATGGCGACAATCGG
>NZ_JAQQEG010000143.1:0-259 GCF_046027395.1 Paraburkholderia dipogonis | reverse complement strand
AGGGCGCGGATGAGGTTGACCGTGGAGGCCGCCTGCACGCCCTGCAATTGCACTGCCGCGCGGCGTGCCTGCAGCACGGTGCGCTCCGCATCGATAACGTCCAGATAGTTCACCGCGCCCTCGGTGTACTGCGAGCGCGAGAGGTCTGCTGCACGTTGCGATGCCTTGACTGCCTCGTTCTGCGTCCGGGTCTGGTCTTCCAGAATGCGCATGTCAGACAGGTTGTCTTCGACTTCGCGGAAGGCTACGAGAACCTGCT
>NZ_JAQQEG010000142.1:0-274 GCF_046027395.1 Paraburkholderia dipogonis | reverse complement strand
AGGCAACGTTACCAACATCAGCAACACGGTGAACAACATCACCAACGGTGGCGGCATCAAGTACTTCCACACCAACTCGACGTTGGCGGATTCGTCGGCGACGGGTACAAACGCGGTAGCGATCGGTGGTGCGGCCTCGGCCTCGGCGGCGAACTCGGTGGCACTGGGTTCGGGCTCGACGACGACGGCGAACCTGTCGGCAGCGGGTTACAACCCGGGTACGGCGGCTCTGTCTGGTACGGCCTCGGCGGCCAACGGTGAAGTGTCGGTAGGC
>NZ_JAQQEG010000141.1:0-353 GCF_046027395.1 Paraburkholderia dipogonis | reverse complement strand
TGCTGTCTGAGGTCAACAGCGTTCCTGAACACCTCGGACTCGGCATCGAGCTCACGCAGCGCGAAGTAGTTCTGCGCAACGTCGGCCTGCAGTGCGAGCATCACTGAGCGGAAGAGTGCCTCACTGCGCTGCGTGTCGGCGCGCGCCGCGTCGACCGTCGACGCGACACGACCGAACAGGTCCACTTCGTAGGAAGCACTGGCCTGAGCGCGCCAGAACGTCTGCTGTGGCACATTCGTGCCGTCCGACTCAAAGAGAGAAGCGGCCGATACCCGCTGCCTCGTCGGCCCGAAACCGGCGTCGAGCGAGGGGAACAGACCCGCGCGCGCAGCCTGATTCATTGCCCGTGCTTC
>NZ_JAQQEG010000140.1:0-356 GCF_046027395.1 Paraburkholderia dipogonis | reverse complement strand
GCCGGACTTCTTATGCATCAAGCCGTGTAGTGATTGGGATCGGCCAGATACGTGCTGCCCGTTTTATCGCCGCGATACGCCTGAAGATCGAATTTAACTTTCTGTTTGTCGGGGTCCAGCATATTCCCCACCATGACAAGATTCTTTTTGCCGTGACCTGTCGTCACGCCTTCGTTCAACATCGGAAGGCGGAAGACTCCGTCCTTGTCTTTGCCGAAGAACTGATAGCTCACCGAGCCGGATTCTTTCGAATAGGTGATTGCGATCGATCGGTCAAATACACGCATCGGCTGCCCTGTCGATGGCCAGTCGAACATTTGCGGCGCATGCGATACGATCGTTACCGAGTCCGTGCC
>NZ_JAQQEG010000014.1:0-203619 GCF_046027395.1 Paraburkholderia dipogonis | reverse complement strand
CTCACGGGCGTGGGCGTGGTCGATCAGATCATCACCGATCTCGGCGTGATCGACGTCACGGACGACGGACTGAAGGTGACCGAACTGGCGCCGGGCGTGAGCGTTGAGGAAATCAAGGCGAAGACGGGCGCGCCGCTCGATGTGAGTGCAGTCAGCTGAACGCTGTGCTGTGAGGCCGTCTGAAGCGGTTTGAGGCTGTATGAGGCTGTATGAGGCCGTATGAGGCCGTTGTGCGGCCAATATGAGCGGCAGGCGGCCGCAAGGCGGTTCCCAGGCGGGCGAGGCGTGAGTCTCGCCCGTTTTGTTTTCTACGAGGGGCATTCGTTCGGAGCCGTCCTATGCCTTCCGGCCGACTCTTGCCGCGCGGCAAAGCGGTTTACAATCGTTTGAAGATTGGACGCATATCGATCCCTGCTGTGCCCAAGCCAAATCCGCAGCGCTTTTGCAAGGAACCCAGATGACCGAAATCACGTCCGCTTCCACCGCCGGGCGGCTCGCGCCGCGTCAACGCTATGTGCAGTGCGCGAGCGCCGGTGGCTTGCACCGCATCGCCTACACCGAGTGGGGCGACCCGGCCAATCCGCGCGTGCTGCTGTGCGTGCATGGCTTGACTCGCTCAGGGCGCGATTTCGACCGCCTCGCGGAGGAATTCGCCGGCACTTACCGCGTGGTGTGTCCGGATGTCGCGGGGCGGGGCTTGTCATCGTGGCTTGCCAACCCCAACTTCTACACGGTGCCGCAATACGTCGCCGACATGGTCACGCTGATCGCGCGCCTGAATGTCGAGACGGTCGACTGGTTCGGCACGTCGATGGGCGGTCTGATTGGGCTTGGGCTCGCCGGCCTGCCGGAAACGCCGATCCGCAAGATGTTGTTGAACGATGTCGGTCCGCATCTGGAGCCGGGGGCGGTGCAACGCATCGGCGATTATCTCGGCAAGCCCGTGCAGTTCGAGACGTTGCAGCAAGGCATCGACTACGCGGCCTTGCTCGCGCAGACTTTCGGCCCGCTCACGCCAGACGAATGGCGTGAGATCAACACGCCGCTTCTGCACGAACAGAACGGCAAATGGCTGTTCCGTTACGACCCGCGTATCGCGCAACCCTTTACCGCGACTACAGAGGAAGCGTCCAAACTCGGCGAGGCCGCGCTGTGGCATTCACTGGCCTCGTTCCAGGGACCGATGCTGGTGGTGCGCGGCGAGCTATCCGATCTGCTCTCGCGTGAAACCGTCGCGAAGATGGTCGAGACCGGGCGCGCGGTGTCGAGCGCGGAAATCGCAGGCGTCGGACACGCGCCGGCATTTTTGTCGGCCGATCAGATCGACATCGCGAGGCAGTTCTTTATCGGACCGGCCGCCGAGGCGTCATAATATGCAGTTCCGCGCCGCGTCCTTGACGGGGCCCGATGCGGAACGCATCTCCGATCAATTTTCAACCAACTCAGGATTCGTCATGGCAGTCATTCGTCACCACGTCGGCAAGCGCCTCTCGGAAATCGCCGTGCACAACGGCACCGTGTACCTCGCGGGCCAGATCGCCGAAGACGCGGATCAGGACATCACGGGGCAGACGCGCGAAGTGCTCGGCCACATCGACCGTCTGCTGGGCGAAGTGAACAGCGACAAATCGCATTTGCTGTCGGTGCAGATCTATATTTCGGACATGGTGCATTTCGCCGGCATGAACGCCGTGTGGGACGAGTGGGTCGCGCAAGGCGCGACGCCGCCGCGCGCTACCGTCGAAGCGAAGCTCGCCAATCCGAAGTGCCTCGTCGAAATCTGTGTGGTCGCAGCGCAGCGCGCTTAAGCCTGGCACGTGTTGTTGAAATTCCGTTGAATCGTCTGGCCCGGTGGGCCGTCGCACCATGAATACCGAAACCGTTACGAACGCGCCGAACCCCCTTCCTTCTTTCGATGAAGCGATGGCGTTCGTGCGCGAACATGCGGGCGAGGTGCGGCTGTCGTCGGGCGAAATGCTGGCGGATCACGCGGCGGGTACGGCGTCGATCATGCGCACGCTCAACGTCGATCCGCCGGCGGTGCTGGCGGCGGCGTTGTTCGCGTTGACGCCGCATCTGCAAGACCCGGAGCGCGTGATCGCCGACAACTTCGGTGAAGAAGTCGCGCAACTGGTCGGCGACGTGCGCAAGTTGCTGCGTCTCGGCACCGTCAGCTTGCGTGCCGCGCAGAACGCCATGCCCGAAGCCGGACGCGATGCCCAGGCTGCGCGCCGCGCGCAGGTCGAGGCGCTGCGCAAGATGCTGCTCGCCTTCGCGCAGGATATTCGGGTGGTGCTGATCCGGCTCGCGTCGCGCCTGCAATCGCTGCGTTACTACGCGGCGGCGAAAATCACGCCCTCACCAGACGTGGCGCGCGAGACGCTCGATATCTATGCGCCGCTCGCCAACCGTCTGGGCATCTGGCAATTGAAGTGGGAGCTCGAGGATCTCGCGCTGCGCTTCGAAGAGCCGGTGACTTATAAGCGCATCGCCAAGCTGCTCGACGAGAAACGCGTCGAGCGCGAGAGCTATGTCGCGCAGGCTATCGAACGCCTGCAAAAGGAATTGGCCGCGGCGCATATTCGCGCGGAAGTGAGCGGCCGGCCAAAACACATCTACAGCATCTGGCGCAAGATGCGCGGCAAGGAGCTGGACTTCGCCGAGCTCTACGACGTGCGCGCATTTCGCGTGATCGTGCCGGACATCAAGGATTGCTACACGGTGCTCGGCATCGTGCACAACCTGTGGCAGCCGGTGCCGAAAGAGTTCGACGACTATATCTCGCGGCCGAAGCCGAACGGCTATAAGTCGCTGCACACGGTCGTGATCGGCGACGACGGCCGCGCGTTCGAAGTGCAGATCCGTACGCATGAAATGCATCAGTTCGCCGAATACGGCGTGGCCGCGCACTGGCGCTACAAGGAAGCCGGCACACGTGGTTACGGCGGCCAGTTCGCCGCCAACGAGAAGTACGACGAGAAGATCGCGTGGCTGCGTCAGTTGCTCGCGTGGAAAGACGAGGTCTCCGAGGGCGAACTCGGCGAGAAGCGCGCGGCACAGCCGTGGGAGCAACTGCGCCAGGCCACGCTCGACGACGATCACATCTATGTGCTGACGCCGCAGGCGCGGGTGATTCCGTTGCCGCACGGCGCCACGCCCGTCGATTTCGCGTACCACGTGCATAGCGAGTTGGGACATCGTTGCCGCGGCGCGCGCGTCGACGGCGCGATGGTGCCGTTGAACACGCCGTTGCAAAACGGTCAGACGGTCGAGATCGTCGCGGTGAAGGAGGGCGGTCCGTCGCGCGACTGGCTCAACCCGCAACTCGGCTATCTGCAAAGTCCGCGCGCGCGGCAGAAAGTGCGCGCGTGGTTCAACGCGGTCGAAGTGCAGGAACATATTGCGAGCGGCCGCGCGATGGTCGAAAAGACCTTGCAGCGCGAAGGCAAGACCTCGGTCAATCTCGATCAGCTTGCGGCCAAGCTCGGCTTCAAAACCACCGACGACCTTTTCTCGGTGGTGGGCAAGGAAGAATTCAGTTTGCGGCTCGTCGAGCAGGCGCTGCACGATGCGCCGCCGCCGGAGCCGGTGGTCGAAGCGCCTGAGCAATTCGAGAAGCGCAGCAGCGGCGCGAGCGTGGCGCGCGGAGCGTCCACCGGCGTGCTGGTGGTCGGCGTCGATGCGTTGCTCACGCAGCTCGCGCGCTGCTGCCGGCCCGCGCCGCCCGACGATATCTGCGGCTTCGTTACGCGCGGCAAAGGCATGTCGATTCATCGAAGCGATTGCCCGACGTTCCTGCGCATGGCGGACCGGGCGCCCGAGCGCGTGTTGCAAACGGCGTGGTCGGCGGAGGTGATGAGCGGTCGCGGCCAGTCGGTCTATCCCGTCGATCTCTCCATCGACGCAACGGATCGGCAGGGCTTGCTGCGCGATATTTCTGAAGTGTTCGCGCGCGAAAAGATGAACGTGATCGGCGTGAAGACGCAGACGCGCCGTAACGCTGCGTTCATGCAATTTACCGTCGAGGTGTCGAGCGCGGCGCAGATTCAGCGCGCGTGCACGTTGCTCGGTGAAGTCACGGGGGTGGTGCGCGCTTCACGTAAAAGTTGATGCGTGTGGGTCGGTGAGCGCATCACTGGTTACGCTTGCGATCATGAGTAGAAATTTAAAGTCGGTGCATAAAAGTACTTGCCAAGCGGTGTGGGGCTCCATATAATCTCGTTTCTTCAGGCTCGTAGCTCAGCTGGTTAGAGCACCACCTTGACATGGTGGGGGTCGTTGGTTCGAGTCCAATCGAGCCTACCAACGAAAGAGAAATTCCGGTTTTGCCGGGGTTTCGCAAGCTGCAGTAAGCGCCTTTGGCGCAAAAGGCGAATACGGTTATGACACCGCGAACGTTGACCGAAACCACTTCGGAGCGACGCTAGTCGAGGACCACTTTCGCCAATGTAGTTTGCAGGAAATGTGAATGCGGCCCCTCGAAAGCGGGGCCGCATTTTTTTTGGCTTATTTGATGGTTGTATGTGCCGCCGCCGGTCGGCACCACGGAGAACGCAATGGTTTCGATACGTCTGCCTGATGGTTCTGTTCGACAGTACGAGCATCCGGTGACCGTCGCCGAAGTGGCCGCCTCGATCGGCCCCGGCCTCGCGAAAGCCGCGCTCGGCGGCAAGATCGACGGTGAGCTGGTCGATACGTCCGCGCTGATCGATCACGACGTGGCGCTCGCCATCGTCACCGAAAAAGATGCAGACGGTCTCGATATCATCCGTCACTCCACGGCGCACTTGCTCGCGTACGCGGTGAAGGATCTGTACCCGGAAGCGCAGGTCACGATCGGCCCGGTCATCGATAACGGCTTTTACTACGACTTCGCGTACAACCGTCCTTTCACGCCGGAAGATCTCGAGAAGATCGAAAAGCGCATGCAGGAACTCGCGAAGAAAGACGAGCCGGTCTCGCGCCGCGTGGTGTCACGCGACGAAGCGGTGGACTACTTCAAGAGCATCGGCGAAAAGTACAAGGCCGAGATCATCGAATCGATTCCTGCCACCGACGAGATCAAGCTGTACTCGCACGGCGGCTTCACCGATCTGTGCCGAGGTCCGCACGTACCGTCCACCGGCAAGCTGAAAGTATTCAAGCTGATGAAGGTCGCGGGCGCCTACTGGCGTGGCGATTCGAAGAACGAACAATTGCAGCGCATCTACGGTACGGCCTGGACGAAGAAGGAAGATCAGGAAGCGTATCTGCACATGCTCGAAGAGGCGGAGAAGCGCGACCACCGAAAGCTCGGCAAGCAACTCGATCTGTTTCACATGCAGGACGAGTCGCCGGGCATGGTGTTCTGGCATCCGCGCGGCTGGACGCTGTGGCAGCAGGTCGAGCAATACATGCGCCGTCGCGTGAACGACGCGGGCTACCTCGAAATCAAGACGCCGATGATCATGGACCGCTCGCTTTGGGAAGCGTCGGGCCACTGGCAGAACTATCGTGAAAACATGTTCACGACGGAATCGGAAAAGCGCGACTACGCGATCAAGCCGATGAACTGCCCGGGTCACGTGCAAGTGTTCAATCACGGTTTGCGCTCGTATCGTGATCTGCCGCTGCGTTACGCTGAATTCGGCTCGTGCCATCGCAACGAATCGTCGGGCGCGCTGCATGGCCTGATGCGCGTGCGCGGTTTCGTGCAGGACGATGCGCACATTTTCTGTACCGAAGACCAGTTCATCAGCGAATCGATCGCGTTCAACACGCTGGCAATGAGCGTCTACAAGGATTTCGGCTTCGACAATGTCGAGATCAAGCTGTCGTTGCGCCCGGACGCGCGCGCTGGTACGGATGAGACGTGGGATCGCGCGGAGCAGGGTCTGCGCGAGGCGCTGACGGCCTGCGGCGTGACCTGGGAAGAGTTGCCGGGCGAGGGCGCGTTCTACGGCCCGAAGGTCGAGTACCACATCAAGGACGCGCTTGGCCGCTCATGGCAATGCGGCACGTTGCAGCTCGATATGGTGCTGCCGGAGCGTCTGGGCGCCGAATACGTCGCTGAAGACAACAGCCGCCGCCGTCCGATCATGCTGCACCGGGCAATCGTCGGATCAATGGAGCGGTTCCTCGGCATTCTGATCGAGCACCATGCCGGTGCAATGCCCGCATGGCTTGCGCCGATGCAGGTCGTCGTGATGAATATCGCGGAAAGTCAGGCGGAATATGCGAAATCTTTAGCCCAATCGTTGCAAAAACAAGGGGTTAGAGTAGAGGCCGATTTGCGCAACGAGAAGATTAGCTATAAAATACGCGAGCACACGCTGGAAAAGGTGCCGTACCTGCTTGTGGTCGGCGACAAAGAGCGTGAAGCCCAAACGGTAGCCGTGCGTGCCCGTGGTGGTGTCGATCTGGGCGTGATGCCTCCCGACACTTTCATTGAGCGTCTGCGCCAGGACGTGCAGTCGTTCAATTGAGCCACTTGGCAGCCCGGCTCGTTTTTTAATTTTTAGAGGAAACGTAACATCGCTACTGATAAGTCTGCGCACCGCATCAACGGTGAAATTACGGCACCCGAGGTGCGTCTGGTCGGCGTCGAGAACGAACCACTCGGCATCGTGAAACTCGCTGATGCGTTCCGCATGTCGGAACAGCAAGACGTGGATCTGGTCGAAATCGCTCCACAAGCGGTTCCGCCGGTTTGCCGCTTGATGGACTACGGCAAGTTCAAATACTCGGAAGCGAAGAAGCAACACGAGGCCAAGCTGAAGCAGAAGATCGTCCAGGTCAAGGAAGTCAAATTCCGCCCGGGCACGGACGACGGCGACTACAACGTCAAGCTGCGCAACCTCATCCGCTTCCTCGACGACGGTGACAAGACGAAAATCACGTTGCGTTTCCGTGGCCGCGAAATGGCTCACCAGGAAATCGGTATGCGCATGCTCGAGCGCCTGCGCACGGACCTTGACGAAGTCGGTCAGGTCGAGCAGATGCCGAAAATGGAAGGGCGCCAGATGATCATGGTGCTTGCTCCGAAGAAAAAGAAGTAATCAACCCGAGCGGCGGCGCGCCGTGGGGCGCGCGCTCCGGTTGTGAGGAAAGATTGAAACGATACGGCGCCGGGTGTCCGGTGCCGTATCAGCAGGTTTCGGAACGACGTGTGTACAATGCGCGTCGTTTCCCGAAAAGCGGCTGCCGGCAGTTCAGGCGGTCTGCATACCAAGTGGAGTGGGTTTCGAAGGGCGGGTAATGGCCAATGGCCGACCGCACACCCATATCCATCAAATAATGGAGTTGTCATGCCGAAGATGAAGACCAAGAAGAGTGCTGCAAAGCGCTTCGTGGTGCGTCCGGGCGGTACCGTCAAGCGCGGTCAAGCCTTCAAGCGCCACATTCTTACCAAGAAAACCACCAAGAACAAACGCCATTTGCGCGGTTCGACGGCAGTTCATGATGCAGATATGAACTCCGTGCGCGCAATGCTGCCGTTCGCTTAACCCTTAACCGAAACTCATAGGAGCGAAATATGCCTCGAGTAAAACGTGGGGTTACCGCACGGGCCCGTCACAAGAAGATCATCAAGCTGGCCAAGGGGTACCGCGGCCGTCGCAATAACGTCTATCGCATCGCCAAGCAGGCGGTCATGCGTGCAGGCCAATACGCCTACCGCGATCGCCGCAACAAGAAGCGCGTGTTCCGTGCATTGTGGATCACGCGTATCAATGCGGCGGTGCGTCAGCACGACATGACGTACAGCGTGTTCATCAACGGCCTGAAGAAGGCTTCGATCGAACTCGACCGCAAGGTGCTGGCCGACATGGCTGTGTTCGACAAGGCTGCTTTTGCTGCGATCGTTCAGCAGGTGAAAGCCGCCGTTGCAGCCTGATTGCGCTTTTGGCAATTAAAACTGCGTGGTTCGTTGCAGCGAACATCCGGTAGTCTCGGTGACGTTGCAGCAAAAACGGGGCTCCTCACCGAGCCCCGTTTTTGTTGGTAGAACCAGTTTTGCTTCGATTGAACACTGACGTTGAAATGATGGGATCAATGGATCTGGACCAGATTGTCGCCGACGCGCAAAAAGCCTTCGCAGAAGCCTCCGACGTCACCACCCTCGAGAACGAGAAAGCGCGCTTTCTCGGCAAATCGGGTGCGCTGACCGAGCTCTTGAAGGGTCTTGGCAAACTCGATCCCGAAACGCGCAAGACCGAAGGCGCACGGATCAACCTCGTCAAGCAACAAGTGGAAGCCGCGTTGACGGCCCGCCGTCAGGCGCTGGCCGACGCGTTGCTGAATCAGCGCCTCGCCGCTGAAGCCATCGACGTCACGCTGCCGGGCCGCGGCACCGGCGCAGGCAGCCTGCACCCGGTGATGCGCACGTGGGAGCGCGTCGAACAGATTTTCCGCACGATCGGATTTGACGTGGCCGACGGCCCCGAGATTGAAACCGACTGGTACAACTTCACCTCGCTGAACAGCCCGGAAAACCATCCGGCGCGTTCCATGCAGGACACTTTCTACGTCGACGGCAAAGATGTCGACGGCCGCCAACTGCTGCTGCGCACGCATACCAGCCCGATGCAGGTTCGCTACGCGCGCACCAACACGCCGCCTATCAAGGTCATCGTGCCGGGCCGCACGTACCGTGTGGATAGCGACGCGACGCATTCGCCGATGTTCAACCAGGTCGAAGGCCTGTGGATCGACGAGAACATCAGCTTCGCGGACCTGAAGGGCGTCTACACCGACTTTCTCAAGAAATTCTTCGAGCGCGACGACATTCTCGTGCGCTTCCGTCCGTCGTACTTTCCGTTCACCGAACCGTCGGCCGAGATCGACATGCGGTTCGAAACGGGCAAGAACGCCGGCAAGTGGCTTGAAATTTCGGGCTCGGGCCAGGTTCACCCCACGGTGATCCGCAACATGGGCCTCGACCCGGAGCGTTACATCGGCTTTGCTTTCGGCAGCGGCCTCGAGCGGCTCACCATGTTGCGTTACGGCGTGCAAGACCTGCGTCTGTTCTTCGAAAACGATCTGCGTTTCCTGCGTCAATTCGCCTGAACTGGCGCGTACGAACGCGACAAGCATTGAGCGCGGCAAGGCACGCAGTGCATGCCGCCACAGCGTCCCCGGCAGGGCCCGATGATTCTCACGAACACCGAGTCACGCCAAGCACTGCCGGACGTGGACCTAACCTGACCAGAACGTACACAGAACCATGCAATTCCCGGAATCCTGGCTGAGAACTTTTGTCGATCCGCAACTGACGACCGATGAACTGTCGCACGCGTTGACGATGGCGGGTCTCGAAGTCGAAGACCTGCGGCCGGCTGCGCCGCCGACCTCGAAGATCGTCGTCGGCCAGGTGCTGGAAGTCGTCAAGCACCCGGACGCGGACAAGCTCAACGTGTGTCAGGTCGACGCCGGCACGGGCGCGACGCTGAACATCGTGTGCGGTGCGCCGAACGTGGCGCCCGGCATCAAGGTGCCGGTTGCGCTGGTCGGTGCGCAACTGCCGCCGGCCGAAGAAGGCGGCACGCCGTTCGCGATAAAGCTCTCCAAACTGCGCGGCGTGGAAAGCCAGGGCATGCTGTGCTCTGCACGCGAACTGAAGCTCTCCGAAGATCATAGCGGCTTGATGATCCTGCCGGAAGATACGCCGATCGGCCAGGACATCCGCGAAACGCTCAATCTCGACGACACGGTTTTCGAAATCAAGCTGACGCCGAACAAGGCGGACTGCCTGTCGGTGTTCGGCGTGGCGCGCGAGACCTCGGCGATTACCGGCGCGCCACTGCGCCCGCTCGAGATCAAGCCGGTTGAAGTGAAGCTCAACGAGACGCTGCCCGTCAAAATCTCGGCACCTGATCTGTGCGGCCGTTTTTCGGGTCGCGTGATCCGCGGCGTGAATGCGCGCGCCAAGTCGCCGCAATGGATGGTCGAGCGTCTGGAGCGTTCGGGTCAGCGCAGCATCTCCGCGCTCGTCGATATCTCGAACTATGTGATGCTCGAGTTGGGCCGTCCGTCGCACGTGTTCGATCTCGACAAGATCCACGGCGGCATGGACGTACGCTGGGGTCGCAAGGGCGAGACGCTCAAGCTGCTGAACGGCAACACGGTCGAACTCGATGAAACGGTTGGCGTGATCGCCGACGAGCAGCATATCGAAAGTCTCGCGGGCATCATGGGTGGCGACAGCACGGCGGTCACGCTCGACACCACCAACATCTATCTCGAAGCCGCCTTCTGGTGGCCCGATAGCATTCGCGGCCGCTCGCGCAAATACAACTTCTCGACCGACGCCGGCCATCGCTTCGAGCGCGGCGTCGACTATGCGACCACCGTCGATCATATCGAGCGCATCACGCAACTGATCCTCGACATCTGCGGCGGCGAAGCCGGCCCGGTCGACGATCAGCTCGTCAATGTGCCGAAGCGCGAGCCCGTGAAGATGCGTGTTTCGCGTGCGAATCGCATCATCGGCATCAAGATCGACGCCGACGAAATCGCGCAAATTTTCACGCGCCTCGGCCTGTCGTTCGAGCGCGATGAAGATACGTTCTCAGTGATGCCGCCGTCGTATCGTTTCGATATCGAAATCGAAGAAGACCTGATTGAAGAAGTGGCGCGCATTTACGGCTTCGAGAAAATTCCGGCGCGTCCGCCGGTCGCGACCAGCGAGATGCGTGCAACCAACGAGACGCAGCGTTCGATTCACGTGCTCCGTCACGCGCTCGCCGCTCGCGACTACGCGGAAACGGTCAACTTCAGTTTCGTCGATGCCGAGTGGGAGCAGGACTTCGCCGGCAACGACAAGCCGGTACGTCTGCTGAATCCGATCGCAAGCCAGTTGTCGGTGATGCGCACGACGCTGTTCGGCAGCCTGATCCATGTGCTGCGTACGAACCTGAACCGCCGCGCGGCAGATCGCGTACGCGTGTTCGAAGCCGGCCGCGTGTTCCTGCACGATCCGTCGATCAAGGCCGGGGAGCTGACGGTCGAAGGCTTCGCGCAGCCGAAGATGATCGGCGGCCTCGCGTATGGTCCCGCGCTCGAAGAGCAGTGGGGCGCGGCGACGCGCACGGTCGACTACTTCGACGTGAAGGGCGATCTGGAAGCCGTGCTCGCACCGGCGGTCGCGCGGTTCGTCAAAGCGGAACATCCGGCTCTGCATCCGGGACGCAGCGCGCGTATCGAACTGAATGGCCGCGCAGTCGGCTGGATTGGCGAATTGCATCCGCGCTGGATGCAAAAATATGATTTACCGCATGCGCCGATTCTGTTTGAAATCGAAGCGGAAGCATTAATGCAGCGCGTATTGCCCACTCCGTCGGAAGTGTCTAAATTCCAGCCGGTGCGGCGTGATATTGCCGTGGTCGTCGATCAGAAAATCGAGGTTCAGGCACTGCTGGACGAGCTTCAGAAGGCCCAGTCCGAACCCGCCTGCAAGACTGTTCAGAAGGTTGCGCTTTTCGACGAATTCCGTCCAAAATCAAACACTTCCGGTGGTCTGGCCGCTCACGAGAAAAGCCTTGCGTTCCGTGTGACCTTGCAAGATACTGGCGGAACCCTTCAGGATGAAACGGTCGATCTGGCCATTCAAACTCTGGTGGAACGTCTGGCTCGAGTATATGGCGCACGGTTGCGCGGATAACCCGCATTTAACAATTGCACGGCTGTTTCCGCATCCATTGTTTTCTGCTTGGCGCGCCATTTGATAGATATGAATGAAATGAACTCGAGTGATTTCGAAGCCCTTCTTACGGCGCAACGCAGCGCCATGATTCGCGAAATTCCGACATCACCCGCCGTCGTTTCCACTGAAACGCCGACGCTTACCAAGGCGGAACTTGCTGAGTTGCTGTTCGACAATGTCGGGCTCAACAAGCGGGAAGCGAAAGACATGGTCGAGGCGTTTTTCGAGGTGATCCGCGACGCGCTGGAGAGTGGCGACAGCGTGAAGCTGTCGGGGTTCGGCAACTTCCAGTTGCGCGACAAACCCCAGCGTCCCGGCAGAAACCCGAAGACCGGCGAGGCGATTCCGATCGCCGCGCGTCGCGTTGTGACGTTCCATGCAAGTCAAAAGCTGAAGGCGCTGGTCGAGAACGGCGCTGAAGCGAGCTTCACGCGCTAATCGACTGGCGCGTTCCTGCGCAACCCACCACGACGGCTAACTGACGATGACAGCGACGATCGAAAAAGTCGTCTTGCCTCCGATTCCGGCGAAGCGCTACTTCACGATTGGTGAGGTCAGCGAACTATGCGGCGTGAAACCGCATGTCTTGCGCTACTGGGAACAGGAGTTCACGCAGTTGAGGCCGG
The DNA here is from genome assembly GCF_046027395.1 of Paraburkholderia dipogonis. Classification (GTDB taxonomy): domain Bacteria; phylum Pseudomonadota; class Gammaproteobacteria; order Burkholderiales; family Burkholderiaceae; genus Paraburkholderia; species Paraburkholderia dipogonis_A. The sequence continues at coordinate 191,313 of NZ_JAQQEG010000014.1, read as the reverse complement.
TCAAGCGGCGTGGCAATCGCCGGTACTACCAGCATCATGAGGTGCTGCTGATCCGGCGGATTCGTGAGTTGTTGTATGAGCAGGGCTTCACGATAAACGGCGCGCGTAACCGGCTCGATTCACATGGCGGCGGGGGGCACGGTGCGCCGGGCGATGTGGTCGAGGAAGGCGAGGGCGCGGCGATGCCGGCGGCAACCACAGCCTCCGCCACGGTGGACGTCGAACAGTTGCGCAAGGAATTGCTGCACGTGATCGATTTGTTGGGGCACTAGTCGCTTTTGTTAGCAGAAGGCGGTTCTAATCGAATGAAGTGTCTGTTATAATTTTGTGCTGTTCGGGGCGTAGCGCAGCCTGGTAGCGTACCTGCATGGGGTGCAGGTGGTCGGAGGTTCAAATCCTCTCGCCCCGACCAAAGAAATCAAGGCCTTACAAGCACTGCTTGTAAGGCCTTTTTCTATTCTGCCGTTGGTTACCATCTGGTTACTGGATCGTTCGCCTCAATCTGTCGCCGATATCGAGTAACCATTTGGTCAGCTCGGTCAAATATTCGCCAACCTTCTCCGCGCTGGGTATGTGCATTCTCCGTACGTTTTCCGGACCTGAATGCGCCTCGAAAAAAGCGCTTAAGAATCCATAATAATTATGGAGTCTCAACGGCGACTGACACGTCGCCCGTTTTCGAGCAAGCGCTCTACAGATTTGCCTGCCACCTCAATCCCGGATCACCTCCACGCGACTACCATGCACGTTTCACTGCCGCGTGCGGCACGTCGCTACCACCGGGTTTTCGCATGAGTCTGCTACTTCGTTTGTTGCTTCTGATATTCACCAGCCGGCGCCGCGGCCGGCTGCATGTGCTCGATTCGTGTGTCACGCCTTTTCGCGTCTGGTTGAATGACCTCGACGTGCTGCTCCACATGAACAACGGCCGTTATTTCACGATCCTCGATCTGGCGCGAGTCGATCTGATGATGCGCAGCGGCTTGTGGCGTCAATTGAAGGCACAACGCTGGTATCCAGTCGTCACGCTGGAAACGATGCGTTTTCACCGCTCGCTCGAACTCGGCAACCGCTATGACGTCCAGACCCGTGTGATCGGCTGGGATGACAAGCACATCTTCATCGAGCAAGGGTTCGTGCGCGACCATGCGCAAGTCGCGTTGGCCGTCGTACGAGCGCGCTTCCTGAAGCGAAGCGGCGGTGTCGTGACGACTGCCGAGTTACTGCAACTGTCCGGCGTGACGCAGCCGTCGCCGGCGTTGCCCGACTGGGTCGCGCGCTGGAGCGAGGCCGAAGGAGGGATGGCATTTCCGTCTCCTTCTCCTTCGAGCCCCGAGACGAAAACCGTCACGCGACGGTAAGCAGTCTGCTCGGTTCTACGAGACCGCGCGACACGCCGTTTCAGACCAGCGTCCTGATCGAACTACTGATACCACGCGCGCAATCGATCACCGCCGGCGCCAGCCGCGCTTCCGCTTCCGCGAGCGTCCAGCGGCTCGTCGGCGCGACGACATGAACCGCACCGACAGGCCGGCGCTCTCCGTCGAGCACGGCCGCCGCGATCGTCATATCGCCGATGAATAGCTCCTCGCGGTTGAACGCATAGCCATTGCGCCGCCCAAGCACAAGACGCGTCTCGATGCCCTCAAGCTCCGTGACGGTGTACTGCGTGTGCGTTACGCGATCGCTGGCCACCAGCAGCGTGCGTGACTCATCGTCCGGCAGCGCCGCGAGATACGCGCGCCCCGACGCCGTGCAGTACATCGGAATACGACTGCCGATGGGCATATGAATCGGCACGAACTTCATGCAGACGAAGCGCGCGACGTAGACCATGTCGACGCCGTCCGGCTCGGTCAGATTGGTCGTCTCCCCAGTGACATTGGTGAGTTCGGACAGAAACGGGTTGGCGACATCGATCAGCGTGTCGGCCGCAAGATAGTTGAAACCGATTTGCATCACACGCGGCGCGAGCTGATACCGCTTCGTACGCGGATGCTTTCTCACATAGCCGAGCTTCTCCAGCGTGTAGATCATGCGCTGCGCTGAACTTTTGGTGATGGACGTCGCCTCCGCGACTTCCGGCAGCGTCATCGATCTGCGCTGCGCACTGAACGCGCGCAGCACCGCGATTCCCTTCTCCAGCGACTGATTGAACAGTGCGTCCGGCGTCTCATCCGGCTCCGGAGGCGCTTCCGGTCGCGCGTCGGGCGTCTTGCGTGTCATGGAATTACCCAATTGTTTAGGTGCATGATCGAGACTAGCATATCGAATATCGATACGCAATTTACGATAAACGATATTTTTGATTCGAATATCATCATGTAACCGATGGTTGCCGATATTCCTGTCGGCCCTCGCCAACCCCGTGGAGAGACTCATGTTCCAGTTCGCCAAACGCTTCGCTGGTGTCTTTGCAACAGGATTGCTGCTCGCCGGTGCGCCGGCCTGGTCGTTGGCCGCCACTACCTACGAGGTCGGTTCGACGGCCACAGGGGTGCCGTTCACCTTTCTCGACGTGAAGAGCAATTCGATCCAGGGCCTGCTCGTCGATGCGATTACCGCGACGGGCAAGGCGGCAGGTTTCGATGTGAAGATCGAGCAGACCACGTTCTCGTCGCTGATTCCGTCGCTGACCACCAAAAAGATCGACATCATCTCGGCGGCCATGCTGAAGACACCGGCGCGCGAGCAGGTCGTCGATTTTTCCGACACGGTCTACTCGTATGGCGAAGGCCTGATCGTACGCGCCGATGACAAAGGCCAGTACACGTCAATGGACGATCTCAAGGGCGAAATCGTCGGCGCACAGGTCGGCACTGCTTTCGTCGACGCCTTGAACAAGAAAGGCATCTTCAAGGAAGTGCGCACCTACGATTCGGTCGCCGACATCATGCGGGACGTCGCGTTAGGCCGCATCAAGGCGGGCTTCGGCGATCATCCGATCATTGCGTATCAGCTTCAGCACAATCCGAATCCGCAACTGCGCCTCGTCAGCGGATATCAACCTTCGGTAAAAGGCCAATTGTGTTTCGTCGTGCGCAAGGGCGACACGGCCACGCTCGAGCAGTTGAATGCCGGCATCAAGAAGATCAAGGCCGACGGCACGCTGACGCAGATCGTCAAGAAGTGGCAGGTGGAATGACGCCGTCTTAAGAATAAGGACTGCCCGCCATGTTCTTCCAGAACGCCGTCGAATTCCTGCCGATCCTGCTGAAAGGCGCGGTCGTCACGATCGAGATCACTTTCTGCTCGTTCATTCTGAGCACCGTGCTCGGTTTGGTGCTCGCGCTGATGCGCGTGTCCGACAACCGCATCGTGTCGAACGCAGCCGCCACGTTTATCAACGTGATTCGCGGACTGCCGATCATCGTCCAGCTCTTCTATATCTACTTCGTGCTGCCCGATCTGGGCGTGCAGTTGTCGGCCTTCCAGGCCGGCTTCATCGGCCTCGGTATCGCGTACTCGGTGTATCAGGCGGAGAACTTCCGCGCGGGGATTCAGGCAATCGATCACGGGCAGATCGAAGCGGCACAGTCCATCGGCATGCGCGGCGCGATGATCATGCGGCGCGTGGTGTTGCCGCAGGCGTTCAGGATCGCACTGCCGCCGTACGGCAATACGCTCGTCATGATGCTCAAGGATTCGTCGCTCGCCTCGACGATCACGGTCGCCGAAATGACGCGTGCGGGGCAACTCATTGCATCGTCGACGTTTCAGAACATGACGGTCTTCACGCTGGTCGCGCTGCTTTATCTCGGACTCAGCCTGCCGCTCGTCTATGGATTGCGGCGGCTCGAACGCCGCCTCGGACTGAAGGGAAAACGATGATCAAGGTCGACTCGATTCACAAGCGCTTTCACGATCAGCACGTGCTGAAGGGCGTCAGTCTGAATGTCGAACGTGGCCAGGTTGTGTGTCTGATCGGTCCGTCGGGCTCGGGCAAATCCACGCTTTTACGCTGCATCAACGGACTGGAGCGGCATGACGCCGGCGCGATTACTGTCGAGGGTCGCGCCGTCGATGCGAAGTCGAAACAGATTCACGAACTGCGTGCCCAGGTCGGCATGGTGTTCCAGCGCTTCAATCTGTTTCCCCATCGCACGGCGTTGGAAAACGTGTTGGAGGGTCCCGTGTTCGTGAAGAAACAAGCACGCGCTCAGGCACGCGAGCGGGCGCGGCATCTGCTCGACAAGGTCGGTCTTGGACATCGGATGAATGCGTATCCCGCGGAAATGTCGGGCGGTCAGCAGCAGCGTGTGGCGATCGCGCGCGCGCTGGCTATGGAGCCGAAAGCGATTCTCTTTGACGAACCCACCTCGGCGCTCGATCCGGAACTGGTCGGCGAAGTGCTCGGCGTGATGCGCCAGCTTGCCGACGACGGTATGACGATGATCGTCGTCACGCATGAAATGCCTTTTGCGCGCGAAGTGGCCGACCGTGTGTGTTTTCTTCATGACGGCGCGATCCACGAAGAAGGCAGCGCGCGTGAACTGTTCGACCATCCGCGCCATGCTCGCACGCGCGAGTTTCTCGGCAAGATGCCCGCGCTGACCGAAGCCCATCGGATTTGAATACCATCATGAGTCAGGTTGAAGTTGCAAAACCGTTGCCCCCGTCTCTCTGGGCAGCGACGGCGGAACCCGCAATCGAGACGCCGCCGCTCGACGACTCGATTACGGTCGACGTGGCGATCGTCGGCGCCGGCTATACCGGTTTGTCGACAGCGTTGCACCTGGCGGAGCAGGGCGTGCGCGTCTGCGTGATCGACGCCAACGAGCCCGGTTGGGGAGCGTCCGGCCGGAATGGCGGCCAGGTCATTCCCGGCTTGAAATACGATCCCGATGAACTCATCCAACGCTACGGCCCGCGCGACGGCGAGGCGCTCGTGCAAATGGCGGCCGGCGCCGCGGATACGGTCTTCGATCTGATCGCGCGCTACGGCATTCGCTGCGATGCCACACGCGCGGGCTGGATTCAGCCGACCCATTCGCACAAGCTGCTAGGCACGCTGCACGCGCGGGCGCGGCAGTGGGAATCGCGTGGCGCGCCGGTCGAACTGCTCGACCGTGCGCAGGTCTCGGCGCGGCTCGGCACGGACGCGTTCGTCGGCGGCTGGGTCGATCGGCGCGCGGGCAGCGTGCAACCGCTGAGCTACGCGCGCGGCCTCGCGCGCGCGGCGCAAGCGGCGGGCGCGTCGATTCACGGCGGAACCCGGGCCGCAAGTGTCGAGCGCGGCGTGAACGGATGGCGCATTCGCACGGCGCATGGTCCGGTCATCGAAGCGAAACAGGTGCTGCTCGCCACCAACGGCTATACCGACGGGCTTTGGCCACGTCTTGCGCAATCGGTGATCGCGGCAAACAGCTTCATTGTCGCGACGAAGCCACTGCCGAGCGACGTCGGCGCAACGATTCTGCCGGGCGGCGAAGTGGCTTCCGATTCGCGGCGCCTGCTGCTTTACTTTCGCAGGGACGCGGATGGACGTCTGCTGATGGGCGGTCGCGGGCCATTTCGCGAACCTCGCAACGCAGCGGATTGGGCGCATCTCGAGCGTGCCGCCCAGTTGATGTTTCCACAGCTGAAGGGCACCGGGTACGAATTCCGCTGGGCGGGCCGCATCGCCATTACGCGCAACTTCTTGCCGCACGTCCATGTGCCGGCGGAAGGCGTGACTATCGCGCTCGGTTACAACGGACGTGGCATCGCGATGGCGACGACGTTAGGCAAGCATCTGGCCGCGTTTATCGCCGGCACGACAAGAGGCTTGCCGCTTGCGCCGACCTCGATCGAGCCGGTGCCGTTGCATGCGTTGCAGCGGTTTTATATCAGCGCGGGGGTGGCGTGGTACGCATTGCTCGACGCGCTTTCGTGAGCGCGCGCAGAGAAGGGAGCCTGACTTGCGTCGATGGATTGACTAGCCCCGCCGACGCAGTTCGACGCGCAGGTTTCGCGGCACCATCGAAAACGCGAACACTTCCTCTACCTCGGGCGCGTCCTCGACCTGCAACAGGTTGAAGTTGCGGCACAGCATGGCCACTGCCGATCTCACTTCCATCAAGGCGAGGCTGCGTCCCGGACACAGGCGCGGTCCCGAGCCGAACGGCATGAACCCCGCTTGATGATGACTGGCAGCACTTGCGCCGGTGAGCCAGCGGTGCGGATCGAATACGTCCGCCGCCGAGTCACCGCCTTGCTGCAGTCCTGCCTCGCGCGTCAATAGCGACAGCACCGCGCCTTTTGGGATCGCAATGTCGCCCACTTGCACGTCGTAATTCGGTTCGACTGCAAGAACGGGCGTAACGGATTTGAGCCGCATGGACTCGCTGATTACCGCGTTCAGATAGAGGAGCGCGTCAACCGCGTCGAAATCTTCGAGCATGGACGCAGATCCGATAACGGCATCGACTTCTTCCTGCATTTTGCGCTGGACGTCTGGTTGAGACGCCATGAAGTACACAACCCAGGCGATGGTGTTCGCCGTCGTGTCCTGTCCGGCCAACAGGATGGTGAACACATTGGCCAGCACTTCGTCGTCTGTCAGCGGCGCCTCGCCTTCCTGTTGCGCCATGAGCAGCGCTTCGAGCAGGTTCGTGGGCATCGTGTCCGCTTCCGAGCGCTGCGCGAGCCGCGCACGGTTGGCGGCAATGAGTTCCTTCGTGAGCGACTGAACGGCAATCAAGGCGCGATCGAGCGTCTTGTCGGCGGGTAGCTTGACGTAATGCCAATAGGGGAAGGGGGCATTGATCCGACGGTTGATCATCGGGAACACGACCTCGAGATGCCGCTGGATGACCTCGCCCTCGCTTTCGATGGTGTCCATGTCATATCCGAACGCAAGATTGGTAGTGACGTCCACCGTGTATCGCATCAGGTCCTTCTGAATGTCGATGGATTGCTGGTCGCGAGCCGCTCTCTCCCAGCGGTGCAGCAATCGACGTGTCATCTCGCAGAGCAACGGGAAGAAGGCACGCAGGTGCAGAGGATCCAATGCCTTTGCGACGAGTTGCCGTTGCCTTCGCCAGGCCTCGCCTTCCGCCGAGAAGACGCCGTTGATGCCCACCTCGCGCGCAACCGTTTCGATCACGTTCCACCGGCGATAAGCTCCGGGTCGATCGCGCAAGACCTGACTGATGAGAATCGGATCAGCGATCGCAACGAAAGGGCGGCCGATCATCCTGAACGTGTACACAGGGCCAAACTCCCGGGACCACTGCTCGAGCACGAGGTGCAGCTTCTCGGGTCGTAGCTGCAAAGCATTGCCGAGAAACGGAGCTCGCTTCGGGCCAGGAAGCTGGGAAAGCGACCTCACCGAAGATCTGCGAGTTGGCGTTGTCGCCGCTGGGGCAGCGCGCTGCGCATTCCATGCGCGCACCTCGTTGCGATCGACTTTCATTTCGCCATCGTCGACGAATGCTTCGAAGCGCTTCAGATTCGAGCCACTCGGTCCTTGTTTGCAGCCTGACGAGCAGTTGAACTGCCAACCGTGCGCCCGGCACGTTAGTAGCCCATCTTTTACGGTTCCTTCGGATAGCAGAGTGCCTTGATGCGGGCAGCGGCCCTGAAAAATCGAAATGGCGTTGCCGTCCCGGAGAACGATCAAATCGATTCCATCGATGTTCACTGCCTTGATGCCGTTGTCCTCGAGATCCGTCGTGCGCGCAATCACCACCTTGTCTGGGGAACCCGATCTCATTGCCTGAAGACTCGCGTTCATTTTGTCGCTCCTTCGCGCCGGACAGACATCGTTTCATCGACCGCACGAACACATGAGAGACGGTTCGGCGTCTTGTCGACGGCGAACGCTCTTGCGTTGCAACGTGCAAGCAGGTTCTTGCGCAGCGTGAGGAAGCGGGCGCATTCATGTAACTACGCACCGCATTTAATTGGTGTCGTGAGCGGGCATCAGGGCGGAAATCCTGCGCCGGGTCTGTGCGACAGATAAGTCGCGATCCAGGCTGTGTTCCCCGAGGTCCGAGGAGGGCGCTCACCAAACCATACTAGTCGTTTATCGAGGGGAGCCAAGCACTCTTTCTAGTGTCGTGCCGCCTTTTCGTTTGGATGACGTTGCACCTGATGCAGAACCGTCGCGTGGTACGAGGGCGGGTAATTTCCCCTGCGTACTACGACGTCTGCGAACGCATCGCACAGCCCGGCACGACCTACGATTCGCGCGGCGAAGAGCCAGCGCCCCACGTGGCATGCCGCTTGCGGCGGCAGGCCAACGGCGCGTGGTCAACGCCGGCGTAGCATTTACCGCGGGCCATTGGTAACGATTCTCATTTTTTGCCATGCCGATTCGATGCGCTATGCTGGGATAACGGCAAAAAACATAAGAAGTGAGGCCGGTTCCGTGTTGGTGCAATGCCACCGAAGAGCCTGCTCGACCAATCATCCTTCGCCGGCACCGGGGTCTTCGCACACGAAACAGGGAGGTCATATGCAAGGCGACCCAAAGGTCCTGGAATACCTGAACTCGCAACTGAAGAACGAACTCACTGCGATCAATCAGTATTTCCTGCACGCGCGCATGTACGGCCACTGGGGGCTCGACAAGCTCGGCAAGCATGAATATGACGAATCCATCGGCGAGATGAAGCACGCCGATCTGCTGATCGAGCGCATCTTCATGCTGAACGGCCTGCCTAATCTGCAAGACCTCCACAAGCTGCTGATCGGCGAAGAAACCAAAGAGATCATGGAGTGCGATCTGAAGCTGGAACAGATGTCGCAGGCCACCTGCAAGGAGGCCATCGTCTATTGCGAATCGGTTCGCGACTTCATCTCGCGCGAGATACTGACCCATATTCTCGACGACACCGAAGAACATATCGATTGGCTCGAGACCAATCTGGAATTGATCGACAAGGTCGGCATCCAGAACTATCTGCAATCGGGAATGGATTCGCCGGAGTGAGTTCGCGTTAGCGTGCAGCTTATGGACGACCGGAACGCCAGCGCGTCGGCCTGAGTGTGAAGCGCCCATCATTGGGCGCCAGGCGGCATCGGCCAAGTTTGCTTGTTGTTAGCTCCAGTTCAGCGATCGCCTGAGACTCATCAACTGCTGCTTTCCCGGGCCGCCGTCAGCGTTGCAGACACTCTTTGTGCCTCCTTTCCGTGCTACGGGAAAATGCCGATTTAGTTATAAATGCGAACGTTCGTATTTAAGATGCGCGTTGCAAATGGGGTTGTTCAATGTCTGCCGTCCCCCTCGACGCGCAACCGGGCGTGCGCGCCCTGTACCGTGATCATCATGCATGGTGGTTGCAGGCCGACTATCGCTGGTGAGGCATGCGCGGCTGGCCGTTCTTCCGCGGCCTGCTGCGTTTAATTGCGTGAGTGGGTGAGCGGCGATCAAGCCACCGGAACGTTGCTTATCCGATGCACGTCCGCAAGCTTGCTCAACAGGCTTCGAAGCGTGGCCTGCTCGTCAGCGTCCAGCGCGCTAAAGAAGTGGTCGTCGTTTTCATCGGCAATCGTCGCGAGATCGGGCAGCGCGCGTTTTCCTTGGGATGTCAGGGAAAGGAACTGCACGCGGTTGTCCTCCTCGCTCGTTGCGCGCGAGATCCATTTTTTCTCTTGCAGCTTGTCCAGCACCTTCGAGATCGCGCCCCGCGTCATGCCCATCGCGTCCGCAAGTTTGGCCGGCGTCATATCCGGCCACCTTTGGATCTGATTGACGGCGACCCACTCGGCTACTGATACGCTGCGCTCCTGCAAAGCACGAGCGAAGTTGCCTGAGACATGATTGGATACGAGCCTCAGCCAGTAACCCAAATGTATTTCAAGGGCAGGCGGGGACTGCGTCGATTTTTTCTGATTGCGCACGACCTGTACCTCGGCTATTGATTGGCTTCCATGGAAATCATTGTGGTTTCCATGGAAAGTCATGTCAAGGTATCTGCGGAAGTCGCTGTTGGTGTTTCGTTACGTCGCGCATCGCGCTCATTCGCGGCCGAGCGCGACGAACCGTTCGAGATGATGGTCCTCGTCGCCGAGTTGATGATCGATCATGACGAGGCGCTTCGCGTAGTGCGCGAGCGGCAGTTCCCACGTCATGCCGATCCCGCCATGCAACTGAATGCATTCCTCCGCGACTAGCGCACCGATTCGCCCGATGCTGTATTTGGCCGCCGACACCGCGCGCTCGCGCACCTTGCGTTCGGCGCCGAGCGCCGCCGCCGCGTTGATCATCGCCGAGCGGGCCTGCTCGATTTCCAGCAGCATGTCGGCCATGCGATGCTGCAACGCCTGGAAGCTGCCGATCGGCACGCCGAACTGCTTGCGCGTGCGCAGATATTCGAGCGTGTAGTCCTTGGCGACATCCATTGCGCCGACGGCTTCGGAACACAGAGCCAATACGCCGCAGCCAATCGCATATTCGAGCGTGGCAAAGCCCGCGTCCACCGTACCGAGCAATGCGTCGTCGCCGAGCGTAACGTTCGCGAACGTCACTTCAGCCGCGCGGCCGCCGTCGATCTTGCGGTAGCCACGCACGCTGACGCCGGCCGCGTCGCGCGGCACGAGAAAGAGCGTTACGCCTGCTTCGCTATCGTCGTCACCGCTCGTGCGCGCCGAGACCAGAAAGAGCGAAGCGTGCTCGCCGTGCTGGACCACCGCTTTCGCGCCGTTCAGTTGCCACTTGGCACCGCTGCGCTGCGCGCGCGTCGTCACGCGGGCAAGTTCATAGTGGCTGTCCGGCTCGCCATGCGCGAGCGCGACGATCCGCGAGCCGTCGATCAATTCACCTAGCGCGGCCTTTTGCGCCTCGTTGCCGCTCCACGCAACGGCGCGACCGACGATCAACGTATCGAGAAACGGCTCGACCACGAGGCCGCGTCCGAGGCTCTCGAACACCACGGCGATATCGAAGCCGCCGCCGCCGAAACCGCCGTCGGCTTCATCGAACAGTGCGCCGATAATGCCGAGCTCCGCGAAGCGGTTCCACAAATCGCCGCTATAACCTTGCGCCGACTGCGCGATCCGGTCGCGCGTCTCGAAGCCGTATTGCTCACTGACAAAACGGTTGAGCGTATCCGCCAGCATGCGGCGGTCTTCGGTGTGCTGGAAATTCATGAGGTGCGCCCCTTACAGTCCCAGGATCATTTTGGAAATGATGTTCTTCTGGATTTCGTTCGAACCGCCGAAGATCGACAGCTTGCGATTGTTGAAATACAGCGACGCGGCGCTCGCGGCTTCGTCTGGGCCGACCGGCGTGCCTTCGAAGCCGTCGTGCAAGGCTTCCTCGACGAACGGCTGTGCGTACGGACCCATGGCGCGGCGCGTGAGCGACGAGATTTCCTGGCGGATCTCGGTGCCGCGGATCTTCAGCATCGAACTTTCGGCGCCGGGCACGCCACCGCCCGCCACTGCCGCGATCACGCGCAGGTTGGTGGTCTTCATGTTCTCCAGATCGATCTCGACTCGCGCCATGCGTGCCGCGAACGCCGGGTCTTCCGCGAGCGGCCGGCCGTTGCGCCGCTGTTTCGCGGCGATCTTGCGCAGGCGGTTGAACGCGGCCACCGAGAAGCCGACGCCCGCGATGTTGGTGCGCTCATACGTGAGCAGATACTTGGCGTAGGTCCAACCCTTGTTCTCTTCCCCGACCAGGTTCTCGACCGGCACGCGCACGTCGGTGAAGAACACTTCGTTGACTTCGTGCTCGCCGTCGAGCGTGATGATCGGGCGCACTTCGACGCCCGGCGTATTCATGTCGATCAGCAGGAAGCTGATGCCTTCCTGCTTGCGCACGTCGGTGGCGCTGCGCACGAGGCAGAAGATCATGTTCGCGAAGTGGCCGAGCGTGGTCCACGTCTTCTGTCCATTGACAATGTAGTGCTCGCCCTGCGCATCCATGCCGCGCACGGCGGTGGTTTTGACCGAGGCGAGATCGGAGCCGGCGCCCGGTTCCGAATAGCCCTGGCACCACCAGTCCGAGCCGTCGAGAATACGCGGCAGCCAATGACGCTTTTGCGCTTCGCTGCCATATTTGATCAGCACCGGGCCGAGCATGTTGACGCCGAACGGCACCACGCGCGGCGCGCCGGCCAGCGCGCATTCGTTTTCGAAGATGAATTTCTGCACCGAGTTCCAAGCCGGGCCGGCGTACTCTTTAGGCCAGTGATTGGCGAGCCAGCCTTGCGCGTTGAGAATCGCGTGCCACTCGGCCATGTCGTCGCGCGTGAGACGGCGGCCGCCGTGCACCTTGTCGGCGAGACGCTGTGGGAGTTTGTCGCGCAAAAAGGCCTGCACGTCGGCGCGGAAGGCTTCTTCCTCGGGAGTGAAGTTCAGATCCATGGCGGGTGTTCCGGATAGGGTTGAGCGACCGGCGCGCGGGGCGCGGCCGGCCATCGTGATGCACGTCGATGATGATGCGCCGTTTCAGACGCTCTGGTTCAGGCTCGCGAAATCGGCGCCGCGTTCGACCAGTTCGACCAGCAGCGGCGAGGGCTTCCAGAAGAGCGGATCTTCATTGGCGAACTCGCGGATGTCGGCAAGGATCTTCGGCAGGCCGACCATGTCCGCGTACTTCATCGGACCGCCGCGATAGCGCGGAAAGCCGTAGCCGTACAGGAACGTGACGTCGACGTCCAACGGCCGCAGCGCGATACGTTCATGCACGACGTTGGCGCCTTCGTTGATCATCGCGGCCATGTAGCGGCGCATGATCTCTTCGTCGGTGAAGCTGCGCGGCGTGATGCCGGCGCGTGCGCGCTCGGCGTCGATGATCGCCTCGACTTCCGGATCGGGCGTGCCGCTGCGCGATCCTTCGGGGTACAGATAGAAGCCGCGTCTGGTCTTCTGGCCGAACCAGCCGCGCTCGCACAAACGATCGGAGATCTGCACATAACGTGCCGCGGGATTGCGCGTGGCCGCGCGCCGCTTGCGTGCCGCCCAGCCGATGTCGCCGCCCGCCAGATCCACCACCTGGAACGGTCCCATCGGAAAGCCGAACGCGCGCACGGCCGCGTCGATCTGATAGGGCGAGGCGCCGTCTTCCATCATGGCGTCCGCGGCGCTGCGATACACGGCCAGCACACGGTTGCCGATGAAACCGTCGCACACACCGGCGCGCACCGGCGTCTTGCGCAACTTTTTCGCCAGCTCGAACGCGGTGGCGACCACGTCGGCGCTGACCTGTTTCGGCACCACCACTTCCAGCAGCTTCATGATGTTGGCGGGCGAGAAGAAGTGCAGGCCGATCACGTCGGCGGGACGCGAAATGCTCGCCGCAAGCGCGTCGATGTCGAGATACGACGTGTTGGTCGCGAGCACCGCGCCCGCTTTGCAGACGCGATCGAGTTCGGCGAACACGGCTTGTTTGACCGTGAGATCTTCGAACACAGCTTCGATCACGAGATCGGCGTCGGCGAGCGCATCGTACGATGTGCTGCCGCTCCAGCGCGCCATGAGCGCGGCCTTCTTCTCCGCGCTCATACGGCCCTTGGCGATCAGGCCGTCATAGACTTTCTCGATGTGCGCGCGGCCACGTGCGAGCGAGGCGTCGTCGCGTTCGATCATCGTCACCGGCAGGCCCGCGTCGAGCACCGCGACGGCAATGCCCGCGCCCATCGTGCCTCCGCCCACCACGCCGATCGTGTTAAGCGCGCGTGGTTTGGCGTCGCGCGTTTCCGGCGCCTTGAGCACTTCGCGCTCGGCAAAGAACGCGTGAATCAGGCCGGCGCGCTGCGGGCTGTCGATGCATTCGAGGAATAGCTTGCGTTCGAACCGCAGACCTTCGTCGAAAGGCTGTTCGATGGCGGCCTCGACGGCGTCGACGATTTTCAGCGGCGAGAACAGGCCGCGCGATTTCTTTGTGGTTTCCGCACGCGCCGTGGCGACGGCGGCGAGGCTCGCGGCGCGGTCGCCGAGTGCCGCGGCATCGCGCGTGCGGCGCACCGGCGCGTGGGCGGCCAGCAACTCGTGAACGTAGGCGAGCCCTTCGGCGAGGATATCGTCGCTGCTGCCAAGGCGGTCGATCAAACCGAGCGCCAGCGCTTCCTTAGCGCTAGCGTGGCGGCCGCTGAGGATCAGATCGAGCGCGGCCTGCGCGCCGATCAGGCGCGGCGTGCGCTGCGTGCCGCCCGCGCCCGGCAACAGGCCGAGTTGCACTTCGGGCAGGCCGAGCTTCGCGCCGTCGACGGCGATCCGGTAATGCGCCGCGAGCGCCACTTCCAGGCCGCCGCCGAGCGCCGCGCCGTGAATCGCGGCGACTACCGGCTTCGTGCACGCTTCGATGTGGTTGCACACGTCCGGGAGCGAGGGCGGCACCGGCGGCTTGCCGAACTCGCGAATGTCCGCGCCGGCGATGAAATTGCGTCCCGCGCCGACGATCAGCACGGCTTCCACGGCCTGGTCGGCATCCGCGGCTTCGACGGCAGCGAGCAGGCCGCGCCGCACGTCGGCGGACAACGCGTTGACCGGCGCATGGTCGATGGTCACGAGCAGCACTTTGCCGCGCAATTCGCGCGTCACAACATCGGCCGAAGGGTTGGGGGTCATGTGTCGTCTCCTGTGATCGGTTGCATGGCCAGGCATGCCGGGTCTGGCGAATGTTCCGATTGTGGGTCGGTCAAGGTTTATTGACAATTACATGGACGGTTGACAGACTGTCAAAATTTCTTTGACAAAGGTGCCACCGTGGACGTCAATTCCCTGACCTTGCTGGTGGACATTCTGGACGCAGGCAATCTCAGCGAAGCCGCACGCCGGCTGAAAATGAGCCGCGCGAACGTGAGCTACCACCTGAACCAACTCGAGCGGTCCATCGGGCTGCAACTGGTGAGGCGCACCACGCGCCGCGTCGAGCCGACCGGGATCGGCCTGCAGCTCTACGAACATGGCCGCACGATCCAGAACGCGCTGCTCGCCGCGCGCGAATCCGTCGCCACGCTCGGGCAGAGCCTGCAAGGGCGCGTGCGGCTGAGCGTGCCGAGCGGTTACGGGCAACTCGTCATGTCGGACTGGTTGATCGCGTTCAAGCGGCTTTATCCGGGCATCGTGCTGGATGTGATGTTCGAGAACCGCGTCGAAGACCTGATGCGCGATGAAGTCGATATCGCCGTGCGCGTGATGTCCGAGCCGCCGCAAAACCTCGTCGCGCGCGACATGGGGCCGGTGCGGTATGTGGCGTGCGCGTCGCCGGATTTTGCGGAAAGGCACGGCATGCCGCAGCAACTCGACGACCTGAGCACGGCGCCGCTGATTACGGCGGCGGTGGTCGGCAGGCAACTGCGCGTGGCCGCTTATTTGCGCGACGAACGGCATGAAGTGCTGCTGGAGCCGAGCATCATCTCCGAGAACTTTCTGTTCTTGCGCCAGGCGGTGCTTGCTGGATTGGGCGTGGGGCTCGTGCCGGACTACGTGGTGCAGGACGATCTGCGGCGTGGCGACGTGGTGACCGCGCTCGATGAATGGCGCTTGAGCATCTTCGGCACGCATATGTACATGCTGTATATGCCGAACCGGCATCACACGCGCGCGGCGTCGACATTCATCGATTTCATTTTGCAGCAGGCGCATGGCACGGGCAGAGGTTTGCCCGCGTAAACGACGACGTTCATCTCACGTCTCGCGCAGGTATGCTACGCACAACAACGGCGCCTCACTTCACAACCGTGGTCGCGGAGACAAGAGATGAAATGGATCATCGGACTTCTAGCCGTGCTGGCACTCGCCGTAGTCGTTCTGTTGATCTCCCGCTTGCCGAGCGAAGACGCGATTCGCCTCGCCGGTTATGCGGCGACTGCCGCCTTTGCTGCGGTTATCGGGTTTCTGCTGCGCTGGCGTGCCAGCCGGGCACAACAGCGGAATAAGCGGGCAGGGTAAGCCAGGCGCGCTGTTTTGTCCCATGCATTTGCCCGACGTCGTTCCAAAAGCCATATTGCCTCCATCGAGCACGCACTAAGGCACCATGGGCGTCGCGATTCATGGCATTCGTTGTGGCTTCAGTGGATGGACGACGGGTGGCGCGCGAGCGCGTCCACCTTCATCGTCATATACGGAAACAGCGGCAGACCTGAGAGGATCGTGTGCAGTTCGTCGTGCGAGTCGACGTCGAAGACGCTGTAGTTCGCATACTCGCCGACCACGCGATGTAGTTGCTGCCACTTGCCCTGGCGCTGAAGCTCTTGTGAGTACGCCTTTTCTCTTGCCTTGATTTCGTCAGCCTGAGCCACCGGCATGTCGTGTGGCAGGTGTACATCCATTCTTACGAGATATAGCATGGGTTTCTCATTCAAAAAAGTAGGGATCTCTCAGGCCCGCCAGCACAATAGTTGGAATGGGTCGATGCGCCCGGTGCTGGATTGACTGTGCGCTCAGCTATTTTTGTCGCGACGATAGAAAGCGAGCTTTTCCTCATCGATATGCAGGCCCAGGCCCGGCCCTTCCGGTAGGTGAAGGTCGAAGTCCCGATACTGGGGGCGAGCAGTGACGATGTCGTCTTTCAACAGGAGTGGTCCGAACAACTCCGTACCCCAGGCAAGTTGCGGTAGAGCGGCGAATCCGTGTGCCGATGCGATCGATCCAATGCTGCCTTCAAGCATCGTGCCGCCATACAGGGACACGCCGGCTGCATCCGCAATGGCGGCTGTGCGCATCATTCCGTAGATTCCGCCGGACTTCGCAATCTTCAACGCAAAGACGTCCGCACATGCGCCGCGCACAAGTTCAAGGGCATCCTCCGGGCCTGTCACTGCTTCGTCGGCCATGATGGGTACGATGAAACGCGATGCAAGCCTGGCCAGTGCTCCGCGCTGCTCTCGCGGAGTGGGTTGCTCGATGAGGTCAATGCCAGCAGCTTCAAGCGCTTCGATTCCCAGCGCTGCGTCAGCCTCGTTCCAGGCCTGATTCACGTCTACGGTGACTTTGGCCCGGTCGCCGAGCGCGGCTTTGATTTTCGATACGTGCGCCACGTCATCACGAACGCTACGCCGGCCAATCTTCAGCTTGAAAGTATTGTGGCGACGTTCGGCGAGCAGCGTTTCTGCTTCATCGATGTCGCGTTGGGTATCGCCACTTGCGAGCGTCCACAGGACCGGAAGCGTCTTGCGGACAGCGCCGCCAAGAAGCGTTGAAACCGGAACGCCCAGGCGCTTGCCCTGAGCGTCGAGTAAAGCCGTCTCGATTGCGCACTTGGCAAACCGGTTGCCCCGGGCAACCTTGCTCAGCTTGAGCATTGCGTCGTTGACGTTGGTCGCGTCTTGCCCAACGATTGCAGGTGCAAGATAAGTGTCGATGGTCAGCTTGATGCCTTCGGGACTCTCTTCGCCGTACGACAAGCCGCCAATCGTAGTCGCTTCGCCAATGCCTTCGATGCCATCGCTCGAGCGCAGACGGACGATGACTAAGGTTTGTTGCTGCATCGTCGCCATGGCTAGCTGATGCGCGCGAATGGTTGGGAGGTCAACCAGAATCGCTTCGACGGAGGTGATTTGGGCGTTCATACCTGGAATGTTGGAGTTGAGGGGTTGCTGAAGTATTGCGTGCGCAATAACCCCCTGTCCAACACCGTCGGCGTCTAGTGTCATACCTCCGGGGTATAGCGGATATCACCGCCCAACATCGTTACGAGGTGCATGGGGTATCTTTTCCTCGTCGTACAGCCGGTAGATGAGTTCAAGCATTTCCCGAAGATCGCGCGACTCGTCGAGCGCACGCATGCTCATGATGATGGGGGAAACCAGGGTGGGGTCGTCCAGTTCCTTGTAACTCACATCGTCTCGCTTCAGGCCGTACACACTGCTCGGAACGACAGAAATTCCTTCCCCCGCTGCTACGAGGCCTAGCGCGATCTGCAACTCTCGTACTTCATATATCCGGCGAGGCTTGAGACCGCGGTCTTCGAATGCCGACAGCACCTGGTCTGCATAACTGGGGCGCGGCGCCTTTGGGAAAATAATCAGGGTCTCGTTGACCAGGTCGCTGAGAGCGAGGATGGGCTTGACCAGTGAGAGTGGATGGCCCTCCGGGAATGCAACGATCATCTTCTCCTCGCGAAGAATCACCCGGCGGATGTTTGCGTCCTCGTGCCGAATACGGCCGAACCCGACATCGATCTGACCGTCCTTCAGCGCTCGAATCTGGTCCATCGTCGACATCTCGTGGAGGCTGAGTTCGACGGTAGTGTTCTCATCACGGAAACGCCGGATGATTTTGGGCAGCATTCCGTACAACGTCGAGCCCACGAAACCGACAGAGAGGCTGCGCTCGATGTTGCCCACGCGCCGCGTCATGGATTCGAGTTCGGACGTTTGAGCCAGCAATTGGACGGCATGAGCATAGAAGAACTTACCCGTCTCGGTGAGCTTCAACGGGCGCGAATCGCGCTGGAATAGCTGCACCTCGAGAATCTCTTCAAGCTGCTGTATCTGACGGCTCAGAGGCGGTTGCGCCATGTTCAGCCGCTGTGCCGCGCGCGTGAAATTGCGTTCCTCGGCTACGGCGACGAAATAGCGAAGATGCCGCAGTTCCATTTCAATACCTCGCGGATATAGACCGATACTAAATCAGTGTTGGACTGGGCCTTCCGGCGTCCATTATTCTGCATTCACACCCGGTTTCAGCACCCATTATACCTCTCAGGCATATTTCAATGGACGCTAAACTAGGGGTTTACCCCCCATAAAACAGCGATTCAGGAGCAGACATGAGCGTCAAAGTGTTCGATACGAAGGAAGTGCAGGACCTGCTGAAGGCTGCTGCTAATGCTGGTAGCCAGGACGGCAGTGCTCGCGCAAAGCAGATTGTCAACCGCCTGCTGGGCGACCTGTTCAAGGCCATCGACGACCTCGACATGACGCCCGACGAAATCTGGGCTGGCGTCCACTACTTCAACAAGCTCGGCCAGGACGGCGAAGCTGCGCTGCTTGCTGCTGGTCTCGGTCTGGAGAAATACCTCGACATCCGCATGGATGCGGAAGACAAGGCGGCTGAAATCACCGGCGGCACGCCGCGTACCATCGAAGGGCCGCTGTATGTCGCCGGCGTGCCCGTGCGCGATGGCCTATCGAAGATCGATATCAATCCGGACGAAGATGCCGGCCCGTTGGTCATCCGCGGCACGGTAACCGGTCCAGACGGCAAGCCCGTTGCAGGGGCGTTGGTCGAATGCTGGCACGCCAACTCGAAAGGCTTCTATTCGCACTTCGACCCGACCGGCGCGCAGAGCGAGTTCAACCTTCGCGGCGCGGTCAGCACCGATGTCAATGGCCAGTACGAGTTCCGTACCCTGATGCCGGTCGGCTACGGCTGTCCGCCGCATGGCGCGACCCAACAGCTGTTGAATGTGCTTGCCCGCCACGGCAATCGTCCGGCGCACGTGCACTTCTTCGTCACCACCGACAAGTACCGCAAGCTGACGACGCAAATCAACATTGAGGGCGACCCGTTGATTTGGGACGACTTTGCCTATGCCACCCGCGAGGACCTGATTCCCCGTGTGGTCGAAAAGACGGGCGGCACTGCGCTGGGAATGAAGGCCGATACGTATAAGGAAATCGAGTTCGACATCGAGCTGACTCCGCTGATTCAGGGCAAGGATAACCAGGTCGTCCATCGCCTGCGTGCGTCTGCTATCGCCTAACCGCTAAGCGCCAAACGCGGCCGCTACGTCGTACCACTGCTGCCGCTCAATCCTTCGCAAGAATCTTTCGACACCGATGCGCGTGCCCCATGACCTGGAGCACGCGTAGGGAGAGCACTCATGTCCGCAATTATCGACAAAGCCTCGCAACTTGATGAACTGCTGAACACTGCCGTTCAGGACGACAGGCAAAACGGTGTATTCCGTTGCCGCCGCGACATCTTCACGAACGCGGAGGTGTTCGAGCTCGAAATGAAGCACATTTTCGAGAGCAACTGGGTATATCTCGCGCATGAAAGCCAGATTCCCGACAACAACGACTACTACACCACCTGGATTGGCCGCCAGCCTGTCGTGATAACGCGCGACAAAAGCGGCGAACTGCACGCGGTCATCAACGCCTGCGCGCACAAGGGCGCGATGCTGTGCCGTAAAAAGCACGGCAACAAAGGCACTTTCACGTGCCCTTTCCACGGCTGGAGCTTCGCCAACACCGGCAAGCTGCTAAAAGTGAAAGATGTGAAGACCACCGAATACCCGGTGCAATTCAATACCAACGGCTCGCATGACCTGAAAAAAGTCGCACGCTTCCAGAGCTATCGTGGCTTCCTGTTCGGCAGCCTCAACGCGGATGCGATTCCACTGGAGGATTACCTCGGCGAGACCAAGGTCATCATCGATCAGATCGTTGACCAGGCCCCGGACGGGCTGGAAGTGTTGCGCGGCAATTCATCGTACATCTACGACGGTAACTGGAAGATGCAGATGGAGAACGGCTGCGACGGCTACCACGTCAGCACCGTGCACTGGAACTACGCTGCGACGATGGACCGGCGCAAGGTCGAGGGCACCAAGGCCGTGGATGCGAACAGCTGGAGCAAGTCGGTAGCCGGAGTGTACGGGTTCGACCACGGCCACATCCTGCTGTGGACCAGGACGATGAACCCGGAAGTCCGGCCGGTCTATCAATACCGCGACGAAATCAAGGCACGCGTTGGCGACGTGAAGGCGGACTTCATCGTCAACCAGACTCGAAATCTTTGTCTATATCCGAACGTGTTCCTGATGGACCAGTTCAGCACCCAGATTCGCGTCGTGCGTCCAGTCAGCGTGGACAAGACCGAAGTCAGCATCTTCTGTTTCGCTCCGAAGGGCGAGAGCGCCGCCGACCGAGCTACCCGCATCCGTCAGTACGAAGACTTCTTTAACGTCTCGGGTATGGGCACCGCAGATGACCTCGAAGAGTTTCGCGCCTGCCAGGCCGGCTATGCCGGTACCACTGCGTTGTGGAACGACCTTTCGCGCGGGGCGCCGTTGTGGGTTGAAGGTCCCGACGCAAATGCGAAAAGTATGGGGCTGAAGCCGCTCATCTCAGGCGAGCGAAGCGAAGATGAAGGCCTGTTTGTGTGTCAACACGAATATTGGGTGCACCGGATGCGCGACGCACTCAGGAAGGAACACGGGGAGGCCCTGGCATGAGCTTCGATTACCAGAAAATTTGCGCCGTGCTGTTCCGCGAAGCGCGCCTGCTCGACGACCGTCAATGGGACGACTGGCTTGCCTGCTATACCGGGGACGTCACGTACTGGATGCCGGCGTGGGATGACGACGACCGGCTCACCGACGATCACGAGAGTCAGATTTCGCTGATGTATTACCCGGACCGCGGTGGCCTGGAAGACCGTGTGTTCCGCATCAAGACCGAACGCAGTAGTGCCTCGATGCCTGAACCGCGAACCAGTCACAACGTTACCAATGTGGAAGTGCTGGCCGAGCGCGAGAACGAAGCGGACGTGCGTTACAACTTCAACACGCTCAGCCACCGTTACAAAACCACTGACCAGTTTTTCGGCACGATGTTCGTCACTCTGCGCAAAGTCAACGATGAACTGTTGATTTGCTACAAGCGCATCGTGTTGAAGGACGACTACATCCGCCAGGTGCTCGACGTTTATCACGTCTGAGCGCAAACATCCGCGGAAATGAGAAGTACAGGAGGCAAGATGTCCAGCTACAACGTTGCACTGAATTTTGAAGACGGCGTGACCCGCTTCGTGACATGCAAGGCGGGCGAGAAGGTGCTCGATGCCGCCTTTCGCGCAAAAATCAACCTGCCGATGGATTGCTCCGATGGCGTGTGCGGTACCTGCAAGTGCCGAGCCGAGAGCGGAAGCTACGACCTTGGCGACGATTACATCGAAGATGCGCTGACCGAGGATGAGAAGGAAGGCGGTCTCGTACTCACCTGCCAGATGGTGCCGGAAAGCGATTGTGTCATTGCGGTGCCGGCATCTTCCACTACATGCAAGACTGAGCAAAGCAAGTTCGCCGCGACGGTATCAAAGATCGAAGCGCACAACGATGCGGCCATCGTGCTCGAACTGGACGTGGATGCGACCGCACCGGTATTCCTGCCGGGCCAGTATGTCAACATTGATGTTCCTGGCAGCGGTCAGCACCGTTCATATTCTTTTTCGTCAGCACCGGGCGAATCGAAAATCAGTTTTCTGATCAAGAAAATTTCTGGTGGCGTGATGAGCACCTGGCTCGAATCCGCGCAGGCAGGCAACAAGGTGGAGCTGACCGGACCGCTTGGCAGCTTCTATCTGCGCGCTGTTGAGCGGCCCGTGCTGTTCCTCGCTGGCGGCACAGGCCTGGCACCGTTCCTGTCGATGCTTGAAGTGCTGGCTCGTGCGAATTCGCAGCAAAAAGTTCATCTGATTTACGGCGTAACGCGAGACCTCGACCTCGTGCAGGTCGATGCAATCGAAGCCTACGTGGCGAAGTTGCCGTATTTCACTTACAGCACCGTCGTGGCCGATACGGATTCGACCCATCCTCGCAAGGGTTGGGTGACGCAGCACATGCCGGCGGAGGCCGTCAATGATGGTGACGTGGACGTGTACCTGTGCGGGCCGCCGCCGATGGTCGATGCAGTGCGTAAGCATTTCGACGACAACGGCGTGAAGCCGAACAGCTTCCACTACGAGAAGTTCACTGCTAACGCAGCACCGAGGACCGCATGAACACGCAACGATTCGCTGGCAAGGTCATGGTGGTCACCGGTGCCGCGCAGGGCATCGGTCGCGCGGTAGCGCTTCGCGCAGCCGCCGAAGGCGGCAAGGTGCTGTTCGTCGACCGCGCCGACTTCGTGTCGGAAGTCGCCGCCGAAGCGCACGGCGCGGACACAGCAGGGTTTGTCGCTGACCTCGAGACGTACGATGGCGCCGCGTCGGCGATGGCTTTCGCCGCGCGCACCTTTGGCGGCATCGACATTCTGATCAATGGCGTGGGTGGCGCGATTCGCATGCGCCCCTTCGCCGAGTTCGAGCCTGCACAGATCGATGCGGAAATCCGTCGCTCCCTGATGCCGACGCTGTACGCCTGCCATGCAGTCTTGCCATACCTGCTTGAGCGCGGAGGCGGGGCTATCGTGAATGTGTCCTCGAATGCCACTCGCGGTATCCGCCGCGTTCCGTATTCGGCGGCGAAGGGCGGTGTCAACGCGATTACGCAGTCGTTGGCGATGGAATACGCAGAGCACAACATCCGCGTGGTCGCCACCGCGCCGGGTGGGACTGATGCGCCGCCGCGACGTGTGCCGCGCAACTCTGTTGGCGACAGCGAGCAGGAAAAAGTCTGGATGGGCGAAGCGGTGAAGCAGGTCACTGAATCGACCTTCTTGAAGCGCTACGGTAGCATCGACGAGCAGGCCGCGCCGATTCTGTTTCTCGCTTCGGACGAGGCAGGTTATATCACCGGCACTGTGTTGCCAGTAGCAGGCGGGGACACGGGCTGATTCGGCATTCTCTCCAGCCAACGTCAACAGTCAGTGTGAACGGAGGACCCGCAGCGGATGAATTTACGACGTTATCCAAAACTGCGACCCGGCAGCATCGTTGGGCACCCAATGTTTGAATAACGCGACCGGTGCCCCCATCGCCTGGGGGCATGTCGACTACGACTTGAACTCTACAGTTCGCCTGGCACGCTCGTCGACGGACAGCGAGAACACGTCGGGCCGCGAGTAATGGCCCACAACGTCGAAGTCATATCGTGCGCGAACGAGCTCATCGGTGTCGATTTCAGCGACCACCAATCCGGTCTCGCCGTGGAGCGGACCTGCCAGAACTTCGCCCAATGGGCCCACGACGAGGCTGCCACCGTTGATGAGTGGCCGGTTTTCATCCCATCCCGGCACTTCTATGCCGAGTTGTGCCGGTGAAGGTTGTACCTGACATGCGCTGATAACGAAGCACCTGCCTTCGTGAGCGATATGGCGCATCGAACACTGCCAGATGTCCCGCTCGTCCACCGTTGGCGCACACCAAACCTGCACACCCTTGGCGTACATCGCCGTGCGCAGGAGCGGCATGTGATTTTCCCAGCAGATTGCCGTGCCGGCCACGCCGGCTTCGGTCTTCACGACAGGCAAGGTCGACCCGTCGCCTTGTCCCCAGATGAGTCGCTCCGTGCCCGTCGGCATCAGCTTGCGGTGTTTTGCCACCAGCCCGTCGTCAGGGTTGAAGAACAACGCCGTGCAGTAGAGGGTGTTGCCCCCTCGTTCGATAACGCCGATGACGATCGAAGCGCCGCACCTGGCCGAAAGATCGGCGAGCGCCTGGGTTTCCTCGCCCGGCACGTCAATGGCATTGTCGTAGTACCGCGCGAAAGCCTCGCGGCCTTCCGGCAACCGATAGCCAAGACGGGTGCCGAATATTTCACCCTTAGGATAGCCGCCCAACAACGCCTCAGGCATGACCACGAGCTTGGCGCCGGATGCGCGAATCTGCTCTTCGAAAGCGAGGATGTGCTGCAGGGTCTGGGCTTTTCCCGCTGCGGAGGAACCGATTTGCAGCGCGGCGACTTTTGACTTGGACATGACGTTTTCCTCGAGGAGTGTTTGTGCCTGCATCTTTACCCGGATGTAAAATCGTGTGAACGCATATCGCCACTATCTGATATGAACAAAATTGATATCGATGCTGTCGACCTGAACCTCTTCAAGGTCTTTGAAGCTTTGTTCGAAGAAGGGGGCGCAAGCCGGGCTGCCATTCGGCTCAATCTGACCCAATCTGCAGTGAGCGCGGCGCTCGGCCGGCTGCGCGAAGTGTTTTCCGACACCCTGTTTGTCCGCACCGGACGGGGCCTTGCGCCGACATCCCGCGCAAAAGAGCTGAAACCGCTGGTGAGCGAAGCGCTCGGCAAGTGCCGTCAGACCGTCGCTATCGCTTGGCCCGATGCGACCTCGTTTCACGGACGCTCGGTTTCGGTTGGGCTGTCCGATGACTTTGAGATTGCTGTGGGACGACAGTTGATTGAGCGCCTGGCGCAGAGCGCGCCGGGACTGAGGCTCATATTCCGCCAAACCCATAGTCAGATTGTCGGCGACGCGCTGGCAAATCGCGAAATGGAACTCGCATTGTTTGCGGGTGCATCGTTCGGCCGAGGGCTCAACCATCGGGTTGTGGGTGAAGGAGACTACGCATGTCTCCTGGATGAGAAGCGCCGCGCGGCGTCTACTCTGACGCTTGATGAATACGTGTCTAGAGGACACATTCTCGTCTCATCGGGCGGAGTAGTAGGGATAGTGGATGAGGGACTGTCGGCACTCGGTCAACGGCGTAACGTCATAGCCTCAACAACACATTTTGCTTCCCTGCCGCATCTGTTGAAGGGCTCCCGTGCAGTCGCGACTATTCCGAGGCATGCGGCGCTGACGATTTCCAGACTGACCGGGCTGATGCTTCTCGAGTGCCCAGTAAAACTCCCGATTTACCCCATCGTCCTTGCATGGCGGACTAGCTCAATGCGCGATTCTGCGGTGGTCAGGGTCCAGTCCGCGATTCAGGAAAGCTTTCCTCTCATCATGTGATGGCAAGACGCGGCTAGGGTGTTCGTCGGAGCCTGTGTCTATCGAGCGAGGGCGCGGCCGCGTTTGCCGGGCTGCAGGATGCCGGACCTTCCAGATTAACCGGCGATCAGAGAGCGAGCGCCAATGGTTTCTGGAAGGTGAGTTGAGCAAACCCTCGCCTGTATGCGGCGTTGACAGCATGTGAACGCGGGCGTTGATCGGGGCCGCCCGTACCATGAGAATCGATTCTCCCTATGGCCGCATGCCGTTGCGATAAACCGCGTTCAAGCGCGTCTGATGGTTCCAACGTCATAAGCGCATCCGTCGGGCTAACGTGCCTCGTGAGACGAGGCCTCCTCGGGGCTCTCATAAATATACGTGGCGACACTGCGCCGCTGCAGCGCGTCCCCCAATTTCATTCGAAGGAAGCTGCTTGTCGTGTATCGAGTCACATCCGAGTAATATCGGGCGACCAGGCCGGTCACCATTTCGGAATAGGCATCGATGACTTCGGGCGCGATCGAGAAATTGTCGTAGTTGACGATTGCGTGGGGCCGGACGGTGAGGCCGGACACCGCCCGTTCGACCTCCGCTCTGACTGCTTCAACGTCGTCAACAGTCGTGACCTTGTGGCCTTCGAAGTTGATGAACAACATGTTTTTATCGGCGTCGTAGCTGAACCGTTCACTGAGTGTCAGCCTCAGCAGCATTGCTCGCAATCCCATCGGCTTATTGTCGAAAATGCGGGCGTCCATCAATCGCGGTGGCGACTTGATGATAGGAGCGAAACCCATCTGGGAAACGATGTCTCGCTGGAGATCGACCCCCGGTGCAATCTCGACGAGTTCGAGTCCGTCGGGCGTCAGGGTAAAGACGCACCGCTCCGTAATGTAGAGCACGGGCTGCTGCCGTTCGTTGGCATAGCGACCGCCGAAGGTTCGATGTTCCACTGCGTCCACGAACTTTTGACAGAGGCCATCCTGAAGAATTTGCAGGCGCCCATCTTTGATATCCACTTCCAGCTTGCCGGCGTTGAACGTTCCGACAAACACAACCTTCTTCGCCGCCTGTGAGATGTTGATAAACCCACCCGCGCCCGCAAGCTTTGGCCCGAACTTGCTCACATTGAGATTGCCTTCCCGGTCGACCTGCGCGAGCCCGAGAAACGCAATGTCGAGACCACCGCCGTCGTAGAAGTCGAACTGGTAGGGCTGGTCGATGATGGCATCGGTATTGGTCGCGGCGCCGAAATTCAAGCCCCCGGCAGGGATACCGCCAATGACGCCCGGCTCGGTTGTCATCGTAAAGAGGTCGCAGACATTTTCTTCGTTCGCGACGCTAGCAATCCCTTCCGGCATGCCAATCCCCAGGTTGACGACGCTATTGGCCATCAGCTCGAACGAAGCGCGCCGTGCGATGACTTTCCGCTCAGTCAATGCCATGGTCGGAATCGAACTTGCCGCAATGCGAAGCTCGCTCGAAAAACCGGGGCTGTACGACTCGGCGAAGGTTTGCCAGTGGTTTTCCTGTTTTGCGACCACAACGCAATCGACCAGAATCCCAGGTATTTTGACCTGTCGTGGATTCAAGGTCCCCGACTCGGCAATGCGCTCGACCTGAACGATCACGATGCCACCAGAGTTGCGTGCGGCCATTGCAATGGCAAGGGACTCAAGAGTCAGCGCTTCCTTTTCCATCGTCACATTACCGTTTGCATCGGCAGTGGTACCGCGCACGATGGCCACGTCGACCGGAAATGTCTTGTACAGAAGGCAGTCCGCGCCGTTGACCGATATCAGGCTAACCAGGTCCTCTGTCGTGCGGGCGTTGAGCTTGCCGCCACCGTTGCGCGGGTCGACGAACGTGTCGAGTCCGACCGTGGACAAATGACCAGGCCGATGAGCTGCGATGTCGCGAAACAGCTGGGAGATGACGCCTTGGGGGAGGTTATACGCCTCGATGTGGCCATCGACGGCCAGGCGTTGAAGCCCCGGAACGAGCCCCCAGTGGCCGCCGATGACCCGCCGAACCAGACCTTGGTGGGCAAAGTGATTCAGGCCCTTGCGGGCGCCGTCGCCCTGACCGCCCGCGTAGACTAGCGTCAGATCTCGAGGCGCGTCGCTATCGCCAGCGGCTGAGTCGAGGAACAGCTGTTCAAGCGCGACGGCGATTTCTTCTGCAAAGCCAATGCCGACGAATCCGCCCGTTGCCACCGTGTTGCCCGGACGAATCAGTCTGACGGCCTGCTGGGCACTGACGATTTTGCCTCGCCCGACGCTGTTTGCAGTGGCGAGAAACGGGTGTTGAAAGCCTGCGCTCATGATGTCTCCAAACCGCACCGTGGAGCCGCGCTCCGGCGCTATGTAGTTGTTCGGACCTGCTGCAACTCGACCACGGTTTCTATGCGGCCCAATCGTAAGAGTACACGCCTCGCGCCGTCTCTTTCGAACATTGACGGAGTGTGCTGCGGGATGTACGCGTCAATCATTGCCATCAAAGTCGACGATATCAAACCTATCGTTTTTCGAGTCAGCAAAAGCGCTGGCGCAGGGCGTTACCGAAACGGTGAACGAATCCTTTCATGATTCAGGCAAACAAACCTCGTGTTCGCTCATCGTCACACGCGTATTGAATATCTAGTTTGATGTGTGAGGTCATTGTGTTGCACTTACGGCCGGCGTCGGTCTCCACCGTGCGGTTCCGCATCACGATTTAACGACAATCGCGCGATTTCCCCCGGCGCGCTGCCCAGCACAGAACGGGTGCCCGTGTTGTTCACTTTCGTGCATCCGACAGGCGCGATTGCCCTCGAACAGCGCCAATAGCAAATGCAAACTGGGTAAAAGCTCGGTTATCGGGCGTTTGCTCCGATCGGCATGCAACTTGCCTCTCAGTACCCAGTGTCATCAGTAACCCTGGTCTTCGTCGCCGATTCGACGGGTTGATGCAAACGCCTGAGCCAGGTTCGTTTTCTTTGGGGAGCTAGTACACGAGCATCCACTTTTAGCAGCCAGAAACCGCAGGAGAGCGTCATGTTTCGGTCCGCGCCAGTTGTTGCCAGCAAAACCGTCGGCGGCGAAAAGATTCACGCTGAATTCCTCAGCGATACGGGAAGACTGCGAATTATCGGCGGCGTAACGGTGCGAGCAGAATGGTTTCCGCCGCATTCCTGGTTTGCCATTGCATCCGTTGCGGGATACAGCCGATGGGGCACGCGGCCGGACGAGACCGACTTGCTGCGGCTGATCGAAAACTTCATGCGGTTGCCAGGACGGTCGGCTCTATGAACAGAGTTGTGAGCGCAACCGGCGATTGCGCCTTCCGACCGGGCTTAGGTACGGTTCTTCTGGCAGCGGCGTTGCCGCGAGATTCCGGTGTAGGAAGCAGACAAGGGGCCGCGGCCCTCGGTACCTGACGTAGCGAGTCGTTGCGAACATGTTGCCGGGCGCGCAGACCAGAAGCCTTCTGGCGCCGGCAAACTTTCAAGCATTTACTGCCCGGTTTTTTTAGCCATACTGTTGTCGTCGGGAGTCATGCCGGGCATATCCCTATGAGCGGTGTCCGCGCTTTTGCTCATGTCGCCAGGAACCCGGTTCCAGGGGCTCGAGACGGGCTCGCTGTGATACGTCATCCCTGCGGTTGCCGCACCGTGAGCGCCGCCGCTGCCATTTCCGCCGTTGCCATTCCCGCCGGCCTGCGCAAACGTCGCGGCGCACGCGCAGAGTGACGCGACGGCGACACGCGCGAACAGAACTTTCATCGTCAACGTTTCCATGGTATTTCTCCTTCGATGCAGGCGCGTTCGTCAGCCACGCCTAAGTCTTGTATGCCGCTAAAGGCTGACTGGTTGCGCAGCGGCAAATCGCAAGCAGCCACTCCAATGCAAACAGGGCAGACATTTGCTGCGTCCAGATGCGAGGCATGTGAGTGAGTCGGAGCGCGGCACCGAAAATGACAGCGTTGCGCTGAATTCGAGGCGCCTGAGCCTGAGCGCTTGTCCTGTTACTTCGGCATCAGAACCTTGTCTGCGACCATGATCGCGTTGTCTGCGATGTCTTTGCTCGGGTACATGGCCTGACCACCGACCGTGACCGCGTCGCTGGCAGCAAAGACGCCTGATGCCGCTGCAGACAGCGCGACAGCGACGAACATAGCCCTGTATTTCGCGGTGTACTCCCTCAGAGTTGCCACGCGTAATTGCGTGGGTCTGATCGCATATACGGAGAATATTCGCGACTGGATTCGAAAACCGAATGCTCACGATGACGCAGCCTTGATGCTGTCAGTAGGTCATGTCTCCGGCGTTCTCGCGTGTTTTGTGGCTGGTAGTTCAATCCATGGTTGCGACACGCTTCACATAAGCGTCAAGCTGCATGTCAATTAACGGCGTCACAGTCACCGCGACGGCTACATTACCTGACGCGGGCAATAAGCCAGCGAATGCTGCGATGCCGGTCCCGCAGACCACCGCAACACAGATAGCAGCGACGGCGAAAAGTGAAGACGCACGCGTTGGAATGGAATTAGCGAAACCCTGCAAGACGCTCATGATGGCAACCTCCCGTTGGCGCAGCCAGAGTTGCAATGACCGTGCCGACGGAGTGAATAGGTTCTGGACTGCCCTTGAGCCGGGGCGCCTGCCTTGTTGATGCCCGGCATGAGCGGACAAAAGGACGACTCGATGTTGGGTTCAGGCAAACATTTCAGCTTATATGCTGCCTTCAAAGCCAACACTTACGCGAAGCGCCGGGCTAGGAGCCTTCACAGGCCATGTGTCCGCCAGCGCTCATCGCCCAGCGATGGAATGTGCGCTTTCGCCCTGACAAGAAGCGCGGCCCGTTCAGAGTTCAAGGGTGCGTCCTCGTGCGCGTGCGCTGAAGTGCCTTGCGAGCGCGCCATTTCGTGCGACCGTTGGTCCAGACCCGCGCAGTGGCCAGGCAGCCACATGGCCACTACGCGAACCGCCGCGCGACTCCCAGTCGTATGCGTGGGTTCCCTTCGACGCAGAACACCGTCCTGCAACAATGTATTGCGAAGTTGGAACAGGTGGCATCCAGGCAAGCTTAAACACAGCACAAACCCAGGCGGGATGGGCACTTGACGCTTGACACGTCAGTCATGGAATCGCCGTCCGCCATGTGCGTTTCACTGAAACCCACTGTGACTTGCCTCTATGATGCTGCCTTCGCTATCCAACGGAAGAATTGTTGTGACACTCGATGAAATCCGCAAAAATGCCTTTGCAATGCCTGTGCACAACCCAGCCTATCCGCGTCCGCCATTTCGATTCCTCAACCGCGAATACTTCATCATTTCGTACGAGACCGACATCGATGCGGTTCGCGCGGTCGTGCCGGAGCCTTTGACGGTCGACAATGGTCTGGTCCACTACGAGTTCATCCGGATGCCAGATTCATCCGGCTTTGGCGACTACACAGAGAGTGGCCAGGTTATCTCGGTCCTGGATGAAACCGGACAGAAGGCCAGCTATACGCACGCGATGTACCTCGATGACGAAGGTCCAATCGCCGGCGGCCGCGAAATTTGGGGTTTCCCGAAAAAGCTCGCTTCACCCCGTTTATCCGTTGACGGAAAAGATACGTTGCTCGGCACACTCGACTATGGGACGCAACGGGTCGCTGCTGGCACGATGGGCTACAAGTACCGCCCGCTCGATATCGAATCTGAACGCAAGAAACTCGCGGACACACCCAATTACCTGTTGAAGGTCATCCCCCATGTGGATGGCTCGCCGCGGATTTGTGAACTCGTACGGTTCTACTTGCGCGACGTTTCTGTGCTCGGTGCATGGGAAGGCCCCGCTGCGCTCGAGCTGCACGCACATGCGTTGGCGCCAGTCGCTGATCTGCCGGTCAAAAGGGTAGTGGCCGCCAGACACGTCATTGCAAATCTCACCCTCGATGTGGGCGAAGTCGCTTACGACTACCTCGCCCCAGCGGAAGCACTGAAGCTTGCCGTGAACCAGTAATTCAGCAAGGAAGAACTCTATGTCGTTGCAAGGAAAAGTCGCGCTCGTGACGGGCGCCGCAAGCGGTATCGGTGAACAATGCGCACGCAAACTGGCTTCGGACGGCGCGGCCGTCGTCATTGCGGATCTGAATCTGGCCAACGCGCAGCAGGTCGCGGACAGTATCATCGCCGCGGGTGGGAAAGCACTTGCCGTGTCGATGGACGTCACAAGCGAAGAAGCGGTCAACGCTGGCATCGAAGAAGCAGTCGGCAAACTTGGCAGTATCGACGTGCTGGTGTCGAACGCCGGTATTCAGATTGTCAACCCGATTGAAGACTACGCATATTCCGACTGGAAGAAGATGCTCGCCATTCACCTGGACGGCGCATTTCTGACCACGAAGGCTGCTATCAGGCACATGTACGCGTCGGGAAAGGGAGGCGCCATCATCTACATGGGCTCGGTTCATTCACACGAAGCGTCGAAGCTGAAGTCGGCTTACGTGACCGCCAAACACGGTCTGCTGGGCCTTGCTCGCGTCGTCGCGAAGGAAGGTGGCTCGCGCGGCGTGAGAGCGAATGTTGTATGTCCGGGCTTCGTCCGTACTCCATTGGTTGACAGGCAGATTCCGGAGCAGGCGAAAGCGCTCGGCATTTCAGAGGCTCAGGTTGTGAAGGACGTGATGCTCAAGGAAACCGTCGACGGCGAATTTACCACCGTAGCCGACGTTGCCAACACGGTCGCGTTTCTGGCGGGGTTTGAATCGGCAGCACTGACCGGGCAATCGATTGTGGTCAGCCACGGTTGGTTCATGCAATAAGGAGCCGACAATGCGCCGCAGTCAACGCAATACATTAAAGCAACCGAATCAACTTGAGCTGCCTTCCTACGACGAAATCGGTTTGGTCTTGCAGGGCGGTGGCGCATTGGGCTCTTATCAGGCCGGCGTCTACGAGGGGCTTGCTGAAGTGGGTGTCGAACCCACCTGGATTTCGGGCATCTCGATTGGCGCCCTGAACACCGCCATCATCGCTGGCAACGCGCCAGAGGACCGGGTAGCGGCATTACGCGGCTTCTGGAACACCATCTGTCAACCGGCGGACTTGCTGGGACATGTTGGCGCTTTGGTGCCGACAGCGTTCGGGTTTCCAGACGTTGCCCGAAAGTGGTCGAGCATGTGGGCCGCCGCTCGCGCTTTGACTGAAGGTCAAAAGGGCTTTTTCGCACCGCGCTTCTCCGCACCCATCGCCGGCGTTGCAAAGAAACTGCCGAGTGAAGTGAGCTTTTACGATACGACGGCGTTGCGTGCGACGCTCCTCAAGTACGCCAATTTCGACCGTATTAACGACGGTGACGTTCGCGTCTCCGTTGGGGCGGTCAATGTTCGCACGGGCAATCTGGTGTACTTCGATAACACGCAAACGCGTCTCGAGCCAGAGCACTTTATGGCGTCTGGCGCGTTGCCGCCGGGCTTTCCCGCGGTGGAAATCGACGGAGAATATTACTGGGACGGAGGTCTGGTCTCAAATACGCCGCTTACGGAAATCGTTAGGGAATGCCAGCACAAGGATGCGCTGGTCTTCCAGGTTGACCTATGGAGCGCAGGAGGAACGCAGCCTGGCGATTTCCTCGATGTTGCCGAGAGGGCCAAGGACATTCAATACTCAAGCCGGACCCGCGCCATCACGGCCTTCGTATCGCAGAGCCAGAAGCACGCTCGCCTGATTAAGGAGCTGCTTGAACACATTCCAGAGAAAGTGCGGCGGACACACCCACTAGTCAGGCAGGCACAGAAAGTGGCAGATGGTGGTGCGGTCAATGTCGTGCACCTCATCTACAAGAACAAGTTTTTTGAAGGTCACTACAAGGACTACGAGTTCAGCAACGACACCATGGGTGAACATTGGGCGAGCGGCCTTGAGGACATTCGCCGCTCGTTCGGTAACCCGGACTGGTTCGAGATTCCAAGTCATGACCTTGGCTTTGTCACACATGACGTCCATCGTCACGAGACTGGCCCAGCTTCGGTTTCCGATACGTCCGAGTCCGTGCCAAAGACGCCAGGGCTAGTTGACGCGGTGGCGAAAGCGCCGTTAGACGCGCATTGGATAGAGTCGACAAATGAACGTCACGGGTGAGGATGCAGCCGGGTCCGAGACTCTCGACGCGCACGGAGACGCTGGCCGCGGGCGCCGTCGGGCGGGACGCAGTTGCGCAGATTCTTGCTGATACCGCGAGTGTTGCGCCGCGCGGCATCGCGCCTGGCATGCCACACGAGGTCCAGAACCAGCGAACGCCGGTCCAACTCGCCTGGACTGACGCAGCTTCGCTCGCCACTGCCAACACGCATTTCTTGTACGCTTCGACCAACTGCATATTTGCGGGCGACCGGGCATGGCAAAAATGGAAGTAACTCGAGATTGTCGTTTTGAACGGCCGAATGTCGAGGCGGTCGGCCTATGTTTACGACGCATAGCGGGCGCGTCAATGCAGCGCCTGGTCCAGCGGATATGAATTCGCAGAGTGTAGGTATCTTATGAGGTAAGTGCCATGGACCGTTCTGAATTCCTGCTGATCACGCGACAACTAGCAGCAGCGGCGCAAATTCTTGCCACGGCGGGTCCGCAGGACCGGCGGCCAGACGCGCTCCAGATGCTCGAACTCTTCCGTCGGTACGAACATCCTGATACCGCTTCGCATGTGGTTGCGCCATCCAACGACGAGCTGTTCGCGCGCACAGGCCACGCCGCCCTCACAATGGCCGGACGCAATGAGTTTGCCGCTTCGCACGCCCTACTTGAACAGGCCAGGTCTCTTCTAACCGTGGCATAAAATCAGCGGCGGCGAACTGGAAGCGGCCACCTACCCCTAGCTTGTCGCGGCAAGGCGCGGCATCCTTGGAATCGACTACTGATTGCAGCGTTTTCGACAGATTTAAAACATCATCGAATGGCACCGGGATAAGTGCGCTTCGCTGAAGGTACGGGAACTATGGAATCGCAACGAGCTGTAGCTGGAATTGACATTGGCGGAGAGCGCAAGGGACATCATCTCGTCATCCTGCGTGGCTCAGAGATTGTGTGCAACCTTGGCAAGCAGACGCCGGAATATATGCTCGAAAAGTGCCTCCAATTTGAGGTCGCTGCGGTGGGTATTGACGCGCCCTGTCTGTGGCGAGCCGGTGAGGCCGGAAGGCAAGCAGAGAAGGAGCTTGCACAGCGGCGAATCTTTTCGTTCGCCACACCGACTCGTGAACTCGCCGTGGCCAGTAAAAGCGGATTCTACGGCTGGATGTTCAACGGCGAGCGTGTCTATCAGGCGTTCGTACCACATTTCCCTCTATTTAATAACGAGGGGGAAATGGGCGACCGGGTCTGCTTTGAGACGTTTCCCCACGCCATCACCAGCGCCCTTCTTAGGACAGAAGTTGCATCTGCGAAGCAAAAGCGAACCCAGCGTCGAGAAATTCTCGAAGATGCCGGAATTGAAACAACCTCGCTGAAGTCTATTGACGAAGTGGATGCGGCAGTCTGTGCCTTGACAGCAAATTTCTTGCTCAAAGGACGAGTCGTGGCGTACGGCGATGAACTCGGTGGATTCATTGTCGTGCCTGCTCCCTCTGGCCACAGCAAAAACATCTAGGTCAGACCGTTTGCGATCGAGGTGGCACGTCTCGTGCGGCAGCACTGTCGGCGGTCTCGTGACCCCGTCGCGGGCACATAGGATTTCGCTCACGAACGACCGCAGTCTTGGCAAAGCAACGACGTTCAAGGAGGGCTGGTGTTTCTAAAGCGATTTTGGGCAGTGCTGCTGTCAATGACAGCTCTTGGTTCGACCGGTGCATGGGCGAGCGACATTCAATGCGCGACAACCCGGCAGCCAGCTGAACGCGTCATATGTGACCACGCCATTCTGGACAACCAGTACGACGATATCGTCGCCCAGCAGCAAACTTTGCTGAGTGCAGGGAAGCTATCGTCCGGGCAACTCGCCCAATGGAGGCAATCCCGGAACGCCTGCTCCGACGTCCACTGCATTGACACGGTGTTCGCGCAATGGAAAGCGATGGCCAAGTCAGCCGAAGCCAATACCGCCGCTGTACCGGCTCCGGTTATCGCCTCGGCAACGGCTTTGGCTCCTGTCGGACCTGCTTCTGATGCAGACGCTCTTGCTTCTGATGCGGGCGCTCTTCCTGCGTCGCAAGCATCGCCAACATCCGAAGCATCTCTGGTGCGTCAAGGGAGTGCGGCCGGTATCGCGCTCCCGCAACCTGTCGCGAGCCAGGCCTCTTCGCCAACTGTCGCTTCCGCTGCATCCGGCGCAAATGAATCGCACAGCGGGACCGGATTGGCCGTTGGATTGATTGGGCTCGTCGTCATCGCGATTGCGTCAGGCGCATTCGTCATTCGTCGAAAGAAGAGCGTCCGGCGCAGTTGAGAATCACACTGATGAGGAGGCCACGTGGCGTGATTTACCGTGAGCGGGCCCGCAATGCGTCCAGACGCGCGGCGCATTTTGGGTTCGAACCACCACGCTTGTAGGCCTGTGCCGCCTTGGTGCTGTCGGGGACGACGTCGCCGGGAGCACTCGTATCCCAGCGCCCCTCCCAATACAAGCCCAGGTTATACGCGGCCGACCGGTGTCCAAGCTCCAGGGCGGTGGCGTACATGTCCTTGGCCATCTCAAGGTCGGCGTTCATGCCACGACCAAGCCGCGCACTGTCGGCAATAGCCGCTGCCGCCATGCCACGCAGCGGGTCGCTCGCCGTCTCGTCCTTCAGTACGTCACCCAGAATGACGTGTCCGCCCTCGTAATCCGCGGGCCCGCCTGTCTCCGTGACAAGAGACAGTGCAAGCGCGACCCGAAGGGAGGGATGCCGGCCAGGGCCAACCCGTTCAAGCAGTCGCCGGCCGAGATAAGGCGCGCCCGACAACGGGCTTGTGAGCAGGCCATTCGCAATGGCCGCGATAGATTCAAGTGAAAGAAATCCGACCTTGTTTGCTGATACAACGTGCCGGAAGAACCTTTCCACGTCGAGTGACGGGTCGTTCTGTCGAAGTAGTGACCACTCGCGTTCAATCTGGCCCAACCAGCTGGAATCTACCGACATCAGATTTCGCGTCCTGTGGTGAGTGATGAGGACGATGATACCTCACCGCTCTTGTCGCCTGATGTCCCATGCATGGCGAGGCCGCATTCGCCGCGCCTTGAGTCGACGGCTTCCGTTAGTGCGAATAGCGATGGACCAAGCGCCTGCACGGGCACGCGGCGGAGACGGAGGAGGCGTTCATCGAGAGGTAGGTGGTAAGTTGTGTGAGCGAGAATTGAGTTTGGCTCAAAGATTATTCGATGAAAATGACGTGGTATTGGAAAGAAAAATTGTGAGTGCGCGCAACACGCGGACAAAACTTGAGCTAAACTCAGAAAACATCGAAAGCGCAGCACATGAAGGAGACACCCGAATGCCCGCAGCTTCGTCGAGTACGTCACCGCCGTCAAACGGCTACCGTTCAGTTTTCCGCGCAGGTCTTTTCGCCGGCAAGGTGGTCATCGTCACCGGCGCGGGGAGCGGGCTTGGCCGATGCACGGCTCACGAACTCGCGTCCTTAGGGGCGACCCTGGCGCTGGTCGGCCGAAGCGAAGACAAGCTGAAAACGGTGCAAGCCGAACTGGCCGAGGATCACCCGGCCTTCGCCAACGGCCATAAGCTTTACTCCTGCGACATCCGCAACGAGCAACAGGTCCGCGAAACGATCGCCTCGATCATCACGGATCTGGGCCGCGTGGACGGTCTGTTCAATTGCGCAGGCGGCCAGTTCCCAGCCAGGCTCGAAAACATATCGTTGAACGGCTGGGACGCGGTCGTGCGCAACAATCTGCACGGCACGTTTCTGATGTCCCGCGAGTGCTATACGCAATGGATGCAAATGCACGGCGGCGCGATCGTCAACATGCTGGCCGATATCTGGGGCGGCATGCCCGGCATGGGTCATTCGGGCGCGGCGCGGGCCGGCGTATGGAATTTCACCGAAACGGCCGCCTGCGAATGGGGCCATGCGGGCGTCAGAGTCAACGCGGTCGCGCCCGGCTGGATTGCGTCCGCGGGCATGGACAGCTACAACGAAGAGTATCAGGCGCTGCTGCGCACGCTGAAACACAGGGTCCCATTGCAGCGCTTCGGCACCGAATCCGAACTCGCCAGCGCGGCGGTCTTTCTGTTGTCCGAGGCGTCCGCGTTCATCAACGGCACGGTGATCCGCGTCGACGGCGGCGTGCCGAACGCGCGCCATTCGTGGCCGCTCGCTGAAGCGCAGCGTACGATCGAATATAACGGCTTCCCGCGCTATCAACCGCCGACGGGCTTGCAGGAGCAGACACGATGAATCTCGACGGCCAGACCTACGAATCGCTCGCGGCAAACTTCGCGTGGAACGTCCCGGCGCGCTACAACATCGGCGTCGACGTATGCGACAAATGGGCCGACGGTTCGGGCCGCCTCGCGCTGATCTACGAAGACGCCGAGGGCAACGCCACACGCTATACGTTCGACCAGTTGAAGGCGCTGTCCGACCGCTTCGCCAATGCGCTGCTCGCAGCGGGCGCGCAACGCGGCGACCGCATCGGCATCTTCCTCTCGCAATCGATCGAAACGGCGATCGCACATCTCGCCGCCTACAAGGCCGGCATGGTGGCCGTGCCGCTCTTCGCGCTATTCGGCGTCGACGCGATCGAACACCGGCTCGGCGATAGCGGCGCCGTGGCGCTGATTACCGATCGCGGCGGCGTGCAGAAGGTCGACGAAATCCGCGCGGCGTTGCCGGCATTGCGCAATGTCTTCAGCGTGGATATCGATCAGGACAACGGCGATCCGCAAGTACCCGTGCGTTCATTCTGGCAGTCACTGAACAGCGCAGCGGCCAGCTTTACGCCCGCCGACACCGGCGCCGACGATCCGGCGGTCATCATCTATACATCGGGCACGACCGGCAAACCGAAGGGCGCGCTGCATGGGCATCGCGTGTTGCTCGGTCATCTGCCGGGTGTCGAGATGTCGCAGCAGGGCTTTCCCGCGCACGCCACGCTGATGTGGACGCCCGCCGACTGGGCTTGGATCGGCGGCCTGTTCGACGTGCTGTTGCCTTCATGGCATCACGGCGTCGCGGTGTTGGCGCGCCGCTTTGCGAAATTCGACGGCCAGGCCGCGTTCGATCTGATGGCGCGTCACGCGGTCTCGCACACGTTTTTGCCGCCGACCGCGCTGAAGATGATGCGCGGCGTCGATCATCCCGAACGCTGGAGCCTCGCGTTGCGCTCGGTGGCAAGCGGCGGCGAATCGCTTGGCGAGGAATTGATCGGCTGGGGCCGCACGGCGCTGGGCGTGACGATCAACGAGTTCTATGGGCAAACGGAATGCAACGTCGTGGTGTCGTCGTGCGCGGCGCTGTTCGAGCCGTGCTTCGGCGCGATTGGCCGCGCGGTGCCGGGGCATCATGTCGCCATCGTCGATATGGACGGCAACGAACTGCCGCCGGGCGCAATCGGCGATATCGCGGTGGCCGCGCCCGATCCGGTCATGTTCCTCGGCTACTGGGGCAACGAGGCGGCGACCCGCGAAAAATTCCGCGGCAAGTTTCTGGTGACCGGCGACCTCGGCACGCGCGACGCGGACGGCTTCGTCCGCTTCGTCGGCCGTGGCGACGACGTGATCACGAGCGCCGGTTATCGAATCGGGCCGGCTTCGATCGAAGATTCGTTGCTGCGTCATCCCGCTGTTTCGATGGCGGCCGTGATCGGCGCGCCGGATCGCGAACGCACGGAGATCGTGATGGCGTTCGTGGTGCTGAACGCTGGCTTTGTCGGCGACGAGGCGCTCGTGCGCGAGATCCAGCAACACGTCAAGACTCGCCTCGCCGCGCATGAATATCCGCGCGAGATCCGCTTTGTCGACAGCCTGCCGTTGACGGCGACCGGCAAGGTGATCCGCAAAGCCTTGCGCGAGGGGCTCGGAGAAAACCGGGATAGTCCCACAGCAAAACGATGAGCGCCGGCCCACGCCCACCCTCGACTCGCAATGGCAGGGCGCTCCGGACGCCGGGCGCGCAACCGGGCGCGGCCTCGCTCGACGACACCGACCGCAAGCTGCTCGCGCTGCTTGCCGAAGACGCCACGCGGACTTACGCCGAACTTGGCAAACTGCTGTTTCTGTCGGCGCCCGCAGTCCACGAACGCGCCCGGCGCTTGAAGAAGGAAGGCGTGATCAAGGCCACCGTCGCCGCGCTCGACGCCGCGAGGCTCAACCGCCCGTTGCTCGCGTTCGTGCATGTCGATACGACGAGCTGGGCGGTGACGCGGCAACTGCTGGCACTGCAGGAGCTATCGGACGTCGAGGAGATTCACACCGTGACAGGCGAGAGCGCAATGCTGCTCAAAGTCCGTACGCGCGACACGCAATCGCTCGAACAACTGCTCGCGCGCATTCATGCGATCGAAGGCTTTACCGGCACGCGCAGTTATATTGCGCTGAACACCTATCTGGAGCGCGGTCCGAGTCCTGAACTCTGAGCCTTGAGCCTGAGCGAGGCGCTGCGTGTCACGCATGCAGTGAGAGACCTTTTACGGCTTTATCGACCGCCTTCTTCGGCCCGCGCACGGCAATGCCGACGAGGTCGGGGGCATCGGCGGGTTCGGCGCGGAACACCTCGCGGTTCGCCTGATCGTGGCCAGTCGCAAACATCGCGCGCACATACACGGCGCGCGTCAATTCGCGTTCGATGCCCTGGCGATACGCGCGCAGCAGACCCGCGTTGTCCGCCTGATACACCATCATCGGCTGGCCGAGCAGACGCGCGTGCCGGCGGCCCGCCGCGTCCTCGTACGGCTCGCCCATTGCCTCCGGTGCGGCGCCGGCGATTCCCGTCGCGAGAAACGCGGTCACATTGAGCTTTTGCCAGACAGCGAGATCGTCCAGCACGATGATCGCGACTTTCGTATCGAATTCCATAACGCACTACGCTCCACAGCATTCAGTTAGACACCACAACCGAATCTTATGGAAACTCGAGGCGCGTGTGCATGGCCACGAGGCAAAAACGAATGGGCTTCAGCGGATACGCGTTGGCACAACGTCGACGTCGGGTTTTGCCTAATGCCATTCGGCGCATGCTCGCTTGAACCGCTGCGCGTGCTGCAATGCAACCTGACGCGGCGTCATGTCCATCGCTGTTTGCGCCGTTGACGCGCGAACAAAAGCCCCGCAATCGACGCTCCCGCAACATAGGGCAAGTCCCTGGCGCGATTTAGCCGTGCATTACCACTCGCGTGGGCGGCCTCCTAAACTTGATTCAAACAGGAGGGGACACCGATGGCCAAACTCATTCACACGATGATCCGTGTGCACGATCTGCCGCGCTCGCTGCAGTTCTATCAAAAAGCTTTCAATTTCGACGTATCGCACCGGCTCGACTTTCCGGATTTCGCGCTCGTCTATTTGCGCAATGCGGAAGCCGACGCCGAGATAGAACTCACCTGGAACAAAGGCCGCGAGGAACCGTATTCGCATGGCGACGGCTATGGCCACGTCGCGTTTGTTGTCGACGATGCGAAAAGCGAACGGCAGCGTCTGCTCGATCTCGGCATGGCGCCCAACGATCTGCGCGAGTTTCACAACGACAACGGCGAGCTGTTGGCACGCTACTTTTTTATTCAGGACCCTGACGGCTACAAGATCGAAGTGTTGGAACGCTACGGCCACTATCAATAGTAAAAGCAACCCAGGCGGCCGCCGCGCGTAGTTGCAGTACCCCACAGCAACGATGCATGGGACCGGAGTAAGCGCTAAAGCGCCAATTCTGGTCGCCCAAGGAGACAGACATGAAGACAACGGTCATTCCGATCGTCGCGTCGGATCACGCACGCCATGCGCATGAGCATGAGCATCCCCATGAACATTCCCATGAACATCGCGCGGCGAAGGCGGCCGCGGCCG
Organism: Paraburkholderia dipogonis; assembly: GCF_046027395.1. Classification (GTDB taxonomy): domain Bacteria; phylum Pseudomonadota; class Gammaproteobacteria; order Burkholderiales; family Burkholderiaceae; genus Paraburkholderia; species Paraburkholderia dipogonis_A. The sequence goes on along the minus strand of NZ_JAQQEG010000014.1, from coordinate 149,918 downwards.
CATTGCGGATTCCGCTCACGCGGCGCGAACTATTGCGAGGCACGGGTGTGCTGATGGGCACGCTGGCGTTCTCGTCGGTGTTGTCGACGCTCGCGCCGAGCCGCGCCTGGGCGCTCGAACTGCAAGGGCTGGACACGCACCAGGGCGAAGTGATTCTGGCCTTCACGCGGCAGCTCTATCCGCACGCCACGCTCGACAACGCGGTCTATGCATTGGTGGTCAAGGATCTCGACGCGAAAGCGAAAGCCGATCCGGCGCTGCGTCAGCAACTCGCGGACGGCGTCAAGCAACTCGACGCGCAAGCCGGCTCCGACTGGCTCAAGCGTACGCCTTCCGATCAGGCGAAAGACGTCGCGTCGCTCGCGGGCACGCCCTTCTTCAACACGATACGCAGCACCGCGGTGGTTTCGCTATACGCCAACACCATGGCGTATGCGCACTTCGGCTACGGCGCTTCGGAAGGCGACGGCGGCTATTTGACCAAGGGCTTCAACAGTCTCTCGTGGCTGCCCAATCCACCGGCCGCCGCCAGCGGCCCGATCCCGACGGATAGCTAATCGCCATGACGGCTGCTAGTGCATGGGACCAGAGTAAGGCGCTAAAGCGCCAACTCTGCTCGACACCGGAGACAAGACATGACTCAGGACAACAACAAGGTGCGTTTTTCGCACAACGACGACAAGGTCGTCGTCATCATCGGTTCGGGCGCGGGCGGCGGCACGCTTGCCAACGAACTGGCGCAGAAGGGCATCAACGTCGTCGTGCTGGAAGCGGGCAAGCTGCATACGCAGGCCGATTTCACGACTGACGAATGGGGCTCGTTCCAGATGCTGTCATGGCTCGACAAACGCACCACGTCGGGCACCTGGCGCATCGCCAAGGACTTTCCGAATCTGCCCGCGTGGATCTGCAAGACGGTGGGTGGCACGACCACGCACTGGGCCGGCGCGAGTCTGCGTATCCAGCCGTACGAGTTCAAGGCGAAGACGACCTACGGCGATATCAAGGACGCCAATCTGCTCGACTGGCCGCTCACGCGCGACGAACTCGATCCGTACTACGACCGCGCTTCGCAGAAAATGGGCGTGACGCGCACCAACGGTTTGCCGGGCCTGCCCGGCAACAACAACTTCAAGGTGATGTCGGCCGGCGCGATGAAGGTCGGCTACAAGGAATGCAATACCGGTCATATGGCGATCAATAGCGTGGTGCGCGACGACCGCGCGCATTGCTTCCAGCGCGGCTTCTGTTTCCAGGGCTGCCGCACGGGCGCCAAGTGGTCGACGCTCTACACCGAATTGCCGCGCGCCCAGGCGACCCGCCATATGGAATTGCGCACGCAGGCCCACGTGGTGCGCATTGAAACCGATGCGCGCGGCAAGGCCAAGGAGGTGCTCTACTACGATGGCAACGGCAAATTGCAGCGGCAAAAGGCGCGCATCGTCGCGGTGGCGGGCAATGCGATCGAGACACCGCGGCTTCTGTTGAACTCACACTCGAGCAAATTCCCACAGGGGCTCGCGAACGGCTCGGGGCAGGTGGGCCGCAACTACATGCGTCACACCACGGGCTCGGTGTATGCGGTGTTCAACGACAAGGTGGATATGTTCAAGGGCACCACGATGGCCGGCATCATCGAAGACGAAGCGGTGTTCAATCCGCAGCGCGGCTTCGCGGGCGGCTACCACATGGAGACCGTTTCGCTCGGCCTGCCGTTTTACGCGGCCTTTCTCGATCCGGGCGCATGGGGGCCGACATTTGCCCAGGCGATGGATCAGTACGCGTACACCGCGGGCATGTGGATCGTCGGCGAGGATATGCCGCGCGAGAGCAATCGTGTGACCTTGAATACGGACGTGAAGGATCAATACGGCCAGCCGGTCGCCAACGTGCATTTCGACGATCATCCGAACGACGAAGCGATGCGCGAACACGCGTACAAGCAGGGCACCGCGGTGTACGAAGCGGCGGGCGCGAAGACGGTGTATCGCGTGCCGCCGTATCCGTCTACGCACAACCTCGGCACCGCCCGCATGAGCGCGCGCGCTGAAGACGGCGTATGCAACAGCTTCGGCCAGACGCATGAGGTGTCGAACCTGTTCATTTCGGATGGCAGTCAGTTCACCACCGGCGCGGCGGAAAATCCGACCTTGACGATCGTCACGCTGGCGATCCGGCAGGCCGATCACATCGCGGGGCAGATGAACAAACGCGCGGTATAAAGCAGCTCGACGGGGCGGGAGCGGCGTTCGGGTTCGATGCGATTGTCGAGCGGCGGATGCCGGCGTATGTTGACGAAGGCGGGCGGTGCGCCGTGGCTGCACGAAAAGCGCCACGGCGCGCGCGCCTGGAAACAGGGAGTTAACGTTATGTGTGGGATATACATCAACGCCGATCCGATCCTGTATGAATCGCGCACGCGCTCGTTGCGCATTCATGGCGTGATCACTACGGTCCGTCTGGAGAATCTGTTCTGGGACGTGCTGCACGAAATCGCCGCGCGCGAGAGCATGACGACCAGCCAGTTCGCCGTGAAGCTCTACGACGAACTGATCGCGCTGCGCGGCGAGATGCCGACCAACTTCGCATCGTTTTTGCGGGTGTGCTGTTTGCGCTATCTGTCGATGCGCACCGAGAAGGGCGCCAGTGCACCCGATGCGGTGCCCGAGCCGGCCACCGTGGCGAACGAAACGAGGCCGCGGATTCTGAAGACGGTTTGATGCGGGAGGGCAACGCGAAGCCGCAGCAGCACCGCCTCTTAATGTTGGGTCCAGGCGCGGATTATAGGAAACACCCACGAGGCGAACAAGAAATTCGCGAGCACGATGCATGTCGCGGCGGATACGCAGCAGGCGTGCGCCTGCGCGCGTGCTAGGATATCCAGCTCATCACGCATAAAGCTGGAGACCTGGATGCGTCCGGAGAGTGCCGCCCGTTTCGATGAAGAGTTCGCGCCTCGCATCGCCGAGGCTATTGCCGCCTGTTTCGCGACTACCGTGCATACCGAAGTGCTGCCGTACGGCGGCCACGGGCGTCCCACACGCGTGAGGATTCATGCAGTGCCCATCGAAGACATGGGACAGTACCCGTATCCGTTGAATCTGTATCTGACCTGGGACAGCGACGAGATCGAAAGACTGATGGGCGCGGAAGGGCCGTCGCGTTTCGCCGGCTACCTGGCCGCGTTGCCGCGCAAGCTCGCAGCCTGGGATCATGCGCGCGAACTGGATTTTCTCTCGCATACGCAGGCCGATCCTCTGGTTCTGATCGGCGGACTCGACTTCGAGTCGTAAGCGGCGCATTGCGCGCCGCTTCGTCCTCACACGACAACAGGCGCCGCGCGGCGCCGATCCCTCAAGCCGCGGCGCCCAGCCTGAAGAAACTCACGCTTTGCACCAGCCCCGATGCCTTGCTTTGCACCGCATCGGCCGCGGCGGCCGCCTGCTCGACGAGCGCCGCGTTGCTTTGCGTCACCTGATCCATCTGCGTGACGGCATCGTTCACTTCCGTGATGCCTGCTGCCTGATCGACGCTCGCCGTCGCGATCGATTCGACGATACGCGTCACGCTGCCGGCGCTTTCCACTACGCCGTCCATCGTATTGCTCGCGTGATTGATCAATTGCGTGCCGGCGTCGATCGTGGCGACCGACTCACGAATCAACGCCTTGATCTCGTGCGCGGCATCGGCGGAACGTTGCGCGAGACTGCGCACCTCGCTCGCCACCACCGCGAAGCCGCGCCCTTGCGTGCCGGCACGCGCCGCTTCGACCGCGGCGTTGAGCGCAAGGATATTGGTCTGCGCCGCGATCGCTTCCACCACCGCGATGATATCGACGATGCGCTTGGACGCCGCGTCGATCTGGCCCATCGTGCGCACCGCGTCGCTCATGACGGCGCCGCCTTCGCGCGCGGCTTGCGCGGCGGTTTGCGCAAGCGTCGTGGCTTCGCGTGCATTCGCGGCGTTGCGCTGAACGGAGACGGTAAAGTGCTGCATCGACGCGGCGGTTTCTTCGAGCGACGCCGCCTGTTGTTCGGTGCGTGCGGACAGGTCGAGGTTGCCCGCGGCGATCTCCTGCGTGGCCGACGAAATCGTAGTCGCGCCTTCACGAATCTCGCTGACGATATGCCGCAAGCGCTGGTTCATGTCGTTGAGCGCGATGAGCAACTGGCCGGTTTCGTCGCGGCTTACCACCGCCACGTCCGCGCGCAGATCGCCTGCCGCGACCGCTTGCGCGATGCCCACGGCCTGCCTGACCGGCAGCGTGATGCTGCGGCTGAGAAACCAGACCGCGAATGCGCCGACGCCGAGCGAACCGATCACGACCGACAGCAACAGCACCGTGGCGATCGTATAGGAGCGCTCCGCCGCTGCGCTCGTGCGCACATTGGAGTCTTGCGCCTGTTGCATCACCGCAGCGACGATGTCGTCGATCGCGGCGGTCGGCGCGCGGTCGATGCCCTTCACGAGACCGTCGACCACGTGCGCGGTATTCGGATCGGCGGCGTCGTAACGCTTGAGCGCGTCGAGGTAACTGTCCTGCAACGAGGCATGCGTGGCGAGCGCCTTGTCGACACCGTCCACGTTCGCACCCAACGCACTCAATTGCTCCTTCAGACGCAGCAGGGCGGCGTGCGTCGTGCCGCTTTCCTTGCTGAAGGCATCACGGTATTTGGCGAACGCGGCCGGATCGGCGCCGCGTAGCAACAGGTCCTTCCATTCCTGCACCTGCTTCTTGAATTCGACCTGGGCGACGCGCGCCGTGTCGGCGGCTTGCGCATATTGACTGAGCGATTGCACCGACTGGATTTGCAGCGCATGCGTTTTCGACAACGCGTGCCAGCCTTCCAGACCCACGATCATCGTCGCGGCTAACAACACCGCGCCGAGCAACGCCAATTTAACGGCGATCTTCAGATTTCTATAGAACGTCACTGCGATGCCCCACGTCTAGCGTTTAATCGAGTTTGAATTGCGTCACCGCGCTCGCGAGGCTCACCGCCTGGCTTTGCAGCGCGGCGGCGGCCGCTGTGGATTCCTCGACCAGCGCGGCGTTCTGTTGAACCATCTCGTCGAGCTGGCTGACCGCGCGGTTCACTTCCTGAATGCCGCGCGTCTGCTCGTTGGCGGCCTGGGTGATTTCGGAAATGATGGTCGTCACGTTGGCTACGTTGCTGACGATCTCCGTCATCGTCTGACCGGCCTGGCGCACCTGGCCCGAACCCGACGTGACGCTGGCCATGGTCGATTCGATCAACGCCTTGATTTCCTTCGCCGCCTGCGCGCTGCATTGCGCGAGGCTGCGCACTTCGCCGGCGACGACCGCGAAACCGCGGCCCTGTTCGCTTGTACCAGGGGCGGCCGGTCGGATCGTAGTCGGGCGGAATGCCGGTCGGGTCGGAGAACTTCGCCGTCTTGTCCGCATAGCCGACGTACACGTTCGTGAACTTGCCGGCCGCGGCGATCTGCTTCAACGCGGCGGACGGATCGCGTTGCAGCACCGCGTCCCGCAGCGAGTCGATCATCTGGCTGTTGGTGGCGACCCAGTCGCCGATACCGTCCGCGTGACCGCTTTCGACCGCGGTCAGGCTGCTGTCGATGGCATCGGCGTTGTACGAGTTGGCGACGACATAGTTGAGAACCGCGTTGGCGGCGAGCGCGACCACAACGATAGCGACGCACAGGGCGACGATGCGCGCGCGAATGGAGGTGAACATGTCGGGAGTCTTTCGGAGTGAGCGGTGAACCGGAGTCGGTGAGGCGGGGGCCTCACACGCTGTATACGGCTTGAGCAAGGGCGACTTGAGCGGCGAATGCTTTCAATTGCTCACCAACGGCGGGAGAGGCGTGCGGGACGGCGCGTCGACTGCCCGCGAAATATTTCTTGCGAGTTGGCTTTTTCAATGCGTGTGGAAACAGCGCTTCGTCGCGCGCTGGTAAGCGGCTTGCGATACGCTGTATTCATATGACAATAACGCTGATCGCTTCACATCACTGGAGAATGCAAATGATGCGGATGGTCGAGTGTCTCCGCCACGATGCGCAGCGCCTCTTCGCATTCGTCGCGCGTTTTCGACCCGCCGAGACAGACGCGCATGGCGTTGGGCGGATTGCCGTCGGTGGAAAACGCGGCGCCCGCCACGGCGGCGATCCCCTGATTGCGCAACTGCAACGCGAGCTCGGACGCGCTCCAGCCGCTTTCCACCGGCACCGGCAACCACAAATGAAAGCCATCCTGATGCGCTTCGTAAGGCCACGCTTCGAGCATGCGCGTGGCAATCGCCTGGCGGGCGCGCGACTCGCTGCGGATCGCGTTGAGCATGTCCGCCGCGGTGCCGTCCACGATCCACTGCGTCGCGAGCGTGACCGTGAACGGACTCGCCATCACGGTGGTGGCGCGCAACGCGCCGGCTAGCCGCTGCGTTTGTCGCGGCGTGGGCGCATGCAGATGCGCGACGCGCAAACCGGCGCCGAAGCTCTTCGACAAACCGGTGACGTAATAGGTCAGTTCGGGCGCGAAACTCGCGAGCGCATCGGGCGCGCTCTGCGGCAGCATCGCATAAGCATCGTCTTCAATGATCGGCACGCTGTAGCGCAGCGCCACGTCGGCGAGCGCCTCGCGTCGTTTGTGCGTGAGCGTTAGCGTGCTCGGATTCTGCAGCGTCGGATTGCAATAAAACGCGCTCGGCTTGTCGGTCTTGCAGAGCGCTTCGAAGGCGTGAGCGAGCGGCCCTTCATCGTCGCGCGGCAGCGCTTGCAGACGCACGCCGAGTTGCGCGGCGATCGCCTTGATGCCGGGGTAGGCGAGTGCGTCGAGACAGATCGTGCCGCCCGGCCGCGCGAGCTGCGAGACGAGTGCCACCAGCGCGCTATGGATGCCGGGGCACACCAGCACGTTCTGCGCGTCGCAATGCGGTACACGGCGCCGCAGCCATTCGGCGCCCGCGTCCTTGTCGGCCGCCGAGCCGCCGAAGTCCTGATAACGGAGCAACTGATAAGGATCGCTATCGGCCATCTGCCGCGCGGCGGATTCGCGCAGCCGCATCGCGTAGTCGGGTGGCTCGGGCGGCGTGTTCATCGACATCTCGATGCTGCTGCCGCCGGCGAGCGGCAAGGTGGCCGTGCGGCCGCGCACGAACGTGCCGCTGCCGGCGCGCGAATCGAGCAGGCCACGTTTGCGCGCTTCGGCATAGGCGCGCGCCACCGTCGTGTAGTTCAACGCGAGTTCCTCGGCGAGATCGCGCAATCCCGGCAAGCGGTCGCGCGGACGCAGCCGCCCGGTGGCGAGATCTTCTTCGATCAGATCGGGAATCGCGAGATAGGCCGGCTTGCGAATGTCGGCGAGACGTTTGATCCAGTGATGTGTCGGGCTGCTCATTGCCTTCGGGTCTCTATTCACGTTGAAAGAAGTTGATCGCATCCGCATGCGATCAATGATCGGATTGATCGACCGTGGTGAATGACTGCACCACATCGACACGTCGTCATGCGCGAATCGCACATGGCTGGTGCGATCAAGCCGCACCAACAGCGTTTGAACGGGACGTCTGGGCTATACGCAACCTTCGCGCCCAAAATTTTTTCGAGTCGCATTTCGAATCGAGACGGAATTGATTGCTGATTGATCGCATTCGCGTGGTCGATCAATGGCACGGCCGTTGCATTGGAAGAAGCGCGCACAGCTTGACCGCGCGCCCTCTTTTACTTAGCAAACCTGATCGGAGAGTGTCATGCCAGCCGTCAACAAACCGCTGCATCAGAAAGGCGATTACCTTGTCGACTACGAAGAGAAAGTCTTCGAAGACGTGAAAGCCGAACCGGGCGAGAAGGCGCTCGTCACGTTTCATACGGTCGCGTTCGAAGGCTCGATCGGTTTCGTCAATCTGTTGCAGGCAACGCGCCTGCAACGCAAGGGCTTCGAAACCTCGGTGCTGCTGTACGGGCCGGGCGTCACGCTCGGCTTGCAACGCGGCTTTCCGACGCTCGGCGACGAAGCGTTTCCCGGCCATCTGAACTTCAACAAGCAGTTGATGAAGTTCATGGAGGAGGGCGGCAAGGTTTACGCGTGCCGCTTCGCACTGCAGGCGCTGTATGGACACGGCGAAGCCTCGCTGATCGAGGGCATTCGGCCGATCAGCCCGCTCGACGTGCTCGACATCCAGTTGCTTCACCGCAAGGACAACGCGTTGATCATCCATACGTGGACGGTTTGACGAAAGACGGGTGACCACCATGTCCGAAAAATCGACCGGCAAGCGCATCGTGCGCGCCGCAGCGGTTCAGATCGCACCCGACTTCGAGCGCAGTGGCGGCACGCTCGAGAAGGTCTGCGAGGCAATCGAAAAAGCGGCGCGTGAAGGCGTGCAACTGATCGTGTTTCCCGAAACCTTTGTGCCGTACTACCCGTACTTCTCTTTCGTGCGGCCGCCCGTCGCGTCCGGCGCCGATCACATGAAGCTCTACGAAGAAGCCGTGATCGTACCGGGCCCGGTGACGCAGGCGGTGGCCGAGCTGGCGCGTTTGCATCGGATGGTGGTGGTGCTCGGCGTCAACGAGCGCGATCACGGCAGCCTCTACAACACGCAGTTGATCTTCGACGTGGATGGCCGGATCGTCCTCAAGCGCCGCAAGATCACACCGACGTTTCACGAACGGATGATCTGGGGGCAGGGCGATGCGGCAGGGCTTACGGTGGCGCACACGGCGGTGGCGCGCGTCGGCGCGCTTGCCTGCTGGGAGCATTACAACCCGCTCGCGCGTTATGCGTTGATGACGCAGCACGAAGAGATTCATTGCAGCCAGTTTCCCGGTTCGCTGGTCGGGCCGATCTTCGCCGAGCAGATCGAGGTGACGATCCGGCATCACGCGCTGGAGTCGGGTTGCTTTGTCGTGAATGCAACGGGGTGGCTCACCGAAGCGCAGATTGCGTCCGTAACGCCGGATACGAACCTGCAGAAGGCGCTGCGCGGCGGCTGCAACACCGCGATCGTGTCGCCGGAAGGCCAGCATCTCGCCGAACCGTTGCGCGAGGGCGAAGGCATGGTGATCGCCGATCTCGACATGGCGCTGATCACCAAGCGCAAACGCATGATGGATTCGGTCGGCCATTACGCGCGCCCCGAGTTGCTGAGCCTTGCGATCAACCGGCGTCCCGCGGAAATGGTCGCGGCGATGCCGGCGTGGCCGGCCGCCGCGAGCGCCGATTTCAATTCAACCGAAGGAGGATGCGATGAACGCCAGCGAGTCGCTGTCGGCGCAGAGCCGGCAATTGATGACTGAATTGCAGTCGGCCGGTTTGCGGCTCGTGTCGCCGGATGCGGGCGCGGCGAGTCGGCGCGGCGGTGCGGGTCCGTCGGACCACAAGGCGGTGACGGTGGACGGCGTGACGATCATGGTGCCCGTGCATACGAGCACCGCGTGGCACTCGCCATTTGTCGCGCAGACGCCGGATGCGAGCGGATCGAGCGCGCTGCTGCGCGGCACGATTCCGATCGCCAATATCAGCTTTCCGAAGGCGCCGCGTTTTTACGGCATGCAGACGCTCGACGGCGTGCCGTACTCGCATATCGCCGCATTGCATAGTGCCGACGTGCTCGCGACCACCGTGTTGCAAACCTGCATTCGCTACGAGAGCCGACGCAAGAGCTGCAAGTTCTGCGCGATCGGGCAGTCGCTCGCGGCGGGCCGCACGATTGCGCGCAAGACGCCTGAGCAACTCGCGGAAGTGGCGCGCGCAGCCGTGTTGCTCGACGGCGTGAAGCATATGGTGCTGACCACCGGCACACCCCCCACGCCGGATCGTGGCGCGCGGATTCTGTGCGAGAGCGCGTTCGCGATCAAGGCCGCGGTCGATCTGCCGATCCAGGCGCAATGCGAGCCACCCGACGAGGACCACTGGTTCGCGCGTATGAAAGCGAGCGGCATCGACACGCTCGGCATGCATCTCGAAGTCGTGACGCCCGCCTTGCGCGAACGCATCATGCCGGGCAAGGCGAGTGTGCCGCTGGCGCGCTACATGGAAGCGTTCAGGTCGGCAGTGGCCGTGTTCGGGCGCGGACAGGTCAGCACGTACATTCTCGCCGGACTCGGCGATAGCGCGGAAGCCATTCTGGCGATGTCGCGCGAACTGATCGATCTCGGCGTCTATCCGTTCGTCGTGCCGTTCGTGCCGATCAGCGGCACGCCACTCGAAGATCATCCGGCGCCCACGCCCGAATTCATGAAGTCGGTGTTGCAGCCGCTCGGCGGCATGCTCAATGCCGCGGCCATGCGTTCGAGCGATATCAAGGCGGGCTGCGGCAAATGCGGCGCGTGTTCGTCGCTGTCATCGTACGAGGAGTGATCATGTTCGGTGAAGCGATTGCAGGCGAGGCGCTGGACGGTGACGTCGTTTTCGCGCCGTATGTGCCGGGCGAGTTCCGGACCAAGTGGACCACATTGAATTGGGAAGCCGAAGAGGCGTTCAAATTGCGGCGCGCGGTGTTCTGCGCCGAACAGGGCATTTTCGTCGGGGATGATCGCGACGATATCGATCAGCACGCGCAGCAACTGGTAACCGTCAGTTGCCTCGGTGCCATGCCGGAGCAGGTGGTCGGCACCGTACGCATTCATCGCGATCACGACAACGTGTGGTTCGGTTCGCGCCTCGCCGTGCACGCGGCTTTTCGCCGACACGGAAAGATCGGCGCGACGCTGATTCGTCTCGCGGTCAGCAGTGCGCATGCGCTCGGCTGTGAGACGTTTCTGGCGCATGTGCAGAGCCAGAATGTGCCGCTCTTTCGGGCGATGTATTGGGACGTGCTTGCGGAGGAAACTTTGCTCGGCAGGCCGCATCATCTGATGCAGGCGCAATTGGACCGTTATCCGCCGTGTATGACGCCTTATGGCGGCTTTGTCACGCGGACACAAGCGCAAGCGCATTCGCGTCGTCTCGAGCCCGCGCGGAGTGCGGCATGACCGTCGCCGACCTCGTCGCCAGCTTGCGCGAAAGCCGCGGGTTCCGGCACAAGACCGATATCGTCGACGTGGTCGGTTCACTGGCGAAGTGTTTGCCTGGCGGCACGCGCGATCTCGCGCAAGCCGTGGCGCTCGGCGACGACTGCGCCGCGCTCGCCGATGGCGACGGCTATCTGCTCTTCGCCATCGAAGGCATGGTCAGCGATTTCGTGAGCGCCATGCCCTGGTTCGCCGGCTACAGCAGCGTGATGGTCAACGTCAGCGATATCTATGCAATGGGCGGCCGGCCGCTGGCGGTAGTGGATGCACTATGGAGTCCGGGCATCGGTGCGGCCGAGGAGGTGTTGGCGGGCATGGCGGCGGCCTCCGTCGCGTACGGCGTGCCGATTGTCGGCGGCCACACGAATACGCGCAGCGACGCGGCGCAACTGGCGGTGTCGATTGTCGGCCGCGCCAAGGCGTTGCTGTCGAGCTTCAACGCGAAACCGGGCGACAGTCTGATGATGGCAGTCGATCTACGCGGCCGTTTTGAAGAACCGTATCCATTCTGGAACGCTTCCGTGGATGCGCCGCCGGAGCGTCTGCGCGGCGATCTCGAACTGCTGCCCCAACTGGCGGAAAGCGGTCTGTGCGACGCCGCGAAAGATATCAGCATGGCGGGGACGCTCGGCACGGCGCTGATGTTGCTCGAATGTTCGAAGGTGGGAGCGCGGATCGATCTCGCGCGCATTCCCAAGCCTGACGGCGTGACGCTGGAGCGCTGGGTGACTGCGTTCCCGAGTTTTGGCTATCTGCTATCCGTGCGGCCGGAGCATGTCGATACCGTGCAGTCGCAGTTCGACGCGCGCGCTCTCTCGTGCGCAGTGATCGGTTCCGTCGATGCTACGAGCCAGGTTGTTCTGCATCAGCGTGACGATGTTGCAATGCTATGGGACTTTCAGCGCGAACCATTCATCGTCGGAAAGGGTGACGTGAAATGAGCGCGTTGCGTATCGCCTTGCTGACGCACTCGGTCAATCCGCGCGGCGGTGTCGTGCATACGCTGGAACTGGCGATGGCGTTGACGATGCTTGGGTACGACGTGACGGTGTTCGTGCCGGCCGCGCCTGGCGAGACGCTGTTTCGTCTGCCGACGTGCCGCGTGGTGTATGCGCCTATTTTTTTGACTCAGGCCGATACCGTTGCGATGGTCGAGGCGCGGATCGATGCGTTCCGGCGAGCATTGCTCGAACACGACGCAGCCGCGTTCGACGTGCTGCATGCGCAGGACAGCATCAGCGGCAATGCACTCGCCGAGTTGAAGGCGGAGGGCTTCATTCACGGCTTCATGCGTACCGTGCACCACCTGGATCATTTCGACGATCTCAAGTTAGCGGCCTGGCAACGGCGCGCGTATCAGGACGCGGATCAGGTGTTGTGCGTGAGTGACACATGGACGCGTGAAATGCGATCCGTGTATGGCATCAGCGCCATTACCGTGCCGAACGGTGTGGACGTGGAGCGTTTTTCTTGCCGGCAGGATCAACACGACGGGCAACTCAGGCAGCGCTTCGGCATCGACGGTGGACCTGTCGTGCTGGCAGTGGGCGGCATCGAAGCGCGCAAGAACACGCTGGCGTTGCTCGAAGCGTTCGCGTCCGTGCGCCGGAACGTGCCGCAAGCGCAACTCGTCATCGCGGGCGGTGCGAGCCTGCTCGACCATGACGCCTATGGCCGCCGCCTGCGGCAACGCGCGCGCGAGCTGGGCCTGTCCATCGGACAGCATGAAAGCGTCGTGATCACCGGCCCGCTCGAAGACGCTGTTATGCCCGCCTTGTTTCGATGCGCCGATGTCCTCTCAATGGTGTCGTTGCGGGAAGGTTTCGGTCTGGTCGTCCTGGAGGCACTCGCGAGCGGCACGCCGGTGGTGGTGTCGTCGATTGCGCCATTCACCGAGTATCTCGACGACACCACTTGCTACTGGGCCGATCCACTCGACGTCAATTCGATCGCCGCGGCACTGAAGCGTGCATTGAGCGGCCGTGGCATCGACTTCGAGCACGCCGTGCCTGCGTTGCTCGCGCACTTTAGCTGGGCAGCGAGCGCCCAGCATCACGTAGACGCCTACCGCCGGTTCCACGCGAAGCGCGCTCTGCTTACTCATTGATTCGAGGATTAGCGATGCCTGTCATGCACTTTCGCATTCAATGGCCCGATGGCGACGAAGCGAACTGTTATTCGCCTTCGCTCGTGATCGGCGACTTTTTCACACCGGGCAAGGCCTACGCGCTGGAAGATTTCGTCGCGCGATCGCGGCAGGCGCTGGGTATCGCGTCCGAGCGGGTGCGCGAGAAATACGGCTTTGCCTGCTCGGCGGCGATGGACCAGCTCGCGCAGATCGAGCGCGACGCGGCGCGCTTTCGCGATCGGCCGGAGGCGACCGTCAAGGTCATCGAATTCAGCTAGGCGCTTATTTTTTCAGAGGACGCATCATGTCAAATCCAGCACATCACGCGCGCGCCGCTGGCCATTACAGCGTGCTCGTCATCGGCGGCGGGCAGGCGGGTCTGTCGGTCAGTTACTACCTCAAGCAGGCCGGCATCGACCATCTGGTCGTGGAGAAGAACACCGTGACGCACACGTGGCGCGAGCAGCGCTGGGACGCATTCTGTCTCGTCACACCGAACTGGCAATGCGCGCTGCCCGGTTATCCGTATCGTGGCGACGATCCGCACGGCTTCATGAAAAAGGACGAGATCGTCGCATACCTCGACGGCTTCATTGAACACGTCGATGCGCCGCTGATGGAACGCACTGAAGTCAAACGCGTCAAGCAGCGCGACGACGGCGTCTACGCGATCACGACGACGCAGGGCGAATTCACCGCGGATCAGGTGGTGGTGGCCTCGGGCGGCTATCACACGCCGATCGTGCCGCGCCTTGCCGAGCGCTTGCCCGCGCGGATCGTGCAATTGCAGTCGTCGGCGTATCGCAACCCGCAGGCGCTGCCTGATGGCGCGGTGATGGTGGTCGGCACAGGGCAGTCCGGCGCGCAGATCGCTGAAGATTTGCATCTAGCTGGCCGCAAGGTGGTGCTGGCGGTGGGCGAGGCGCCGCGTTGCGCGCGCTTCTATCGGGGGCGCGACGTGGTCGACTGGCTCGCCGACATGCAGTACTACGACATGCCGGTCGAAAAGCATCCGTTGCGCGAGGGTGTGCGCGACAACACCAATCACTACGTGACGGGCCGCGACGGTGGCCGCGATATCGACCTGCGCAAGTTCGCCGCCGAAGGCATGGAGTTGTACGGCAGGCTCGACGATCTGCGCGACGGCCAATTCCAGTTCTCGCCCACACTCGCGGCCAATCTCGACGCGGCGGACGATACGTATAACCGGATCAACGTGAGCATCGACGGCTTCATCGAGAAGCACGGTATCGATGCGCCGGCGGGTGGCGCCTATGAACCTGTGTGGCGGCCGGCGCAAGAGCGCACTACGCTCGATGTGGAAGCGAGCGGCATTGCCGCGATCATCTGGTGTATCGGCTTTACGCCGGACTTCAGCTGGCTCGATGCCCCCGTGTTCAACGGTCGCGGTTATCCGGCGCATACGCGCGGCATTACGCCGATCGACGGCTTGTATTTCGTCGGCTTGCCGTGGCTGCATACGTGGGGCTCGGGGCGTTTCTCCGGCGTCGCACGCGATGCGGAGTTCATCGTGCACGCGATTCGCGAGAAGGCACGCGAACGCGCGTCCTTATCGGCCGCCGTCGCCGCATGACGTTGCTCTGCGCAAGTGCTAAGGATGGAGCAAGAAAAAACGGCCGCTGCAGTCTACATCGCAGCGGCCGTTGTATTTCACCGAAACGTTCGGCTAAGGCTTAACTACCCAGCGCCGGATCGCTCATGCTGCTCTTGCCGGTCTCGACGTGTCCGGCAAAACGCCGCGCGAACAGCGGATCCGTGTTGACCGTAATGGCCAGGTCGTACCAGCCGTGGGCGTTGCGCAGATCGAGGTAGAGCTGGTCAGTATCCCCGCCGCGCACCGTATGCCTGATCACGTTGTTCGGGTCGTACGCGTTGATGATCTTGAACTGGGAAGGCGCGCTGCCCACGTTTTCCAGGCGCAATTGCAGATTGCCGTTCGAGACGTCATAACCTTCTTCAACTTCAGGCCGCGCAATGTCGGAGCCGTTCCACCAGCTGCGCGAAACCGGCTTGCCCGCGAAGCGGCGCAGAAAGCCATTCGGGCCGTACACGGTGAAGTCATAGCTACCGTCGGCGTTCAACGGCAACTGATCCTGCAGCCGCTTACCGGCTTCGACCGTATAGGTGCGCGGCGCGTCGAGACTGTGAGCGGCGTAGACGAGAAACACCGCGCCGGCGCGGCCCGTGTTGACGAAACGCATCGTGAGCTGGTTCGTCGCGCCTTCGCCATGCACGCGCACGAACAGCTCGTACGGCAGGGCGCGAGCGGGGCGCACGCCGGGTTCCTGTTTCGGCACCGCCTGAACTGCCGGCGGCAGCGGCACGTAATCCGGATGGCGGTTCTGATCCGGTGGCACATAGCCGCTCGTGCCCGGCAGCGTCGGGAAGGCGTCGTTCGGATTGCTGAAGTTGAACGCCGACAGCAGGTCGCCGCACACCGCGCGGCGCCACGGCGTGATGTTCGATTCGCCGAGATTGCGCTCGTGGCCGAAACGCTTTTCGATGAAGCGGATCACCGACGTGTGGTCGAACAGTTCCGAGCACACGTAGCCGCCTTTCGACCACGGCGACACCACCAGCATCGGCACGCGCGGTCCGAGCCCGTACGGGGCGGCGGGAATCTTCGCATCGCCCGGATAGATTTCGTTGCTGGTGTCGACGGTGGACAATCCGTTCGCGCTCGACGATGGTGCGAACGGAGGCGACATGTGGTCGAAGAAGCCGTCGTTCTCGTCGTAATTGATCAGCAACACCGTCTTGCTCCACACCTCGGGATTGGACGTGAGAATCTGCAAGACCTGATCGATGTACCACGCGCCGTAATTCGTCGGCCAGTTCGGATGCTCGGAATAGGCTTCGGGCGCGACGATCCACGACACTTGCGGCAACGCGTTATTCTGCACGTCGCGCTTGAGAATATCGAAGTAGCCGTCGCCCTTCGCGGCGTTCGTGCCGGTGCGTGCGTTGTCGTAGAGCGGATTGCCGGGCTGCGCGTTGCGGTACTGATTGAAGTAGAGCAGCGAGTTGTCGCCGAAGTTGCCGATGTACGGGTTTTGCGTCCAGCCCCACGAGCCGTTCGCGTCGAGACCGATGCCGATGTCCTGATAGATCTTCCACGAGATGCCCGCGTTTTGCAGCACTTCGGGATAGGTGGACCAGCCGTAGCCGAGCTCGGAGTTGTCGATCACCGGACCGCCGCCGCCGCCGTCGTTGCCTACCCAGCCGCTCCACATGTAGTAGCGGTTCGGGTCCGTCGGTCCCATCAGCGAGCAGTGGTACGCGTCGCAGATCGTGAAGGCGTCGGCGAGCTGATAGTGAAACGGAATGTCCTCGCGTGTGAAATAGGCCATCGTCGTGGCACTCTTGGCGGGCACCCATTGATCGTAGCGGCCGCCGTTCCACGCCGCGTGCGTGCTGGTCCAGTCGTGCGCGAGATCCTGCAGGAATTGCAGACCCAGATTGGGCGCGGTGGGGCGGAACGGCAGCACGTAGCCGATATCCGCTGCGAGCGGTTGATACCACACGGGCTTGCCGTTCGGCAGATTGATCGCGCGCGTATCGCCGAAACCGCGCACGCCCTTGAGCGTGCCGAAGTAGTGGTCGAACGAACGGTTTTCCTGCATCAGCACGACGATGTGCTCGACGTCGCGGATCGTGCCGGTCTTGTTGTTGGCGGGAATGGCGAGCGCGTTGCGAATGCCCAGCGGCAGCATGCTCAACGCGGTGGCGGAACCGGCTGCATGCGCGGCGGAGCGCAGAAAATCACGGCGATTTTTTGAGGTCATGGTATTGGCTTTCGATCTTCAGGGGAGGAACGAGGCACGTGACGCGCGAGCCTCGCCCGCGCGTTGCGTGACACGCGAAACTCAGTCGACGGTGTGGATAACAGGTGCGGCGAGCGGCGTCGACGCGGCGGCGGACAATGCCGGGTCGGCGCTTGATGCAGGTAAGGCAGGGGTTTGAATCGTCAATGCGGCGGGCGCGGGTGAAGCGGAGGACGGATTTGCCGACAGCACCGCAGCGGCGTCGCTGTTTCCGGCGGGACTTTCGGTAGAACCAAGCGCGCGCGTGTCCGGGGCTTTGTCGTCATCGTTGCCGCATGCGCCGAGCAGCATGCACAGCGACACGGCGGCCAATGCGCCCGCCAAACGTTTGCGATGCAAGACAATTGACGGTTTCGACGCAACAGACATGGCAATGTCTCCGGCACGGGGAAGATGCGCCAGGGCATCGGTGTGCCCAGGTCAGCGATGCGAAAGAATAGTCGCTTACCTGTGTAACTTTTGTGAATACGTGGAAATTTGAGGAATTGTTGAGAATTGAGGAAGTCGTCAATCCAGGATCGCGACGATGGCTTCGATCGCCGCCGCGGCCGTCGGCACGGCGGGAGGTATGCGCCCTGAGTTGCTGGTGCTGGCAACCGGCGCGGGTTCGCTGATCCTCTCGCACGTGAACGACGGTGGCTTCTGGCTGGTGAAGGAGTACTTCGGCATGACGGTGCCGCAAACCTTCAAGACGTGGACCGTTTGCGAAACGATCATCTCGGTGACGGCGTTGTTGTTGACGCCGGTTTGTGGACGGTGATCTGAGCGGTTTGCGGGCTATGGCGCAGGCACGTCGTGAAGACGTGCCGCGATCAGGCGCTCAATGATCAAAACGCGTCGCTCGAGAAACGAATGCCGCAATGGCCTCATTCAACGGCTGCGGCGCGTCCCGATGCGGCGAGTGCCCGCAAGCGTCGAGTTTGACCAGTTGCGCGTGCGGCACGTGTGCGGCGATCGTATCGATCTGGGCCATCGTGCCGTAGTTGTCGTCATGGCCTTGCACGGCAAGCAACGGCTTGCGGATAGACGCCAGTTCCCCGGCAATCGACCATTGCCTGAAGGCCGGATTCAGCCAGATGTCGTTCCAGCCATAGAACGCGGAATCGACGTCCGCGTGATAGCGGCTGAGCTTGCTGCGCAGGTCGGTGGTTTCGTAGAGTTCTTTCGTCTGCGCGATACTTTCCACCGAAATATCTTCGACGAAGACATGCGGCGCAATCGCCACCGCGCCAGCCAATTCGTCGGGATGGAGCGCCGCGTACAGCAGCGTGATCGAGCCGCCGTCGCTATGGCCGATCACCCACATGCGCCGGCGTTCGCGCTTATCGATATCGAGTGCGTCGAGCAACGCGGGCAGGATATCGCGCGCTTGCGCCGTCATGAAATCGACCGGCCACTTCACCTCATGCGGACGCGGCGTGGAAAGCCCGTAACCGGGCCGCGAATAGACGAGCCCGCGCATGCCGAGCCGCTCGCACAGCGCTTGCGGCCAGTCGCGCCACATCGCGATCGAACCAAGGCCTTCATGCAGGAAGACGGCGATCGGTGCGCCGACCGCCGCTTCATTCACCCAGCGATACTCGATGCGCAACGGCCCATGCGATACGGTAGCGGGCAAGTCGGCGAAATCGCTGGCGGTCGTTGCTGCAACGTTGGCAATGGCGGGGTTCTGCATAAATCACCTTATGACTGCTCGCGCAATTTGAAGCGTTGAATTTTTCCGGTGGCCGTCTTCGGCAGATCGTCGACGAACACGATATCGCGCGGATATTTATGCGGCGCGAGACGGTCCTTCACGAAGGCCTTCAGCTCATCCGCCAGTATCTCAGACGGCGCGAACTCACGCTTCAACACGACGAACGCGCGAGTCTTGACGAGGCCGCCATGATCGACGCCGACCACCGCCGCTTCGAGCACAGCGTCGTGCTGCACCAGCACCATTTCCACTTCGACGGGCGAAACATACTGGCCGCTCACTTTGAGCATGTCGTCGCTGCGGCCCGCGTAGACATAACAGCCGTTTGTGAGCCGGCAGTACTTGTCGCCGCTGCGGATCCATTCGCCGAGAAAGGTGGCGCGCGTCTTCTCGCGGTTGTTCCAGTACATCACGGCCGCGCTCGGCCCCTTGATATACAGATCGCCGACTTCGCCGTCGGCCACGCCATGACCGGCATCGTCGCGCAACTCGACTTCGTATCCCGGCACCGGACGGCCCGTCGTGCCATATTCGACCGCGCCCGCGCGATTCGACAGGAAGATATGCAGCATTTCAGTCGAGCCGATGCCGTCGAGAATCTCGCAGCCGAAGTGCGCGGTGAAGCGCTCGCCGATTTCACGCGGCAACGCTTCGCCCGCCGAGGTGCAGATACGCATCGCGACATCGGCGCGTGCGGGCAGGTTGGGCGACACCAGCATGTTCGCGTAGAGCGTGGGCACGCCGTAAAACACTGTTGGGCGATGTTTGACGAGGCGCGTGAAAATCGCGTCGGCGGTGGGGCGCTCCGCCATCAGGATCGCCGTGGCGCCGACCGACAGCGGGAACGTCAATCCGTTGCCGAGACCGTACGCAAAGAACAGCTTGGCCGCGGAGAACACCACGTCGCTCTCGGCGATGCCGAGGATCGGCTTCGCATACAGCTCGGCGGTCCAATACAGGTTCGCATGCGTGTGGACGGTGCCCTTCGGTTTGCCGGTCGAACCCGATGAATACAGCCAGAAGGCGATGTCGTCGCAACCCGTTGCGGCGGCTTTGGCGGCGGGCGCGGCGGCGTCGATCAATTCTTCGAGCAAGGGCGCGAGGAGCGGCTCGCCTTCACACGGTTGCGAGACGATCAACTGACAACCGTCATGTTCGGCGGAATCCAACGCCTGCGTCACGTTCTGCAACAGCGCACCTGAGGCGATCACGGCGCGCGCGTGGCTATGCGTGAGCATGTACACGTAATCGGCGGGTGTGAGCAGCGTGTTCGCAACGACTGGCACGACGCCCGCGTAGAGCGCGCCGAGGAAGGCAACCGGTAGGGCGATGGTATCGAGCATCACGAGCAGCACGCGCTCTTCGGGATGTACGCCGAGGGTGCGCAGCGCGCTCGCAAAGCGCCGCGCGCGTTCTTCGAGTTCACCGTAGGTGGTGCTGCCGGCGTCGTCGATATAGGCGGTTTTGGCGGCGCGCGTTTCGTTCAGCCGAAACAGGTAGGCCGTGAAATTGAATAGCGCGGGCGGCGGTTCGACCGTCGCGGCGGGCTGATTCGCCGCCTTGTCCAACAGGGCTTCCATGTGTCTCCTCCATCGGGTGGGCGCGGTCCGGCTGTTCTGTGCTCATGAACCGCTCGATGCTTTTCAGGCTAAAGGGCGTGCTCAGTCCTTATCGCTACACTCGTGGGCTGTCAGGCCGCGGGCAAATGAGTCGCTTGCGTCAGCGCGTCGATTGCCGCGCTTGCCGCCTGGATGGCCGAGCGCCGGTGATAGAAACCCAGCGCGCGCAAGCCGCCGAGTTCTTCGCCGCCGCCCGCGCGGCCCGGGCCGCCATGCAGGGACATCGGCATCACGTTGCCGTGACCGGTTTGACTCTGCTGGACTGAGGGCGAAATGGCATGCACGCGGCCGTGCGAATCCGCGAGTTCCAGCGCGAGGCGGCCGAGATGGGCTTCGTCGTTCGAATAGATCGAGGCGACGAGCGATCCCTGGCCACGTCGCGCGAGAGCGACCGCGTGCGCTTCGGACAGTGCGTTTTCACCGGTGGCGACGCGATAGGGCGCCACGCTCGCGACCGGGCCGAACACTTCGACGTCGTGCACCAGCGTCGCGCTATCCGGATCGTTGACGACGAACAGATGCGGCGCGACGCAAGCGGCGATATTGGCGTCCGCATCGATGAGTGGCACAGCGGAGCCGTCATAGGCGAGCACCGCTTCTTCGCGCAGCGCCGCGATGCCGGCCAGCACGTTCTCGTATTGCTCACGGCTGACCAGCGAGCCCATGCGCACGGCGTCGTTGCGCGGATTGCCGACGGTGATTTTCGCGAGCTTCGCCTTGAGCGCTTCGAGCACGGCTTCAAGTGTGGCCTCGGGGACGAACGCACGACGGATCGCCGTGCATTTCTGCCCGGATTTCACGGTCATTTCCCTCACCACTTCCTTGATGAACAGGTCGAAGGCGGGCGTGTCGGGCGTGGCGTCGGCGCACAGAATCGCGCTGTTCAGGCTGTCGGCTTCGACGTTCAGACGCGCGCCGCGCTGCACAAATGCAGGGTGCGCGCGTAACGTGGCGGCGGTTTCCGCGGAGCCCGTGAACGACACCACATCGAAGGATTGAATCTGATCGAGCAGGCCCGCCGAGCTGCCGCAAATCACCGAGAGCGCGCCGGGCGGCAGAATGCCGGCGTCGACCACGTCGGCGACCATGCGCTGGGTGAGCCAAGCCGTTGCCGTGGCGGGCTTGACGATGACGGGCACGCCGGAGAGCAAGGCCGGCGCGGCTTTTTCCCACAAGCCCCACGACGGAAAGTTGAACGCGTTGATAAAGAGCGCGACGCCGCGTGTCGGCGTGAGCACATGCTGCACGCTGAACGATTGATCCTTGCTCAGCGTGACGCTGTTGCCGTCGCGCAGCGCATGCACCTCGCCGAGCGACGCGCCGAGTTTCGCGTAATACGACAGCGTGAAAATGCCGCCGTCGATATCGACCGCCGAATCGTTGCGCGTTGTGCCCGAGTTCGCGGTGGCGATCGCGTAGTAGTCGTCGCGCTTCGCTTGCAGCAGCTTGACGATATCGGCGAGACGGGCGGCGCGTTGCGCGTAGGTCAGTGAGCGCAACGCGGCGCCGCCGTCATCGCGCGCAAAGCCGAACGCGCGTGGGAGATCGAGGCCCTCGCTCGATACACGCACGAGCGCAACGCCGGTCACCGGATCGGTGAGCGTGACGCCGTCGCCGTCGCCGGCAATCCACTGGCCGGCCACATGGTTCTTCAGGAGTTCGGTCATGGCGGCGCTCACGCGGGAGTGAATTCGATGGCGCCTTGCGGCAGGAGATACAGCACCAGCGCCTGGCCACGCGCCACCGTCGGACGATGCGCGGAGCCGGGCCCGTACACGCACCAGCCGGCCGGGTGGCCGTCGAAGGTGGCGCCTTCGGTCAGCGGCATGATCAGATCGATCTCGCCGTTCGGGTGAACATGATGCGGACCGGCAATATCCTTCATATCGACGACATCGACGGAAAAGCCGTGCGTCTCGGGCAGCGCCTTGAAGATGCGGCCGTAGCGAATGCCACCGCCTTCGCGATTGCACAGCCAGCCTTCGGCGACGCCGGTTCGGCACGCCTCGGCAAGCTCGCGGAACGTGTCGCCGTCCGCCGGATAGGCGTCGTTCAGCCAGTCGGCCAGCGTGCCGTCGAGCGGCCGGCCGGTGAGTTGCCCTGTGACGCCCGCGATCAGGCGCTGGAATTCATGTGGGGACATGCGGGCCTCCAGATCAGCGCCTTCGACCGTCACACGCACGTTAATGCATGCGAGTCGTCGCGCCATCTCCGTGACGCTGCCGAAAAATCTCGACAGCGTTTGTTATTGGATCAATATTTGGCGAAAATTAACCGTTCACTCGGTGCCTGTCAAGCACTATAGTACATGTATCGCAGTTAAGAGGCAGCAAAACATGAACCAAAATTACTCTCCTGCACCGCTGGACGATTCCGCCGACGAAGACGCAGGCCGCACGGAGCGGGCGGCGGAGCGCGGCGGCGAGCGCGAGGAGCGCGATCCGTTTCTGACGGCGATGGGCGAACGTGTGCGCCTCCTGCGCGCGCGCCGCGGCATGACGCGCAAGACACTGGCAACGGAAACCGGCCTGTCGGAGCGCCATCTGGCGAATCTGGAATCGGGTGTGGGCAATGCATCGGTGCTGGTGCTGCGGCAGATCGCCGGCACCTTGAACTGTTCGCTGGCCGAGGTGATCGGCGACGAAACCACCGCTTCCGCCGAATGGCTGCTGATCCGCGAACTGCTGCAGGGACGCGATCAGGCGGCCTTGCAGCGCGCCCGCGTGGCGCTCGCCGAGATGTTCGCGCAGGCGCCGCGCGACCCGCATCGCAAGGACCGGATTGCGTTGATCGGCCTGCGCGGCGCCGGTAAATCGACGCTCGGGCGGATGCTCGCGCAGGAGCGCAAGGTGCCGTTCGTCGAACTCACGCGGGTGATCGAGCAACTGGCGGGCTGCCCGCCGTCGGAGATTCATTCGCTTTACGGCGCGGCCGCTTACCGGCGTTATGAACACCGCGCGCTCGAAGCCGTGATTCAGGAGCACGAGCGAGCGGTGATCGCGTCGCCGGGCGGGCTGGTGTCGGAGTCGGGCACCTTCAATACGTTGCTGTCGCACTGCTATACGGTGTGGCTGCAGGCCGCGCCGGAAGAGCATATGCGCCGCGTCGTCGCGCAGGGCGATCTGCGGCCGATGTCCGGCAACAAGGAGGCGATGGACGACCTGAAGCGCATCCTGGCGGGGCGCGGCGAGCTATACGGCCGCGCTGACATGACCTTCGACACCAGCGAAAAAACGTTGGCCGACGCCTACCTGCAACTGCGCGACCGCCTTGCCGCAAGGCTCGCCGCGGAATCGCCAGATGAGGCGCGCGTGAGCTGAGGTGCATTTCGGCGACCAGGGTTTACTAGCAAACATGCACTAAAGTGCTTTACATGGGTTTGTCGATGCACTATTGTTCAAAAACAGTATTTGCATCGTCCAGTCAGGAGACGCCCCATGTACACAGCAGAAACCGCCGTCGCGCCGGTCGACTACCGCACCGATCCCTCGCAATACAAGCATTGGAAGCTGAGCTTCAACGGTCCCGTTGCGACGCTCGGCATCGATATCGCCGAGGACGGCGGCATTCGTGACGGCTACAAGCTGAAGCTGAATTCGTATGACCTCGGCGTCGACATCGAATTGCACGACGCAATACAGCGCATTCGCTTCGAGCATCCGGAAGTGAAAACCGTGGTGCTGACGAGCCTGAAGGACCGCGTGTTCTGCTCGGGCGCCAACATTTTCATGCTGGGTCTTTCCACGCATGCGTGGAAGGTCAACTTCTGCAAGTTCACCAACGAGACGCGCAACGGCCTGGAAGACTCGTCGCGTCATTCAGGTCTGAAGTTTCTTGCTGCCGTGAACGGTGCGTGCGCCGGCGGGGGCTACGAACTCGCTCTCGCCTGCGATGAGATCTATCTGGTGGATGACCGTTCGTCGTCGGTGTCGCTGCCGGAAGTGCCGCTGCTCGGCGTGCTGCCCGGCACCGGCGGCCTGACGCGCGTCACGGACAAACGCAAGGTGCGGCACGATCGCGCCGACATCTTCTGCACGGTGGTCGAAGGCGTACGTGGCGAGCGCGCTAAAGCATGGCGTCTGGTGGATGAAGTCGTGAAGCCGAACCAGTTCGATCAGGCGATCCAGGCGCGCGCGCTCGAACTCGCTGAACAAAGCGATCGTCCCGCGGACGCAGAAGGCGTTGTGCTCACGCGTATCGAGCGCACCGATCGCGAAGACGGCCTCACTTATAAAACGCTCGACGTCACGATCGACCGCGCGAAGCGCATCGCGACGTTCACGGCCAAAGCGCCGCAAAGCGAACCGCCCACGAGCATCGACGCCATTGTCGCGGCCGGTGTGAACTGGTGGCCGTTGCAATTCGCCCGTGAACTCGATGACGCGATCCTGTGCATGCGCACCAACGAGCTCGCGGTCGGCACGTGGGTCTTCAAGACCGAAGGCGACGCCCGCAATCTGCTCGCCGCGGACGCCTCGCTCATGCAGCACAAAGACCACTGGTTCGTACGCGAGACCATCGGCCTGTTGCGCCGCACGCTGGCGCGCATCGACGTCTCGTCGCGTTCGCTGTTCGCGCTGATCGAGCCGGGCTCGTGCTTTGCCGGCACCTTCGCCGAACTCGCGTTCGCCGCCGATCGCACTTACATGGCGGCGCTGCCTGGCAATGAAGACGAAGAGCCGGCCATCACGCTTTCAGAAGTCAACTTCGGCCTCTATCCGATGGTTACGCATCAGTCGCGTCTCGGCCGGCGTTTCTATGAAGAAACCGAGCCGCTCGACGCCGTGCGCTCCCTGATCGGTCAGCCGATCAAGCCGGTCGAAGCCGAACGCCTCGGCCTCGTGACCGCGTCGCCCGACGACATTGACTGGGCCGACGAAATCCGTATCGCGCTCGAAGAACGCGCCGCGATGTCGCCGGATGCATTGACCGGACTCGAAGCGAATTTGCGCTTCAACGGTCCGGAAACGATGGAGACGCGCATTTTCGGACGTCTCACCGCCTGGCAAAACTGGATCTTCAACCGGCCGAACGCAGTGGGCGAGAAGGGCGCGCTCAAAGTGTACGGCAAGGGCAGCAAGGCGCAATTCGACGTCTCGCGAGTTTGATACGCGCTTGATGGGCGTCTGAACGCCATCAACGCAACGAGCGCGAAACAGGCAGCCAACCGCCCGATACGCGCCTCTCACCGTCACTGCAGTTTCTGAACCAGGAACCGACCATGTCAACGATCAACTACAGCGAAAAGATTCCGAACAACGTCAACCTCGCCGACGACCGGGCGCTGCAGCGCGCGCTCGAACAATGGCAGCCGAATTTCCTGGCGTGGTGGGGCGATATGGGCCCGGAAGGCTCGCACGGCTACGACGTGTATCTGCGCACTGCGGTGAGCGTCGACGCGGGCGGCTGGGCGCATTTCGATCACGTGAAGATGCCGGACTACCGCTGGGGCATTTTCCTGACGCCCGGCGAGCAGGACCGCAAGATCCACTTCGGCGAACACAAGGGCGAAGCGGCCTGGCAGGACGTGCCCGGCGAGCATCGCGCGAATCTGCGCCGCATCATCGTGACGCAGGGCGACACCGAACCGGCGTCGGTCGAGCAGCAGCGCCACCTCGGCTTGACAGCGCCTTCCATGTACGACTTGCGCAACCTGTTCCAGGTCAACGTGGAAGAAGGCCGCCACCTGTGGGCGATGGTGTATCTGCTGCATCGTTACTTCGGCCGCGACGGCCGTGAGGAAGCCGAAGCATTGCTCGGCCGCCGTTCAGGCGACGAAGACAACCCCCGCATTCTCGGCGCGTTCAATGAGAAAACGCCCGACTGGCTCGCGTTTTTCATGTTCACGTACTTCACCGACCGCGACGGCAAGTTCCAGTTGTCGGCGCTCGCCGAGTCGGGCTTCGATCCGCTCGCGCGCACCACGAAGTTCATGCTGACCGAAGAAGCGCATCATATGTTCGTCGGCGAATCGGGTGTGTCTCGTGTGATCCAGCGCACCGCCCAGGTGATGAACGAACTGGGCACGGACGACGTCGCGAAGACTCGCGCGGCCGGCGTGATCGATCTGCCGACCATTCAGCGCTATCTGAACTTCCATTACTCGGTCACGATCGATCTGTTCGGTGCCGATCATTCGTCCAACGCAGCCACGTTCTATAGCTCGGGCCTCAAGGGCCGTTACGAAGAAAACAAGCGCGACGACGATCATCAACTGAACGGCCAGAGCTATAAGCTGCTCGACGTGCAGGACGGCAAACTGGTCGAGCGCGAAGTGCCGATGCTCAACGCCATGAATGAAGTGCTGCGCGACGACTACATCAAGGATTCGGTGGCGGGCGTGGGGCGCTGGAACAAGGTGCTCGAAAAGGCCGGCATCGATTTCCGCATGACGGTGCCGCATAAAGCGTTCAATCGTCAGATCGGCACGTTCGCGGCTACGCGTGTGTCGCCCGACGGCCGCGTGGTCAGCGAAACCGAATGGGCCGCCAACGAAGCGAAATGGCTCGCCACGCCGGAGGACCGTGCTTACGTCGCGTCGTTGATGGGCCGCGTCACGGACGCCGGCAAGTTTGCCAACTGGATCGCGCCGCCCGCGATGGGTGTGAACCGTCAGCCGGTCGATTTCGAATACGTGCGCTTCAACTGAGCGCGCGAGCGGCGCGTGGCACGCTCGCGCCGCACATCAAGGTGGAGGAAGTCATGAACGGCCCAGTATCGATCGAAGTCCTCAGGCAGCATCTGATCGATCCGGAAATCTGCATTCGCTGCAATACGTGCGAAGAGACTTGCCCGGTCGATGCGATCACGCACGACGATAACAACTATGTGGTCAAGGCGGATATCTGCAACGGCTGCATGGCGTGCGTGCCGCCGTGTCCGACCGGCGCGATCGACAACTGGCGCACGGTGCTGAAGGCCGACGCGTATTCGATCGAAGAGCAGTTCACGTGGGACGTCCTGCCGGAACAGAACACGATGGCCGTGCCCGCCGCGGACGAATCGTCGGGCGCGGGCGCGTCCGGCGATAGGCCGGCCGAGGCGAGCGGCATCGAAGTGGATACCGTGCGCGGTTCGGTGGTGCCGCCATGGTCGGCCGCGAAGCCCTATGTGAATCTCTACACGCACAAGGAGCCGACTACCGCGACGGTGGTCGGCAACTACCGGCTCACCGATGGTTCGACCGATAGCGACATTCATCATATCGTGCTCGATTTCGGGTCGATGCCGTTTCCGGTGCTGGAAGGGCAGTCGATCGGCATTCTGCCGCCAGGCGCGAGCGTCGACGGACGCACGCATCACGCGCGTCAGTATTCGATTGCGAGCCCGCGCGATGGTGAACGGCCCGGTTATAACAACGTCTCGCTGACGGTCAAACGCGTAGCACAGCAGCATGGCGACGCGACCGACGGCGTGTGTTCGAACTACCTGTGCGATCTGAAGAAGGGCGACGTCGTCAACGTGATCGGCCCGTTCGGGAGTACGTTCCTGATGCCGAATCATCCGAACTCGCATCTGCTGATGATCTGCACCGGCACGGGTTCAGCGCCGATGCGCGCGATGACCGAGTATCGGCGGCGCAAGCGCTTAAGAGGCGCGACAGGCAAGCTGATGCTGTTCTTCGGCGCACGGACTAAAGAAGAGTTGCCGTACTTCGGGCCGCTCACGAATTTGCCGAAGGATTTCATCGATACCAATCTGGCGTTTTCGCGTACGCCGGGTCAGCCGAAGCGGTACGTTCAGGACGCCATGCGCGAGCGCGCAGTGGACGTGGCGCATATGCTCAAGGACGACAACACGCATATCTACGTGTGCGGGTTGAAGGGCATGGAAGATGGTGTGCTGCAGGCGCTCAAGGAAATCGGCGAGCAGCATCAGCTGGATTGGGAAGCGCTGTGGGTGAAGTTGAGGAAGGAGGGGAGGCTGCATCTGGAGACGTATTGACCGGACGTGGTCCGGTCGCGAATCGGCATGGCCATTGATTGCACGTGCGATGTTTCACCAGATGGTCTTGACGTGTGGATAGGCGCGGATCTTTTCGTCCTTCGTGATGAGCGGGACTGCAAACTTGCGAGCCGTCGCGACGATCATTCGGTCGGCGGGATCTTTATGGAACTCGCCTGGAAGTTCGACCGACTTCGTTGCGATTTCAACATCGACCGGCACAAAGCGTACCGATTCGATCTCGGAAACTTTGGCAAGCCAACTGCTGACATCCATTGACAGCGCGAGCCTTTCTCGCTCTACGAGCATGGCGATCTCCCACGCGGAGATGGCCGAAACGGCGATCTCGCCGTCGGTCAATTCTTGCGCGATAACCGTTTTTGCTTTCTTGCTCAAAGTCGGATCGCCTGTGGCCCACCAAACCAGAGCGTGGGTGTCCAGAACGATCACTCCGCGGCCTCCCAGTTGTCTTCTCCCACCGGCTTGGTGGGGTCATCGTAATGCAAAACTGTGCCGTGCAAGACGTCAAGCGGGCTGCGTTCGACGCCGCGGTAAGGGCGTACTTCTATTGCTGGTTTGCCATGGTCCGTAACAATCATGCTTTCCCCCGTAGCTTCCACTTGCCTGAAATATTCGAGCGCTTTGGCTTTGAATTCCGATTTCGATACCAGATTTCCCGGCATGATTGTACCTATAGTCATATGTCTATAGTCATAATTATAAGATGGAAATGGAAATATCTATAGCGGCCGATATAGACGCATCTATTTATGCGCGGGACTCTGCCGAATCCACTTTCCCCGGCGACACCGCCCCACACGCCCGAATCACCAACTGCACCACTTCCTCCGTCGTCGCATCAAACGCCTTCTGCGTCAACGCACGCTTACCTTTAAGCGCGCGAATCTGCGCATCAAAGTCGGCATAGTGCTGCGTCGTCGCCCAGATCATATACATCAGCGTTTGCGCATTCACCGGCGCGAGCAGCCCACGCGCGATCCAGTCATCGATCACCTTCACGCGGCTGTCGAGCCACGGCTTCACGCGCTCCGTGAGAATGTCCTCCATGTGCTCAGCGCCGTGAATGATCTCGCTCGCCCACACCTTCGAGCCGAGCGGACGGCGGCGCGACAATTCCATTTTCGCGCGCACGTACCCACCGATCGCTTCGACCGGATCGTCGCTGCATTCGAACGTATCCGCCGCGCGATGCCAGTCTTCGAACAGGTCTTCCAGCACGCGTCGGTACAGCGCGAGCTTTGTCGGGAAGTAGTAATGCACGTTAGCTTTCGGTAAGCCCGCACGCTCCGCGATCATCGCGGTGCTGGTGCCGTCGAGTCCGCGCTCGGCAAAAACCGCCTCGGCGCACGCCAGAAGATGGGCTTCATTCGACTCGCGAATGTGCGCCTTGCGCCGCCGCAAAGGTGCGCGGGTTTCCTCGTTTTCCGTGATGTCGGCTGCCACGTCGTCGTCTCTCATGTTCGCCTTCGGCGGCATGGGTGCCGCGTCGCGCTTCATTCTAGTCGTTTGGAACGACGCCCACACGTGCATTCGCTACACGTGGCAACCGCATGCTGCAATGCAATGGCACGCTTCTCGCTATGTTTCCCACCGCACGAAAGGTGTTGATTTGGCGAGCTTAATCGTCTACAACCTGTCCAACTGGACAGGATTGGAAGAGCGGCCGATGCCCCAGGGTTTGCCCTCCGTATAACAGGCGATCGAAGGTGTCGAGCGTGCACCGCCCCCGTGCAGACACGCCCAAAACACGCCGCCGATGCACCAGTTTCATGTCGGTTCACCGAAAGGAGCGAGACGAATGAACGCGGTATCCGAAGCGCTGAAGCACGCCGAACCCGCTACGTCGATCAAGGTCGACGGCAAGCGGTTGTGGGACAGCCTGATGACGATGGCAAAGATCGGCGCGACGCCCAAAGGCGGCGTTTGCCGCCTGGCGCTCACCGACCTCGACAAGGAAGGGCGCGACCTGATCGTTAGCTGGGCGAAGGAAGCCGGTTGCACGGTCAGTGTCGATCAGATGGGCAATGTGTTCATGCGCCGCGCCGGGCGCAATCCCGATGCGCTGCCGGTCATGACCGGTTCGCACGCCGACTCGCAGCCGACCGGCGGCCGCTTTGACGGCATCTACGGCGTGCTGGGTGGCCTCGAAGTGATCCGGAGTCTGAACGATCAAGGCATCGAGACCGAGCATCCGGTCGAAGTGGTGATCTGGACCAACGAGGAAGGCTCGCGCTTCGCGCCCGCGATGGTGGCATCGGGCGTGTTCGCCGGCGTATTTACGCTCGACTACGGCCTGTCGCGCAAGGACGTGGACGGCAAGACCATCGGCGAGGAACTCAAACGCATCGGCTACGCGGGCGATGTTCCATGCGGCGGACGGCCGTTGCACGCGGCGTTCGAATTACATATCGAACAGGGTCCGATTCTCGAGGCGGAGCAGAAAACCATCGGCGTGGTGACCGACGCGCAAGGTCAGCGCTGGTACGAAATCACGCTGACGGGACAAGAGGCGCACGCGGGTCCCACGCCCATGCCGCGTCGTCGCGATGCGTTGCTCGGCGCCGCGCGCGTGGTCGATCTGGTCAATCGCATTGGTCTGGACAACGCGCCGTTCGGCTGCGCGACGGTCGGCATGATGCAGGTCTATCCGAACTCGCGCAACGTGATTCCGGGCCGCGTATTCTTCACCGTCGATTTCCGTCATCCGGACGATGCGGTGCTCGCGAAGATGGACGCCGCGTTGCGTCAGGGCGTGGCCGACATCGCCAACGGCATCGGCTTGGAAACCGAACTCGAGCAGATCTTTTATTACGCGCCAGTCGCATTCGACGAAGCCTGCGTGAAGTCTGTGCGGGCGGCCGCCGAACGCTTCGGTTATCCGCATCGCAACATGGTGTCCGGTGCGGGACACGATGCCTGCTATCTGTCGCAAGTCGCGCCGACCTCGATGGTGTTCGTGCCTTGCGTGGACGGCATTAGTCACAACGAGATCGAGGACGCCACCTTCGAATGGATCGAGGCCGGCGCCAATGTGTTGCTGCATGCCATGCTGGAACGTGCATGCGAGCCGGTTTCATGACGCTTTAGCGGTCGCGGTCGTTTCACCCGCTTCACCGTAGTGCCCATAAAACATGCCGTCCCGGCTCCGCTTGAAGCGCGGCCGGCAGGAGCGGCTACGTCCTCACATCGAAGAAGGAACGAGTATGGCCATCAAGCAAACCGGCGACATTGCCGCTCAACGGCTATCGCCCGAGCAGCTTTCGTGCGAGTTCTCCGACATCGCGCCCTTGCTCGACGCAAGCGCGGCGGCTGCGGCGGCGAGCCGCTGCCACTACTGTTACGACGCGCCATGCGTGAACGCCTGCCCGACGCAAATCGACATCCCCAGCTTCATCCGCAAGATCGGCAACGGCAATCTGAAGGGCGCGGCCGTGGATATTCTGTCGGCCAACCCGCTGGGCGGCATGTGCTCGCGCGTGTGTCCGACAGAGATTCTTTGCGAAGGCGCTTGCGTGCGTAACCATCAGGATGCAAAGCCGGTGGCGATCGGCGCGCTGCAACGTCATGCCACGGACTGGGCGATGGCGCGCGGCGAAGTGCTTTTCAAGCGCGCGGCTGAAACCGGACGGCACGTCGCGGTGGTTGGCGCGGGTCCGGCGGGACTCGCCTGCGCGCACCGGCTCGCGCTGGCCGGCCATGACGTGACGATCTACGACGCGCATGAAAAGGCCGGTGGCCTGAACGAATACGGCATCGCCGCCTATAAAACCGTCGACGACTTTGCGCAGCGTGAAGTGGAGTGGCTATGCTCCGTTGGTGGCATCGAGATTAAACACGGCGTCGCGCTTGGACGCGATGTCGACCTCGACACGCTGCGCAAGCAACACGACGCGGTGTTCCTCGCGATCGGCCTGACGGGCGTGCGGGCGCTCGCCATGGAAGGCGAAGACCTTGGCGGCGTGATGAACGCGGTGGACTTCATCGAACAGGTGCGCAGCGCAAGCGATCTCGGCACGGTGCCGGTGGGCCGTCGCGTCGTCGTGATCGGCGGTGGCAATACGGCGGTGGACGCGGCTGTGCAAAGCCACAAGCTCGGCGCGACGTCGGTGACGATGGTGTACCGGCGCGGCGTCGAAGCAATGAGCGCCACCTGGGCCGAGCGCGACTTCGCGCAGACCAACGGTGTGACGCTCGTCACGCATGCCACGCCGATGCGTTTGATCGGTGACGGCGGGGTAGTCACGGGTGTCGAATTCGCCCGCACGTCGCGCGATGGCGGCGAGGAGCGTTTCGTGGTCGAAGCCGACATGGTGCTCAAGGCGATCGGTCAAACGCTGGTGCCGGTCGGCATCGAGCGGGAGTTGCTGACGTTGGACGGCAGCCGTATCGCGGTCGACGCGAATGGCCAGACCTCGCTGGCGGGCGTATGGGCCGGCGGCGATTGCGCGGCCACCGGCGGCATCGACCTTACGGTGCAAGCGGTGCAGGACGGCAAGGTTGCCGCAGCCGCGATCGATGCGCAGTTCGCTCGCACAGCGGCGAAAGCCGCGTAGAGCGAGTCAAGCCAAGCGAAGCAGCACCCCAGACAAAAAACAGCAGTCCCCAAGGAGCCGAACATGGCCGATCTGCGCTGTACGATTGCCGGCATCACTTCGCCGAATCCTTTCTGGCTCGCCTCCGCGCCGCCGACCGACAAAGCCTATAACGTGAACCGCGCCTTCGAGGCGGGTTGGGGCGGCGTCGTGTGGAAGACGCTCGGCCTCGACCCGCATGTGGTGAACGTCAGTTCGCGCTACGGCGCGGTGCAATGGAACGGCCAGCGTATCGCGGGCCTGAACAACATCGAACTGATCACCGACCGTCCGCTCGACGTCAATCTGCGCGAGATCGCCCAGGTCAAACGCGATTGGCCGGACCGCGCGATGATCGTCTCGCTGATGGTGCCGTGCAACGAACGCGACTGGAAGTGGATCCTGCCGCTCGTCGAAGACACCGGCGCGGATGCGGTCGAATTGAACTTCGGGTGCCCGCATGGCATGAGCGAGCGCGGTATGGGCGCGGCCGTCGGCCAGGTGCCCGAATATATCGAAATGGTCACGCGCTGGGTCAAGGAAGGCTCCAGGCTGCCATGCCTCGTCAAACTCACGCCGAACATCAGCGACATTCGCCTCGGTTCGCGCGCGGCCTACAAGGGCGGCGCGGACGGTGTGTCGCTGATCAACACGATCAACTCGATCGTGGCCGTCGATCTCGATGCGATGTCGCCGTTGCCGATGGTCGATGGCAAAGGCACGCACGGCGGCTACTGCGGCCCGGCCGTGAAGCCGATCGCGCTGAACATGGTCGCGGAAATCGCACGCGACGTGGAAACGCCGAATCTGCCGATCTCCGGCATCGGCGGGATCTCTTCATGGCGCGACGCCGCCGAATTCATGGTGCTCGGCGCGGGCAGCGTACAGGTTTGCACGGCGGCGATGCACTACGGATTCCGTATCGTTTCTGACCTCGCCGACGGCCTCTCCAACTGGATGGACGAAAAAGGCTACGCGACGCTCGACGACATCCGCGGCCGCGCCGTCCCGAACGTCACCGACTGGAAGTACCTGAACCTCAAATACGACATCAAGGCGCGCATCGATCAGGACAAGTGCATCCAGTGCGGCCTGTGCCATATCGCCTGCGAAGACACGGCTCACCAGGCGATCATGAAAGAAAAAGATGGCGTCCGGCATTTTGAAGTGATGGACTCCGAATGTGTCGGCTGCAATCTGTGCATGCACGTGTGTCCGGTCGAGCAGTGCATCACGATGGAGCGCGTGGACAATGGCGAGTACGCGAACTGGACCACGCATCCGAACAATCCGGCGCGCGTGGGCGCGGAGGGAAGCGCAACGGCGGACGCGGCCGAGACCGCCGAGGACGCCCATGCGCACGCGGCAAAAGCGGCCTGAAATACGATGTGGTTAGAAAAAACGCAGCGCTAGTACTGAACCTGTCATTCCCCAAAAAGGCCTGACGCGCCGATAGAAGCCGCGCGGGCCTCAACGATCGAGTGGAGAGCTCTAGATGAAGCAGACAGCGCAACCCGCCGACCCGCAGCTCGCGGCCGGCGTGCAGGGCAGCAGTCTTTACAACGACGATCTTGCGCCGACCGGCGTCGCGCAGCGCACCTGGAAGTGGTATCACTTCGCCGCGCTGTGGGTCGGCATGGTGATGAACATCGCGTCGTACATGCTCGCCGCCGGCTTGACGGAAGAGGGCATGTCGCCGTGGCAGGCCGTGACCACCGTGCTGCTCGGCAACCTGATCGTGCTGGTGCCGATGCTGCTGATCGGCCATGCGGGCGCGAAGCACGGCATTCCGTACGCAGTGCTGGTGCGCTCGTCGTTCGGCACGCAGGGCGCCAAGCTGCCCGCGATGCTGCGCGCCATCGTCGCCTGCGGCTGGTATGGGATCCAGACATGGCTCGGTGGCAGCGCGATCTATACGCTGCTCAACATTCTCACCGGCAACGCGCTGCACGGCGCGGCTCTGCCGTTTCTCGACATCTCGCTTGCGCAACTGGCGTGTTTCCTCGTGTTCTGGGCGCTGCAGATCTACTTCATCGTGCACGGCACTGATTCGATCCGCTGGCTCGAAAGCTGGTCCGCGCCGATCAAGATCGTGATGTGCATTGCGCTCGTGTGGTGGGCGACTTCGAAAGCGGGCGGCCTTGGTTCGATGTTGTCGGCGCCGTCGCAGTTCGTGCCAGGCGGCAAGAAAGAAGGCCTCTTCTGGGTCACGTTCTGGCCCGGCCTCACGGCCATGGTCGGCTTCTGGGCCACGCTCGCGCTGAATATCCCCGACTTCACGCGCTTTGCCAGAACGCAGCGCGATCAGATCATCGGCCAGTCGGTCGGCTTGCCGGTGCCAATGGCGTTGCTCTCCGTGATCTCGGTGGTCGTCACATCGGCGACGGTGGTGATCTACGGCAAGGCGATCTGGGATCCGATCGACCTGACGAGCCGCATGACCGGCATCGGCGTGGGCGTCGCGCTGATCATCCTGACGCTCGACACGATGTGCTGCAATCTCGCGGCGAATCTCGTCGGCCCGGCTTACGATTTTTCGAGCCTGTGGCCTAAGGGCATTTCGTATCGCGTGGGCGGCATGATTACCGCGACCATCGCGATCGTGATGATGCCGTGGAAGATTCTCGCCACCACGCAGGGCTATATCTTCACGTGGCTGGTGGGCTACTCGGCCCTGCTGGGTCCGGTGGCAGGCATTCTGATGGTCGACTATTTCCTGATTCGCGGCACGCGCCTCGACACGCGTGAGTTGTTCGACGAACACGGCGAATACAGCTACACCGGTGGCTGGAATATCGGCGCGGTGGTCGCGCTCGTGATCGGCGTGCTGCCGAATCTGCCAGGCTTTTTGCACACCGCGTTTCCGGCGTCGTTTCCGAATGTGCCGGCGATCTTCAATACGCTCTATACGTATGCGTGGTTTGTCGGGCTCGCGTTGGCGTCGATCGTATATAGCGCGTGGATGAAGCTGAGCAAAGGACCGAGTGCGCGCGTGGCGAGCGCATAAATCAGGCACATGAGTATCAACGGATTACGTAGCACCGAAACCAGCAGTTCATAAGGAGGCGGCAACATGACGACCCTGATTCGCGGCGGCACGATTATCGACGCGGAGAACACGTATCGTGCGGACGTGTTGTGTGCGGACCCGCAGGACGGCGGCACGATCCTGCAGATTGGAGCGGACCTGGAGGCACCGGTCGGCGCCACGATCGTCGATGCGGGCGGTCAATACGTGATGCCCGGCGGCATCGATCCGCACACGCATATGGAATTGCCGTTCATGGGCACCACGGCGAGCGACGATTTCTACACGGGCACGGCGGCGGGTTTGTCCGGCGGCACCACGAGCATCATCGACTTCGTGATTCCGAGCCCGAAGCAGCCGCTGATGGACGCTTTCAAGGAGTGGCGCGGCTGGGCCGAGAAGGCGTCTTCGGACTACGGCTTTCACGTCGCGGTGACGTGGTGGGACGATTCGGTCTATCGCGACATGGGCACGCTGGTGCACGAACACGGTGTGTCGAGCTTCAAGCACTTCATGGCCTACAAGAACGCCATCATGGCCGATGACGAAGTGCTGGTGAACAGTTTCTCGCGCTCGCTCGAACTCGGCGCGCTGCCCACCGTGCATGCGGAAAACGGTGAGCTGGTGTTTCAATTGCAACGTCAGTTGCTGGCGAAAGGCTTTACCGGTCCGGAGGCGCATCCGTTGTCGCGGCCGCCGGAAGTGGAGGGCGAGGCCGCCAATCGCGCGATCCGGATCGCGCAGGTGCTGGGCGTGCCGGTGTATATCGTGCACGTGTCCTCAAAGGACGCGGTCGATGCGATCGCACGCGCGCGCAGCGAAGGTCTGCGCGTGTTCGGCGAGGTGTTGCCGGGCCACCTGGTGATCGACGAAGCGGTGTATCGCGATCCGGACTGGACCCGCGCGGCGGCCCACGTGATGAGCCCGCCGTTCCGCTCGGCCGAGCATCGCGAGGCATTGTGGCGCGGTTTGCAAGCCGGCCAGTTGCATACCACGGCGACCGATCACTGCGTGTTCTGCGCGTCGCAGAAGGCGATGGGGCGCGAGGACTTCACGAAGATCCCGAACGGCTGCGGGGGCGTGGAAGACCGCATGGCGGTGCTCTGGCATCACGGCGTGAACTCGGGGCGTCTCACGCCGAACGAGTTCGTGCGCATCACGTCGACGAATGCCGCGCAGATCTTCAACCTGTATCCGCGCAAAGGCGCGGTGCGGGTCGGCGCGGATGCCGACCTGGTGGTGTGGGACCCGAACGCGAGCAAAACGATCTCGGTGAAGACGCATCATCAGAAGGTCGACTTCAACGTGTTCGAAGGCATGACGGTGCAGGGCGTGGCGATGCACACGCTCACGCGCGGCGCGCTCGCCTGGACCGACGGCGAGCTGCGGGCCGTGCGCGGCGCCGGCCGTTACCTGAAGCGCCCGCCGAACGGCGCCTACTTCGACGCGATCCGCGTTGCCAACAAGCGCAAGGAGCCGCATCCGGTGGAGCGGTAAGCTATTCGCAATCCAACGGGCGGCGCCGTTTTCAAACGCGGCGCCGTCCGTTTTTCATGCCGCGCGTCCGCCGCGACAGCACCCTCTCGCGTTTTCCCCGATGGCGCGCAGCATAGGTTCCGTGTTGCGATGCATGCCGCGTCTGTCCTATCTGCTGTAGAGTTGAAATCCACGTCATACCAGAGGCCTTGGCTGTTCGCTTAGCACGCAAGCGCATATCGATCGAAAACCTGATCCTTTGTAAAAACGCAGGCCGTTTGCTACAGTCCGCCCACTCTGCGGGCGCAAGCGCCGGCGGGGACTGTCCAACACAAGACTCAGCCACCGACGTGGCACATTTGACGGAGCCGCCTGATGAAATCGATTCGTTCCATTCTGCTGATCGCGTTGTTCCAGGCCGTGGCCGTGAATTCCGCATTCGCCGCCGACGAACTCGCACAGATCAAATCCGCCGGCGTGTTCAAGATCGGCACCGAAGGCACCTACGCGCCGTTCACGTACCACGACGAATCGGGCAAGCTGACCGGTTTCGACGTCGAGATCGGCACGGCGATTGCACAACGTCTCGGCGTGAAGCCGCAATTCGTCGAAGGCAAATGGGACGGTCTGATCGCCGGTCTCGACGTGAACCGCTACGACGCGGTGATCAACGAAGTGGCCGTGACCGACGCGCGCAAGGCCAAATACGATTTCTCCGACCCGTACATCACCTCGCACGCGGCGCTGATCGTGCAGTCGAACAACACCACGATCAAGAACTTCGACGACCTGAAGGGCAAGAAGTCGGCCAACACGCTGACCAGCAACTTCGGCAAGATCGCGGCTGCGCATGGCGCGGAAGTGATCCCCGTGCAGGGCTTCAATGAGTCGATCGATCTGCTGACCTCGGGCCGCGTCGATGCGACCGTCAACGACTCGCTGTCGTTCCTCGACTTCAAGAAGCACAAGCCGGACGCGAAGGTGAAGATCGCCGCGCTCGATACGTCGAGCGACAGCAGCGACAAGTCCGCCGTGCTGATCCGCAAGGGCAGCCCGGAATTGCAGGCGGCGATCAACAAGGCGCTCGCCGACATCAAGAAAGACGGCACCTACGCGAAGATCTCGCAGAAGTATTTCGGCAAAGACGTCTCCCAGTAAACGCCTTCCGCGAGTCTGAATCATGCCGGCATGGTTGCATCTGATGGCGCAGTCGCTGTGGCCCCTGTTGTATGCGGGGCTCGTGTTTACCGTG
Organism: Paraburkholderia dipogonis; assembly: GCF_046027395.1. Lineage (GTDB taxonomy): Bacteria > Pseudomonadota > Gammaproteobacteria > Burkholderiales > Burkholderiaceae > Paraburkholderia > Paraburkholderia dipogonis_A. Next base: position 111,343 of record NZ_JAQQEG010000014.1, on the reverse strand, counting down.
CCGCTCACGCTGATCTCGTTTGCGATCGGGCTCGCGCTGGCGTTCCTCGTTGCGCTGGTTCGCCTGTTCGGGCCGAAGTGGGCCGTGGCGCTCGTGCGTTTCTACGTGTGGCTGTTTCGCGGCTCGCCGTTGCTCGTGCAACTGTTCGTGATCTTCTACGGCTTGCCGAACGTGGGCATCGTGCTCGATCCGTTGACGGCGGCGATCATCGGTTTTTCGCTGAATGTCGGCGCGTACAACTCCGAAGTGATACGCGGCGTGATCGAGTCGATTCCGAAAGGGCAGTGGGAGGCGGCGTATTCGATGGGGATGACGCGCGAGCAGGCCCTGCGTCGCGCGATCCTGCCGCAAGCGGCGCGCGTTGCGTTGCCGCCGCTGTCCAATTCGTTTATCGCGCTGGTGAAGGACACCTCGCTCGCCGCGGTGCTGACCGTGCCTGAGGTGTTTCAGGCGGCGCAGCGGATCGCGTCGGTGACGTACGAGCCGCTGATTCTGTACACGGAAGCGGCACTGGTTTATCTGGTGTTCAGTTCGGTGTTGTCGTCGGCGCAAGTCAGGCTCGAGCGCAAGTTCGGCCGTCATGCACTTTTCCAGGCAGGCAACTAATGATCCGACTGGAAAAAATCGACAAGTACTTCGCCGGGCAACGGGTGCTCAACTCGGTCGATCTTCAACTCGCTTCGGGTAATGTCACCGCCTTGATCGGTCCGTCGGGCAGCGGCAAGAGCACGCTTTTGCGTTGCGTGAATCTGCTCGAGATTCCCGAGTCCGGTTCGCTCGAACTCGGCGATCAGCGGCTGGAATTCAGCCGCGACCACCGCCCCTCGCGCGAAGCGGTGCTGACGATTCGCCGCCGCACGGGCATGGTGTTTCAGAACTTCCAGCTCTTTCCGCATCTGACGGTGCGGCAGAACGTGATGGAAGGCTTGTTGACCGTGCTGAAGTGGGACAAGGACAAGGCGCGGGCTCGCGCGGATGAATTGCTGGAGAAGGTCGGCATCGCGCAGAAGGCGGATGCGTGGCCTTCGACGCTGTCCGGTGGTCAACAACAGCGTGTGGCGATTGCGCGGGCGTTGGCGCCGTCGCCGGAAGTGCTGTTGTGCGACGAGCCGACCTCGGCGCTCGACCCCGGTCTCGCCGCGGAAGTGGTCGAGGTGCTCAAGCAACTCGCCACCGAAGGCATGACCATGCTGATGGCCACGCACGACTTGCGGCTCGCCGCGACGATCGCGCGTGACGTGGTGTTTCTGAATAACGGCGTGGTGGTCGAGGCCGGGCCGTCGCGCGAGATCTTCATGCAGCCGCGTGCGCCGGAGACCGAGCGTTTCGTTTCGACGTTGACGCACAGTCTGCCGGACGAGTGGACGGAATCGGGCGGAGCGGCAAGACAGTAAGGCAGCGCGACAGTAGCGCGGGGCGGGCGGAATCGAGCGACGCAGAGCGGCAAACGCAGTCACGCGCCCATGGTGATACAACGGAAAAGGGGGCGTCAAAACGCCCCCTTTGAACAACACCGCTACGAAATCATAGCCAGGTTCATCGAACCTTAAACGCCCACGCTCTCCGTGACATCGTTCATCGCGGCGTCGAAGAAGCGCTCCTTCGCCTGCGCATTGACACGTGCGTAAGCGCGATTCACGCCGCTGATCACCGCGCGAATCGACGCCGTCACCAGATTGGCATCGATGCCGACGCCGAACGCGCTGCCGGTGACATCGGCGCCGGCCATTTCGGCGACCGCCACCGCGCGGGCATCCGCACCCTGCGTCAACGCGCGTTCTTCATAGTGCTGAATTCGCACCGGCACGCCGATCGCGTGCATCAACGCGTCGAGCGGACCATTGCCTTCGCCGGTCAACACGCGTCGCGTGCCATTGATGTCGACCGTGAGTTTGATGTGCTCGCGTCCTTCGCGCTCGGACAGGCTGTGGCCGACGTAGTGGATCGGCGCGGTGTTCTGCACATATTCCTGCTGGAACAATTCCCAGATCTGCGCGGACGTGACTTCCTGGCCGCTGTCGTCGGTGAAGCGCTGCACGGCCGAGCTGAAGTCCACTTGCAGGCGGCGCGGCAACACGACGCCATAACCCTGCTCGAGCAGATAGGCGATGCCGCCTTTGCCCGACTGGCTGTTCACACGAATCACCGAGTCGTAGGTGCGGCCGAGATCGGCCGGATCGATCGGCATGTAGGGCACTTCCCAGACCGCGTCCGGTTTCTGCACCGCGAAACCCTTCTTGATCGCGTCCTGATGCGAGCCCGAGAAGGCCGTGAACACCAGATCGCCGACATACGGATGACGCGGATGGATCGGCAACTGCGTGCATTCTTCCGCCGTGCGCGCGACTTCATTGATGTTCGAGAAGTCGAGCCCCGGATCGACGCCCTGCGTGTACAGGTTCAACGCGAGCGTGACAAGGTCCACGTTACCGGTGCGCTCGCCGTTGCCGAACAGGCAGCCTTCGATGCGATCCGCGCCGGCCATCACGGCAAGTTCAGCGGCCGCCACCGCGGTGCCGCGATCGTTATGCGGATGCACGGAGATGAACAGCGAATCGCGGCGCGCGAGATTGCGGTGCATCCACTCGATCTGATCCGCGTAGATGTTCGGCGTCGACATTTCAACGGTGGCTGGCAAGTTGACGATGGCCTTGTGTTCCGGCGTCGGTTGCCAGATGTCGAACACGGCGTCGCAGACTTCCTTGGCGAATTCGATTTCGGTGCCGCTGAATACTTCCGGGCTGTACTGGAACGTGAAGTGCGTTTCCGGCGTGGCATCGGCGATCCGCTTCATCGTGCGGGCAGCGTTTTGCGCCAGCTCCTTCACGCCGCTCTTTTCCAGATTGAAGACGATCTTGCGGAATTCCGGCGCGGTCGCGTTGTACAGATGGACGATGGCGCGTGGCACGCCACGCAAGGATTCGAAGGTGCGTTCAATCAGGTCGTCGCGCGCTTGCGTCAAGACTTCGATGGTGACGTCGTCGGGGATATGGCCGCCTTCGATCAACTCGCGCACGAAATTGAAGTCGGTCTGCGATGCGGACGGGAATGCGACTTCGATTTGCTTGAAGCCGATCTGCACCAGCGTCTTGAACATGCGCATCTTGCGCTGCGCGTCCATCGGCTCGAAGAGCGACTGATTGCCGTCGCGCAGGTCGGTGCTCATCCAGATCGGCGGGTGCGTGATGGTGCGCGACGGCCACTGGCGATCCGTCAAGTTGATGGGCTTGAACGAGCGGTATTTGGTAGCGGGGTTCTTCAACATTTTCATCATCCGTGGGTGAGACCAGGTAGCTGGGAGTCGACCGGACGACGAAAAGACATAACTGGGCCGCCGGTCGGAAACCGGGGCTGGGTCAGTTACTGGGGAATTGAGCGGTGCTTCGAGTGGTTCAGATGGAAGCGCGCAGCAACAGACCTAGCCCGGTAGAGGGGGCTAGTAGTAGCGATAGGATGGTCTGGGCGCGGTACATAGTGCGCAATAGGAACATATTATTGGGACGGCGTCAAGCGCCGCCCCGGTGTGGGGCGAGATCAGTGTGCTGGTTTCACGAAGCGCAAGGTCATGCGGTCCGATTCGCCGATCGCCGCATATTTCGCCCGGTCGACGTCGTCGCCCTTGAAGGTCGGCGGCAGTGACCAGACGCCGTTCGGGTAGTTTTTGGTGTCGCGCGGGTTGGAGTTCACTTCGCTCTTGCCGGCCAATTCGAAGCCGGCCGCCCGCGCATGCTCGATCACGTAGTCTTCGGTCACATAGCCGGTGTCGATGGTCTGTTGCAGCGAAGTGCCCGGCGCTGCGCGGTGTTCCTCGACACCGAGGATGCCGCCCGGTTTGAGCGCCGCATAGAAGGCGCGCAGGTTCGCGTCGATCTGGCCGTCCTTGATCCAGTTATGGATATTGCGGAAGGTCAGCACCTCGTCGACGCTGGCATCGGCCGGAAAGCCGCTGAACTGGCCGGTGTGCAGCGTGCCGACCACCACATTGCTGTAGACGCCGGGCGTGGCCGCCAGTTTGCGCGCGAATGCGGCCCGATTGGCCTGTGCTTCCGCGGACGGCCCCCCTTGCGGGCCGTCGTAATGCGCCTCGTAGAGCTTGCCGTGGTCGTGCAGATAGGGCGCGAGGATGTCCGTGTACCAGCCGCCGCCCGGCTCGATCTCCAGCACGCTTTGCGATGGCGCGAGTTCGAAGAACTGCAGCGTTTCCTTCGGATGGCGGTAGGTATCGCGGGCGCGGGCCTTGTCGCCGCGCTGTGGTCCGGAGATTGCGGCATCGAGCTGTGCTGGACTGGCCGAAGCAGAGGCTGACGTTGACATTGATGCGGAAGTCGAGGCCGATGGGCCGGCGCAGGCCGCCAGCAACAGCGTTGCAGCCAGTGCCGCGAGCGTGGCGCGCGGCGCGCGGGCCTGGAGGTTGGGTCGAAGGTTCATGACGTCCATTATCGGGCGCGATCGCGCTGGAAGGAAATCGGTAATCGGCATAAGGATAGGCGCTCGCTGGATTTGCGTGGCTGCCGCCGTGGCCCGGAATAAAAGACCGTGCCCGCCAGTTTCGCTGTTTACCGCGACTCGCGCTGAGGTCGCCGAATCCGAAGCGCGGCATGGCGCGTATAAATGGTGTGATCAGCGTTGGCTGTCGCGCGCGGGCTTGTTGTGTGCCGGGCGCGACTTGATCCCCTTCATTTCATTTTGCTGGAGGCAGGTATGAAACGAACATTGAGGATGTCGCGGGCAGGGCGGGTTTTATTGTGCGCGGCCGCGTGCGCGATTGCGGTGCAGGCGGGAGCGCAGGGTTTGAGCCCGCAGGACGACATGAACGCGCCGCAAAACAGCACGCGTTTGATGCCGAACGCCGCGCGCGGCAGCGAATATCCGACGCACGGCAACCAGCAGGCCGGGGAAATGAACCTGAATCCGACCGACCCGCGCGCGCAACTGGTCAACGGTTTGCCGAATCACACCAATTCCGGCGGCTACGGCTCGCCGCTCGCCGGTGTGCGTACTTACGTGCAACCGCAGATGCCGTCGAATTGAGCGCTCGCGCGGACGACGGTCGTGCCGCATCGCGCGCTGGACTGCGGCGCATCCCTGCACGGACCGTGTTGTTCCATTGAGCTTTTTTCGGATGATGGCCGCGTATGGCCCACATACGGGCACCGGTCAGAGTCCGAAAACGATCCGCAACGTATCGTTCTGCGCGATCACGGAGACGCCGATGATCACCAGGATCAGCGGTAGCAGCGCGGTGCCATAGCGCCGGATCGGCGCGCCCAGCAACGGATGCTCCACGAGCCACACCGCGCCGGCGCACCAGAGCCCGATCATCACGATAAAGACGAGCGAGATGAACGCGCCCTCGCCGTGCGAATGGCTGGCGTACAAGGGCACGTAGACGGCGAGATTGTCGGAACCGTTGGCGACGGCCACGCAGGCGATAGTCCACCAGGATGAGGCGCGGCGTGCGGGCGATGGAGTGGCTGGAGCGGGCGGGCCTGCCTGATTCGCTGCCTTACCCGCGTCAGGTGCACTAACCGAATGCCCCGAGCTGGCAGGCCCGGACGATGCGGGTGGCCCCGTTTCGGTTCGCGCCGTTTCTTCCTGCTGCGCGTTGCCGGGACCAAAGCGCTCCCACGCTTTGCTGAGCCCCACGCCGATTGGCAAAATGCCGAGCAAACCGACATAACCCGCCGGCAAGTGCTTGAGCAATGCGGCGAGCACCATCGATCCCACGACCAGGATCAGCGAGCCGGCATACTGCCCGGCGATCACGCGACGCCGCTCGTCGCCGGCTTCCGCCAGGAAGGCGAGCAGCACGAACAGGTTGTCGATGTTGGTGGCGGTGTAACCCGCGATGGTGAGCAGGGCAAGGCTGAACATGCGGGAAAGCCAGTCGGCACACAGTGAGAAAGCGTGACAAGGCGAAGCGATGTGCGTCGCGAGGCCCCGTCGCAAAGTCGGCAGCGCGCCGATCGGACGGCGGCCGGTCAACACGATGCCGATGCGAGCCGCCGCGGTCAAGCGGTCACTGGGTTTCGGGTGCGCCGGATGCGCGGTGAAAGTGTCGCTCGCCTTGTGCGGCCCGCGCGCTGCCGACGCTCGAAGCCGGTGCCGCTCAAGGAGGTCGTAAGCTACAATTGCCGACGGCTTGAAAAACGGAACACCAATGAAGATTCGGATTCTCTCTATCGCCTGCGTCACGACGGCTGCTGCGCTGCTGACGGCCTGCACGGCCGTCTATAAGAACACGGACGCGTGCGAGCAGTTGATGCGAAGCAAGCTGGCGGAAACGTCGCCGGATCCGCTGAAGATCACTCATGCGGGCGCAGGTATTTATGGCTCGCGAGTGGTGGTTGAGGGATCGATCGAACGTGTGGGGGTTCCGGCGTCCGAGTCTGCGGCGGCGGGTGCAGCCAGTGCGCCGCTTGCAGCTTCGGGTGCGCCGGCGGCTTCCGCTGTGACTGCGGGTGGAGCAAGTGCAGCGGGCGCATCAGATGCATCGGCAACAGCGCTTTCGCTCAAGCCTGTCAAACCTAAGAAGACCGTCACGCCAGCAGCCGCGGAGTGCACCTTCCATGGGCCGACGCTGGACGTGTTCAACTGGCTGGCGCCGGCTGATCTTGTAACGGCGAGCCCCAACGCGACGGAGTAGCGTATCGGCGCACGGGTACGACGGCCCGGCGCCGGATAATCTCGTGACGCCGGCCATCATGCGACCGGGTAGCGCACTGAGCGGCGCCGAACCTCAGGCCATCGCTTCTTCCCTGCGTCGGCGTTGCTTTCCCCACACCCGTTCCAGCACGCATTCACCGAACGCCTGCGGCCGTCCTTCAAAGCAACGTTCCACAGCCCGCGTATCGATCAAACGCTGCCGCAAGGCTGTGCGCTCGTCATGCGCGTCGATCATCCGCACGGCGGCGGCGATGTAATCCTCGACGCTCTCCGCCGTGGTCCACGACGGCATGCCCACACGCTCGAACAGCGCGCCGTCGATCCGCTCGAACACTTCTGGCCCGCGTTTGCAGATGCCGGGCAAACCCAGCGTGAGCGCATCGACGATGCCGTTGGTATTGCCGAACGGGAACGGGCTGAGAAACAGGTCGGACCGATTGACGCGCGCCAGATAGCCCGCGTATTCGTGAAAGCCGTGCACGACAGCGCGTGGCAGTGTCTGGCGGATCACCTCGCGCATGCGCTCGAGCGGCAAACCGAAGGGCACGCCGCTCATGAAGTGAAACTGGACCGGCGGCGCCGCGCGCGCGGCGATCTCTCGGCATGCTTCGAGAAAGCCGGGGTTGAGCTTCATCGCGCTGGCCGTGATGACGATCTCCAGCGTTTCGCGTAACGGCGGAATCTCGGCGACGGTGTCCGGCAGCGCCACCGACGGCCGGTAAGGTTGGCCGTCTTTCGGCAGCTTCATCAAACGTTCGCTGAAGCAGGCGGGATCGCCAACATAGTCTGCCTCGACGCTGACGTAGTCGATCTTGTCGGAGTGAGTGGTGGCCGGGTGGCCGAGGCCGGCGATCTGCAGCGGCGCAATGCGCAGGTTCGACATGAACACCGTGAGCGCGAACATGCCGACGCTCGGCATATAGAGCACGTCGGGCTGTTCCGCCTCGGCAAAGTCGCGAATCGTTTTCAGACATTCACCGATGTATTCCGGCTGTTCGAGTTCGATGAATCGGTCGAACACCGCGCGCCCAATATCGTCGATGGCGTAGCCGAAGCCGAAGGCCACCACTTCGAAATGCTCGCGCGCGGCTTCGAGCGTGCGCGAGTGCGTGCGGTAGATCGAATGGGCGCCGCCGAACCACTCGAGCACGACCACCATCAGCGGTTTTTTGCCGCGCTGCTTGCGGCTTTTCGCGCCGGCTAGCTTCGCCGCGGGAATGTCGGTCAGCCCTATTTGGTCCAGCTTGCGGCGCACCAGCGCGTTGATGTCCCGCTTGATCTCATGGCGCCGCGGCGTGTCCGCGTAGCTGCAGAACATATAGGCGTTGTGCAGCAAGGCGGTCGGCAGGTCATCGAGGTCGTCGATCTGCCGCAGTTTGCCGGGCAGCCATTCCATCAGCGCTTCGCGCTTCATATGCGCGCTGGCCGATCCTTTGAAGACCGGCGCCAGCAAAACGAGGGCAAGACAGGCGCCGAGCGATTTGTCGTACGCCCACAGCGCGGCGAAGTCGAGTTCCAGTTCGGACTCGGTCGAGTAGAGCGCGCAGAGTTTTTCGATGAAGCTGTCGCCGGACAGAAACTCGGCGTTGTCCGCACCACGCGGATTCAGGTAACGGGTCACATGGTCCGCATTGCCGAACGGCGTGCAGGCGAACACCAGTCCGACCCATTCGTGCAGTGTCAGAATCAATCTGAAACACTCGGGTGGCAACTGGAACGCCGGGTCGGCGAACAGGGTCGACGCCGCGCTCGCGAGGCGTGTGCAGAAGCGCTTGCGTTGCTCGTCAGGCGGCAGGTCGGCAATGCCCGAGGCAAGAAAGCTGCCGTCCAGTTCGCCGCGCTTCTGCTGAAGGAGCGCCAGCGCGGCAATGAACTGGATCGCGGCTTTGACATGCTGTCGCGTGTAGACGAGCTGCTCGAAATGATCGAGCGAAAAAGTGGGTTTTTCCATCTGCCGACAATTCCAGGATTTGCATGACTAACTAATTGGGATGGAGTTAGCCGGAAGGTGAAATTATCTCAGCCGATGGGTACCAAATCTGTCCGCCAGGTGAGTTTGCGAAATTTCGGCGTCGAAAGAAGCCGTCCGTTCAGAACGCGTAGTAAGGCCCCGGGCCCGCCGACGTCTCGCGCGAGGCGATCGCCGTATAGACGCGTCGTCCGAAGAAGAACGGCAAGCCCCAGCCGAAGCCGCTGCTGGCCACGCCGGCCAGATTGTTGAAGGCGTTATTCGACGACGTGAACAGCGCGCTCGAATTGCCGATCGCGAACGACACCGTGGCCGACGCGCCATCCGTGCCGATGATGGCTGCGTTCGCGGACTGGATCGTCGCCGGGCAGTACCAGAAGCCGCACTGCGGAAACTGGCCAGTCTGGAAGAACAGCCCGTTCGAACCGCTGTCGACATAGCTTCGCGAATAAGTCTGCCCGCCGCTCGTGGTGACGACGTAGCCCGTCACCGGATTCGCCTTGAGGACGCTGGCGCCGTTCAGTGTGTTGTTGGCCTGGGTGCCGATGCCGAAGATCATCGAACCCGATACGCTGGCCGCGCCGGCATCGGCGATGGCCGGCAGGTCGATCACTACGCCGTTGTTGTCGAGCGCAAAGCGGCTGACCGGATTGGTCACCTGCTGCGCCAGCGCTTGCGTGCTGGCGAGGCAGGCGCCGCTGGCGTCGCAACTGTAGTACCAGCGCGGCAGCGCGGCGCTGACGCAGCCGCTGCCGCAGTCGGCCGCGAACAGGCCGACGCCGAGAATGCCGTTCGAGCGCAAGGCCGCCACCGTCTGCATGGCGCGGGCGGAGTCCGCGCAGTCGGCGGGCACCGTGGGCACGGCCGGGTCGGCGATCGTCTGGATCGGGAGCGACGCGGCCAGCTGGCCGGCCATGCGCACGTCCGCGCTGCGCACCGCGCCCCAGGTGTAGCCGCCACCGAACACCGCGCATTCGCCCGCAATGCCGCTGCCCGATGCGATTGCCGCGAGCGACAGGTCTGCCGGCAGTGCGGACGCGAGAATCCTGAGTCCGTGCGAACCGGTGTCGACCTGGATATTGTCGATCGTCGCGCAATTGCTGGTGCCGGGCTGGCAGACGGTGACGCTCGTCGTCAGCATGTTGCGCGTCAGACCCGGTGCGGCGGTGACGGCGATTGGCTGGACGTTCGGTGTATTCGACTGCGGCACGGAGGCGGTCGGGCTCGCGCTCGAGGCGGCAGGCGGCGCTGCGGCTACCGGCGCACCGCCAGCGCCCGGGCTGCTGGCCGGGGCGGCCGAGCCCGTCTGGGATGTCGTGGCCGGCGAGCCGCCGCCACCGCCGCATCCCGCGAAAACGGCGCAAACCAGCAGAAGGGCATAAAGGGGAAGAGCGGATTTCATGGCGTGGTCAGTGTTCGTCGAGGCGTGGTGCTGATGCTGATGCCGGTGCTGAGTGCCTGTGCTTGCGCATCACTGAAAATCGTCAGCCGTGACGCCGGGTGGCAGCGCCGCGGGCAGCCATGCGCGGCCGACGTAGCCGCGCATCGGGCCGCCGGATTCCACGATCACGTCCGGCCGCGCCACGCGCGAGACATGCAGATTGCCGTCCGCCGTCGCCGCGGCGGCGCCGGCGCGATACGAGGCGGCGTACTTTCCGAGCAGCGCGCGCAGGTCCGGCATGGTTGGGCCTTGCCACGCGTAGGCGATGATCTGGCCGGTGTTCGTCGCGTACTCGTTGATGGTCGTGTTGCCCGCGTCGGTCAGCGTGCGCATGCGCAGCGCCCCGTTCAACATGGCGCGCGGCGCGCGCGCGCTCGCATCCGCCTGAGCCGGCATGGCGCCGCCCAATTCGGCGCGCGCGTCGAGGCTCGCGCACAACACGGCGACCGCGATCGCCGACACAGCGAGATTCGGGGTAAAGGCAGGCAATAGCATGACGGTCGGTCCCGTGGCTGGAGTGCTCGAAGGCTTCTTGAGTTGTCCATTTCAAGATATCACTCGGGTTTTCAGACCGTTACCTGAAGCGGCGTGCAGCTAATTTCGATATATCAAAATTGACCGTGCGAAGGCGCCGGAAAGTGCCGTCGAATCAATGATCTGACGATCGCGTAGGGCGTATCTGACAGACCGTTGGGAAATGTGGGAAATTGTTAAATTTGCCGTGCGTCGGGCTGTTTTCAGGCGCGAAAACAAGGCTGTTGCAACTCATGGAAACCTTGGTGGAAGGAGGCGCTTCGGTATCCTTCGCACGCGTGAATCCTGCATCGTTTGCGCACGTCTCACGCTGCTCAAATCACGAGCAAACCCGGGTTTTTGCACATGACTCGCCGGGATCGGTAAAATGTTGGGTTGATCCACGGAAACTTGCCGTGGCGTAGCGGAAGGATTCCCCGAACATGACTGATCTTCGTCTTACCAAGCGGTTTGCAGTAATGCTGATGGCAGGCGGTCTGGTCGCCGGCTGCGGCACGTCGTCGCCGACCAAAGTCGACTACAAGAGCGACTCGAAATCGAAGCAGGTATCACTTGCCGTACCGCCGAATATGATCGATGAGACGGCCGATCAGCGTTCGTTGCCCCCGCAGGGCGGCGAAACCTCGTTGTCCACGCTCAAGCAGGTTCAGGCGCAAGCCCCGTCGGCCAATTCCGTAGTGGTGGCGCCGGCGGTCAACGGCATGCATATCCAGCGCGACGGCACGGAAAGCTGGCTCGTCATCGACAACAAGGCGCCCGAGCAGGCATGGCCGCAGATTCGCCGCTTCTGGCAGGAACAGGGCTTCCTGCTGGTGGTCGACCAGCGCGACAAGGGCGTGATGGAAACCGACTGGAACGAAACGCACGCGCAGATCAACGAAGGCCTGATCCGCAATACGCTGTCCAAGGCCATGGGCAACAGCTACGTGACCTCGGAGCGCAACAAGTACCGCACGCGTCTGGAAGCGGCGCCGAACGGCGGCACCTACGTGTTCGTCAGCCAGAAGGGCATGCGCGAGGCGCTGACCGGCACGAACAACGATTCGAGCACGTGGGTGGCGAAGCCGAACGATCCGGGCCTCGAACAGGAATATCTGAAGCGGCTGATGGCGGCGCTGGCGCTGGCCGATTCGCGCACGAAACCGACCGACGCGCAAAACGCCGACCTGTCGGCCGGCGCGCAAACGGCGCCGAACGCGGCCACGTCGGGCGCCAAGTCGGCGGCTGCGGCCACGGCGGCGCAAAACGTCGCGCTGTCTGCCCAGCAACCCCTGCCCGATGCGGACGCGGCGAACAACACCGACGCGCAGCTCTCGTCGACGGAACTCACGCTCGGCGAGCCGTACGACCGCGCATGGTTGCGCGTGGGCCTCGCGCTCGATCGCAGCAACTTCACCGTCGACGACCGCGATCTGACCCGCGGCCTGTACTTCGTGCGCTACGTCGATCCGAAGGACATGACGTCGGCGGAACAGGGCTTCTGGAGCCAGGTTTTCCACGGCAAGAAGGAAAAAGTTGCCAAGCAGTATCTGGTCAACGTGCGCGCGGTGACGCCGAACCAGACCCGTGTGGCTGTGGTCGACGACAAGGGTGCGATCGATCAGAGCCCGCAGGCCAAGCAGATCATGAGTCTGATGAGCGACCAGTTGCACTAGGGCTGCAGCAGCTGGAACGCTGGCTGAAAACCCGCCCGGGATCACGCCGGGCGGGTTTTTTTATGCCTTGGGTTTCACCCAGTGCGTGGCCGGCAAGAGAGCGTTCAACGCGCGCGCACGTCTTTTGCTTAGTCCCTGAATACCGGTCGAACCGGAATTCAACGGGAGATGGCCATGTTCGACGTGATTCCTTACTGGATGTGGGCGGCGAGTTTGCTCGTCCTGGCGCTTGTATGCGGCGCAGCCTTGAGCCCGCGAGAATCGCGGCGGCCGGCCGGCCTGCGGGTTCGGCATGGCGCGACGCAGCGCACGAAGTGGCCGACGCCTTGACCGTCTCACCGATGCGGCCGCCTCCGCGGCCGCATGTAACGTGACGTTACCCCGGTGACGTAACTTTCCAAGTCTCCCTTGAAACGCCATCCGCAACCTTCCTCCGCTGAAAAATTCAATAAAAATCAAGCGGTTGACGTTTGTTTCGAACAGTTTAACGAAACTGGCACACAAGCTGCTCTTATAGACTCATGGGGCCGGATTGAGTGATCCGCCGTGAGCTTGCAGCGAATCTCGATCGACGATTCCAGAGCATTCCAGCATCGGCCGACGAACCGATGCTTCGCCCGATGACGGCCTGCGCGCGTGGCGCGCAGCCTCGGTGGCCCCGTCGCCTATCCTCGTAGGGCGACGGTTTCGCCCGCGCTCCGATGGAGTGCGGGCTATTTTTTTGCGCTCTGGATTCGCTGCGGCCAGCCTCGCGGCGGGAAAGAGGGAGTCGGGGACGCGGGGCAAGCGTCGCGCGAAATAAAGCGGGTTTCAGGTATCGGCGCGGCGCGTGCCGATCCACGGCAGACGCTTGATCACGCCGGTGGCGAGCGCCGTGCCGACCAGAATCACGCCGCAACCTTCCAGCATGCCGGGCGAGACGCTTTCGCCGAGAAACAGCGCGCCCCACAGAATGCCGAAGATCGGAATGACGAAGGTCACCGTAATCGCGCGCGCCGGTCCGGCCACCGCGATCAGATGGAAGAACAGCATATACGCCACGCCGGTACAGGCCACACCGAGCGCGATCACCGCGCCCCATGCGTGCAGCGAGATCGGCGCCGCCGGCCAGTAGATCACGGCAAGCGGCAGCAGCACGATCGTGGCGCCGGTCATGGTGCCGGTGGCGACGGTGAGCGCGTCGACGCCGGTCAGATGGCGCTTGGTGTAGTTGGCGGCGATGCCGTACAGCAGCGTGGCGCCGAGCGCGGCACCGGCTGCGAGCGCGGTAGTGAGCGGCGTGGCCGGCGTGCCGTTCGGCGCGGCGATCTGATCCCACACCAGCATCAACACGCCGAGAAAGCCGATGACCAGACCGAGCGTGCGCAGCGCGCTCAGTCTGTCGCGCAGCCACAGAAAGCCGACCAGCGCGCCCCACAGCGGCGTGCTCGCATTGATCACCGACGTGACGCCCGCCGACAGCGTCAACTCGGCATAGGCGAACAGGCAGAACGGCGCCGCCGAATTCAGAATGCCGACCACCAGCAGCGGGAAGGCCCGGGTGCGCAGGAGCGTCGCGGATTGGCGCAGCGGACGTCGCGCGATCAGCACGATCGCGAGAAAGGCCGCGCCGATGCCGACGCGCAGCGCCATCAGTGGCGCCACGCCGAAGTCGGTGACGCCGACGCGGATAAACAGGAACGAGGCGCCCCACAGGGCGGCGAGGATCAGCAACTGCAGCAGGTTTTTAGCATTCATCGTGGGGGCGCCGCGCGCGGTTGAGTCGGGACGCCTGCGCATCGTAGCAGCGCAATCGTGCGAAACGTTTCAGGCTGGAATGAAACGGCAAGATACGGGAGAGGAAAGGCGTCTGTCACTGTCCATCGTAAGCGCAGCGGCGGCCTGCGCAAAACGAGCAATTCTCACGCTGATGTGAGAAATATTACGATCAGGGCGGTGGGTTGGGGTTGGAGCGCATGGGCAGGTGAGGGGGCGAGCGAAGAAGCGTGAATTATTTTGCGGCAGCGCATCAGCTGCGAATGGCTTGGGGCGTTCATCCTCGCATCGTTGAAGCGGCGCGTGCCAGTGAGCGCGCGGCCGCCGGTTAGCGAGGGTGCATCTAGCGGGCGGGGTGCGGGAGCCGAGCAACCCGTCGAACCCGCCCAGTCCGCCTCAATGCGGAATCATCCACTGCAGGAAATTCTGCTGCAGCCACACCAGCACACCAAGCAGCACCGTCAACAGAATCGAGTGCTTGAAGGTTTTGGCGAACACCACGCCTTCCTTGCCCTTGAGTTCGGTGGTCGCCACCCCGGTCGAGATGTTCTGCGGTGAGATCATCTTGCCCATCACGCCGCCCGACGAGTTCGTCGCCGCCATCAGAATCGGGTTGAGATTCAGCTGATTGGCCGCTACCACCTGCAGGTTGCCGAACAGCGCATTGCCCGACGTGTCGCTGCCGGACAGGAACACCGCGACCCAGCCGAGGAACGCCGACACCAGCGGAAAGAACGGCCCGACCGACGAGACGCCCAGCCCGAGGGTGTACGTGAGCCCCGAGTAGTTCATCAGATAGGCGAGCCCGACGATGGTCGCCACCGTCAGGATGGCGATGCGCGTCTGCACCCACGTGTCGGCGATGGCCGCGCCGAACTCGCGCGGGCTCAGTTTGACTACGAACGCGGTGATCAGCGCGGCGACCAGGATGGCGGTGCCGGTCGCGAGCGGCTGGAAGTCCCACACCGCGCCGTACGGCGTGTTGTATAGCGTGATGTACACGGCCTTGTCGAGACCGGGCCACGGCACCTTGACGTCGCCGATCAGGAAAACCTTCGCCACGGTCCAGATGATCACGACCACCGACACGATGATCCACGGATACCAGCCCTGGCCGCCACCAATCTTGCCGCGCACTTCGCCCACACGGTCGATGTTGACCGCGAACTTCGGATCCGCCGCGGGTTTCCAGACGCGCAGGAAGGCGATCGTCAGAATGAGCGAGACCATCGACGACAACACGTCGGTCAGGCTGTAGTTCACATAGTTCGATGCAACGAACTGCGTCAGCGCGAAGCTCGCGCCCGACACCAACAGCACCGGCCACACCCGCAGCATGTTGCGAAAGCCCGCATAGACGCTGATCACGTAGAAGGGCAGCAGGAAGGCGAAGAACGGCAACTGACGGCCGACCATCTTGGCGAGCGAATCGGCCGGCAGGTGTGTGACCGCGCCGAGCACCGTGATCGGCACGCCGAGCGCGCCGAACGCAACCGGCGCGGTATTGAAGATCAGCGTGAAGGTGAGCGCTTCGAGCGTGGGAAAGCCGAGCAGAATCAGCAGCGAACTGGTGATGGCGACCGGCGTGCCGAAACCCGAAATGCCTTCGAGCAGCGCGCCGAACGAAAACCCGATCACCACCAGCACCACGCGCCGGTCGTTCGGCAGGTTGTCGATCATCCACATGCGAAAGGCCGCGAAGCGGCCCGAGCGCTGCGAGATGTTGTAAAGCAGGATCGCCGTGAACACGATCCACATGACCGGCCAGCAGGCGAACACCGCGCCGGCGACCACCGAATCGACCGCGAGTCCCACCGGAAACTGCCAGACAAGGATCGCCACGATCAAGCCGACGATCAACCCCGCGAGCGACGCCTGCCATGCCGGCCGGCGCGCCCAGCCAAGCAGAATCAGCACGACGATGATCGGTAACGCCGCGACGAGAAACGAGGGCAATAGCGAATTGCCGACTGGAGTGAGTAGTTGGTGAAACATCACGTCTCCTTCGTTGTTGTTCGGACTCGACGCGGTACTGCGCACTACGGAGCGCGTCGTTCTGGCATGACGGATGGGCATCCGCAGCGCGCGGGAGCGGCCGGGATCGCTTATTTAAACGGGTACTGCGTGTGGCCTACCAAGCATAGAACCCAGCCGGGCGGCGTCAAGAAGGGAAACTACGGGCGAAGCGGTTGGGCGCTGGGAGCGCGTCTGCGCCGGCTGGCTGGCGCGGCACGCAGGGCGCGATGTTGCGCAGGCACCGCACGGCTGGAATCTGCCGTGCGAGCGCATCGCGTGAAGATCAGGAAGTTGAACGGTGCCGATGCGCGTCAGTGCCAATGGCCGTGGCCGCCCCATCCACCGTGACCGCAACAGTAACCGCCGAAACCGACGCCGATCGACACCGACGGTCCATACCAGCCCGGATAGCCGTAATAAGCCGGATAGACCGGCGGCGGGTAGTAGGCGGGATAAGGCGGCGCCACATAAACAGGCGGGGCGGCGACCGCGTAAGTCGGAGGCGAGCCTTGCTGGCCCGCCTGTGCCTGTTGTGCCTGTTGTTGCTGCTGTTGCTGTTGCGCCGCGGCTGAGTCGTCTTGCCCGACCGGCACCGCCTGCTGGGTACCGGCTGCGGGCACTGTCGCGTAGTACGGGTAATAGCCGCCCGGATAGTAACCGTACGGATAATAGCAACCGGACAGCGTAAGCACACAGACCGCGCCACCGAGCGCCATGCCTGTTTGCGAAAAACGTGGAAGAGACTTGGAAAAGCGCAGCGGCAACCGCTGGCCGATCGCGCACACCGTGTTGATGAGGCGGGACTTCATGACGCGCTCCTGGTTGAATCGAACGCCGCCATTAGGGGCGTCACGGCACCAGCTTACGCCGTCGCAGCGTCCACAGGATTGCAAAACCGTAACGGCTTATTTCACCTCATTGCAGCGTACTTCGCGACCCGATGTGAACGCGCACCGCTGGTCTTATCCGAGAGTGCCGCGCGAGTTATTCGTGGGCCGGGCACCGTACAACCCACGCTTGCCTCATACATAAAATAAACATGGCGCGATGTGTTGCCGTACGCCTTACTTGCCCACCTCATGCCCGATGACGCCGCCCGCCGCCGCACCGCCGAGCGTCGACAGCGCATTGCCGCCGACCGCCGCGCCCGCCGCACCACCCAAGCCCGCGCCGATTGCCGTATCGCGCCCCTGACGGCTCATGCCTTCACATGCGGAAAGGCTCACCACGACCGCCACGATGGCCGCGAACGTACCGATTTGACGTATCGATTTCATGATGTCGACTCCAGTAGTTATGGTTGGAAGTACTCCCGTCCCTGCATTTGATGTTATCGCCGGATCCCGTATCCGGATGTATGCGCTTGTCAGCGAACCGACGGTTTCGTAATCAAATGTTTCCCTCCATCCAGCATGCGGCGTGCCCGGATTCCATAAACGCAAAAGCCCGCCAGGGGCGGGCTCCGATGCTGCAATGCAGTCGTCTGGCGGATCGGGTGGCGTAACAACGGCGCTCGATCCGCGCTCCGAACCTTACTGCCGCTGATAAATCTCGGCGCCTTTCTTCATGAACTCGATCGACTTCACTTCCATGCCTTTCTGCAGCGCTTCGTCGTCGGTGACGCCTTGTTGCGCCGCGAACTCGCGCACGTCCTGAGTGATCTTCATCGAGCAGAAGTGCGGGCCGCACATCGAGCAGAAATGCGCGACCTTGGCCGAGTCCTTGGGCAGCGTTTCGTCGTGGAATTCGCGCGCCTTGTCCGGATCGAGACCGAGGTTGAACTGGTCCTCCCAACGGAATTCGAAGCGCGCCTTGGAGAGCGCGTTGTCACGCACCTGCGCGCCCGGATGGCCCTTCGCCAGATCGGCGGCGTGCGCGGCGAGCTTGTAGGTGATGATGCCGGTCTTGACGTCGTCCTTGTTCGGCAAGCCGAGGTGCTCCTTCGGCGTGACGTAGCAAAGCATGGCCGTGCCGAACCAGCCGATCATCGCGGCGCCGATGCCCGACGTGATGTGGTCGTAGCCCGGTGCGATATCGGTGGTCAACGGTCCGAGCGTGTAGAACGGCGCTTCGTCACACCATTCGAGCTGCAGGTCCATGTTCTCCTTGATGAGCTGCATCGGCACGTGGCCGGGGCCTTCGATCATGGTCTGCACGTCGTGCTTCCACGCGATCTGCGTGAGTTCGCCGAGCGTCTTCAGTTCGCCGAGCTGCGCTTCGTCGTTGGCGTCGTAGATCGAGCCGGGACGCAGGCCGTCGCCGAGCGAGAAGGCCACGTCGTACGCCTTCATGATTTCGCAGATGTCTTCGAAGTGCTCGTACAGGAAGCTTTCCTTGTGGTGCGCCAGGCACCACTTCGCCATGATCGAGCCGCCGCGCGAGACGATGCCCGTCATGCGCCTGGCCGTCAGCGGCACGTACTGCAGACGCACGCCCGCGTGAATCGTGAAGTAGTCGACGCCCTGCTCGGCCTGTTCAATGAGGGTGTCGCGGAAGATTTCCCACGTCAGGTCTTCGGCCTTGCCGTTGACCTTTTCGAGCGCCTGGTAGATCGGCACCGTGCCGATCGGCACCGGCGAATTGCGGATGATCCACTCGCGCGTTTCGTGGATGTGCTTGCCGGTGGACAGATCCATCACCGTGTCGCCGCCCCAGCGGATCGCCCACGTCATCTTGTCGACTTCCTCGCCGATGGAGGACGTCACCGCCGAGTTGCCGATGTTCGCATTCACCTTCACGAGGAAGTTGCGGCCGATGATCATCGGTTCGCTTTCCGGGTGATTGATGTTGTTCGGAATGATCGCGCGGCCGCGCGCCACTTCCTCGCGCACGAATTCCGGCGTGATCGCCGTGAGGCCGTTCGGACCGAACGCGCTCGCGCCGAACGCCTGGCCCGGATGCTGGCGGCCCATCATCGCCGCTAGCTTTTCGCCGTTCGGGCCGCTCGTCTTGAGGCTCTCCAGATACTCGGCGCGGCGCTGGTTCTCGCGAATCGCGATGTATTCCATTTCCGGCGTGATGATGCCTTGACGCGCGTAATGCATCTGCGAGACGTTCTTGCCGGCGATCGCGCGGCGCGGCGTGCGATGCAGCCCCTTGAAGCGCAGATCGGCAGTGGCCGTGTCGGCGGCGCGTTCGCGGCTGAAGTCGCTCGACAGACCGGTCAGCGCTTCCGTGTCGCCGCGTTCTTCGATCCACGCCTGGCGCAGTGCCGGCAGACCGGCGCGGATGTCGATTTTGGCTTCCGGATCCGAGTAGGGGCCCGACGTGTCGTAGACATAGACGGGCGGATTCTTTTCGCCGCCGAAGCTGTCGGGCGTGTCGGCCTGCGAGATTTCGCGCATCGGCACGCGGATGTCGGCGCGCGAGCCGGTCACGTAGACCTTGCGGGAATTCGGCAGCGGCGCGACAGCGGCTTCGTCGACGTGAGCGTCGGCGGAAAGGAACTTCGGATTGGCGTTCATGCGTATCTCCTGTGCAAAGCTATGTGGGGCGGCTAAGCAGGAGACGAGACGGAAGTTGTCGGAAATCGCGAGAGGTGAGGCGTTAAAGCTGGAGTGCGAGATCCGTACGCTTCCCTGCGCTGGCATTATCCAGATCAGGTTCAAAGGGTATTTCTCACCCACGCAACACGGACCTCCAACCTCCGTGCGACGCAGGACCCCCGCGTTAGCAGCGCACACGATACACCGGCCGCCTGCTGCTTGGCAACCCATCTTGAAAAGTCGGACGATGGATATAACAGCGGGCCGCCGCGCACTTTCCTGTATTGACGGGGCAGCCGGAGATGACGCGGCAAAAGTTTTGCGTTGCGCGCGAGCGTTGCTTACAGCGTGAAATCGTCGGCGGCTTCGGGTTGAAACAGGATCTTTTCCAGCTTCAGCACTTTCTCCGTGCCGCTCGGTGGCGTGAAGCGGATGCGCTCGCCGCGTTTGGCGCCGAGCAAGGCGAGACCGGCGGGCGAGAACACATTCAGGCGGCCGTGCGCGAAGTCCGCATTGGGCGGATAGACCACGGTCCAGGTCATGTGCTCGCCGCTGGTTTCGTCGACCAGCGTGGCCTGCGAGTTCATCGTGATGACGTTGGCCGGAATCTCTCGCGACTCGACGATCACGGCGCGTTCCAGCACGTCGTCGAGCATGTCCTGCAGACGAGCGTCCGCGCCGGGCGCGGCTGCGTGTTTCTCCAGACGGGCGACGTCGAGTTCGGTGAGATAACAGGTTTTCGTCTTTTTCACGACGGGTACTCCAATTCGATCTGCATTTGAGGGGACAGCGTGCGGATGAGATCAGCCCGGAGCCCGACAACGCGGCTCAGGCAATGGAGCGAGCAGCGTTAGATCGGGCGCCGGGCGGCGTGGAGCGGGAGCGTTCGGGACAGCTCACCGGCGCGACACGGCGTGAGTTCCGCACGCACGCAACCGGTTGCGCGACGGGGGCGCAAGCGGAAGAAGGCACGGGAATTCGGAACGCGCATCGAGGTAGCCGGCAGGTAGCGAAAGACAGTGAAGAGGGCGCCGCCATCAATCTGAATGGGCGCGATCGGAAGCTCAATGTTAGCACGGGGTCGCGCGTGGCTCGACTCGTTCGAGATTCAAGAAAAAAGTTGGAAACGGACTGTCATAACCGGCTTTGCGATTCGACAAACGTGCAGATCCTGATTGGAGCACGTCATGCAAACCGCCGGACCCCGCCGAGCCTATCGGCTCTTCACCCGAATCATCGCGCTCGCTCTCGCGCTGACCACGCTCGCGGCCAGCGGCCTCGCGACCGCGGCCAGCGCCGTCTGCAACGCGCACAGCCCGGCGCATCGCGTGGCGCTGGTCGAGCTGTATAGCAGCGAGGGCTGCAATAGCTGTCCGCCCGCCGATAACTGGCTGAGCCAATGGAAAAACAGCGGCGCGACCCAGAGCATCGTGCCGTTGGCGCTCCATGTGGACTATTGGAACAGCCTCGGCTGGACTGACCGCTTCTCGCAACATCGCTTTACCGAGCGTCAGCAAGCGCTCACCGATCTCGCCGGCGGCCACACCATCTACACGCCGGAAATCTTTGTCTCCGGACGCGAACTGCGTAGCTGGTCGCGACGCGACAGTTTCCAGAGTCGCATCGGCGAGGTCGTCGCCGAGCCTGCGCAAGCGAACGTCGCGCTGGAGCTCAAAGCGCAGCAGACGCCGGGCGCGTTCAATGTCGCGGCGCAATTCACCAGCAAGGCAGCGGATACGGCAGGCCAACTGGATGCCTACCTCGCCGTTTATGAAAACTCGCTGAGCTCGCAAGTCGGTGCCGGCGAAAACAGCGGCGTCACCTTGCATCACGAACGAGTCGTGCGGCAATGGGTCGGCCCTGTGCCGCTGGTCGCCGGCAACGCGCAGATTCGCCGCGATATCCGCATCGAGGACGCCACCGCGGATGCCGACGTCAACGCGCCTGCCGACCGCTTCGGCGTGGTCGCCTTCGTCGAAAACGCTGCGACCGGCGATGTGCTGCAAGTGGCCGAACTGGCCGCGTGCCATTGATCGCCGCGTCCGTGCTCACAGGAGAATCTCATGGCAACTCATCATGCACTTCGCGATAGCGCGCCGCCGGCCAAGCCGGAAAGCAGTGCGATCCATCCGCTGTGGGTGCGTCTCACGCATTGGCTCAACGCGCTCGCGGCCATTGTGATGATGCTCTCGGGCTGGCGCATCTACGACGCCTCGCCGATCTTCCCGGCGTTCCGTTTTCCGCCCGCCATCACGCTCGGCGGCTGGCTCGGCGGCGCGCTGCAATGGCATTTCGCGGCGATGTGGCTGCTGGTTTTCAACGGCCTGCTGTATCTCGCGTTGAACCTCGCGAGCGGGCGCTTCGTGCGCAAATTCCTGCCGGTGTCGCCGCGCGCCGTGCTGCACGATTTCATCGCCGCGTTGAGCGGCAAGCTCTCGCACGCCGACCTGCGTGTCTATAACGCAGTGCAGAAATTCGCCTACCTGTTCGTGGTCTGCGATCTGATCGTGCTGGTGCTCTCGGGTCTCGCCATCTGGAAGTCGGTGCAGTTTCCGCTGCTGCGCGAACTGATGGGCGGCTACGACAACGCGCGCATCGTCCACTTCTGCGCGATGTCGCTAATGGCCGCGTTCATTGCCGTGCATCTGGCGATGGTGGCGCTCGTGCCGCGCTCGCTGCTCGCGATGTTGCGCGGACGCTGAGTCATTCGTCCGATCAGGCGAACGTTACGGATACCGAATCATGAACAAACCCACTCGCAACTCCACTCGCTCTGTTGGCCAGAAGCTCGACCGCGAATCGATCCTGATCGACGCCCGCCGCGAACTCGCGATGCCGTCGCGGCGCCTGTTCGGCAAACGGCTGTTGACGCTGGGCGGCCTGTCGATGCTGACCGGCTGCTCGCTCACCGACGACGATTCGGTCAACACTTTTCTCACCGCCGTCTCGCGTCTGAACGACCGCGCGCAAGCCGCGCTGTTCGATCCGAAGCAACTCGCGCCGACCTACACCGAAGCGCAGATCACACGGCCGTTTCCGTTCAACGCGTTCTACGGCATCGACGACGTGCCCGACGTGAACGGCGCCGACTACAAGTTGAAGATCAGCGGGCTCGTGACCGGTCAGCGTGTCTGGGCGCTCCCCGAGCTGTACGCGCTGCCGCACGCCGAGCAGATCACGCGGCATATCTGCGTGGAAGGGTGGAGCGCGATCGGCCGCTGGGGCGGCACGCCGTTCAGCGACTTTCTGCGGCGCATCGGCGCGGACACGAGTGCCAAATACGTCGGCTTCAAATGCGCCGACGACTACTACGAAAGCATCGACATGCCGACCGCGCTGCATCCGCAAACGCTGCTCACGTTTTCGTACGACGGCGAGCGCCTGCCCGCGAAATACGGCTTCCCGATGAAGCTGCGCATGCCGACCAAGCTCGGCTACAAGAACCCGAAACACATCGTCGAGATGTTCGTCACCAACACGTATCCCGGCGGCTATTGGGTCGACCAGGGCTACAACTGGTTCGGAGGCTCCTGACGCGCGCGGGTCGGCGCCGCTGAAACGGCTGCGCGACCCCGGGCGGCAGAAGCTTCGGAAATACGCCGGCTAGTGCTCTGGCCGGTTCTGATTCATCCACAACTCACGGAGTCATCTCATGAAAAAGTTCGCAATCGCAGCAGTCGCCGTCGCTCTCCTGACCAGCGGCGGCGCCGCATTCGCCCAGGCAAGCGGCGCCATGTCCAACGATTCGATGTCGAAGGACACCATGTCGAAGGATTCCATGTCCAAAGACAGCATGTCGAAGGACGGCATGAAGAAGAACACGATGAAGCACGACAAGATGAAAAAGGGCGACGCGATGGGCATGAAGCACGAAGCGTCGGGTGCGATGGCCAACTGAGCCATCCTGATGATGCAAGCTGCATAGCGCAAACGCACCCCTTGGCGCGCGCGATGAAAAGCCGGGGAGAGGTCCCCGGTTTTTTGTTGCATGCACGCCAAAAAGTTACGATTCTTTCAAGCGACGCGGTGGGCGCTTACTGCATAATGCGGTGCGCGCCGACCATTTGGCGCGTGTTCGCCGTGGCTCGATTTTCTCTTGATCGCCGCGGCGTTGTGGCCCCATTGGCCATCTATCGTCCTTCCGTTCCACCGACATGTCCGCCAGCCTCGCCCGTCAGACCGCATCGCCGATGCGGTGTCCGCCATCCCGCCACAGGGTCTTTAGCGGGGGCGCAGCACCTCGAGCGGCATGGGCGGGTTGAACGCATGTCGCTGCAACTTCCAAGCCGTTTTCCGCGTGGTTTTCCCATCCGTCTGCCGCAGTCGCGCAACGGGCAGATCGCGCTCGCGCTCGCCGTCGTCTATCTCGTGTGGGGTTCGACGTATCTCGCCGTGCACGTCGCGCTGGGCTCGTTTCCGCCGCTGCTGCTTTCAGGGCTGCGCAATCTGTTTGCCGGCGTAGGGCTCTTCGTGTTCGCGGCGCGCCGCAATCCGGTCTGGCCGAGCGCGGCCGAAATCCGCAATGCGGGGCTCGTCGGCACCATGCTGGTCGGTTTGTCGAGCGGCATGCTCGCCTATGGGATGCGCACCGTCGGCACCGGCACCGCAGCCGTCATGGTCGCGACCGTGCCGCTCTTCGCCACGGTGATCGCGGCGGTGGCGGGGCGCAAGATCGGCCGCGGCGAATGGTTCGCGGTCGGGCTCGGTCTGGTCGGCATTGCGATTCTCAGCCACGGCGACAGCGCGCCCGGCTCGGCGGGCGGCAGTCTGGCGATTCTGTGCGGCGCGCTTTTCTGGGCGGGCGGCGCGCATCTGGCCGGGCGTCTGAAGCTGCCTTCGGACCTGTTTCTGTCGACGTCGCTGCAAATCGGCCTGGGCGGCGCGATGTCGACGCTGGTCGCGTGGGTCTCGGGCGAACGGATGCTCGAGGTGCATGCCCTGCCGGTGCTGGCGTTCATCTACCTGATGCTGATCGGGACGATGGCCGCCTACGTCGCGTACGGTTTTCTGATCCGGCACACCAGCCCGATCATCGCCAGCAGTTGCATGTACGTGAATCCGGTGGTGGCGGTGGCGCTCGGCGCGCTGCTGCTCGGCGAGCCGGTGACTCATTCCACGGTGGTCGCGACGGTCGTGATTCTGGCGAGCGTGGGGCTGTCTTTCTGGTTCGATTACCGGAAGAAGCGGCTCGCCTGAGTTTCGCCCGACGCGGGCGACGGCCTGTTACAGCGCCGCCGCCACTTCCGCGCCTTCGCGAATCGCGCGCTTTGCGTCCAGTTCGGTCGCGACCTTCGCGCCGCCGATCACGTGAAAACGCGGACCGTTGGCCTGATCGGTCTGCGCGTCTGCTTCCGTCTGCGGATGCAGGTCGCGCAGCGATTCCTGCCCCGCGCACACGACAATCGTATCCACTTCGAGCCATTCCTCGGCTCCGTCACGCGCGATCTTCAAGCCGCGCGCACTGATCTCCCGATACGACACGCCGCCGAGCATCTTCACGCCGTTCCTCGCCAGCGTCGCGCGATGCACCCAGCCGGAAGTCTTGCCGAGTCCCATGCCGAGCTTGCCGGCCTTGCGCTGCAGCAGCCAGATCTGTCGTGGCGGCTGTGGCGGCGCGGGTGGTTTCAGGCCGCCGCGTTCCTGCACGGCCAGATCGACACCCCATTCGTCGAGCCATGCATCGCGCGGCATCGGCAGCGGATCGCCCGCGCGATGCAGCAGAAACTCGCTGACGTCGAAACCAATGCCGCCCGCGCCGATCACGGCGACGCGCTGGCCGACCGGTGCGCCGCGCAGCACGTCGACGTAGGACAGCACATTCGGCCCGTCGATGCCGGCTATCGCCGGCCGCCGCGGCACGATGCCGGTGGCGATGATCACATCGTCGTAAGCGCCGGCAGCGAGCAGCGCGGGATCGACGCGCGTGTCGAGCCGCACGTCGACGCGGTGGCGCTGCAACTGGCTCTGAAAATAGCGGATCGTCTCGCTGAACTCTTCCTTGCCCGGCACACGCATCGCCAGATTGAACTGGCCGCCGATCGTTGCACTCGCATCGAACAGCGTCACGCGATGCCCACGCGCGGCCGCCACCGTCGCCGCCGACAATCCCGCCGGACCCGCGCCGACGACCGCGATCGAACGCGCGGCCTGCGCTCCGGCGACCGGCCGGTAGACCAGTTCGGTTTCGCGTCCCGCGCGCGGATTGACGAGGCAGGTCGCGCGCTGGTTCTTGAACGTGTGATCGAGGCAGGCTTGATTGCAGGCGATACAGGTGTTGATTTCCTGCGTGCGTCCCTCGGCGGTCTTCACGACGAACTCGGGATCAGCCAGCAGCGGCCGCGCCATGGAAACCAGATCGCCGGCGCCTTGTGCGAGCAGCGCCTCGGCGACGTCGGGCGTATTGATGCGGTTCGACACGATCACCGGCACCTTGACGGCGGCCTTCAATCGCGCGCTCAGCGCGGCGAAGGCGGCGCGCGGCACCGAGGTCACGATGGTCGGTACTCGCGCTTCGTGCCAGCCGATGCCGGTGTTGAACATCGTCACGCCGGCGGCTTCGAGCGCCTGGGCGACCTGCACGGTTTCGTCCCACGTATTGCCGCCTTCCACCAGATCGATCAGCGAGATCCGGTACACGACGATAGAGCGTTCGCCGCACACCGCGCGCACCCGCTCGACGATCTCGCGCGCGAGCCGCATGCGGTTTTCGATGCTGCCGCCGTACGCGTCGGTGCGTCGATTGGTGCGTGGGCATAGGAACTGGTTGAGCAGATAGCCCTCGCTGCCCATGATCTCGATGCCGTCATAGCCCGCGCGTTGAGCGAGGCGCGCGCAGCGCGCGTAGTCGCGCACGGTCTTCGCAATGCCGCCGATGCTCAGCGCGCGCGGCTTGAACTTCGAGATCGGCGATTTGATCGCGGACGCGGAGACGACGAACGGTTGATAACCATAGCGGCCCGCATGCAGGATCTGCAGCGCGATCTTGCCGCCCTCGGCGTGCACGGCCTCGGTCAACTTCCGATGATTGCGCAAATCGAACACGGAATTGAGCGTGCCGCCGAACGGCAACAGCCAACCCTCGCGATTCGGCGAGATGCCGCCCGTGACGATCAGGCCGACGCCACCCTTCGCGCGCTCGCGGAAATACGCGGCCAGCTTCGGGTAATTCCAGAAGCGGTCCTCCATGCCGGTGTGCATCGAACCCATCACCACGCGGTTGCGCAAGCGAGTGAAGCCGAGGTCGAGTTCGGCGAGTAAGTGTTGGTAAGACATGCGGAGGACCGTGTAAGTATTGGACGCGGACGAACAATACACCGCCCGCTGTGCCATCCCTCCGAGGAAAAATTCTAATCCCCGCAACTCATTGCTCCGTAAGACATTCTTCAGCCCCCACAAGCCATATCGAAGCCCGCGGCACACGCATTGCTCAAACCGAGCGTCCATCGACACGGACCGCGCCGTTCGGAAAAGAGGCGCGATGTGCAGCAGGGATAGGAGGGGGTGCTCCGTTTCGCAGAGCTGGCCTGAACCGTTCGTATGACCAACGAACAAGGTGTCAGACGGCGTGTTGCGCGAAGCGGGGCGTCCACAAAATCAATGGGCCGCGAGCCCGACAAATCGATACAGGTGAACATAATGAAACTGATCCGAACCATGGTGGCGATGGCTGCCGTTGCATCCGTTCTGAGTGCGTGCGGTGGTGGCTCCGACGACCCAGGCAAGGAACTCGGGCTGACCAATCCGGAGATCCATTTCATTCATGCGATTCCCAGCGGGCCGGCAGTCGACTTTCTGGTGAACGGCACTGCGCCCTCGGGACAGACGAACATCAGCTATAAGGGTGTGACGAACCTCACCAATATCAACACGGGTGCGACCACGGTCGCTTACTCGGCAACCGGCACGACAACGGCGCTCGCGAGCGGCAGCTTTCCGGATGTCGCGAAGGGCCACGAATACACCGTGCTCGCGTTGCCGGGTTTGGCCACGCCGGACATCGGCCTGATCGACGATCCGTTCGACAAGGGCCTGCTCTCGAACAGCGCGCGTCTGCGCGGCTTCAACGCGTCGGCGAACGCGACCAACCTCGACCTGTATCTGGTCCAGTCCACTTCCACCGACATCACCAACGTCTCCCCGACGATGGCCGGTGTGGCCTTCAAGAACGCGGTGCCGGCGAGCGGCCAGGATTCGATCTACGTGTCGGGTGGCACGTACGTGCTGATCGCGACTGCGGCCGGCAGCAAGACGCCGATCTTTAAGTCGACGGCGTTCACGTTGTCGAACAATGCCGACTGGCTGGTGACGTCGGTACCGACCGCCGGTGCGCTGAGCCAGCTCGTGCCGGGTCAGATCCATCTGCTGGTCGCGCAGAACGGCAACACGCAAACGCCGAGCGTCGAGTTGACGAACACGCTGAACGGGCAATAAGCGCTAACCAAGGCGGCTCGCCAAGCGCATGCAATAGGTGGCAAGTCCTGGGGAGGACGGGGCGGCGATCCACGCGAGTGGGTCGCCGTTTTGTTTGCGGGGTCGGCAACAACTGCGGCTTTGGCAGACCGCTGTGGTTCGACAAACAACTGCGGCTCGGACGGAGACCCACGTCTTCAGCGAACGCCCGCGAGGAAACCCTAAGCGGGCGCACAAAAAAACCCGCCACGGTTTCCCGCGACGGGCTCTCACTATCCTGCAATCCAGGCGCTGCAAAGCGCCCGGCGACTGCTTTGTTTTCAGCTGCTTATTTGGCCTTTTCAGCCGAGTTCGAGATGGCGTCGCCACCCTTCGAAATATCCTGCCCAGCCCCCGCCACGGTGTTGCAACCGGCGAGCGCAGCTGTCCCTGCAATGAGAAGCAAAGCGATCAGTCGATTCATGAGAGTTCTCCTTGTCGAGCATGCATTGGTTGACGTGCCCATGTTGTACGGCACGCGCCAGCTGAGCTAGCTGTCGTCCGACCGGGGCTTACGCCAGTCGATCCGGTCTGATTGCATGGTAAAAAAAGGGCGGGGGCGGCGCTGTCGGCTGGGCTGCGATTTTCTTGTAGGCGTGCTCCGGTGTTTGCGTCGGCGCACTCCTACAAGCCTCTGTGCAGCCTGGCTAGACGGGCGTTCGCGAAGGCGTAGTCTGCGGCAGATCGACCGACGGCGTCGCGGTGCTGACGCTCGGCATCTCCACATGGATGTCGGTGCCGTTCGGCACGCCGCGCCGGATATCGAAGCGCCCGCCGTGCGCAGCGACGCGCTGGCGCATGCCGAGCAGCCCGTGAGTGTGCGTGCGCTTCAGATCGGCCGGCATGATACCGACGCCGTTATCGGCGATATGCAGTGCCACCTGGCCGTCGCCGACCTGCAAGGCGATCGATACCTTCGAAGCTCGCGCGTACTTGGCTGCATTGGTGAGCGACTCCTGCGCGACGCGGAACAGCGCGATCTCTGTCTGCTCGTCGAGCTTGATGTCGTCGGCGGGCAGGTGCAGTTCGAGCGTCCAGCTGTTGCGTTGCGCGGCTTCGTCGGCAAGCGTGCGCAAGGCGGTGACGAGCCCGAAGTTGGCCAGCACGGTAGGCCGCATGTCTTCGATGATGCGGCGCTTGAGCGCGATGCCCTGATCGAGATTGGCGAGCGCCCGTTTGAGTTTCTCGGAGACGTCCGGCTCGCTGTCCTTCAGCTTGCGGTTGGCCCAGGCCACATCCATTTTGCTGGCGGTCAGAATCGCGCCGAGTTCGTCGTGCAACTCGCGCGCGAGCTGCGTCTTCTCGTTTTCGCTGACCGCCTGCAAGTGCCAGCCGAGCGCCTCGAGCTGCCGGGTGCGTTCGTTGACGAGCTGGTCGAGGCCTTCCTGTTGGGTGATCAATTGACGCTGCACGCGCGCCTGACGATCGATCTGAATGCCGAGGTTGCGAAACAGCAGAATGAACAGCACGATGTTCAGCGCCGAGAGACCCGCTGCGCACAGCGTGGAGATGCGCTGATCGCCGCGACTCGCGGCAAGCGCGTGTTGCGCGCGGCGTTCCTCGTTGTCGCGCAGCAGCGAGAGCGTGCTGTCCACCAGCGACGCGTCGGCCGGATTCGCCTCGCTCGCGCCGCCGCATGCGGACATATCGAGCGGATGCGGCGCCGCACGCTGCAGCGCGGACGCGCCCGCGCCGATCCGCGCCTCGATCAGCGCAAGAATCTGCGTAAAGCTGGCCAGCTCGGCGCTGTCCGCTTTGCCACTGCGGTAGAAGCGGTTCAACTGCTGTTCGCTCTGGCGGACGCGCACCGCGGTCGCGCAGAACTCGTGCGCGGTGGCGTCCTGCTTCGTCAGAAGAAATTCGCTTTGCTGAGCGCTCAGGCGCGATAACTCGCTTGCGAGCGTGCTCAGTTGCACGGTGACGTCGCGCGCTTCGAGCGCGGTCTCGTACTCGGCGGCAATGCGCTGGCGGGCGGTCTCGAGAATCACGAGGCCGCCCACGGTAATGACGATGGCCACCGTCATGGCGATCGCCCAACTGCGATTGCGCATCCAGTCGCTCAACCGGGCGGCGGCACCAGGATTGCCCGCGTCCGGTACGTTCTGCACATTTGACACATTCGGCTCCTCTGATGGGGCATCAGTGTAACGTCCGCCGCGTTCGGCGACGCTGCCGCTATCGCGCGGCTGTCGCGGCGCAGCACGCAGGCGCGGTGTGGCGAACACGCTCACCGTAACGCTGCCGTAATCCAATGTAAGCGGATTCTCACACGAAAACCGGCGTGCGTCGGAATGCGCGTTGCGTCGCTGATCGATAGGATGGACCTGATCGTTCAATCAATGTCTCGGGAGGAAGCCATCATGCTGAAATGGGCGTTGTTCTTCGCCGTCATCGCGGTGATCGCCGGTCTTCTTGGCTTTACCGGTGTCGCGGCGGGCGCGGCGGCGATCGCGAAGTTCCTGTTCATCGTGTTTGTGATTCTGTGCGTGGTGTTCCTCGTGCTGGGCTTCGTGGTGACGAAAAAGATCGTCGATTAGCGCTGCTCAATGAGAAAGTCGCGAGCCGCGTCTTCGAAGGTGCGAGAACGGTTCGCCAGTCGATGTCGTACGCCATGCCCACGCAGATACAACAAGAAGGAGAGTCGCCATGCTTCACTATGCCATCGTTTTTTTCGTGATTGCGATCATCGCCGCCGTGTTCGGTTTTACGGGCATTGCGGCGGGTGCGGCCGAAATTGCAAAGATCCTGTTCTACATTTTCCTCGTCGTATTCGTGGTCACGCTGCTGCTCGGCGTATTCCGAACGTAGACGCGTGGTCATTCGCGGCAATCATTCCGTGTGCCGGCGCATCAGGCGCGATTCGTGCGTGATGCGCAGTTCCCCCCAATACCGGATAAAGGAGAAATTCAATGTCGAAATCACCTGGCGCCCAGGGCGCGGCATCTCAATCTCGCGATCCGTTCGTGATGGACCTTAAAAAGATCCGCGAAGACGCACGCAAGCACATGTCCGACGGTCCGGTCACGCAAACCTATGGCGCGGATCGCGAGACAGTGTTGAAGCTGTGCAACGACGCTCTGGCCACCGAAATCGTCTGCGTGCTGCGCTACAAGCGGCATCACTTCATGGCGAAGGGCATCAACTCCGAGGCTGTGGCGGCGGAGTTCGCTCAGCATGCGGCGGAGGAGCAGGAACACGCCGACAGCATCGCCGAGCGGATCGTGCAACTCGGCGGCGAGCCGGATTTCGCGCCGGACGGCTTGAAGACGCGCTCGCATTCGGAATACAAGGAAGGCGACAATCTCACGGACATGATCAAGGAGAACCTGATCGCCGAGCGGATTGCGATCGACACGTACCGCGAGATCATTCGCTATCTCGGCGAGAAGGACGTGACGACTCGCCGTATGTTCGAAGAGATTCTCGCCGTCGAAGAAGAGCATGCCGACGATATGGCGGATTTGCTCGCAGGCCGCGAGTAAGCGGCGGCGCAAAAAAACTAGAACGTAGAAGCGAGGAACATAGAGAAGGACCGTAGCACGACGGCGAGCGGCAGCTCTGTACATCACGGCCGCTTAGCCGGCTCAGGCAGCGTGGCGGACGGCGCAGCGGGCGCGGGTGGGTCTGGAAGGTTTCCCGCGCCGGCATGCGCCGCCCGGTTTTCCAAATCCGGCAGATGCCATGCCGGAGGTCATTACAATGTCTGCTTTGGAGCGATTCCATTGCACGGACACCCAAGCCGATGATTCGAGTGTTGATAGCTGACGACCATGCGATCGTCCGAGGTGGCTTCAAACAGTTCGTCGCTGACGAGCCGGATATGTGCGTCGCGGCCGAAGCGGCCACCGGTGACGAAACCATCCGCCTCGTGCGCGAGCAGGCTTTCGACGTGGTGCTGCTCGACATCGCGATGCCGGACAAGAACGGCATCGACACCTTGCGCGTGATCAGGCAGGTGCGCCCTGAACAGGGTGTGCTGATTCTGTCGGGCTATCCGGAGAGCCAGTACGCGATCAATCTGCTGCGCGCGGGCGCGAACGGTTATCTGAACAAGGACTGCGAGCCCGAGGAGATCGTGCGGGCCATTCGCGCGGTGGCGCGCGGGCATCGTTACCTCTCCGAAGCGGTCGCCGACACGCTCGCCGACAATCTCGACAAGCCAGCCGCGGGGCGTCCGCACGAAGCGCTCTCCGAGCGCGAGTTCCAGATTTTCTGCAAGCTGGCAGCGGGGCAGATTCCCACTGACATCGCGGAGGAATTGCATTTATCCGTGAAGACGGTGAGCACTTACCGGGCTCGCGTGCTGGAGAAGATGCGGTTGGCGAACAATGCCGATCTGACTTATTACGCGATCAAGAACGGCTTGATCGAATAGTGGACGATCGAGATATCCCGATGAACAGCGAATCGAACCCTGTTGCCGAGTCAGCCCGTCACGCGCCGTTGCGTGTGTTGCTGATCGAGGATTCGCCGCTGATCCGCAGAAGCCTCGTGGAGACGATCGACGCCTCCGGTCTGCTGAAGGTGGCCGCGTACGCGGATTCCGCGGATCAGGCTATCGCCCTGTTGAGCGACGAATCCTTCGACGCGGTGATCGTCGACTTGCAGTTGAAGCAGGGCTCGGGCGTGCCGGTCCTCGCTTACTTGCAGCGCGAAGGATTGATCGACAGGATGTTCGCCGCGGTGCTGACCAATCACGCGTTGCCCGCGTATCGGGAGCGCTGCGAGCAATATGGCGTGCGCCACTTCTACGACAAGTCGTTCGAATTCGACCGGGTGATCGACGCATTGCACGAATATGCGTATGCGCGAAGCAGCAAATAAGGGCTCCGCGCAGCGCAGATAACGCGCTAGCTTTTAGCGCGTGTCGGGAGCGCCAGATGATTCCACGCCGCCAGCCCCGCGAATACGATCCCGGCCACACTCACACCGATCCACCCGAACGCCGGCCAGACCACTGCGCCGACACCGGAGCCGAGTGCTCCGCCAATGAAATACGCCACCATGTACACCGTATTCACGCGGCTGCGCGCGTCCGGCTTGAGTGCGTAGATGCGCGACTGATTGGAGATCTGCGCGGCCTGCACGCCGATATCGAGAATGATCACGCCGACCACAAGGCCGGCGATGCTCGTCGCCGATACACCGAACACGACGAACGAAATCGCCACCAGCACGATCGACAAAGTGATGATCGCGCGCGGTCCGCGTCGATCGGAAAACTTGCCGGCGAGCGGGGCGGCCATCGCGCCCGCCGCGCCGACGATTCCGAATAGCCCGGCCGCCTGCGGCCCGAGATGAAACGGCGCGCCGGCCAGCAACAAGGCCAGCACCGACCAGAAAATGCTGAACGCCGCGAACATGGCCGCGCCGGTTAGCGACGCTTCGCGCAGCTCGCGATGTTCGACGATCAGATGCCACATCGAGACCAGCAGCTTGCCGTAGGGCAGCGTCGACGTCGGCTGGCTCTTTGGCAGACGCAAAATGATGACGACCGCCAACACCAGCAACGCGACCACGGACGCGCCGAAGACCGCGCGCCAGCCGAAATATTCGGCGATCATGCCCGACGCCGTTCGCGCCAGCAAAATCCCCAGCAGCAAGCCGCTCATCACTGTGCCGACCGCGTGGCCGCGTTCGGACGGCGGCGCGAGTTCCGCCGCGAACGGCACCGCTTGCTGCGCGATGGTGGCGAGCACGCCGATCGCCAGACTCGCGACGATCAGCACGGTCAGCGTCGGCGCCGCGGCTGCCACGACCAGCGCGACGCAAATGGCGGCGATCTGCAACAGGATCAGGCGACGCCGGTCGAAACGGTCGCCGAGCGGCGCAAGCAGCAGCATGCCGGCCGCGTAGCCGAGTTGTGTGACGGCCGGCACCGCGCCGACCCACGACCCGCTGCGCGGAAACGATTGGCGGAAGTCGTCGAGCAGCGGCTGGTTGTAATAGATGTTCGCAACCGAGACACCGGCAATGGTGGCGAGCAGAAACAGCAGGCCGCGCAACGACCGGTCGGCGGAAGCGGGAGTGGACGCGTTGGAAGTGGACATGAGAGGGGACAGTCGACGGACCGGCCCATGCGCGGTCCTCAAGCGTGCCGATCATACCGGAGCATGGCGGATCGTGCTGATGGCGGCGAGCGAAGCGACAAGGGCGGACACCGATCGCCTGACAATGCATTGCCGACAAAATGAGATGGTTGTTCGGCGTTCGTTCGTAGAATCGGCGCGCCTTATCCGACTGACGCCTACTAGAACGACTCCATGACCTCGATCACGAAACACGAACCTCGACGCATCCGCGGCTGGCTGCTCATCGCCCTGATTTGCCTCACGGCGTGGGCGCTCCATACCGCGATCGCCATGCGCGATCCGCTCAAACTCATGCTCGAATGGGAAGTGCTGGCCGTGTTCGCGCGGCCCGAAACGCACGGCTGGTATCGCACCGTGATCGTGATGATGGGCTGCGATGTGCTCACGGGTGTGTTCATCGTCGCGGGCATGGGCTGGCTGGCGCTGCTTGCGTGGCGCAAGTCGGCGCGTTTTACCGTGCATATCCAGGCATGGCTGCTGGCGATTGTCGTGATGCGCACCGGCGCGTATCTGCTCGGCGATCACATGACCCATGCCGTCGGCATCGGCATCGCCATTCCATTCGACGGCTTCGTTCAAGCTGTTGTGGCGGCCGCGCTCGGGATTCCGTATTTCAGGTCGTCCCGGCGCGTGCATGAGACTTTCATCGACACCTGAGCCGCGCGTCAATCGATCAGATCGCCCTCGGGCTCGTAAAACGGATACGGGCCATCGGCCTGCTCGACGTAAGCGTGGTGCGTGACGATGCCAGTCGCCGGATCGTAGCGATGCAGCGCGTACGCGGGCGGCTCCATCATGAACGCGGACGGGGCATCGTCGCGCAGATCGAGCGCGACCTGATGCGCGGGCGCCGGCACCGCTGAGGCGATCGTGCCGCCGAAACGCACGAACATCGGCCGATGCACGTGCCCGCAGATTACTCGCTCCACGTTCGGATAACGCGCGATCAACGCCGCGAGTTTGTCGGCGGCGGCGGGGTCGAGCCGCAGTTCGTCCATATGCCCGATGCCGCACGCGAACGGCGGGTGATGCAACGCGACCACCGTCGGTTTGCCTTGGGCCGCATCGAGCTGCGTGGCGAGCCACGCGAGCCGTGCGTCGCACAGAGTGCCGGCGCTTTGGCCCGGCACCATCGAATCGAGCGCGATGAACCGCAGCGCGCCGACATCGACCGCGTATTGCACGAACTCGCCACCGCTTTGTAATTCCTTGCGATCGGGAAACGCGGCGCGCAACGCAGTGCGTTTGTCGTGATTGCCGACCAGCATGAAGTAGGGAATTTCGAGCGGCGCGAGCAGTGTTTTGAGGTGCTCGTACTGTTCGGGATCACCTTGATCCACGAGGTCGCCGGTCATGATCACCGCGTCGGGGCGCGGTTCGAGCGCATTGAGGGCGGCGACGCAGCGTGCGAGATAGGCGCCGGTGTCGACGCGGCGGTAAGCGAGCGCGCCGGGCCGTTTGATATGCAGGTCGCTAATTTGAGCCAGCAGCATGGGGATGTCCTTTTTATAGCGCGCCAGAAAAACAGCGCGGCTTCATTACGATAGCGCAATCAGCGCGTCCTGCGCGATGGAAATGCCGACCGGTGTGCCGCGCGCCAATTCCACCCGGCCGGCCACGTCGATCAGCAACGCGTCCGGCGCGGCGCCGCCGATCGTCAGACGCGTGCGTTCACCCAGAAAGGCCGTGCTTTCGATGTGGCCACGCAATTGCGCATGAGCCGGATCAGCAAGATAAGCGTCTTCCGGGCGGAAGAAAATCTCGTGCGCCGAGTTCGCGTGCATTGAGCCTGCGGGCAGCGGCACGGCGCCGCCCGTGGTCGTCAGCATGCCCTCGCGCCGCTCGCCCGCAAGCCGGTTGATCGTGCCGACGAACTGCGCGACTGTGCGGTTCGCGGGACGGTAGTAGATCTCACGCGGCGAGCCGATCTGCTCGATGCGCCCCGCGCTCATCACGACGATGCGGTCGCCCAGTTCCATCGCTTCGGCCTGATCGTGCGTGACGTAGACGGTCGTGATGCCCAACTCGCGCAGCAGCGTGTTCATCTCGCTGCGCAAGGTGTCGCGCAAACGGGCGTCGAGCGCGGTCAAAGGTTCGTCGAGCAGCAGCACACGCGGCTGCACGGCGAGGGCGCGAGCGAGCGCCACACGCTGGCGCTGGCCGCCGGAGAGTTGATCGATCGGTTTGTCGGCGTGAGCGGTGAGACGCATCATGCCGAGCAATTCGTCGACGCGTTGCCGCGTGGTCTCAACGGGCATGCGTTTGATCTTCAAACCGTAGCCGATGTTGCCGCGCACCGTCAGATTGGGAATCAGCGCGTAGCTCTGGAACACCATGCCGACCTGGCGTTTTTCGATCGGCAGGGCGGTGACGTCGTCGTCGCCGAATGCGATGCGGCCACCGGCGTCCGGTGTCTCGAGTCCCGCGATCATGCGCAGCGTTGTGGTCTTGCCGCAGCCGGACGGGCCAAGCAGCACCAGCGTTTCGCCGGCGTCGATATGCAGATCGAGCGGTTCGAGCACGCGCGTGCCGCGAAACGTTTTCGCGCATTGCGTCAGCGTGATGGGAACGGAAGCGAGTTTCATGGCGTGATGGACTTCGAAGGAGATGCGGCGACGCGTTTTTTCGCCGCGCTGCGCTGGCCAGTCGCATCGACGCCGAGCCATTGCATGGCGACGAGCAGAGGCATCGTCATGATGAAAAACAGAATCGTGTAGGCGCTGCCGATCTCGATGCGCAACGACGCGTAGGTGTCGGCGAGACCGACCGGCAGCGTCTTGGTATCGGGCGTGTGCAGCATCCACGTGAGGTTGAATTCGCCGATCGAGAGCGTCAGCACCGCCAGCGCGCCGGCCACGATGCCGGGCCGTGCGTTCGGCAGCACGATCGTCACGAAGCGTTGCAAGAAGCTTGCGCCGAGACTCGCCGCGCCTTCCTCGAGCGTGCGCAGATCGCTGCTCGCGCACACCGCGGCGACCGCGCGCACCATGAAGGGCAGCGTGAACACCACATGCCCGACGACGATGAATGCCACGCTCATGCGGAACATCGTGAAGCCGCCGTAGACCACCAGCAGCGCGAGCGCGGACGCGAGGCCGGGCAGCGCGATCGGCAGCACCAGAAACTCTTCGATGATGCGCGAGAGCCGCGTCTTGCTGCGCGCGAGCACATAACCCGCGGGCACGCCGGTCATCAGCGTGATGAGCAGGGTCGCCGCCGCCACTTCGAGCGAAAGAAACACCGAGCTGTGATACTGCGTCCACACTTCGCCAAGCCAGCGCAGCGTCAGTCCGCTGGAGACGCCCTTGAAGTAGTTGACCGTCAGGCCCGCCATGATCGACATGATGACCGGCACGATCAGGAACGCGCACAGCAGCAGCGTGACGAGCCATTGGCCGGCTGCGAGCCACGTCCTGGCGTCCGGCAAGCGGAGCCGCGAGCGCGGCTTTGCGGGCGGTTGTAAAGAGGTTGTGATGGAACTCATTGAAGTCCTGTCCTCCGCTTTGGAAGCGGCAGGTTTTGAAACGGCGCTCATGCACTTGCCGCCACGGCCGAACCGCTCACGCTGCGCGCCAACGCCAGCACGGCCCACGTCACGATGCCGAGCACGATCGAGAGGCCCGCGGCCGTCACCATGTTCGCGTTGAGGGTGAACTCGGTGTAGATGGTCATCGGCAGCACGTCGATGTCGGTGGCGAGCGTGAACGCGGTGCCGAATGCGCCCATCGCGGTGGCGAAGCACACCGCGCCCGCCGCGATCAGCCCAGGCGACAGCGCGGGCAACACGATGTCGCGCGTGATGCGCCACGGCGACGCGCCGAGCGAACGCGCGGCTTCTTCGAGCGACGCGTCGAGCTTGGTCGCCGACGCCATCACGGTGACGATCACGCGCGGAATCGAGAAGTACAGGTAGCCGAGAAAGAGGCCGCTCATCGAATAGGCGAACACCCAGCGGTCGCCCGTGAGTTTCAGCGAGAGCGCGCCGATCAGCCCCTGGCGTCCCGCCAGCATGATGACCATGAAGCCGACCACCACGCCGGGAAACGCCAGCGGAAACGTGAGCAAGGCAAGCAGCGTGCGTTTCAAAGGAAACTCGCGACGCGCCAGCAGCAGACCCGCGATCACCGACAGCACCAGCGTCGCCGCCGTGACCGCCGCGGACAAAAGCACGGTCGCGCCGAGGCTCGACATGTAGCGCGGATTCGTCAGCATCGCGCGATAGGTGGCGAACGCGTGGCCGTCGCCGCTCAACTGCGCGAGCGCGCCCATCGGCAGCAGCCAGAAGGCGATGAACACCGCCAGCGCCGGTGCGATCAACGCGATGCGCCAGCGCAGCGGGAACGTGATGTCGTTCAATGCATCACCTGCAGATAACGCTCGCCGAAGCTCGACTGCTTCTCGGCCATCTTGCCGAAGTCCACCGGCTTGGCGCGCGCATAGTCGCTGGCGGGCAGGAATTTGGCGGCGGTTTCCGGGCTCATCGCATTCGCGCGCACCGGACGCAGATAGGCGTCGGCCCACAGTTTCTGGCCTTCGTCGGAGAGCACGAAGTCGAGCACCTTCTTGCCGTTCGCTTCGTGCGGCGCGCCCTTCACGAGACTCATCACGTACGGCACCGAGATCGTGCCTTCCTTCGGAATCACGAATTCGACGTTCGCGTGATCCTTGTACTTCGCGCGGTAGGCGTCGAAATCGTAGTCGAGCAGGATCGGAATTTCACCGGACATCACACGCGCGTAGGCGGTCTGCTTCGGCACGATCGGCGCATTGGCCTTCAGCTTGCGAAACCAGTCGAGGCCCGGCTCGAAGTTATCGAGCGTGCCGCCGAGCGCCTGATTCACCGCGACCGCACCTGCATAGCCGACGAACGCGCTCGACGGATCGAGGTAGCCGATCATGCCTTTGTACTCAGGCTTGAGCAGGTCGGCCCACGAGCGCGGCACGGGCTTGCCTTCGAGCGCGTCCTTGTTGACGAAAA
This sequence comes from Paraburkholderia dipogonis, assembly GCF_046027395.1. Lineage (GTDB taxonomy): Bacteria > Pseudomonadota > Gammaproteobacteria > Burkholderiales > Burkholderiaceae > Paraburkholderia > Paraburkholderia dipogonis_A. Next base: position 72,304 of record NZ_JAQQEG010000014.1, on the reverse strand, counting down.
AGCCCAGCGTGCCCGAGTGAATCGAGAACCAGTAGCCTTGCGGGTCTTTCATGTTGGCGGGAATGTCGTCCCAATGCGCGGGCTTGTACGGCTGGATCACGCCCTTGTCCTTCGCCTGGAACGCCGACGAGACGCCGAGATAGACGACGTCGGCGACCGGGCTTTTCTGCTCGGCCATCAGTTGCGCGATCGACTGGCCGGAGTTCTTGTTGTCGAACGGCACGCGAATGCCGGTCTTTTGCTGGATCGCCTTGATCTGGCTCGCCCAGTCGGCCCATTCGGGCGGGCAGTTGTAGCAGATCGCGGTCTCGTCGGCGCGGGCGGCTTGCGGTGCGATCCCGGCGAGCGCGACAGCGACGACCATGCCGGCCGACAGCGCGGCGGCCGCGGAGCGCGCGAGGCGGCGCCAGAGCGGCCGGAGCGGTTTGATTGGCGAAGCGAAATATTTGGAAGAGCGGATCACTGCGGGTCTCCTGGAGAGGAAGCGAGCGGGCGGTTCGGGATTGTGGAGCGTGTGAGTCAAAGTGGTTTGCCACGCTCGGATCAACGAACGGGCGTGTTAAACGTTTTCATGCAGGCATGCGCTGGTGCATCGCGCACGCCAGGCAACGGCTTGCGTGACGCTTCAGGCAAACGGCCGCTCGGCAGCCGCTAAACCACGCGCAGGCGTTGCGTCGTCGCGGTTCGAAATCGCCGCGATGGTGGCGCCCTGGCGCAAGCTGTGCGGCAAGGTCAGCGTGAGCGACGTTTCATTCAAGGCTTCGTAAGTGCCCGTGACGCGCGCCAGCAAGCGCTGCCAGGCCGCGCAGCCGATTTCGCGATTCGGCGCGCAGATGCTGGCGAGCGCAGGCGACAGCAGCTCGCCCATTGCGAGGCCGTCGAAGCCGAGAATCGACATGTCGTGGGGAATCTGCAGCCGCGCGGGGCGCCGGCCGCGCATGACCACCATCGCGAGAAGATCGTTACTGCAGAAGAGGGCGCTGGGGCGGTTCGGGCCGCTCGTCAGATGAGCGAGCACCGAGGGCGACAGTTCCTCGGCGTTGAAATCGACTTCGAGCGCGGGCGCCGGCGTGAGGCCGGCCTGCTGCATCGCCTGCGAATAGCCGAGATGCCGCTGACGGGCACGATCGGACGCGGCCAGCGTGCCGGCGAGCATGAGGATGCGGCGATGGCCGTGCGCGATCAGCATGCGCACGCCGTCGTAGGCGGCGAGACGGTTGTCCACCGAGACCGACGGACGACGCACCGTGTCGTTATGCATCAGCACGTAGAGCAGCCCCGCGCGGTCGAGTTCGTCGAGCAGCGGGTGCGTGTCGGCATCGGCGACCGTCAGGATCAGGCCTTCGACGCGATGTTCGCGCAGCGTTTCGATGGCGTGGCGTTCGCGGTCGGCGTCGTACTGCGTGGTCATCAGCATGAGCCGGTAGCCTTGCGCCGAGGCGAGTTCGTCGATGCCTTGCAGGCATTCGGCGAATACCGGATTGGCGAGCGTCGGCAGGATCACGCCGATCAGGCGCGTGCGTTCGCCGCGCAACTGCCGGCCGAGCGGGCTAGGGCGAAAGTTCAGGGCGTCGATGGACTGACGCACCTTGTCGAGCGTGACCGGGTTGACGGTGTGCGGCGCGTTGATCGCGCGCGACACCGTGGCGATGGAGAAGCCGGCGTGGGCGGCGACATCTTTGATCGTCGGGATCATGGGTTTGCGCTCGATTTGTAAACGTTTTCGTGAGCGGATTATCGGGAAGGTTTGTGACTTGGCGATGACGTCGGTATCTGGCGATGCGGCTTGTGGAACTTGAGGTGGGCGGGGCGTCGGTGGGACGGTTTTGCGCCGGTTTGGTACGCCCGTCGGGCAATGGTAGAATTCGCGTCCACACGCATTTCGACCCCTGCCGGGGTGATGAAATTGGTAAACATAGCGGACTTAAAATCCGCCGCCTAACGGCTTGCCGGTTCAAGTCCGGTCCCCGGCACCAGCAGTCCCAGCAAGGGTTTCGCCCGTTTCGTGGCTTGACCACAAGTCCTTGGGGTGTGAGTTTTATTGCCTCAGACCGGATTCCGGGGCCCTACCTGATCTATTCGCTGTGCCGTACCACATCTGGCGAAACAAGACCAGGTCGTGCGAACGGCGCGCCGGAGACTGACCAGGTTCTGACTTCCTGCCATTGCGGTGCTCGGATTGAGCATCACGGACAGCGCAGCCGATTTCCCGGGCGACAACGATTCGGCAGCACGCATCAGCCGATAACGATAGGTGCCGCACGAGTTGATAACGGCGTTCACGATTCCACCTCCTGATCCGCGGCAAAAGATGCGGCGCATAATGTCGAAATCCCTTTGTCAGGATGATGGAGGCAGATGTGACTACTTTTGCTATAGATGCCATTCGCATCAACCCGGCGAGCGACAGGATCACCCACGTGCGCTGGGCTCCCGTCGACCCGTCGACGCGTGACTGGCTGTCCCCCACGTCGATAGTCGAGGTGCCCGAAGTCGTCGCCGCGATCCGTCGGGGAGACGCTGTATGGTCCCTTTTTACGCTCGGCGGCACCCGGTTTCTCGGGCCAAAAATTGTGCCTGTCTCTCACACCGACGGCCGCGATGGGATTGACACGGACGTCCCTGGCGATCATGTCGAAAAATGCATCGACGATTTGCCGCACGTTTGACCGCATAGCTTAAGGCTGTCGACGATCATCGCGCGCATCGCAGGAGCGCTTTTCCGCAATAGCCCGTCGTTTCGGCAAGGCGCTCATGCGAGCCTCACTGTCGATTTCGGTGACGTTGATGCGCTCGCCTAAATGGTGCAGGTGTCGTGGCGGGTTGAACGCATGAACACCCGCACTGAACTCGGGCATCCGCGTCAAGCGGGGAACCGTCGTGCCCGTTACAGTATTCAAAATATGCAACCATTCGCGTACGCATCCGACAACGTGCGACGCTACGACGCAAACCAACCTACGTTTCCCCCCAGACCAACCCAATTCCATCGGAGAAAAATGATGGGCAGTGAAAAATCGAAGCGCGCACGCCGTGCCGCCGAAAGCCTCTTCGGGGATTTGCCGACCACCAGCAATACCACGGCCAGCCGGCCTTCGAATCCCTTCGCCGACGACCCATTCAACAATCCCGCCACCGTTACGCCGACAGGGGACGAGCTCGTCGTGCTGCCGGCCCAATTCGAACTACCCCCCGGCTATGCAGACGCGGCGGCCATGCGCGATGCACTCGCCCGCATCTGGCGCATGGACTGGATCAAGGTCGGGAAAGGCGAATGCGTGGTCAGGCTGCCAGTGGGCTGGCGCGCGGACAAGTCGGTGGATGGTGTTCTGCGGATCGAATCCGCGGGCGTCGTTCGTGCGCAGGGCCGGATCGTGGAGGGCGCCGCGTTGCAGATCCTTCCGCGCTACTACCTGAAGGCGGAATTTCATGAGGCGAACGATCACTGCCGGATCGTCGTGCGGGATCGCGGCCGTAACAACGGCGTCCTGAAGGATTCGTTCTGGGACACGCGGAGTGGCCCGAACCATCCTCAGTGGAAGATTCTGTCGGACTGGTTAGACAAGGAATACCCCGATCATCGCGATCCGCTTCGGTATTGGGAAGATTGCGAAGACAATCGCCGCGGCGTTTGAGTGAGTGCCGACCAGAACCATGTCCCACCTGAAATACCTGACCGGCTACCCGCCCGCGCTTCAAGAGAAAGTCAGAAAGCTGATCACCGAAGATCAACTCGGCTCATACCTCAGCGCGCGCTATCCAAACACGCACGACGTACAAACAGACAGAGCGCTGTACGCCTACTGCGCCGACCTGAAACGCGAGCACCTACGCAGCGCGGACCAGATCGACAAGGTTACCTATGACAGCAAACTCGACGTCGTACGCCACGCACTCGGCCTGCACACGAGCATTTCGCGCGTGCAAGGCGGCAAGCTGAAGGCGAAGAAAGAAATCCGCATCGCCTCGCTGTTCAAATCGGCGGCGCCGGAATTTCTGAAAATGATCGTGGTGCACGAACTCGCTCATCTGAAAGAAAGCGACCACAACAAGGCCTTTTACCGCCTCTGCGAATTCATGCAACCGGGTTACCACCAGATCGAGTTCGACTTGCGTCTTTACCTGACACACCGCGAGTTGGCAAAAAAGCCTTTCTAACGATCAAGCCGCAATCGCCTCAACTTCAGAAGCCTTCAACAAAACCGGAATCGATTTCGACGTCGGCGTTCCCGCGCCATCGGCAACCGACGACAGCGGCACGAGCGGATTGGTCTCCGGATAATAAGCGCCGAGACAACCGCGCGGAATGTCGTACTCCACGAGCAGAAAACCGTCCGCGTGACGCTCGATGCCATCGGCCCATACACTCGTGATATCCACGCGCTGTCCCGCCACGAAACCGAGCATCGCGAGGTCGTCCTTGTTGGCGAACAACACGCGACGCTGCCCGTACACACCACGATAGCGGTCGTCGAGACCATAAATCGTCGTGTTGTACTGATCGTGCGAGCGCGTCGTCATCAGCGTCATCAGCCGTTCGCCATGTTCCTTGCGCGCTTGATGAATCGGCGTCGCCATATCGATCGCATGCACCAGGAACTGCGCCTTGCCGCTCGGCGTCTTCCAGATCCGCTCGCGCGACGCCACGCCGAGGTGGAAACCGCCAGGGTTCTTCAAGCGCTCGTTGTAGTCCGTGAAGCCCTCGATCACTTGCGCGATGCCGTCGCGGATCAGCGAGTAATCCGCGGCCTGCGCAAGCCAATCCACTTTCTCGCTCCCGAGCGTTGCCTGTGCCATGCGGGCGACGATCGCAATCTCCGACAACAGATTCTCCGACGCCGGTTTGTTCATGCCGTACGAGATATGCACCATGCTCATCGAATCCTCGACGCTCACGCCTTGCGCCACGCCGTTCTGCAAGTCGATCTCGGTGCGGCCGAGCGTCGGCAGAATCAGCGCGTCGCGTCCGTGCACGAGGTGGCTGCGGTTCAGCTTGGTCGTGATGTGCACGGTGAGGTCGCACGAGCGCATCGCTTCCCACGTGCGCGGCGTGTCGGGCGTCGCGATCGAGAAATTGCCGCCCAGGCCGATGAACACCTTCACCTTGCCGTCGAGCATCGCCTGAATCGTATTGACGACGTCGAGTCCGTGCTCGCGCGGCGGCTCGAAATCGTAGACCTCGCCGAGCTTGTCGAGAAACGCCTGCGTCGGCCTTTCCTCGATGCCGACCGTGCGATCGCCTTGCACGTTCGAGTGTCCGCGCACCGGGCACAGGCCCGCGCCGCGCCGGCCGATATTGCCGCGCATCATCATCAGGTTCGACAGGATCTGCACTGTCGGCACCGAATTCTTGTGCTGCGTGAGGCCCATGCCCCACGTCGAAATCACGGCACGCCCCTTCACGTAGATGTCGGCGAGTTGCAGCACGTCTTCGAACGGCACGCCCGCTTCGGCGACGATCGTGTCCCAGTTTTCGGCGCGCAGATCGTCGGCGAACGCCTCGAAGCCCACGGTATGTTCGGCGAGGAACGCGACGTCGAGCACGCGCTCCAGACCCGACGCCAACGCCTCATCGTCGAGTTCGATCACGCGCTTGGCGACACCCTTGATCAGCGCGAAATCGCCGCCGACTTTCGGGCGAATGAACACAGAGCTGATCTTCGTGCTGCCCATCGTCAGCATTTCCACCGGATGCTGCGGGCTCGCAAAGCGCTCGAGGCCGCGCTCCTTCAGCGGATTGATCGACACAATAGTCGCGCCACGTTTGGCGCACTCGCGCAGTTCGCCGAGCATCCGCGGATGGTTGGTGGCCGGATTCTGGCCGAAGATCAGCAGCGTGTCGGCGTGTTCAAAGTCGTCGAGCGTCACCGTGCCTTTACCGATGCCGACCGTATGCGGCAAGCCGCGGCTGGTCGCCTCGTGGCACATGTTCGAGCAGTCGGGGAAGTTGTTGGTGCCGTACATGCGCACGAACAACTGGTACAGGAACGCGGCTTCGTTGCTCGCGCGGCCCGAGGTGTAGAAGGCGGCGCGGTCCGGATCGTCGAGGCGCTTCAGGTGATCGGCGATCAGGTCGAACGCCTCGTCCCAGCCGATCGGCACGTAGCGGTCGCGCACGGCGTCGTAGACGAGCGGGTCGGTCAGGCGGCCGTGCTGTTCGAGCTCGAAGTCCGATTGCGTCATCAGTTCGGCGATGGTGTGTTGCTCGAAGAACGCCGGCGTCACGCGCTTGCTGGTCGCTTCGGCGGCCACGGCCTTCACGCCGTTTTCGCAGAACTCGAAGGTGGAGGCATGCTCACGATCCGGCCACGCGCAGCCGGGGCAGTCGAAGCCGTCCGGCTGATTCTGCTTGAACAGCATGCGGTAGTCGCCGCCCGTCACCTTTTCCTTGATCAGGTTGATGGCGACGTACTTGAGCGCGCCCCAGCCTGCGGCGGGGTGCGTGTACGGTTCGATGCGAGCTTCGGGTTTCTTCATGATGTTGCCGCCGGATCGGGCTTGAACGAGGCTGTTGAGCCGATAGGTGCAAGCCTACTGTGTTCCAAAAAGGGCGCAGCATACAGAAAATTGGAAAGGGAAGGGATACAGTTGGCCGGTTTTTGTTTTAGACTGGCGCTTCAGACCACGCTTCTGCTCGACTCAAGTCCTTGAAACTGTACGAAAAACTCGCCGATGAGATGACCGAAGCCGTGCGCCGTGGCGTGTTCGCGGCGGGCGAGCGGATTCCGTCGGTGCGGCAGGCGAGCCAGCAGCACGGCGTCAGTATCAAGACCGTGTTGCACGCGTACGCGTTGCTGGAAAGCCGTGGGATTGTCGAGACCCGTCCCCAGTCGGGCTATTTCGTGCGCGACGCGGCGGCGCGGGCAGTGGCGCTCGGCGAGCCGCGGCCCGGCCGCCCATCCGCGCCGCAGACGCCGCCAGTAGCCGCGGCGGTGGACGTGAGCCGCCTCGTGCTGTCGACGTTGCGCAGCATCCGCGCGCACGACGCCGTGCCGTTCGGCTCGCCGTATCCGGATCCGTCGCTGTTCCCGTGGCGGCGCATCAACCAGTACGCGAACGCGATCGCGCGACGCCACGCGAGCTGGAACCTGATCGACGACCTGCCGCCCGGCAACCCCGAACTGATCCGGCAGATCGCCCGGCGCTACGCCGAGAACGGCGTGCCGGTCGATCCCGACGAAATCGTCATCACGCTCGGCGCGACCGAAGCGATCAACCTCAGCCTGCAGGCGGTCGCCAAACCCGGCGACACGGTGGCCGTCGAATCGCCGACCTATTACGCGATGCTGCACGCCATCGAACGTCTGGGCATGCGCGCGATCGAGGTGGCGACGCATCCGGTCCACGGCATCGATATCGAAGCACTTGCTCAGGTGATCGCCGAACAGAAGATCGCGGCCTGCATGGTGATGCCGAACTTCCAGAATCCGCTCGGTTTCCAGATGCCCGACGCGCGCAAGCGGCAACTGGTCGAACTGCTCGCCGCGCACGAGATTCCCGTGATCGAGAACGACGTCTATCAGGAGCTGTACTTCGGCGAGACGCGGCCGTCGACGTTGAAGAACTTCGACACCAAAGGGCTGGTGCTACATTGCGCGTCGTTTTCGAAGAGTCTGACCGCGTCGTACCGGATCGGCTGGGCGCTGCCGGGACGCTATCGCGCCCAGGTCGAGAAGCTGAAGTTTCTCAATACGCTGACCACGCCGTCGGTGCCGCAAGTCGCGGTCGCCGATTATTTGCGGCAGGACGGCTACGACCGGCATCTGCGGCACGTGCGCAAGGTCTACCGGCAGCAGGCGAGCATCATGATGGCGATGGTGCAACGGTTTTTTCCGGTCGGCACGCGTATGTCGACGCCGCAGGGCGGCTACGTGCTCTGGGTGGAACTGCCCGAGCGCGTCGATTCGATGCGGCTCTATCAGGCGGCGCTCGCGCGCAGCATCACCGTCGGGCCGGGCATGATGTTTTCGACGCGCAATGATTTTCGCCATTTCATCCGGCTCAACTACAGCTATCCGTGGACGGCGCAGACCGAAGCGGCTTTGAAGACGCTGGGTGAACTGGTCGCGCACATGGCGTAAGACAAAGAGGAGACACGCACGATGGAAGATGACGAACTCGATCCGGTGCTGGTTGCCGTGCTGACGCAGTTATGGCGCGCGCATCGGGAAACGCCGGGCGGCGCGTGGTCGCTCGCCAAGCTGTCGAAGCAGGCGGGCGTGCCGATGAGCGGCTTGCGGCGGCACTTGACGGCGCTCGTCGACGGCGGTCTGGTGGATACCACCTTCAACGAGGAAGGCACGGGCACGGCACGCCTGAGTGAACTGGGCGAAAGTCTGTGCGGCGAGTTGTTCGGCGACGGCGAGAGGGCCGATGAGGATCAGGCGGACCCGTCGCCGAAGCTTCAATGAAGCAGGTGACGCGTTAGCGGGCCGGCGGCAGGAATTTCAGCAGCGCGTCGGTGACGGCCTGCGGCTGCTCTTCGGCGACCCAATGGCCGGCGCCCTTGATCTGCACGGACCGGACATCGAGCGCGACGTGGCCCAACTCCTCGCCGACGATCGGCCCAAGGCTGCCCGCTCCGCCTATCCCGAGTACAGGCATGGTCAGCTTGTGCTGCGCGAATAGCTGGTTCTGCCTGGCGTCGGCAGGGAACGCGCGGTAGTACTCGAAGCCCGCGCGCAACGCGCCCGGCATCGCATATTCACGGGCGTAGGTCTCTTCGACTTCGTTCGTGAACGCACGGGAGTTGACCGCCTCGGAATTGTGGAACCACTTGAGGTACTCCAGCTCGCGGCCCGCGATCAACATTTCCGGCAAATCCTGCACCGCGTAGAAGCGGAAGTGCCACGTGCGCGGCATCTGCACGATCTGGTCCCACGGGGCGATGCCGGGCAAGGGCACGTCCAGAATCGCGACCGAGCGCACCTCGTCCGGATGTTGCGCGGCGTACGCATACGCGACCATGCCGCCCATGTCGTGGCCGACCACCTGTACTTCGGGGCCGAGATTCAATTGCGCGACCAGCGCGTGAATGTCTTCGGCGATGTTGGCTTTCTCGTAGCCGCTGGCCGGTTTGGCGGTGTCGCCGAGACCGCGCAGATCGGGTGCGAGCACGGTGTAGCCGCGCGCCACCAGTTGCGGCATCACGAAGCGCCACATGAACGAAGTCGAGCCCCAGCCGTGCAGCAGCACGATGGGCGTGCCGTGTCCCATGGCCAGCAGGTAGTGGTAGCGCACGCCGTTCACGTCGATCTTGCCGTCGTGGATTTTCGCGGACGTGGCGGCGAGCGCTGGTGACGTCGATGCGAGCGCGAGCGATGCGGCGGTGGTCTCGGCGCTTTGCGCGGCCGGCGGGGCGGCCGTCAGCGAGAGCGCCGCGGCCAGTAGAGCTGAGGTCAGTTTAAGACGCATGATTTGTCTCGGACAAAAGGGGTTCCGCCGGGTCGCCCGTCGGACGGCCCGGTGATCGAATAGCAGGGTGAAGCTGTGAGCGTTCAGGCAGGCGATGCGAGCCGCGCGCGCATCGCCTGAGCGTGGCTTAAAGCTGGCTCATTCCGCCGTCAGCAATGATTTCCGTACCGACGATAAACGCCGATTCCGGCGCCGAAAGATGCAGCACGGTCGAGGCGATTTCTTCCGGCGTGCCGAAGCGGCCGACCGGCACCTGGCCGAGAATCTGCGCGGCGGTGGCTTCGAGCGCGGCGGCGTCGAGGCCGAGCTTGCCGTACAGCGGCGTTTGCACGGGGCCGGGGCTCACGACATTGACGCGCACGCCTTGCGGCAGCAATTCCGACGAAAGCGTTTTCGCCAGCGAGATCACCGCGGCCTTGCTCGCCGCATACACGGACGACGCCGGCATGCCGATATGCGCGTTGATCGACCCGTTGATCACGATCGACGCGCCGCGATTGAGCAACGGCAACAGTGCCTGAATCTGGAAGTAGGCGCCCTTGACGTTGGTGTTGAACATCGCGTCCCAGAAGGCTTCGTCGACGTCAGGGAACGGCGCGAATTTCGCGGTGCCGGCGTTGACGAACACCGCGTCGAGCCGGATGCCGGCAGCGCTGATCGTGCTCGCCAGTTCGCGCGCCGACGCGACCGAGCCGGCGTCGTTGCGCACCGCGACGGCGTCGCCGCCGAGCGCCTTTTTTGCCGTTTCGAGCGCGCCGGCGTCGCGGCCGGTGATGACGACACGGGCGCCTTCGTCGGCGAATGCCTTGGCGGCTGCGAAGCCGATGCCGCTGCTGCCGCCGGTGACGAGAACCGACTTACCTTGGAAGCGAGTCATTTTGAATCTCCGAAAGAGTGTTGCGGGTTGGTGAGAGTGATATTGCGCCTGTGCGGTGTGCTTGCCGTACCACTTCTCCGATGCACTCGTTCGAAGACATCGAACATGTTTCCTGGCCACCCAGAATACTGGATTCGTTATGGATGAGATAACGAATAATAATTTTTCCGCTGAAATTGACCTTCGAATATGGCCCCCTATGCTGGAGCCTTGCCCGGGTTATCCCGAGCGCTGGGGCAGGCACCTTCAACCATCTTCGGAGAATCCATGAAAACAACGCTGGCGCGAGCGCTGCATCATTCACTGCGCATCAAAACCGTCCGAACCGTCCTCGCTGCCGCGCTTGGCGCGACCCTCGCATTCAGTGCCGGGGGGGCGTCAGCCGCGACCACTCAGCCGATCGGCATTGCCTTCGTCTATCTCGGCAATCCGGGCGACGCCGGCTGGACCTACGCGCATGAACAGGGCGTGAAAGCGCTCGAGGCGAAATTCGGCGACAAGGTCAAGGTGACGCGCGTCGAGAACGTGCCGGAGTCGGCGGATTCGGAGCGCGTGTTCCGCGATCTGGCGTCCAAGGGCAACAAGATCGTGGTGGGTTCGAGCTTCGGCTTTCAGGATTTCGAGTTGAAGGTCGCGAAGGACTTCCCGGACGCCGTGTTCGAGCATGCCACCGGCTACAAGAAGGCCGCCAACTTCGCTACCTATGACGTGCGCACCTATCAGAGCGCTTACCTGGCGGGTCTCGTCGCGGGCTATACGACCAAGTCGAACACGCTCGGCTTTGTCGGCTCCGTGCCGGTGCCCGAAGTCGTGCGCAACATCAACGCGTTCACGATGGGCGCTCGCTCGGTCAATCCGAATGCGCGCGTGAAGGTGGTGTGGATCAATAGCTGGTTCGATCCGGGCCGCGAAAAGCAGGCTGCCGAAACGCTGATCGGCCAGGGCGCCGACGTGCTGATCCAGAACACCGATTCGACGGCGACGATGCAGACCGCCGAGCAGAAGAAGGTGCATGCGTTCGGCTGGGACTCGGATATGAAGAAGTTCGGACCGAATGCGCAACTTGGCGCATGCGTGAGCAACTGGGGCGTGTATTACACGCATCTCGTGGATCAGGTGATGGCGGGCACATGGAACAACTCGCCGGTGTGGTGGGGGTTGAAAGAGAAAGCGATCGACCTCGCCGACATCAACACCGACGCCGTTTCGCCGGCCGCGCAAAAAGCCTTGAGCCAGAAGCGCGACGACATCATCTCCGGCAAGTTCAACCCGTTTGCCGGTCCGATCATGGATCAGTCCGGCGCGGTGAAGGTCGCCGCCGGCAAGTCGCTGAGCGATCCGGAACTGCTGCGCTTGAACTGGTTCGTGCAGGGCGTGGATGGGTCGCTGCCCAAGTAAGAATTTGCTTCGCTAATCTAACTATTATTCAAGGAGATCACCCGTGAGTCTGACGGTTTCGACGGAGGCCGCCGCAGCGGCCGCCAACTATCCGCCGCAAGGTTTGACGCCCACGCACGAGCAGATCGGGCGGCATCTGCGGCATTCGAGCCGGGTGGCTGAACGGGCGACGCTGCTAGGACATCATCCGTTCGGCGCGGTGCTGGTCGGACCCGACCAGGAGACGGTGCTGATGGAGCAGGGCAACGTTGACACGGTGAATCACGCCGAGTCGGTGCTGGCGCGCGTGGCGGCGTTGAACTTCACGCCGGAGTATTTGTGGAGTTGCACGCTGTACACGTCGGTCGAACCTTGCTGCATGTGTGCCGGGACGATGTATTGGGCCAACATCGGCCGGGTCGTGTTCGGCATGACCGAGAAGCGCTTGCTCGAAGCAACCGGCGATCACGCCGAGAATCCGACCATGAGCGTGGATTGCCGGTATGTCTTCGATCATTGCCAGAAACCGGTCGAGGTGATCGGGCCGGTGCCCGAGGTCGAAGCCGAGGTGATGGAGGTTCAGCGCGGATTCTGGAGCAGCCGGTAGCCGTGCTTTACTCGCCTTCGCGAGAGAGCCGCGAGCTTGCATGCATGTTGGCGCGGCCGCTCCGCGCCAACATTGCGCAACACCTCTCTCATTGCGCGGCGTCCGCCTGCATCTCCGCCGGCGCCAGCATCGCGACGCCGCAGAACCAGTCGCCGCCATGCGGTTGAGGTTTCCACTGACCGCGGGTCTCCTTGAGCACGGTGGAACACTGCTCGTTCACCACGATTCCCGGATTCGCCGCCGTGCACTGACGCATCGCCATGTCGGTGGGTTGCGCGGGCGCCATGAGCGGCCTTCGTCGCGTGTCCGGCTCAACCGGTGTGGCGGATGGCAACGGCGTTCCGGCTTGCATGCTGTCGATCAGCTTCTGCAGTTCCTCGATACGCGTCGCGTACCACGTCCCCAGACACGCCGCATCGCGGCAGTTCGCTTCACGCCATGCCCACTTGCTGTCGCTGTCGGTGAGAAAAGCCCGCCGGTTGGTGACCCGCCGACGCGCTTTCCAGTACAGTTGCCCCAGCGTGTCGTCGAGTTTCGAGAGCGCGGGGTCGTTGCAAATCATCTTCTCGGTTAGCGAGCGCCCCCTTTTGCAGTCGAAGCTGGTGGCGTGGGCAACTGGATGCGCGAGCATCAGGGCGGCGATCAGAAGTGGGCGGATTATCGTCATTGCGGTCCCGGCAGTGCATGGCTTTTTCATGCAATGGATGATCGGCCGAGTCGCCGGAACACGGACGCCCGAAAAACGCCTGACTTCACGTGGGTGGTTACCAAATCTTGCCTCACGGGGACGGCGGGAATCGATGCGGGAGGTTGACTGAACGCTTTCAGGCATGTGCCGTGCAACCTGTCTATGAGTGGACACATCGCGCGGAAATGCATGGCAAGGCATGGGAATGCGGCGTGCCGTGCGCGGACCACAAGCACTCATTACATCAGCAGGACAGGCCGGCAAGGCAAACGCGGCTCTTGAAACGGGAGAAAGAATGAAACAACACCTCGTTCGATGTCTTTATGCGGCGGCCGGCGTGCTGGCCTTGCCCGCCGTGGCTTACGCGCAGTCGCAGGCCTACACCAACACTACCGTCAACGTGCGCGCGGGTCCGGCGCCGGATTACCCCGTCGTGACGCAATTGCCGGGCGGTGTTCCGTTGAGCGTCATGGGCTGCATCAGCAACTATCAATGGTGCGATGTCGCCGCGCCGAACTTGCGCGGCTGGGTCTATGCAGGGTCGCTCAGTTATCCGTATCAGGGCGGCAACGTGCCGGTGATGAACTACGGCATGGTGATCGGGCTGCCGATCGTGACGTTCTCGATCGGCACGTATTGGGGCAACTATTATCGCGGCCGGCCTTGGTACGGCCAGCAATCGCGCTGGGCACATCATCCGCCGCCGCCTCCGCCGCGACCCGGCGCGGGGCGGCCTCCGGGCGGACGGCCGCCGGGTGGACCGCCACCGGGGCACGGCGGAGGAAGACCGCCGGGCGGGCCACCGCCGGGGCACGGCAATGGAAGGCCACCGGGTGGACCGCCACCGGCGCACGGCGGGGGAAGGCCACCGGGTGGTCAGCCACCGGGGAATGTCGGAAGGCCGCCGGGAGGTCAGCCTCCGGAGAATGTTGGCGGGCGGCCAGCGGGTGGTCAGCCGCCGGGTAATGCGGGCGGCCGTCCACCGGGCGGTCAACCACAGGGCAATGCGGGTGGCCGGCCTCAAGGCGGTCCTCCGCAAGGCGGCGGAGGCAGGCCGCCGGGCGGTGGCAACGGTGGCAACGGTGGCGGAGGACACGGCGGAGGCGGCGGAGGCAACGGTGGCGGCGGTGGCGGAGGCGGCGGCGGCGGCGGCCGTCCACCGGATCAGCACGGCTGATCGCGCTCATACGCAAGTGGCCGCAGCGTGTTCCAGCGTGATTCGGGTTCCGCCTTCGCAACAGGCGGTAGCGGAGCCCGAAATCCTGCCTACGCGGCGCCCGCTCGCGGCGCCATCACCCGCTCCAGCACGGCCATTGCACTGTTAGCCCCAGCAATCGACCGGCTCAATTAGCCAACCCGTCTGCGACACGCGACGAATTAAATTCGCCGGCCTCGCGTAAACCCCCGTGTGCCGCGTACACTAAGTTGCCGATGTCGGGTTAGGGGGCGCACATATGACTTGCGAAGCGACATCAGAAAACACGCTGGGAGCAGCGCCTGAAGGCCGCTATGGATCGAATCTCGCCGAAGGGGTGCTGGCGTCGGAGCGCACGGTGTTGCGGTTGATCACCCGCAACACGCCGCTGCCAGAATTGCTCGACGAAGTATGCCGCCGCGCGGAAGCGCTGCTGGGGGAAGGCGCGTCCTGTTCAATCCTGTTGCTCGACCCCGACGGCGTGCACGCCAGAGTGGGCGGCGCGCCGTCGATGCCGGCGCACTTCAGCGCGGCGATCGACGGAGCCGCGATCGGTCCACGGGTCGGCTCGTGCGGCACCGCGATGTACGAGCGGCGCCTCGTCGTCGTCGAGGATATCGAAACCGATCCGCTGTGGGCCGACTTCCGGCACCTCGCGCTGCCGCTCGGCTTGCGGGCCTGCTGGTCGGTGCCCTTTGAAAACGATTCCGGCGTGGTGCTCGGCGCCTTCGCGGTGTACTACCGCGTGCCCCGCCGTCCGAGTGACGAGGAAGAAGCGATGCTGCGCGACATCGGCCACAGCGTCGGCCTCGCCGTGCATCAGGACACCATGGTTCAGCGCCTCGCGCACAGCGAGGAGCATCACCGGCTGGTGGTCGATCATCTGATCGAAGGGATTGTCGTGCAGTCGCGCGGGGGCATCGTGCTCGCCTGCAATCCGAGCGCGCAGCGCATTTTGCGCGCGACCCCGCAGATCGTCGGCCGCAGTATTCATACGGTGATGGTGCGCGCGTATCACGAGGACGGCTCGCTCGTCGCCGACACGGCCCGTCCGACCGCCCAGGTGCTGACAACCGGCAAACCCGTGCTCGGCGTCACGATCGGCGTGGAACTGATCGGCGGCGACATCGTCTGGATCACCGAGAACGTCGTGCCGATCATCAAGCCGGGCGAGAGCGAACCCAGTTCGGTGCTGATTTCGTTCACCGACATCGGACCCGTGCGCGAGGCGCAGCGCCAACTCAAATTCCTCGCCACCCGAGATTCGCTCACCGGCCTCTACAACCGCGCCTATCTCACGGAGCGGATGCGTGATCTGTTCACGCCGGACATGTCGTCCGGCATGGGCGAACTGGCGAGCGTCGCTGTGCTGTTCGTCGACCTGGACGGCTTCAAGAAAGTCAACGACACCGCCGGCCACGAGGCTGGCGATTCCCTGCTCTGCAGCGTGGCGGAGCGTCTCTCGGCGTGCATCTCGCCCGAGGACACGCTCGCGCGCGTGGGCGGCGACGAGTTCGTGATCGTGGTCAGCGCGTATGAAAACACCGGGCATCTGATCGGCCTCGCGCGCCGCATCCTCGACATGATCGCGGTGCCGTTCGCGGTGGCGGACAACGAGTACTACCTGGGCGCTTCGATCGGCATCAGCCGCTTTCCCGAAGACGGCCAGGACGTCGCCACGCTCATGCGCAACGCCGATTCGGCGATGTATCACGCCAAGCAGCGCGGCCGCAACAACTTCCAGTTCTTCACCGCCGAGCTGAATCAGCATCTGCAGCGCCGCTTCACGATCGAGCAATCGCTGCGGCGCGCGCTCGCCGCCAACGAACTGAGCCTGGTGTACCAGCCGATCGTCGACAGCCACGACGGCCGCACGATCGGCGCGGAGGCGCTCCTGCGCTGGTACAACAGCGAGCTGGGCAATGTGTCGCCGGGGGAGTTCATCCCCGTGGCCGAAGATGCGGGGCTGATCGTCGAGATCGGCGACTTCGTGCTGGCGCGGGCCTGCGAGCAGGTGGCGCAATGGCGGCGCACGCTGGCGCCGGAGCTGATCGTCGCGGTGAACCTGTCGCCGCGGCAGTTCAACGACGGCCTGGTGGAGCGGATCGAACGCTGTCTCGCGCAGTCCGGGCTCGAGCCGACGGCGCTGGAGCTGGAGATCACCGAACGGCTGCTGATGAGCGACAGCGAAACCGTCCTGCCGATGCTGAGCGCGCTGAACGCCATGGGCGTGCGCATTTCCGTCGACGATTTCGGCACCGGCTATTCATCGTTGTCGTATCTGAAGCGCTTCCCGCTGCATAACCTGAAAATCGATCGCTCGTTCGTCGCGGGTTTGCCGGATCATCGCGATTCGATTGCGATTACCCAGGCGGTGGTGGCGATGGCGCACTCGCTCGGCATGAACGTCACCGCCGAAGGGGTGGAAACCGCTGAACAGGCGGCGTTCCTGCGCGCGATCGATTGCGACAAGCAGCAGGGCTATCTGTACAGCCGCCCGGTCGGGGCAAGCGCGTATGCCCGCAGTTTGTGGGACGCGCAGCTTAACGTGGCCGACGCCTCCTGAACCCGCCGTCGGCCCCGCACGCAGCCCGGACGCCTTGCCGGGCCGGCGAAAGCGGGCTTTCGCCGGCTGCGGCTGCGGGCATCCGGATTCGATTGTTCGGTTTGACAAACAAGTGACTTCGCGTTCCTGGTATTTATCCGCGAGGCCGGTCTCCCTAAAATCCTCCCATCGAAACGTAAATTGAGCGCGATGCCGAAGCGGCGTCGTGCGATGGGAGTTGTCATGCCAGCTTTAATCAGAGACCAGCTTTACCGGCCGTCCGTGGTCTTACCGATGGTCGCCCTCATGCAGGTGATGGTGTCGCAGGATTTCAATCTCGGCCAGGTCGGCTGGGTAATGGCATCCCGCGGCGCGCAGGCCGCGCTGCAACGTTCGCGCGAATTGATCTGCGCCGTGCATTGCCACGCCTGAGCACAACGGACGGAAAACAGCTGTCGTCCGCAACAATCCGCGGCAGTAGTGAGCGGCACAACATGGTGATTCCAGGGCCGAAGGGTAAGATGCTACGACCAGCACCCCAGCCTCGGGAGAGTTGCCATGCCACAGCACTTCGACGCAGTTGTGATCGGTACGGGACAAGGCGGCGCACCGCTCGCCGTGCGTCTCGGTCAAAGCGGCCGCAAAACTGCGGTCATTGAACGGGCTGCTTTTGGCGGCACCTGTGTGAACGTCGGCTGCACGCCGACCAAATCCTATGTGGCGAGCGCCCGCGCGGCGCATGTCGCGCGTCATTGCGCGGAACTCGGCGTGCAGGTGGGCGGCGCGATCAGCGTCGACCTGGCCGCCGTCAAGGCACGCAAGGACGAGATCATCGGGCAGTCGCGCGACGGCGTCGAGAAATGGCTGCGCGGCACGAAGAACGTGAGCGTGTTCAACGGCCACGCGCGTTTCACCGGACCCCATGCGCTTGCTATCAGCGGGCCGGACGGCAATCTGCTCGACGAAATCAGCGCCGACGAAATCTTCATCAATACGGGTACGCGCGCCGTCGTGCCGCCGCTCGACGGGCTCGAGCGGATTCGCTACTACACCAACTCCAACCTGCTCGACCTGACGGAATTGCCGGGTCATCTGGTGATTGTCGGCGCGAGTTATATCGCGCTCGAATTCGCGCAGATCTTTCGCCGCTTCGGCAGCCAGGTGACCGTGCTGGTGCGCGGCGAACGCGTGCTCACTCGCGAGGACGCCGATTTCGCCGACTCCGTGCACAAGGTGCTGGACCGCGAGGGCGTCGAGTTCCGCTTCGGCGTGCAGCCTTCGCGGGTCGAGCCGCATCCGCATCGCGAGAACGAAGTGTGCATCGGCTTCGAGCAGAACATTCCCGCGCTCGAAGCGTCGCACCTGCTATTTGCGACCGGCCGCGAGCCGAATACCGACGACCTCGGCCTCGCGGCCGCCGGCATCACGACGGACAAGCACGGCACGATTCCCGTCGACGGCCAGTTGCGCACCAACGTGCCGGGCGTGTGGGCGATCGGCGACGTCAACGGGCGCGGCGCCTTCACGCACACTTCCTACGACGACTACCAGATCGTCGTGGCCAATCTGCTCGACGGCGGCTCACGCAGCGTCGATACGCGGATCATGGCGTATGCGGTATTCGTCGATCCGCCGCTCGCACGCGTCGGCGCCTCCGAGGCCGAGGTGCGCAAGTCGGGCCGCGACGCGCTGATCGCCACCATGCCGATGACGCGAGTGGGCCGCGCGCGCGAACGCGGCGAGACCGACGGCTTCATGAAGGTGATGGTGGACAAGGAGAGCAAGCAGATTCTCGGGGCGGCGATCCACGGCATCGAAGGGGATGAGGCGATTCACACGTTCATCGACACCATGACGGCGGGCGCGCCGTATCCGACCTTGCAGTTCGCCATGCATATTCACCCGACCATCAGCGAACTGGTGCCGACCTTGCTCGATGGACTCAAGCCCATGAAGTGAGCGGCGCAGACAAGCGGAGCACGTAAGGTGAAGCCGGCAATCAGAAGCGGCAATCTGTTCGACCACGGCGCACCAGCGGGCGCGGACGAGCAGGTCGACACGTTCGTGGAGCAGGGTGGCGTGAGCATCGAGCGGATCGTCTCGATGGGGCATGCCAGCCCGCCGGGCTTCTGGTACGACAGTCCGCGCGCCGAGTGGGTCGTGCTGTTGAGCGGCGCGGCGGCGCTCGAATTCGAAGGCGAGGCCGAGCCGCATCCGATGAAGGCCGGCGATCATGTGCTGATCGACGCGCATTGCCGGCACCGGGTGACATGGACGAGCGATCAGGAGCCCAGCGTGTGGCTCGCCGTCTATTACCCGGACGGCACGTCAGCTTGAACACGGCACCTTGCCGATCGATCAGGCGCATCGACAAAGCGTTGGGCCATCGCGGATAATCGGCAACGGCGCGGGTCGTCTGCGGAATGCGGGCGAACGGTGCGCGCAACCGCATTCATCATCAGGAATCCAACCGATGGGCAAGGGACGTGTCGAAGCCTTCAGCGATGGCGTGATCGCCATCATCATCACGATCATGGTGCTCGAGTTGAAGGTGCCGGAAGGCTTCGATCTCGCCGCGCTGCGTCCGGTGCTCCCCGTGTTTTGCGCGTACGTGCTGAGCTTCATCTACGTCGGCATTTACTGGAACAATCATCATCACATGTTCCATGCCGTGCAGAAGGTCAACGGCGCGGTGCTGTGGGCCAACCTCCATCTGCTGTTCTGGCTGTCGCTGCTGCCGGCCGTCACGCATTGGGTCGGCGAAAACCATCTGGCCTCCTGGCCGACCGCGATGTACGGCGTGGTGCTGTTCATGTCGTCGATCGCGTACTTCATTCTGATGGGCGTGTTGATCCGCGAGCACGGCAAGGACTCGACCCTCGCCAAAGCGGTCGGCAACGACTTCAAGGGCAAGGTCTCGGTCGTGATCTATCTGGCGGGCATTGCGCTGGCGTTTGTCGTGCCGTGGGCTTCGGCCGCGCTTTATACGCTCGCTGCCGCGTGGTGGCTGGTGCCGGACCGGCGCATCGAACACGTGCTGGAATCGTAAGCGTGCTGCTCGCACTCAAGCTCGTGCTGGTGCCGGCGTTTCTCGCCGCGCTGACCGTGGCGGGGCGTGTGTGGGGCCCGTCGGTGGCGGGGTGGCTCGCGGGGCTGCCGGTAGTCGCCGGGCCGATCGTGTTGCTGCTCGCGCTGGAGCGTGGTCCGTCGTTCGCGGCGCAGGCGTCGGCGGCCTCGATCGCGGCGATTGCCGCGTCGGAAGCCTTCAATTTTGCGTATGCGTGGACCTGCCGGCGTGTCGCGTGGCCGCTCGCGCTGGTCGTCGGCATGGTGGGCTGGGTCGGCGTGGCCATCCTGCTCACGCAGCTTCCGGCGGGGCTCGCGTGGGCGGTGGCGGCAGCCTGTGTCGCCGTGACGGTGTCGCAAAGCGGCTTGCCGCGCGTGACCGGTCACGTGCCGGCGGCGCGCCTCGGACTCGGCGACCTCGCCGTGCGCATGCTCGCCGGCGCATTGCTGACGGTCGCGGTGACCACGCTGTCCACGTCGATGGGCGCGACCTGGAGCGGACTGCTCTCGGTCTTTCCCTTGCTCGGTATCGTGCTCGCGGTGTCGGCGCAGCGCGCGCACGGCGCGGACTTCGTCGCGTTGCTGATGCGCGGCATGGTGATCGGCCGCGCCTCGTTCGCGGCGTTCTTCGCCGTGACCGCGACGCTGCTGCCGCGGTACGGCGTGTGGCTGAGCTTTGCGTGCGCGGCACTGGTCTCGATCGTCGTGCACGGCGCGACGCGGCGGATGCTCGGCGCGAAGCGGCCGGCGCAACGCGTGCCGCATGAACTCACGGAGCAGCAGTCGGCGGATTGAGCGTGAGGGTCAACTGCGGCTTATCGCAGCTTTTGCGGTTCATCGCAGGTCGAAGCAGTTGGTAGCGGCACGAAGCGGCTCATAGCGCGTCAAGCGGTCGGTAGCGGCACGAAGCCTCTCGCAAGCGCCTCAAATCCGTTCGTAGTGGTTCGTTGCGGTTAATAGCGGCTCAAAAGCACGCGTAACGCCCGCTCATGCGAAACGACCGCGCACACGTTCCGCGCATTTGCCGGATACTGCCACCATGACTTTGAGCACTCGACAATCCCGACGCACACGAATCGGCCTGATCTCCGACACGCACAATCTCGTGCGTCCCGAGGCGTTGCAGTACCTCGCCGGTTGCGACGCGATCATTCACGCGGGGGATATCTGCAACGAGGCCGTACTCGAAGCGCTCAGGCGGATTGCACCGGTTACGGCAGTGCGCGGCAACAACGATACCGGCGACTGGGCCGCGTCGCTGCCGACCCACACGACGCTGACCGTGCAGCAAGTGACGATTCTCGTCGTGCATGACATCGCCGACGTGGGCGCCGATCCGCGCAGCCAGGGCATCAACGTAGTGATGACCGGCCATTCACACAAGCCGTCGATCAGCGAGCGCGACGGCGTGCTGTTCGTCAATCCGGGCAGCGCAGGGCCACGGCGTTTCAAACTGCCGATTTCGGCGGGGATCCTGATCGTCGAAGGTTCACACGCAAGCGCGAGCTTCGATTCGCTGGTGCCATAAAAAACGGGCCGGCAAATTTGCCGGCCCGTTCTCCCACAACTTTGCGGACAAGCCGCGCTAACAGTTAAGCACCCAGCACTCAGGCACGCGCCGTAGCCGTAGCCGCATAGCCTTCGTCCATCTCCTCGGCTTCACGCTCGCCGCGCAGCACGGCATGTGCTTCCGCACGCGTCGCCACGCACGGGCCCGAGCCGAGCAGCGGCTTGCGGGCGGTTTCGCGCAGCGCCATCACCGAGACGATGCCGATCAGCGACGCGCCCATCAGGTAGTACGCGGGCATCATCAGATTGCCGGTACGGTCGACCAGCCACGCCGTCACGAGCGGCGTCGTACCGCCGAACAGCGACACCGAAATATTGAAACCGATCGCGAGCGCGCCGTAGCGGATCTTGGTCGGGAACAGCGCCGGCAGCGCCGACGGCATCACGCCGGTAAAGCACGACAGCAGCACGCCGAGAATCATCAGGCCGCCGAAGACCGGCAGCACGGTGCCCATGCGGATCAGCAGCAGGGCGGGAATCGACAGCGCGAACAGACCCACGCAACCGAACAGCATCACCGGCTTGCGGCCGATCGTGTCGGACAGGCGGCCGGCGGCGAGCGTCATCGGCATCATCAGCACCATCACGAGCAGCACGAGGAACAGGCCGTGCGCTTCGTTGAAGTGCAGCGTGGCCGACAGATAGCTCGGCAGATACGAGAGCGCCATGTAGTCAGTGACGTTGAAGATCAGCACGAGGCCGACGCACAGCAGCAGCGGCTTCCATTGCTGCATGAGCAACTCGCGGAACGACTGCTTCGGCACGGCCTTGTCTTCGGCTTCGCGTTGCTCGGCCTGCTTCTTGAACGCGGGCGTTTCTTCGAGCTTCATCCGGATGTACAGACCCACCAGACCCAGCGGACCGGCGATCAGGAACGGCACACGCCAGCCCCACGAGAGCAGCGCGTCGTTCGAGAGCGTCGCGGTCAGCACCGCCACCGTACCCGCGCCGAGCACGTAGCCGATCAGCGTGCCGAACTCGAGGAAGCTGCCCATGAAACCGCGGCGCTTGTCGGTCGAGAATTCGGCGATGAAGGTCGCCGCGCCGCCGTACTCGCCGCCGGTCGAGAAGCCTTGCACCAGACGCGCCACCAGCAGCAGCACCGGCGCGAAAATGCCGATCGTCGTGTAACTCGGAATCAGACCGATCGCGAAGGTGCCGAGCGCCATCATGATCATGGTCATGGCGAGCACGCGCTGTCGGCCGATGCGGTCGCCCAGCGGCCCGAACACCATGCCGCCGACCGGCCGCACGAGGAACGCCGCGGCGAACGTGCCGAAGGTGGCGATCAACTGCGCGGCGGGACTCGCCGACGGGAAGAACACTTTGCCGAGCGTGACAGCGATGTAGCTGTACACGCCGAAATCGAACCATTCCATCGCGTTGCCGAGCGCCATGGCGCCGACGGCCCGCTTGAGGAGAGATTTGTCGACGACGGTGATGTCGTCGAGAGAGAGGCGTTGTTCTTCTTTGTGGTGTCGCCAGAAGCCGTTGCTGGAAGCGGTCAAGGTGAAAACTCCAATGACTGCGACGAAACTCATGATGCGCATGAACGTTCCGCCACGGTTGCTGGGAAGTGCGGTTTCGCGAGCCAAGGCGATAGCGTCTCCGTCGCCGTTGAAGGGCGACCGAGCTGGGCGCGATGGAAAACAGAACGCCCGTGCCTCGCGAGACATGTCGCGAAAAAACACTCGTCTAGATTGTGCTGACTGTTGCACCTGCGTGGCCGTGGAAGGGGGGCAGGTGCATGAGGACGCTGGGGTGGCTGAAAGCTGGCCCATGCGCCGCTGGAAGGCTTGAAACGAAAAAGGCCGGTGCTTTATTCGCCGCTCATGGGGTCCATGAAGGGGCGCATGAAACGGGGAAGCGACCGACGAGCCTTCTTGTATAAAAACTGTTCAATTTCGGCATGGCACACGCACTGCGCGCCAATCTGAAGAGAACGTGAATGAAGGTGAAATGCTGTTGGAACGAGGCACATGATAGCACGATAACAGAGGATCGTGCAAACCCGGTGTCCGGTGGGGAGCTTTGCGAAGGCGCTCAATCCCTTGCGGGGCGGGGGATCGAGCGGATCCTGGCAGTCTGGAAAAGGGGCTTAAAACGGCGCGGAAATGTACCGTCTGGAGAGTTTCGTGGGGGCGCTGGAGCGGCCACGCCGGGTCGATTTTAGTGGCGAGGCACGACGGCGCAGACGAAAAAAATCCGCGCCCACGGCGCGGATTTCGTTGATGCAGCCTGAAGCGCGAAAGCGTTCACTCAGCCGACGGCGGCACATAACCCTGCGCCGTGTCCGCGCCTTCGCCGAAGAAGAACTTTTCGGTCTGCTTCATCAGGTATTGGCGTGCGCGCGGATCAGCCATGTTCAGGCGGTTTTCGTTGATCAGCATGGTTTGCTGCTTCAACCAGGCCTGCCAGGCTTCCTTCGAAATGCTTTCGTAGATCCGCTTGCCGAGTTCGCCCGGCAGCGGCGGGAAATCGAGGCCTTCGGCTTCCTTGCCGAGCTTCGCGCATTGAACCATACGAGTCATGCTGTGCTTCTCCTTTGTCGACCGGAGTTAGTGCTTCAGCACTTTTACTCCGGTCCCATAAAAAATGGTTGTTGTGTCAATGTCGGGGCGGGCAGTCGCTTTATATGAGGCCGCTCAGAGCTGTTTCATCAGCACGAGCGACTTGCGCTGCCAGTTATAGAGTCTGCGGCGGTCTTCCGGCAGGTCGTCGACCGTGACTTTGACGAAGCCGCGCTTGAGGAACCAGTGTTCGGTACGCGTGGTGAGCACGAAAATGCGCGTCAGGCCGCGCGCCCGCGCGCGTTGCTCGATGCGCTTCAACAGCCGTTCGCCGTCGCCGGTGCCTTGCGCTTCGGGGGCGACCGTCAGGCACGCCATTTCGCCGATGCGCTCCTGCGTGTACGGATACAGCGCCGCGCAGCCGAACAGCACGCCATCGTGCTCGATCACCGAGAAGTGGTCGATGTCGCGTTCGATCTGGTGACGGCCGCGCCGCACCAGCGTGCCGTCCGATTCGAGCGGCTCGATCAGCGCGAGAATGCCGCCGACGTCGTCCGGCGTGGCTTCGCGCAGGCTTTCGAGGTTCTCGTACGAGATCATCGTGCCCACGCCGTCGTGCAGGAACAGTTCGAGCAGCAGGCTGCCGTCGAGCGCGTAGGGGATGATGTGCGCCCGCGCCACGCCGCCGCGGCAGGCGCGAATCGAGTGCTTCAGGTAGAAGCCCGCGTCGCCGGTGACCTCGCCGCTTTCGTGCAGCTTGTAGGCGTCGTCGAGCGACAGTTCGCGCACCAGTACGGGGCCTTCTTCGCCGGCTTCCATCAGGCCCGGCGTTTCGGTCAGGAACACGATCTTGTCGGCGCGCAGGGCGATCGCCGCGGCGGACGCCACGTCTTCCATGGCCAGATTGAAGGCCTCGCCAGTGGGCGAGAAGCCGAGCGGCGAGAGCAGCACCAGCTTGCGGCTCGCGAGCGAGTGGCGGATCGAATCGGCGTCGATCTTGCGCACCACGCCGGTGTGGGCGAAATCGACACCGTCGAGAATGCCCACCGGCCGCGCCGTCACGAAGTTGCCCGACACCACGCTGATGTGCGCGTGCGCCATCGGCGTATTCGGCAAACCCTGGCTGATCGCGGCCTCGATATCCAGACGCACTTCGCCGGCCGCTTCTTTCGCGGATTCGAGCGCGCGTGCGTCCGTAATGCGCATGCCGTGCGAAAACTCGGACTCCACGCCGTGCAGGCTCATCTGTTCCTCGACCTGCGGGCGCGAGCCGTGCACCAGCACGATCTGGATGCCCATGGCCTGCAAGAGCGCGATGTCGGACACGAGCGCGTTCAGGAGCCCCTGATGCACCACCTCGCCGCCAAAGCCGACGACGAACGTCTTGTTGCGGAACGCATGGATGTAAGGGGCGACTGAGCGCATCCAGTCGACGAATTGCGCGTGCTGGGCGAGATCTTCCGTTGCTCCGGCGGGGGCCGGAGCGCTCGCGGGCGCGGGGACGAGGTCGGTTTGGGAATTCATGCCGGGGATTATAATGCGCCCCCATGTCGAATGTACCCAAAAGTCCCGCTGCGGCGAACGAGAATCCGGCGCCGGCCGCCGATCAACCGAAGGCCGGCGACGCGAAGCGCCGCGATGCGCAGGCCGCCGAACGCAACACGCCGCACACGGCGCGTGAGTCGCGGCGCGCCGCGGAAAATGCGCAGGCGCCGGCGCAGAAAAATGATTCCTCCCACAAGGCCCATCGCCAGGTAGGCGCTGAGGCCGCGAAACACGCCGGAGGCGGCGAGTCGCAATCGCCGCGCAGCGAGGAAGATCGGGGCGCAGGCCAAAACACGGGCCGTTCGCAGAAGCAGAGCGCCTCGCCGGGCCAGCAGAAACCGCGGCAAAGTGGCGAGCGGCGCGCTCGGCCTGTGAATCTGCCGGGCGGTAATCAGCAGAAAGGTGGCGGCCGTGGCGATCAGCCAGGTCTCGCGCCCCCTCGAGGCGGAGAGCAGCCGAGTCGCGCGACTGGGCAAGCCGGAGCACAACCGCGTCGCACGCCCGAGCAAGCCGGGGCATCGCGCCGGGAATCCGGCGGTGCGTCCGCGCAAAAATCGCAGGCAGCCAGCGACACCGAGCACAGCGCGAACCGCCGCGAACCGCAGCAGCCACGTGAGCCCCGTGCACCGCGCGCGCCGCGTGTAGTCGAGCCGAATCCGATTCCGCCGATTACTTACCCGGAAGCGTTGCCGGTTTCCGGCCGGCGCGAGGAAATCGCCAA
Organism: Paraburkholderia dipogonis; assembly: GCF_046027395.1. GTDB lineage: Bacteria > Pseudomonadota > Gammaproteobacteria > Burkholderiales > Burkholderiaceae > Paraburkholderia > Paraburkholderia dipogonis_A. Next base: position 46,190 of record NZ_JAQQEG010000014.1, on the reverse strand, counting down.
AGCCATCGCCCAGAATCAGGTCGTGATCGTCTGCGGCGAGACCGGCTCCGGTAAAACCACCCAGCTGCCGAAAATCTGCCTCGAACTCGGGCGCGGGCTCGGCGCGGGTGGCTCGGGCCTGATCGGCCACACGCAGCCGCGCCGGATCGCCGCGTCGGCGACGGGCCGCCGCATCGCCGAAGAACTCGGCACACCGTTCGGCGAAGTGGTCGGCTACAAGGTGCGCTTCACCGACAATCTGTCGCCGGGCGCCTCCGTCAAGCTGATGACCGACGGTATCCTGCTCGCCGAAACGCAGACGGATCCGCTGCTGAAAGCGTACGACACGCTAATCATCGACGAGGCGCACGAGCGCAGCCTGAACATCGACTTTCTGCTCGGCTATCTGAAGGAAATTCTCGTCAAGCGGCCCGATCTGAAGCTGATCGTGACCTCGGCGACGATCGACGCGGACCGTTTCGCGCGACACTTCGGCAGCGAAGAGAAGCCCGCGCCGGTGATCGAGGTGAGCGGGCGGCTTTATCCCGTCGAGGTGCGCTACCGTCCGGTCGCGGAAGACAGCCCCGCCGTGAAGGCCGCGGAAGGCAATGCGTCGTCCGCGCCGCGCGGCGACCGGCCGAAAACCCAGCGCGAAACCGATCGCGATCTGATGGACGCCATCGTCGACGCCGTCGACGAACTCTGTCGCGAAGGTCCCGGCGACGTGCTCGTGTTCCTGCCCGGCGAGCGCGAAATCCGCGACGCCGCCGAGGCGCTGCGCAAGCATCATCCGCCGCATACGGAAATCCTGCCGCTGTTCGCGCGGCTTTCCGCGGCCGAACAGGAACGCGTGTTCCGCACTTCGAACGCGCGCCGCATCGTGCTGGCCACCAACGTAGCCGAAACCTCGCTGACGGTGCCGGGCATTCGGTATGTGGTCGACACCGGCCTCGCGCGCGTGAAGCGGTACTCGTATCGCAACAAGGTCGAGCAGTTGCAAGTCGAGTCGATTTCACAGGCCGCCGCGAATCAGCGGGCCGGGCGTTGCGGCCGCGTGGCCGACGGCATCTGCATTCGCCTCTACGAGGAAAGCGACTATCAAGGCCGCGTGCGCTTCACCGATCCGGAGATTTTGCGCTCGTCGCTGGCGTCGGTGATTCTGCGCATGAAGTCGCTGCATCTGACGGCAATCGAGACGTTCCCGTTCATCGAGCCGCCGCCGGGTCGCGCAATCGCCGACGGCTATCAGTTACTCAACGAACTGGGCGCCGTCGACGACGACAACCAGCTCACGTCGCTCGGCCGCGAACTCGCGCGCCTGCCACTCGACCCGCGTGTCGGCCGGATGATTCTTGCCGCGCGCGACCAGCAGGCGCTCAAGGAAGTGCTGATCATCGCGAGCGCGTTGTCCGTGCAGGATCCGCGCGACCGGCCGATTGAAGCGCAGGAGCAGGCCGACCAGGCGCATCGCCGTTTCGCCGACGAGCGCTCCGAATTCCTGCAGTGGCTGAAAATCTGGAACTGGTTCGAAGAAGCGATCGCGCACAAGAAGTCGAACAAGCAATTGCACGAGGAGTGCCGCAAGAACTTCCTGTCGCAACTGCGCTTGCGCGAATGGCGCGATGTGCATTCGCAACTGCTGACCGTGGTGCGCGAGCACGGCTGGCGGCTGAACGAAGCAGAAGCGACTTTCGAGCAGATCCATCTCGCGCTGCTGACGGGCTTGCTCGGCAACATCGGCCTGAAAGCCGACGACGAGCCGTATTACCTCGGCGCGCGCGCCATCAAGTTCTATCTGTGGCCGGGCTCGGCGCTGGTGAAGAAAGCCGGCAAGTGGGCGATGGCCGCCGAACTGGTCGAGACGAGCCGGCTGTACGCGCGTTGTATTGCGAAGATCGAGCCGGAGTGGATCGAGAGGATCGGCGCGCATCTGTTGAAGAAGTCGCTCTCCGAGCCGCATTGGGAGAAGCGCGCGGCGCAGGTCTCGGCGTTCGAGCGCGCGGTGCTGTACGGGCTGCCGATCTATCACCGGCGGCGCGTGAGCTTCGGCAAACAGGATCCGGCGCGCGCCCGCGAGCTGTTCATTCGCGGCGCGCTGGTAGAAGGCGAGTTCGACACGAAGCTCGCGTTCTTCGCGCACAACCGCAAGCTGCTCGCCGATATCGAGCAACTCGAACACAAGTCGCGCCGCCAGGACGTACTGGTCGACGACGAACTGATTTTCGCCTACTACGATCAGGCGCTGCCGAAGGGCATTTACACCGGCGCGTCGTTCGAGCGCTGGTATCGCGACGAGGTGAAAAAGAGCGGCCAGCCGGAAGACAAGCTGCGCCTGCTGTATTTGTCGCGTGACGACTTGATGCGGCACGAAGCCGCCGGCGTGACCACCGATCTTTTCCCGAAACGGATGACGATGGCGGGCGTCGAAATGGCGCTCACCTATCACTTCGAGCCGGGTTCGCCGCGCGACGGCGTGACGCTCGCCGTGCCGCTGTATGCGCTGAATCAGGTCGATGCGCGGCGCTGCGAATGGCTCGTGCCCGGCATGCTGAAGGAGAAGACGCAACTGCTGCTGAAGTCCTTGCCGCAGAAGCTGCGCCGTCATTGCGTGCCGCTGCCCGAGTACGCGGCGGGTTTCGTCGACCGGCACAGCGGTCCGCGCTTCGGCGCGGGCGGTTTGCTCGAGTCGCTGATCGCCGATATTCGCGAGCAGACCCAGGTCGCGATGAAGCAGTCGGACTTCAAGCTCGAGACCTTGCCGCCGCATCTGTTCATGAACTTCAAGGTCGTCGACGAGCATGGGCGCCAGCTCGCGATGGGCCGCAACATGTCGCAACTGCGCGCCGAACTCGGCGGCCAGGCGCAGCAGCATTTTCAGAAGATCGCGTCGAGTGCTGCTGGCGCGGCGTTGGCGGATGCGGGCGGCGGCGGTGTGGCGACGCCGTCGCAAGCGTCCGGTGGCGCGGCCGGTGCAGGCGCGCAGCGAGGCAAGGGTGGTGCCGCCGTGCCAGGTCCGCAGACCGCAGCGCAAGCCGGCGCGCAGGGCACGGCGCTGTATGAAAAGCTGACGACGTGGAATTTCGGCAAGCTGCCCGAGTTGCTCGAAATCCGTCGTGGCGGGCAGACGCTGTTCGGTTATCCGGCGCTGGTGGATCGCGTCACGCATTGCGACGTCGAAGTGTTCGATTCACCGGACGAAGCCGCGCGGATTCATCGCGCGGGATTGCGCCGGCTGTTCGCGTTGCAGTTGAAGGAGCCGATCAAGTATCTGGAAAAGAATCTGCCGGGTCTGCGCGAAATGGCGATGCAGTTCATGCCGCGCGGCACGCAGGAAGAGTTGCGCGATCAACTGATCGATACCGCGCTCGACCGCGCCTGTCTGCAAGACCCATTGCCCGACGACGACGTCAGTTTCCACACCCGCCGCGACGAAGGCCGCAGCCGCCTGACCTTGCTGGCTCAGGAAATTGCCCGGCTGGTCGGGCAGATTCTGAGCGAATACGCGACCGTGGCGAAGAAGCTGGTGCAGGCGAAGTCGTTCACGGCGGCGCACGCCGATCTGCAGAACCAGCTCGACGGACTGATCGGCAAGCGCTTCGTCGTCGACACGCCGTACGCACAACTGGCGCATTTCCCGCGCTATCTGAAAGGGATCGCGCTGCGCATTGATAAGCTGAAGGCGGACTCCGCGCGCGACGCCCGGCAGTTCGCCGAATTCCAGCCGCTGCTGCAGAACTATCAGCGCGAGGGGGCGCAACGCGGGGGCGTGCTGGATCCGCGCTTGTCGGAGTTCCGCTGGTTGTTGGAGGAACTGCGGATCTCGCTGTTTGCTCAGGAGTTGCGTACGCCGATGCCGGTTTCGGTGAAGCGGCTTTACAAGGTGTGGGAGTCGATGCAGCGGTGATCGAAACGGCAGGAGCCGCCGCGCGTGGGCGGCTTCGGTCACACGCCGGCGCTTTCGCGCCGCAAATAAAAAAGCGCGGCGACGCCATGCCTTGTCGGGATGGCGACGCGCGCAAAATGGCGCGGGCCTTTTTTCGGGCTCGCGCCGGTTGCACCACTACATTGATGTCCGGGCCATTGCCGTGACTCGCCTTGGCCCGGCCTGTCCTGCCCGTTCCGCCTACCAGTGCATGCCGGCGCCGACCGACGCGCCGAACTGGCCGCGCGAATCCGTGGTGCCTTGCAGCTTGTAGACCCACTTCCCCGTTTCGGAAATCTGCGATACGCCGATGGCCAACGCCGACTGGCCGGCGTACGTGCCACCAGCCATTGCGACCATGCCGCGACCCGGCAGGACTGCCTGCGGCAAACCGGCCATTGCCATCGCGGACGCCGTGCCGCCGTAGCTGTCGCGGCGGGCCGAGCGGATCTGGTCGTCGGTGTAGCTGTTCGCCTGGCTCACTGCTCCGCTGACGCTTTGCTGCAACTGATTGACGTTGACCGCGTCGGTGCCTTGCACGCCGGCCGCCACGTTGGTGATCTGGCGTTCCTGGCCTGCTGCGCCGATCGATACGCTGTTCGCCCGGTCCGCGATTGAGCCTTGGCCCAATGCGACGGAATTGTCAGCGCTGGCGTTTGCTGCTGCGCCGAGCGCGGTGGCGTTGGCGCCACTGGCGATCGAGTTTGCGCCGAGTGACGTAGCGTTTGCGCCGCTCGCAAGCGAGTTTGCGCCGATTGCGACCGCGTTGGTGCCGGTGCCCTGCGCGCTGGCGCCCGCGGCGACGGACTGCGCGCCGGATGATATGGCGCCTTGGGTATCGCGGTTGCCTTCCGCGCTGAAGAACGGATTGCCCGAGTTGACCACCACGTTGTTGACCGCGCCCGCGATGGCAGCGGTCAGCTGATTGACGTTGACCGCGTCGGTTCCATCCACACCTGCTGCGACGTTGTGGATCACTGTGCCGCCGCTCGCCGCATCGCCACCGAGCGTGACGCTGTTCTTATTGATGCTGCCGTCGGCGTTCTGGTCATACATGACTGCGCGGTCGAGCCTGGCGGCATTGGCGACGCCCTGGTCGCTCACGGCTTTCAACTGCGCGACGTTGACGGCGTCGGTGTCGGCGGTGCCGGCCGCGACGTTCGCGATCTGGCGTTCGTTGCCGGCGGAGCCGACCGAAACCGTGTTCGCCCGGTCCGCGAACGAGCCTCGGCCGAGTGCGACGGAATTGGCAGCCGAGGCGGTCGCCTGATAACCGAGCGCGGTCGAATTCGCGCTGCCTGCGCCGGCCTGATAGCCAAGCGCGATGGAACCGTCGCCCTGAGCGATCGCGGAGCCGCCGACTGCCGTGCTGAAATCGCCGCTCGCCCGCGCGCTGGAGCCGGCGGCAAAGGCAGTTTGCCCCGCAGCGAGCGCGGAACTGCCGATCGCGACCGCGTTGCTGCCGGTCGCGGATGCGTCGTCGGTGCCGTCGTTCAGGCCGTTCGCCTTGAAGTAGCGCGAGACGGTCGCACTGGCCGCTTGCAATTGGCTCAGGTTGACGGCGTCGGTCGCGCGAGTGCCGGCTGCGACGCTGGTGATCTGACGTTCTTTGCCGGCGGAGCCGACGGAGACGCTGTTCGCTCGATTGGCCACCGAACCTTGGCCCAAGGCGACCGAACCGTCCGCTGACGCGTTCGCGTCATGGCCTATCGCAGTTGAATCGGCATTGTTGGCGACGGCGTTGTAACCAATCGCGATGCTGCCGCCTGACGTGGCGGAGGCATACGCACCGAGCGCGGCGGCGCCTGTTGCGGCGGCCGCGGAATTGGCGCCGACTGCCGTGGCGTTGTCGCCCGATGCGGTGGCGAGCACCCCTGTCGCGACAGCGTGCGTACCGGCGGCGACGGCATCGTCCGTGCCGTTGGCGGCGCCGTCGGCCTTGAAGTAGTGCTGGGTGCCGCTTTGCGCAATAGCGTCGACCTTGCCATCGACCGCACTCAACTGGCTCACGTTGACGGCGTCGGTGGCCGCCGCACCCGCTGCCACGTTAGTCAGGCGGCGCTCGTTGCCTGTCGAGCCAACGGACACCTCGCCGAAAGCGTTGGTCGCCTCGACAACGCCGCTCGTGCCAAATTCCTCGCCGGGTTGCCTGAGATTCGCGGTCGTGGTCGAGTTCGCCCCAACGCCGGCACTGTTCGCGGCGGTAACACTGGCGTTGTAGCCGAGCGCCACGCTGTTGGCGCCGGAGACCCTCGCGTTGGCGCCGAGCGCTGTGGAGCCGTCGGCGTAAGCGAGCGAGCCGTAGCCGAGCGCGGATGCGTCGGCCCCGTACGCGGTCGCGAGGTGACCAAGCGCGATGCCATTTTGCCAGGCGCGGGCACCCGCGCCGAGCGCCACCGCGTTTGTGCCGTTTGCTTGCGCCGCATTGCCGACGGCGACGCCGTTCACGCTGCTCGCCGATGCGGCATAGCCAACTGCGATTGCATTCGCTGCCGATGCGCTCGCCTGATAGCCCGTAGCGACGGCGCCGATTGCCGCTGCGTCGGAGTTGTAGCCGATTGCAACGGCCCCGGCACCGGCGGTTTCCGAGTGAGCGCCGCGGCCGAGTGCGACCGAGTTGTCGCCGTCTGCCTGGGCGTTGTAGCCAACCGCCGAAGCGCCGGCGGCGCTTGCATGAGCGTCGTCCGGCGTCAGCGAGTCATCGTTGGTCCGGACGTACTTGACACCGCTGCCGTTCTGTTTGATATAGGCAGTCCTGGTGTCGCCGGCGATCGCATAGAGTTGGGCGCCATTCACGGCATCGGTGCTGCTGGCGGATACTGCGCCCTGATGCACGTTGGTGATTGTCGTGCCGCCCGTGACGCCGCCGTCCGTGGCGGTGGGACCCGCGAGCGTGACACTGTTCATGTTGACGGTGCCGTCCGCATTTTTGCCGTATGTGACAGCATTAGCCGTAGCAGCAGTAATGGCACCCTTGAGCTGACCGGCGTTGACGGCGTCGGTGTCGGCTGCACCAGCGGCGACGCCGGTGATAGTCCGGTTGCCGACGTTGACTTCGCCAACCGAAGTTTGTGGTGCGGTGAGGCCGTAGGCGTTGTACCCGGTCTGGGCGCCGACGGTCGTGATTGAACCCGCGCCGAGCGCGACACTGTTGGCGACCGTGGCTGCCGCCGCATAACCGATAGCGACGGAGTTGAGGTTGGTGGCCCGCGCGGATGCGCCGAATGCCATCGCGCCCAGGCCGCTGACGAGAGCCTGATTGCCGATCGCGATTCCGTAGGTGGCAGTAGTTGCAGTTATCGCCTGCACGCCCATTGCAGTTGAATTGTCGCCCTGCGCGTTTGCCTGCACGCCGTTCGCGATCGACAGGCGGCCCTGCGCGCTCGCCTGGAAGCCCGTCGCAGTCGCGTAGGGGCCCCCTGCCTTTGCGCCGATACCGATCGCAATCCCGCCTTGGCCTCCAGCATTGGGGGCGGTATCGTTTCCGGGCGAGTCAACATTCGTGTCCACGAAGAGGGCGGCTTGCGCCGCCGGCGCGCCACCCGCCAATGCCGCCAAAACCAGCACCGCGCGCGCGATGGCCTTCTTGCGGTTTGTCTTTGATTGTGCAGTCGCAGGCGTCCTCAGCGACGTTTGCGCCGCTTCACACCAAACCAGTGGGTTATTGCTATTCATTATTTTTAAAAACTCCGCAGTAGTGCGTGAGTGCGCGGCGCATGAACGCAGGTGTTCGTGTATGGATTCATCGCCCTGATAAATCGCGCAAAATAAAGATCAGCAGGCTTTGTTTTGGTAAGTCAGCCCTTCGTTCTTTCTCACGTGCGAAACACCGCGTCACGCCCGTGCATCCACGGTTTGAGTGGGTGGGCGATGCAGCGGCAAGATTGTCTAATTTGACGGCAGCACGGGAGATCAGTGAAATCTGAAGTAAGTGCGGAAAAATCGCTTTATGTCGGCGTGTCTCGGTTGGTCAATATGTGAGAAGCGTTGAATAAGGAATGTTCAGAATATATTCTGATAATTATTCGTTTAATCTAGGCAAGTTCCGGTGTTTATATGCTTTCGATAAGATTCGACATTTCAGGCGTGATACTCATTACCGGACGCCTTCAGAAAGACTCGATCGCACTTTCTGTCGAGCCGCTCGCCATGCGCCGCTCCACGGATCGTGCCCCTGATTTCTCTTGCGCCGCAGACCGACCTGCGTCAACCGCTGGCCCCGGCAAACGTTCTACAATGATGGTTGTTCTCCGAAGTGAGTTTTCATGCGTAAATTTTTTCTTCCGGGCTTGACTGCCACGGTCGCCGCGGGCGCGGCGCTGGTCGCCGCCACAGGCTTTTTTTCTCCGGCGGCCCACGCCAACAACGTGATCGTGCTCAATTCCGGTGAAGCCACGCTGAGCCTGATTGACGAAGCGACCCGCCAGGTCGTCGGCACGGTGCCCACGGGCAAGGAACCGCACCACCTGATGGCCACGCCGGACAATTCGTCGTTGATCGTCGCGAATTCGGTGTCGAACAATCTCATGTTCGTGGATCCGAAATCGGGCCAGGTGCAGCGCTGGGTCGAGAACATCGAGGATCCGTACCAGATCGGGTTTTCGCCTGACCGCAAATGGCTGGTTACCACGGGCCTGCGTCTGGACCGTCTGGACATCTATCACTACGACGGCCAGAAGAACCAGATGACGCTGGCCTCGCGCCTGCCGCTCGCGGTCATGCCGAGCCACATGGCGTTCACGAACGACAGCAAGACGGTATTCGTCACGCTGCAGGTATCGGGCGAACTGGCCGCGATCGACCTGGCCACGCAAACCGTCAAGTGGAAGATGAAGGTCGGCAAAGTGCCGGCCGGCCTGTGGATGACACCGGGCGAGAAATACCTGCTGGTCGGCATGACCGGCGCGGATTACGTCGCGGTGGTCGACTGGCGCAACCAGAAGATCGTCAAGACGATCCACACCGGCAACGGCGCGCACAACTTCCGCTCGTTGGCCGACGGCAAGCACGTCGCGGTGTCGAACCGCGTGGCGAGCACGATCAGCATCATCGACGAGGACACGCTCACCAACGTCGGCGACATCACCGGTTTGATGCCGGGACCGGATGACATGGAACTTTCCGCCGACAAACGCTATCTGTGGGTTACGTTCCGCTTCGCGAAGCACGTCGGCATCATCGACCTGACCACGCGTAAGCTGATCCAGACGATTGCCGTCGGCCGTTCGCCGCACGGCATCTATTTCTTCAATCGCGCGCCGGTCACGGCGCCGAACGGCGCCTGATGCAGGTTCATGCCGCACCACGCGAACCGTCACGGATGAAGTAACCAGACCAGCACCATGTTCCATCTGATTTTTTCTTCCCTCGACAACTTCGTCTCCGCCGTGCAGACGTTGTTGTACGTCGACGTGGTGCAGCCGCTGCTGTTCCGCTTCAATCTGATGGATTACGACGAAGACACCTACGACAGCCTGTATTGGGTAATCGTCGGCGTCGTCGAAGTGCTGGCCATGTACGCGGTTCTGCGCCCGCTCGAAGCGCTGCGTCCGGTGGAGAAGTGGCAGAGCCGCAAGGCGGTGCGCGTCGACGTGATCTATACGTGGATCGCCAAGCTCGGCATTCTCAACCTGTTCTTTTTCTTCGCGCTGCAGCCGTTCTTCGACACCGTGCAGGCGTGGCTGCGGCTGCACAATATTTCGAATATCGAGTTCGACAATCTGTGGCCCGGCGTGACCACGCAGCCGCTCGTCACGTTCGTGATGTATCTGCTGGTGCTCGATTTCGCCGGTTACTGGTATCACCGCTGGGAACATCGGATCGGCGTGTGGTGGGAATTGCACGCGGTGCATCACAGCCAGCAGCAGATGTCGCTGTGGTCCGACGACCGCAACCATCTGCTCGACGATCTGCTGCAAGCCTCGTTCTTCGCGGTCATCGCGCTGGTGATCGGCGTGCCGCCGTCGCAGTTCGTCGTGCTGGTCGCCATCACGAATCTCGCGCAGAGCGTCCAGCACGCGAACATCCGCCTGTACTTCGGCTGGCTGGGCGAGCGCCTGCTGGTCAGCCCGACGTTCCATCGCCGCCATCATGCGATCGGTTACGGCCACGAAGGGCTGAAATACGGTTGCAATTTCGGCGTGCTGTTTCCGTGGTGGGACATGCTGTTTCGCAGCGTGTCATGGAGCCGCGAGATGGAGCCGACCGGCATCAGCGATCAACTCGAAGGCCGCCGTTACGGTGACGGTTTCTGGGCGCAGCACTGGCTCGCCTTCGTGCGCATCGCCGGGCGTCTTTCGCCGAAACGCCGCACCGAAAGCAACGACGCCGCCGCCGTTTGAGCGCACTTCCTCCCACGCCGCCGGTTTCCCCGGCGGCGCGTCACGTGGTTTATCCTGTTCACGTTTGCGACCCCGCGCCGGGTTGCCCGGCGGGTTCGTCGCGCGGTTCGCTCCATTCCATCGCTTCCTTCACCGGCACTGGCTCGCATGAATGATCTGTTGCGCTCGTTCGGGCGCGCGCTCACCAGCGCGCTCCACCCGCGCATGCTCTGGCTGACCTTCCTGCCGTTTCTCGCGGCAACGGTCGGGTGGGGCGTGATCCTGTGGTTTTCCTGGCAGACGCTGATCGGTGCGACCCGCACCTGGCTCGAAGGCTGGTCGTTCACGCTCACGCTTTATCATCTGTTCGACTGGCTCGGGTTTTCGGCGCTGCACGCGGCGATCGCGCCGTTTATCGTGATCGCGATGACGATTCCGCTGATCGTCGTCACGGTGTTGCTGCTGATCGCCACGCTGTCGATGCCCGCGGTCATCCGCTTCCTGTCGGCGCGCCAATTCCCGAGCCTGGAAATGCGCCGCGGCGGAACGTGGTACGGTAGCCTCGGCCAGGCGTTGTGGACCACGCTGGTGTGTCTCGTGCTGTTGATCGTCACGCTGCCGCTCTGGCTCGTGCCGCCGTTCTTCGCGCTGATTCCGCCGCTCCTGTGGGGCTGGCTGACGTATCGTGTGATGAGCTATGACGCGCTCGCGCTGCATGCCACGCGTGACGAGCGCCGCGCGCTGGTGCGGCGCTTTCGCTTGCCGCTGCTGTTGATCGGCATCGCGAGCGGCTTGCTGGGTTCGCTGCCTACGTTGCTGTGGGCGTCGTCGGTGTGGCTGATCGTGCTGTTCCCGGTAGTCACGGCCGTGACGATCTGGATCTATGCGTTCATCCTCGTGTTTTCGGCGCTGTGGTTCGGCTACTACTGTTTGCGCGCCCTGCAACGCATGCGCGCGGAAGAGCACGGCGGCGTGCGGCACGCGGCGCCGGTTCCTTACTGATTAAACCAAAGAGGCGGCAATGGCATTTGGCGTCATCATCATCGGCGATGAAATTTTGTCGGGCAGGCGTATCGACAAGCATCTGCCGAAGGTCATCGAATTGCTGGGCGCGCGCGGGCTGTCGCTCGGCTGGGCGGAGTACATCGGCGACGATCCGGAGCGCATCACCGCGACGCTGCGGCGCACGTTCGCCTCGGGCGACATCGTGTTCTCCACCGGCGGCATCGGCGCCACGCCGGACGATCACACGCGCCAATGCGCGGCGGCCGCGCTCGGCGTGCCGCTCGAATTGCACCCGGAGGCCGCGAAGCTGATTCAGGAGCGCATCCGCGACATGTATCCGGCGAACTCGGCCGCGCCGCTCGATCTGGAGTCGCCGGAGAATCGGCATCGCCTGAATATGGGCACGTATCCGCAGGGTGCGTCGGTCATTCCGAACGGCTACAACAAGATTCCGGGCTTTTCGATCAGGCAGCATCACTTCGTGCCGGGTTTCCCGGTGATGGCGTGGCCGATGATCGAGTGGGTGCTGGATACGCAATACGCGCATCTGCATCACGCCATGCCGCACGCGGAGAAGTCGCTGCTGGTGTTCGAGTTGCCGGAGTCGCGCCTCACGCCGCTGATGGAAAAGATCGAACGCGATTTTCCGGGCGTGCGGGTCTTCAGTCTGCCGAGCGTGGGCGATGCCGAACGCGGCGGCGTGTACGCGCGTCATCACATCGACCTGGGTGTGAAGGGCGAGCCGGAAGCGGTGGCAGCGGCATTCGTCAAGCTGCGGGAAGGCGTGCACCTGCTGGGCGGCGATATCGTCGAACCCGAGGCGGCGGCTGCGGCGGCGAAGCCGCGCGCCTGATCCGCGCGACATGCGTTTATTCTGGTTCGGGCGCTGCGGCGCTCGTTTTTCACCGCGCTTGACGCCGATTCTGGGCGCGGCAGAGGCGGATCATCGGCCTGTCACATTCAGCGCTGACGATGTGCCTGTTTTCACGCGCCGATCCACGGCAACCCGCGAAAGCACCAGCCCGACACCGTCTTCCGATGCCCCTGTCCGTCCTTGTCGCCTTCGAAGCCTTCCAGCAGGTCGTACGCCTTGGTGAAGCCGGCCTGGGTGGCGGCGATCGCGGCGAGCTTCGAGCGTGCGGCGCTGCGGCATAGGAACAGCACCGGCGTATCGGGCGTGGCGACCTGTTTCAACTGCGCGAGAAATTCCTGATTCGGCACCGCGCCCGGGTAGCGCGTCCATTCCACGTGGGCGTATTGTCCATCGCCGATCACCGGTCGGCCGACCCAATCGAGTTCGGCGCGGGTGCGCACATCGACGAGACGGGTGCGCGGATCGAGCTGCAGCAGTTCGAACGCTTCGGCGGGCGATATCGCACCCGCGTACGGCAACTGATTCTCGGTGCGGCGCTTGTCCGCGCTGGCGTACAACTGTTCGAGCGTGCTCATGAGCGCAAATCTCCTTCGGACCAAATGACCATTCTAGCGCGCGGCGTGAGACGCGCACGCGTGGCGCGAGCGGTGGCGAACGGGCGTGCGTCGCAACCAGGCGAGTGCGCAGACATGGTGCAAATTTCGCGAAATGCACCAAAATAGAGATGTCATCCGTTGCCGATTTGGCGGATGCACGTATTTGGTGCGGCGCTTCGTCCAAAGATTTCGGGGCTGCATGCCGTGCGGTGCGCCCATTCCCCGCAAACGCGCGCGCAGTGTGGATTTGCGCCGGGTTGGCGCATACATGGCACAGAAGCTGCTTTATTGGTGCCGATCGATTTGTCCAGGCAGACTTTTATGCTCATCCTCAACGATTGAGGGTGGACGTGCCGGGACGGGTCAGCTAGATTGGGCGGCGGCTGAATCCGCCGAATTCGTTAATCAGGAGATAGGTTATGAGTAAATCCGTGGCCGACGTCGTGCAACTCGTCAAAGACGAAGACGTCAAGTTTGTCGACTTTCGTTTCACCGACACGCGCGGCAAAGAGCAACACGTTTCGGTGCCGGTGTCGGCATTCGATGAAGACAAGTTCGAAAGCGGCCATGCGTTTGACGGTTCTTCGATTGCCGGCTGGAAGGGCATCGAAGCCTCGGACATGTTGCTGGTCCCGGATGCGAACACGGCTTTCATCGACCCGTTCTACGAAGAATCCACCCTCGTGCTGACTTGCGACGTCGTCGAACCGGCGGACGGCAAGGGCTACGAGCGCGACCCGCGCTCGCTGGCAAAGCGCGCTGAAGCCTACCTGAAGAGCACGGGCCTCGGCGACACGGCATTCTTCGGTCCGGAACCGGAATTCTTCATTTTCGACTCGATCAAGTTCGGCACCGACCAGTCGGGCACGTTCGTCAAGATCGGTTCGGAAGAAGCACCGTGGTCGTCGTCGATGGACTTCGAAGGCGGCAACACCGGCCACCGTCCGGGCACGAAGGGCGGCTACTTCCCGGTCGCTCCGGTCGACACGTTCCAGGACATCCGCTCGGAAATGTGTCTGCTGCTCGAACAGATCGGCATTCCGGTCGAAGTGCACCACCACGAAGTCGCGGGTCAAGGCCAGAACGAGATCGGCACCAAGTTCTCGACGCTGGTGCAACGCGCCGACTGGCTGCAGCAAATGAAGTACATCATCCACAACGTCGCGCACACGTACGGCAAGACGGCAACGTTCATGCCGAAGCCGGTGGTCGGCGATAACGGTTCGGGCATGCACGTTCACCAGTCGATCTGGAAAGACGGCACGAACCTGTTCGCAGGCAACGGTTACGCAGGTCTGTCGGAATTCGCGCTGTTCTACATCGGCGGCATCATCAAGCATGCCCGCGCGCTGAACGCGATCACGAACCCGTCGACGAACTCGTACAAGCGCCTCGTGCCGCACTTCGAAGCACCGGTCAAGCTGGCTTACTCGGCACGCAACCGTTCGGCATCGATCCGTATTCCGCACGTATCGAACCCGAAGGGCCGCCGTATCGAAACGCGTTTCCCGGATCCGATGGCGAATCCGTACCTGTGCTTCTCCGCGCTGATGATGGCGGGTCTGGACGGCGTGCAGAACAAGATTCACCCGGGCGAAGCTGCCGACAAGAACCTGTACGACCTGCCGCCGGAAGAGGATGCAAAGATCCCGACCGTGTGCGCCGGCCTCGACCAGGCTCTGGACGCGCTGGACGCGGACCGCGAATTCCTGACGCGCGGTGGCGTGTTCACGGACTCGATGCTCGACGCGTACATCGAACTGAAGACGGGCGAGCTGCAACGCTATCGTCAGTCGGTGCACCCGATCGAATTCGAAATGTACTACTCGCTGTAAGCGGCAATGGCGCTTCGCCCTTCACACGGCGAAGTGCTTTGCCCGACGCTCGCGATCGGTCACGAAGGGACGGCGGCGCCGTCCCTTTTTCGTTAGACCGTGCATAACGTTTGCGGCGTATGGGTATTGAGCAGGGCAGCAGGCGGACTACCTGATTTATCACCATCTCCTATCGGCCAGACTGCAAGATGGTTCTTAAGAATCTGATCAAGGCAAGGAAAGGGCACGAGCAGGCGCTCTCGGACGACGCTCAGCTCGTCAGTTCCGGTTTGCTGCCGGGCTTCGAGGCGTTGCCGACGGTCGTGCTGGTGCTCGAAAAGCGCACGCTGCGCGTCGCGTTTGCGAATCCGTCGGCAGAGTCGATGCTGGAGCTCTCGCGCCGGCAACTGACGCAGATGGCGTGGCCGGACATCTTTTCGAATGCCGACGAACTGGTCGCGACCATTTCCGCGATCGCCGCCCACCGTTTTCACGCGACGCATCTGGACGCCGTGCTCGAGCGTCCGGGCCACGAGCCGCTGCATGTGCATGCGATCGTCGGTTTTCTGGAAGGCGCGCAAGACTACGTGCTGCTCGAACTGTTCGAGAACGAGCGGCATTTACGCACCGACCGCGAGGAGCGCATCAACGACCTCACGGCGGTCAACAAGCAACTGATCCGCAATCTCGCGCACGAAATCAAGAATCCGCTCGGCGGCATTCGCGGCGCGGCGCAACTGCTCGAGTTCGAACTCGGCGAGCGTCAGCGCGACGAATTGCGCGAGTACACGCAGGTCATCATCAAGGAATCGGACCGGCTGCAAACGCTGGTCGATCGTCTGCTCGAGCCGCACCGTCATCCGCATATCGTCGGCGACGTGAACATCCACGAGGTGTGCGAACGCGTGCGCCAGGTGATTCTCGCCGAGTTTCCGCGCGGCCTCACCATCGAGCGCGATTACGACGTGAGCGTGCCGGACCTGCGCGGCGACAAGGAGCAACTGATCCAGGCGCTCCTGAACATTGTGCGCAACGCGGCTGAAGCGTTGCGCGAACGTATTTCGCAAGGCGATGCGCGGATCGAATTGCGCACTCGCATTGCGCGCAAGATTACGGTGTCGAAACGCTTATGTAAGCTGGCACTGGACTTGCATATCACTGACAACGGCCCAGGCATTCCCGAAGAAATCCGTGACCGCATTTTCTATCCGCTCGTGTCGGGGCGCGAGGACGGCAGCGGTCTCGGACTGACGCTCGCGCAGACCTTCGTGCAACAGCACGACGGTTTGATCGAAGTGGATAGCCGCCCGGGTCACACCGAGTTTCAGATTCTGCTGCCGCTCGACTGCTAACACATGCCTCGTGAGAAAACGCCGGGCCGCCCCAAGTTTTCTCACTCCCCCTCGGGGGCCTGGCGCGAAGCGACAGGTTTGGGGGCACTCTTGAGACTTCTGACCGACCCATATGAAGCCGATCTGGATAGTAGACGACGATCAATCGATTCGCTGGGTGCTCGAAAAAGCACTGGCCCGCGAAAACTTCGCGACCCGCAGCTTCGCGAACGTGCGCGAGGCGTCGGCCGCGCTCGACCACGACAGCCCACAGGTGCTGGTGTCCGACATCAGGATGCCCGGCGGCTCCGGCCTCGAATTGCTGCAAACCGTACGTGACAAGGTGCCTGGCTTGCCCGTCATCATCATGACGGCGTTCTCGGATCTGGATAGCGCGGTCGCCGCATTCCAGGGCGGCGCGTTCGAATACCTCGCCAAGCCGTTCGACGTCGACAAGGCGGTCGAACTGATTCGCCGCGCGGTGGACGAAAGCATGCGCGGCGAACAGACGTGGGACGAACGCGTTACCGAAGCACCGGAAATGCTCGGCCAGGCGCCGGCGATGCAGGACATGTTCCGCGCGATCGGCCGCTTGTCCCATTCCGCGGCAACCGTGCTCATTACCGGCGAATCAGGCACCGGGAAGGAACTGGTCGCGCGTGCGTTGCACCGACATAGCCCACGCGCGAACGGTCCCTTCATCGCGCTGAACACCGCGGCGATTCCAAAGGATCTGTTGGAATCCGAATTGTTCGGCCACGAGCGGGGCGCCTTCACCGGCGCGCAGGCCATGCGCCAGGGCCGTTTCGAACAGGCTGAGAACGGCACGCTGTTTCTCGACGAAATCGGCGATATGCCGTTCGATTTGCAGACACGTCTGTTGCGCGTGCTGTCGGACGGGCAGTTCTATCGCGTCGGCGGCCACAATCCGCTGCGCGCCAATGTGCGCGTGATCGCGGCGACGCACCAGAATCTCGAATCGCGTGTGCGTCAGGGGCTGTTCCGCGAGGACTTGTATCACCGGCTCAATGTGATTCGCTTGCGCTTGCCGGCTTTGCGCGAGCGCAGCGAAGACATTCCGCTGCTCACGCGTCACTTCCTGCAAAAGAGTGCGCGCGATCTCGGTGTCGAGTCGAAGCGCGTGTCCGAAGAGGCGCTGGCTTATCTCGCGTCGTTGCCGTTTCCGGGCAATGTGCGTCAGTTGGAGAACCTGGCCAACTGGCTCACGGTGATGGCGCCCGCGCAGACCATCGAGATCAAGGACTTGCCGCCTGATCTCGGGCCCGCGCAAGCCGGCGTGACCGATCTCGCCGGCGGTGGCGGCGGTGCGATAGGAACGGGCGACGCGGGCCTCGCAGGCGGCGTGCCGGTCAACGGCACGAGTGCTGCCACGCATCCGGCCGCGGCGGGCGGCATGCCGGTCGCGACCACGGTCAGCGCCTGGGAAGGCGGCTTGCGCACCGAAGTTGCACGCATGCTGCGCGAGAATGCGGCGGACGTCATGGACGAACTCGCGCGTCGTTTCGAAGCGGCCGTGATTCGCGAAGCGCTCGACTTCACGCGCGGACGCAAGGTCGAAGCGGCGGAGCGTCTCGGCATCGGCCGCAATACGATTACGCGCAAGATTCAGGAACTCAACCTCGAGCCCTGAGTGTCGCGTGGTAGAGCGGGGCGGCGCGCGCGCCGCTCCGGTCATTCGCTTGTAAAACGAGGCACGGGCTGCCACAAGGCATAATCAACGCTGTTTTCATTCGACAGCTGACGATGCCTGCTTCTCCCGCTCCTTTCTCGTGGCCGCTTTCTCCCGATCCCTTCCTGTCGCTCGAAGCGCTCGACGACCCTGACGCGCTCGCGTGGGTCGAACAGCAGAACGCGCGCACGCGCGCCGCGTGGTGCAACAGCGAGGAATTCGAGTTGCTCAGGCAACGGCTCGCCGACGCCTATCTGCCGCGCGAACGTCCGGTGATTCCCGATCGCTGGAAGGAGTGGGCTTACGACCTGTGGCAGGACGAGCGCAATCCCAAGGGCATCTGGCGGCGTACGACGTGGGCGGCGTGGCGTGGCGGCAAGCCGGAGTGGCAGAACCTGCTCGACTTCGACGCGCTCGGTGCCGCCGAAGGCACGCCCTGGGTGTGCCTGGAGCTAGACATTCTCTATCCCGATGGCGACCGCGCGCTGATCACGCTGTCGCCAGGTGGCTCGGATGCGCTCGTGGTGCGCGAGTTCGACATCGACGCGCGACGTTTTGTCGACGACGGCTTCGTGATAGCGAAGGCCGGCAAGCACACGGCGACCTGGATCGATCGGGACACGCTTTACGTCGGCTGGGATAACGGCCGCAAGACGTTGACGCGCTCAGGTTATCCGCGCGAAGTGCGGCGCTGGACGCGCGGCACCGCGCTCGCCGACGCGCCGGTGGTGTTCAAGGGCGCGTTCGGCGACATCGGCGTGGAAGGGCACTACGATCCGGTCGAGCAGCGGCACACGGTGGTGAGCAGCGTCGATTTTTTCGATTCGCAGACGTATTACCTCAATGGTGCCGATGGTGCCATCGACGCATGGCGCCGCTACGAAGTGCCATCGCATGTCGCGGTGAGCGGCTGGCAAGACTGGCTACTGCTCGAACCGCGGCTCGATTGGGACTGCAATGGCGTGCATTATCCGGGCGGCGCGTTGCTGGCGATCCGCGAAGATGCGTTCCTGCGCGGCGAGCGCGACGTGCTGCCGCTATTCACGCCGACGCCGCAAACCTCGGCCTGCGAGTGGACGCACACGCGCAACCACCTGATCGTGTCGTACCTGGAAGATGTGCAGAACCAGACCTTGCTGTTGACGCCGTCGCAAGCCGACGACCAGGCGTGGCATTGGCAGCAGCGTGTCTTTCCAACGCGCGACGACGCGCAAGCCGACGTCTCGCCCGTCGAACCGACGCTCGACGACGAAGTGTTCGTCGATACCGACGATTATCTGCAGCCGCCTGCGTACTGGCTCGCCGATCTCGCGCGCGACGATCTGAGCGAATGGGAGTTGCTCGACCGCTGGCCGACCCAATTCGACGCGACGCAGTTCGCCGTCACGCGCGGTCACGCAGTTTCCGCGGACGGCACGCGCGTGCCGTACACGGTGATCGGCCCGCGCGCCGCGCAACAGCACGCGCGTCCATGCCTGCTCAACGGCTACGGCGGCTTTGCGATTCCGTTGCTGCCGAGCTATCTCACCGGGCAAGGCATCGGCTGGCTGGCGCGCGGCGGCGTGCATGTGGTCGCGCATATTCGCGGCGGCGGCGAGTTCGGCACGCGCTGGCATACGGCGGCGCAAGGCGAGCATCGCCAGCGCGCGTTCGACGATTTCATCGCGGTGGCCGAGGCGCTCATCGACACGGGCGTGACGAGCGCCGCGCAACTCGGCATTCAGGGTGGCAGCAACGGCGGTTTGCTGGTGGCGGCGTGCATGGTGCAGCGCCCCGAGCTGTTCGGTGCCGTGGTGTGCGAGGTGCCCTTGCTCGACATGAGCCGCTATCATCTGCTGCACGCGGGCGCGTCATGGATCGACGAATACGGTGATCCCGACGAACCCGATGACGCGGACATGCTGGCCGCTTACTCGCCGTATCACCGTGTGTCGGCAGACGTTGTGTATCCGCCTGTGCTGTTCACCACATCGACGGCCGACGACCGTGTGCATCCCGGCCACGCGCGCAAGATGGCGGCGCGCATGCAGGCGCTCGGCGCGGACCACGTCTGGTATCGGGAGAACACGGAAGGCGGGCACGGCGGCTCCGATGAGCTGGAGCAGGCCGCGCATGATGCGATGGTGTTCGAGTTCCTGTGGCGTACGTTGAACGTATCGACGCAGGCCTGACGTTGTGAGGAAGGATCAGCCGAGCTGCACGACGACCGGCGCGTGGTCCGACGGCTGATCCCATTTGCGCGGCACCTTGTCGACGTCGCAGGACGAGCATACGTCAGCCAGCGCCTTCGACAGCAGGATGTGATCGATGCGCAGGCCCGCGTTGCGGCGGAACGCCATCATCCGGTAGTCCCACCACGAGTAGATCTTCTCCGGCTGCTCGAACTGGCGGAATGCATCGACGAGACCGAGCTCGATCAGCCGCACGAACTCCGCGCGTTCTTCGGGCGACACGAGGTTCTGGCCTTCCCACGCTTTCGGATCGTGCACGTCGCGATCTTCCGGCGCGATGTTGTAGTCGCCGAGCAGCGCGAGTTTCGGATGCTGCGCCATCTCGCTCGCGATCCAGTCGTGCAGCGCAGCAAGCCAGCGTAGTTTGTACGCGAACTTGTCGGTGCCCGGCGCCTGGCCGTTGGGAAAGTAGGCGGAGATGATGCGCACGCCTTCGATGGTCGCGGCAATCACGCGTTGCTGTGGATCTTCGAAGCCCGGAATATTCCGCACGATGCTGCCTTCGTCGACCGTCAGGCCGCCGCGCACCAGAATGCCGACGCCGTTATAAGTCTTCTGTCCGGCGAACCAGCTGCGGTAGCCTTTCTCTTCGAGTTCGCCGCGCGGGAATTTTTCGTCCGGCAGCTTCAGTTCCTGAAGGCACAGCACATCGGTGCCGCTGGTTTCGAGCCAGTCGATCACATGCTGCTGGCGGACTTTGAGGGAGTTAACGTTCCAGGTGGCGATTTTCATGACATTCTCTTTTTCTTGCGTAATTCCGATAGTTCCGCATCTTATCGCGCGGACGAGGAGGCAGTGAAAAAGGCCCCGCCGCGGCATCGAAAATAAAAGCGCGAGCCGCTCATGCCGCGGCGTATAGTGGGACCACTCACACTCGCACTTTTGCGCATCGGGGAGGCACCATGGCCGAACTTTACCCAGCTCTTTATAAGGACTTCGAAGTGCATCCGCTGGTGTTTTCGCGGGCGTTCGACAAGTTCGACGGTCACAAGCGCCACTCCGAAGGCTACGACGTCGCGGTGCGCGTCTGCCGGCCGGGAGCGATCAGCGGCTCGAAGGCGAGCCGCGTATTTCGTCTGGTGCTGCCGCTCACGTTCTCCGATTTCGGCGTGGCCAAACGCAGCGCGAGCCAGTACGGCGCGGATATCATCGACGGCAAGGTGGAAGGCGCGACGGTCCAGGATTTGTGAGTCGTTTCACGCGTGTGAAATAAATTCGCGCGATTGTTTGACGTCTTGCGAACATCTCTATACAATCCGTTTTCTCTGACGCGGGGTGGAGCAGTCTGGCAGCTCGTCGGGCTCATAACCCGAAGGTCGTAGGTTCAAATCCTACCCCCGCAACCATACCTAGAGACACATTTCCGGCAGCACAGACGAGCAGCTGCGCGGAGATGTCGTCAAAAGACGCGAAGTAGGCGTCGTCCCTTTGTTCTATTCCTATCGGTCCCATTAGCGTCGCAGTGATTTGTCTTGCCTCGTTGGTCGCGTCGCCGGTTAGTGCCTCTTTCAGTTCCTGCTGTTTTTTGCCCTGCTCGGCTTGTGAGCTTCATGCAATCGCCCAGGTCGAGTTGCGTGGCGACGGCACATTCAGCTTTCTTCTGCTTGTCAGTCGAGAAGCGCGCATAGAGTGCCGCTCGCATTGTCTATCGATCTCCGCGTTATTGCCGCCCTGCGGTCCACCCCCGCGCCATATTTGATCAACCGCGCTTCGCAATGCGCGCCATGCAATGCCGCAGGTGTGGCTGGGGTTTTGTTACGGCCTTGACAACTTGCGTTTGAGATTAAGGCGTTCGCTCTCCCGGAACTGAAGATCTTTCCAGACATCGTCGCTGATCCGGAAGTTGCTCGAAATCCGACTGATGTTTTGATAAAGAACCCTACCGCTGCTCAAATCGACCGTCGTCTGCCAGACAGGCTTACCACCAAGCGTTCGCACTTGGAGCCAGCCCGGGCCGGTTGGGACTGCGTAGAAGCCGTCCCGGAAGATCCAGGCGGCATTATGCGAGGTCAGCCAATCAATCACCGTCTTGACTCCGCCGGTTCGTTCCACCTGCTTCTTATAGTCCACGAAGTTACCGTGGAAAAATTCACCCGGCGGGTCCGTGACAAATTGCGTCGTGCCCCCCGGCAACATGGAATCCGGATCCCGATCGAACTTGTACAACTGTTCGCGGGTGCCGGCCGTGCTACTCCAGTGGGAGTTTTTGTTTGAGACGGGCGGTGTGACCGCACTGCCGCTCGAGTCTGTCAGTTGCCAGCTTGACCTGTTTCCTGCGTCGTAGTTAGTGACAAACGGCGTAGCCACAGATTTGCCTACAGTCAGGTATTTGAGGTCCTCAACATGAACGAGATGGAAGGGATTGATGCCGTCGGGGCGGAAAACGCCGTTCAGGTTGTTTGGGTCCGTGGGGATCGCGCCTACGTAGAGGTAACCATCGTGACCGACACGCAAGACCTTTTTGTCGTCGTTCGCAAAGTGGAAACGACCGTCGTCGCCCATTGTGAATTGCCTCGTGTTTCTGGGCGTGCTGGACGCATAGGACGCCGAGTAGACATAGAGGTTGTTCTTTGCGTCGGCATAAAGTATGTACGGCCGACCTTCTCCGCCGTAAGCCTTCAGAGTCATCGGCCCGTGATAGTCTTTATGGGCTGCCTGCCGCGCCGCTGCCTGATGCACTTTCAACCGTGCATTGACATAGAAGTTGGCCTGTGTCAGGTTGGGGTCTTGCTTGGGACCGGTACCCACCTGCTGTCCGTTTTCCATAACCTGTGACGTGAACGGCTTGTAGGTGTCCCACCCCCAGGCGGGGCTGTCCATCGGGAAGCGGGCCAGCTGAGGCTGCGCTCCCGCGGTCCGCGTGTAGTTGTACACGTCCCAGCGAAAGTCCGGGTTGCGCGTGAACCGCGATACCTTCCCATCTTGGCGGTCTTTCTGCAGGTCCTGCGTCCGCCACCAGCCGATGATCTGGGTGTTATCGATGTGCCCCAGGGCGGCAAATTCGTGGTTTTCTGCCGCGACGGTGAGTGGGCCAAGGCTGCCGTTTACATCCACCATGTTGGGGGACGGCGCGACAAGGTAAATATAGCCGTCACGGGACTGATGTTGCTGGCGGTCGACGGCGGCCGGTGGCGTTACGAATGTTCCGAGGTAGCCGGCACTGTCTGTCTCCCCTTCGTGGGACGCGATGTCGAAATTGTGAGTTTGCAGATTGACGTCCCGCAGCGGTGTCTGTCCGGCACTGAACCCACCTCTTTTTTTTACTTCGTCCGGCGTTTCCGTCGATGGTCGAAACAGCGCCCGTGGATCGGTGGTCGATTGCGAATCCGTTGAACGTTTGTGCTCGATGTGCAGATAATTTTGAAGCTCGGCCGGTGCGGCTGGCAGGTCCGCGCGTGGTGGAACGAGCGGACCAGTCGGCGGCAGCCCCCCAGCGCGGTCCGCGTCGTCAAGGGTGGAGTTTCGTGCGGGTGACAACGCTTGTGTCCCTGCGGCTCCCTCGTTTGCGCTTTCACTGGCGAACCACGTGGTCGTGGCATGGTCGATTCCGCCGTCGGCACTATAGCCGGAGTTGTAGATGCCGCGTATAGCGGCCGATAGATCGTGGAAACTATCGTACGTATAGACACCGGAATTGGGATCATAAAGCTCGTATTGATCGCGCGCGAAATCACTATTGACATTGAGCCGCTGCACGATGATCGGACGACCAGGTTCTCGTCCGGACGATCCCGGGGCCTGGGGGGCCAACGCCAGATCGACGACCGCGAAGTCGTTGTGCAAACCGACCGTTGCGCTGTCGCCGATGTACGGTCTGCTAAATTGTGTGCTCAGATCGCCGACAAGATCGTCCGCAGTCCTGATACCGAGCCTGCCGCCGTGTCGGACGTGATTCGCCAGATCGATGGTAGAGGCCGACTGATAAAGCTCGTGAAGGTTGTTCGAATCGGAGATGACCCGCTGGCGCGGCGCTGGATTTCTCAGCAAGCTGCGTAAGTTGTCCGTGATAGCTGTAAGCGTTGACGCTCTCGGAGAGACGACTTCCCGTAGCACATAGGTTGCCAGGCTCTCGCCCGGACTGCGGAGGCCGGATTGCTCCGCACCACCGGGAAAGAGCCTGTCGAGCGATATTCCATTTGAGGACGCTGAACGCTCCTGATAGATTTCATCGTCACAGTTTGGCGCTGGCGGCCCATAACCGCCCGGTCCTTGCGGCGGTACGGGAACTGGAGGCTGCGTTCTAACTGGAGGCTGCGTTCTATTCACCTGCGATGTCGCCGAGTACACCTGAATTTTGAACGGGGTGGCTTGATACCCGTTCGCGATTCCGGAAGAGGAGCGGCTTGTGAACGCAGAGTCCATGTACGCTCTTAGCGCACGTTCTGTATTGGCCCAGTCTTGATACTCGAAGGCACCATTGTTGGGATCGAAGATCGTATAGTGACCGTTGCCTCCCCTCTGTACGAGAATGGCGTGCCCGTAGTCCTGTCGATCCGCTGGCGACTCCAGGCTCAATTCGACGTAGGCGAAGTCGCCGGGGTTCGCCAGCCGTTGGTGCAATTCGCGGGCGAACAAAAGGATGCGCACACTGCGCGGCGCATTTCCACCGTATCCGTGCGAAACGCGCCGCGCATAGCGGCTGAAGCCAAGCGTAGTCTTGCCGGTCTGGAAGTTCTGGATGCGACTGAACATATCTCGGCGCGTGGTAGAGGAACCGGTGTCCACGTGCATGTTGTGCACGGCTGCCATTAGCGACAATGCGGGCCGACCCGGAGGTATGGTTGTCGTTGGCTGATCGCTCAGGGCACGATCGATCCGCCGCATGGCTTCCCGAACCATTCCTCCACATAGGCCGCCACTCGCTTGCCCGCGGCTCTCGCGATAGTCGACCTGACTGAAGTATTCGGAACCAATGGCGTTTTGCCTCAATGCGTTGCCACCACGATCCGTAGTGCATTTACTGAGAACTGGACCGCGTTGCTGCCGCGGTCCGCCCTCGTCGGACTCTTCAGTGTGTTCAAGGGCGACCGGCGTCTCCGGGCCGACGTGGTAATCGTTTGTCGCGCCGGCTCCCCTTGCTGTCGGAATGTCCCCGGTCGACAACGTGCTTACGTAGCGAGTGGTAGACGTACGCTGGCCAGCGTGGAGATTCGCGCGGTGTTTCGTCGCGAGTTGGGTTCGAGGAGCGATGTCGGTTCGACTGTTCGGTAGCGCCTCGTGAGTTCCGCTCGCATCTCTGACGGATTGCTGCAGGTGGTTGCCTGCGCTGCCCGGGGAGCGCGCTGACACGTTGCCGCCGGCAGCATTTGGACTGGCGGCCCGCATGCTCCATTGCCTGGCGCAGTCCTGAGCGGTGCCTGAACTGGACGCGGAGCTGACGGCGTTCGGCTCATCGGTCGAGGGGTCGTTGCTGCCGCTGGTGCTGTAGCTTTGGTCTACTCCGGAGACGCGCATGTTCGATGCTCCAGGAAATGAGGTCACAAGGAAGGTCTGGTGGAATCCCGGGATCCCTGAGGATGATCGTAGGCATGACAGTCGGCACCCTGGTGGTAGCGGGGCATGGCGTGTCCAAGTCGTCACGCGTGGCCATGGGGAGCATCGACTGTTAGGCCGTTTCTGCCAGTCGCGTGATGGCAGAGCGATCAGCAGCACCGCCGAGGTGTCCTACGCAACCGGGAGCCTGTGCGATCTACGGCGTGAAGCGAACAGCGAAATCCTCTACGACTTCGCCGACCAGCCTTCTAGCGAAGAAGGTGACTACGACACCGTGGGCACTGAAGACGGGCGCATGCTTTTCAACGCGATAGACGGAACAACGGTCCACGAGAGCGACGTCGTCCTCGCCAGTGCGTCGCGCGAGTCAGAGTTTCTCGCGCAAAATGTCGGCGCCGATGTAAACATGACCTCGTCGCCGAAGTAAAGGTGACCCACTTGGGAGGCGATGGCGGCGTTTGCCGCCGACGCAGACTCAGGGGCAAGCAAATGGAAATCAAGGTATTGGCCAGGCGCGGGACGGCGGTGCGTCCCGAATGCCGATCTGCCGGCGTCCGCGCGCACATGCGTTGAAGCACACGCGCGCGTCGCCCTTCACTCCGAGTCGATCGCCCATTCCACCGCCGCCTGCGCATGCAACGCGGTCGTGTCGAACACGGGCAACACGGAATCTTCCGGCTTGATCAGCAAGGTGATTTCGGTGCAGCCGAGAATCACCGCCTGCGCGCCACGCGCGGCCAGCGCTTCGATGACACGCTGATACACCGCGCGCGAAGCGTCGTTCACTTTGCCGTGGCACAGCTCGTCGTAAATGATGCGATGCACGTCCGCGCGTTCGGCTTCGTCGGGAATCACCGTCTCAAGGCCGTAGCGCTCGCGCAGGCGCCCCGTGTAGAAAGTTTGCTCCATCGTATAGCGCGTGCCGAGCAAGCCCACCCGCTCGATGCCTGCCGCGCGCAGCGCGCTGCCCGTCGGATCGGCGATATGCAGGAAGGGCACGTCGATCGCCGCCTCGATCGATTCATACACGCGATGCATCGTATTGGTCGCCAGCATCACCAGGTCGGCGCCGCCTCGTTCGAGTTGGCGCGCGGCGTCGGCCATCTGCTGGCCGAGCGCGCTCCAGTCGCCCGTGCGCTGGTTCGCCTCGATCGGCGCGAAGTCGACGGTGAGCATCAGGCTGCGGGCGTTGTGGTGGCCGCCCAGGCGCGCTTTGGCGTGGCGGTTGAGCAGCTTGTAATACTCGGTGGACGATTCCCAGCTCATCCCGCCGATCACGCCGATCGTTTTCATGTGCTTGCTCCGTGAGTGGATGACGGCGCGCCATCAACCGTCTGTCTGGCGAGTATAGGCGGCCGGTGGGACGCACAGCCGGTACGGATCGCGCGCCGCTCGCCGGTACGGCCGGATGAAAAAACGTCGAACAAAAACGCCGCCACGCACTTTCTGACGCCGATAGAATCGTAGTCAATCAGGAAGGGTCAAAGGGAGCGACACATGGATCTGATCATCCGCCACGCGATGCTGCCGCCTGGCGCCGCGCCGCAGCAAAAACAGCCGGTCGACATCGGCATCGAAGCGGGCCGCATCGTCGCGGTCGAGCCGAGTCTGGCCGCTAATGCGCGCGAAGAAATCGATGCCGCGGGCTCACTCGTCACGCCGCCGTTCGTCGATCCGCATTTCCATATGGACGCGACGCTCTCGTACGGTTTGCCGCGCGTGAACGCGTCGGGCACGCTGCTCGAAGGCATCGCGTTATGGGGCGAACTGAAGCCGGACCTGACGCAGGAGGCGCTGATCGAGCGCGCGCTGCAGTATTGCGACTGGGCCGTCGCGCGCGGGCTGCTGGCCATCCGCAGCCACGTGGATGTATGCGATCCGCGCCTGCTCGCAGTCGAGGCGCTGGTCGAAGTGAAACGCCGCGTCGCACCGTATCTCGATCTGCAACTCGTGGCCTTTCCGCAGGACGGCGTGCTGCGCAGCGCCGGCGCGTTCGAGAACCTTAAGCGCTCGATCGCGATGGGCGTGGACGTAGTCGGCGGCATTCCGCATTTCGAGCGCACCATGGCCGACGGCGCTCAGTCCGTGCGCCTCTTGTGCGAGTACGCGGCGGAGCAGGGCTTGCGGGTCGACATGCATTGCGATGAGTCGGACGATCCGATGTCGCGTCACATCGAGACGCTCGCAGCTGAAACGCACCGGCTCGGTTTGCACGGGCGCGTCACTGGTTCGCATCTGACCTCGATGCATTCCATGGACAACTACTACGTCAGCAAGCTCCTGCCGCTGATGCGCGAGTCGGGCGTCGCGGCGATAGCGAATCCGCTGATCAACATCACGCTGCAAGGCCGCAGCGACACGTATCCGAAACGCCGCGGCATGACACGCGTACCGGAGATGATGGCAGCGGGCATCAACGTCGCGTTCGGCCACGATTGCGTGATGGACCCGTGGTACAGCCTCGGTTCGGGCGACATGCTCGAAGTCGCGCACATGGGTTTGCATGTGGCGCAGATGACGGGTGTCGACGGCATGCGCGCCTGTTTCGACGCGGTGACGGTGAATGCCGCGCGCATTCTCGGTCTGGAAGGCTACGGCATCGCGCCGGGCTGCGCGGCCAATCTCGTGCTGCTCGACGCGCGCGATCCGGTGGAAGCGATTCGCCTGCGCGCCGCGCGCCTCGCGGTGGTGAGCCGCGGCAGGGTGGTGAGCCGCGCGCCGGCCGCGCGCGCGGCGCTGTCGCTCGAAGGCCGTCCGTCGCAAGTGGACTTTAAATTGCATCGCGGTTGATTGCGGCACGATTTGCGGCAAACAAAAAAAACCGGTGCCTGCTCACGCAGGTCACCGGTTTTTTATCGGCGCCAAGCAAAGCGCCGACGCTTGCATCAACCAATCAATGCGCCGCGCCCGGCGACATGCCGTTATGACGCAGCAAGGCGTCGATATTCGGCTCACGGCCGCGGAACGCCTTGAACGACTCCATCGCCGGACGGCTGCCGCCCACTTCCAGAATTTCCTTGCGATAGCGCATGCCGGTCGCCTGGTCGAGCACGCTGCCGCTCGCCGCTTGCGCCGCTTCTTCGAAGGCCGCGTAGGCATCGGCGGAGAGCACTTCAGCCCACTTGTAGCTGTAGTAGCCTGCCGCATAACCGCCCGCGAAAATATGGCTGAACGTATTCGGCCAACGCGAGAACGGCGCCTGCGGCACGACATGGAAGCGCTCGTTGATTTCGCTCGCGAGTTCGGTGGCGTTCTTCGTGCCCGAAGCGTCGAAGCCGGTATGCAGTTGCATGTCGAACATCGAGAACACGATCTGGCGCAGCGTGCCCAGGCCGCTCTGGAAGTTCTTCGCGGCGAGCATCTTGTCGAACAGATCGCGCGGCAGCGGCTTGGCGGTCTCGACATGCGAGGTCATGTCGCTCAGCACGTCCCACTCCCAGCAGAAGTTTTCCATGAATTGCGATGGCAGCTCGACCGCGTCCCATTCAACGCCGTTGATGCCCGACACCCCCAGCTCATCGACGCGCGTGAGCATGTGATGCAGGCCGTGGCCGAACTCGTGGAACAGCGTGATGACTTCGTCGTGCGTGAAGCAGGCGGGCTTGCCGCCGACCGGCGCCGAGAAGTTGCAGGTCAGATACGCGACCGGCGTTTGCACGCTGCCGTGCGTGTGCTTGTGACGGCCGCGCGCATCGTCCATCCAGGCGCCGCCGCGCTTGCCTTCGCGCGCATACAGGTCGAGGTAGAACTGCGCGACGAGGCCGCCGTCCTGATTCTCGACGCGGAAAAAGCGCACATCCGGATGCCACACGGCCGCTTCATCGCGACGGATACGCACGCCGAAGAGCGTTTCAGTGACCTTGAAAAGCCCCTTGAACACGGCGTCTTCCGGGAAGTACTGTTTGACCTCGTTCTCGGAGAACGAATAGCGCTTCTGACGCAGACGCTCCGCGGCAAACGTCATGTCCCACGGTTGCAGCTCGGTCATGCCGAGTTCGTTCGCGGCGAACTCGCGCAGTTCCTTCCAGTCCTGCTCGGCATGCGGACGCGCACGCGTGGCGAGGTCTTCGAGGAAGCTCATGACCTGGGCGGGCGACTCGGCCATTTTCGGCGCGAGCGAGACTTCGGCGAAGTTGTTGAAGCCGAGCATGTGCGCTTCTTCGGCGCGCAGTTTCAACTGGTCGGCGAGCACCGCGGTGTTGTCCCACTCGGGCTTGCCGTTGCCGAATTGCGGGCCGAGCTCCGAGGCGCGCGTGACATAGGCGCGGTACATCGCTTCGCGCATCGGACGATTTTCGGAGTACTGCATCACCGGGAAATACGACGGGAAGTGCAGCGTGAACTTGTAGCCGGTTTTGCCTTCGCGTTCGGCCGCTTCCTTCGCGGCTTCGACGACGTCTTCTGGCAGGCCGGCCAGTTGCGCTTCATCGCCGGCTTCGACGATATACGCGTAGGCGTTGGTCGCATCGAGCACGTGATCGGAAAACGCTTTCGAGAGCGCCGCCTGGCGTTCCTGCAATTCGGCGAAATGCGGCTTCTGATCTTCCGGCAACTCCGCGCCGGACAGGCGGAAATCGCGCAGCGCATTGCCGAGGATCTTCTTGCGTTCGCCGGTCAGCGACGCGAAATCGCTGCTCGCGTTCAACGCCTTGTACTTCTCGTACAGCGCGAGATTCTGTCCGACGCTCGACCAGAATTCGGTGACGCGCGGCAGATTCTCGCCATACACCGCGCGCAGCTCGGGCGTATCGGCGACGGCGTTCAGATGGCCGACCACGCTCCAGGCGCGCGACAACGGTTCGGTGGCACGCTCGACCGGTTCGACCACGTCGGCCCATGAAGCGGGCGTGATCGGCAGGGCGGCGCGTTCGACGGCGGCGGCCGCATCGGCGAGCAGCACATCGAGGGCAGGCGTGACGTGTTCGGGGCGGATGTCGCCAAAGCGCGGCAGGTCGGAGAAATCGAGGAGCGGATTGTCGTGATTCGAGGCGGTAGTGGACATGAGGCTTCCTGTCTGACGCGGGTGAACGGGTAATCGGTGCATCGACGGGCATCCCCCAGGGGGACTTCCTTCGGAGCGCGCGTAATGACGACGGACGCCGCCCCATAACAGCCGATACACACATTATTGGGGCAGGGCGCGCCGATTCCAATCCGTCGACAGACAAATTATCAGATGTCGCGGCCCTGTGCGCGTGCCGGACGGGCCGGGCGGCACGCGCGCCGCAATAACGCGCCGCTGCGCTTTGTGCGAAAGCGCACGGTCCCGATTGCTGCTATGCGGCAAGGTGGAGCGTCGCTATCGGTCAGCGGCGTTTTTTGCAAAGAGGTATCAATGAATCCGCTTTCGGACGCTCTATCGCACAAGGGCAACAATTTTGATCTCGTGCGGCTGCTGGCCGCCATTGCCGTCGTGTATGGCCATTCGTACGTGCTCCAGGCTCCCGACGGCAGCACGGATTGGGTCCAGAACGCGCTGGGGTTCGACGGTTTCGGCGCGCTGGGCGTCTATGCCTTCTTCCTGCTGAGCGGCATGCTGGTGACCGCCAGCTTCGACCGGCAACGCTCGGTGCCGCGCTTCGCGGTGTTGCGTATCGCGCGCCTGTGGCCGGCGGTGGCGGCCGGGTCGCTGGTGACGGTGTTCATCGTCGGTCCGCTCTTCACGACGCTGACGCTGCGCGAGTATTTCGCCTCCGGCATGACGTGGGCCAATCTCGACAACTTCTCGACTATCGTGCGGAGCGCCGGCTGGGCGCTGCCCGGCGTGTTCGAGCACAACCGCTATCCGGTCGACATCTGCGGACCGCTCTGGACACTGCCGGTCGAAGTGCGCTGCTATCTGCTCGTGCTTGTGACCGGCATGGTGGGTTTGCTGTCCAGCTCGCGCGGCGTGATGCTTGCGGCCGCGCTCGGCTGCGCCTTCTTCATGCTGCACGTGGATCATTCGCATTGGCAGATCGGCTTGCGCGATTTCAGCGAAACACCCGACGGCTATTCGTTCTGGCCGGAGCCGTTTTTTATGCTGGGCATGCTGCTGTATGGCTGGCGTGAACGGATCGACATCAACGGCTTGACGGCGCTGGCGTTCACGATGGTGTTTCTGGTGTTCCGCGACACGGCCGGCGCGCAGCCGCTGTTCTATCTGGCCTTCGTGTACGGCGTGCTGTGGGTCGGGACGACGCCGCTCCTGCGGCGCTTCGTGCCGCGTCATGATTACTCGTATGGCATTTATCTGTACGGCTTCATGGTGCAGCAATGCGTCGCGAACATCGCGCCGCAGTTGAGCCATGTGACGGCGGTGTTGATCGCCGCGCCGTTTATTCTGTTGTGCGCGGCGCTGTCGTGGCACTTCGTGGAGCGACCCGTGCTGAAGTGGTGCCGCGGACGCTTGGCGCGCCCGTCGACGCCGCTAGCCGCGGGCATGCCGGCTGGCGATCAGGCCGTGCGCTGAGATGCGCTGAGGTATGAGGCGCGCGTTCGCGCCGATGGATGTGGAGACCTCGGCAAGACGCCAGGGCCGCACGATCCCGAAGCCCGTGAAGGTGCTTCGCTGGCGTTCCGGCGATCAAGGCGAGCGCTGAGAAGTGTGGCGCGCGTTAGCGCCGATGGAGGTCGATGCACCGGCGCGACGCCGGGGCCGTAAAGTCCCGAAGCCGGCGAAGACGCTCCGCCGGCTTTCTCCTGCCGCTTTACGCGTTCGCTGCCGCTTCGCGCTCGGCGGCTTCGATCGTGTTGACGAGCAGCATGGTGATGGTCATCGGGCCGACGCCGCCCGGCACCGGCGTGATGTAGCCCGCCACTTCCTTGACGCCCGCGAAATCCACGTCGCCGCACAGCTTGCCGGCTTCGTCGCGATTCATGCCGACGTCGATCACCGCCGCGCCCGGCTTCACCATCTCTGCCGTGAGAATGTTGCGCAAGCCGGTGGCGGCGACCACCACGTCGGCGTTGCGCGTATGGGCGGCCAGATCGCGCGTCTTGCTGTGGCAGATCGTGACGGTCGCGCCCGCTTCGAGCAGCAGCAGCGCCATCGGCTTGCCGACGATGTTCGAGCGGCCGATCACCACCGCGTTCGCGCCTTGCAGCGGAATCTCGTAAGCGGCGAGCATTTTCATGACGCCGTACGGCGTGCACGGACGGAACAGCGGCTGGCCGGTCATCAGCGCGCCGGCGTTGGCGACGTGAAAGCCGTCCACGTCCTTTTCCGGCGCGATCGCCTCGATCACCTTGTGGCTGTCGATATGCGGCGGCAGCGGCAGTTGCACCAGAATGCCGTGAATGCGCGGGTCGCGGTTCAGTTCGTCGATGCGCGCGAGCAGCTCCGCTTCCGGCAGGTCGGCCGGATAACGGTCGAACGACGAGCCGAGGCCATTGTCGTTGCACGCCTTCACTTTGTTGCGCACGTAGACTTCGCTGGCCGGATTATCGCCGACCAGCACCACCGCGAGGCCCGGCTGATGGCCGCGGGCGGTGAGGGCGGCGGCGCGCGCGGCGACATCGGCGCGCAGGGTCTTGGAAAGGGCTAGGCCGTCGATCAGTTTGGCTGTCATGGTCGGGTCGAGATGGGCAGTTTGGAAAGCGGGGCAGGGCGCAGACGCTTGTGTGTGCCGCGCGATGGCGCTTTTCAACGGGAATGGGTCGGCACGTGAAAAGCGCGCGGCGCGAATAGGGGTTAAGCGGCGCTGCAAAGTGCGACATTATACCGGCCCTGCCTGGTGAGCCGCGTACGGATTCCAGGCTGTGGGGCTGCGGTGGGGCTGCGGGCCGCGCGTGCCTCACATGGTGGGCACAGGCGTCCGGTTCGGACCGCCGGCAGCAACGGGTGCGCCGCCAGACGCGTGTTCGGGGTCCCGCGCCTGCCGCCTGCCGGCTGGTGCGGCGGCGGAGGCAGCGCTGTCAAACGCGACTGCTAAGGCTGGACCGCCTGCCAACCGGAGCCCGGATCGAACGATGCGATCGCCGCCGCCGCGTCCGCGGTGCGCGGCCCGAGGTTCTTCTGATACACCTCCCCGTCCTGGTTGACGATGAAACTCATCACGCCGGTCTTGCCATAGTCGGCCGGCGATGCAATCAGTCCGAACCCTTTGCCCAGCACGCCGTTATCGACGTAGTTCCTGGCGCCACCCTTCGCGTGCGCCCCTTGTGCCGTGAGAATGCGGAAGTGATAGCCGTGATACGCCTCTTCAGGCTGCGCGCCGTCGGGCATGGTGGCGGCGAGCGGTCCAAGGGGGCTTTCCGCTTCGCCGGGCGCCGCCGTCCAGTACAGGCCGTCGTGCTGTCCCGGCGTACTGACGAAGCGCTGTGCGTAGTGCTGGGTCAGGTTGCGATAGTCGTATTGCGCATCGAGGTAGGCGAGCGAGGTCAGAATCGCAGCGTGTTCATTGCGGCCGATGCGCCGTGTCAGCATCTCGTCGCGTCCCGCCGGTGGATCGAAACGCCAGCCGTTGCCCGACTGCACGAGCGGAATCGGCAGGGTCCAGCCGCTGTAGCCGACCGTCAGATGCGCGGTGGCGCGCCCCTTGTCCATCACCGGATCCGCGACGATTTGATGGTTTTTCGACCATTCGCCGAGGAACTGATAGATGTCGTCCTCGCCGATGCCTTCGGTTGGAATAAAGCGATGAAAATCGCCGCCGAGCACGCGCTTGAGGGCGTCGTCGTCGTTGCGCGCGAGGGCTTCGACGAAGGCATTGGCGGCGGCGTCCGCGCTGGGATAGACCGCCTGGGCATGGGCGGGGATCGCGCTGATCAGCAGAACCGGCGTCAGCAGCAGTGCGCCGGTGGTGCCGAGCGCGATGGCAAGTGTCAGGACGTGGGCGCGCAGCTTGCCGCGCGAGAATAGATGCATCACCAGACTCCTCCTTTCTTGGTTCAACGGTTGCGGCCGAAGTGATGTTCACCTGCACCGCCGCCGCCTAAGCTGCCACCGTCCAAGCCGCCGCCACCTCCACCCAAGCCTCCACCGCCCAGGCCGCCGCCCGAGCCGACCGTAGCGCTGCTACGCTGGAAACCGCCGCCGTTCGCGCCGAGATCTCCGCTCGTGCGTTGCTGGCCGCCGCCGTTCGCGCCGAGATCTCCGCTCGTGCGTTGCTGGCCGCCGCCGTTCGCGCCGAGATCTCCGCTCGTGCGTTGCTGGCCGCCGCCATTTGCGCCGAGACCTTCGCTTGTGCGCTGCTGGCCGCTGGCATTCGCGCCGCCCGCGTGCTGCTGGCCACCGCGGCCGGCGAGCGCGTCGCGGCTTGCCTCGCCGCGCTGCGCGTTCTGCCGCGCGGCTTTGCCGTCGCCGGCGCCGCGCAGCGCGTTGTCGCGATTCACGTTCTGCGCGCGGTTCTGCAAATTGGGGTTCGCCGTGCCGCCGTGATGAATCCCTTGCACACGCTGGCTCGCGCTGCCGCCCAGATTCTGGCCGGTGCGGTTTTGCAGCGTCTGCTGCGCCCGAGCGCGGGCGTCGTCGCGGCCGCGGTACGCATCGCGCTGTGTGCCGCCGACGTTATTGTTCAAGCTGCGATTGACGTTCGCGTTGCCGACGTTGCGATTGACATTGGTATTGCGGTTCCAGTTCGTCGTGCTGCCGTTCACGTTGATGCGGTGGTTCACATTGATATTGTTGTATCGGTTCACATTGATATTGACGTCATGCGAGTGCCAGTCGAAGCCGCCCCACAGCGCGTTCGCCACCGCTACGCCGGTGCCAAACGCAAGGCCCGCGACGAAACTTGTGCCGATCACATAACCGGGCGGCGGCGGTACATACACCGGCGGGTACGCGGGATAAGGCCACACGCCGTACACCACGGTCGGGTTGTAGGTCGGCACGTACACCACCTGCGGATTGGCCGGCACGATCTGGATCGTGCTCTGTTCGACCACGACCGTCTGCTGCGACGTCGTCTTCAGATTGCCGGCCGCTTGTGCTTGCCTGCGCAGACGCTGCACGGAGTCCATCACGTCGTTGGGCTGGGCGAGAAACGCGCTGCCGAGTTGCGTGACCCAATCCGCTTTCGAGGCCATGGTGGCGAGCACCTGCGGGAATGCAACGAGCGACTGCACGCTCGGGTCCCACGGCTCGGACGCGACTGCCTTGACGGCGCTGTCGCCTTGCAGCGTCGAGTTGACTCTGGACCATACGGCCGCGGCCTGCACGTCTTGCGGAAAAGTCGAGGCCATCAGCACCTGGGCGAGCAGTGCGTCCGGATAAAGCGCAATGGGGGCGGCCAGCGAATCGAGTTGCTGGTTCGACATCTTCGCGGTGCCCTGCGCATGGACGGTCTCCGGCGTGGCCAGTCCGACGAATAGTGGCGCTCCCGCAAGAACGGCGCAAACAAGCAACACATGCGAGCGGTGTGCTCCGGATCGTTTCACGATGAATTCCTCCCGGTGGGGTTTATACGACGAGATGCCGGTGCGCAGCACGGGCTGCGTCGCTTCGCCGCGATGGAATACGGCGAGGAAATGGCGAGCCGGGCTGGTGCCCGGTATGTGGCCGAACGGCTCGATCGACACGATGCGGGGGGGAAACGGTCGAGCCGCTCCAATTGTTTCGCATCACCAGGCGCTGCCGTATGCGGCGTTTCGCAGCATGTCACTCCCGCGCCAGTCGCCGCATCGGCGATGTCTGCTAAGGAGTTCTGCGTAAATTAAGGGGCGCGTCCGGATCCGTCAATCTTGTCTGAGGAAAGAACCTGTTGCGGATTAGCGTAAGTAATTGCTGAGTAATGCGTATTATCTTGCGCGCACCGTGTGCGTCGAAATTACGCAGTTCGTCCAGATTGCCATGCGATGGAGACGAGGGAAAAGCGAGCGGAGAGACGAGGAAGAAGAGGGGGAGACGGGCCGGACTCTTCAATAGTCCGGCCGTTGATGCGCAGTCACTTCCGGCTTGGCGGCGAGTCCCCCAAAGGGCCCTCCTTCAGGGTAAGCGCCGCCGCGCGAGGCTTATTATTGCGCCGGTTGCGGCTTGTTCGACAGCGCCAGTCGCAGCAGATCGGCAACCGTGTTGACGTTGAGCTTTTCCATGATGTTCGCGCGGTGCGCTTCGACCGTCTTGATGCTGATGCCGAGGTCGTCGGCGATCTGCTTGTTCAGGCGGCCGGCGATGATGCGCTCGAGCACCTGATGCTCACGCGCGGTCAGCTTGCCGAGACGTTCTGCCGCGGCGCGCTGCTGCTGCACGCTAGTGCTTTCGCTGCGCGCCTTGTCGAGCATGCGCTCGACAAGCTTGCGCAACTCGGCTTCGTCGAACGGCTTTTCGATGAAGTCCATCGCGCCTTTCTTCATCGTGGACACGGCCATCGGCACGTCACCGTGGCCCGTCACGAAGATGATCGGCAGCGATGCGTTGTCGGCGATCAGGCGTTCCTGCAGCTCGAGCCCGCTCATGCCGGACATCCGCACATCCAGAATCAGGCACGCGATCTGGCCCGGATGCTGATGCGGCTGCCATGCGTCGATGAACTGCTCGGCGCTGGAGAAGCATTGCACGCGGTAGCCGTTCGCCTCCAGCAGCCAGCGCAGCGAATCTCGCACGGCCTCGTCGTCATCGACGACAAAGACAGTTTCCTGTGTGGTGACTGGGCTGTTCATAGCTCTCCCGTAACGGTTTGTGGTGTCGGCGCCTGTGCCCCGCCGTTGCTCGGGCCATCAGGCTCTCCAATAGGCAGACTGCAATGGAACGTGGCGCCTGTGATGTGGCCGTCAGATTCGACGTTGTTGACCACCCACAGACGGCCGCGGTGCGATTCGATAATCGAACGGCAAATGTTCAGCCCCATGCCCATACCATCGGACTTGGTGCTGTAAAACGGTTCGAACAGCCGCTCGGCTGTTGCTTCGTCGACGCCCGGTCCCTGGTCGACGACACTGATGCAGACAAACCCGCTCTCCAGCCGCACGACCACGCGGA
Source organism: Paraburkholderia dipogonis (assembly GCF_046027395.1). Classification (GTDB taxonomy): domain Bacteria; phylum Pseudomonadota; class Gammaproteobacteria; order Burkholderiales; family Burkholderiaceae; genus Paraburkholderia; species Paraburkholderia dipogonis_A. The sequence continues at coordinate 9,033 of NZ_JAQQEG010000014.1, read as the reverse complement.
TCACCGGATCGACTGCATTCGGACGGGCTTCGGCCATTGCTTCGGCGGCGTTCTTCAGCAGGTTGACCAGCACCTGCTCGATCAGCACCGGGTCGACGTAGATCACCGGCAGGCGCGAGCGCAGATCCGTGACGATGCGAATGCGGCGCTTCCTCGCCTCGATTTCGGCCAGACCCACGGCGTCGGCGACGATATCGGCCACGCGCGTGGCTTGCCGCTTCGGCTCGCTGCGCTTCACGAACTCGCGGATGCGCTTGATGATCATGCCGGCGCGCACCGCCTGCTGGGCGGTTTTTTCGAGCACGGGCAGCAGATTGTCAGGCGTCGTCCGACCGGATTTAACCAGTGCGACGGTTCCGGAGCAATAGTTATTGATCGCGGCGAGCGGTTGATTCAGTTCGTGCGCGAGCGACGAGGCCATTTCGCCCATCGTCATCAGACGGCTGGTGAACTGCAGCTTCTCGTCCTGCTGGCGCGACAGTTCCTGCGCCTGCTTGCGGGTCGTGATGTCGGTCGCGATCTGCATCTGCGCGAGGTGGCCGTCCACCCACTGGATGTACTGGCGGCGCACTTCGAACCACTTCTGGATACTCTGCACGTAGATTTCCTGCGCATCGGCGGTGCTTTCGGTCAACGCGGCGGCGGGCAGGCCGGCGTACGTATCCACCATATCGATCGAATCGGACGACGCCTGTGCGCTATCGAACCCGCCGCCCGCCAATTCCAGATGGCCGTCCGGGCGAATGCCGAAGAGGTGCCGGTAATAGCGGTTGGCGAACAGCAGTTCGGCTTCGTCGGCGGCCAGCACGGAGACGGCGGCGTCGAGACTTTCGAGCACCGTGGTGAAGCGCTCGTGCGCGGCGGCGAGTTCTTCGCGCGCGCGCTTCGGCTCGGTGATGTCGGTCATCGACGACATCCAGCCGGTCTGGCGGCCTGAACTGTCGATCAGCGGCGACACGTAGAGACGCGCATGGAACAACGAGCCGTCCTTGCGGCGCACCCGCAATTCGAAGCCGGATGAGGGCGCCTTGCCGCGCAGCGTCATGTCGAGCTGGCGCTGCATTTCGGGGTAAGCGTCGCGCGGCCAGTAGGCGAACGGCGCGTTCTTGCCGACCAGATCGCTTTCGTCCCAGCCGGTCATGCGGCAAAACGCCGGATTGACGTGGGTGATGCGCCCATGCATGTCGAGCACGCGCATACCGATCAGCACCGAGTTTTCCATTGCGCGGCGGAAGAACGCTTCGGCGTACAGCGCCTGCTGCGCTTCGAAGCGTTGCCGCGTGTGTTTCCACAAACTCCACAGGCTCCACAGCACGAAACAGGACAGACCGGCCACCAGCCACACCAGCGTGTTGTTGGTGAAGTTGGTCATCTGCGGGAACGCGTAGACGCGCACCGAGACGCCCTGGCCCGGCGGATCGAGCGGCAGATCGTAGAACATGTCGCGCGGCAGGCGCGGGCGGGTCGACGTGGTGGTCAACTCGCGGTTGTTCACATCGATGATCGAGATTTTGTATTTGGCGGACAGCTCAGGCGGAATGTCGTGCTTGAGGATCCCTTCCACCGAGAACACGGCGGCGATCGTGCCAAGGAAGTCGCGGTCGCGGAACACCGGCGTTTGCAGCGTGATGTAGCCGTTGCCGAGATCGTCGTAGATGAGCGGCGAATACACCTGGCGGCGCGTGTTGCGCGCCTCGGTGAAGGCGGCTTTGACGGCTTCGTCCATCTGCGCGTCGTTCGGCTTGGCCAGACGCTGGCCGAACACGGGTAGAGCGGTATTGGGCCAGCGCGGTTGCTGCGCGCTCGTGTACCAGTTCATGTAGAGGATCTCGGGATGCCCCTGCATGATGTCCGTGGTGGACACCTGAAACGAATGCGGATCGGCGTGGCCGGCGACCAGATCGCGCGCGAGCGCCTGGATCTGCTCCTGCGCGCCGGTCATGGACAGGCGGATCTGCTGCTGCGCCCACGCGACGTTACGGTAAAGCGTGTCTTCCTGCTGTTGCTGTTCGCGCCGATTCAGGCTCCACAAAATCAGACTCATGACGACCAGGAACACCAGGATCGACAGAAGCGGCGTGAGCAAATAGGAATTGGACCACCACGGTCCGTGGTGCCAGCGGGAGGACGGCGTCGAATCCGCGGGCGAACCGGCGGTGCGCGCCGAGCGTGCGAAAAGCCGTTCGGTCAACATGCGTGGCATTGTAGCGCAGCGTGAAGCTAGCAAATGGCGCAAAAAAGCGCGGAAAGGACCATTAATCGGCGCAAACTAGCCAGCGTATCCGTCGATCGGCAGTCAAATCAGGTTGCGCCGCAACAATTTTCCGCATTATGAGATTCGATCTCGTAATTCGAAAATTTTGTTGCGCGGACGTCGGGACCCTTATTACAATCGGCCGAAGCTGCCGCGGCCGTGCTTCGTCCGCGTCGTCTGTTCAAAGAGCGTTCCTCTACATCCAGGAGACGAGCATGTCCGCTGTACCCGACGAAGTCATGAAATATGTCGCTGCTGAAAAAGACGACGATCCCCAGGAAACCGGCGAATGGCTTGAAGCGCTGGATGGCGTGATTTCTGCTGTGGGCCCAGATCGCGCTCACTACCTGATCGAGAAACAGATCGAATTCGCCCGCGTGCACGGCGAACATTTGCCGTTCTCGGCCAACACGCCGTATATCAATACGATCCCGGTTTCGCGTCAGGCGAAGATCCCCGGCGATCAGGACATCGAACACCGTATCCGCTCGTACACGCGCTGGAACGCCATCGCGATGGTGCTGCGCGCCGGCAAGGACACCAACGTCGGTGGCCACATCGCTTCGTTCGCTTCCGCCGCCACGTTGTACGACGTCGGCTACAACCACTTCTGGCATGCGCCATCCGCTGAACATGGCGGCGATCTCGTGTTCGTGCAGGGCCACTCGTCGCCGGGCGTCTACTCGCGCGCGTTCCTGCTGGGCCGCCTGACCGAGAACCAGCTCGACAACTTCCGTCAGGAAGTGGGCGGCGAGGGCATCTCGTCGTATCCGCACCCGTGGCTGATGCCGGACTTCTGGCAATTCCCGACCGTCTCGATGGGCCTCGGCCCGATCATGGCGATCTATCAGGCGCGCTTCATGAAGTACATGCAGGCGCGCGGCATTGCGAAGACCGACGGCCGCAAGGTCTGGGCCTTCCTCGGCGACGGCGAAACGGATGAACCGGAATCGCTCGGCGCAATCGGCATGGCCGGCCGCGAACGCCTCGACAACCTCGTGTTCGTGATCAACTGCAACCTGCAGCGCCTCGACGGTCCGGTGCGCGGTAACGGCAAGATCATTCAGGAACTGGAAAGCGAATTCCGCGGCGCCGGCTGGAACGTCATCAAGGTCATCTGGGGCAGCCGCTGGGATGCGCTGTTCCAACGCGACAAGTCGGGCGCGCTGATGCGCCGCATGATGGATGTCGTCGACGGCGAGTACCAGACGTACAAGTCGGAGTCGGGCGCGTTTGTGCGCGAGCACTTCTTCAACACGCCGGAGCTGAAGGCGCTGGTCGCCGAATGGTCCGACGAGGAAATCTGGAACCTGAACCGCGGCGGCCACGATCCGCACAAGATCTACGCAGCGTTCCAGGAAGCGTCGAATTCGCAGGGCCAGCCGACCGTCATCCTCGCGAAGACGATCAAGGGCTACGGCATGGGCGAAGCCGGCCAGGCGATGAACATCACCCACCAGCAGAAGAAACTGCACGTGGATCAGCTGAAGAAGTTCCGCGACCAGTTCCGCCTGCCGATCGCCGACGAAGACCTCGTCAACGTGCCGTACCTCAAGTTCGAAGAAGGTTCGAAGGAACTCGAGTACATGCGTGCTCGCCGTCAGGACCTCGGCGGCTATCTGCCGGCGCGTCGTCAGAAGGCCGAGTCGCTGCCGGTGCCGGAACTGTCGGCATTCGAGCCGCTGCTCAAGGGCACGGGCGAAGGTCGCGAGATCTCCACGACCATGGCGTTCGTGCGGATCCTGAACATCCTGCTGAAGGACAAGGCGCTCGGCAAGCGCATCGTGCCGATCGTGCCGGACGAGTCGCGTACCTTCGGTATGGAAGGGTTGTTCCGTCAGATCGGTATCTGGAATCAGGAAGGCCAGAAGTACGTGCCGGAAGATTCCGACCAACTCATGTTCTACCGTGAGTCGGAAACTGGTCAGATTTTGCAGGAAGGCATCAACGAAGCCGGCGGTATGGCTGACTGGATCGCTGCCGCGACGTCGTACTCGACGCACGGCGAGATCATGATTCCGTTCTACATCTTCTACTCGATGTTCGGCTTCCAGCGTATCGGCGATCTGGCATGGGCGGCGGGCGACATGCGTTCGCGCGGCTTCCTGCTGGGTGGCACGGCGGGCCGCACGACGCTGAACGGCGAAGGTCTGCAACACGAAGACGGCCACTCGCTGCTGTGGGCGGCTTCGGTGCCGAACTGCATCAGCTACGATCCGACGTTCGGTTACGAACTCGCGGTCATCATGCAGGACGGCCTGCGCCGCATGGTCGCGGATCAGGAAGACGTGTATTACTACGTCACGGTGATGAACGAGAACTACGAGCACCCGGCGATCCCGCAGGGCGAAGCGGTAGCGGCCGACATCATCAAGGGCATGTACTCGTTCCGCAAGGCCGAAGCGGACAAGAAGGCGCCGCGCGTGCAGCTGATGGGCGCGGGCACGATCTTCAACGAAGTGATCGCCGCCGCCGACCTGCTGAAGAACGACTGGGGCGTCGCCGCCGATCTGTGGAGCGTGCCGAGCTTCACCGAACTCGCGCGCGAAGGTCACGAAGTGCAGCGCTGGAACCTGCTGCACCCCACGGAAGAAAAGAAGCTCTCGCACGTCGAGAAGCTGCTGAAAGACGCACAAGGTCCGGTCATCGCCTCGACCGACTACGTGCGCGCGCTGACCGAGCAGATCCGCGCGTTCGTGCCGCAGAAGTTCGTCGTGCTGGGCACGGATGGCTACGGCCGTTCGGACACGCGTGAAAAGCTGCGCCACTTCTTCGAAGTCGACCGCTACTGGGTCACGGTTGCCGCGTTGAATGCTCTCGCAGATGAAGGCACGATCGAACGCAAGGTAGTCGCCGAGGCGCTCAAGAAGTACAACCTTGATCCCGCCAAACCCAACCCGATGACCGTCTAAGGCATCATTCCCCGTGTGCCATGGCGTGCGCGCCCGCTCCTGATCGACAGGGGCAGGCCGCGTACGCGGCCCAGGAGACACTAACAATGAGTCAAGCGATCGAAGTCAAGGTGCCGGACATCGGCGATTACAAGGACATCCCTGTGATCGAGGTGCTGGTGAAGGCGGGTGACACCGTCGAAAAAGAGCAATCGCTCGTTACGCTGGAATCTGATAAGGCGACCATGGACGTGCCGAGCTCGGCCGCCGGTGTCGTCAAGGAAGTGAAGGTCAAGGTCGGCGACAATGTGTCGGAAGGTTCGTTGATCGTCGTGCTGGAAGGCGCTGAAGGTGGCGCGGCTGCGCCCGCTCCGGCGCCTGCCGCTGCGCCGGCTCCGGCATCTTCGCCCGCGCCCGCGGCTGCTCCGGCACCCGCACCGGCTGCGAGCGGCGGCGGTCTGCAGGAAGTCAAAGTGCCGGATATCGGCGACTACAAAGACATTCCCGTGATCGAAGTCGCGGTGAAGGTCGGCGATCGCGTCGAGAAAGAGCAGTCGCTGGTGACGCTCGAATCCGACAAGGCGACCATGGACGTGCCGAGCTCGGCTGCCGGCATCGTCAAGGAACTGAAGGTCAAGGTCGGCGATACCGTGTCGGAAGGCTCGGTGATCGTCGTCGTGGAAGCGGAAGGCGGCGCGGCTGCGCCGGCTCCGGCTCCCAGGCAAGAAGTCGAGAAGCCGTCCGATGCGCCGGCTGCACCATCGCCGGCTCCGGCGGCTCCGTCGGCGCTCGCTCAGGCGCCGGTGATTCCGGCCGGCGAAGGTGGCGCGCGCCACGCGAGCCATGCGTCGCCGTCCGTGCGCAAGTTCGCGCGCGAACTCGGCGTCGACGTGACGCAGGTGCAGGGCACGGGTCCGAAGGGCCGTATTACGCAAGCCGACGTGACCGCCTTCATCAAGGGCGTCATGACCGGCCAGCGTGCTGCGCCGGCTGGTGCTGCGGCACCGGCGGCCGCGGGTGGCGGCGAGCTGAATCTGCTGCCGTGGCCGAAGGTCGATTTCACGAAGTTCGGCCCGGTCGATCCGAAGCCGCTGTCGCGCATCAAGAAGATTTCGGGCGCGAATCTGCATCGCAACTGGGTCATGATTCCGCACGTCACGAACAACGACGAAGCGGATATCACCGAGCTCGAAGCGCTGCGTGTGCAGTTGAACAAGGAAAACGAAAAGTCCGGTGTGAAGATCACCATGCTGGCTTTCGTGATCAAGGCTGTCGTTTCGGCGCTGAAGCAGTTCCCGACGTTCAATGCCAGCCTCGACGGCGATAACCTGGTGTTCAAGCAGTACTTCCATATCGGGTTTGCGGCTGATACGCCGAATGGTCTGGTCGTTCCTGTCATTCGCGATGCAGACAAGAAGGGTTTGATCGATATCGCCAGGGAAATGGCCGAGTTGTCAAAGGCTGCGCGTGACGGCAAGTTGAAGCCGGATCAGATGCAAGGTGGCTGCTTCTCGATTTCTTCTTTGGGTGGCATTGGCGGGACGAACTTCACGCCGATTATCAATGCGCCTGAAGTGGCCATTCTCGGGTTGTCGCGTGGCGCGATGAAGCCGGTTTGGGATGGCAAGCAGTTCGTGCCGCGTTTGATCCTGCCGCTTTCGTTGTCGTATGACCATCGCGTGATTGATGGTGCTGCGGCGGCGCGGTTCAATGCGTATCTTGGGGCGCTTCTTGCCGATTTCCGGCGTGTGATTCTTTGATGTGGTGATTGGGTTGCGCGGGGCGCGGGTTTTTTCTGTTATCCGCGTCTCTCTGTAGAACCTGCTTTCTTTTCGGTCTATTAGCGTCGCCCCTGTGCGGGGCGGCACTTACTTTTCTTTGTCTTCCAAAGAAAAGTAAGCAAAAGAAAGGCGCGTCCTTGGGCGGACAGCAAAGGCTGATTCTGTTCATGGCGTTGCCAGCTTTTGGGCTGGATTGCGCGGTTCTTCTCATCACGATCAATAAGAGAAGGGGACACTAATGAGTCTCGTCGAAGTAAAAGTGCCAGATATCGGTGACTTCAAGGATGTCGATGTCATCGAAGTCAATATCAAGGCGGGCGACGTCATCGAGAACGAACAGGCGCTGATGACGCTCGAGTCCGATAAGGCCTCCATCGAAGTGCCGAGCGATGCCGCCGGCACGGTCAAGGAAGTCCGCGTCAAAGCCGGCGACAAAGTCTCGCAAGGCACGGTGATCGCGCTCGTCGAAACATCGGCGGACGCGGCTCCCGCGAAAGATGCACCGAAGGCTCCAGCCAAGGAACCTGAGAAGGCGCCCGCTCAAGCGGAAGCAAAACCGCAGGCGGCGGCTCCGGCCAAGGCGGCGGCGCCCGCTCCGCAAGCCGGTAGCTTCTCCGGCAACGCGGATATCGAGTGCGACATGCTCGTGCTCGGTTCGGGCCCCGGCGGCTATTCGGCGGCGTTCCGCTCGGCCGACCTGGGTATGAAGACGGTGCTCGTCGAGCGTTATTCGACGCTTGGCGGCGTGTGCCTGAATGTCGGCTGTATTCCGTCGAAGGCGCTGTTGCACACGGCGCTCGTGATCGATGAAGCCGAAGCGCTCGGCTCGCACGGCATCACGTTCGGCAAGCCGCAAATCGATCTCGACAAGCTGCGCGACTTCAAGTCGGGCGTCGTCAAGAAGCTCACCGGCGGTCTCGCCGGCATGGCGAAGATGCGCAAGGTCGAAGTGGTCACGGGCACGGGTTCGTTCGTCGATCCGCATCATATGGAAGTGCAGGTCGAGGGCGGCAAGAAAGTCGTCAAGTTCAAACAGGCAATCATCGCCGCGGGCTCGGAAGCAGTGAAGCTGCCGTTCGTTCCGGAAGATCCGCGTGTGGTCGATTCGACCGGCGCGCTCGAATTGCGTCAGATTCCGCAACGCATGCTGGTGATCGGCGGCGGCATCATCGGGCTGGAAATGGCCACGGTGTACGCCACGCTCGGCGCGCAGATCGACGTGGTCGAAATGCTCGACGGTCTGATGGCCGGCGCGGATCGCGATCTGGTCAAGGTCTGGGAGAAGTACAACAGCAAGCGCTTCGCTAACGTCATGCTGAAGACGAAGACCACCGCGGCGGAAGCGAAGGACGACGGCATCTATGTGTCGTTCGAAGGCGAGAAAGCTCCGGCCGAAGCGCAACGCTACGACCTCGTGCTGGTTGCCGTCGGCCGTTCGCCGAACGGCAAGAAGATCGGCGCGGACAAGGCAGGCGTCGCGGTGACGGATCGCGGCTTCATCGACGTGGATAAGCAGATGCGCACCAACGTGCCGCACATCTTCGCGATCGGCGATATCGTCGGTCAGCCGATGCTCGCGCACAAAGCCGTGCATGAAGCCCACGTCGCCGCCGAAGTCGCACACGGCGAAAAGGCGTACTTCGATGCGCTGCAGATTCCGTCGGTGGCCTACACCGATCCGGAAGTGGCCTGGGCCGGCAAGACGGAAGACCAGTTGAAGGCCGAGGGCATCAAGTACGGCAAGGCGGTGTTCCCGTGGGCCGCGTCGGGCCGTGCGATCGCCAACGGCCGCGACGAAGGTTTCACAAAACTGCTGTTCGACGAGGAAACGCATCGCGTGATCGGCGGCGGGATTGTCGGTCTGAATGCGGGCGACCTGATCAGCGAAGTGTGTCTCGCGGTCGAAATGGGTGCGGACGCAACGGATATCGGTAAGACGATTCACCCGCATCCGACGCTCGGCGAATCGATCGGCATGGCCGCCGAGTTGTACGAAGGCGTCTGTACCGATCTGCCGCCGCAGAAAAAGAGGTAAGGCGATTCGGTCCGTCTGCACTAGCGCAGGTGGATTCGATGGTGCAAATAAAAACGGCGCGCCCCGCAAAGG
>NZ_JAQQEG010000139.1:0-358 GCF_046027395.1 Paraburkholderia dipogonis | reverse complement strand
ACATCGCGGTCGCGCGGTGGTGTTCGAGAACGTCGAAGAGTTGCACGCCAAAGTCGATGACGAGTCGCTCGATATCGACGAGCACTGCATCATGGTCCTGAAAGGCGCGGGACCGAAGGGTTACCCGGGTTTCGCTGAAGTGGGCAACATGCCGCTGCCAAAGAAGGTGCTTGAAAAAGGCATCACCGACATGGTCCGCATCTCGGACGGCCGCATGAGCGGCACAGCCTACGGCGCGGTCGTGTTGCATGTATCGCCGGAAGCGGCTGCGGGCGGCCCGCTCGCGCTCGTGCAGACCGGTGACATGATCGAACTGGACGTCGAAGCCCGCCGCCTGCACTTGGAGGTCACCGACGAA
>NZ_JAQQEG010000138.1:0-358 GCF_046027395.1 Paraburkholderia dipogonis | reverse complement strand
CTCGTCGGTGACTTCCAAGTGCAGGCGGCGGGCTTCGACGTCCAGTTCGATCATGTCGCCGGTCTGCACGAGCGCGAGCGGCCCGCCCGCAGCCGCTTCCGGCGATACATGCAACACGACCGCGCCGTAGGCTGTGCCGCTCATGCGGCCGTCGGAAATGCGCACCATGTCCGTAATGCCCTTCTGCAGCACCTTTTTCGGCAGCGGCATATTGCCGACTTCCGCGAAGCCCGGATACCCCTTCGGCCCCGCGCCCTTGAGTACCATGATGCAGTGCTCGTCGATATCGAGCGACTCGTCGTCGATCTTCGCGTGCAGTTCCTCGATGTTCTCGAACACCACCGCGCGACCGCGATGC
>NZ_JAQQEG010000137.1:0-395 GCF_046027395.1 Paraburkholderia dipogonis | reverse complement strand
ACGGCGCTCTGCACGGTCGGCAAGACCGGCAACGACCTGCATTACCGCGGCTACGACATTCTCGATATCGCCAGCGCCTGCGAATTCGAAGAGATCGCGTACCTGCTCGTGCATGAAAAGCTGCCGACCCAGGCCGAACTCACCGCGTACAAAACGAAGCTGAAAGCACTGCGCGGCCTGCCCGCCAACGTGAAAGCCGCGCTCGAATGGATCCCGGCCGCCGCGCATCCGATGGACGTGATGCGCACCGGCGTGTCGGTGCTCGGCACCGTGCTGCCGGAGAAGGACGACCACAACCTGCCGGGCGCACGCGACATCGCCGACAAGCTGATGGCCTCGCTCGGCTCGATGCTGCTCTACTGGTACCACTACTCGCACAACGGCAAACGCATCGA
>NZ_JAQQEG010000136.1:0-430 GCF_046027395.1 Paraburkholderia dipogonis | reverse complement strand
CCCGAGTGTTTCGTGCGGCTCTATCGCCGGGAACGCGCCTGTCAGATTCAGGTCGATACGGCCGCGTGCGGCACGCTCAATCCAGTCGCGCCAGACGTCGCGCGGCACTCGCGCTGCGACCTCGACGCGTTCCAGGGCATGCAGCGCGTGCCGGAAGGCACGCTCGAGTTCGCCGCGCTAATGCGCAAGCTCGATCGCATGGATAGCGGCCAGCGCAACTGAGACACGTCCTCTTTCACATTCGTAAAAGGCACTTTCGATGAACAAGGTTTATGCAAACGCAGCCGCAGCGCTCGAAAGCATCGTCAAGGACGGGCAGACGTTTGCCGTCGGTGGCTTCGGGCTGTGCGGCATTCCGGAGGCGCTGATTAGCGCACTGCGCGATTCAAAGGTGCAGGGCATCACCTGCATCAGCAACAACGCGGGCGTC
>NZ_JAQQEG010000135.1:0-446 GCF_046027395.1 Paraburkholderia dipogonis | reverse complement strand
ACTTCAAGGCCGCGCGCTGCCGGGCGCTCGCGTTTTATTCGATGTGCAGTTTGCGCGCGCCTGCTCGGCTTCTACCAACGAATCGCGTCGGCATTCATGCAGGGTGCACAGCGGCCGTGGTCGTCCTGGGAGCAGAATTCCTATTCGTTGTCAGCGGTCGTCTCCCGGGTTGACGGCGATCGTTATTTGCTCTTTCAATGTGGTATCGGAGAGCGTGAAATGGCGCGATCGGCGACTTTCCATGACGATCTGACCCAGGTGACTTTGTCCGGATTGTCGCCAAACAGCATCTTGGCGGCCGGCATAAACTCAATCGTTTTCCTAAACATGACATGAGCGCAGAACCCTGCCGCTGAAGCCGAGACATGCGCATCGGCGCCGGATAGCGCTAATACTCGAGACCCCGAGAACCGCATCCGCAAACATGCAGCAAAGCCCATTGAACA
>NZ_JAQQEG010000134.1:0-461 GCF_046027395.1 Paraburkholderia dipogonis | reverse complement strand
AACCCGGGCTCGACGGCTCTGTCGGGTATCGCATCGGCAGCCAATGGTGAAGTGTCGGTGGGCTCGGCAGGCAAGGAACGTCGGATCACGAACGTGGCAGCCGGCTCGGCCGCGACGGACGCGGTGAACGTGAGCCAGTTGATGTCGGAAGACGCGAAGGTCAATGCTGCAGGTTCGAGCACGGCTGACGCGCTGGGCGGCGGTTCGACTTACAACACGACGACGGGCGCGATCACGAACCCGACGTACGTGGTGAACGGCAACACGTATAACAACGTGGGCGGCGCGATCACGAACATCGATGGCCGTGTGACGAACATCAACAACACCGTCAACAACATCACCAACGGTGGCGGCATCAAGTACTTCCACACGAACTCGACGCTGGCGGATTCGTCGGCAACGGGTACGGACGCAGTGGCGATCGGCGGCAATGCAAAGGCGACGGCAGCGAACTCGGT
>NZ_JAQQEG010000133.1:0-475 GCF_046027395.1 Paraburkholderia dipogonis | reverse complement strand
CGACGGCAAGCCCGGCGTGCAGCTCATCATCTTCCAGCAGCCCAACGCAAACTCGTTGCAGATTTCGACCGATGTTCGCCGAATCACGGCAGAGTTGCAGAAGGACATGCCCGAGGGCGTTGAGGCGAAGATCGTCTATGACCCGACGCAGTTCGTCCGGGAAAGCATCGATGCGGTGGTGCACACGCTGTTCGAAGCCATTTTCCTTGTCGTTATCGTCGTCATCATCTTCCTGCAAACCTGGCGGGCGTCACTGATTCCGTTGCTGGCGGTACCGGTGTCGATTGTGGGCACATTCTCGCTGATGTTGGCATTCGGCTTCACCATCAACGCGCTGTCGCTATTCGGCATGGTTCTCGCCATCGGGATTGTGGTCGACGATGCAATCGTCGTGGTGGAGAACGTCGAGCGGAATATTGCAGCGGGTCTCACGCCGCTTGAAGCTTCATACGCAGCGATGCGGGAAGTGAGTGGG
>NZ_JAQQEG010000132.1:0-475 GCF_046027395.1 Paraburkholderia dipogonis | reverse complement strand
TGACGGCAAGCCCGGCGTGCAACTCATTATCTTCCAGCAGCCCAACGCAAACTCGTTGCAGATTTCGACCGATGTTCGCCGAATCACGGCAGAGTTGCAGAAGGACATGCCTGAAGGTGTCGAAGCGAAGATCGTCTACGACCCGACGCAATTTGTCCGGGAAAGTATCGACGCCGTTGTCCACACGCTCTTTGAAGCTATCGTCCTTGTCGTTATCGTCGTCATTGTCTTCCTGCAGACCTGGCGTGCGTCGCTGATTCCGTTGCTCGCAGTGCCCGTCTCGATTGTGGGCACCTTCTCGTTGATGCTGGCGTTCGGCTTCACCATCAATGCGCTGTCACTGTTCGGCATGGTTCTCGCCATCGGGATTGTGGTCGACGATGCAATTGTGGTGGTTGAGAACGTGGAGCGGAACATTGCCTCGGGCCTGACGCCGCTTGAAGCTTCATACGCAGCGATGCGGGAAGTGAGCGGA
>NZ_JAQQEG010000131.1:0-488 GCF_046027395.1 Paraburkholderia dipogonis | reverse complement strand
GATTCGGGAACATCTTCTTCGCGTCCCACATCACCGACTCCAGCCGTTCGGCGATATTGAACAGCTTGCTGTTGCCCGCTTCTTTCGAGAGCTTCTTCGCGATTTCCTTGATGACCTTGTTGCGCGGGTCGGAAATTGTGTACACCGGGTGGCCGAAACCGATTACCACTTCCTTATTCTCGACGCGGCGGCGGATGTCCGCTTCGGCTTCGTCCGGCGTCTGGTAGCGCGACTGGATTTTGAACGCGACTTCGTTGGCGCCGCCGTGCTTCGGTCCGCGCAGCGCGCCGATCGCGCCAGTAATCGCCGAATAGATGTCCGATCCCGTGCCCGCGATCACGCGGCCCGCGAAGGTCGATGCGTTGAATTCATGCTCGGCGTACAGGTTCAGCGACACGTGCATCGCGTCGACCCACGCCTTCGACGGCTCCACGCCGTGCAGCAGATGCAGGAAGTGGCCGCCGATCGAGTCGTCGTCGGTTTCGACT
>NZ_JAQQEG010000130.1:0-488 GCF_046027395.1 Paraburkholderia dipogonis | reverse complement strand
GATTCGGGAACATCTTCTTCGCGTCCCACATCACCGACTCCAGCCGTTCGGCGATATTGAACAACTTGCTGTTGCCCGCTTCCTTCGAGAGCTTCTTCGCGATTTCCTTGATGACCTTGTTGCGCGGGTCCGAAATCGTGTACACCGGGTGGCCGAAACCGATCACCACTTCCTTGTTCTCGACGCGCTTTCTGATGTCCGCTTCCGCTTCGTCCGGCGTCTGGTAGCGCGACTGGATCTCGAATGCGACTTCGTTGGCGCCGCCGTGCTTCGGCCCGCGCAGCGCGCCGATCGCGCCAGTAATCGCCGAATAGATGTCCGATCCCGTGCCCGCGATCACGCGGCCGGTAAAGGTCGACGCGTTGAATTCGTGCTCGGCGTACAGGTTCAGCGACACGTGCATCGCGTCGACCCACGCCTTCGACGGCTCCACGCCGTGCAGCAGATGCAGGAAATGGCCGCCGATCGAGTCGTCGTCGGTTTCCACC
>NZ_JAQQEG010000013.1:0-215388 GCF_046027395.1 Paraburkholderia dipogonis | reverse complement strand
CCCCCCCCCCCCCCCCGGGCCGGCCCGCCCCCCCCCCCCCCCCCCCCCCCCCCCCCCCCCCACCCCCCCGCGGGGCCCCCCCCCCCCCCCCCCCCCCCCGCCCCGGGTGCAACGAACGCTGCTTAGTCGAGCGGCGCCGAACGCAGATCGGACACTTGCTGCGGTGACACGGCCGTTCCGTGGTTGCCCCACGACATACGGATGTACGTCACAACCGCCGCGACTTCCTGATTCGACAGCGCTTGCGCGAACGGCGGCATGCCGTACGGATGCGGGTTGCCATCCGTGCTCGGCGGGTAGCCGCCATTCAGCACCATACGGATCGGGTTGACCGCCGACGGCATCTGAATCGACTGGTTGTTCGCGAGCGGCGGGAAGTTCGGCGGCATGCCGAGACCATTGTCCGCGTGGCACTTCGCGCAGTTGTCAGCGTAGATCTTCTGACCTTGCTTCAACAGTTCGCCGCCGAACTTTTCTGACGTTTCGAGTTGCAGCGGTTCCGGTGCTTCGCTCTTTTGCGGAATCGTCTTCAGGTACGTGGCCATTGCGTTGATGTCCGCATCCGACATGTACTGCAGGCTGTTGTGAACGACTTCAGCCATCGGACCGAACACCGCGCCGCGGTTCGACACGCCGGTCTTCAGCAGGTCGGCGATGTCTTTGGTTTCCCAGTCGCCGAGGCCGGCTTCCTTGTTCGACGTGAGCGACGGTGCGTACCAGTTCTGCAGCGGGATCAGGCCGCCGGCAAACGCCGCCGAACTCACCGGGCCACCCATGGCGTTGATCGACGTGTGGCACATGCCGCAGTGGCCGAGGCCTTCGATCAGGTACGCGCCACGGTTCCATTCGACCGACTTGGTCGGATCCGGCTTGTACTCGCCTTCACGGAAGAACAGCGTGCGCCAGCCGATCAGCATGTTGCGCTGGTTGAACGGGAATTTCAGTTCGTGCGGACGGCTCGGCACGTTGACGGGCGTGACTGAACGCAGGTACGCGTAGATCGCGTCCGAGTCGGCGCGCGTGACCTTCGTGTAGCTCGTGAACGGGAAGCCCGGATACAGCAGGCTGCCGTCTTTCGAACGGCCAGTGTGCATGGCGCGGTAGAAGTCGTCCTGCGTCCACTTGCCGATACCGTACTGGTCGTCAGGCGTGATGTTCGGCGTGAACATCGTGCCGAACGGCGTAGCCATGGGCAGGCCGCCGGCGAACTGCTTGCCGCCGCGCACCGTGTGGCAGGCGATACAGTCGCCGGCGCGGGCGAGGTACTCGCCCTTCTTGACCAATTCGGCCTGGTCGGCGGGCGTTGCCGCCATGGCCGTGCCGTTATGCAGGTGGTCGCCGCCCGACCACAGGACGGGAACGAGTGCGGCAGCCGCAACGACGACGACTGCCGAGAGGGCGAACAAAGACTTGCGTTTCATTTGAGTGTCTCTCCCGGTGCCTTATTGCGGTTCGCTGCCGCAGGCAAGCGGAGTCTTCATCGAGCGGGCCGGAGCCGGCACGGGGTTTTGTGGAGCCTGTTGCGTGGAAAGCCATGCAGCAACGGCGTTCACGTCTTCGTCGGTCAGACGCGTGGCGATGGTGTGCATGCAATCAGGTGCGATGGCATGGCGCGAGCCCGAGCGCCATGCGCCGAGTTGTGCGCTGATGTAGTCGGAGTGCAGACCGACCAGACCCGGGATAGCGGGTTCCATACCGGTCAAACCCTTGCCGTGGCAAGCCGCGCAAGCCGGAATCTGCTTCGAGGCGTCGCCGTTCAGCACGATCTGCTGGCCGCGCGCGAGCGTGCTCGACGACACCGTCGGCTTGGCCGGCTGCGGATACGGAGGACGCTGTTGCGAGAAGTACGTGGCGATCTGATGAAGGTAGTCGTCCGAAAGGTACGTGACGAGGTAGTTCATGGGCGGGTACTTGCGGCGCCCTTCGCGGAAGTTCTGCAGCTGGTTGTACAGATAGTCGGCCGGCTTGCCCGCGAGGCGCGGGAAGTAGTCGTTGTCGGTACCTTGGCCATGCGAGCCGTGACAGGCCGTGCAGCCTTGCACGCGCGCTTCCATCGTATCGGGGGCCTTCGGTTGAGTCTGCGCTTTCGCAGCGCTATAGACGCCAGCAGAGCCGATCAGCAGAAGGGCGAGCAACGGGCGGAAAATGCGTCTTGAAGACACGCGTAACTCCATCAAAATCGGGGACCTGACCGAACTTCGAGCGGCTCGGTGTGAAGGGCAGCCGGCGCTGCGGCGACGCAGCATTCTATCATCGAAGGGTGATGGTGACTATTTGGCACATTAGAGAAGGTTCCGGCTGTCACAGCCATGCGACAGTTTGACGCGCACGACTGCTTCGCGCGGCTAGCCTGTTATCCCAAATTTGTCTGCGCGATCAACGGCGCACGCCTCGAGCCTGCGCGATCTATCCATAAACCAGGTTGAACCGACGCCCGCGCGAACTATCGAAGCGTACACTTCCGGGCGCGCCGGACTTTGTCCGGCCTCGATGCGCCTGGCTTCGACGCCCACCGTTTTCCTGATCATCCGCTATCGGCCTTACATGAAGCTACTTAATTTTTCCCGTCCGGCGTTGCGAGCGTCGATGCTCGGCGCCGCCGCGCTGCTTGTGACCTCCACGGCATTCGCCCATGCGCATCTGAGCTCGAGCGAGCCGGCGGGCAACGCCGAAGTCGTCGCGCCCACCGAAGTGACGATCCATTTCACCGAGCCGCTCGAGCCGGCTTTCAGCAGGATCGCGCTTGCCGACACGAGCGGCAAGGCGGCCGCGCCGGCTGAGTCGCAGGTCGACAAGGATGACGCCAGGGTCATGCATCTGCCGCTGCCGCAGTTGAGCGCCGGGCGCTATGCGGTGCACTGGATCGCGGTAGCCACGGACGGCCACCGTACCCAAGGCGACTTTGCGTTTATCGTCAAATGAGCATCGACGGACTCTGGATCGGGCAGGTCGCCATGGCCGCGCTCATGAACGTCGCGTTTGCGTTTGCCGTCGGTTCGGCGTTGCTCGGCGCGTGGCTCGCGAAGGACGCCCAGCAAAAGATCTCGCCCGCGCGTCCCGCGTGGTTGCGCGCGCAACGCTCGATGCTGACCGCCACCGTCGTGCTGGTCCTCGCGGATCTCGGCTGGCTGCTGTATCAAGCGGCGTCGATGAGCGGCGTCGCGTTGCCGGCCGCCATCGGCGTGGTGCCGACCGTGCTGACGCAAACGCATGTCGGTTACGGCTGGAGCCTTGCGTTCGCCGGCGCGCTGGTGCTGCTCGGCACGGCGATGGCCAGTCATACAGGCATGCTGCGCAACGCGCTGCTGTGGCTCGCGGTGATCGCGATCGCCGCGGGCAAGGCGTCGCTGGGTCACGCGGCCGATGCCGGGCCGGCCTCGGCCGCGATCGCCATGCAAACGCTGCATGTGCTCGTCACCAGCGTGTGGGGCGGTCTGGCGATGGCGGCGGGGCTCGCGGTCCTGCCGGCGCTCGGCACCTCGACCGCGCGCGGCATGTTGATCCGCACGGCGACTCAGGTGTCGAGCGTGTCGGTGGTGGCGGTTGCGCTCGTGCTGCTGTCCGGCATCTTCAACGCGGTGCGGGGTTCGGGCGGCTCGTTCGAGGCAATCGAACTCAGTACGTGGGGACATGTGCTGATGCTCAAGCTTGCGCTGGTCGCGCTCGCGCTCGTGCTCGGCGGACTCAACCGTTTTTTGGCGCTGCCGCGCCTGCGCCGCACGGCTTCGACGATGGACGCCCACACCTTCGTCAACGTGCTGTATCTCGAAGCGCTGGCGATGATCGGCGTGTTCGTCACGGCGGCCGCGTTGTCGCATAGCGTGCCGGCGTTCGCCACGCTCGGTTGACGCCACAGTGCGAGGTCATGCGCGCGAGTCGAGCGGTATGACCGACGGCACCTGAACCGCAGCGCGTCCGCGGCGGTTCAGGTCTGCAACGTCCCGCACGCGCCACATGAGCCGTAGCCGCCGCACGAGCCACATGAGACGTCACATAAAAAAGCGCCGCACAGCAAAAGCGTGCGGCGCAATACACACGGTCGCCTGGCGGTGGCCAGCAATCCGTTACTACTCTTTTCAGGCGGCGAGTGCGTGGCTCGTCCGCTCTAGTGTCTCCTCCGGAAACATCTCCTGCTGCAACTCGCCGGCGTCGCTGAACCATTGGCAGATCAGCCAGTTGCCCGGCGCGAACAGCACCGTCCCGCTCCAGGTTACGGTCATCGGGCGGCTGCCGGACTTGAGTTTCAGGACGTCGCCCACGCGAAACGCGGGTTTCGCCCGCCTCATGAGCTGCTTGGCCAGCCGCATGGTGAGCCTCCGCTTATTCGAGGCCGAGCCGATGTCCGAGGATCGGTGCGCAAAAGAGCGCGATGGCGCAGCCCGCGGCTTTGCCTTCGAGTTCGGCGCCCGCGGCGCGCGCGCCGTACATATGCGTCAGAAGATCGAACAGTTGCGGCAGGCAGTACACCACCGCGGCGCCGATGAAGCATTTCTCGACAACCGAGATGCGCCAGCCGCGTTCGAATGCGAGTGCCGCGCCGAGGATGCGCAGCACGCCGAACACCACCAGCGCGCCAACGGCGGCCTGTTCGCGGAGCAGATAGTCTGGAAGGAATTCGCCCATATTTTCCCCGATGCATGTGTTGTTTGAATGCATTTGAGCAAGGAGCGGGCCATGCGTCTGTCTGATGCCGAACAGACGGTATGAAAGCCTTGGTGGGTAAGGCTTTGCGGCGATGCGTGCGGGGCGGAGAAGGACGAGCGGAATGCCCGTTTGAGCCGGTTCGGTCCGAGGTGTTACGTTACTGCGACGGCCCGTGCGTCACGTCACCGTAACGCGCAGCCGCGAAAGAGGACGTCAGTTTGCGGCGGTTTGGCGCTCAAGGACGACGTGTGTCGGCGAGGAAGCCGAGTCCGTCGCTGACCGCGAAACACGAACGTCAGCGCGAAACAAAAACATCGACGCAAAAAAAACGCCGCCCACGGGCGGCGTTCCTTCGCGCACTTACCATTCGGCGACGCTGCCGTCCTCGTGGCGCCACACCGGATTGCGCCAGCGATGGCCGACCTTTGCCATCTCCCGCACCTTCTCTTCGTTGACCTCGATGCCGAGGCCCGGGCCTTGCGGAATCGACACGAAGCCGTCTTCGTATTTGAAGACTTCGGGGTTCTTAATGTAGTCGAGCAGGTCGTTGCCCTGGTTGTAGTGAATGCCGAGGCTCTGCTCCTGGATGAACGCGTTGTAGCTCACCGCGTCGATCTGCAGGCAGGTGGCCAGCGCGATCGGGCCGAGCGGGCAATGCAGCGCGAGCGCGACGTCGTAGGCTTCCGCCATCGATGCGATTTTGCGACACTCGGTAATGCCGCCCGCGTGCGACGCATCCGGCTGAATGATGTCGACGTAGCCGCCCGACAGAATGTGCTTGAAGTCCCAGCGCGAATACAGACGCTCGCCCAACGCGATCGGTGTGTTGGTCTGGTTGACGATGTCGCGCAACGCTTCCGCGTTCTCCGACAGCACCGGCTCTTCGATGAAGAGCAGCTTGTACGGGTCGAGTTCTTTCGCCAGCACCTTGGCCATCGGCTTGTGCACGCGGCCGTGGAAGTCCACGCCGATGCCGATGTTCGGTCCGACCGCCTCGCGTACGGCCGCGACGTTGTTGATGACGCCTTGCACCTTGTCGAAGGTGTCGATGATCTGCAGCTCTTCCGAGCCGTTCATCTTCACGGCCTTGAAGCCGCGCTCGACCACGGCGCGCGCGTTGTTGGCGACATCGCTTGGACGGTCGCCGCCGATCCACGAATACACCTTGATCTTGTCGCGCACCTGGCCGCCGAGCAGCGCATGAATTGGCACGCCATGATGCTTGCCCTTGATGTCCCACAGCGCCTGGTCGACGCCGGCGATCGCGCTCATGGTGATCGGGCCGCCGCGATAGAAGCCCGACCGGTACATCACTTGCCAATGGTCTTCGATCAGAAGCGGGTCTTTGCCGATCAGATAGTCGGACAGCTCTTCTACCGCGGCCGCCACTGTATGCGCGCGGCCTTCGACCACCGGCTCGCCCCAGCCGACGATGCCTTCGTCGGTTTCGATTTTCAGGAAGCACCAGCGCGGCGGAACGATGAAGGTTTCGAGCTTGGTGATTTTCATGGTGTGCGTCTCCTTTGTCGGCCGGCGTTAGCGCTTTAGCGCTCCGGCCCCATGCAAGGCATCGGCCTGTGCGCCTGCGAACTATTTCGAGGTTTCACATGCTACAACAAAAGCGCGTTTAAGTACTATTAATAGTACTATTGGCCAGATAGTGGTGAGACCCGCGTCTCGGCGCGGCGTTGTCGAAGCAGTGATCTCAAGGTTGAGATACCGGGATAATCGCGCTCGTTCCGGTCTTGGTTCCAATATCAATAGCGCCGCAAGGCCGCTAGGAGAAAGCTATTCAGCACGATCTGCATGGGCGTGTCGCCCATCTGCTGGCGACCGCGATTCTGCGCGGCGACTATGCGCCCGATTCGATCCTGCCGCGCGAAGCGGAGTTGATGGAGACGTTCGGCGTGAGCCGCACGGTATTGCGCGAGGCGTTGCGCACGCTGACGTCGAAAGGCCTGATCGAATCGCGTCCGCGCGTGGGCACGCGCGTGCGGCCGAAACGCGCGTGGAACCTGCTCGATGTCGATGTGCTCGACTGGTACTCGCGGGTCGCCGAGCCGATGGCGTTCGCGCTCAAGTTGCAGGAAATGCGCGAGATGATCGAGCCGTATGCCGCGAGTCTGGCGGCGGCCTCGCACACGGACGACACCTTCTACGCACTCGCCGCAGCCCATGCAGCGATGGTAGCGGCGCGCAATGTCGACGAATGGGTGCGCGCCGATCTGCAGTTTCATCTAAGCGTGCTGACCGCGTGCAGCAACGAATTGCTGATTCCGCTCGGCACGTTGATCGAGCGCACGCTCGAAGCACAACTGCGCCTGAACGCGAAACGCGCGGACGTGTTCAATGCGTCGCTGGCCGAGCATACGGCGGTGTTCGAAGCGATTCGCGATCGCGACGCCGGTGCCGCGCGCACGGCGATGGCAGGACTGTTGAGTGTGACGCGCGGGCGGATCGAGAGCTAGGGGCGGCGGCGCCGCGGCTGAGCACGGCGACGTGCCACGTGGTCGGGCGGCGGTGGATCGATTCTGCGCCGCGTGTCAATCCATCGCCGCGTGCGCCACCGACGCATCCGCCGCCTTGTGCGCGGGGCGGATCAACAACAGAAGCGGAATAACGAGCAGCGTCGCCATGAACATCAGCTTGAAGTCGTTCAGATAGGCGATCATCGACGCCTGCTGGGTGATCGACGCGTTCAGTGCGGCCATGTCGTAGTTCGAGCCGCTATTGAGCATTGGCTGGATAGCGGGATTGAAGGGCGTGATATTCGCCGCGAGGTCCGCATGCGAGACCTGCGTGTTGCGCGTCATCAGCGTTTGCACGATCGAAATGCCGATACTGCTGCCGATATTGCGCATCAGGCTGTACGTCGCGGTGCCGTCAGCGCGCAGTTCTGGCGTGAGCGTCGAGAAGGTCAGCGCGCTCAGCGGCACGAACACGAGACCGAGCCCGAAGCCCTGAATCACCCCAGGCCAAACGATGTCCGATGCCGACAGCACGATCGTGTACTGCATCATCTGCCAGAGCGCGAACGCCGAGATCAGAAAGCCCGCGAGCAGCAGAAGCCGCGCGTCGATCCGCTTCAGCAGGCGCCCCGCGAACAGCATGGCGACCATCGTGCCCGCGCCGCTCGGCGCAGTGACGAGGCCGGTGGTCGCGACCGGATAGTTCATCAGGTTCTGCAGCATGGGCGGCAGCAACGCGCGCGTCGCATACATCACCGCGCCGATCACGAAGATGAAAAACGTGCCTGTGGCGAAGTTCGGGTCCTTCAGCAACTCGTATTTGAAGAACGATTTTTTGCCGACCGTTGCCGTATGCACGAGGAAGAAAGCGAAGCTGATGGCCGCGAGCAACGCCTCGATAACGATTTCATTCGAACCAAACCAGTCGAGCTGCTCGCCGCGATCGAGCATGGCCTGCAAACCGCCGATGGCGAGACCAAGCGTGGCGAAGCCGAACGCGTCGAACTTCGCGTCGTGTTTCGGCTCGCGCGAAGGCAGGAAGGTCGCCACGCCGAACAGCGCGAACGCGCCGATCGGCACGTTGATGAAAAACACCCAGCGCCAGTTGTAGCTGTCGGTGAGCCAGCCGCCGAGCGTCGGTCCGAGAATCGGTCCGACCATCACGCCCATGCCCCACACCGCCATGGCCTGGCCCTGCTTTTCGCGCGGGTTGATATCGAGCAGGATGGACTGCGACAGCGGCACCAGCGACGCGCCGAAAATCCCCTGTAGCAAACGCGACGCGACGATTTGCGTGAGCGTCTCCGACAAACCGCACAGCGCCGACGACACCGTGAAGCCGCCGATCGCGAAGATCAACAGACGCTTGACGCTGAGCCGGTCGGACAGCCAGCCGGTGAGCGGCGTGGCGATCGCGGCGGCGACGATGTACGAGGTCAGCACCCACGTGATCTCATCCTGCGACGCGGACAGCGTGCCCTGCATATGCGGCAGCGCCACGTTGGCGATCGTGCTGTCGAGCGTCTGGATCAACGTCGCCAGCATGATCGAGATGGTGATCATCGGCCGGTTGAGCGGCGCGGCGGCGCTGGCGGCCGGAGTGTCGGAAGACATGAATGAGCGGAGGTCGTCGATATAGTAAGCATGCTTAGTATATCGGTTGCGCGCATGCTTGCCATCGGGAATTATGCGGAGCCTGAATTGCGCCCTTTTCAACGCTGAAAAACGAAGGCCTTTCGTATAATTCGCGCATGAAAACCCAACTCGATGAGCGCTTCGGCTTTCTGATTTCCGACGTCGGCCGCCTGACAGGCAAGCGTTTCGACGACCTCGCGAAGTCTTCAGTCGATCTGACGCGCGCGCAGTGCCGTGTGCTGGCGTACCTCGCGCACTACGGCGACACCAATCAGGCGCGGCTCGCGGACCTGCTCGAGGTCGCGCCGATTTCGGCGGGCCGTTTGCTCGACCGGATGGAAGAGGGCGGCTGGATCGAGCGGACTGCCAATCCGCAGGACCGCCGCGAGCGCCAGGTGCACATGACGCCGAAGGCCGAGCGCACGCTCGGCAAGGCGCGCAAGGTCGGCGACGAAGTCGCGCTCGAAGCGCTGAACGGCTTCACCGATGAGGAAGCGAAGCAGTTGATCGCGTTGTTGCAGCGGGTGCGGGGGAATCTGAGCCGCTTGGTGGATCGGTGACAGGCGGCGCGCGGTTGGTTGAGCGGGGTGTTGACTGCGCCGGCGCCGGCCTCAAGCCGTAGCTTCACAGTCTGAAGGTCGGCGCAGCGCGTGCGGTTGACGGCGCGCTTCGGCACGCCGTGCGCCGGCTACTTCGACTCGGGAGTCCCCGACGCTCCCGACGGCGGCACCAGTTCGAAACATGCCGGCGGCGCGACGGATGTTCTCGTTTTCGCGTCGGGCTGCTGCGGGTCGATACATTTGAAGGCGCTCTGATCGCGCTGGACGAAAATCGTGTCGGCCGGGCCAGAACTGCCATGCGCGCCATTCACGACGGCGACGATCTTGTAGCCGTCCTGCAGCAGCGTGGACAGCGTGGTCGCGCTGGTGCGCCACTGACTGTCGGGCGGTGTCTGAGCCCGAGCGGCGAATGCGGCAGTGCCGCTGAGAAACGCGATGGAAGCGGTAGCCACGGCAAGCGCGGCGGTGCGGAACGTCATCAAGAAACCTCCTTGAAGTTGCTGTAGTTGCAGTTCGGAAAGCCAAAACAAAAAAGCCGCTGAACCTTGCGGATCAGCGGCTTTTTCTTGCAACTGGTGGCGAATCAGGGACTCGAACCCCGGACCTGCGGATTATGATTCCGTCGCTCTAACCAACTGAGCTAATTCGCCGAAAGAAGCGAGATTATGCGGATGGCGCCGGAGGCTGTCAACCCCCGGCGCGCAACTTTTTCAAGAAGCTGTTCCGGCCATCAGACGTTTCAATCCTTCGCGTAGATGTCCGAGTCCTTGGTTTCCCGGACGAACAGCATGCCGATCACGAAAGTGACGAGCGCGATCACGATCGGATACCACAGTCCCGAAAAGATATTGCCCTTCGCCGCCACGATCGCGAAGGCGGTGGCCGGCAGGAAGCCGCCGAACCAGCCATTGCCGATGTGATACGGCAGCGACATCGACGTGTAGCGGATGCGCGTCGGGAACATCTCCACCAGCATCGCCGCGATCGGGCCGTAGACCATCGTCACATAGATCATCATGATCGTCAGGATCACCACGGTCATTGGCCAGTTGATCTGCGTGGGATCGGCCTTCGGCGCATAACCGGCGGTCTTCAGCGTCGTCGAGAGCGTCTTGTCGAAGGTCTTGGCTTGATCCTTGGCGTCCGCGGCCTTGCCGTCATACGTGTTGATCACCGTATCGCCGACCTTGATCTCCGCCAGCGTGCCCGCCGGGGCGGCGACGTTCTCGTAGTTCAAGCCGGCCTTCGAAAGCGCGCTCTTGGCGATGTCGCAGGAACTCGTGAACTTCGAGGTGCCGACCGGGTTGAACTGGAACGAGCACTCGTCCGGATTCGCGATCACGACGATCGGCGCCTTCGCGGTCGCTGTTTCCAGCGCCGGGTTGGTGTAGTGCGCCAGCGCCTTGAACAGCGGGAAGTACGTGCACGCGGCGATCAGCAGGCCGGCCATGATGATCGGCTTGCGGCCGATACGATCCGACAGCGAGCCGAAGAACAGGAAGAACGGCGTGCCGATCAGAAGCGCGATCGCGATCATGATGTTGGCGCTGCTGCCGTCCACCTTCAGCGTTTGCGTCAGGAAGAACAGCGTGTAGAACTGGCCCGTGTACCAGACCACGGCCTGGCCGGCGGTGAGGCCGATCAGCGCGAGAATCACGATCTTCAGGTTCTTCCACTGGCCGAAGGCTTCGGTCAGCGGCGCCTTGGAGGTCTTGCCTTCGGCCTTGATGCGCTCGAACACCGGCGATTCATGCAGTTGCAGACGAATCCACACCGACACAGCCAGCAGGAGGATCGACACAATGAACGGAATGCGCCAGCCCCAGGCGCCGAACGCGTCCTCGCCCATTGCCGTGCGCACGCCGAGAATCACCAGCAGCGACAGGAACAGTCCGAGCGTGGCGGTCGTCTGGATCCAGGCCGTGTAGAAGCCGCGGCGTCCCGCCGGCGCATGTTCGGCCACGTAGGTGGCGGCGCCGCCGTACTCGCCGCCGAGCGCGAGGCCTTGCAGCATCCGCATCGCGATGAAGATCACCGGCGATGCAAAGCCGATCGCCGCGTAGCCCGGCAGGAAGCCGACGAGGAACGTCGACAGGCCCATGATCACGATGGTCACGAGGAACGTGTACTTGCGCCCGACCATATCGCCGAGCCGCCCGAACACGATCGCGCCGAACGGCCGGACCGCGAAGCCGGCCGCGAAGCTGAGCAGCGTGAAGATGAACGCGGCTGTCGGATTGACGCCGGAGAAGAAGCTCTTGCTGATGAAGGCCGCAAGCGAGCCGGCCAGATAGAAGTCGTACCACTCGAAAACCGTACCCAGCGACGATGCGAAGATCACCCGCTTCTCTTCGCGCGTCATCGGCACGTGCGAGATTTGCCCGCCAACGGTAGCCATATGTCGTCTCCAATATTGATATGCACGCGGTCCGCCGGTAACGGCGTTCCCGTGGAACCGATTATTGGAGTGGAAACTTACGGCGTACTGACGTGGCGAGGTGAAATTGCAGCGTGACGCGTGTTGTGGGTTTTGTCCAACACGCGCCGATCTGGCGTCAAGCTCGCCCAATTTGCCATCAAGTTATCTCAATATGGAGATGGCGAATTTGCCGGCTCAAGTCGCGTTAGGGTAAGTCCCGCCCCGTCCGTGCACGTGCAAGCTGACGCGTACGAGCGTGCCGGCAAGCCGCGGCGAGGTTTGATAGACGTTGTCGTCGATCGTCAGCTCGCCTCCGTGCATGGTTGCGATCTCGCGGACGATCGCGAGTCCGAGGCCGCTGCCGTCACCTTCGCGGCCGAGAATCCGGTAAAAGCGCTCGATCACCCGCGAACGCTCGGCGACCGGAATGCCGAGCCCGGTGTCCTCGACTTCCAGATGCACGAGCCGTGCCGGTGCGTCATGCCTGACCCTGACGGTGATGCGCCCGCCCGGCGGCGTATAGCGGATGGCGTTGTCGATCAGATTCGACAGCATTTCGCGCAACATGACCGGATTGCCGTCCACTTCGACCGGCTCTTCAGGCGCTTCGTAGCCCAGATCCATCTGCTTGGCGAGCGCGGCCTGAACCCAGTCGCGCACGGCATGGCGCGCGACTTCCGTCACCTCGACCGGCGTGAAAACCTGCCCCGACATGCGGTTCTCGGCGCGCGCCAGCGCCAGCAACTGCGTGACGAGCCGCGCGGCTTGCTCCGAGCTGGTGGCAATCTGCTCGAGCGAGCGATGCACTTCCGCGGAGGCGTCCTGGCGCAGCGCCAGTTCGGCCTGGGTACGCAGGCCGGCTAGCGGCGTTTTCATCTGATGCGCGGCGTCGGCGATAAAGCGCTTTTGCAGTTCCATGTTCTGTTCGAGGCGCGTCAGCAGATCGTTGAACGAGGTCACGAGCGGCTCGATTTCCGGCGGCGCGCGGCGTGCTTCAAGCGGTGACAGGTCGTCCGGACGGCGCGCGCGGATATGCGCCTGCAGCGCGTGCAGCGGCGCGAGACCGCGCGAGAGCCCAAACCACACCAGCAGGATCGCGAGCGGCAGGATCACGAACTGCGGCAGGATCACGCCTTTGATGATGTCGTTGGCGAGCTGGCTGCGTTTGTCGAGCGTTTCGGCGACCTGCACCAGCACCGGCTGCGCACCGGGCGTCTGCGGAAACTCGACGGTCGTATAGGCGACGCGGATATCGTTGCCGCGCAGCACGTCGTCACGAAATTCGACGAGACCCGGCTGCGGCCGGTCTTCCTCGTGCGGCAGCGGCATGTCGCGCTCGCCGCCCACCAGTTCGCCGCGCGTGCCGAGTACCTGATAGAACACGCTGTCCACATTGTCCGCGCGCAGAAAGTCGCGCGTGGAGTCGGGCAGCGTCAGTTCCGCCACGCCGTTGACCGGGTGAATCTGGCGCGCGAGCACGTACGCGTCGGTTTCGAGCGCGCGGTCGAACGGGCCGTTCGCGATCGACTTGGCGACCAGATACGTGACCGCGAGGCTCATCGGCCAAAGCAGCAGCAGCGGCGCCAGCATCCAGTCGAGAATCTCGCCGAACAGCGAGCGCGGGCGTGCCTCGGCGGCGGCTTCGGTTTCGTCGGGCGGGGCGAACGGATTGGCGTAGCGCTCGTCGCGCGCTTCGTCGAGGTCCGCCGCGTGCGCCGTAGCGCGGTCTGCGCGCGCGGACATGGGCGTCCTCTATTTGTAGTGATGGCTCGCCGGCATCGCACCGGACGGCGGCGAGGCGGGCGGCTCGGGTTCGGCGGGCGGGGGCGTGGTCATGGCGTTCGCGCTCGTGGTCGCCGGCGACGCCGCTTTCTCGAGGCAATAACCAAGACCGCGCACGGTGATGATGCGCACGCCGCTCGGTTCGATTTTCTTGCGCAGGCGGTGCACGTAGACCTCGATCGCGTTGTTGCTGACTTCCTCCCCCCATTCGCACAGGTGATCGACGAGTTGTTCCTTGGAGACCAGGCGTCCGATCCGTTGCAGCAGCACTTCGAGCAAACCCAGTTCGCGCGCCGACAGATCAATCACCTGCTCGTTGACATAGGCGATCCGGCCGACCTGGTCGAACGACAGCGAGCCGTGCCGCACGACCGTCGGCCCGCCACCGGCGCCGCGCCGGGTCAGGGCGCGCACGCGCGCTTCAAGTTCGTTCAGTGCGAAGGGTTTGGCCATGTAATCGTCGGCGCCGAGGTCGAGGCCCTTGACACGTTCGTCGACGCTGTCCGCGGCGGTCAGGATCAGCACCGGCATATTGGAATTGCGCGCGCGCAGGCGGCGCAACACCTCGAGGCCGGACATGCGCGGCAGGCCCAGATCGAGAATCAGCAGGTCGAAAGTTTGCATCGACAGCGCGGTGTCGGCCTCGACGCCGGTCTTCACGTGATCGACGGCATAGGCCGATTGGCGGAGTGATCGAACCAGACCATCCGCGAGTATGCTGTCGTCTTCGGCAATCAGAATTCGCATGGTGCGCCAGCCTGGCCTTGCCGGCACCGCGGGTATCCCCCGGCGCACAGCGGTCTCCGAAAATTATTGTGGGTAGTTGGGCAGCGCGACGGTAAAAATGCGCGTTCGCATGAGAATCGTGCTTGCCAAAACTACTGTTTTTTTATACAGTGTCTGGGTTTCGTGTGCTGTCCTTCAAAAGTGGGCTGCACATCTGCCTCAGACGCCGTTCATCATAGCAAAGGACGATTCATGGAAGAAAGCAAGAAAGGCTCGGCTGGACTGACTGCTGAAAAGAGCAAGGCACTCGCTGCCGCACTCGCGCAGATCGAAAAGCAGTTCGGCAAAGGGTCGGTCATGCGGCTCGGCGCAGGTGAGGCGGTCGAAGATATCCAGGTGGTCTCAACCGGATCGCTCGGCCTCGACATCGCGTTGGGCGTCGGCGGTTTGCCGCGTGGCCGTGTGGTCGAAATTTATGGCCCGGAGTCGTCCGGTAAAACCACGCTGACGTTGCAGGTCGTCGCCGAAATGCAGAAGCTCGGTGGCACGGCGGCGTTTATCGACGCGGAACACGCGCTGGACATCCAGTACGCGGGCAAGCTCGGCGTGAACGTGAACGACCTGCTGGTTTCGCAGCCGGATACGGGTGAACAGGCGCTCGAAATTGCCGACGCACTGGTGCGTTCGGGCTCGATCGACATGATCGTGATCGACTCGGTCGCGGCCCTCGTGCCGAAGGCTGAAATCGAAGGCGAAATGGGCGACTCGCTGCCGGGTCTGCAAGCGCGTCTCATGTCGCAGGCGCTGCGCAAGCTCACCGGCACGATCAAGCGTACGAACTGCCTCGTGATCTTCATCAACCAGATCCGCATGAAGATCGGCGTGATGTTCGGCAACCCGGAAACCACCACGGGCGGTAACGCGCTGAAGTTCTACGCATCCGTGCGTCTGGACATTCGCCGTATCGGTTCGATCAAGAAGAACGACGAAGTGATCGGCAACGAAACGCGCGTGAAGGTGGTGAAGAACAAGGTTGCGCCACCGTTCCGCGAAGCGATTTTCGACATTCTGTACGGCGAAGGCATTTCGCGTCAGGGCGAAGTCATCGACCTGGGCGTGCAAGCCAAGATCGTCGACAAGGCCGGCGCGTGGTACAGCTACAGCGGCGAACGGATCGGTCAGGGCAAGGACAACGCGCGTGAATTCCTGCGCGAAAATCCGGATATCGCTCGCGAGATCGAAAACCGTATCCGTGAATCGCTGGGCGTGAACGCCATGGCTGAAGCCGTCACTGGTGCAGCCGCTGAAGTCGCGGGCGAAGAAGAGTAACCGTCACGTGATACGCAAGGGCCGGCCGTTGTCCGATTCCGGACGCCACGCGGACGGCCCGCGTGATGCAGACGACGAGTCGTTCGATCCATTCGAATCGTTCGACGCGCACGACCGCGCTGCGGGCCGCAATCCGCAGCGCGCGCAGTTTGAATCCTCCCCGCCGGTAGGCTCGGATCCCTCCGAAACCACCTACACCCGCTCGCGTCGCGTCCCAGGCGAAGCGAAACCCGGGCAAGACGAAGCCAAAAAATCCCAACGCCCAGCACGGTCGCTGAAGGGCCGCGCGCTCGGCTATTTGTCCCGCCGCGAATACAGCCGCACCGAGCTGGCGCGCAAGCTGAAGCCTTTCGTCGAGGAAACCGACTCGCTCGATACCGTGCTCGACTCGCTGGAAGCCGAGAACTGGCTATCCGATTCGCGCTTCGCAGAAAGCCTGATTCATCGTCGCTCGTCGCGCTTGGGCGCGAGCCGGATCGTCGGCGAATTGAAGCAGCATTCTGTCGACCAGACGCTCGTCGAAGAGGCCAGCGCGCAATTGCGCGAAACCGAACTCGCGCGTGCGCATGCCGTCTGGCAAAAGAAATTTGGCCGACTTCCCGAGACGCCCGCCGAGCGGGCAAAACAGCAGCGCTTTCTGGCTTCGCGCGGCTTTTCGGGCGCTACGATCGGCAAAATTCTTAAGGGAATGGACGAGGAGTGAGGCGGCGAGTAAGCGCGCCGTCCTTTACTCGCGTACAAACCCTTTGAGACAGCTCGTCCCCTCTCAGCCGCGCGCGGCGCGGTCGTGCGCATTCCGACCTGTCTCAAATACCCAGTATGCTAAAATTCGTGGGTTTTCCAATCCGGCCTTTCCTCCCGCATGCCGCTCTCCCCGCCAGTGTCCCGTCAGTTGCGCCATCGTCGCGCAATCAGAGCGGAAGCCTATGAGCGAGCCGATGGCCTGTGGGATGTGGAAGCGTGCTTGACCGACGAAAAACCGCGCGATGTGGTGCTTGCGTCGGGCGTCCGGCCCAATGGTCAGCCGATCCATGAACTCTGGCTTCGCATCACCATCGATCGCAAGCTCAATGTCGTCGACGCCGAGGCGTCGTCCGACTGGGTGCCCTATCCTGGTTTGTGCCAAATCAGCAATCCCGCCTACCGTGCCCTCATCGGGCTCAATCTCCGTCAAAACTTCCGTCGTGAGTCTGCCCGTTTGCTGGGCGGCACGGTCGGTTGCACGCATCTCACCGAGTTGTGCGCGATCCTGCCGACCGCCGCGATTCAGGCATTCGCCGGCGACGTGTGGAACACCGGTGACGGCACTTCGGGCGCGAACGCAGGTTCAGGAGACGAATCGTCCAATAGCACAGGCGAGCATTCCAACGATAAACCGCCATTCCAGCTGGGACGCTGCCACGCGCTGCGTTTCGACGGCGAGGCGGTGCAGCAGTTTTATCCGCGCTGGTATGGCCACGCGCCGCGTTCAGCGGATCGCGCGGCATCGTCAGGCGACGGGGCAGTCCGCCAGACAGGCGAGGGCGGCAACGCGCCCGGCATGAACGACGGCAGCGGAAACGAAGTTCAATCCAACTCTCAGACTGAAGGGAATCACGCATGAAGATTCACGAGTACCAGGGTAAGGAAATCCTGCGGAAATTCGGCGTCGCGGTACCGCGCGGCAAGCCGGTCTTCTCGGTGGATGATGCGGTCAAGGCCGCGGAAGAGCTCGGCGGCCCGGTATGGGTCGTGAAGGCTCAGATCCACGCGGGTGGCCGTGGCAAGGGCGGCGGCGTGAAGGTCGCCAAGTCGCTGGATCAGGTTCGCGAGTACTCGAACCAGATCCTCGGCATGCAGCTCGTCACGCACCAGACCGGCCCGGAAGGCCAGAAGGTGAATCGTCTGCTGATCGAAGAAGGCGCTGACATCAAGAAGGAACTGTATGTCGGCCTCGTGATCGATCGCGTGTCGCAGAAGATCGTCGTGATGGCATCGAGCGAAGGCGGCATGGACGTCGAAGAAGTCGCGGAAAAGACGCCTGAGCTGATCCACAAGATCGCTGTCGACCCGGCAACCGGTCTGAAAGACGCCGAAGCCGACGAGCTCGCCACGAAGATCGGCGTGCCCGCCGCTTCGCTGCCGCAAGCGCGCGCGATCCTGCAAGGCCTGTACAAGGCATTCTGGGAAACCGACGCATCGCTGGCCGAAATCAACCCGCTGATCCTGACCGGCGACGGCAAGGTCATCGCGCTGGACGCCAAGTTCAACTTCGATTCGAACGCACTGTTCCGTCATCCGGAAATCGTCGCGTATCGCGATCTGGACGAAGAAGATCCGGCTGAAGTCGAAGCGTCGAAGTTCGACCTCGCGTACATCTCGCTCGACGGCAACATCGGCTGTCTCGTGAACGGCGCTGGCCTCGCAATGGCAACGATGGACACCATCAAGCTGTTCGGCGGCGAACCGGCGAACTTCCTGGACGTGGGCGGTGGCGCCACGACCGAGAAGGTCACGGAAGCGTTCAAGATCATGCTGAAGAACCCGAACCTGACCGCGATTCTGGTCAACATTTTCGGCGGCATCATGCGCTGCGACGTGATCGCGGAAGGCGTGATCGCGGCGTCGAAGGCCGTCTCGCTGAAGGTGCCGCTCGTGGTCCGCATGAAGGGCACGAACGAAGACCTCGGCAAGAAGATGCTCGCTGAATCCGGCCTGCCGATCATCGCGGCGGACAGCATGGAAGAAGCGGCTCAGAAGGTCGTCGCGGCCGCATCGGGCAAGGCGTAAGCCGAGTCCGCTAGCTGTTGCGAGACGCTTTTTCCAGGTAACCAGGATTACGAATGGCGGCGTGCAAGCGACGCGGGCGAGAACATTCCGCCTCGCGGCGCCACCGCATGACGCCAAACGAACAGAGGTCAATACATGTCGATTCTGATTAACAAAGACACCAAGGTCATCACGCAGGGCATCACCGGCAAGACCGGTCAGTTCCACACGCGTGCTTGCCGTGAATATGCAAACGGCCGCGAAGCGTACGTTGCAGGCGTGAACCCGAAGCGCGCAGGCGAAGACTTCGAAGGCATTCCTATCTACGCTAGCGTCGCTGAAGCCAAGGCTGAAACGGGCGCGACCGTGTCGGTGATTTACGTTCCGCCGGCAGGCGCTGCTGCTGCGATCTGGGAAGCGGTCGAAGCCGATCTGGATCTGGCGATCTGTATCACGGAAGGCATTCCTGTCCGTGACATGATCGAGCTCAAGGCTCGTATGCGTGCCGAAAACCGCAAGACGCTGCTGCTCGGACCGAACTGCCCGGGCACGATCACGCCGGACGAACTGAAGATCGGCATCATGCCGGGTCACATCCACCGCAAGGGCCGCATCGGCGTCGTGTCGCGTTCGGGCACGCTGACGTACGAAGCAGTCGGCCAATTGACGGCGATCGGCCTCGGCCAGTCGTCGGCAGTCGGTATCGGCGGCGACCCGATCAACGGTCTGAAGCACATCGACGTGATGAAGATGTTCAACGACGATCCGGAAACGGACGCCGTCATCATGATCGGCGAGATCGGTGGTCCGGACGAAGCGAACGCTGCTGAATGGATCAAGGGCAACATGAAGAAGCCGGTGGTCGGCTTCATCGCTGGCGTTACGGCGCCTCCGGGCAAGCGCATGGGCCACGCCGGCGCGCTGATCTCGGGCGGTGCTGACACCGCTGAAGCGAAGCTGGAAATCATGGACGCTTGCGGCATCAAGGTCACCAAGAACCCGTCGGAAATGGCGCGTCTTCTGAAGGCGATGCTGTAAATCGAAATTCGCGCGCTGTCACGGCGCGTTTTTTGATACGCTTACGAAGCCCTTTCGTGAGCGTGCGGTTCTAAAAGCGGGGGAGTGTAGACTCCCCCGCTTTTTTATTGGCCGCGCGTCGGATTTCTTCTTATTCTTTCAATCATGCTCGAGTTCTTCGCCACGCTCCATTGGGGCGCTGTCATCCAGATCATCATCATCGACATTTTGCTGGGTGGCGACAATGCCGTCGTGATCGCACTGGCCTGCCGCAATTTGCCGCCGTCCCAGCGCACGAAGGGCGTGCTGTGGGGCACGGCGGGCGCCATCGTGCTGCGCGTGGCGTTGATTGCGTTTGCGGTCGCGCTGCTCGACGTGCCGTTGCTGAAATTCGCGGGCGGGCTGTTGCTGCTGTGGATCGGCGTGCGTCTGATGGCGCCGGCGCAGGACCCGCATGAGAACGTCAAGCCGGCCGACAAGCTGATGTCGGCGATCAAGACGATCATCGTCGCGGACGCGGTGATGAGCCTCGACAACGTGATCGCGATCGCAGGCGCGGCTGAGGCCGCCGATCCCGAACACCGGATCGCGCTAGTGATTTTCGGCCTGGTGGTGAGCATTCCGCTGATCGTGTGGGGCAGCCAGCTGGTTCTCAAGCTGCTCGACCGCTTTCCGATCGTCATCACGCTCGGCGCCGCATTGCTGGGCTGGATCGCGGGCGGCCTGATCATCAACGACCCGGCCGGCGACCGTTGGCCGATCCTCGATACGCCGTGGGCCGAATACGGCATGAGCATCGCCGGCGCGTTGTTCGTCGTGGTGCTCGGTTATCTGCTCAAGCGCCGCAACGCCCATCGCGCGGCGGCTTGAGACGCGTTCCCGCGCAGGCATGAGTCAAAACGCTGCAACGTTAGCCGTTCGGCTGACTGTCTGACACGAACGCCGCTGGCTACGATTGAAACGCCTGTTCC
This sequence comes from Paraburkholderia dipogonis, assembly GCF_046027395.1. Taxonomy (GTDB): domain Bacteria; phylum Pseudomonadota; class Gammaproteobacteria; order Burkholderiales; family Burkholderiaceae; genus Paraburkholderia; species Paraburkholderia dipogonis_A. The sequence continues at coordinate 195,089 of NZ_JAQQEG010000013.1, read as the reverse complement.
CGATCCGTGGGGCAGGCGTTTTTCGTTTCAGGAGCCTGCCGATGATCGTCACTTTGCCTTATTCTCCTTACTCCCAATCTTCGCAGTCCCCGCGCTCGAGATTTTGCCGAACGGCCTGGTCCGCGCGGCTTGCGCGCGCCTGCCGACGCCTCGGCTTCGGTTTCACGCTGATCGAACTGATGATCGTGCTGGCCATCGTCGGTGTGATCGCGGCCTATGCGATTCCCGCGTATCAGGACTATCTGGCTCGCAGCCGCGTCGGCGAGGGGCTGTCGCTGGCGGCGTCCGCGCGGCTGGCCGTCTCTGAGAACGCCGCGAGCGGCAACGCGTTCAGCGGCGGTTACGCGTCGCCGCCCGCCACCCGCAACGTCGAGTCCATTCGGGTCGACGACGACACCGGCCAGATCACCGTCGCGTTCTCGACGCGCGTCGCGCCCGCGGGTTCGAACACGCTCACGCTCGTGCCATCGGTGCCTGACAATGTGGATGCGCCAACCGCGCGCATCGCGTTGAGCAAGGGCGGAGTGCAGGCGGGCGCGCTCACGTGGGAATGTTTCGCGGGCGGCAAAGCGGCGTCCTCGCTGCCGGCGCCGGGTGCCGGGCCGGCACCCGCCGATGCGCTCACGTTGCCGTCGAATCTCGCCCCACCCGAGTGCCGTTCATGAACGAGTGCGACATGAGCGCGCGATGACCGCGAGAGCGGGGCGGCGTCGCAGTCGTCCGCACGTAAAAGGCTGATTTTCGGGATATTTCAGCCCGGCCGGCGCACAGCAGGAGAATTTTTTTGTATAGTGCGCCGGTTGCTGACGCCCACCGGTTACTCGATGCCCACCCCTTTCGCGCGCTACCTGTCTTTCATTCTGTTGGCTCTCGCGTTGGTGCTGCCTTATGCAGTTGTCAACCATACGTATCCGATTCCCACCTTTTACGCTGAATTCACCGCGCTTGCCCTGTATCTGCTGACCGGCGCTGGCGTCGTGCTGCTGGTGGCGAGCGCCAGGCCGCGCGTGACGTTCGCGTCGCCGGTGGTCGCGCTGGTGCCCTTGCTGTTCGGGCTGCTGCTGGTGGCGCAGTCGGTGGTGTTGCCGGTCACGCAACCGTCGATGAACTGGCTCGGCGGCGGCTATCTGCTGGCGGCCTTCATGGCGACGCATGCCGGTTATGGCTTCACGCGCGCCAAGCTCAACGAGACCGCGTTGCGCTGGGCGGCCGGGGCGTTGATCGTCGGCGGGCTGTTTGCGGTGTTTTGCCAGATCATCCAGTTGTTTCACCTCGAAGTGCGCGTGTCGCCGCTCGTCGTCGCCTATAACGTGACCGTCGAGCGCCGGCCGTTCGGCAACATGGCTCAGGCCAATCACCTCGCCACCTATATCGCGTTTGCGATGGCGGGGGCGCTGTTCCTCGTGCAGACGCGGCGGATTGCCGTCAGCATCTGGTTCCTCGTGTCGACGATTTTCGCGGTCGGCCTCGCGCTGACCGTGTCGCGCGGCCCGTGGCTGCAGATGGGCGTGATCGTGGTGGCGGGTTTCTGGATGGCGTTCGCGCAGACCCGCGACCCGTTGCAACTACGCCGCAGCAATCGCGAATGGATCATTCCGATCGTGCTGGCCGTGCTGTTTTTCGTGATCAACGCGCTGATTCGCTGGGCCAACGTTCACTATCACCTGGAGCTCGGACAGTCCGCCGCGGAACGCTTTCAGGATGCCGGCCAGATCGCGCCGCGCCTCGCGCTGTGGAAGTACGGCTGGACGATGTTCAAGACGCATCCGTTGCTGGGCGTCGGTTGGGGCGAATTTCCGAGCTATCAGTATGAGTTTGCGAAGTCGCTCGGCGGCGTCGAGATCGCCAACAATTCGCACGACATCTTCATCGACCTGCTGGCTAAGACCGGCTTGATCGGCCTCGCAATCGTGCTGTTTGGCCTGATTACCTGGCTCGTACGCGTGGTGCGCGCGCCGCAAAGCTCGGCGCGCGTGTTCGGCATTGCGCTGATCGGTGTGCTGGTCATGCACGCGCTGGTCGAATATCCGCAGCAGTACATGTTCTTCCTGTTGCCGGCCATGTTCGTGTTCGGCCTGCTGGAAACGCGGCCGCTGCGCCTCGTGCCCGCACGCCTGTCGTTCGGCGCGTTTGCCGTGGTGGTGTTCGGCGGTTTGGCCGCGCTGTATCCGGTGTATCGCGACTACGCGCGCGCCGAGGTGCTGTACTACGGCTCGCGTCCCGCCGAGCAATATCGCGCGGACCCGTCGTTCCTGTTCCAGGCGTGGGGCGAATATGGTCTGGCGACGCTTTTGCCGATGAATTCGACGGATCTGCAACACAAGCTCGCCATGCACAAACAGGCGATGGCGCTGCTGCCGGGCGAAACCGTGTTGCGTCGGTATGCGGTGTTGCAGGCGTTGAACGGCGATCAGGCCGCGGCACTCGATACTATCGAACGCCTGAAGATTTTCGCCACGGAACTGAAGGACTGGCCGTCGCAACTGAGCTACGTGTACCAGCTTTGCGACGAGCAGAAAACGCTGACCGGTTTCAAGGCGGAACTGGTCAAGCGCTACGGCATGCCGTCGGGCGACGTCAATGAGGACGACGACAGCGACGAGGAATGAGCCGCCGCGTTTGTTTCAAAGATTCAAAGCTTTAAAGGTGGGGCGGGGCGATGACGTTCGCAGTCGTCAACCCGCCACCCAATCCCCCGATTTCCCGCCGTGCTTCTCCAGCACCTTCACATCGGTGATCGTCATGCCGCGATCCACCGCCTTGCACATGTCGTACACGGTCAGTAGCCCGACCTGCACGGCAGTCAGCGCTTCCATTTCCACCCCCGTTCGACCCAGCGTTTCAACCTGCACCGTGCAATGCACGCCCGGCAACGTGTCATCGAGTTCGAAATCCACCTTGACGCGCGTCAGCGCGAGCGGATGGCAGAGCGGGATCAGATCGGCGGTGCGCTTCGAACCTTGAATCGCGGCAATCCGCGCAATGCCGATCACGTCGCCCTTCTTGGCGTTGCCGTCGCGAATCAGCGCGAACGTCTCCGGCAGCATGCGAATCGAGCCACGCGCAACCGCGATGCGCTTGGTCTCCTGCTTGCCGCCGACGTCCACCATATGCGCCTGGCCGGCGGCGTCGAAGTGAGTGAGTTCAGGCATGGTTGGGCTCCTTCAGAGGGCGCCTATCATAGCAGTGCGGCAAAGGCGCACGGCGGCGGCACTGCGGTTACGAGGACCAAAGCGCCGCGCGTCGTCACCCGCCGTCGGCGCAGGCGGCGCGGCAATCGGCCGGACGCCGAAATCCTTGTGACACGAATCACATGAATTTCCGCGACGACTGATTACAATTGCCCTATGCCCGCTATCTTAGTCCGAGCGGCGGGCGTCGCTTTTCGACTTCGTCATATCGACCTCGCGATGCGTGCGAAACGGTTCCTTGCTGCGTTGTTGTCTGTCGCGCTGGTGGCGCCGCCGGGCGCGTTTGCGCAATCGCACGGCGTGTCGAGTATGGCGCTCAACACGTTGCCCGCCGAACCACCGTTGGTCAGCGGCCCGGCCGATGCCTACGCCGATCCGCTCGTGCCGCCCGATATCGCGCAAGGCGTGTTCGGCGTCTACGGTGGAGCGCAGAGCCGCTTCTCGGGCAATACCGGCGTGAATACCAATTGGCGCACGCCGATCGTCACGCAGCAATTACCCGATCTCGGCAACGGTGGCTCCGGTTCGCTTACACCGCAGGCCGAACGCCAGCTCGGCGAGCGCGTGATGCGCGAGTTGCGCCGCGACCCCGACTATCTCGACGACTGGCTTGTGCGCGACTATCTGAACTCGGTCGCCGCGAAGCTTGCTGCGGCGGCGAGCGCGCTCTACCTGGGCGGATATCGTCCGGACTTCGATCTGTTCGCGGTGCGCGACCCGCAGATCAACGCCTTCTCGCTGCCTGGCGGTTTTATCGGCGTGAACACCGGTCTGATCGTGGCCACGCAGACCGAGTCCGAGTTGGCATCGGTCCTGGGGCACGAAATGGGACACGTCTTGCAGCGGCACATTTCGCGCATGATCACGACCGGCGAACGCAGCACCTATGCGGCGCTCGCCGGGCTGTTGTTCGGTGTGCTCGCCGGCGTGCTCGCGCATAGCGGCGACCTGGGCAGTGCGATTGCGATCGGCGGCCAGGCGTATGCGGTCGACAACCAGTTGCGTTTCTCGCGTTCCGCGGAGCACGAGGCCGACCGCGTCGGCTTTCTGCTGCTAGCCGGCGCCGGCTACGATCCCTACGCGATGACAACCTTCTTCGGCCGGCTCGATCGTGCCGCGATGAGCGATACGGGCATTCCGGCGTATGCGCGCACCCATCCGCTGACCGGCGAACGGATTGCCGACATGGAGGACCGTGCGCGCCGCGCGCCTTACCGGCAACCCCATCAATCGGCCGAATATGGTTTCGTGCGGGCTCGGGCGCGTCTGCTGCAGGACCGCTCGCGCAGCGAGTATGGCGACGAGATTTCGCGCTTGCGCTCCGAGATCGAGGACCGCACGGCGGTGAACGTGGCGGCGAACTGGTACGGCATCGCGTACGGACAGATGCTGCTCGAGCGTTACGACGACGCGGCGGCGTCGCTGGCGTCGTCCCGCGCTGCGTTCGCGACGGGCGAGCAGGCCGAGGGCGGCACGGCGCGCAGTTCGCCGAGCCTCGACGTGTTGGCCGCCGACATCGCGCGGCGAGCCGGCCGCGACGATGAGGCCGCGCGTCTGGCGGAGCTGGCGCAGAAGCGCTGGCCGCAGTCGAATGCCGCAATCGACATGCATATCCGCACCTTGCTGACCTTGCACCGCTTTGCCAATGCTCAGGCGCTTGCGCAAAAAGAGACACTTGCCCAGCCCGATCAGCCTGCCTGGTGGCTGTATCTGGCACAGGCTAGCGCGGGCACGGGCGACGCGTTGACACAGCATCGGGCGATGGCTGAGAAGTTCGCACTCGAGGGAGCGTGGCCTTCGGCGATCCGGCAATTGAAGGACGCGCGCGATCTGAAGACAATTGGCTACTACGACCTCGCGACCGTCGACGCGAGGCTGCATGAGATGGAGAGCCGCTACAAGGAGGAGCGGCTGGATGAGAAAAGTTAGATCTTGCCTGCAGTTTCGCTCGTTTGCGAACCGGCCTCGATCGACCAGCCCGTGCACAGGCTAGTGCTTAAGCGCCAGCGGCTGCCGGACTCGGCACAAATTTAAACCGCGCAGCCACATCGCCTCGCCGCACAGCCTGCAGCGGCAACACAATCTGGTTGTTCCAGCGAAACTCACCGCTCATCGAGTCGTCCGCCAGCGTTGCGTGATCGGAGAACACCTCGAGATCGTGGTCATGCAAAACCGCGATTCTCGGCGGCGTCGCGCTATCGGTAAACAGAATCCCGCCTTCCTCATCCACGAACACGGCTGCGGGCTCGAACGCGCCGCCGGCTTGATCCTGCAAAACAAGCGTGCCGCCGGCATCGGTATCCGCATCGGCTGACAACCTCACCACCCACGGCGTATAGCCCAACTCGACATACACGCGCTGCGGGCCGTTCTGGAAAAACCACTGTCCGCGCTCGTCGGCGCCGTAATTCCGGTTGATGAACCCGAGCAACGCTTCATGGCGGATCGGCGTGCCCGGCGAACCGCTGGCCTGCGCGGCCTCGTCGCGCATGCGCCAGTTGCCGCGCCTATCCAGCATCAGCCACCCAGTGCAACTCGGTACATTCGGCCACTTGGCCAGGGCCTGCTTGACGATGTCATCCATGATCGACGTGTCGCTCCAGATAGCCGAACACGCGCCGCGACAGCCAGTCGATGCGGCCCGGAAACGGCCCGGTCATAAAGCCGGCGTGGCCGCCGTGCTTGGGTTGGTCGAGTTCCACGGCCGCCGACACTTCATGCCGCGACGGCAACGCCTCAGCCGGCAGGAACGGGTCGTTGCGCGCGTTCAGCACCAGCGTCGGCACCTGAATGTGCGGCAGCAGCGGACGCGTGGTCGCCGTGCTCCAGTAGTCGTCGGTATCGCGAAAGCCGTGCACTGGCGCGGTCACCGCGTTGTCGAACTCGTACATGGTGCGGCTCGCCAGCATCGCATCTCGGTCGAACAGGCCAGGAAACTGCACCAGCTTCTGTTCGGCCTTCTGCTTGAGCGTCTTCAGGAAGCTGCGCGTGTAGACGAGGCCGAAGCCCTGCGACAACGCGCGGCCGCCGGCATGCACGTCGATGGGCGTCGAGATCGCCGCGGCGGCCGAGATCACCGACGCGGCATCCTCGCGCCGTTCACCCAGCCAGCGCAGCAGCACGTTGCCGCCGAGCGACACGCCGGCGGCCACGACCGGCCCGCGATGCGCGGCGCGCAGGCGCCGCAGCACCCAATCGACTTCGTTGCTGTCGGCGAGATGATAGAAGCGCGGCATCCGGTTCAGCGCTCCGCTGCAACTGCGAAAGTGCGGCACGACGCCGTGCCAGCCGTATTCGCGCGCGGCCGCCATCAACGAAGCAGCGTAGTGCGAGCCGGAGCTGCCTTCGAGGCCGTGAAACAGCACGAAGAGCGGGGCGGTGTCGGCGGGAATGTGAGGCGAAGCGCCGGGCGTGAGCGCGGATCCAGGCTGGCCGTCATGCTGCACCCAGTCCAGATCGATGAAATCGCCGTCGGGCGTGTCCCAGCGCTCGCGTCGAAACGAGACCGCGGGGCGGCGCGCGAACAGCGACGGAACGATGGTTTGCGCATGCCGGTTCGGCAGCCAGAGCGGCGCACGGTAGAGCAACTCGACGGTGGCTTCGACAGTCGCCTCGACGGCGGCCGCGGCGCGTGCCGTGCCCGACGGAGCGGATTGATCGTGCGTCGTGCCCAAAAGGGACTTCCTGCGGGGCGTGCTCATGCCTGCTTCAAAACAAAAAAGTAAAACGCGCGGCGCGCGTCAGTGCAGCGACCCCTGGCCGTGCCGCATCTTCGTGGCGAACTGGCTGGCGGCCTCGTTAGGCATCGGACTCGCGTGAATGTGCGCGATGCGCCATTCGCCGCGTTCGTGGACCATCACGTAAGTGGTGAACACCATGGCGGGCGTGGCTTTCGGGTCAGCCGGCCGGTGCGCTTCGGCAATCGCGTAGACCACGGTGCCGAGGCTGTCGTAGACACGGATATCGAGCGGTTCGATAAAAACCGGCGCGGTTTCGAGCTGGATCTGCAAGCCGGCGCGAATGCTGTCGAGGCCGTGCAGGTGGGAGCCGTCGGCGCAGATGCAGCTCACGAACTCTTCATCGATCCACAGACCCATCAAGCTGTCGATATTGACCTCGGCGACGGCCTGGTAATAGGCGTTGAGGGTATCGGCGGCGGCTTCGAAGATATGGGCAAAACGTGGCATGGCTCGTCAGTCTCTTGTGCGCGGCGCGCGGTTGCGGGACAGCGGTCAGCGGGACAGTCCGGGGCACCGGACCATCGCACCCGAGCGCCAGAATGCCCGCGCCGCAAGGCGCGAACATGACGCGACGCGCTCAGGGGCGTGCGGTGTTGCGTGCAAGTGTCAGCGGTGCCGGCGGGCTCAGCGTTGCGCGAGCAACATACCGCGCAAATCACCGAATACCTGCTCGGCGCTCAACTGCTTCAGGCAGTTCAGATGACCGAGCGGACACTCGCGCTCAAAACAGGGGCTGCATTCGAGATGAAGCCATTGTACCTTCGCAAGCTCGGACAAGGGCGGCGTATGGCGCGGATCGGTCGAACCGTACACGGCCACGAGCGGCCGGCGCAGCGCGGCGGCCACGTGCATCAGGCCGGAGTCGTTGGTGACGACCGCATTGGCGCGCGAGATCAGCGCGCACGCCTCGCCCAGCGCGGTCTGGCCGCACAGATTGCGCACGTTCGGCGCTCGCTCGGCGATGGCCTGCGCGAGCGGCGCATCTTTTGGCGAACCGAGCGCGACGATCTGCGTGTACGGGAACGACTGGCCGACGATTTGCGCGAGCGACGCAAAGTGTTCGGGCGGCCAGCGCTTGGCCGGGCCGTATTCGGCGCCCGGACAGAACACCAGCAGTGGTACGCGCGTGTCGAGATTGAAGCGCGCGGAGACGCGCGACGCTTCGTTCAGGTCCGCGTCGAGCCGCGGCATCGGCAGATCGTCGGGCACCTTGGCGCCGGGCGCGTAGGCGAGGGCGGCGTATTGGCCGACCATCGGCGGGCGCTCGTCCTTGCGCGGATTCGCGTGACGCACGTTCAACAGACCGTAGCGGCTTTCGCCGGTATAGCCGATGCGCAGGGGAATGCCCGCCATCCACGGAATCAGCGCCGACTTGAGCGAATTCGGCAGCACGTAGGCGGCGTCGTAGCCCACGTCGCGCAAGTCGCTCGCCAGCTGCCAGCGGCGCAGCATTTGCAGCTTGCCGTGCGCGAGATCGGTGGCGTAGACGTCGCGGATTTCCGGCATGCGTTCGAGCACGGGCGCAACCCACGAGGGTGCGACCGCGTCGATGACGATGCGCGGATGCAATTTCACGAGGCGCGCAAACAGCGGCTGCGCCATCAATGCGTCACCGATCCAGTTCGGTGCGATAACCAACGCGCGACGCATCAGAGTGAGTGTCCGGTGTCGAAACGAAGCCCCGCACAAGCCTTGCGCGGGGCATTCGGATAAGTAAAAGGGGAAAAGCCGCAAGCCGCGTGGCGCATTCCCGGCATGGCCGGAGACGCCGCAGCGGCGGCCCTGCTGTGACGTGTTTGCATTCGGACCGGGCTGCGCGTTCGCTTTCGCGTTGGCGTGATCACCGTGTGCTGCGCACTCGCAACTGGTCCGTCGAACGACAAGCCAGGCCGCGCAACATGCAATCGATCACGAAGCGAACCGCGCAACCCAACCCGCCACGAAGCGGCGAGCCGATCCGGCAAGCAGCGCCACAAGCAATCAGTGCTCAGTGTGCCGTGTTCAATGACCCTTGACGACTTCGCCGTCGCGCAGCTTGTAACGCGTGCTGCAGTATGGGCACTTGGCTTCGCCGTGCGTGACGTCGATAAAGACGCGCGGATGCGCGCTCCAGCGCGGCATGGCCGGATTCGGGCAGTACGCCGGCAGGTCTTTTGCCGACAGTTCGACCAGCGGCATTTCCTTGATTTCGCTCATGAGACGTTCTCGTTGTATGCAGGGTGCGTGCGGTGCGCCGGTAAAGCCGGTGCAGCGCGCGTTAAATCTTGGTGAGCCAGTTCGCGTACTTGTCGCTCTTGCCGTTCACGATGTCGAAGAAGCCCGCTTGCAGCTTCTCCGTGATCGGGCCGCGTGCGCCCGAGCCGATCGTGCGGTTGTCGAGTTCGCGAATGGGCGTCACTTCGGCGGCGGTGCCGGTGAAGAACGCTTCGTCGCAGGTATAGACCTCGTCGCGCGTGATGCGCTTTTCGATCACCTGGATGCCCGCGTCGCGCGCCAGCGTGATGACCGTGTCGCGCGTGATGCCGTCGAGGCACGACGCGAGGTCCGGCGTGTACAGCTTGCCGTTGTTCACGAGGAAGAAGTTCTCGCCCGAGCCTTCCGACACGTAGCCGTCCACGTCGAGCAGCAGCGCTTCGTCGTAACCGTCGGCGATGGCTTCCTGGTTGGCGAGGATCGAGTTCACGTACCAGCCCGACGCCTTGGCGCGGACCATCGACACGTTCACGTGGTGGCGCGTGAACGACGAGGTCTTCACGCGGATGCCCTTGGCGATGCCGTCTTCACCGAGGTAAGCGCCCCACGGCCAGGCGGCGATCGCCACGTGGATGGTGTTGCCCTTGGCCGACACGCCGAGCTTTTCCGAGCCGACCCAGATGATCGGGCGCAGGTAGCAGGACTCGAGCTTGTTTTCGCGGACCACTTCGCATTGCGCGGCAGCGAGCGTTTCGTGGTCGAAAGGCACGTCCATCTGGAAGATCTTGGCCGAGTTCAGCAGACGCTTGGTGTGTTCCTGCAGACGGAAAATCGCGGTGCCGCCGTCCGCCGTCTTGTAGGCGCGCACGCCCTCGAAGACGCCCATGCCGTAATGCAGCGTGTGGGTGAGCACGTGGATCTTGGCATCGCGCCAGTCGATGAGCTTGCCATCCATCCAGATCTTGCCGTCGCGGTCGGCCATTGACATACGATTCTCCAGCGGGTGCGTTATGAGTGCCCTCAAACCCTGCGCTTTCGCGTCAGGCTCCCCGGCGGGGCAGGAAAACCTGGGGGCGGCCCGGCGTTTTCCAGTGAGGTGTCGCCCAAGGGGACTTCCTTCGGGGCGTGCAAGGACCGTCATTTTAGCGTCTTTTGCACACGGAACGGGCATTTGGCCGCATTGCGGACGCTATAATCCAGCGCACGCATAATTCATATCCGAATGCGCCAGCGGGTGCTTGACGACCTGGCGCCGACTTCCCATCGTTGCAGCGCCCTTGGGCGCCCGCGTTTCGCCCCCATGCTCGCTCGCCTGTCAGATATCGATCGCCGTGCCTTCCGCGAAGGCGCGCGCGACTATTCGCCCACGCTGATGGCGATTTTCTCATGGGGCCTCGTCACCGGCATTGCCATGAGCAAATCGGTGCTCGCGTTGCCGCAGGCGCTCACCATGTCGCTGCTGTGCTATGCCGGTTCGTCGCAACTGGCCGTGCTGCCGCTGCTCGCCGCCAAGCTGCCCATCTGGACGGTGCTGCTCACCGCCGCGATGGTCAACACGCGTTTCGTGATCTTCAGCGTCGGCCTCGCGCCGCATTTTTCCTATCTGTCGATGTGGCGGCGCATCGTGCTCGGCTACTTCAATGGCGACGTGATCTATCTGCTGTTCCAGAAGAAGAGCTTCCCGACCGGCTATGTGCCGGGCAAGGAGGCGTACTACTGGGGTATGGCGATTTGCAGCTGGCTGTCGTGGCAGGTGTCGTCGATTGCCGGGATTTTGCTGGCGAGCCTGATTCCCGATAACTGGGGCCTTGCGCTGGCGGGCACGCTGGCCTTGCTGCCCATCATGGTGTCGGCGATCGCGACGCGCTCCACGCTGGTCGCGGTCAGCATCGCTGGCGTGGTGTCGCTGCTCGCTTTCGACCTGCCATACCGGCTCGCGCTGCCGCTCGCGGTGATCGCGGCGATCGTCGCCGGCAGCGCCACCGATCTGATGGTCGAGCGCGCCGACTTGCGCCGCATCCGTAACAGCGCCGGAGATTCCCGATGACATCCACCCAGATCTGGCTGGCCATTTTTGGCATGACCTTCGTCACCGCCGTGACACGCGCGATGTTTCTAATCGGCGGCGAGCGCACCGTTTTGCCGGCACGGGTCCAGCGCATGCTGCGTTATGCGCCGGCCGCCGCGCTCGCTGCAGTAGTTTTGCCGGACGTGCTGGCGACGCCAGACGGCCTGTCGTTCGCGCCGTCGAACCATGAGTTCTACGCCACGCTGTCGGGTCTCGCGTGGTTTTTGTGGCGGCGCACCATGCTCGGCACGATTGTCGTCGGAATGGTCGTGTTCACGTTGTTGCGTCTCTTCATGTGAATGAAGAAGCACGAAATGTTGCATTGCGGTATCCGCGTCGCATTCTCCAAATACGGGACATTCGCCCGGTCGCGGGTCAGAACGCTGTGTGGATCAGTTAAAATGCTTGTTTCCGGGATGAGCGCGCCGCTGCAAGGCGCGCAGGCCGCGGCCCTGCCGCCGGCACCCGAGTCAGTGGAGCCGCTGCCGTGCCTGAGCGCTGGAGTTCACCGCGCTTGAGTACCGCGCGTCCGTCCGCCACCGCCTTCTCATCAACTCGCACACACACGCCCATGAACAAGGTATTGCGTCTCTCCGATCTGATCGCCGAAGGCAAGCTATCCGGCAAACGCGTGTTCATCCGCGCCGATCTGAACGTGCCGCAGGACGATCAAGGCAACATCACCGAAGACACCCGTATCCGCGCCTCCGTGCCGGCCATCAAGGCCGCGCTCGATGCAGGCGCCGCCGTGATGGTCACGTCGCATCTGGGCCGTCCAACCGAAGGCGATTTCAAGCCGGAAGATTCGCTCGCGCCGGTCGCGAAGCGTCTGGCCGAACTGCTCGGCCGTGACGTGCCGCTGGTGGCGAACTGGGTCGAAAACGGTGTGAACGTCGCGCCGGGCGCGGTCGTGCTGCTGGAAAACTGCCGCGTCAACAAGGGCGAAAAGAAGGATTCCGACGAGCTCGCGCAGAAAATGGCGAAGCTCTGCGATATCTACGTGAACGACGCATTCGGCACCGCGCACCGCGCTGAAGCCACCACGCATGGCATCGCCAAATACGCGCCCGTGGCGTGCGCCGGCCCGCTGCTGGCCGCCGAACTCGAAGCGCTCGGCAAGGCGCTGGGCGCGCCGAAGCGTCCGCTGGTGGCGATCGTCGCCGGCTCGAAGGTGTCCACCAAGCTGACCATTCTGAAGTCGCTCGCCGACAAGGTCGATCAACTGATCGTGGGCGGCGGCATCGCCAACACGTTCATGCTGGCCGCCGGTCTGAAGATCGGCAAGTCGCTTGCCGAAGCCGATCTGGTGAACGAAGCCAAAGCCATCATCGACGCCGCGAAAGCGCGCGGCGCCTCGGTGCCGATCCCGACTGACGTGGTCACGGCCAAGGAGTTTTCGCCGACGGCCAAAGCCGAAGTCAAGGCCGTCGCCGACGTGCAGGACGACGACATGATCCTCGACATCGGACCGGAAACGGCCAAAGTGCTCGCCGCGCAACTGGAAAAGGCCGGCACGATCGTGTGGAACGGTCCGGTCGGCGTGTTCGAGTTCGACCAGTTCGGCAACGGCACGAAGACGCTGGCGGACGCTATCGCCAAGTCGTCGGCGTTCTCGATTGCCGGCGGCGGCGACACGCTCGCGGCGATCGCCAAGTACGGCATCCACGACAAGGTCAGCTACATCTCGACAGGCGGCGGCGCCTTCCTCGAGTTCCTCGAAGGCAAGAAGTTGCCCGCCGTCGAAGTTCTGGAATCGCGGGCTTAACGTGGTGACGCGCTCCCCAACGGCAAAGTCTGCAAAAGCGCGCGGCGGCAAGCCGCGCAACACCGCAGCAGCATCGGCAGGGGAGCGCGCGGCGCGCTCCGCCGCCACTCCGGCAGCGCTCGAGTCCGCGGTTGAATTCGCGACCGGCCCAGTTAGCGCCGAACATCAGCAAGAAGAATCCGGGGCGTCCCTCGCGCTCGCGGAGTTGACCACTGCCGGTGAGGCAGCGGAATTGTCCAGCGCAGATGCTGTGCAAACCACCTCGCCATCCGCAGAACTCCCCGACGAAGGACTCGCCCCTCCACCGGCACCCCCCGTGCTGGTCTCGAACACCGCTTCACTCAATAAAGCGACGCTGGTTTCAACCGGCGCGCAGCCCCCGGCAGCATCCTTCGGTGCGCAGCCTCCGCATCCGACTCGCAGCGCTCTTTCCAGCGATCTCACCCAGACGAGGAGACTCATGCATCGCGCCACCAAGATTGTCGCCACCATCGGCCCGGCTTCCAATACGCAGGAAATCCTGCTGCAAATGATTCAGGCAGGACTGGACGTGGTGCGGCTCAATTTCTCGCACGGCACCGCCGACGACCACCGCCAGCGCGCCGAATTCGTGCGCGAGGCGGCCCGCCAGGCCGGCCGCGAAGTCGCCATCATGGCGGACCTGCAAGGCCCGAAAATCCGGGTCGGCAAATTTGAAAACGGCAAGATCATGCTGGTCGCCGGTGAGCCGTTTGTGCTCGACGCCGACTGCGAACTCGGCAACGAGCAGCGCGCCGGTCTGGACTACAAAGACCTGCCGCGCGACCTGAAACCGGGCGACGTGCTGTTGCTCAACGACGGCTTGATCGTGCTGAACGTCTCGCGCGTAATCGGCAATGAGATCCACACGGTCGTGAAGATCGGCGGCGAGTTGTCGAACAACAAGGGCATCAACCGCCAGGGCGGCGGCCTGTCCGCGCCCGCGCTGACCGCCAAGGACATGGAGGACATCCGCACCGCCATGTCGCTCGGCGTGGATTATGTCGCGGTATCGTTCCCGAAGAATGCCACCGACATGGAAATGGCCCGCCAACTGGCGAACATCGCCGGCGCGCCGTTTGGCATCAAGCCGAAGATGATCGCCAAAATCGAGCGTGCGGAAGCCATTCCGGCGCTGCAAGGCATTCTCGACGCATCTGACGGCATCATGGTCGCGCGCGGTGACTTGGCCGTGGAAGTGGGGAATGCCGCAGTCCCCGCGCTGCAAAAGCGGATGATTCGTATGGCGCGCGAATCGAACAAGTTCGTGATCACCGCCACGCAGATGATGGAGTCGATGATCCACGCGCCGGTGCCGACCCGTGCCGAAGTGTCGGACGTCGCCAACGCGGTGCTGGACGGTACGGACGCGGTGATGCTGTCGGCGGAATCGGCGGCGGGCAAGTATCCGGTGCAGACCATCGAGACCATGGCGGCGATCTGTATCGAAGCCGAGAAATCGGAGCAGTCGGAACTGGACAAGGATTTCCTCGACCGCACGTTCACGCGGATCGACCAGTCGATCGCGATGGGCGCGCTGTTCACGGCGTTCCATCTCGGCGCGAAGGCGATCGTGGCGTTGACCGAATCGGGCTCGACCGCGCTGTGGATGTCGCGTCACTGGACCCACGTGCCGATTTTCGCGCTCACGCCGCGGGTTGGCAGCGAGCGGGCCATGGCGCTGTACCGCAATGTGACTTCGCTGCATCTGGACACCAACACCGACCGCGACACCGCGTTGCAGCAGGCGTTGGAGACCGTGGTCAGCAAGGGCTACGCGTCGCGCGGCGACATGGTGGTGCTGACTGTCGGCGAGCCGATGGGTCAGGCGGGCGGCACGAATACGCTGAAGATCGTGCGGGTCGGCGAACCGTATTGAGCGCGTGTGGTGCATGGGATCAGAGTGAGCGCTGAAGCACTAACTCTGATCGACATGCGCTCTGCTCGATCGGCACGCTCTGCGTCGGACCGGAGTAGGCGCTAAAGCGCTAGTTCCGGTCGACAGCTTTGCATGGGACCAGAGTAAGCGCTGAAGCGTTAACTCCGGTCGACAGCTTTGCATGGGACCGGAGTAAGCGCTAAAGCGCTAACTCCGGTCGACAGACTTGATTGGCCGAAGCAGGCTGCCATGCTCCGCGAGAGGCGGCGCACAGGCTCCAATCGCGCGTTGAGCGGTAAGGACCGCTCCGCGCTTTAGAGACCGTGTGAACGGGTATGCAGCTTGCTTCGAGACCACCTCGCCCAAAAAAAGATGCCGACGGCACAAGATTTCGTTTCAATCTATGGAGTTATTGCATGCCTCTCGTATCAATGCGTCAACTGCTGGACCACGCTGCTGAAAACGGCTACGGTCTTCCGGCATTCAACGTGAACAATCTGGAGCAGGTTCAGGCGATCATGGCGGCGGCCGACAAGGTCAACGCACCGGTCATCATGCAGGCGTCGGCCGGCGCGCGTAAGTACGCGGGCGAAGCGTTCCTGCGTCATCTGATCGAGGCTGCGGTCGAGTCGTATCCGCATATTCCGGTCGTGATGCATCAGGATCACGGCCAGTCGCCTGCGGTCTGCATGGCGGCGATCCGCAGCGGCTTCACCAGCGTGATGATGGACGGTTCGCTCGAAGCCGACGGCAAGACGGTCGCTTCGTACGAGTACAACGTGGACGTGTCGCGCAAGGTCGTGGAAGCGGCGCATTCGATCGGCATCACGGTGGAAGCGGAGCTGGGCGTGCTCGGTTCGCTGGAAACCATGAAGGGCGACAAGGAAGACGGCCACGGCGCGGAAGGCACGATGACGCGCGAGCAGTTGTTGACCGATCCGGAGCAGGCTGCCGACTTCGTCAAGCTGACCCAATGCGACGCGCTGGCCATCGCGATCGGTACGTCGCACGGTGCGTACAAGTTCAGCAAGAAGCCCACAGGCGATATTCTGTCGATCCAGCGCATCAAGGAAATCCACCAGCGCATTCCGAACACCCACCTGGTGATGCACGGTTCGTCGTCGGTGCCGCAGGAGCTGCTGGCGGAAATCCGTGAATTCGGCGGCGACATGAAGGAAACTTACGGCGTGCCGGTCGAGGAAATTCAGGAAGGTATCAAGAACGGCGTGCGCAAGGTCAATATCGACACCGACCTGCGCCTGGCCATCACCGGCGCGATCCGCCGCTACATGGCGACCAACCCGGGCAAGTTCGATCCGCGCGATTACCTGAAGCCGGCGCGCGAAGCGGCCATGAAAATCTGTGTCGAGCGCTACATGCAATTTGGCTGCGAAGGCCAGGCGGGCAAGATCAAGCCGGTTTCGCTTGATAAAATCGCGGAGAAGTACAAAGCAGGCGAGCTCGCGCAAGTCGTCCGCTAAGCTATCAATAGGCTCCGCACCTGGCCGTTTGGCCAGGTTGTCGTTAGATCGCCGTTCCCGCATCATCCGGGGAACGGCTTTTCCCTTTTGTTCCGGTCACACTTTCTGCCCAATTTTTAGCGAACCACGACGATGTCTACCCTCTACGAATCCACGCTCCGCTCGCTGCCGCTGCTCGGCCGCGGTAAAGTCCGCGACAACTATGCGGTGGGCAACGACCAGTTGCTGATCGTTACGACCGACCGTCTGTCGGCGTTCGACGTCATCATGGGCGAGCCGATTCCGAATAAGGGACGCGTGCTCAACGAAATGGCGAACTTCTGGTTCGAGAAACTGAAGCACGTGGTGCCGAACCACCTTACGGGCGTCGCGCCCGAATCCGTGGTGGCGGCGGACGAGGTCGAGCAGGTCAAGGGCCGCGCGGTCGTCGTGAAGCGCCTCGAGCCGATCCTCGTCGAAGCCGTGGTGCGCGGCTATCTGGCCGGCAGCGGCTGGAAAGACTACCAGGCCACCGGTTCGGTGTGCGGCGTGGAACTGCCGCCGGGTCTGCAGAACGCGCAGAAGCTGCCCGAGCCGATCTTCACGCCGGCAGCCAAGGCCGAAATGGGCCATCACGACGAAAACATCACGTACGACGAGATGGAGCGCCGCATCGGCACCGAACTGTCGGCTACGATCCGCGACATCTCGATCAAGCTGTACAAGGAAGCCGCTGACTACGCGGCCACGCGCGGCATCATCATCGCGGATACGAAGTTTGAATTCGGTCTGGACAACCACGGCAAGCTGTATCTGATGGACGAGGCGCTGACCGCGGATTCGTCGCGCTTCTGGCCGGCCGACCAGTATCAGGTCGGCACCAACCCGCCGTCGTTCGACAAGCAGTTCGTGCGCGACTGGCTCGAAACCCAGCCGTGGAAGAAGGAGCCGCCGGCGCCGAAGCTGCCGGACGACGTGGTTACGAAGACGGGCGAGAAGTACCAGGAAGCGCTCGAACGCCTGACCGGACACAAGCTCGCCTGATTGCGCGCAGCCGTTGGATTCGCGCCGCGTGAGAAAGCGCGGGGCGGCCTCGTGATTTCGCACCCGTCGGGCGGTCGCTGCCACGCGACAGGTTCGGGGACGCTTTAAGCAGAACGCCGGACCTCGGCAAGTTTTCCGCCCCGCAGGAAGTCTCCTTGGGAGATTCCCTCGAGAGGCCTGGCGCGAAGCGACGGGCCGGAGGCGCTCTCAAGAAACAAGGAAGCCGTAAGATGAGTGAAGCACAAACCGCCCATACGCATGGCGCGCCGGTTATCGGCGTGCTGATGGGCTCCAGTTCCGACTGGGAAGTCATGAAGAACGCCGTGGCCATTCTGCAGGAATTCGGCGTGCCCTACGAAGCGAAGGTCGTGTCCGCGCACCGCATGCCCGACGAAATGTTCGCCTATGCTGAAAGCGCGCGCGAGCGTGGCATTCGCGCGATCATCGCCGGCGCGGGCGGCGCGGCGCATCTGCCGGGCATGCTGGCCGCCAAGACCACGGTGCCGGTGCTCGGCGTGCCGGTGGCGAGCAAGTACCTGAAGGGCGTCGATTCGTTGCATTCGATCGTGCAGATGCCCAAGGGCGTGCCGGTCGCCACGTTTGCGATCGGCGAAGCCGGCGCGGCGAACGCGGCGCTGTTCGCGGTGTCGCTCTTGAGCGGCACGAGCGACGAGTATGCGGAGAAGTTGGCTGCGTTCCGCGTGCGCCAGAACGAAGCGGCTCACGCCATGGTGTTGCCGGCGCTGTAAGCGCAAGACTGATTGCTTAAGACGTCCCCCTGTCCGACCCCCGGCCGGGTGCCTGCCATCGCATGCGTGCAGACCCGGCCGCGACCGACCACTAAGATGAACCCAGACAACACACCGGTTTCACCGATTCTGCCCGGCGCATGGCTTGGCATGGTCGGTGGCGGCCAGCTCGGCCGCATGTTCTGTTTTGCCGCTCAGGCCATGGGCTACCGCGTCGCCGTGCTCGATCCGGACGAAAACAGTCCGGCGGGCGCCGTCGCCGACCGCCATTTGCGCGCGGCCTACGACGACGAGGCCTCGCTGACCGAACTCGCGCGGCTGTGCGCGGCGGTGTCGACCGAATTCGAGAACGTGCCGGCCGCGAGCCTCGACTTCCTCGCGAGGACCACCTTCGTGAGTCCGGCTGGGCGCTGTGTCGCCGTGGCCCAGGACCGTATTGCCGAGAAGCGCTTCATCGCGTCGTCGGGCGTGACGGTCGCGCCGCACGTGGTGATCGAATCGTCGGATGCGCTGGCCGCGCTCGACGACGCGAAGCTCGAAGCCGTGCTGCCGGGCATTCTCAAGACCGCCCGCATGGGCTACGACGGCAAAGGCCAGATCCGCGTGCGCAACGCCGAGGAAGTGCGCGAGGCACATGCTTCGCTCGCCGGCGTGCCGTGCGTGCTGGAAAAGCGTTTGCCGTTGAAGTTCGAAGTGTCCGCGCTGATCGCGCGGGCGGCGAGCGGCGCGTCGGTGGTCTATCCGCTCGCGCAGAACACGCATCGCGACGGCGTGCTGTCGCACACCATCGTCCCGGCACCGGATGCGAGCCCCACGCTCGTTCAGCAGGCGCAACAGGCCGCGCTGCAAATCGCCGACAAGCTCGGCTATGTGGGCGTGCTGTGCGTCGAGTTCTTCATTCTCGAAGACGGTTCGCTGGTGGCCAACGAAATGGCGCCGCGCCCGCACAATTCCGGCCATTACACGGTCGACGCCTGCGCGACCAGCCAGTTCGAACAACAGGTGCGCGCCATGACCGGCATGCCGCTCGGCGACACGCGTCAGCATTCGCCGGCCGTCATGCTGAACATTCTCGGCGACGTGTGGTTCCCGGACGGCCCGAAGCGCGCGGCCGTCACACCGCCGTGGCACGAAGTCGCCGCGATGCCGGCAGCGCGTCTGCATCTGTACGGCAAGGAAGAGGCACGGTGTGGCCGCAAGATGGGCCACGTGAACTTCACGGCGGCCACGCTCGAAGAAGCCCGCACGGCCGGACGCGATTGCGCGCGACTCCTGCATATCCTCACGAGCTGACACGAGCGCCATGCCGGATCAACAGAAAGCCGCCGAGGGCGCATTGCCTGTGAGCGCCGCGCAGATCGAACACGCGGCGGCACTGCTCGACGCGGGCGGTCTGGTCGCGTTTCCCACGGAGACGGTCTACGGTCTCGGCGGCGACGCCGAGAGTCCCGACGCGGTCGCCCGCATTTATGCGGCGAAGGGCAGGCCGGCGAATCATCCGGTGATCGTGCATCTCGCGCCGCAAGGTGATCCGAACTACTGGGTCGAGCATTTGCCCGCGGAGGCGCAGCGGTTGATCGACGCGTTCTGGCCGGGGCCACTCACGCTGATCCTCAAGCGCGCCGCGCGCATTCCCGCAGCGGTGAGCGGCGGCCAGGATTCAGTGGGGCTGCGCTGCCCGTCGCATCCTGTCGCGCAAGCGTTGCTCGAGGCGTTCAACGCGTTGCGCAACGGGCATGGCGGCGTGGCGGCGCCGTCGGCGAACCGGTTTGGGCATGTGAGCCCGACCACGGCGCAACATGTGCGCGACGAGTTCGGCGACGCGATTCATGTGCTGGACGGTGGCGCGTCGGATGTCGGTATCGAATCGACCATTGTGGATTTGTCGCGCGGCTTTCCGGCGCTGTTGAGGCCGGGGCGCGTGACACCGCAAGATATCGCCGACGTGCTCGGCGAGGCGCCGCGTTTGCCGGACGGCTCGGACGCGACTGCGCCGCGGGCTTCGGGCACATTGAAGGCGCACTACGCACCGCGCACGCCGTTGGCGCTGTTGCCCTTCGTCGCGCTGGAGCCTTTGCTTGCCGCGCGGCAAGCGGATGAGCGCGTGGCGCTGGTGGCGCGTGCTTCCCGTGCGGGACATTGGGCCGATGCCGAAGGCGTGCATTTCATCGCAGCGCCTGAAGATCCGCATGTCTATGCGCGCGAACTGTACGGTTTGCTGAGGGCTCTCGACCACGCGAACGTCACGCGGATTCTGATCGAGAAGTTGCCGGATACGATTGAGTGGATCGCGGTGAATGACCGGCTCGGGCGGGCGGCCGCGGCGTTCGAAGCGCAGGGATAGCGTTGACAGCGCCCGGCTGAACCCAGCCGGGCCCTTCATCAATTACGGCAAAGGGACACACGGCGGATCACAGGATCCGCCGTGTCGCCTGATTACTTGCCCAACCCCGTCGCCGCGATCTGCTGCTGCACGTACTGCGCGAACAACGCATGCAGATGCGTGCTCGGGTGAACCGTGTCCGCGAACATGTAAGTCTGGTCAGCGCCAGCTACCGTATAAGTCTGCGGCGAGCAGAACAACGACGAGCCGAACTGCGCGCCGTACTGGGCCGGGGTCAGCCCGTTCGTCGCGCTCGGATTGGCGGTGGCGTACGCCGTTGCGTTGTTCTGCATCGACGTCAGGTTACACGCCGTGCCGGTGTTGGACACCGTGAAGCCGAGCGCCTGGTAGTTCGGCAATTGCTGATCTATCCACGTGAACGCATCGGCCACGATGACCTTGCCCGTGCCCACCAGGCCAAGGGCCGTCAGGTTCTGGACCAGGAGGTAGTTATACGCCGCGGTAATGCCGGACAGCAGTGCAGCCGTGCCAGGCGTGCTCACGTTGGCTGCGACGCCGAGCGGCGTATTGCCGATGTCCGGCACTGTCGACACCACCACGTGAGTCGCACCCGAGCTGACGATTTTCTGAACTTGCGCGGCGAGCTGGGTGGCGGCCTGCGCGATCTGCGGGTTGGCCAGTTGTTGCAGGTAGCCGACGATAAACGCGACCTGGCCTGCCTGCGAGTTGGGCAGTTTGCCGGCCTGCACGAGCAGCGGATACTGCGTCTGTAGCGCGGCGCCGAGCGCCGTCAGATTGGTGGTGGTCCCCGCGAACTGGAAGATGTCGTTCGCACCGCCGTTGATCAGCACGAGCTGGTTCGCGTTGAAGCTCGTATGCGCGCCCAGGTAGTTGGCCACCTGCGTCACCACCGGCACGGTCGTCGCGGCCATATTATTGGGCGCCCAACCTTGGCCTTGGGCGTTGACGACGTCCGAGCCGCCCTGCGCGTAACCATAGCCGCCCGCCGCGACCAGCGGCTGGCCGAAGCCACCGAGGTACGCCGGCGTCAACGTGCCGCCGTAGTACTCGGCGACCTTCTGGGTCCACACTTCACCCGGGTTTGTCGTGAAGCGGCCGCCGCCGAAGCTCCCTTGAATCACCGGCGCGTAGGTGCCGACATCCGACAAGCTGTCGCCGAACGACACGACCTGCAATTTGACGCCGCCTGCAGGCGTGCTGCTCGCATTGTTGTTGTTATCGCTACCCCCGCCGCAAGCCGCGAGCAGAGCGAATGCCGTGCTGGCCATGGCGATCTGCGTCACGCGCAGCCAATTTTTTTTCCGCGATGCTGTTTGCTTCATGTTGACTACATCTCCTCGTATGTGTGGCCCTGATGCCATGTGTTGCAGGCAGCGCCCACCGCTTAAGCGGCGTGACGACAGCTTACAGAATCTTCTACGGCCTGCGTGGTGTTTGAAACGCGGCCGTATGGTCTTGCTTCACGCGAGTTGCCTCGCCTGAATTTTCACTTGAATCCGCGCGCGATACGGATGAATCGGCGGCGCGCCGCGCATGAAAATCCGCAGCCCACGCGGGCGGCGCAAACAGTGCGCGCAGCTTGTTGCGCCAGCCGCGCACGCTCGCGAAGTCGACGGCCATCGACGCCCATTCGTGAAACGTCGCCTTCAGCGGGTTGTAAGTGTGAAGCGGCTCGACGATGCCGTAGACCGGCGCATCGCGCGGATCTTCCTCGACATGGCTGCCGAACAGGCGATCCCAGATCACCAGCACGCCGGCATAGTTACGGTCGATATAGCGCTCGTTGCGCGCGTGATGTACGCGATGGATCGACGGCGTGTTGAACACGTATTCGAGCCAGCCGAGTTTGCCGATGGCCTGCGTATGCACGAAAAACTGAAAGCCGAGATTGATCAGCACGATCGCGACGATCTGCTTCGGGGGAAAACCGAGCACGGCCAGTGGCGTCCAGAAGAGCCACATGCCAGCGATCGGATACATCAGGCTCTGGCGGAACGCGGTGGAAAAATTCATGCGCTCCGACGAGTGATGCACGACATGCGCGGCCCACAGCCAGCGCACGCGATGACTGCAGCGATGGAATACGTAGTAGAGCAGATCCTGCGCGACGAACAGCACGACGAACGAGACCCAACTCGCCTGCCAGGTGTAGATGCGGTAGTGATCGTAGAAAAACGCGTAGACGGGGATGATGGCGAGCCACGCGAGCTTGTCGGCGGCTTGCTGCATCAGTGCGAGCGCGGCGTTGCAGAGCGTATCGCGCCAGCTATAGAGTTGCGCGGCCGGCCGCGTTCGCCGCAGGTGCCATGCCTCCCAGCCGATGCATGCGAGAAAGACTGGCGCCATGGCGAGCAGCAGCAATTCGGCATCGAATTGCATTGTGTCTTCCTCCGTGGTCCCTGGCCGCCGCGCTGTGCGCGACGGGTGTTGTCGTTGTTGTTCGAGCGGGACCGTAACCGATGCACGGACCCGGCGCCACGTCCAGCGTTTTACGCGCGCCTCAAACACTGCCCGACAGCGTACACGCTTAGGACGTTGCCGCGCGCGGCTTCGCTAGAAGGAACACTCAGTGAGCGCCGCGTTTGTGCGGGTTTTTCCTGGGCTTGCTGCTGCGCGGTTCGACGACGGGATCGGAAACCTTGGTGAAGCCCTGTGATGGCCCCTGATACACCCATTCGAGCAGCGCGTCGTGCGCGGCGCGCGCGGCTTCCGAATGCGGATCGTTGATCAGGCTGACGACCACGTAACTGTTACCGTCAGCCGAGGCCACATAGCCCGCGATCGCGCGTACGTCGCGCAACGTGCCGGTCTTGATGTGCGCGTTGCCGCCCGCACCCTGGTTGGTCAAACGGTTGCGCATGGTGCCGTCGACGCCCGCGATCGGCAGCGACTCCACGAACACTTGCGCGACCGGACTCGCGTTGGCCCGCTGCAGCAGATCGGCGAGCGCGAGCGCGGTGACGTGCTCGTCGCGCGACAGGCCCGAACCGTTGTCGAGCGTCAGATACTCCATGTCGATGCTGTCGCGGCGTAGAAACGCCTCGATTGCGCGCGCCGCTTTGGCGGGCGTGGCGGGGCCTTTTTCCTCGGCGGCGCCGATCGTCAGGAACAGGTTGCGCGCCATCGTGTTGTTGCTGAACTTGTTGATGTCGCGAACGATGTCGGACAGCATCGGCCCCTGGTGCGTCGCCACCAGTTTGGCGCCGACGGGCACAGCGCCTTCGCGCGTCGCGCCGCTGAACGTGCCGCCGGTTTGCTGCCACAGCGCGAGAAAACCGCCCGCAAAAAACGCCGAGTGATCGAGCACCGCGACGTTGATCGTGCGCGGGCCGCAGCGCATCGAATAGTCGCCGTTGAACGAGGCCACGACGGTGCCGTTCGGCTGCGGCGTGACGGTCGGCGAAACCGAGGCCGCATCGCCGCGGCACGGGCCGTTCACGGCGTGCATCTGGTTGTCGATCTGCAATTGCGCGAGCGCGGGCAACACATCGATCGCGACGCTGCCGTCGGGCGACGGCGTCAGTGTGAACGACAGCGATTTGAACGCATACAGAAGCGGATCGGGGCCGACGTTGTACGGCGCGGTGGCGTCGTCGTCGAACGGCGGCAGGTCGCGCGTGGACGGGTCGAAGTAACGCTTGTCGAGCACCAGCGCGCCGTCAATGCCGGTGATGCCCGCCTTGTGGATCTTCTGCACGAGGTCGATCAGTTCTTCCGGCACGAGCTTCGGATCGCCCGTGCCCTGAATGTAGAGATTGCCGTGCAGCACGCCGTTGGCATCGATGGTGCCGTCCGCGTAGGCGCTCGTGCGCCAACGGTAGTCGGGGCCGAGTATCGAGAGGCCCGAGTAGGTGGTGACGAGCTTCATCGTCGAGGCGGGCATCATCGGCTTGCCGGCGTTCAGTGCGAGGATCGGCGTGCGCTCGCCGACTTTCTCCACGACCACGCTGATCGACGACAAGGGCACGTGCGCGCGCTGCAAGCCGACCATGACCGACTGCGGCAATACCGTGGTGACGTTGACGCTCGGATGCGTGGCCTTGACGCGAGCCTGCGTGGCGAGCGGCAGCGACGCGCCGCACACGAGCGCAGCGCAGGCGAGCAGCCAGGCGCTCGCGCGCGGCGCGAACCGGCGCGGCATCCGAAAGGTAGAAGCGGTGGCAGTGGTCAAAGCGGACGAGGAGCGCGGACGCAGGGCGACAGTGTTGATGTGGCGTGCGAGAGAAGACAGAAAAGCGTGCGTCATGGACGGGCAAAAAAGCAAAATGTCAGGGCGTGGAGCACGCGGCAATCCAGGCGGCGCCGATGGATCGCGTTGGCGCGCGAACGGAAACGCCGGCCGCGCGAAGCAAAGCGCCCATTGTAGAGAGTTGCCGCCAGGCTGCGGTGGAAAATGCGCCACGCGGCGCGCGCGCCGGGAGCGGGCGCTAGAATGCGGCATCATCGAACGATTCGGAACGGATAACCATGCGCATCTTGCTAGTCGAAGACGACCGGATGATCGCCGAAGGCGTGCGCAAGGCACTGCGCGGCGAAGGCTTTGCGGTCGACTGGGTGGAAGACGGCGAAGCTGCGCTCAGCGCGGCGGCCAGCCAGCCTTACGATCTCGTGCTGCTCGACCTGGGCCTGCCCAAACGCGACGGTCTCGACGTGTTGCGCACGCTGCGCGCGCGCGGCCATGCGCTGCCGGTGCTGATCGTCACCGCGCGCGACGCCGTGGCGGATCGCGTCAAAGGCCTCGACGCCGGCGCCGACGATTACCTGGTCAAACCTTTCGATCTTGACGAGCTCGGCGCCCGCATGCGCGCGCTGATCCGGCGTCAGTCGGGGCGCAGTGATTCGACCATTCGCCACGGCAACCTGACGCTCGATCCCGCGTCGCATCAGGTCACGCTCGACGGCGCGCCGGTCGCATTGTCGGCGCGTGAATTCGCGCTGCTCGAGGCGCTGCTCGCGCGGCCTGGCGCTGTGCTCTCGAAGAGCCAGCTCGAGGAAAAAATGTACGGCTGGGGCGAGGAGATTGGCAGCAATACCGTCGAGGTTTACATCCACGCGCTGCGCAAGAAACTCGGCGCGGATCTGATCCGCAACGTGCGCGGTCTGGGCTATATGATCGCAAAGGACGCCTGAGCCGATGCGTTCGATTCGCCGTCAATTGCTGGTCTGGCTGCTGGCGCTGGTGTTGCTCGGCGTCGGCATCGCGGGTTGGCTGATCTACCGGCAAGCGCTTGCCGAAGCCAACGAACTCTTCGATTACCAGTTGGAGCAGATCGCCGCGGCGCTGCCGTCGGAACCGTTCTCGCAAGTGCTCGGTTCGCGCGACACCGGCGACGAAGGCATCGTGCTGCAGATCTGGAATCGCAACGGCGTGCTGATGTACTACTCGCGTCCGCGTGCGCCGCTCGCGCCGCGCGCCGAACTCGGCTTTTCGACCGAGCACACGGATCGCGGCGAGTGGCGCGTGTATGGCGCGATCGTTGGCGATAACGTGGTGCAGCTGGCGCAGCCGGTTTCCGTGCGCAACCGGCTCGCCGCGAATGTCGCGCTGCGTACGCTGTGGCCGTTGATCGTGCTGCTGCCTTTGTTGGGGCTCGCGGTGTGGGTGGTTATCGGACGCGGACTCAGGCCATTGCGGCGCGTGACCAGCGCGCTGGACGCGCGTCACCCCGAGGCGCTCGATCCTCTGCCGGATCAGCGTCTGCCGCTTGAAGTGCAGCCGCTCGTGCGCGCGCTGAACGGTCTGCTCGAACGGCTCGCCACCGCGCTCGATATTCAGAAAGCATTTGTCGCCGACGCCGCGCACGAATTGCGCACGCCGCTCGCCGCCGTGCAGATTCAGGCGCAACTGGTAGCGCGCGCGAAGGACGAAGCCGGCCGCGGCGAAGCGCTCGCCGATCTGCAAGCCGGCGTGACGCGCGCCACGCGACTTGCCGAACAACTGTTGGCGCTCGCGCGTTCCGAACCGGACGGCCTCGCCGCCACCGACGCGATCGATCTGCGCGCGCTGCTGCAGGAGTGCGTGGTGGCTTACGCGCCGCTTGCGCTGAATCGCGGCGTCGATCTCGGCATCGAGGCGACGGAATCTGCCACCGTGATCGGCGACGCCGACGCGCTGCGCGTGATGTTCAACAATCTCGTGGATAACGCAACCAAATACACGCCGCGCGGCGGACGTGTGGACGTTGGCCTGCATGTCGAAGAAGGGCACCCGGTCGTGCGGATCGCCGACAGCGGACCGGGGATCGAACCGGCTGAACGCGATCGCGTGTTCGATCGTTTCTATCGCGCGGGCGCCGGCGCGAATCGCGTGCGGACCGACGTGGCGGGCAGCGGCCTGGGTCTCGCGATCGTGCGCCGCATCGCCGTGCAGCATCATGCTGCCGTATCGCTCGACGAATCGCCCGCGGGTGGCTTGCAGGTCAGCGTGCGTTTTTGAAGGCAAGGCTTTCTGTTCGTAAAGAGACTTAAACAAGGCTTAAACAGGCCTAAATAACTGGATGGAAGCGGATCTGTCGCTGCTTAAGACTCTTTTAAGCGATGCCCCGTACGCTTCGAGACATCCAAAGTCTTTTTTCTCCCAGTCAGGAGTACACGATGAACGCGAAAACCTTGTCCCGCAGCGCTGTTGCAGTGGCTGTCGCCGTGGCGCTCTCCGCCGGCTATGTGGCGGGGCATCGCGACGTGCCCGCGCCGCAGGTCATTTCGCCGGCGCAAGCCGCGATGATGCCCGCCGAAGCCGCTGCCAAAACCGGCATTCCCGACTTCTCGGGCCTCGTCGAAACCTACGGCCCGGCCGTCGTCAACATCAGCGCGAAGCACGTCGTCAAGCAGACGGCGCTGCGCGGCAATCCTGGCAATGGCAACGGCGGCGGCAATCAGTTGCCGATCGATCCGAGCGATCCGTTCTACCAGTTCTACAAGCACTTCTTCGGCGGCATGCCGGGCATGCAAGGCGGCGGCGACGGCGGCGATGCGCCCGATCAGCCGAGCGCGAGCCTGGGCTCGGGATTCATCGTCAGCAACGACGGCTACATCCTGACCAATGCGCACGTGGTGGACGGCGCCAATGTCGTCACCGTGAAGCTGACCGACAAGCGCGAATTCCGCGCGAAGGTGGTCGGCGCCGACAAGCAGTCCGACGTCGCCGTGCTGAAGATCGACGCGAGCAATTTGCCGACGGTGAAGATCGGCGACCCGCGCCAGAGCAAGGTCGGCCAGTGGGTCGTCGCGATCGGCTCGCCTTACGGTTTCGACAACACGGTGACCTCGGGCATCATCAGCGCGAAGTCGCGCTCGCTGCCTAACGAAAACTACACGCCGTTCATTCAAACCGACGTGCCGGTGAACCCGGGCAACTCGGGCGGGCCGCTCTTCAATCTGCAAGGCGAAGTGATCGGCATCAACTCGATGATCTATTCGCAGACCGGCGGCTTCCAGGGCCTTTCGTTCGCCATCCCGATCAATGAGGCGATCAAGGTCAAGGACGACATCGTCAAGACCGGCCACGTGAGCCGCGGACGTCTCGGCGTGGCGGTGCAGGGCATGAACCAGACGCTCGCCAATTCGTTCGGGATGCAGAAGCCGCAAGGCGCGCTGGTCAGCTCGGTCGATCCGGGCGGCCCGGCGGCCAAGGGCGGCTTGAAGCCGGGCGACGTGATCCTGTCGGTGAACGGTGAGCCGGTTGGCGACTCGTCGGATCTGCCGGCGCAGGTCGCGGGTCTCGCACCGGGCAGTTCGGCGACCGTGCAGGTCTGGCGCGACAAGGCCACCAAGGACCTGAAGGTGACCATCGGCTCGTTGTCGGATGCGAAGGTTGCCTCGGACAAGGCCGATCAGCCGACTCAGTTGCAAGGCCGTCTCGGCGTGGCGGTGCGGCCGCTGACGCCGGAAGAGAAGAGCGGCGCGTCGGTCTCGCACGGTCTGCTGGTGCAGCAATCGGGCGGCGCGGCGGAAAGCGCCGGCATCCAGCCGGGCGATGTGATTCTCGCGGTCAACGGCCGGCCCATTTCGAGCGTGGATCAGCTGAAGCAGGTGATCGCCAGTGCCGGCAACAGCATCGCGTTGCTGATCCAGCGCGACAATGCGCAGATCTTCGTGCCGGTCGATCTCGGCTGATGAGTCGCGCGGACTGGGCGGACCGATCGTTCGTCCGGCTGGCAGTTTGACCGACGGTCCGCTGATCCGCCCGCGAATTGAAGTAATGCTTGCCGGTCCGTTGCATTTACTGCCAGCGGATCGGCAATTTTCATTTGCGGCGTGGCATTGAAGAAGGGCGCTGTGCGCCACCCGGTGCGGCGCGCGGCGGTTCCAGATGACGCGGCCGGCAGCTTGGCACGCAGGTTGCGTCTGCCCTGATCCGGGCCCATCGCGGGATACTGGAGAAGCAGGGATAAGACCTCAACAAGGAGCAAACCGATGAAAACCCAACGCAATCAGCGAAGGATCGTAGCCGCTGCGGTATGCGCAGCGCTCACGCTCGGTCTGGCGGGTGGCGCGTATGCACAGCAGGCAAGCGACACGACCGGCGGCACGACCACGGATCAAACCAGCGCGGGCAACGACAATGGCGGCGGCCTGCCGCAAATCCAGCAGCAAGGCGACGTCTCGTTCGTGTCGGGCGGCGTCGGTCTCGACGAATCGAAGGCATTGCAGCAGGCGCAAAGCCAGTGGCCGCTGTCGCTCCGCTTCACGGGCCCGGGCTCCGACTTTCTCGCCGACGTTCACGTGCGCGTGGTCGATGCGCACAACGGCGAGGTGCTGAGCACCACGTCGCGTGGACCGTACATGCTGGTCAAATTACGCCCGGGCCGCTACACGGTGCATGCGCAATACAAGGATCGCGACCAGTCCAAACCGGTGACCGTCCCGGCCAAGGGCACCGTCAAGGCCGCGTTCTACTGGAACACGCAGTAAGCGCGGCGCCGTTCTGCGCGGCGTTGTGGTCGGCGCCGCACGCCGTGCAGGAAGGCCGCGCAATCAGCCGGACTTTGGTCGATAATGAAGCCACGGGCACACCCCGTGGCTTTACTGTTTGCACGACCGCACACCATCACGGAGCCGAGACATGAGCGATGCCTTGACACCCCACGGGAGCCCCGGCGCGAGCGCGGGCGGGCACACCATCGCGATCACCGGCAACAATCACCGGGTGCGCGTGATCCACGGCGGCGTGACCATGGCCGATACGCAGGCGGGACTGACACTGTCGGAAACCGGTCTGCCTGACGTGTTCTATTTCCCGCGTTCGGACGTGAACATGGCCCGGCTCGAACGCTCCGAACACACCTCGCACTGTCCGTTCAAAGGCGACGCGTCGTACTTCCATCTGCGGACGGAAGACGGCCTGATCGAGAACGCCGTGTGGAGTTACGAAACGCCGCTCGAGTCGGCGATGAAGATCAAAGGGTATCTCGCGTTTTACGCATCGCGCGTCGACCGCATCGATCAGACATCCTGATCCCGCTGTCGCGCGTTCATCGGGGAGGCTGCCATGGAACTGAACGACGCGTTACGGATTCCGCTTGCGCCGTCCGACGTCTGGGAGGCGTTGCAAGACCTTGCGCTACTGCGCGCCAGCCTCGACAACTGCGAGTCGTTCACACGCTTTGCGCACGGCGAATACGAACTGATCATGACCGTGCCGCTCGGCCCGCTGCGCGCACGCTACCAGGCGCGTGCCCACGTGGCCGGCCAGGATTCCGGACCGGCGGACGCGCAGCGTCGCACCATCAACTTCAAAGCCCGGGCCGAAGGCATCGGCGCATTGCGCGGACAGATCGAAGTGCGCTTGCGCGCGGACGAAAGCGCGCACGCCGCCGACAGGGAGCGCGGCACGCGAATCGATTACACGATCTGGGCGACCTCGTCCGGCCCGCTCGCCGAATTGCCGACGCGGCAACTCGAAAATGCGCTGCATCAACTGGCTGATGACTTTTTCACCGAGTTCGACGCCGTCGTGCGCGCCAAGCATGGGCAAGGTCCGAATCGCGCGCGGGGTTCGGCGGTGCGCCGCCAGCATGTGTTTTTGCGGCCGATCACACTCGGCAGCATGGCGCGGCGCGTGCGGACGGATCACGGCAATGCGCTGCCTGGGCGCGCGGCCAGCGCGTCGCACGGGACCGCACATGGTGTGTCGCATGGGGTCCCGCATCACGAGCCTAGCCCGCACGCGGTCCCGAACTGGGCGTGGGCCGCGATGATCTTTCTGGTCGCGCTGCTGTTGTATGTGGCGCGTTGGATCAGCGAGCATTGATTCTTGAGCTTTTAGGAGTTGTGGCGCGCGCGGCGGGTTGCGCCGCTGTCGCGCCGATGCGACTACGAAATTCCGGTGGCTTGCTACGAAACGTCGTCGGCTGAGTAGCGTTGCACTCGCCGCGCTCACTCTCACACTCACACTCCGCGAAACTCCCTTCTCCATGCCGACGGCGACGTCCGGAACGCCTCCGCGAAATGTTGCCGTAACGAAGCGGTCGAGCCGAAGCCCGCAATCCCCGCGATCGCTTCCACCGACTCGTCGGTGCTCTCCAACAGTTGCTGCGCGCGAGCGAGCCGCTGCGCCAGCAGCCATGCGCCGACGGTCGTGCCGGTGGCGAGCCGGAAGCGTCGGGTGAAGGTGCGGCGGCTCATCAGCGCGCGCCCGGCCAGTGTGTCGAGCGTATGCGGCAGCGCCAGATTGCCGCTCACCCAATCGAGCAGGCCCGACAGCCGGTCGCCGCGCACGTTCGGCGGCATCGGCTGCTGAACGTATTGCGCCTGGCCGCCTTGCCGATGCGGCGGCACCACCAGCCGGCGCGCCACGTGATTCGCGACCCCAGCGCCGCACATCTTGCGCATCACGTGCAGACAGCAGTCGAGGCCGGCGGCGGTGCCGGCCGAGGTCAGCACGTTGCCGTCGTCGACATAGAGCACGTTGGGGTCGAGCCGCACGCGCGGGTAGCGGCGCGCGAAGTCGTCGGCCCACGCCCAGTGCGTCGAGGCCGGACGGCCGTCGAGGATGCCGGCGGCCGCCAGCACGAACGCGCCCAGACAAAGCCCGACCAGTTGCGCGCCGCGCGCATGGGCGGCGCGAAGCGCGTCGAGCAGCGCCGCGGGCGGTGTTTCGGCCGGGTCGCGCCAGCTCGGCACGATGATCGTGTCAGCATCGGCGAGCGCTTCGAGTCCATGCGTGACGGCGATCGAAAAGCCGGCGGTGGTGGTCAGCGCGCCCGTTTCGGCGGCGCAGACGCGAAAGTCGAAGTCCGGCACGCCACCACCGCTGCGGTCTTCGCCGAACACCACGCACGGTACCGAAAGATGGAACGGACTGATGCGGTCGAACGCGACCACCACGACGATGTGGCGGGCCGGTTCGCCGCGTGTCGCGGCAGAGGAAGCGGAAGCGGGCGCGGCCATCAGTCACCTCGTGAATTCCATCGATGGCCCGATTCTAGCGAATCTTGTCATTCGGGTCGCTGTCCTGAAGCGGGCCGTGGAGGAACAATGCAGTCATCGCCGCTGCTCGTGCTGAGTCCAAACCGGACCCGCCCGCGCGGGCCCGTTACCCGACCAAGGAGTCTTGCCATGACCACACCGCGCCGTGCGCTGATCGTCATCGACGTGCAGAACGAATACGTGACCGGCGATCTGCCGATCGAATACCCGGACGTGCAAAGCTCGCTCGCCAACATCGGTCGAGCGATGGATACGGCGCGGGCCGTCGGCGTGCCGGTGGTGGTCGTGCAGAACTTCGCGCCGGCCAGTTCGCCGTTGTTCGCGCGCGGCAGCAGCGGGGCGGAGTTGCATCCGGTGGTGGGTGAACGGGCTCGCGATCATTACGTGGAGAAGTCGCTGCCGAGCGCTTTCACCGGCACCGATCTGGGCGATTGGCTCGCCGCGCGTCAGATCGACACGCTGACCGTGACCGGCTACATGACGCATAACTGCGACGCGTCGACCATCAACCACGCGGTTCACTCAGGGCTTGCCGTCGAATTCCTGCACGACGCGACGGGTTCGGTGCCGTATGAAAACAGCGCGGGTTTCGCCAGCGCGCAGGACATCCACCGCGTGTTCAGCGTGGTGTTGCAATCGCGCTTCGCGGCGGTGGCGAGCACGGACGAGTGGATCGCGGCGGTGCACGGCGGGGCGCCGCTGGAGCGCGGCAATATCTATGCATCGAACCAGAAGGCGCGAGCCACGCGTGCCGCGGCGTAAAAACGTCGCGGGCGGTGGCCGCGTCGAACGGCTGCTATATAAAGATGCGGCACGACGCCGCTGCGCATAAAACAGAGGCGGCCGGGTTGTTCACCCGACCGCCTTTTTTGCATAGGCCCCTTGCGCCAGACAGATAACTAACCGCCGCCTGTCCGCTGTGCATGGCCGTTGCGCAACGCTGGGCTCAGCTTCAGCGCGTCGAACATACCTTCGACCATCTGCACGGCATGCGCGCCGAAATCCGTGGCGTCGGGCAGAAACAGCATGTCGCGCAGCGAGCCGCTGACAAACGCATGCACCATCGCCGCCGCCAGCTTCGTATCCAGATCCGCGGGCAGTTGCCCTTTGGAGATGGCGTTGCGCAGACCGCCCTCGATTTTCTTGAGTCCTTCGCGCATGTTGGTCTGATAGCGGACCATCACCGGGCCCATTTCCTCGACCAGCTCGCATTTCAGAAACAGGATGTCGAACACCCGCCGGCGACGCGGGTCGTTCGCGGTGTCGCGCAGGCAGACTGTGCAGATTTCCATTAGACGCCCAAGCGGATTGGGCTCGTTGGGATCTTGCGAAGCGGCTTTGAGTTCGTCCAGCGGCAAAAGCACGCGGTCGAACATTTCAGTAAACAGATCGCTTTTATGTGCGAAGTGCCAGTAGATGGCACCACGTGTGACGCCGGCGGCCTGCGCGATGTCGGCAAGCGACGTGCGCGATACGCCTTTCTCGAAGAAAACCCGTTCGGCCGCGTCGAGAATGCTGTTGCGCGTCTCCTGCGCCTCTTCTTTGGTTCTTCTGACCATGTTGGAATGACCTGCCCTGATTGTGGGGTTTTCCCGAGCGTTTTTAAGTACGCCCAGTGACAATCCGTCTACCGTTAAGCGAATTGCGAAGCGATCTTGCAAGCCCCCCGCCAGCAAGAGATATAAACGCACTTTTACATGCATTCGTGAATGTATATATAATAGCATCCCACGATCGGATAGCCCAAGCCGTGACGAAACGTTAATATCCGTCACTGTTGCCTTTCAAAACGCTCTTCGCGCCGTGCCCAGACGGGCGGCGCCGTGCGGCATTTCCCCGGTATGGCGCATTTCGCTCAGGATGCCCTGCAGGTTCGGTTTGCGTCCGCGGGTGTCCGGTCAAGCGTCGCGAGACGCATGTGTGCGCTGTCGTCCCCGGGGTAGGGATGCGCGCACTTTTTCATTCTCAGTCTTAGACAGAGGTCGCTCCATGCGCGTCGAACGGGTTCCATTCCGCTTAATCAGTGCCGCGACGGCTGCCGTATTGCTGGCAGCGTGCGGACCAAAACAATCTGCCCCGCCGCCCCAAACGCCCGAAGTTGGCGTCGTCACCGTTCAGCCGACGGCCGTGCCCGTCGTCACCGAATTGCCCGGCCGCACCAGTGCTTTCCTCGTGGCGCAAGTGCGCGCGCGGGTCGACGGCATTGTGTTGCGCCGCGAGTTCACGGAAGGCAGCCAGGTCAAAGCGGGTCAACGTCTGTACAAGATCGACCCGGCGCCGTACATCGCCACGCTGAATAACGCCAAGGCGACCTTGGCGAAGGCCCAGGCCAACCTCGCGTCGGTCACCGCGCAAGCCAACCGTTACAAGGTGCTGGTGGCGGCCAATGCGGTCAGCAAGCAGGACTACGACAACGCGGTGGCCTCGCAAGGCCAGGCCGTGGCTGACGTCGCCTCAGGCAAGGCGGCGGTCGACACGGCGCAGATCAATCTGGGCTATACGGATGTGATTTCGCCGGTGAGCGGCCAGGTCGGCATCTCGCAGGTCACGCCGGGCGCCTACGTGCAGGCGAGCGCCGCCACGTTGATGGCCACCGTGCAGACACTCGACCCGGTCTATGTGGACCTGACGCAATCGAGTCTCGACGGTCTGAAACTGCGCCGCGACATGCAGGAAGGGCGCCTGAAGACCACGGGTCCGGACGCCGCCAAGGTGTCGCTGATTCTCGAAGACGGCCGCACCTATTCGGAGAAAGGCAAGCTGCAGTTCACCGACGTGACGGTGGACCAGGGCACCGGTTCGGTCACGGTGCGCGCAATCTTCAAGAACGCGGACAAGGTGCTGCTGCCGGGCATGTTCGTGCGTGCGCGCATCGAAGAGGGCGTCAACGAAAACGCGCTCGTCGTGCCGCAAGTCGGCGTCACGCATGACCAGAAGGGTCAGCCGACCGCGCTGGTCGTCGGTAACGACAACAAGGTCGTGTTGCGTCAGCTGGTCACCTCGGGCACGTACGGTTCGAACTGGGTCGTCGAAAGCGGCCTGAATCCGGGCGACCGCGTGATCGTGCAGGGTACCGACAAGGCGAAACCCGGCACGCAGGTCAAGACCGTTGCCGCGCAACTTCCCGCCACACCCGCTTCCGGCGCAGCTGCTCAGGCCGCGCCGGCCGCCAGCGGTGCGCAGACAGCACAACCTGCCTCCGCCGCATCGGGCGCGTAATAACAGGGAGCCCGCCTCATGGCAAAGTTCTTCATTGATCGCCCGATTTTTGCATGGGTGATCGCCATTATTCTGATGCTCGCGGGTATCGCGTCGGTCTTCACGTTGCCGATCGCGCAATACCCGACGATCGCGCCGCCGGCCGTGCAGATCAGCGCAACGTACCCGGGCGCATCGGCGAAGACGGTGGAAAACACCGTCACGCAGGTGATCGAGCAGCAGATGAGTGGTCTCGACCACTTGCTGTATCTGTCGTCCACGTCGGACGACTCGGGTACGGCAACCATCACGCTGACGTTCGCGGCCGGTACCAATCCTGACATTGCGCAGGTGCAGGTGCAGAACAAGCTGCAGCTCGCCACGCCGCTCTTGCCGCAAGCCGTGCAACAGTTGGGCACCAAGGTCACGAAGTCGAGCAGCAGCTTCCTGCTGGTCATGGCGTTCGTGTCCGAAGACGGCAGCATGAGCAAGTACGACCTGGCGAACTACGTCGCGTCGAACATTCAGGATCCGGTCAGCCGTATCGACGGCGTGGGCACGGTGACGCTGTTCGGTTCGCAGTACGCCATGCGGGTCTGGCTGGACGCGAACAAGCTTACCAACTTCGGCTTGACGCCGGTGGATGTGGAAGCCGCGCTGACGGCGCAGAACGTCCAGGTCGCGGGCGGTTCGCTCGGCGGCACGCCGTCGGTGCCGGGCCAGGTGCTGCAGGCCACCATCACGGAAGCCACGCTGCTCAACACGCCTGAACAGTTCGGCAACGTGCTGCTGAAGGTGAACCCGGACGGCTCGCAAGTCCGCATCAAGGACGTGGCGCGCATCGAGCTGGGTGGCGAAAACTACAACTTCGACACCAAGTACAACGGTCAGCCGACGGCAGGCTTCGGTATTCAGCTCGCTACCGGCGCGAACGCGCTGGCCACCGCCAAGGCGGTGCGCGCGAAGGTCGCCGAACTGTCGAAGTACTTCCCGCACGGTCTGGTGGTGCAGTATCCGTACGACACCACGCCGTTCGTGCGCCTGTCGATCGAAGAAGTGGTCAAGACGCTGCTCGAAGGTATCGTGCTGGTGTTCCTGGTCATGTACCTGTTCCTGCAGAACCTGCGCGCCACGCTGATCCCGACGATCGCCGTGCCGGTGGTGCTGCTGGGCACGTTCGCGATCATGGGTCTGGTGGGTTTCTCGATCAACACGCTGTCCATGTTCGGGCTGGTGCTAGCCATCGGCTTGCTGGTGGACGATGCGATCGTGGTGGTGGAAAACGTCGAGCGGGTGATGCAGGAGGAGGGCTTATCGCCTCGTGACGCCACCCGCAAGGCGATGGATCAGATTACCGGCGCGCTGGTCGGCGTGGCGCTCGTGCTGTCGGCGGTGTTCGTGCCGGTGGCGTTCTCGGGCGGCTCGGTCGGCGCGATTTACCGGCAGTTCTCGCTGACGATCGTGGCGGCGATGGTGCTGTCCGTGCTGGTCGCGTTGATTCTGACGCCGGCATTGTGCGCGACGATCCTCAAGCCGATCGAAAAGGGTCACGAGGAAAAAACCACCGGTTTCTTCGGTTGGTTCAACCGCACCTTCAACAAGAGCCGCGACAAGTATCACTCGGGCGTGCACCACGTGATCAAGCGCTCGGGCCGTTGGCTGATCATCTATATGGTGGTGATCTTCGCGGTCGGCCTGCTATTCGTGAAGCTGCCGAAGTCGTTCCTGCCTGACGAAGACCAGGGCACGATGTTCGTGCTGGTGCAAACGCCGTCGGGCTCGACGCAGGAAACCACGGCGCGCGCGCTGAAGGACGTGTCCGACTACCTGCTCAATACCGAGAAGAGCATCGTCGAATCGACTTTCACGGTGAACGGCTTCAGCTTCGCCGGTCGCGGTCAGAACGCGGGCCTCGTGTTCGTGCGGATGAAGGATTATTCGCAACGTCAGCACTCGGATCAGAAGGTGCAGGCGCTCGTGGGCCGTCTCTTCATGCACTTCGGCAGCTACAAGAACGCGCTGGTATATCCGGTGAATCCGCCGTCGATTCCTGAACTCGGCACGGCCGCGGGCTTCGACTTCGAATTGCAGGATCGCGCGGGCGTCGGTCACGAAAAGCTGATGGAAGCACGCAATATGTTGCTGGGCATGGCGGCGAAAGATCCGACGCTGGCTCAGGTGCGTCCGAACGGCCTGAACGACACGCCGCAGTTCAAGGTGGATATCGACCACGAGAAGGCTTCGGCGCTCGGCGTGTCGCTGGCCGCGATCGACCAGACGTTCTCGATCGCGTGGGCGTCGCAGTACGTGAACAACTTTCTCGATACCGACGGCCGGATCAAGAAGGTGTATCTGCAAGGCGATGCTCCGTTCCGTATGAAACCGGAAGACCTGAACGTTTGGTACGTGCGCAATACCGCGGGTGGCATGGTGCCGTTCTCGTCGTTCGCCAGCGGCACGTGGACCTACGGTTCGCCGAAGCTGGAACGCTACAACGGTATTTCCGCGGTGGAAATCCAGGGCGCGGCGGCACCGGGCAAGTCGACCGGTCAGGCCATGACGGCGATGGAAGCGCTCGTGGCAAAGCTGCCGGCGGGTGTCGGCTACGAGTGGACGGGCCTGTCGCTGCAGGAACGCCAGTCCGGTTCGCAGGCGCCGATTTTGTACGGCATCTCGATCCTCGTCGTGTTCCTGTGTCTCGCGGCACTGTATGAAAGCTGGTCGATCCCGTTCTCGGTGATCATGGTGGTGCCGCTCGGCGTGATCGGCGCACTGCTGGCCGCTACGCTGCGCGGGCTCGAGAACGACGTGTTCTTCCAGGTGGGTCTGTTGACCACGGTCGGTCTGTCGGCGAAGAACGCGATTCTGATCGTGGAATTCGCCCGCGAGCTGCAGCAGGGTGAAGGCATGGGGCCGATCGAGGCCGCGCTGGAAGCAGCGCGTCTGCGGTTGCGTCCGATTCTGATGACGTCGCTCGCGTTCATTCTCGGCGTGATGCCGCTCGCGATCAGTAACGGCGCCGGTTCGGCCAGCCAGCACGCGATCGGTACCGGCGTGATCGGCGGGATGTTGACGGCGACCTTCCTCGCCATTTTCATGATCCCGATGTTCTTCGTCGTGATCCGCGCGAAATTCGGCGGTGAGAAGGAAGACCCGGATGAGGCGCTCGCACACTACAACCAGCACCATCCGCATGACGGCCAAGGCGGCGGTTCGGCTGGCGGGTCGGCTGATGAAGGCTCGGGCAAGGACGGACATTGAGATGCAAAAACACTCTCTGATTGCAGTGGCGGTCGCGCTGTTCGCCGCGGGTTGCACGATGGCGCCGAAGTACGAGCGCCCCGCCGTGCCCACGACGAGCACCTTCCCGACCGGCGGCGTGTACGACACGCAGCCGGGCGCGACCCAACCGGGCGCGAGCCAGACCGACGCGACCCAGGCGGGCAAGCAACAGCCCGGCGCGACCCAGGCGGGCAAGCAACAGCCCGGCGCGACAAATGCCGCGCGTAGCGCGAACGGCCAGGCCGCGGCGGATATCGGCTGGCGCGATTTCTTTGTCGATCCGCGCATGCAGCGGCTGATCGAGATCGCGCTGAAGAACAACCGCGATCTGCGCGTGTCGGTGCTGAACATGCAGGCGTCGGCGGCGCAGTTCCGGATCGTTCGTGCCGGCTTGTTCCCGACGCTCGACGCTTCGGCTTCGCAAAGCAAGTCGCGTACGCCGAAAGACCTGTCGTTCTTCGACCAGACGATTTCCAACTCGTACTCGGTCGGTCTGAACGCGTCGTGGGAAATCGACTTCTTCGGGCGGATTCAGAGCCTGAAGGATCAGGCGTTGGCGCAGTACCTGGCCACGGCTCAGGCGCGCAAGGCGGCGGAAATCTCGCTAGTCTCGCAGGTGGCGAACCAGTACATGACGGTGCTCGAACTCGACGATCTGTTGAAGGTCACCGAGAACACGTTGAAGACCTCGCAGGAATCGTATCGGATCGCCAAGCTGCAGTTCGACAACGGCACGGGCTCGGAACTTGATCTGCGTCAGTCGCAAACGGTGGTCGAGCAGGCTTCGGCCAACCTGCAGCAGCAGCAGCGTCTGCGGGCGCAGGCGGATAACGCACTCGTGCTGCTGGTCGGCGAGCCGTTGCCGGACGACCTGCCGCCGGGCATGACGTTGGACAACCAGAATCTCCTCACGGATATTCCGGCGGGCCTGCCGTCCGATCTGCTGACACGCCGTCCGGACATCATGGAGGCCGAAGAGAATCTGCTGGCCGCCAACGCGAACATTGGCGCGGCGCGCGCGGCGTTCTTCCCGAAGGTCTCGCTGACTGGCAGCTTCGGTACGCTGAGCCCGTCGCTGGGCGGTCTGTTCAAGCCGGGTTCGGCGGCGTGGAGCTTCGCGCCGTCGATCACGCTGCCGATCTTCGAGGGCGGACAGAATCTCGCCAACCTCGATCTCGCCAACATCCAGAAAAAAGTCCAGATCGCCACGTACGAAAAAGCGATCCAATCGGCCTTCCGCGATGTGGCGGACGGACTGGCGGCACGCGGCACGTACGATCAGCAGATCCAGGCGCTGGAGCGCAATACCTTTGCGGAACAACGCCGGCTGGATCTGTCGAATCTGCGTTACACGAACGGCGTCGACAGTTATCTGGCGGTGCTGATCGCGCAGACCGATCTGTATCAAGCGCAGCAGTTGTTGGTGGTTGCCCGGATGGAACGTCTTCAGAACCTTGTGACGTTGTATCAGGCACTCGGCGGCGGCTGGATCGAACACAACGGCGAGCAGCCGCGTCCGGCCGATGCACCGGTCGACTACGGTGCGGCGAGCGCGCCGGTGGCGGCTTCGGCGGCCACGGCGGGTTAAGACGGGTAGCCTCGGGCGCGTAGAGCGGTTTTAGTTTCAGCAGAAACCGCCTTGCGCAGTCGAACATAAAAAACGCCACGGCATGCCGTGGCGTTTTTTTATCCGTAGCGCTCGCGCGATCTCTCGTTCGCGCGGGTGCCTAAGCGTTGCGTGCCGCTCAGTGCAGATCCGCTGCGCGCAGCATCTCGTCGCGACGCGGTTCGTTGCCGCCGCGTCCGTCGAAATCATGGCCGGCGCTGCGAATTTCGCACTGCGCCTTCTTCTCGCTCTTCACGCCGTTGAAGATCAGGTTCAGCACGACCGCCGACACGGAGGCCAGCAGAATCCCGCTATGCAGCAGCGGCGTCAGGGCCGGCGGCAGGCGCGAGAAGAAGTGCGGCGACACCACCGGCACAAGACCCATGCCGATACTGACCGCTACGATGAACAGATTGTGGTGGTTCTTCACGAAGTCCACCTTCGCGAGCACCTTGATGCCGTTCGCCGCGACCATGCCGAACATCACGATACCTGCGCCGCCGAGCACGAACGCCGGCACCGACGCCACCACTTGCGCCATCTTCGGGAACAGGCCCAGCAGCACCAGGATGACGCCGCCCATCGCGCAGACAAAGCGGCTCTTCACGCCGGTCACGCCGATCAGGCCGACATTCTGCGAGAACGAGGTATGCGGAAACGAGTTGAAGATGCCGCCGATCAACGTGCCCAGGCCGTCGACACGCAGACCGCGCACCAGCGCTTTCTGATCGACCGGACGATCGACCATGTCGCCGACCGCGAGGAACATACCGGTCGATTCGATGAAGGTGACGAACATCACGGTGACCATCGTCGCGATCGACAGCGGATCGAAGTGCGGCAGGCCGAAGTGGAACGGCATGACGAAGCCGACCCACGGTGCGTGCGTAACGCCGTCCATGTTGACGCGGCCGAGCGCCAGCGCGATCACGAAGCCCGCGACGATGCCGAGCAGCACCGAAATATTGGCGAGGAAGCCCTTGGCGAACTTGTTGATCAGCAGAATCAGCATCAGCACGATCAGCGACAGGCCGAGATAGATCGGATTGCCGTAATCGGGATTGCCCACGCCGCCGGCCGCCCAGTTGATGCCGACTTCCATCAGCGACAAAC
Source organism: Paraburkholderia dipogonis (assembly GCF_046027395.1). GTDB lineage: Bacteria > Pseudomonadota > Gammaproteobacteria > Burkholderiales > Burkholderiaceae > Paraburkholderia > Paraburkholderia dipogonis_A. The sequence goes on along the minus strand of NZ_JAQQEG010000013.1, from coordinate 153,988 downwards.
CGATCACCGAGATCACCACGCCGATCACGACGGGCGGGAAGAAGCGCAGCAATTTGCCGACCGCCGGCGCGAGCAGGATACCGACCACACCGGCCGCGATCGTCGAGCCGAAGATGTCGAGAATGCCGAGCGAGGGATTGGTGCCGATCGCGACCATCGGCCCGACCGCCGCGAACGTGCAGCCCATGATGACCGGCAGACGAATGCCGAAAATCCACAGCCCGAGCGTCTGAATCAACGTGGCGATGCCGCAGGAGAACAGATCGGCGCTGATCAGGAACGCGATCTGGTCTTTCGGCAACTTGAGCGCCGCGCCGATGATCAGCGGCACCGCGACTGCACCGGCATACATCACCAAAACGTGCTGAATGCCGAGGGTGAGCAACTGGCCTGCGGGCAGTCGCTCGTCGCACGGGTGAACCGTGTTCGATTGCATATCGTCTGTCTCCACCATCTGGGTTTTTGGGATGGCTCCAAGGTATCGGGGACGAAAAAGCACAACAAGACCACTGGGGCCTATTCCGGCATTCCCGGGGACGATATGCGCGGGGGTCGTTTGAAAGCCAAAAGAAATATGCGGGACTGGTCCATCGGCGGTCAGCCCCTTGCAGTGGCGATGCGAGGCTGTGCATCGCGCGAGTCCTGTTTGACGCGATATGTGTGAGAATCAATGAGGTGTATCTCGCTCATCGCATAGTCCTGTTTTGATGTGGCTCGCGGCGCAGGCGGGTTAACCCGCGATTCGGGATTTTCGGCGTGCGTTTGCGTGCGTTTCCCAGGCGCTGCGACGGCGCGGAAAAATGCGCTTTTCGGGCAGCTTTCGCGCGCTCATATCCTTCCTCCATTTGACGCTCTATCGCCCATGAGTTTTCTCGGCATCGACCTCGGCACCGGTTCCCTTAAAGTAGCAATCGTCGACGAAAACGGTCGCGAGCAGGCGGTGGCGAGCGTCGCTTATCCAATCGAAACGCCGCACACGGGTTGGGCGGAGACCTCGGTGCAAACATGGTGGCGCGCGCTATGTGAAGCCGCCGCACGTTTGCCCGACGGATTGCGCCGCGACGTGCAGGCCATCGGCTTTTCCGGGCAGATGCACGGCGTCGTGTTGATCGATGAAGCGGGCGAGGCTGTGCGGCCCGCGATGCTGTGGCCCGACACGCGTGCGCTGGCTTTGCTGGCTGCGTGGCCCGAGCCGCAGCCGAATCCGGTTGCGCCGGGTATGGCTGGTCCGCTGCTGCGATGGATCGTGTTGCACGAACCGCAGTCCGCGAGCCGCACGCGCTGGGCGCTGCAACCGAAAGACTGGCTGCGCGTCGCGTTGGGTGGCGCGGTGGCGACCGACCCGTCCGACGCCTGCGCGACCGCGCTCGCCGATCCGGCCGGCGTGTGGGACGTAGCCCTGCTCGATCGACTCGAAATTCCGCGTGAATGGTTTGCGCCGCTGGCGCCGTCTTATGCCGCGGGTGGCACGTTGTCGGAGAAGGCGGCGCAGGCGCTGGGTTTGCGCGCCGGCATCGTGCTCGCGACCGGCGCTGCCGACACGCCTTGCGCCGCACTCGGCAGTGGCCTTGCGCGCGACGGCGACGCGTTGCTCACCACCGGCACCGGCGGACAGATCGTCGTGCTTGCCGAGCACGCGCCCGCGGCGCTCAAGGGCTTGCATCGCTATCGCGCGGCGAGCGATCACTGGTATCGCATGGCGGCGATGCAGAACGTCGGCATTGCGCTCGAACGTGCGCGCGGGTGGCTGTCGTATGAATGGGCCGATGCGTATCGTGATGCGTTTGCCGATGCATCGGTGGCATCCGGACTCACGTTCCTGCCATACCTCACCGGCGAACGCACGCCCTGGCTCAATCCGACGGCGCGCGGCGGCTGGCTCGGCCTCGCCCTCGATCACACGCGTGGCACGATGATGCGCGCCGCGTTCGAAGGCGTCGCATTTTCATTGCGCGCAGGGCTCGATGCGATTCGCGCGAGCGGCGCGACGGTGATCACATTGAAGCTCGCAGGAGGCGGTTCCGTCGACGCCCGCTGGCGGCAGTTGCTTGCCGATGCGCTGAATGTCGAACTCCACGCGGTGGATTGTCCGAACGCGGCGCCGCGTGGCGCGGCCATTCTCGGTGGCCTCGCAAGCGGGCACTGGCACGCGCGCGATCTCGCCACGCTCGCGCCGGGCGCGACGCGTGTCGCCGGTCCGCAAGGCGACGCGGCGCTCGCCGAGCGCTACGCGCGCTTTCTCGATCTCTACGGACGAGTCGAAACATGGTTCACGGACACGCCGTCGCGGTGAGCGGAAGGCCATGTCAGGTTCAGACATGCCGTGACGCACTTTGCAATACCATGACGTTTCTCGCGCGCCAAGGTATGGCTCGGCACATTGCGCCGCGTGGCAATGACGCCCTCAAGGGCGCCCGAATCAACCGCAGCACCGAATTGCAACACAAGCGCGCCGCAACGCAGTCCGCCGCGACGCGCCTTGCCTTGACAGACTCACAGGAGCATTCACGATGAAGACCAAAGCAGCAATCGCATGGAAAGCCGGCGCGCCGTTGACGATCGAGGAAGTCGATCTGGAAGGGCCGCGCGCCGGTGAAGTCCTGATCGAAGTGAAGGCCACGGGCATCTGCCATACCGATTACTACACGCTCTCCGGCGCGGACCCGGAAGGCATCTTCCCGGCGATTCTCGGGCATGAAGGCGCGGGCGTGATCGTCGATACGGGCCCGGGCGTCGGCACGCTGAAGAAGGGCGATCACGTCATTCCGCTGTACACGCCGGAATGCCGTCAGTGCAAGTTCTGTCTGTCGCGCAAGACCAATCTTTGTCAGGCGATCCGTTCCACGCAAGGCAAGGGTTTGATGCCTGACTCGACCTCGCGTTTCTCGCTCGATGGCAAGCCGCTGTTTCACTACATGGGCACGTCCACGTTTTCGAACTACATCGTCGTGCCGGAAATCGCGGTCGCCAAGGTGCGTGAAGACGCGCCGTTCGACAAGATCTGCTACATCGGCTGCGGCGTGACGACGGGCGTCGGCGCGGTCGTGTATTCGGCGAAGGTCGAGGCGGGTGCGAACGTCGTGGTGTTCGGTCTCGGCGGCATCGGGTTGAATGTGATCCAGGGCGCGAAGATGGTCGGTGCGGACAAGATCATCGGCGTCGACATCAATCCGGGCCGCGTCGAACTCGCGAAGAAGTTCGGCATGACGCACTTCATCAACCCGAACGAAGTCGAGAACGTGGTCGATCACATCGTGCAGTTGACCGATGGCGGCGCGGACTACTCGTTCGAATGCATCGGCAACACCAAGGTGATGCGTCAGGCGCTCGAATGCACGCACAAAGGCTGGGGCCAGTCGTTCATTATCGGCGTGGCGGCTGCGGGCGAGGAGATCAGCACGCGGCCGTTCCAGTTGGTGACGGGGCGCGAGTGGAAAGGTTCGGCATTCGGCGGCGCGCGCGGCCGCACGGACGTGCCGAAGATCGTCGACTGGTACATGGAAGGCAAGATCAATATCGACGATCTGATCACGCACCGTCTGCCGCTCGAACGCATCAACGAGGGCTTCGATCTGATGAAGAAGGGCGAGTCGATCCGCTCGGTCGTGCTGTACTGAACCAGGAGCCTCGCCATGCTCGAACTCTTGTCATCGCATGCCTGTCATGGCGGCGAGCAGCGCATCTATCGGCACGACTCGCAGACCATCGGCCTGCCGATGCGCTTCTCCATCTATCTGCCGCCGCAGGCTTTGCAGGCCAATGCGAACGTGCCCGCGCTGTTCTATCTCGCGGGTCTCACATGCACCGAAGAGACCTTTCCGGTCAAAGCCGGCGCGCAACGTTTCGCCGCGCAGCACGGCATCGCGTTGATCGCGCCGGATACCAGTCCGCGCGGTGCGGGCGTGCCGGGCGAAAGCGCGGCGTGGGACTTCGGCGTGGGAGCGGGCTTTTACGTCGACGCCACGCAGCAGCCGTGGGCGCAGCATTACCGGATGTACTCGTACGTGCGGGACGAACTGCGCGAAACGGTGCTCGCGAATCTGCCGGTGGACGGCGCGCGTCTGGGCATCTTCGGGCATTCGATGGGCGGTCACGGCGCTTTGATGCTGGCGCTGAGCAATCCGGAGATCTATCGGTCGGTGTCGGCGTTCGCGCCGATTGCTGCGCCTTCACAGTGTCCGTGGGGCATAAAGGCATTCAGCGGCTATCTGGGCGAAGACCGCGAAGCGTGGAAACAGTACGACGCGAGCCTACTGGTCGCGCGTGCGTCGCGCAAGTTCCCGGAAGGGATTCTGGTCGATCAGGGACTCGCGGATCAGTTCCTCGCTGAGCAACTGAATCCGGATGTGTTCGAAGCCGCTTGCCAGGCCGCGGGTCAGCCGCTGACGCTACGCCGTCACGCGGGCTACGACCACGGGTATTACTTCATCTCGACGTTCATCGAGGATCATCTCGCGCATCACGCGAAGGTGCTGGTCGGCTGAAGTCTCGCAGGATGATGGCGGTGGTGTGCGGATGCGCCGCCGCCCTCATCCTCGGCAGTTCAATGCCGTCTCAACAAACTCCCGCCATACACCAGCGCGGACAGCACGGTGATCCAGAAGCTCGTCGGCCAATCCGTGTAGAACGCGAGCGTCAAACCGAGCCACGCTTGCAGCAGCGCAAACACAGCGGCAAGCACGAGGCCCGCTGATAACCGAGTCGTCACGTTTTGCGCGGCGGCGGCCGGGCCGACCATCAGCGTGAACACCAGCAGCACGCCGACGATCTGCGTACACGCCGCCACAGCGAGCGCGGCAATCGCGAGAAACAGCACGGACACGAGGCGCAGCGACACGCCCTTGGCTTCGGCCAGTTCCGGCTGCAACGAAGCGAACAGCAGCGGCCGCATGATCGCCGCGAGCGCCAGCAAACTCACGACGCCGAGACCCGCCAGCACGCCGAGCGTCGACGCATTCACGCCGAGCACGTTGCCGAACAGCAGCGCGGTGACCTGGGTCGCGTACGCGGTGAAGAAGTGCAGGAACAACAAGCCGAAGCCAAGCGACAGCGAGAGGATCACGCCGATCGCCACGTCGCGTCCCGCGAGGCGCTCACCGAGCGCGCCCATGCCGACGCCCGCCGCGAGCGTGAAGCCGATCATCCCCCAGATCGGCGAAATGCCGATCAGCACCGCGCCGGTCGCGCCGGTGAAGCCGACGTGCGAGAGCGCGTGGCCCGCGAAGGTCTGTCCGCGCATCACCAGAAAATAGCCCACCACGCCGGCCAGCACCGCGACGATCCCCGACGCCGCGAATGCGTTCACCATGAAATCGTATTCAAACATCGTGCGTGTGTCCGTCGCGTGAGTCGTGCTGATGTGAGTGGCTGTGCGAGTGGCCATGCGAATGGGAATGCGAGTGGCTGTGGCCGCCGTTCTCGTCGTGTTCGTGCTCGTGATCGTGCTTTTCCACTTCGACGTCGCCCGACATCACGAAGATGCGGCCGTTCACGCGCATCACGTCGATGGGCGAGCCGTAGAGCCGCGACAGGACCGGCCGCGTGATCACTTCGTCGACGGTGCCGAGCGCCGCCACGCCGCTGCCGAGATACAGCACGCGATCCAACGCGTGCAGCAGCGGGTTCAGTTCATGCGCCGAAAACAGCACGGCGATGCCGAGTTCCTGCTGCACGCGCCGCACCAGTTCGACCACGCTCTTCTGATGATGCGGGTCGAGGCTGATCAGCGGTTCGTCGAGCAACAGCAGTTTCGGGTTGCCGAGCAGGCATTGCGCGAGCAGCAGCCGCTGACGCTCGCCGCCCGACAGTTCCGACAACGGCCGCTCGGCCAGCTTGCGGCCGCCCACCAGATCGAGCACGCGCTCGACATCGGCGCGCGTGGCGGCGTCCGCATGCGGCAAACCCCAACGATGGCCGTCGGCGGCCATCGCGACGAAATCGCGGCCGCGCACGCGGCGTCCGGCGAGCGCGCTGCGCGTCTGTGGCATATAGCCGATCGACGCATTGCCGCGCTCGACCGGTTGTCCCAGCACGCGGATCGTGCCTTGGGCAGCGGGCACGAGACCGAGCACGGCGCGCATCAGCGTCGTCTTGCCCGCGCCGTTCGGCCCGAGCACGCCGATGAATTCGCCCTGGTTCACCACGAAGCCGGTGTCGCGCAGAATCGTGCGGTCGCCGAGTTCGAGCGTCACGTGCTCGAGTTCGAGCACGGGCGCCGGCGCGCTGCGGCCAGTTTGGGTCATTGGGTTTTTCCTTTCGCGCCTGAAGCCGCTGCGTTCGCGTCGCCCGCTGCCAGTGCCGTGCCCAGCGCGTCGAGCTGCGTCAGCATCCACGTCTGATAGGTCTTGCCGGCCGGTTCGGTCTCGGTGACGCTCATGGTCGGCACCTTCGATTGCTGCGCGAGCTTCAACATGCGTTGGGTCAGGGCCTCGGTTGCCTGGCTGTTATAGATCAGAACACGGACGCGCTTCTCACGCAGATCGCGTTCGAACGCGGCGATATCGGCCGCGCTGGCTTCGGTGTCGTTCATGGTGGCGAGCTGGAAGCGCAGATTGCGCATGGTCAGGCCCACCGCGTCGGACATGTAGCCGAACACCGGTTCGGTCGCCGTGACCGGCACGCCGGCGTAGCGGCCATGCAGCTCGGCGATCTTGGCGTCGACCGGTTTCAGCGAATCGAGAAACGTCGCGAGGTTCGCATCGTACGCCGACTTGTGCGCCGGGTCAGCCGCGACGAGCGCCTCGCTCACCGCGCGCGCCACTTTCGGCATGGTCGCCGGGTCGTACCAGAGGTGCGGATTGTCGCCGCCCTTCTTGCCGGTGAGATCGGCGGCGACGATCGTGACACGCTTCGCGCCCTTCGACGCCGCCAGCAATTTTGCCATCCACGGGTCGTAGTCGGCGCCGTTGTAGACCACAAGGCTCGCATGCTGCAGCGCACGCGCGGTCTTAGGGCTGGCTTCGAACAGATGCGGGTCCTGGTCCGGATTGCTGAGAATGCTTGTCACGTCGACGCGATCGCCGCCGAGTTGCTGCACGACGTCGCCGTAAAAATTCTCCGCCGCAACCACCGGAATTTTTGCGTCCGCAGCCATCGCGGCGTGGCCGAAGGCGAGCACGGCGGCGCTCACGACAACGTACTTCGACAGCTTCAGCGCACGCTGCGCCTCGTTCAACATCGAGCCGAAATTCTTCATTGTTGTGTCCTGCTGCGTGAGAGTTGAATGAATCACCAACGTGAGGAAGGGCGCGCCGGATCTACGCCGGCTTTGTGCCGACGGAAGCACCCGCAGGCCGTGCTGCGCGGGCACACAGCGCGCACAGACCGCTCAGTTCGACCACCTGCCGATGCACCTCGAAACCATGCGCCGGCGCGCTATGCGACAACTGTTCGGCGAGGTCGTCGCCTGGAATCTCGACGGTCGCGCCGCAGCCGTCGCACATCAGAAACTGGCTGCGATGCGGCACGCCGACTTCGCAGCAGGCGACGAACGCATTTTTCGATTCGATCCGATGCACGAAGCCGTGCGCGAGCAGAAAATCCAGCGCGCGATAGACGGTCGTGGGCGGCACGCGGCCGCGTTGCGGCTCGAGCGCGTCGAGCAGTTCGTAAGCGCCGACCGGCCGCTCGCTGGCGACGATCGCCGCGTACACCTGACGACGCAGCGGCGTCAGCGCGAGCCCGTGCAACGTGGCATGCGCTTCGGCATGCGCGAGCCGCACGGCATGGTGTTCTGCAATCGATGTGGCCATCGGCGAGGTGCTCCTGACGAAATGGCAAGCAAGCGAAATAGCGATCAAGCGGCTTCGAAGCGAAGCAAGGTCGCAATGATATAACGTATCTCGAATTTTTGTCAGAGGGGCACGCAGAAAGCAAATTGGCTGTCTTCGATTTCTCGTATTAGTGTTGTTCGACGCAGGCGAGGAGTGCCGGCGTCCTGCCGCGCTGCACCATCGAAATCTGCTCGGGCGCCTTGACATGACCCGGTGCGTATCCGATCATTCGATCACTAACAGAGCAATTGTTCGCGCAATGAGCGTTCGCTCACCGCGCCTCAAGAAGCGAAACGAACCGGAGACAAGCAGTGGCGGCACGATTGCAAGACAAGGTGGCCATTCTGACTGGCGCGGCAAGCGGAATCGGTGACGCCGTGGCCCGCCGGTATCTGGACGAAGGCGCGCGCTGCGTGCTGGTAGACGTGAAGCCGGCGGACAGTTTCGGCGACACATTGCGTGCCGCTTACGGTGAGCGCGTGTTGACCGTGACCGCCGACGTCACGCGCCGCGACGATATCCAGCGCATCGTAGCGAGCACGCTGGAGCGTTTCAGTCAGATCGACATTCTGTTCAACAACGCGGCGCTCTTCGACATGCGCCCGATCCTCGACGAATCCTGGGATGTGTTCGACCGCCTCTTCGCGGTCAACGTGAAGGGCATGTTCTTCCTGATGCAAGCCGTTGCGCAAAAGATGGTCGAGCAGGGGCGTGGCGGCAAGATCATCAATATGTCGTCGCAAGCGGGACGGCGCGGCGAGGCGCTCGTGTCGCACTACTGCGCGACCAAGGCGGCCGTGCTCAGCTACACGCAATCCGCGGCATTGGCGCTTGCGCCGCACAAGATCAATGTGAACGGCATCGCGCCGGGCGTCGTCGATACGCCGATGTGGAACGAAGTCGACGCGCTCTTCGCCCGCTATGAAAACCGGCCGCTCGGCGAGAAGAAACGCCTTGTCGGTGAAGCGGTGCCGCTCGGCCGCATGGGTGTGCCGGACGATCTGACCGGCGCCGCCCTGTTCCTCGCGTCGGCGGATGCCGACTACATCACCGCGCAAACCCTGAACGTCGACGGCGGCAACTGGATGAGCTGAGTCCGCGCCGTTCATCGTCATTTTCGTAGAACAAACGCTGCACTACATAACGTACGAGAAAGGAGACAACACATGAAGCCAGCTCTCAAATCCACGCTAAAGGCGGTCAGTGCCGGCGCTGTCGCATGCTTTGCATTGAGCGCGTCGGCGGCCACGGTGACGATCGCCACGCTGAACAATCCGGACATGATCGAGCTGAAGAAGCTCTCGCCCGAATTCGAAAAGGCGAATCCGGACATCAAGCTGAACTGGGTGATTCTCGAAGAAAACGTGCTGCGTCAGCGCGCCACCACCGACATCACGACCGGCAGCGGCCAGTTCGACGTGATGACGATCGGCGCGTACGAAACGCCGCAATGGGGCAAGCGCGGCTGGCTCACGCCGCTCACCAATCTGCCTGCTGACTACGATCTGAACGACGTCGTGAAGACGGCGCGCGACGGCCTCTCTAACGGTGGCCAGTTGTACGCGCTGCCGTTCTACGTCGAAAGCTCGATGACGTACTACCGCAAGGATCTGTTCGCGGCCAAGGGTCTGAAGATGCCCGATCAGCCGACCTACGACCAGATCGCGCAATTCGCCGACAAGCTCACCGACAAGGCCAACGGCATTTACGGCATCTGTCTGCGCGGCAAGGCGGGCTGGGGCGAGAACATGGCCTACGGCACGACGGTGGTGAACACCTTCGGCGGCCGCTGGTTCGACGAGAAGTGGAACGCGCAGCTCACCTCGCCGGAGTGGAAAAAGGCGATGACCTTCTACGTCGATCTGCTGAAGAAGGACGGCCCTCCGGGAGCGAGCTCGAACGGCTTCAACGAAAACCTCACGCTGATGTCCTCCGGCAAGTGCGGCATGTGGATCGACGCCACGGTTGCCGCCGGCATGCTCTACAACAAGCAGCAATCGCAGATCGCGGACAAGGTCGGTTTCGCCGCGGCACCGATCGCGGTCACGCCGAAGGGTTCGCATTGGCTGTGGGCCTGGGCGCTGGCGATTCCGAAGTCGTCGAAGCAGCCTGACGCGGCGAAGAAGTTCATCACGTGGGCCACGTCGAAGCAATACATCGAACTGGTCGCGAAGGACGAAGGCTGGGCCTCGGTGCCGCCGGGAACGCGTAAATCCACCTACGCGCGCCCGGAGTACAAGCAGGCCGCTCCGTTCGGCGACTTCGTGCTGAAGGCGATCGAAACGGCGGATCCGGAGCATCCGACGCTCAAGCCGGTGCCGTACACCGGTGTGCAGTTCGTCGGGATTCCTGAGTTCCAGTCGTTCGGTACCGTGGTCGGTCAGAGCATCTCCGGCGCGATTGCCGGTCAGATGACGATCGATCAGGCACTGGCAGCCGGCAACGCCACTGCGGATCGCGCGGTGAAGCAGGCCGGTTACCAGAAGTAAGCCACGGTAGTTACGTGGCCCGCGCCGGCTGACGCCCGTCAGCCGGCCCACGCAGCACAGCGGGCCGTCCCCGCCGCGCATGCGCCGCGACATCGCAATGTGTCGCCGCGGCTTTCATGTGGCTTCGGGCGGCGGTCCGCGCATTACCGAACAGGTGGTCAATCATGCGTCCTCTGCGCCTACCTATCATGCATGCCCATCCCCAGACAGAAAAAGAACGCGAAACCCGTAAGGCCAATTCCGCCCGCTGGCTAGTCACGCCTTCGGTCGCGGTACTCGTGCTGTGGATGGCAATTCCGCTCGCGATGACGATCTGGTTTTCGTTCTCGCGCTACAACCTGTTGAATCCGGATCTGAAAGGCTTCGCGGGTTTCGACAACTATAAATACCTCGCCAGCGATCCGTCGTTCGGCCCTTCGATCGGTCACACGCTCGAACTGATCATCTCAGTCCTCGTGATCACGGTGGTCGGCGGCGTGCTGATGGCGATCCTGTTCGACCGCAAGTTCTACGGCCAGGGAGTCGCGCGGTTGCTCGCCATCGCGCCGTTCTTCGTGATGCCGACTGTGAGCGCGCTGATCTGGAAGAACATGATCCTGCATCCGGTGTATGGCCTGATCGCGCAGGGCATGCGCGCCATGGGCATGACGCCGATCGACTGGTTCGCGCAATATCCGCTGACGGCGGTGATCATGATTGTCGCGTGGCAGTGGCTTCCGTTTGCTTTCCTGATTCTGTTCACGGCGATCCAGTCGCTGGATCAGGAGCAGAAGGAGGCGGCGCGCATCGACGGCGCGGGTCCGTTCTCGATGTTCTTCTACATCACGCTGCCTCACCTGAAACGGGCAATTGCGGTGGTGGTGATGATGGAGACGATTTTCCTGCTGTCGATCTTCGCCGAAATCTATACGACCACGGGCGGCGGTCCGGGCACCGCGACCACCAACCTGTCGTACCTGATCTATTCGCTGGGCCTGCAACAGTTCGACGTCGGTCTCGCGTCGGCGGGCGGCATTCTCGCTGTCGTGCTGGCCAATATCGTGTCGTTCTTCCTGGTGCGGATGCTCGCGAAGAACCTTAAAGGGGAGTACGAAAAATGAGCCACGTTGCCTCTACCCCGGTGTCGAACTCGACTGCCATGACGGTGCCGGCGAAGTCGCCGTTCGCCGCGATCCGACGCGGCATTCCTGGCGTGATCGCCTGGCTCGTCGCCCTGCTGCTGTTCTTTCCGATCTTCTGGATGACGATCACCGCATTCAAGACGGAGCAGCAAGCCTATGCGTCGTCGCTGTTTTTCATCCCGACGCTCGATAGCTTTCGCGAGGTATTCGCGCGCAGCAATTACTTTTCGTTCGCGTGGAATTCGATACTGATCTCCGCGGGCGTGACGATTCTGTGCCTGATTCTCGCGGTGCCGGCTGCATATGCGATGGCGTTCTTCCCGACCCGCCGCACGCAGAAAGTGCTGCTGTGGATGCTGTCGACCAAGATGATGCCGTCGGTCGGCGTGCTGGTGCCGATTTATCTGCTGTGGAAAAACAGCGGGCTGCTGGATTCGGTGTCGGGCCTCGTGATCGTCTACACCCTGATCAATTTACCGATCGCGGTGTGGATGTCGTTCACGTACTTCGCTGAAATTCCGCGCGACATTCTCGAAGCCGGGCGGATCGACGGCGCCGCGACCTGGCAGGAAATCGTCTATCTGCTGATGCCGATGTCGCTGCCTGGGCTCGCATCGACGGCGCTGCTGCTCGTGATCCTGTCGTGGAACGAAGCGTTCTGGAGCATCAACCTGTCGAGTTCGAATGCCGCGCCGCTGACCGTGTTCATCGCGTCGTATTCGAGTCCTGAAGGTCTGTTCTGGGCGAAGCTGTCCGCCGCTTCGCTGCTGGCGGTCGCGCCGATCCTGATCGTCGGCTGGCTGTCGCAGAAGCAACTGGTGCGTGGCCTTACCTTCGGGGCGGTCAAATGACGGCAGGCACGAGTGGAAGCACGCTCGCCGGCAATTTCGCACTGATCTGCGATTGCGACGGCGTGCTGATCGACAGCGAAGCCGTGGCGGCGCGCATGCTGGTGCACGAACTCGAAGCGCGCTGGCCCGACACCGACGTCGAACCGGTCGTGCTGCCGCTGCTCGGACTGCGCATCGAGAAAGTGCTGCAAGGCACCGCGGCGCAGCTCGGCAAAAGCCTCAGCGTCGACGATATCGATGCGATCCGCGGCGCGGTGGAAGCAGCGGCGATGCAGGCGCCGACGGTCGAAGGCATCGAAGCCGCGCTGGCTCAGGTGCCGCTCACCAAAGGCTGCGCGAGCAACAGCTTTCGCCCGTATGTGGAAACGGTGCTGACGCGCACGGGCCTCGTGAGGTTTTTCGGCGACCGCCTGTTCTGCGCCGATGCGGTGCCGAATCCGAAGCCCGCACCCGACGTCTATCTGGCGGCGGCCAAGGGTCTCGGACTCGCGCCCTCGGCGTGCCTCGTGGTGGAGGACAGCGTCACCGGCGTGACGGCGGCGAGCGCGGCGGGCATGACGGTGCTCGGCTTCATCGGCGGCGGTCATGCGAGCGATGCGCAGATCGACAAGCTGCATGCAGCCGGCGCGCGTCACGTATTCGACGACATGCAGCAGTTGCCGGAACTGGTCGCGCAATGGACGCTGAGTGCGACGGCGGCCGCGCCGTGAGCGGCATCGAAATGCGAATCAACGTAGCCGCCTGGAAAACTCAGGCAACCGAAACATCGGACAAGCAACACACAGCATTACACGGAGACACATCATGGCAAGCGTAACTCTGCGCAACATCAGGAAGGCGTACGACGAAAACGAAGTGATGCGCGACATCAACCTCGATATCGCGGACGGCGAGTTCGTCGTGTTCGTGGGCCCGAGCGGTTGCGGTAAATCGACGCTGATGCGGATGATCGCCGGCCTCGAAGATATCAGCGGCGGCGATCTGACCATCGACGGCATGCGCGTGAACGACGTTGCACCCGCCAAGCGCGGCATCGCGATGGTGTTCCAGTCGTACGCGCTGTATCCGCACATGACGCTGTACGACAACATGGCGTTCGGCCTGAAACTGGCCGGCACCAAGAAGCCGGAAATCGACGCCGCCGTGCGCAACGCGGCGAAGATCCTGCACATCGACCATCTGCTCGATCGCAAGCCGAAACAGTTGTCGGGCGGCCAGCGTCAGCGCGTGGCGATCGGCCGCGCGATCACGCGCAAGCCAAAGGTGTTCCTGTTCGACGAACCGCTGTCGAATCTCGACGCAGCCCTGCGCGTGAAAATGCGCCTCGAATTCGCGCGTCTGCATGACGAACTGAAGACCACGATGATCTACGTGACGCACGATCAGGTCGAAGCCATGACGTTGGCGGACAAGATCGTGGTGCTGTCGGCGGGCAATCTGGAACAGGTCGGCAGCCCGACCATGCTGTATCACGCGCCAGCCAACCGTTTCGTCGCAGGATTCATCGGTTCGCCGAAGATGAACTTCATGGAAGGGGTGGTGCAGTCGGTCACGCACGACGGCGTCACGGTGCGTTACGAAACCGGCGAGACGCAGCGCGTCGCGGTGGAACCGGCGGCGGTCAAGCAGGGCGACAAGGTGACGGTCGGCATCCGCCCCGAGCATCTGCATGTCGGCATGGCCGACGACGGCATCTCGGCCCGCACCATGGCAATCGAATCGCTCGGCGACGCGGCGTATCTGTACGCGGAATCGAGCGTCGCGCCGGATGGACTGATCGCGCGGATTCCGCCGCTCGAGCGGCATACCAAAGGCGAGACGCAAAAACTCGGCGCCACGCCGGAGCACTGCCATCTGTTCGACAGCGCAGGGAAAGCATTCCAGCGTAAGATCGTCGAAGTGCTGGCCGCGTGATGATTGGGAAAGCGGCGTGCGCGCCGCTTTTCTTTCAATCACGCTCCGGAAACGCTCATGGCCGCCTACGTTGTCATTACGCGCGAGAAAACGCTCGACCCTGCCAAACTGGATGAATACAAACAGGTTGCACCTGCAACCTTCGAGCAGCATCCGGTGATGATGCTGGCGAGCCACGGGCGCAAGGAAGTGGTGGAAGGTCCGCCGATCGACGAAATCCTGATCCTCGAATTCGCCAGTTACGACGAAGCGATTGCCTGGTATCGCAGCCCGGAGTATCAGGCCGTCAGCGAGACGCGTCTGCAGGGCGGGGAATATCGGATCATCATCACCGAAGGCCTGACGGCGATGTAGAGCGGCAAGACCGCCCGCTCACGCCTCGAGCGCGGCCCTCGCGCACGATTCATCAGTCACCAGTCCCGAAAGCCAGCCGCCTTTGAGCACCGCGATCAGCGCTTCACGCTTGCGTTGGCCGCCGGCGAAACCGATGGTCGGGCGCCGCGGCGGCGAGTCGAGCGCGATACTCGTCACGCGCCGGCCGGTTGGCGATTCGACGTGCGCGCCCGCTGCATCGATCGGCAGTCCGAGCATTTCAGCCACTGCGCCGTTCTGCATCAACTCCTTCACTTCCGCCGACGTAATGAAGCCGTCTTCGTGCAGCGGACATTTCGGCCCGATATTGCCGATGCCGACGAACGCCACGTCGGCCTGCGCCGACAGCGATTCGACGATCCGATACAACCGGTGATTGCACCACTGTGCGCGCTCCGCTTCGCTATCGGCGAGCAGCGGCGCGGGCAGCAGAAAATGCTTGCCGCCCGTCTTCTCCGAAATGTGCAGCGCGACGTCATAGCGGTTCGAGGAGCCGTCCTGGGCGATCGCCCCGACCATCGACACCAACCGGTGCTGCGGACGGTCCAGTTGCGCGATCTGATCGACCGCGGCCTTCAGCGTGCGGCCGCTGCTCACCGCGACCACCATCGGTTTTTCCTCGCCGAGATAGCGCTCCATCACCTGCGCGCCGGCCACTGCCAGTTTGCGGTCGACTTCCTCGGACGTATCGCTGTCGATCGGCACCACTTCGCACATGCTCAGGCCGTAGCGCTTGGACAATTGATCGGCGAGCGCGAGGCAATCGGCCAATTTATGATCGACGCGCACGCGAATCAGATTCTTTTCCACCGCGAAGGCTACGAGCCGTTGCGCGACCGGGCGCGATACCTGCAGCTTTTCGGCGATCTCGTTCTGGGTGTTGCCGGCGACGTAGTAAAGCCACGCAGCGCGGGTAGCAAGGTCTAATTTTTCTGTGGACTTGGGCACGGTGACGGTTCGCTTGAAGTGCGCCGATGATAGCAGCCGGTCTTCGCGCTTTAACTAAGCCCAGCGCGGAAACCGGCCGCGGATTGCCGGTCAGGCAAGCGGTTGCCGCGCGGGGTCGAACAGCGGCCGCACGTGGCGGTAAAGCGCGCGATAGGCTTCGAGCCGCGCGCGCAGTTCGGCATGGCGGCGCGGGTTCGGCGTGAATTCCTTGGCGATCGGCGGCTTGGTCAGCACCGTGGCCGGATCGCCGCCAGCGGCCAGCCAGCCGAGGCGCGCCGCGCCGAGCGCCGCGCCCGTCTCGCCGCCGCCGTGCTTGCGGGTGGCGGTGTCGAGCGCGTCGGCGAGCAATTGAGCCCAGTAGTCGCTGCGGGCGCCGCCGCCGAGCAGGGACAGCGCCTTCGCTTCGGTGCCGGCCGCGCGCAGCGCGTCGAGGCCGTCGGTGAGCGCAAGCGTGACGCCTTCGAGCACCGCGTAGCCGAGCAACGCGCGATCGGTCGCGTGAGTCATGCCGAAGAACACGCCTTGCGCGTACGGATCGTTGTGCGGCGTACGTTCGCCGGACAGATAGGGCAGGAAAAGCGGCGCGGTGTTCAACGAGTCCGCGGGCAGCGCTTCGATTTCGGCGAGCAGGGTCGGCTCGTCGGTGGAGGTGAGCTTGCAGACCCAGCGCAGACAACTTGCGGCGGAGAGCACCACGCTCATCTGATGCCAGCGATCCGGAATCGCGTGACAGAACGCGTGCACGGCCGAAGCCGGATTCGGCCGGAAGCTGTCGCCGACCACACAAAGCACGCCCGACGTGCCGAGCGAGACGAAGCCGTCGCCGGGTTGCGTCGCGCCGATGCCGATCGCGCTGGTGGCGTTATCACCGCCGCCGGCCGCGACGATCACGCCGTCGCTCAAACCGAATTCGCGCGCTACTTCGGGCAGCAGCGTGCCGGACGGCTCGCTGCCTTCGCACAGGATCGGCATTTGCGCGCGCGACATGTTGCAGGCCGCGAGCAGCGAATCGGACCAGTCGCGTTTGGCGACATCGAGCCACAGCGTACCGGCCGCATCCGACGGATCGGACACCTTGCCGCCGGTCAGTTGCAGGCGCAAGTAGTCCTTCGGCAACAGCACGCAGGCGGTCTGCGCAAAAATCTCGGGTTCGTGGCGCGCGACCCACAGCAGCTTCGGGGCGGTGAAGCCTGGCATGGCGAGATTGCCGGCCACGCTGTGCAGCTCCGGCGCGCGCTCGGTCAGTTCCGCGCATTCCTTGTCGCTGCGCATGTCGTTCCACAGAATTGCGGGCCGCAGCACGCGGTCTTGCGCATCCAGCAGCACGGCGCCGTGCATCTGACCCGACAGGCCGATGCCGCGAATTTGCGCGAACTCGTCGGGATGTTTGGCGCGCAATGCGGCGAGCGCAGTGCGCGTGCCGGACCACCAATCTTCGGGATTCTGCTCGGCCCAGCGCTGATGCGGGCGCGAAACGGTGAACGGTGAGCCTGCGGTGCCGATCACGCGTCCGTCGGAGGCGAGTAGCAGAACTTTTACTTCGGACGTGCCGAGGTCGATGCCGAGATACATGGGCGCGGAACCTTCGTCGTTGGAGATGCGCTACTTTAGCCGCACATGGCGCGCGGTGCCATGCGCATTAAGCCTGGCTGAGCCTGGCTTGGCGTGGCACCCGCGCGCTTCGATGCCGCGCGGTGCGCGGCGCTTCTGAATCGTGAAGTGAGTGGCGCTCAAACCGCGCCGCGTTTGGCGAGCCATACATCGACGCGCGCCAGTGCGCCTTCCAGCGCGGATTCCAGTTCCGGCGTCTGCGCCATGCTGCCCCACAGCAGCCGGTCGGCGGCGAACGCTTTCAAGGGATCGGGCGCCTCGAAGAAGGCACGCGCGACGCGCTCATCCATCACGCCGTCCTGATACGCGTAGGGCAACTCGCCGGCGTTCCAGCGATCGAGAAAACGGAAGAACAGCGCGGGCAGCATGGCAGTCGCCGCGGGCGTGACGCCGCGCTCGAAACACTCCGACAACGTCGGCGCGATAAAGCCGGGCAGCTTCGAGAAGCCGTCCGCCGCGACGCGCTGGTTTGTGTCCTGGATATAAGGATTGCTGAAGCGCTCGAGCACCACGTCGCGATAGCTTTCGAGATCGAGCGGACTCGGCGTGAGACACGGAATCACGTCTTCGGTCACGTATTCGTAGGCGAATTTGTTGATGTCGGCGTCGAGCGTGCCTTCGTGAATGTAGTTCAGCCCGACCAGCGTGCCCGCCCACGCGATGCAGCTATGCGTCGCGTTGAGAATGCGGATCTTCGCTTCTTCGTACGGCATCACCGAGTCGACCAGTTCCGCGCCGACCTTTTCCCATGCCGGACGTCCCGCGACGAAGTTGTCTTCGATCACCCACTGGATGAATGCTTCGCCCATTACCGGAGCGGCGTCGTCGACGCCCGTGGCAGCCTTGACGCGTTCACGCACGTCAGGCGTGGGACGCGGCGTGATGCGGTCGACCATCGAGCTAGGACTCGCGGTGTTGTCGTCGAACCACTGCGCCAGTTCGATCGCGCCGCGCCGCTCGAGAAACTCGCTCATGCCCGCATGGAAGCGCTCACCGTTGCTACGCAGGTTGTCGCAAGTCTGCAGCGTGACGGGACCTGCGCCGCCTTTCATGCGCGCGTCGAGAATCGCGGCCAGTGCGCCGTAAATGGTGGTGTGGCCGCCTTTGAGGTCGGCGGCGAGATCGGCGTTGGCAGTGTCGAGTTCGTCCTGCTCGTCGAGGTAATAGCCGCCTTCGGTGACCGTGAACGCGATGATCTTGCACGCCGGATCGGCGCCTGCTTCGATCAGCGCGTCGAGGCTTTCGGTCCACGGCACGACGCGCTCGATCGAGCGAATCGTTTCGTACGCGCGTTCACCTTGAGGGGTGACGGTCTCGAGCGTGTAGACGCCGTTTTGCGCGGCGAGCGCTTCGAGCACCGCATTCATGTCGCTGCGGATATTGCCGACCGTGAGCGACCAATGCGGCTCGCCAGGTACTTTGGCCTCGTTCAATCGATGGAGATACCACGCCTGATGGGCGCGATGAAACGATCCCGCGCCGATGTGCAGGATCACGTGTGCGGCCGCGCCGCTGTCTTGCCCGCTGTTCATGTGCGTCTCCTGAATGTCCTTTGCTCGCACGGCTCGTAGCGTGCGTTTCTTCTTGAGATGGAGCATTTGCTCTGCATGTGAGCGAATGATCGTACCCGGCGAAACGAAAGTCAAGGCGACCGCGTACGGTTTTTTGTGGCGCAGCGCGGCGTGGCGCGGCTTTTCGGCGTGACGCGCGGCGCGCCGTGGTGTGATGGCGGCGCGTTGCCGCGCGTATTGCATTGCATCAAATTTGACTTTTAGCGCGCCAGGACTAACCCGAATGCAAAAAAGTATTGGTCCGCGGTCTCATTTTTAGTGGTGGATCACGCGTTAGAAGACTACTTTTCGCTATACAAGACGAAAGACCAGCGGCGCTCCAAGTGGCCGCTTCATGGAGACAGACAGTGCAACCCGATCTCGAACTCGTGGCCGTACGTCGTGACGAATCGTTCAAAGTATGGTCGCACGGCTATCCGTACCGTACGGTGCGCTGGCACTTTCATCCGGAATACGAAATTCATCTGATCGTGGCGACGACCGGCAAGATGTTCGTCGGCGATCACATCAGCAGCTACACGCCGGGCAACCTCGTGTTGATGGGGCCGAACCTGCCGCACAACTGGGTGAGCGACGTGCCGGAAGGCGAGACCATCGCGCAGCGCAATCTGGTCGTGCAGTTCGGGCAGGAATTCGTATCGAGCTGCATCGACAGTTTTCCCGAGTGGCGCCAGGTTGAAGCGCTGCTCGCCGATTCGCGTCGGGGCATCTCGTTCGGCGCGCAAACGAGCGCGTCGATCCAGCCGCTGTTCCTCGAATTGCTGGCGGCGCGCGGGCTGCGCCGGCTGGTTCTGTTCATGTCGATGCTCGAAATCCTGATGAACGCCGAGGATCGCGAGACGCTCGCGAGTCCCGCTTATCAGGCCGACCCGACCAGTTTCGCGTCGACGCGCATCAATCACGTGCTGTCGTATATCGGCAAAAACCTTGCGAACGAATTGCGCGAGTCGGACCTCGCGCAGCTCGCGGGCCAGAGCGTCAGCGCGTTCTCGCGGTATTTCCGCCGTCATACGGGGCTGCCGTTCGTGCAGTACGTGAACCGCATGCGTATCAACCTCGCGTGCCAGTTGCTCACCGACGACGACCTGAGCGTGACCGATATCTGTTTCAAGGCAGGCTTTAACAACCTGTCGAATTTCAACCGGCAGTTTCTCGCGGTGAAGGGCATGGCGCCTTCGAAATTCCGCCACTATCAGCAACTGAACGACGCGAGTCGCGACGCCTCCGAAGAAGCCGCGGCGCGCGGCGTAGGCATCGACGACGCGCCCGCCATCGTGCTCGCGCCGGGTCTGCCGCGCAGCGCCGCCGCTTATCCACCGACGTAGTCCCGAGCCCAGGCTTCCCGCCGAAGCGTTTTATTTCACCTGCGTTTCAACACGTATCGCGCTGTCCCACGACAGCGTGAGGGACGTGCTCACTTTTAATAATGGAGACAACCATGACGCAATCCCTTTCGAAGCCGACTTCGTTGAAAACTTTCGCGCGTAGCACGGCAGCACTGGCGACGCTCGCCTTCGGCCTGTCGTTCATCACCGCGCCGGCTGCACAAGCCGCGCCGCTGAAAATCGGCATGACGTTTCAGGAGCTGAACAATCCGTACTTCGTGACGATGCAGAAAGCGCTCAACGACGCAGCCGCTTCCATCGGCGCGACGGTGGTCGTCACCGACGCGCACCACGATGTCAGCAAGCAGGTCAGCGACGTGGAAGACATGCTGCAGAAGAAGATCGACATCCTGCTCGTGAATCCGACCGATTCGACCGGCATCCAGTCGGCGGTGACCTCGGCGAAGAAGGCGGGCGTGGTGGTGGTCGCCGTCGATGCGAACGCCAACGGTCCGGTCGATTCGTTCGTCGGCTCGAAGAACTACGACGCGGGTGAGATGGCTTGCGAGTATCTGGCGAAGTCGATCGGCGGCAGCGGCGAAGTGGCGATTCTCGACGGGATTCCGGTCGTGCCGATTCTTGAACGTGTGCGAGGCTGCAAGGCGGCGCTCGCGAAAGTGCCGGGCGTGAAGCTCGTGGACACGCAGAACGGCAAGCAGGAACGCGCGACCGCGCTGTCCGTCACCGAGAACATGATTCAGGCGCATCCGAATCTGAAAGGCGTGTTCAGCGTGAACGACGGCGGCTCGATGGGCGCGCTCTCGGCGATCGAATCGTCGGGCAAGGACATCAAGCTGACCAGCGTCGACGGCGCGCCGGAAGCGATTGCTGCTATCCAGAAGCCGAATTCGAAGTTCATTGAAACATCCGCGCAATTCCCGGCTGACCAGGTGCGCATCGCTCTCGGCATCGCGCTCGCGAAGAAGTGGGGCGCCAATGTGCCGAAGACGATTCCGGTCGACGTGAAGATGATCGACAAGAGCAATGCCAAGGGTTTCAGCTGGTAAGCCGAATGTCCGTTGTCGCGCTGAGCAAAAAAAGCGCGGCGACGGACAGCAGAGGAGGGCCCGATGGACACGATACTCAAGCTCGACAACATTACTAAAAGTTTTCCAGGCGTGAAGGCGCTGCAAGGCATTCACCTGGAAATCGCGCGCGGCGAGATTCATGCGCTGCTCGGCGAAAACGGCGCGGGCAAATCGACGCTGATGAAGATCCTGTGCGGCATCTATCAGCCGGATGAAGGCACGATCACGATTGAAGGCGAGGCGCGACATTTCACCAACTATCACGACGCGGTGGCCGCGGGCGTCGGCATCGTGTTTCAGGAATTCAGCCTGATACCGTATCTGAACGCGGTGGAGAACATGTTTCTCGGCCGCGAATTGAAGAACGGGCTGGGCCTGCTCGAACGCGGCAAGATGCGGCGAGCGGCGGCGGGGATTTTTCAGAGGCTCGGCGTGACGATCGATCTGTCGGTGCCGATTCGCGAACTCTCGGTGGCGCAGCAGCAGTTCGTCGAAATCGGCAAGGCACTCTCGCTGGAGGCGCGCATTCTGATTCTGGACGAGCCCACCGCCACGCTCACGCCCGCCGAAGCCGAGCATCTGTTCGCGATCATGCGCGAGTTGAAGCAGCAGGGCGTCGCGATGATTTTTATCTCGCACCACCTCGAAGAGATTTTCGAAGTATGCGACCGCATTACCGTGCTGCGCGATGGCCAATACGTTGGCATGACGGAGGTCGCGCAATCCGACGTGGGGCGTCTCGTGGAGATGATGGTGGGGCGCCGCATCGAAAACAGCTTTCCGCCGAAGCCGCCGCTGCGTGCCGATGCGAAGATCGTGCTCGATGTCGACAAGCTGCAGTTGCTCAAGGACAGCCCGGTGTTGAGCTTCACGTTGCGTGAAGGCGAGATTCTCGGGTTCGCGGGACTGGTCGGCTCGGGGCGCACGGAAACCGCGCTCGCCGTGATCGGCGCGGATCCGGCCTACGTGAAGGAGATTCGCATCAACGGCGCGGCGGCGAAGCTGTCCGATCCCGCCGATGCGTTGCGCGCCGGCGTCGGCATTCTGCCGGAAAGCCGCAAGACCGAAGGCCTGATCACCGACTTCTCGATCAAGCAGAACATCTCGATCAACAACCTCGGCAAATATCGCTCATTGCGTTTCTTCATCGACCAGCGCAGCGAAGCGCGCGCGACCGCCGACATCATGAAGCGCGTGGGCGTCAAAGCGCCGACCATGCATACCGAAGTCGCGACGCTCTCCGGCGGCAATCAGCAGAAAGTGGTGATCGCGCGCTGGCTGAATCATCACACCAACATCCTGATCTTCGACGAACCGACGCGTGGCATCGACGTCGGCGCCAAAGCCGAAATCTATCTGCTGATGCGCGAACTCACCGCGCGCGGCTACTCGATCATCATGATCTCGTCCGAACTGCCGGAGATCGTCGGCATGTGCGACCGCGTCGCCGTGTTCCGGCAGGGCCGCATCGAAGCGATGCTCGAAGGCGACGCGATCGACTCGAACGCCGTGATGACCTATGCAACTGCCGGCTCTCGTGGAGCAACACATGAACACGCCTAATCCTTCTTCTTCACCCAAGACATCTACTGTCAGCAGCGATACGCCGGGCGCGCCGGTGCGCTTCACTTGGGCTGCTTTGAAACGCTCGACGCTGTTCTATCCGTTCATCGGCTTGCTGGTGGTCTGCATCGTGATGGTGTTCGCGAGCGACAGTTTTCTCTCCGGGGCGAACATCGAGAACGTGCTGCGTCAGGTGTCGATCAACGCGATCATCGCCGTGGGGATGACGTGCGTGATTCTGACCGGCGGTATCGATCTGTCCGTGGGCTCTGTCATGGCGCTGGCGGGCACGCTCGCCGCTGGTTTGATGGTGGCCGGCATGAACGCGGTCGCTGCGCTGGCGATTGGCGTCGCGGTCGGGCTCGGCTTCGGCGCGGCGAACGGTTTTTTCGTAGCGTTCGCCGGCATGCCGCCGATCATCGTCACGCTCGCAACGATGGGCATCGCGCGCGGCCTCGCGCTGATCTACACGGGCGGCTATCCGATCGACGGCTTGCCGGACTGGGTGAGCTTCTTCGGCAGCGGCAAGATTCTTGGCGTGCAGGCGCCCGTCGTGATCATGGTGGTGATCTACGTGATCGCGTGGGTACTGTTGGAGCGCATGCCGTTCGGCCGCTATGTCTATGCGATCGGCGGCAACGAACAGGCGACGCGTTTATCCGGCGTGCGCGTGGCACGCGTGAAGCTGATCGTCTACACGATCGCCGGCTTGACGTCCGCCTTCGCCGCCATCGTGCTGACTGCGCGTTTGATGAGCGGCCAGCCGAATGCCGGCGTCGGCTTCGAACTCGACGCCATCGCCGCCGTGGTGATGGGCGGCACGTCTATCTCCGGCGGCCGTGGCTCGATCATCGGCACCCTGATCGGCGCGCTGCTGCTCGGTGTGCTGAACAACGGCCTGAACATGGTCGGCGTGAATCCGTATGTGCAGAACGTGATCAAGGGCGGAATCATTTTGCTCGCGATTTACATCAGCCGCGACCGCAGAAAGTAACTCTCCACTGACTTCCACTTTTTAGCAGGACCATGCAATGACGACTCAATCCGACAAGCAGAACATGACAGCCATCGTCTGTCATGCACCGAAAGACTACCGCGTCGAGCAGGTGTCGAAGCCTCGCGCGGGCGCGCACGAACTCGTGATCCGTATCGCCGCGTGCGGCATTTGCGCGAGCGACTGCAAGTGTCATTCGGGCGCGAAGATGTTCTGGGGCGGCCCGAGCCCGTGGGTGAAAGCGCCGGTGATTCCGGGCCACGAGTTCTTCGGTTTCGTGGAAGAAATCGGCGAGGGCGCGGCCGATCACTTCGGCGTGAAGATGGGCGACCGCGTGATCGCCGAACAGATCGTGCCTTGCGGCAAATGCCGCTATTGCAAATCCGGCCAGTACTGGATGTGCGAGGTGCACAACATCTTCGGCTTCCAGCGCGAGGTCGCCGACGGCGGCATGGCCGAGTACATGCGCATTCCGCCGACGGCGATTGTTCACAAGATTCCCGACGGCATTTCGCTGGAAGACGCCGCGATCATCGAGCCGCTCGCCTGCGCGATTCACACCGTCAACCGTGGAGAAGTGCAACTCGACGACGTGGTGGTGATCGCGGGCGCCGGTCCGCTCGGTCTGATGATGACGCAAATCGCGCATCTGAAAACGCCGAAGAAGCTGGTGGTGATCGATCTGGTCGAAGAGCGGCTAGCACTCGCCCGCGAATACGGCGCCGACGTCACGATCAACCCGAAACAGGACGACGCGCTGGCGATCATCCACTCGCTCACGGACGGTTATGGCTGCGATGTGTATATTGAAACCACTGGCGCGCCGATCGGCGTGAATCAGGGCATGGACCTGATTCGCAAGCTTGGCCGGTTTGTCGAGTTTTCGGTGTTCGGCGCGGATACGACGCTGGACTGGTCGGTGATCGGCGACCGCAAGGAACTCGACGTGCGCGGCGCGCATCTCGGACCGTACTGCTACCCGATCGCGATCGATCTGCTGGCGCGCGGGCTGGTCACATCGAAAGGCATTGTCACGCACGGCTTTTCGCTGGAAGAATGGGACGAGGCGATCAAGATCGCCAACTCGCTCGATTCGATCAAGGTGTTGCTGAAGCCGCGCGCCTGAACGTCGAACATAGAGGGCACGAGCGGCATATAAACGGAGACAGTATGGATTACGTCATCGGCGTCGATATCGGCACGCAGAGCACCAAGGCGCTGCTGGTCGATCAGCACGGCGCGATCGTCGCGCAGCATGCGTCGAGCTATCAGCCGGATACGCCCAAGCCGCTGTGGGCCGAACAATGGCCCGCGGTCTGGTTGAAGGCGGTGGTGGAGTGCATCGCCGCGTGCGTTGCCAAAGCGAAGGGGGCGGGCGTCGCGGCGAAGTCGATCAAAGCCGTGTGCGTGAGCAGTCTGTATGGCGGTTCCGGCATTCCGGTGGATAGCGATATGCGGCCGCTCTATCCATGCTTGATCTGGATGGATCGACGCGCCACCGAGCAGGTCGAGTGGGTGCGCAACAATGTCGATCTCGAACGGCTTTATACGATCACCGGCAACGGCGTGGATAGCTATTACGGCTACACGAAGATGCTGTGGCTGCGCGATCACGAGCCGGACGTGTGGTCGCATACGCGCTATTTCCTGCCGCCGAATGCGTACGTGATCTACATGCTGACCGGCGAGGTGGCAGTCGATCATAGTTCGGCGGGCAATATCGGCGGCATTTACGACATTGGCAAACGCGACTGGTCCGATGAAGCGCTCGACATGCTCGGTATTCCCGCGACGATGATGCCCGAGCGGCTAGTGGAATCGTCGGAAGTGGTGGGGGGCTTGCTGTCGCAATGGGTCGAGCAGCTCGGCCTCGACGCAGGCACGGCGATCGTCGCGGGCGGTGTGGATGCCGCGATGGCGACGTTCGCGGCCGGCGTCACGCGCGCGGGCCAGCATGTCGCGATGATCGGTACCAGCATGTGCTGGGGCTATATCAACCAGAGCGTCGACGCGCGGCATGGGTTGATCAGCATGCCGCATGTATTCAACGGTCAGCACGATATCTACGTGTTTGGCGGTGCGATTACGGCGGGCGCGTCGGTGACCTGGTATCGCGAGCAGTTCTGCCAGGCGGAGATCGAGGCAGCTCGCGCGACGCCGCATGGCGATCCGCATCGCTTGCTGGAAGATTCCGCGGGGAAAGTGCCGGCCGGCTCGGATGGCGTGATGTTCCTGCCGTATCTGATGGGCGAGCGCAGTCCGGTGTGGGACGCCAAGGCGAGTGGGGCGTTCGTCGGGCTGAGCCTGTTTCATACGCGTGCGCATTTGTATCGCGCGGTGCTGGAGGGTGTGTCGTTCGCGCTGAAGCACAACATTGAAGCGGGACGTAAGGGCGCGCAATCGCTGGATGACAAGTTGATCGTGGTGGGCGGTGCCGCGCATTCGGATTTGTGGATGCAGATTATCGCGGATATCACCGGGTATCCGGTCTATACCATCGAGCAGGACGTGGAGGCGGCGATGGGGGCGGCGTTGCTGGCGGGTGTCGGTGTCGGACTGGTTTCGCGTGAAGAGGCGCAGCGCGGGTGGGTCACGTTGGTCGAACGCGCGCAGCCGGACGCGGTGCGGATGGCGTTGTACGAGCAACGGTTCGGCGTTTATACGGATTTGTATCCGGCGTTGAAGCCGGTCATGCATCGGTTGCAGACATCATGAATGCTACTTTTGATTTTTCTGGTCGGTCGATTCTTGTGACGGGTGCTTCGAGTGGAATTGGACGCGCGACGGTTGAGGCGTTGTGTGCGTCTGGAGCGAATGTCGTCGCTGCGGCGCGGAATGTGAATGAGCTTGCGCGGTTGGCGGAGGAAACAGGCTGCGAGCCGTTGGTGCTCGATGTGAGCGATGAGGCTGCTATTGATGACGCGTTGGGGTCGCTCGATGTGTTCGATGGGCTCGTGAATTGCGCGGGGATTGCGTTGCTTGAGCGGGCCGTGGATACGACTGGTGCGAGTTTTGATCGTGTGATGGCGGTGAATGCGCGAGGCGCGGTGCTGGTTGCCAAGCATGTGGCGCGGGGGATGATTGGTGCTCAGCGGGCCGGCAGTATCGTTAATGTTTCTAGTCAGGCTGCGCTTGTGGCCTTGGATGATCATTTGAGTTATTCGGCTTCCAAGGCTGCGCTTGATGCTGTGACGCGGGCTTTGTGTGTTGAGTTGGGGCCGTTTGGGATTCGGGTTAATAGTGTCAATCCTACGGTTACGTTGACGCCTATGGCGGTGCTGGCATGGAGCGATCCGGTTAAGCGGGAGCCTGCGCTTAAGGCTATTCCGTTGCAGCGGTTTGCTGAGTCTGCTGAGGTTGCTGCGCCTATTTTGTTCTTGTTGAGTAATGCGGCTTCTATGATTAGCGGAGTTTGTTTGGCTGTTGATGGGGGGTATACGGCTAGGTAAGCTTCTCTTTCTTTCGCCGTGATCGGTTTGTCTGTGATCCTAAGGTTTTGGCCGTTCCTTGAATTCTTGGTGGTCTATTAGCGTTGCCCCTGTGCGGGGCGGCACCTACTTCTCTTTGCCGCCGCAAAGAGAAGTAGGCAAGAGAAAGCGGCTCAAACCGCTAGCTCATAAGCGGGTCCCCCGCACAGTCGCGGTAGTGGTGCATCTGGAATCTGTGTTCTCGCACATTCCGCGTGAGTGACAAGGCCATCATTCTTCCCGCCTCGCACTGCGTGCTCGCCGGAACGGTCCGCCTGAAACCAGTGGGTGCGTTTGTGCGTGGCGGGGCCATCGGCTTCGCCTCGGCAATGCCACACAACGGCGCTCGTTTAAAGGTGTCTTGGGCGCTGGGCTGATCTCGCGCGCGAGCATGACCGTCATACGCGCCAAATGGCCAGTCGCGCTATTCAACAATCAATGCGTTTTTGCGCTGATGCTTCTTTGGCGCTGTAGTCTTTTATTCGCGCGGATGTTTGAGAAATTTCAGAAATGGATATCGTGCGCGCGCTTTAGCTTGTTTGGGTGATCACCCGCGGAGTGATGTGGTTAAACTCATTCTGTCGTGTACCTCACGACAAACGGGTATAGCAGCCTGTTAGCATTTTGCCCCGCACGCTTGCGCACGCCGGTATGCGGCTGCCTCAGCACGTCTGATTTCCATGGGCGGGCCTTGGCGGGGGAGCCTCGCGGCTCGCCGGTTAGTGGTGAAATGCACCGGTCTGCTATTCCCGTCAATGTGCCCGCTCACCACCTTGCAAGCGCGTGTCGGGCGATCCAGTCAAGGTTCAGGGAGATCGCGCCATGAGTAAATCCGCCAAGCATTCACGAACGACGTCGCGCCCACCCGTTGACGCGCTTCAATACGAGAAACTCGCGTTGTCCGCATTCGGACTGATCGAGCGGCGACTAAGCCAACTGGACAAGCTGGTGACGCTTTTGGGCTCGATAGTTAGGAGTCCGGCTGTGACAAGAGGGGAGCGACAACAACAGCGAAAATTGCTGAAACTGCTGCTGGACACCAGGGAGGATTATCAGCGCGAGGTTGAGATTGACCGTGAACTGTACCAGGTCATCGCGCTGGACGCGAAGGGGATCGCTCAAAGCCGCATCACGGCGCGCCATGCAGCGGACCTATTGATGAAGGCCAAGAGGGCGGCATCAGAAAGCCGCGAACGTATTGGCGCAACGAGAGCGATGCAGAACCGACCGCGTCGCTTCGAGACGACCGTTCGACCGACAGCGACGGCGCATTGAGATAAGCTCATTGCACGGCACGGCACGGCACGGCACGGCACGGCACGGCACGGCACGGCACGGCACGGCACGGCACGGCACGGCACGGCACGGCACGGCACGGCACGGCACGGCACGGAGGCGGCTAATAAAACCAGAAGGATTTGACGGCATTTCGCCGAGGCGAAGCCGACGGCCTCACCGCACACAGAAAAGCCCAAAGGTTTTGAGCCGCCCGTTCCGGCGAGCACGCAGTGCGAGGCGGGAAGAATGATGGCTCTCACTCACGCGGAATGTGCGAGAACACCGATTCCAGATGCACCACTACCGCGACTGTGCGGGGGACCCGCTTACGGGCTGGCGGTGTGAAGCCGCTTTCTTTGCCTACTTTCTTTGCGGCAAGCAAAGAAAGTAGGTGCCGCCCCGCACAGGGGCAACGCTAATAGACCACTAAGAATTCAAGGAACGGCCAAAACCCTTAGGATCACAAAAAAAACCAAGCGCTGCGAAAAAAACAACGCCATTACAACATAGTCCTAACATGCCAAAGCTCCGGAAACAAAACCACATCCAACATCTTCCGAAGATAAGGCGCCCCACTGGTCCCACCAGTCCCCTGCTTAAACCCAATAATCCTCTCAACAGTAGTGACATGCCTAAACCGCCACTGCCGAAAAGCATCCTCGAGATCAACAAGTTCCTCAGCCATCTCATACAACTCCCAATGCTGCGAAGGATTCCGATAAACCTCCAACCAGGCCGCTTCAACAGAAGCATCATGAGTAGTAGGCTGACTCCAATCCCGCTCCAACCTGGAAGATGAAATCGCAAACCCCCGCCGCGCGAGCAACCGCACAACTTCATCATAAAACGAAGGCGCGTCCAACGAAGCCTTGACCTCGGCAAACACATCAGCCCGATGCGCATGCGGCTTCAGCATCTGTTCATTCTTATTCCCAAGCAAAAACTCAATCTGCCGATACTGATAAGACTGAAACCCGGAAGAACTCCCCAGATAAGGCCGCATAGCTGTGTACTCAGACGGCGTCATGGTCGCGAGAACACTCCAGGCCTGCACCAACTGCTCCATAATCCGCGACACACGCGCCAGCATTTTGAACGCCGGCGGCAACTCATCCCGATGCACAGCCTGCAGCGCCGCCCGCAACTCATAAAGCGCGAGCTTCATCCACAACTCACTCGTCTGATGCTGAATGATGAACAGCATCTCGTTGTGATCTGGCGACAAAGGATGCTGCGCATCCAACACGGTCCCCAGCGACAGATAATCGCCATAACTCATCGAGTCAGAAAAATCGAGCTGCGCATCATGCCAGCCATCGCCTGAATCGGCGGCAGGGGAGGCCGCATGAGCCGCCACACTCCCATGCCCAAACGGACATCCCTGCGCCGGCTTTTCTTCCGGCAACCCCGGGGTTTGCATGTGATCGTTCATCGCGCGCTCCTCAGGTCACTGCGCCGCGTGCGGCGAATTCAGGTGCCCGCCAGGTTTCTTTCACGAGCACCTCGCGCAACGTTTCCACGGCATCCCACACATCGACAAAGCGCGTGTACAGCGGCGTAAAACCAAACCGCAACACATGCGGCTCGCGATAATCGCCAATCACCCCACGCGCGATCAAGGCCTGCATCACCTCATACCCATGCGGATGTTCGAAACTCGCGTGCGACCCACGCTGCGCATGCTCACGCGGCGTAACGAGCTTCAGCGGAAATTCGCTGCAACGCGCTTCGACCAGTTCAATGAACAGATCAGTCAGCGCCAGCGACTTCTTGCGAACCGCCTGCATATCGGTTTGCAAAAACACATCGAGGCCGCATTCGACGAGCGACATCGACACCATCGGCTGCGTGCCGCACAGAAAGCGGCCGATACCGTCATCGGGCTGATACGCCGGGTCCATCTTGAACGGCGCGCGATGTCCCCACCACCCGGACAGCGGCTGCGCAAATTCGTTTTGATGGCGCTTTGGCACCCACACGAACGCAGGCGAACCCGGACCGCCATTCAGATACTTATACGTGCAGCCAACCGCGTAGTCCGCGTCGACGCCGTTCAGATCGACCGGCACCGCGCCCGCCGAATGCGCGAGGTCCCACAACGCGAGCGCGCCCTTGTCGTGAATCAGCTTGGTGAGCGCGGCCATGTCGTGCATATAGCCGGTGCGGTAGTTCACGTGCGTGATCATCGCAATAGCAACATCATCGTCGATCGCGGCAGGCAATTCGGACGGATCGTCGACGAGGCGCAGTTCATAACCACGGTCGAGCTGCTCGATCAACCCTTGCGCGATGTACAGATCCGTCGGGAAATTCGAGCGCTCGGAGACGATCACGCGACGCTTCGGATCGCGTGCATTCGCAACCCGCACGGCAGCCGACAGCAGTTTGAACAGATTGATCGAAATCGTATCGGTGACGACCACTTCGTTTTCGGCCGCGCCGATCAGCGGCGCGAGCTTGTTGCCGAGCCGGCGCGGCAGCTCGAACCAACCGGCAGTATTCCAGCTACGGATCAGCCCCTCGCCCCATTCGGCGCCGATCACGGTTTGTGCGCGCTGCGCTGCGGCCGCGGGCGGCACGCCCAGCGAATTGCCGTCGAGATAGATGGTGGTCGACGACAGCGCGAACTGGTCGCGCAACGTCGCGAGAGGATCGGCGCTGTCGAGCGCCAGTGCTTCGTCACGGTGGTTCATGGTGATTCCGTCAGTCAGATGGAGATGTTCATTGCGATTGGGGCAGCGCGCGCAGGATCGCGCGCACGGGGCTTGCATCGAGTGTGGTCAGCTTGAGCGGCAGCGCGATCAGTTCGTAGTCGCCGGGTGCGACTTCGTCGAGCACAATGCCCTCAAGAATTGCCATGCGATGCGCGCGGATCCGATGGTGAGCGTCCATCGTCTTCGACTCCTGCGGATCGAGCGACGGCGTGTCGATGCCGATCAGCTTCACGCCCCGCGCGGCCAGCAGGTCGATGGTGTCCGGCGCGACCGCGCAGAACGCGCTGTCCCACATGGTTGTCGGTGCGTTTCTGTAAGTGCGCAGTAAGACTCGCGGCGGCAGGTCATCGAGCGAGCCGCTCAGGTGTTGTGGCGTCACAACAGGGAATGCGCCGATGCAATGAATCACGCGGCATCGGCCGAGGTATGCGTCGAGCGGCACTTCGCCGATTGCGGCACCGTCGGCGTCGTAGTGCAGCGGGGCGTCGGTGTGCGCGCCGGTGTGTGGCGACAGCGTCAGCCGCGCGACGTTGACGGGCGAGCCCGCCTCCATGCGCCACACGCGCTCGATACCCACGGGCGTGTCGCCCGGCCAGACGGGCGTGGCGGTATCGACGGCGGGGGTGATGTCCCAGAGTATTGGCATAGTCGCAGCGAGGATTGGGTGTCTATCCGGGAATGATAGGTGGCTTGTCGCGAAATGTGATTGCGAAAAAATCTCCTTCTACGCCGTGTCTTGGAACATAATTTGAGATAAATGGGAAAGGGAGACCGAATATGAACGCGATCTCGCTCGACGCCACCGATTGCCGTATCTTGACGGTGCTTCAGCAAGAAGGACGGATCAGCAATCTCGACCTCGCGGAGCGCATTTCGCTCTCGCCGTCAGCCTGTCTACGACGCCTGCGCCTGCTCGAAGAGCAGGGCGTCATCGAACATTACCGCGCGTGTCTGAACCGCGAAGTGCTGGGTTTTGAACTGGAGGCGTTCGTGCAGGTGTCCATGCGCAACGACCAGGAGAATTGGCACGAGCGTTTTGCGGAAGCGGTGCGCGACTGGCCGGAGGTGGTCGGCGCGTTCGTCGTGACCGGCGAGACTCACTATCTGCTGCGAGTCCTCGCGCACAACCTCAAACACTATTCGGATTTCGTGCTGCAGCGTCTCTACAAGGCGCCGGGCGTGATGGATATCCGTTCGAATATCGTGCTGCAGACGCTCAAGGAAGATTCGGGCGTGCCGGTGTCGCTAGTGACGAAAACCGGTGGACACAGCGCCGCGCATAACGATCGCTGAGAGAGAGCGATGGCGACCGCGCCCACAAAAAGGGCGCGGGCGATTTGTTTTCTGCCGGCAATGCCCGTCTGCCGTATGTCATTGCTAAACCGCTTGAACCGCTTGCGTCGCCTCCAAATACGGCGGCGCATTCAAAGCGGTTCGAGTCCGTGAAACTGGCCGTTCTGAAAAACCAGCGGCGAGATCTTCGCGGCATTCTCGTGCACGCCGCAGCGCTCCACTTCGCCGACAAAAATCACGTGGTCGCCTTCTTCGTAGCGACTGCGGTTATGGCATTCGAACCAGGCGAGCGCGCCGTCGAGCACCGGCATGCCGGTGTCGCCTTCCGCGTGCGACACGCCTTCGAAGCGATCGCCCTTCACGGTCGCAAAGCGCTTGCACAGATCGAGCTGCGATGCGGCCAGCACATTGACCACGTAATGACTGTTGGCGCGGAAGACCGGCATCGACGCCGAGCGCGTGGCCAGACTCCACAACACCAGCGGCGGATTGAGCGAAACCGAATTGAACGAACTGGCCGTGATACCGATCAGTTGGCCGGACGCCGCGCGCGTCGTAATGACGGTGACGCCGGTGGCAAATTGGCTGAGCGCCTGTTTGAAGGCATTCTGGTCGAAGTTGGGCGGGCTGGCGTGCTTCATCGGGCGCAAGTCCCTGGCGCAGACCGGGTGAATTCCGGCATGAACCCATCGCGCGCGCTGCTGGAAACAAATGATTCGAAAGTCATAGTGAAAATCGTCGATTTGTCCCAATTTTAACTGCAATCGCGGCGGATTGGCCGCGACCCCAGCCGGTGAGTGAAAAAGCCGCTAAGCTGGAAAGCTCGATAGTGGCATGAGCGTTGCGGCGAACCGTGGACCGGCATCGGCCGACTATGAGTTTGAAGGAGCGAGCAGCATGAGTCAGACAGGCGAAGTCGCCACCCTCGGTGGCGGGTGTTTCTGGTGCCTCGAAGCGGTGTACCTGGGCGTCGACGGCGTGAACGCGGTGGAGTCGGGCTACGCGGGCGGCCAGACCCAGCGTCCGACGTATGAGCAGGTGTGCGACGGCGTAACGGGCCACGCCGAAGTCGTGAACGTTGACTTCGACCCGGCGAAGATCAGCTATCGCGAGATTCTCGAGATTTTCTTCGCGATCCACGATCCGACGCAGTTGAACCGGCAGGGCAACGATGTCGGCACGCAATACCGTTCGGTGATCTTCACACATGCCGAAGCGCAGCGGGAAACGGCGTTGCAGGCGATCCGCGAGATCGGTGAGCAGGGCATTTACGACGGTCAGATCGTCACGCAGGTGCTGCCGCTCGACGGTAATTACTGGTCTGCCGAGGCCTATCACCAGAACTATTTTGCGCAGCACCCGAATCAGGGCTACTGCTCGTTCGTCGTGGCGCCGAAGGTGGCGAAGTTTCGTCAGAAGTTTGCTCACCGGATCAAGGCGAGCTAGCGGGATGAGCGGCCGCTTGCGCGAGTCTCAAGCATCGGAGTCGGGCGGCTGCTCATTCTCGTCAGAGGACGGAGGCTGATTCTCGTCAGATGGCCGAGGCTCGTGCTCTTCAGATGGCGGGAATTCATCCTCATGCCCATGTTCATGAGCAAGCCGCGCATACGCCTCGATAATCGCCCGCGCCAGTTCCACGCAACTGAGCGGCGCCGATCCTTCCGCTTTATTGTTGATCGCAATCACCACCGGCTGCCCGGCCAGCGCGTAGCGCGCGGCCAGTTCTGCGAGCGATGCGCGCGTCGCCGGGTCCTGATCGACCAACTGGTTGAACGGTTCGTACTTGGCCTTTGCCTGTTCGTATTTGAAGCCGCCGTGCAGACTCCAGCGCACGATCAACGGTCCGGCCGGTTCGCCGTCGAGCAACGCGAGCGCCGCGGCCTGGCGCAGCGGGTCGGGCATGCGCGCGTGAATGCCCACGCAATAACGCACGCCCGCCGTTTTGAGCGTCCGGATGAAGCGCGGCGTGAGCAGACTCCCATCGCGGATTTCGATCGCGTAGCAGGCGCTCTCCGGCAGCTTGGGCAGAGCCATCAAAAATTCGGCCAGCCGTTCGATGAACACCGCCGGCTGCGCGAGCATCTGATCCGGCAGCGGCGAGAGCTGGAACACGAGCGCGCCAGCCTTAACGCCAAGTCCTTCAAGGCAAGGCGTGACGAAGTCGTCGATCGCCATTTGCGCGTTCAGAAAGCACGGGTTCATCGAGACCGGCTCGCCGCGTTCGGCGCGCACGGTGGCATCGGTGATCGTCATCGGCGCCTTGACGATGAAGCGGAAGTCCTCGGGCACTTGTTGCGCGTAGCGCAAATACTCGGTGACGGTGAGCGCCTGGTAAAACGACCGGTCGATACTGACTGTCTTCAGCAACGGATGCGCCCCGTAAGCCGTGAGACCTTCGCGCGAGAGTTTGCTGTTGCTGTACTCATCGCCGTAGACGATGCCGTTCCAGCCCGGAAACGACCACGTCGAGGTGCCGAGGTGGATTTGCGGCGGTAGTTGCGCGGCGAGCGCGAGCAGTTCAGGCGAGGGCGGGGCGGCGAGGATTTCGCGCGTGCGGCGTTTTTTGGAGGTGTCGGCCGGGATAGCGTTGGCTTCGGGCGAGGCGCTGGCCTCATCTGGCCCATGCGCTTCCTCTTGCCCATCCTCCCATAAGGAGCTGATGCCGGCGGTCTTCGCGCGCGACTGACGCCGGCGCTCGGGCTGTATCGCGGAGCCGGGTGCGGCGGTTGCATCGCCGCACGAAGTTGCCCGCCCCCCTGTCTGCTGAGCGGCGTTCGCGTTTGCCCCGGCGGTCCCGGTGGCGGTTGCAACGCCAGCGTCTCTCGTCGTCTCAACGGCTCCCGCGGGCCCGCCCGTCCCATGCGATAACTTCGCCCCGCCATCGCCTTTCGCCGTCGCCGCGTCCACCGGCATCCCGAACAGATCGAACTGCACGCCCTCACCATCGGCGCCGAGATCGCCTTCGATCGGCTGTTCAACTTCGCTTGTTCCGCTCTGGACCATCGGTGTTCGACCTGCTATTCAAAGGTTGCGCCGCGTCGCCCGCTCTTGCCCGGCGCCGCGGCGCAACCGTATCACAGCGGTTTGTCGTACATATAGCGGCGCGACCACGGCAGGGCTTTCGCGCTGCGGCCGGCTTTGCGGCAGACCACCTGGTAGATGGAGACGTCGTCGGTTTCGAACGCGTAGGCGCAACCGGCGAGGTACAGGCGCCAGATGCGGAATTTTTCGTCGTCGACGAGCTTGCGGGCTTCCTCCGCATGCGCTTCGAAATTTTCCGCCCAAAGGTCCAGCGTGTGCGCATAGTGACGGCGCAGGCTTTCGACGTCAACCGCTTCGAGCCCGCCGCGCTGCATCGATTCGAGCGCAAGGCTGATATGCGGCAGCTCGCCGTCCGGAAACACATAGCGGTCGATGAATTCGCCGCCGCCGAGCGCGGTTTCGCCACTGTCCGAATCGCTCGACGTAATGCCGTGATTCATGGCGATGCCGTCGTCGACCAGCAGATCGTGAATCTTCTCGAAGTAGCCCGGCAGATTCTTGCGGCCCACGTGCTCGAACATGCCGACGCTCGTGATGCGATCGAATTGCCCTTCGACGTCGCGGTAATCCTGCAGACGAATCTCGATCTGGCCTTCCAGGCCCGCCGCTTTGACGCGCGCGGTGGCGAGGTCGAACTGGTTCTGCGAGAGCGTCACGCCCACACACTGCGCGCCGAACTTCTGCGCCGCGCGCAGGACGAGCGCGCCCCAGCCGCAGCCGATATCGAGCAGGCGCTGCCCCGGTTGCAACTGGATCTTGGTGAGGATGTGGTCGATCTTCTTGATCTGCGCGGTGGCGAGATCCTCGTTGCCGTTCTCGAAGTACGCGCACGAGTACACCATGTTCTCGTCGAGCCACAGCTTGTAGAACTCGTTCGAGACGTCGTAGTGATACTCGATCGCCTTCTTGTCCGACGCCTTCGAATGACTGAAGTAGCGCCGCACGCGCGCCAGCTTGCCCGCGCTGGTCACGGTATTACGCGCCAACTGGTAGCCGATATTGATGATGTCCGACAGCTTGCCTTCGATGTCGATCTTGCCCTTCACGTACGCCTCGCCGAGATTGTCGAGGCTCGGTTCGAGCAGATAGGGCAGCGCCGTGGCGCTTTTGACGTGTAGCGTGACCTGAGGCGCGGCGAACTGCCCGAAGTCATGTTGCTGACCGTCCCACAGCACGAGGCGTGCGGGAACGTTAGCCCTGGTTTTTACTTCTTCCACCCACTGCGCCAGCTTCTTCTCCCAGAACATGTGATCTCTCCGTGTCCGTTGAATTAAAGCAAAGCCTGTGTGGATCGCAACTCAATGCGGCGCGACTCCCATGCCGCGAGGTGCCATCCGGCCGCCGCGCGCTGCTGCGTTGGCAACGCGGTGGCGGCGTTGTATTCCGATTCAAGGCGATAGGCGGGAGATTTGCCAGTCGCTGTGTTCGCCTGAACGCGTGTAGAGCAAACGGTCGTGCAAACGCGACGGCCGGCCCTGCCAGAATTCGATTGCTTCGGGCACCAAACGATAACCGCCCCAGTGTGGAGGACGCGGTGGCTGGTCGCCGTATTGCAGACTGATTTCGCGTTCGCGTGTTTCGAGCTGCGAACGGCTTTCAATTACCTGACTCTGATTCGATGCCCACGCACCGATGCGCGAACCGAGCGGGCGCGACGCGAAATACGCGTCGCTTTCTTCCGCGCTGGTTTTGACGATGCGGCCTTCCACGCGCACCTGGCGTTCGAGTTCGATCCAGTAGAACAGCAAGCTGGCGTAAGGATTGGCGGCCAGTTCGCGGCCTTTGCGGCTGTCGTAATTGGTGAAGAACACGAAGCCACGCTCGTCGACGCCCTTGATCAGCACGATGCGCGCCGACGGCCGGCCGCGCGAGTCGACCGTGGCCAGCGTCATGGTATTCGGCTCGGGCAGTTTGGCGTCGACCGCTTGTTGAAACCACGTATCGAATTGACGAAACGGGTTGCGGTTGATATCGGCAACGTCCAAAGAACCCAGCGAATAGTTTTTTCGAAGTTCGGCGAGTGAGGTCATGTTCTTATGCGAACGCTACAGTTCAATCAGTATAGCTAAGCCGCTAATTTTTTGCCCGCAGCCACATCAAGGTCCCGCGCGGTGCGTTCATGCGTGCCGGCGTATGTGCCTCTCGGTGCTGCGCCTTTCGCCGCGATGCAACCTGGCGGGTTCAGGCAAAATACGGGGTTGCGTACGCCCTTGCGTCGCCACTTCGTGTTTTTGCCTGACCACCGAGCCCTGCCATCATGTCCAGCACCACCGCACAATCCGATCTTACTACCAGCCTCGACGGGAAAGAAACCGCTGACCGTGAGCGGCGCTTCGGCGGCATCGCGCGACTGTACGGCGTGCCGGCGCTCGCCGCGTTCGAAGGCGCGCACGTCGCGGTGATCGGCATCGGCGGCGTGGGCTCGTGGGTAGCCGAGGCGCTGGCGCGCAGTGCGGTCGGCACGCTGACACTGATCGATCTCGACAATGTCGCCGAGAGCAACACTAACCGGCAGATCCACGCGCTCGACGGCAACTACGGAAAACCGAAGGTCGAAGCCATGGCCGAACGCATCGCGGCGATCAATCCGTTTTGCGACGTGCGTTTGATCGAAGACTTCGTCGAGCCGGATAATTTCGACGCCACGCTCGGCGGCGGCTTCGATTACGTGATCGATGCGATCGACAGCGTGCGCACCAAGACCGCGTTGATCGCGTGGTGCGTGGAGAAAAAGCAGCCTTTGATCACGGTCGGCGGCGCAGGTGGCCAGCTCGATCCGACGCGCATTCGCATCGACGATCTTGCGCTGACGATTCAGGACCCGTTGCTGTCGAAGGTGCGCGGGCAACTGCGTAAACAGCACGGTTTTCCGCGCGGGCCGAAGGCGAAATTCAAGGTGAGCGCGGTGTATTCCGACGAACCGTTGATCTACCCGGAAGCCGCCGTGTGCGATATGGACGAGGAAGCCGAGCACGTCACTACGTCGCCGGGCCACACGGGGCCGGTCGGTTTGAACTGCGCGGGATTTGGTTCGAGCGTGTGCGTGACGGCGAGCTTCGGTTTTGCCGCGGCTGCCCATGTGTTGCGGGCGTTGGCGAAGCAGGCTACGGCTTGAGGTGATTCACGCCGCGGTAGATGCCGCGGCGCATTCAGGCGCTGCTGGGACGCCGCGCCTGAATGCCGATCAAGCCAATCAGATCAGAACAACGAAGCGCTCAGCTTGCGCCGCCATTGCGACACCAGCTCCGGCTGATGCGCGGCCAGATCGAACACCGACAGCATCGTCTTGCGGCCGATATCGTCGCGGAACGTGCGGTCGCGTTGCACGATCGCGAGCAGTTGTTCGAGCGCTTCCGCGTATTTGCGACGAGCGATGAACGCGCTAGCCAGATCGAAACGCGCTTCGAGATCAGCCGGATCGGCGGCGACCTTTGCCTCCAGCGCATCCGTGGGCGGCAGGTCGGCTGCGGCATCCACGGCGTCGAGGCGTGTCTTGATCGCGTTGAAACGCGCGTCGATGCCTTGCGTCGTTTTCGGCGACAGCAGATCGACTTCGTTGCGCGCTTCGTCGATACGGTTGTCTTCGAGCAGCATTTCAATGCGGTCCATGCGCGCTTCGTCGAAACCCGGGTCGTAGGCAAGGGCGGCTTGCAGCGCGTCGTACGCATCTTCGCGGCGTCCTTCGGCCAGCGCGGCTTGCGCCTCGAGGCGCGCGGCGTCCGCGCCTTGCGGCACGAGCCGCTCGATAAACTCGCGCAACTGGCCTTCAGGCAGCACGCCGACGAACTGATCGACCGGCCGCCCGTCGGCAAATGCCATGACGTGCGGAATGCTGCGCACCTGGAAGTGCGCGGCCAGTTCCTGGTTCTCGTCCACGTTCACCTTCACGAGCTTCCATTTGCCGGCGGCTTCGGCTTCGAGCTTTTCCAGCATCGGGCCGAGGGTCTTGCACGGGCCGCACCAGGGCGCCCAGAAATCGACCAGCACGGGGGCCAGTGTCGACGCCGTGATGACGTCCTGTTCGAAAGTGGCCAGAGTGGTGTCCATTGCGTCCTCGTCGATAAAACGGTCTGTTGACTATTTGGGGCCGAACGCCGCGGGTTCAATGCTGCCCGATCCGACTTGCGCCTATTTGCGCTGGGGCAGCGGAATCCATTCGGTTTCGCCCGGCACCTTGCCCATTTCCTGATTGGTCCACGCGAGTTTCGCGGCTTCGATCTTCTCGCGCGAACTGGCGACGAAATTCCACTCGATAAAGCGCTCGCCGTCCAGTTTTTCGCCGCCGAGCAGCATGACGCGCGCGCCGTGGGTGCTCGCCAGCGTCACGGTTTCGTCGAGCGCGAGCACGGCCATCTGGCCGACTTC
The DNA here is from genome assembly GCF_046027395.1 of Paraburkholderia dipogonis. Classification (GTDB taxonomy): domain Bacteria; phylum Pseudomonadota; class Gammaproteobacteria; order Burkholderiales; family Burkholderiaceae; genus Paraburkholderia; species Paraburkholderia dipogonis_A. The sequence goes on along the minus strand of NZ_JAQQEG010000013.1, from coordinate 114,210 downwards.
GAGCGGCGTGCCGTCGATCTCCAGATCGCCGTCCACCAGATAGACGCCGCGTTCCTCGTGCTCCGGTTCGAGCGCGAAGGCGCCGCCCGGCGCGAATTCGCCGGCCACGTACAGCGTGCCGGAAAACGTCGCGACCGGCGAGGTTTCGCCGAACGCCGTGCCCGCGATCACCCGCAGCGTGACGCCGTTGCGCTCGACCACCGGCAGCGTCTCGGCGGCGTGATGCGCGAACGACGGCTCGATCTCTTCGTCGTCGAGCGGAAGCGCGACCCACGTTTGAATGCCGTGCATGGCCTGGCCGCTCGCGCGGTCCTCGTCCGGCGTGCGTTCGGAGTGGACGATGCCGCGCCCGGCCGTCATCCAGTTGACGTCGCCGGGGACGATTTTCTGCGCCGAGCCGAGGCTGTCGCGATGCATGATCGCGCCTTCGAACAGATAGGTCACCGTGGCGAGGCCGATATGCGGATGCGGCCGCACGTCGAGGCCGACGCCGGGTTCGAGGGTGGCCGGGCCCATGTGATCGAAGAAGATGAACGGGCCGATCAGGCGCGCCGCCATGGCCGGCAGCACACGCCGCACGGTCAGGCTGCCGACGTCGCGCAGGTGCGGTTTGAGGACGGCTTTGATCGAGGAGGACATGGGCAGGCTCGGCTGGAAAGGTGGGGGGATTTTTGCTTAATGGACGATTCTACTGCGGTGGGCGCAATGACGACGGCTGGGCGACAGGTCAACGCTCCGGGAATCCGTAGAGCGAGCCATCACCGCGCGAGACTGGCTCCGCTAAACTGCCGGATCGAATAATCGATTGGAGACTCGGATGTCGCCCAGGGATTTGCTGCTCGCGCTGGTCGTCGTCGTGGCGTGGGGCGTCAACTTCGTCGTGATCAAGGTGGGCCTGCACGGCGTGCCGCCGATGCTGCTCGGCGCGCTGCGCTTCGCGCTCGCCGCCGTGCCGGCGGTGTTTTTCATCAAACGGCCCAACCTGCCGTGGCGCTGGCTGATCGCGTACGGCGCGACGATTTCGTTCGGGCAGTTCGCGTTTCTGTTCTCAGCCATGTATGTCGGCATGCCGGCCGGACTCGCGTCGCTGGTGTTGCAGGCGCAGGCGTTTTTCACGCTGATCTTCGCGGCCGCGTTCCTGCATGAGCGCTTCCGCTTGCCGAATGTCGTCGGCTTGCTGATCGCGGCGGGCGGTCTTGCCGTGATCGGCATGCAGGGCGGCCACGCCATGACGCTGGCCGGTTTCGTGCTGACCTTGTGCGCCGCGTGTTCGTGGGCGCTCGGCAACATCGTCACGAAGAAAGTGGGCAAGGTTGATCTCGTCGGACTGGTGGTGTGGGGCAGCCTGATCCCGCCGCTGCCGTTTTTCGCGCTGTCGTACGCGTTCGAGGGGCCGCAGCGAATCGTCGCTGCGCTCTCCGGCATCAGCGCGACGTCGATCTTCGCCATCGTGTATCTCGCGTTTATCGCCACGCTGATCGGCTATGGGTTGTGGAGCCGCCTGCTGTCGCGCTATCCGGCGAGCCAGGTCGCGCCGTTTTCGCTGCTGGTGCCGATCGTCGGCCTTGCGTCGGCGTCGCTGTTTCTCGACGAGCAATTGTCCGCGGCGCAGATCGCGGGCGCTTTGCTGGTGATGGCGGGCTTGGCCGTGAATGTGTTCGGTGGCCGGGTCGTGGGGCGATTTTCACCCGCGCGCTGAGCGGCTGGCACGTCTGCACGAAGACGAAAACGAGCGCAAAAAAACGGCCGCATCGTCATTCGAGCGGCCGTTTCCATCGCATCATTGCGTTGCATACGCGAGCATCACGTCATGCGATTCTTCGCGAGCGGTGGATTCGCCGCGAAATAGCGCTTGATGCCGGTCATGATCGCATCGGCCATCTTCTCGCGATACGCGTCGTCGTTCAGGCGGCGCTCTTCGTCCGGGTTGCTGATGAAGGCGGTTTCCACGAGGATCGATGGAATATCCGGCGCCTTCAGCACTGCGAACCCCGCCTGTTCGACCGAGCCCTTGTGCAGCTTGTTGATGCCGCCGATTTCCTTCAGCACGAAGTTGCCATAACGCATCGAGTCGCGAATCTGCGCGGTGGTTGACATATCGAACAGCGCGCGGTTTACGGTAGCGTCGGCGGACTTGATGTTGATGCCGCCGATCTGATCCGACGAGTTCTCCTTGTTCGCCATCCAGCGCGCCGCGGCGCTCGTGGCACCATGCTCCGACAGCGCGAACACCGAGGAGCCCTTCGCGTCGGGCGTGGTGAACGCATCCGCATGGATCGACACGAACAGGTCCGCGCCGACGCGCCGCGCCTTTTGCACGCGCACGTTCAGCGGCACGAAGAAGTCGGCGTCGCGCGTCATCATGGCGCGCATGTTCGGTTGCGCGTCGATCTTCGCGCGCAGCTTCTTCGCGATGTCGAGCGCAACGTGCTTCTCGTACGTGCCCGAGCCGCCAATCGCGCCCGGATCTTCGCCGCCGTGGCCCGGATCGATCGCGACGGTCAACAGACGCACCGTGTTGCTCTTGCCGGACTTGGGATTGGTGAAGGCGTAGGTATCGTCGCTGTCGGCGTCGTCAGCGCCCAGCGTGCTGGCGCCGCTGCCCTTGTTGCGGGCGATGGCGGTGGGCGGCGCCACCGGCGCGGCAGGCGCGGCGGGCTTGCCGAGGATCGGCGGAACAGGCGTCGGTGCAACATGCACCGGCGGACGCGGCACGCTCGGCGCGGACCCGCTGCCGCCGTTTTGCGCGTAGCGCTCGAAGAACGCCTCGCTGTTGTCGGCGGTGGGCGGCGTGGTGCCGGGACCGCTCAGCGTGGCGGGCGGCGGCGCGGCGTTCTCTTCGTTCAGCGTCTGCTGCTTGTGTTCCGTCTGCGCGAGCAGATCCATCAGCGGATCAGGCGCGACGGCGGGATACAGGTCGAACACCAGCCGGTACTTGTACGCGCCGACCGGCGGCAGCGTGAACACCTGTGGCTTCACCGAGCCCTTCAGGTCGAACACCATGCGCACCACATGCGGCTGATATTGCCCGACGCGCACCGACTGGATCTGCGGATCGTTCGGCGTGATCTTCGACACGAGGTCCTTCAACGCCTGATCCAGATCGAGGCCGCTCAGATCGACCACCAGCCGGTCCGGTCCCTGCAGCAGCTGCTGGGCGTTCTGCAGCGGCTGATCGGATTCGATCGTCACGCGCGTGTAGTCGCGCGCCGGCCAGACCCGCACGCCGAGCACCGAGCTCGCCCACGCGAGCCGCGGCGCGACGAGGCCGAGCACGAGCGTGGACGCACCCGCGCGCAGAATCTGCCGGCGCCGCCAGTTATGCGTTGCGGTAGCCGCCGATTCGATCGAGCGGAACGGTTTGATCAACATCTTTCGAGACATGCCTTTCCTGATTCGCTGTATGCCCGTGCGACGAGGACACGGCCGTCGCCTTCGTTCTCATTATCGAGGTCGAGCGAGAAGACAAGATCCGGCACGCCTAAGAGACGCCCCGCGCGTTGCGGCCATTCGACGAGGCAGATGGCGCCACTGTCGAAGTACTCGCGAAAGCCCGCGTCGGCCCATTCGGCCGGATCGGTGAATCTATACAGATCGAAGTGATAGAGCGCGAGTTCCCCGGCGGGCCGCTCGAGCACGTAGGGTTCGACGAGTGTGTAAGTGGGACTGCGCACCCGGCCGGTGTGGCCGAGGCCGCGCAAGGTCGCGCGCACGAGGGTGGTTTTGCCGGCGCCGAGGTCGCCAACGAGTTGGACCTGCAGTCCGTAGAACGCCTTGTCGCTGTCTGCGCCAGGCGCGTGTTGCGCGGCTTCGCGCACGCTCTCGATCGCCTGCGCGAAGCGCTCGCCGAATGCCATGGTGGCGGCTTCGTCCGCGAGCGCGAAGGTGCGTTCGAGCAGGACGTTGGCGGGCGGTTGGATCGCGAGATCAGGATTGACAGGCATTCTCGTAAAATGGCGTGATGAACCGAAGTCCGGAGTCCCCTGTTTCCTGCACGCCTGCGTCTACCGACGATGCGCGTGCCGAGCGTCATTTCGATGAAGCGGCGCTGAAGGCGCTCGCGCTGAACATCAAAACGTGGGGCCGTGAACTGGGTTTCGGAGCGGTCGGCATTAGCGACACCGATCTCTCCGCCGCCGAAGCGCCGCTTGCAGCCTGGCTGGAAGCGGGTTGCCACGGCGAGATGGATTATATGGCGAAACACGGCATGAAACGCGCGCGGCCCGCTGAGCTTGTGGCCGGCACGCGACGTGTGATTACGGCGCGCATCGCTTATTTGCCCGCGCGGACATTGAGCGGAAAGGCGTACGAAAGCGCTTTGCAGGACGGCCCGCTCTCGCAGGACTGGCGCGCAGCCGAGCATGCGCGGCTCGCGGACCCGTCGGCGGCGGTCGTGTCGATCTATGCGCGCGGCCGCGATTATCACAAGGTGATGCGTAACCGTTTGCAACATCTGGCCGAGAAAATCGAGGCCGAGATCGGTGCCTTCGGCTACCGCGTATTTACCGATTCGGCGCCGGTGCTGGAAGTAGAACTTGCGCAGAAGGCCGGCATCGGCTGGCGCGGCAAGCATACGCTGCTGCTGCAACGTGACGCGGGCTCGTTGTTTTTCCTCGGCGAGATTTATGTCGATGTGCCGTTGCCGACCGACGCCGAGACTTTGCCCGAAGTCGCGCCTGAAACGCCGGGCTCGCATTGCGGGAGTTGCACGCGCTGTATCGGCGCCTGTCCGACCGGTGCGATCGTCGCGCCTTACAAGGTCGATGCGCGCCTCTGTATTTCCTATCTCACGATCGAATTGAAGGGCAGTATTCCCCTGGAAATGCGGCCGCTAATCGGCAATCGTGTGTATGGCTGCGACGATTGCCAGCTCGTGTGTCCATGGAACAAGTTTGCGCAGGCCGCGCCGGTCGCCGACTTCGACGTGCGGCACGGGCTCGATCGCGCGTCGCTCGTCGAGCTCTTTGCGTGGAGCGCGGACGAGTTCGATACGCGGATGCAGGGCAGTGCGATTCGGCGCATCGGCTACGAGAGCTGGCTGCGCAATCTCGCGGTGGGCATGGGCAACGCGCTGCGTGCGTCGTCCGACAGTTTGAGCGCGCCGGTGCGCGAGGCGATCGTGCAGGCGCTGAGAATGCGTGTCGATGACGCTTCCGCCGTCGTGCGCGAGCATGTGGAATGGGCGTTGGAAGCGGCGTAGAGTAGCGGCAAACCGGGCGGTGCGTTGCAACGCGGCGCCAGTGAGGAGCAGGCAAGCATGTTCAATGCAGTGATCGATGCGCCGTTCGGCAAGGTCGGCATTCGCCTCGAAGGCGAGGCCGTGCGCGAAATCGTCTATCTGCCGGATTCGATGCAAAACGTCGCGCCCGACACGCCTTTGGCAAAGCAGGCGGCCGAACAGATCGAACGATATTTCGAGCGTGCGTCGGCGAAATTCGAGTTGCCGCTGGCCTCGGTCGGCACCGCGTTTCAGAAGCGCGTGTGGCAGGCCATCAGCGACATTCCGCCGGGCGTCGTGCTGACCTACGGTCAACTGGCAAGGCAACTCGGCAGCGCGCCGCGCGCGGTCGGTCAGGCGTGCGGCGCCAATTACTTTCCGATTGTGATTCCCTGTCATCGGGTGGTGAGTTCGAGCGGCATCGGCGGTTTCGCGAATCACGCCGAAGACGGTTTCTTCCGCAACATCAAGCGCTGGCTGCTGGCGCATGAAGGCATTCCCTACGCATGAGCGATACGTTGATCGACGACGCGGCCGCCGCGTCACCTCTGTTCGTCGCCAGCTCGGCGTCGATCGATGCATTCTGCGACGCGCTGTGGCTCGAACACGGCCTGTCGCGCAACACGCTCGACGCGTACCGCCGCGATCTGCGGCTCTTTTGCGAATGGCTCGCGCAGAGCCGCAACGCTTCACTGGACACCGCGAACGAAGCCGATCTGAACGCGTATAGCGCGGCACGCCAGAAAGACAAATCGACTTCGGCGAACCGGCGGCTCTCGGTGTTTCGCCGCTATTACGGCTGGGCGGTGCGCGAGCATCGCGCGAAGGTCGATCCGACGGTGCGCATCCGCTCGGCAAAACAGCCGCCGCGTTTTCCGTCGACGCTCAGCGAGGCGCAAGTCGAAGCGCTGCTCGGCGCGCCGGACGTGGCGACGTCTTTGGGCCTGCGTGATCGCACGATGCTGGAGTTGATGTACGCGAGCGGTTTGCGCGTGACCGAACTCGTCACGTTGAAGACAGTGGAAGTGGGCCTGAACGAAGGCGTGGTGCGTGTCATGGGCAAGGGCTCGAAGGAGCGGCTGATTCCGTTCGGCGAGGAAGCGCACGGCTGGATCGAGCGCTATCTGCGCGAGGCGCGGCCCGCGTTGCTCGGCGCGCGCGCGACCGACGCGCTGTTCGTGACGAGCCGCGCCGAAGGCATGACGCGCCAGCAGTTCTGGAACATCATCAAGCGTCACGCGGCGGCGGCCGGCGTGCATGCGCCGCTCTCGCCGCATACCTTGCGGCATGCGTTCGCGACGCATCTACTGAATCACGGCGCCGACCTGCGTGTCGTGCAACTGCTGCTCGGCCACACGGATATTTCGACCACGCAGATCTACACGCACGTGGCGCGCGAACGGTTGAAGTCGCTGCATGCGCAGCATCATCCGCGAGGTTGATGCCGGGTTCGCGGTAGCGCTTCGTTTTAAAGAAATTCGCGCAGCCGATGCTTGAGAATCTTGCCGGTCGATGCAGCCGGCAACGCGGCGAGCACTTTGACTTCGGCTGGCCGCTTGTACGGCGCGAGACGCTCGCCGCACCAGTCGATCAATTCGGCGGGCGTCACCGTCGCACCTGCAGTCAACTCGACGAACGCGACCACTTCCTCGTTGCCTTCCACCGCGCGTCCGATCACCGCCGATTGCACGACTTGCGGATGCGCATTCAACACATGCTCGACCTCGGCCGGATACACGTTGAAGCCCGAGCGGATGATCAACTCCTTACTGCGGCCGACGATATGCAACGCGCCGTCCTCGTCCTGTCGCGCAAGGTCGCCGGTTTTGAGCCAGCCGTCTTCGGTCACGACCGTGCGTGTCTGTTCCGGGCTGCGGTAGTAGCCGAGCATCACGTTAGGCCCGCGCACCCATAGCTCGCCGATCTCGCCCTTCGCCGCGTCGACGCCGTCGAGTCCGACGAAACGCACTTCGACGCCCGGAATGACCTCGCCGACGGAACAGTCGCTGCGCGGCGCATCGAGCATGGTGTGCGACACGGTCGGGCTGCTCTCGGTCATGCCGTAGCCGTTGTGCAGCGGCAGACCGTAGACGCTTTCCACCTGCGCTTTCAAGGCGGCGTCGAGCGGCGAGCCGCCTGAATACGCGAAGCGCAATTGCGGCGCGGACCACGGGTGAGCGTGCGTTTGCAGATGTTCGAGCAGTTTGGCGTGCATGGCCGGCACGCCCTGGAAAATCGACACGCGCTCTTCGGCGAGGGCGCGGCGCACGGCTTCTGGCGCGAAGCGCGGCACGAGCCGCAAGGTCGCGCCCGCGTGGAGGCTGCCCAGGCACACCGACGCAAAGCCGTACACGTGCGAGATCGGCAGCACGGCATAGACGACGTCGTCCGGGCCGACTTTGCGCAAGCGGCTCGACGTCGCGGCGATGAAGAGCAGATTGCGATGCGACAGCATCACGCCCTTCGGTGCGCCGGTCGTGCCGGTGGTGTAAATCAACGCCGCGCATTGGCGGTCGCTTGCGGCTTCGACTGGCTCGGCGATCGCCGCGTTGTCCACAGCGTACGACCAGGCGCCGATGTCCGGCGTGATAGTTGGTGCTTTGACCGCTTGATGGCGCTGTGCGTGCTTTTCGGCATCGGCCGAGCTTTCCGTGGCATAGGCGACCAGGCGAGGCCGCGCGTGCGTGCGGATCGAGTCGAGTTCGCCCGCGGACAGGCGCGCGTTCGACACCAGCGCCCACGCGTCGAGTCGGGCGGTCGCGAACAGCAGGACGATCTGCACGATGCTGTTCTCCGCGACGATCATCACGCGATCGCCGCCGCGCACGCCGAATTCGCGCAGCAGGGCGGTGGCGGCGTAGACGGCCTCGAGCAGTTGCGCGCTGGTCAGGCGGCGCGCATCCTCGATCAAGGCGACGTGCTGCGGATCGCGCGCGGCTGCAAGCGCCGGGATGTCGGCGATGCGCGTGGGCAGCGCGGCCAGCAGCGCGGGGATGTCGATCGTGGGACGGGTAGATGAATGAAAGCTCAACGCTGTCTCCTTTGTCGACCGGAGTTGACGCTTTAGCGTCCTACTCCGGTCCCATGCAAGTTTGCAAAAACAATACGGTGCCCGGCGTACGTTGCGCCGGAATATTTTCGAACGATCGTGCCACAACCGCCGGACCCGCACAATTGGCCATTCGGCAAATAGCCGTTGTGCAAAGTCGCCATTACAATGCGCCGATGAGCAAATCCAGACACGTCTCCGAAACGCCGGCCACGCAGTTTCTGCGCCGCCACGGCGTCACTTTCGGCGAACATCCTTATGATTATGTCGAGCACGGCGGCACCGGCGAATCGGCGCGCCAGCTCGGTGTGGACGAACATCACGTCGTGAAGACGCTGGTGATGGAAGACGAGCACGCCAAGCCGCTGATCGTGCTGATGCACGGCGACCGTACCGTCAGCACCAAGAACCTCGCGCGGCAGATCGGCGCGAAGCGCGTCGAGCCGTGCAAGCCCGAAGTGGCGAACCGGCACTCCGGCTACCTGATCGGCGGCACCTCGCCGTTCGGCACGAAGAAGCCGATGCCGGTGTACGTCGAGTCGAGCATTCTCGAGATGGACAAGATCTGGCTGAATGGCGGAAGGCGCGGTTTTCTGGTCAGCATCGACCCCAAGGTGCTGACTGAGTTGCTGGCGGCGAAGGCGGTTCAGTGCGCGAGCGTCGATTGACGTTTGCCTGAATGTTTTCCGGGCGCGCGGGTTCGGTAGAATGTGCGCCGCTTCGTTCCGAGTTGCGCACCCTGTTGCGGTTGGGGTATCGAGTTTCAGACCGCCGATCTTTATAAGAGTCCCAGATGCAAAACCTGATCGTTGCTGTCGTTGCCTACCTGATCGGTTCGGTGTCGTTCGCCGTGATCGTGAGCGCCGCGATGGGCCTCGACGACCCGCGCTCGTACGGCTCCGGCAACCCGGGCGCCACCAACGTGCTGCGCAGCGGCAGCAAGAAGGCCGCGATTCTCACGCTGATCGGCGACGCATTCAAGGGCTGGCTGCCGGTGTGGTTCGTCGTGCACTACGGCGCGCGCTATGGGCTCGACGAGACGTCGGTGGCGATTGCGTCGGTGGCCGTGTTTCTCGGCCACCTGTATCCGGTTTTCTTCCGCTTCAAGGGTGGCAAGGGCGTGGCGACCGCGGCCGGCGTGCTGCTCGCGATCAATCCGATACTGGGCGTCGCGACTTTGCTGACCTGGCTGATCGTGGCGTTCTTCACACGCTATTCGTCGCTGGCGGCGCTGGCCGCGGCGGTGTTCGCGCCGATCTTCGATGGCTTCCTGTTCGGGCCGCATGTCATTGCGCTGGCGATTGTCGTGATGAGTTCGCTGCTGGTGTGGCGGCATCGCGGCAACATCGCCAAGCTGATGCGCGGGCAGGAAAGCCGCATCGGCGACAAGAAGAAAGCGGATGCGGCGGCGAGGGCTGCGGGTGGTAACGACGTTTGATGGACGGTGCTTTCACGCTTGAACGCGTCGATGCTTCTTGCGCGGTGCGTGGGCCAGTCATGCTCGTCACGGCGCGCGTGTCGGGTGGTTGCACTGCGGGGCATGACGAGACGGGCGCGCGTGCTTGGGCGTCGGCAGGCCTGTGCCTGAAGCCTGAGGTCTGAGGCCAGAAGCCAGAAGCCAGAAGCCAGAAGCCAGAAGCCAGAAGCCAGAAGCCGGAAGCCGGAAGCCAGAAGCTCAGTGCCCAGCGCGCCTGCCACGCGCGGCGCGGCACGCCGAAATTGCCGCGCGTGCGTTAGACGCGCTCGCGCCTCGGCAGATCAATCGCGGAAGTTGTTGAAGTCGAGCGGGGTATCGGTTACATCCTTGCGCAGCATGGCGATCACGCTTTGCAAATCGTCGCGCTTGCCGCCGGTGATGCGCACCGCGTCGCCCTGAATGCTGGCCTGAACCTTGATCTTGCTGTCCTTCACGAGCCTCACGATTTTCTTCGACAGATCGCCCGACACGCCTTTCTTGATCTTGATGACCTGCTTGACCTTGTCGCCGCCGATCTTCTCGATCTTGCCGTAGTCGAGGAAGCGCACGTCCACGTTGCGCTTGGCCATCTTCGACAGCAGCACGTCTTTCACCTGGCCGAGTTTAAAATCATCGTCCGCGTAGGCCGTGATCTCGTTTTCCTTGTGTTCCACACGTGCGTCCGACCCTTTGAAGTCGAAGCGCGTTGAAATTTCCTTGTTGGACTGCTCGATCGCGTTCTTGACTTCGATCATGTTCGCTTCGCAGACGACGTCAAACGATGGCATTTTTTTCTCCCAATAGTGCTGCGGTGCGTGACGCAACCGGGCGGCTGCTCACGGGGCACTCGCTATAATCACGGACCGGACGTCATTTTACCGACGCCTTTCCCTTTTGCCCAAGGCCGGCGCGCATTGTCGCCCGGCCGGGGCCCGAAGCCGGTTGCCTCGGCCGTTTCATTCGTCGTTTCACTGTTCTCATTCCGATGTCCCAAACCGACTCCGCCGCGTTCATGGCCGGCTATCCGCTGAAGGCGCACAACACCTTCGGCTTCGATGTGCGCGCGCAGTTTGCGTGCCGAATCGAGCGTGAAGAGCAATTGATGGCCGCCGTGCTCGATCCGCGCGCAGCCGGCCTGCCGCGCCTCGTGCTGGGCGGCGGCAGCAATGTCGTGCTGACCGGCGACTTTGGCGGCCTGGTGCTGCTGATCGCGCTGCAAGGCCGCCGCGTCGTGCGCGAGGACGATGATGCATGGTACGTCGAAGCGGCCGGCGGCGAGCCGTGGCATGAGTTCGTCGGCTGGACTTTGTCGCAAGGTTTGCCTGGTCTGGAAAACCTCGCGTTGATTCCGGGGACGGTGGGTGCGGCTCCGATTCAGAACATCGGCGCGTACGGGTTGGAGATGTGCGAGCGCTTCGCGTCGCTGCGGGCCGTGGAGCTGGCTACCGGTAACGTGATCGAGATGGATGCGCAGGCGTGCCGCTTCGGCTATCGCGACAGCTTTTTCAAGCGGGAAGGGCGCGACCGTTTCGTGATTACGTCGGTGACGTTCCGTTTGCCGAAGGTGTGGCAGTCGCGCGCCGGGTACGCGGATCTGGCTCGCGAATTGGCCGCCAACGGCCATGCCGACACGCCGCCGACCGCGCAGGCCATTTTCGATGCGGTGGTGGCGGTGCGGCGCGCTAAACTGCCCGATCCATTGGAACTCGGCAATGCCGGCAGCTTCTTCAAGAATCCGGTGATCGAAGCGGCGCAGTTCGAGGCGCTGAAGGCCACGGAACCGGACGTTGTGTCGTACGCTCAGCCGAATGGGCGGGTGAAACTTGCCGCGGGCTGGCTGATCGATCGATGCGGCTGGAAAGGCCGCGCGATGGGCGCAGCTGCCGTGCATGAACGGCAGGCGCTGGTGCTGGTGAATCGCGGCGGCGCGAGCGGGGCGCAGGTGCTGGCGCTTGCGAAAGCGATTCAGCGCGATGTGCTGGAGCGGTTCGGTGTGGAGTTGGAAGCGGAGCCGGTTTGTTTGTGATGATTGGCGGATGATAAAAAAGGCGCCGGGAGTTTTCCTCCCGGCGCCTTTTTGCGTTTTTGGCTCTGGCCGCGCCTTGCGGCGCTTAACTCGCGTGCGCGAAGTTAGCCTTCACCGGAACGCTCGCCATCAGTCGCGCTGACGACGCGCATTCTCCGCAATCCGCATACGCAGCGCATTCAGCTTGATGAACCCGCCAGCGTCGGCCTGGTTGTAAGCGCCACCGTCATCATCGAACGTTGCAATCGTCTTGTCGAACAACGTTTCCTTCGAATCGCGCGCAACCACCGACACGCTGCCCTTGTACAGCTTCACACGCACCCAGCCGTTGACCTTCTCTTGCGTATGGTCGATCAGCACCTGGATCGCGCGGCGCTCCGGGCTCCACCAGTAGCCGTTATAAATCAGCGACGCGTAACGAGCCATCAGATCGTCTTTCAGGTGAGCCACTTCGCGGTCGAGCGTGATCGACTCGATGCCGCGGTGCGCTTTCAGCATGATCGTGCCGCCCGGCGTTTCATAGCAGCCGCGCGACTTCATGCCGACGTAACGGTTTTCAACCAGATCCAGGCGACCGATGCCATGCTTGCCGCCCAGACGGTTCAACTCGGTGAGCATTTCCGCAGCCGACAGACGCTTGCCGTTGATCGCAACCGGATCGCCGTGCTCGTATTCGATGTCGATGTATTCAGCCTGGTCCGGCGCCTGTTCCGGCGACACGGTCCAACGCCACATATCGGCCTCGGCTTCCGCCTTCGGGTCTTCCAGGTGACGGCCTTCGAACGAGATGTGCAGCAGGTTCGCGTCCATCGAATACGGCGCGCCGCCTTGCTTGTGTTTCATTTCGATCGGAATGCCGGCCTTTTCGGCGTACGCGAGCAGCTTTTCACGCGACAGCAAGTCCCATTCACGCCACGGCGCGATCACCTTGATGCCCGGTTCCAGCGCGTAGTAACCGAGCTCGAAGCGAACCTGGTCGTTGCCCTTGCCGGTGGCGCCGTGCGAGACCGCCTGCGCGCCGCTGGCGCGGGCGATCTCGATCTGACGCTTGGCGATCAGCGGACGCGCGATCGACGTACCCAGCAGGTACTCGCCTTCATAGATCGTGTTGGCGCGGAACATCGGGAACACGAAGTCACGCACGAATTCTTCGCGCAGGTCTTCAATAAAGATGTTGTCCTGCTTGATGCCGAGTTGCAGGGCTTTCTTGCGCGCCGGTTCCAGCTCTTCGCCCTGGCCGATATCGGCCGTGAACGTGACGACTTCGGCGTCGTAATTGTCCTGCAACCACTTCAGGATGACGGAGGTGTCGAGGCCGCCCGAATAGGCGAGCACGACTTTCTTGATATCGCTCATGGTGAACTCGTAGCTGGAGAAAGCGGGAAAACAAGGCGCGCCGGCGGTCCCGGAGCGCGGAAAACCACTATTTTGACACTAAACCGCAGGCTGCCCGCGTTTTTGGGACGGTGCGCTGTTGAAGCCGGGTCCGCTACTGTCATGGACGCCGGCTCAATGCGTGGCGCTAAACGTGGATGCCTTGCCTCGTATTCAAGGCCCCGTCGCGCTTCACGCAGATGCTGCTTGAGTTGCTGAAGAGCGGCCCGCTCAGTGATTCAGCTTGCCGAGCAGCAGATATTCCATCAAGGCCTTTTGCACGTGCAGACGATTTTCTGCCTCGTCCCACACCACGCTTTGCGGGCCGTCGATCACTTCCGCGCTGACTTCCTCGCCGCGGTGGGCGGGCAGGCAGTGCATGAAGAGCGCATCCGCATTGGCGCGCGCCATCATGTCGGCGTCGACGCACCAGTCGGCGAAGGCTTTCTTGCGCGCTTCGTTTTCGGCTTCGAAGCCCATGCTGGTCCAGACGTCCGTGGTCACGAGATCGGCGCCGGCGCAGGCCTCGTTCGGATCGTCGAATTCTTCGTAGAACGGCGCGCTTTCGGCGGCGACCATTGCGCGGTCGAGCTTGTAGCCCGGCGGCGTGGACAGGCGCAACTTGAAGCCGAGAATCTGCGCGGCTTCGATCCACGTGTACAGCATGTTGTTGGCGTCGCCGACCCACGCGACCGTCTTGCCGCGAATCGGGCCGCGATGCTCGAAGTACGTGAAGATGTCCGCCAGCACCTGGCACGGGTGATATTCGTTGGTCAGCCCGTTAATCACCGGCACGCGCGAATTCTCGGAGAAGCGCTGGAGAATGTCCTGGCCAAACGTGCGGATCATGATGATGTCGACCATGCGCGAGATCACCTGCGCTGCGTCTTCGATCGGTTCGCCGCGGCCGAGCTGCGTGTCGCGCGTGCTCATGAAAACGGCGTGGCCGCCCAACTGGAAAATGCCGGCTTCGAACGACAGGCGCGTGCGTGTCGAATTTTTTTCGAAGATCATCGCCAGCGTGCGATCGTGCAGCGGATGGTAAGTCTCGTAGTTCTTGAATTTGCGTTTCAGAATGCGTGCGCGTTCCAGCACGTACTCGTAGTCTTCCAGCGAGAAATCCTTGAACTGCAGGTAGTGGCGAATTTTCTTGGCGGTCATGAAACAAATACGGCGGTCTCACCCGGCAGGATTGCCGGACGGCGCCGCCGTCGTTTGTGGTAACTCAAAGCAGCATAAAGGATTTCGCCGGGTTTGACGAGTCGGCCAAATGGCCAGGCAAGCTGTCTGAAAGCCTTGAGGAAGCGTCAGACATATCTTGTGTGCGCTGCGGAAAAAGGTCCGCTGCGCTATAATCTACGGGTTATCCCAAAGCCCAGCAGGCCGGTATTCCGCTTGTGGGACACGGCTCGCGCGATTCGCAACGACCTGCTTGCAGTGCGCCGTCACGACAAGTGCCAAGGCGGCTTAGCCGGCTCTTCACGGTTTCTGGTGGTGCCGCTCGCCATCGCGGCACAGTCGGCGAGTCCCGGCAATTCAGAGCCGTTTCGCCGTCCGCTTTGCTGTCATCCCGCTGGGCAGTCACACAGGTATTCCTACATGGCCGAAGCAGCTCCAACCGAATATTTCATTCAGGGCATCACGTCGACGGGAAAAAAGTTTCGGCCGAGCGACTGGTCGGAGCGGCTCGCAGGCGTCATGGCGTGTTTCGGGCCCGGCGCAAGGAAGGGGCCGAACGCCTATATGCAGTACTCGGTGTATGTCCGACCGACCATGATCGGCGACCTCAAGTGCGTGATTCTCGATTCGCGGTTGCGCGACATCGAACCTATGGCTTTCGACTTCGTCCTCAACTTTGCGAAAGACAATGACCTGGTCGTGACGGAGGCGTGCGAGCTGCAACTCGAGCACGCCACGCCGCAAGAGAAAAGGCACGTGATATAGCGCGAGCCCGCCGGATCGGCAAACGCAAAAGCAAAAACCCGCTGGCAGCGGGTTTTTTTGTGGGCAGTCCGTCAATCATATGCGCGACGAACTGCGCGACGCAGTGTGGATCTGTCGATCCGAAGCAAAAAAGCCCGCCGAGGCGGGCCTTTCTGTGCAGCGGAAACAGGAGGTAGCCCACCGAAGCGGGCTGACCGGAATTACTGCGCTGCGGACGCTTGCAGACCCTTAATGGCTGCAGCGAGGCGGCTCTTATGGCGAGCAGCCTTGTTCTTGTGAACGATGTTCTTGTCGGCAATGATGTCGATGGTCTTCGACGATGCCTGGAAGATTTCAGCGGCCTTAGCCTTGTCGCCGGCGTCGATCGCCTTGCGGACAGCCTTGATAGCCGTGCGGAACTTCGAGCGCAGTGCCGAGTTGTGCGAGTTTGCCTTGGCGGCCTGGCGGGCGCGCTTGCGTGCTTGTGCGGAGTTAGCCATGACGGTTCCTTATCCTGTTCCTGTTTCCAGTACCTGACCTTCAAGTGGTGAGGTGCTGCTTTTAGATCGAACTCTTGGAAGCGATTGCCCAAGAGCGCAAAAGTGTCGAAAAAAATCGATCGGACTACGCGAAGGCAGGCCTGTGTTTTCGGGTTGTTCGAGGGTTTGGCAGTCGGCGTGGCGCCGATCTGAACCCCGTCCGAAAATTGATCGAGCTTCGAAACCGGCGATTATAGCAACAAAATCAGGCACGTGGCAACGGGAAAGCGCTATGTCACCGAGGCGCCATGCTGCAGAAAGTCCGGCGTCCGGCCGGCGGTCGTATGGCGCAAGCGTGTTGGAGCGCGCGCAGAAGGCGGGCGCGGGTGCGTCCAAGGCCGACAACACGCTGCGGCGAAGCCATAAAAAACGCGCCGATCCACCCATCGGATCGAACGTCCGCGCGGCAAAACGGTCCGAATCGCGTTCCGGCTCATCGTCCGCACTCGCGGCACCCGTATAATAAGCGCCCCATGAATCTATTCCGAGCCCTGCTGACGGTCAGCGGCTTCACGCTGCTGTCGCGCGTGACCGGACTGGCCCGCGAAACGCTGATCGCACGCGCGTTCGGTGCCAGTCAATACACTGACGCGTTTTACGTCGCCTTCCGCATTCCGAACCTGCTGCGCCGCATCTCCGCCGAAGGCGCGTTCTCGCAGGCCTTCGTGCCGATCCTCGCCGAGTTCAAGAACCAGCAAGGCCACGACGCCACCAAAGCGCTGGTCGACGCCACGTCGACGGTGCTCGCCTGGGCGCTCGCGGTCCTTTCGCTGATCGGCGTCGTGGGCGCGTCGGGCGTGGTGTTCATCGTCGCCTCGGGCCTCGCGCACGAAGGGCAGGCGTACGCCCTCGCGGTCACCATGACGCGCATCATGTTCCCGTACATCATTTTCATTTCGCTGACGTCGCTGGCGTCGGGCGTGCTGAATACGTACAAGAACTTCTCGCTGCCCGCGTTCGCACCGGTTCTGCTGAACGTCGCGTTCATCGTCGCCGCGGTGTTCGTCGCGCCGCGTCTGCAAACGCCGGTCTACGCGCTCGCGTGGGCGGTGATCGCCGGCGGCGTGCTGCAGTTCATCGTGCAACTGCCGGGGCTGAAGAAGATCGACATGATTCCGCGCATCGGCCTGAACCCGGTGAAGGCGCTCGCGCATCGCGGCGTCAAGCGCGTGCTGTCGAAGATGGTGCCCGCGATGTTCGCCGTCTCGGTCGCGCAAATCAGCCTGATCATCAACACGAATATCGCGTCGCGCATCGGCCCGGGCGCCGTGTCGTGGATCAACTACGCCGACCGGCTGATGGAGTTTCCGACCGCGCTGCTGGGCGTCGCGCTCGGCACGATCCTGTTGCCGAGCCTCTCCAAGGCACACGTCGATGCCGACCCGCACGAATATTCGTCGCTGCTCGACTGGGGCTTGCGCGTCACCTTCCTGCTGGCCGCGCCGAGCGCCGTCGCGCTGTTTTTCTTCGCGCAGCCGCTGACCGCCACGCTGTTTCATTACGGCAAGTTCGACGGCAATTCGGTGGTGATGGTCGCCCGCGCGCTGTCGGCGTATGGCGTCGGCCTGATCGGCCTGATTCTCATCAAGATTCTCGCGCCGGGTTTTTACGCGAAGCAGGACATCAAGACGCCGGTGAAGATCGGTGTCGGCGTGCTGATCCTCACGCAGTTGAGCAACTATCTGTTCGTGCCGATCTTCGCGCATGCGGGTTTGACGCTGAGCGTCGGGCTCGGCGCTTGCGGTAATGCGCTGCTGCTGTTCCTCGGCTTGCGCAAGCGCGGCATCTATACGCCGTCGAGCGGCTGGCTCAAATTCTTCGTGCAGTTGTTCGGCGCCTGTCTGGTGCTGGCCGGCACGATGCACTGGCTGGCCATCAGCTTCGACTGGATCGGCATGCACAGCCGTCCGGTCGATCGCATGGTGTTGCTCGCAGCGTGCCTCGTACTGTTCGCCGCGCTATATTTCGGTATGCTTTGGCTGATGGGCTTCAAGTACGCGTATTTCAAAAGGCGAGTGAAGTGATCACGATGACGCGAGTTCTCGACTATTTCAGCACGCTCGTCGCCGAAGACGACAGTCTTCCGCTGACCGAGGCGGCGCTCTCGCTCGCGCAGGACGCCTATCCCGATCTCGATCTGCAAGGCACGCTCGCCGAGATCGACGAACTGGTGGTGCGCCTGCAGCGGCGCATGCCGGACGACGCCGACATCAAGCAGAAGGTCGGCATTCTGAACCGGTTCTTCTTTCGGGAGTTGGGTTTCGCCAGCAATCTCAACGATTATTACGACCCCGACAACAGCCATCTGAATGCGGTGCTCAAGCGCCGCCGTGGCATTCCGATTTCGCTGGCGGTGCTGTATCTGGAAATGGCCGAACAGATTGGCGTTCCGGCGCGCGGCGTGTCGTTTCCCGGCCACTTTCTTTTACGCGTGACGACACCGGACGGCGACGTCATGCTCGATCCGACCAGCGGACACTCGCTGTCCGAATCGGAGATGGTGGAGATGCTGGAGCCGTATGTGGCGTCGGCGGGAGAATCGGTGAGCAGGGCGCTACGCATGCTGCTGCAACCGACCACGCGGCGCGAGATCATCGCGCGTATGCTGCGCAATCTGAAGTCCACGTATCTTCAGACGGAACGTTGGCAGCGTTTGCTGGCGGTGCAGCAGCGTCTCGTGATTCTGCTGCCGGAAAGTATCGAGGAAGTGCGCGATCGCGGCTTCGCTTATGCGCGGCTCGATTATCTGCGGCCCGCGCTCGAAGACTTGGAGCGCTATCTCGGCGACCGGCCCGATGCCGAGGACGCGACCGTGGTGGAGTCACAATTGCACGAACTGCGTCAGCGCACTCAGCACGACGACCGCGAGTAGGCACGCGGCAAGGCCGCGCCCATTAGAACCACTCAAAACAAAACGCCTGCACATGAATAAACGTGTGCAGGCGTTTTTCATTGGCGCGGGCTATACGAAACCGCCCGCCGCATGCAGGCTTACTTCGGCTGCATCCGAATCGCGCCGTCCAGACGAATCACTTCGCCGTTGAGCATCGGATTGTCGAAGATCTGCTTGGCGAGCATCGCGTACTCGGCCGGTTTGCCGAGACGCGGCGGGAACGGCACCATCGCGCCGAGGGCGTCCTGCACTTCCTGCGGCATGCCGAGCAGCATGGGCGTTTCGAAAATGCCCGGTGCGATCGTCATCACGCGGATCGCGTTGCGCGACAGGTCGCGTGCGATAGGCAGCGTCATGCCGACCACGCCGGCCTTGGACGCCGCATAAGCCGCCTGGCCGATCTGGCCGTCATACGCGGCCACCGACGCCGTGTTGATGATCACGCCGCGCTCGCCATTCGCGTTCGGTTCATTCTTCGACATGGCCGCGGCGGCCAGCCGCACCATGTTGAAGGTGCCGATCAGATTGATCGAGATGGTGCGCGCGAACGAGTCGAGCGGATGGGGGCCGTCCTTGCCGACCGTTTTAACGGCAGGCGCGACGCCCGCGCAATTGACGAGGCCGCGCAGCGTGCCGAGCTTGGTGGCGGCTTCGACGGCTTGGGTGGCGTCGTCTTCGCGGCTCACATCGCATTTGACGAAGACGCCACCGAGCTCCTTCGCGAGCGCCTCGCCGGCATCTACATTCAGGTCGGCGAGCACGACCTTGCCGCCGTTTTCGACGAACAGGCGCGCCGTGGCTGCGCCCAGCCCCGATGCACCACCGGTGATCAGGAAAACGTTGTCACGAATCTCCATGTCTTCTCCTTTGCTACGGTTCAGTAATGTCTGGATCGAATATCTTTTCGATGATCGATTGTAACGGCTATGCTGCAATGCGGAAAGCGAAGCGGGCAGGAGCGTGATTCTTACGCATTGGGAGGGCTTAGGCAGAGCAAACCGTTACGGATGGCTAATTAATATTGAGCGCGGATAAACAGGAAAACCGCTCGGCACTCAAGCCGCGCATTGCATAAAAAAACCCGCCGGCAAAGGCGGGTTTTCGTGAGGCGAACACAAGCGCAAACGAGCTTACTTCAACGCCTCGAAGGCGCGGTCGCGAATTTCGTCGACGCTGCCGAGGCCCGAAATGCGCCGATACTGCGGCGCTTTCAACGGCGTCGACGAATCGCCGTTCTTCGCCCAGGTGTTGTAGTACTCGATCAGCGGCTTGGTTTGCGCCTCGTACACTTCGAGACGCTTCTTGACGGTTTCTTCCTTGTCGTCGTCGCGCTGGATCAGCGGTTCGCCGGTCACGTCGTCCACACCTTCGACCTTCGGCGGATTGAACTTGACGTGATACGTACGGCCCGACGCGGCGTGCGAGCGGCGGCCGCTCATACGCACGATGATCTCGTCGAACGGCACGTCGATTTCCAGCACGTAGTCGATCGGGACGCCGGCCTGCTTCATGGCTTCAGCTTGAGGAATGGTGCGCGGAAAACCGTCGAACAGATAGCCGTTCGCGCAGTCCGGCTGCTGCAGACGCTCTTTCACCAGGTTGATGATCAGCTCGTCCGTGACCAGTTCGCCGGCATCCATGAAACGCTTGGCTTCGAGGCCGAGGGGCGTGCCTGCCTTGACGGCCGCACGCAGCATGTCACCGGTGGAAATTTGCGGAATGCCGAACTTTTCCTTGATGAAGGTCGCCTGAGTGCCCTTGCCCGCGCCGGGCGCACCCAAAAGGATCAAACGCATGTGATATCTCCAGATCTGTGTGAATTCTTTGGTGGCGCTGCGGACATCCCACGATGCGTCGAGGGGACCCGCATTGGCTGCCGTTCCTTGTCTCGCGCTGCACGTCGAACACGACGGCGCTGCAAGAGGGCAACGGCGCAACCGGGCAAACCCTGACTCTCGTTTGTATCGGGAGGCGCGCACAACCGTCCGATTATGCCATGGGTTTTTCCGCTCAAGACCCGAATAAAGCCTGCACGCGCGCGAGATCGGCGGGCGTGTCGACGCCGGGCAGCGGCACGTCATGAGTCACGAGCACCGCGATCCGCTCGCCGTGCCACATCGCTCGCAATTGTTCGAGCGCTTCGACCTGTTCGATCGGCGAGATCGCGAGGCTCGGGTAAGTGCGCAGGAATTGCGCGCGATACGCGTACAGCCCGATATGCCGATGCACCACCGCGGGCGCGGGCGGCGCGGGCATCGACGCGACATTGGGCCAGTGCGGCTGATAGGCGTCGCGTGCCCACGGAATCGGCGCGCGCGAGAAGTACAGCGCGACGCCGCGTGCGTCGAGCACGACCTTGACGACGTTTGGGTTGAAGATTTCGGCGGGGTCGGTGATCGGGTGCGCGGCGGTGGCGATCGCGCAGCCATGGCTTGCCGCAAGGTGCGACGCAACGCCGCACACGAGCGCCGGATCGATCAGCGGTTCGTCGCCCTGCACGTTGACCACGATCGTATCGTCGCTCCAACCGAACTGCGCCGCGACTTCCGCGAGACGGTCCGTGCCGGACGGATGGTCCGCGCGCGTCAACACCGCTTCAAAGCCGTGGTCGCGGGCGGCGTCGAGCACCGCTTGCGCGTCCGAGGCGACCAGCACCTGCTGCGCGCCCGATTCGCGCGCGCGTTCGGCGACCCGCACCACCATCGGCTTGCCGCCGATGTCGGCGAGCGGCTTGTTGGGCAGACGCGTCGAGGCCAGCCGGGCCGGCACGACGGCGATGAACGGGGGAGTGATGGTATTGGCGTGGGTCATCGGCAAGGCAAGCGCAAAGACGGGCGGCGATGAGGCCGGAAGAAAGCGGCCGCGCATGCAGCGCGGCCGCGGACGGGCAAGACGACGGATACGGACCGCAACACGCGGGACACCGCTACGGCGGCTGTCCCGTGCGAACCAGGCTGGCTCAGGCCACGGAGCCCGGATTCAGATCGACCGGCGTGCCTTCCACAGTCTGCCGCGCTTCGTCGACCAGCATGACGGGAATGCCGTCGCGAATCGGATAGGCCAGCTTGTCCGCGTTGCAGATCAGCTCCTGTGCTGCGCGGTCGTAGCTGAGCGGGCCCTTGCAGATCGGGCAGACGAGAATTTCAAGCAGGCGAGCGTCCACGAACTTTCTCCACAACTAATGCAATGAGGCGATGATCGAGCGCGGCTTCGACTGGGACAACCCAGATCCGCGCGTCGTGCCAGGACCCTAATTTTACCGCATCCTTTTCCGTTATCAGGATGGCGTCGGCGTCCACATCGGTAAACGGATTGCGCTCGAACGCGTAGTGATCCGGCAGCGCGCGGGTGGCCGGCGTGAGACCGGCGGCGCGCAGTGTAGCGAAAAAGCGCTCCGGCGCGCCGATACCGGCTGCGGCCAGCACGCGATCGCCGCTGAATTGCGCAAGCGGCCGGCGCAACGCGGGATTGTCCAGATGCCACGCGTCCGCGGGCGCTAGCTGTAGCGCGAAGGTGTTCGGCCACGCCGGCAGCGTGCGCGCGTAAGGATCGTTGACAAGCGTCGCGTCGCGGCGGCGCGACAGCGGCTCGCGCAACGGGCCGGCCGGCAGCAGGAAGCCGTTGCCGCCGAGCCGGTGATCGAATACCACCAGTTCGGCGTCGCGCTTAAGCCGGTAATGTTGCAAGCCATCGTCGCTCACAATCACGTCAACTTCTCGGTGCGCGGTGCACAGCGCCTGCGCGGCCGCCACGCGATCCGGACAGACCCACACCGGCGCACCGGTGCGGCGCGCGATCAGCAACGGCTCGTCGCCGCCGACGCTCGCCGCCGAGGTGGAAGTGACCCGCGTCGGCGTCTTCACGCGCGCGCCGTAGCCGCGCGACACCACGCCGGGTTTGAAGCCCGCGGCGCGCAACGCCTCGACCAGCGCGATCACGGTCGGTGTCTTGCCGGTGCCACCGACGGTCACATTGCCGACCACCACCACGGGCACGCCGATACGTACCGATTTCAACCAGCCGAACGAAAAGGCGGCGCGGCGCGCGGCGGCCATCGCGCCGAACACGCAGGCGAGCGGCGACAGCGCCCAGGCGAACGGACCGCGCTGTTGCCATTCGCGCGCGAGGCGTGCTTCGAGACGGTTGCTGACTTCGCTCATGAGCATGTCGCAGAGACGAGTGACGCGCCGCTCGCTAAAAGGCGCCGGGACGGCGGCGTGAAGGAGCTAGGCGCAATACGCGGGGCAAGCATCAACGCGGTTCTCCGGACTATCGAAAGTGAGGCGAAAAATGAAGCAGGGCAGCAGCCGGCGCACTTGCGCAGTGTGCCGCAATGCTGGACGCCGCGGGGCGTTCTGCATGCCGTCGAACCCGCCACTCTAGCGCGCGGGCGTCCCGCCCGGCAAGTCGCTCGCCATGCAGCGCGCGACGAAACGGCGCTTGCAGCGTTGCCCACAGCCTGTGGATAACTTTGTGGAGAACCTGCCGTCCGACAGGCCGAGAAGGCCGTTGCGCGCGCCCGGTATCGGCAATCATTCTCTTTAACGAGATGTAAACACCATATAAATCAACGACATGCCTAGAATTCATGCGGCCGCGCGGGCGATCTGGCGGGATCTGTCTGGCAGGTCCCGCCATGTGGACACTTTTAACAATTCGAGCGCCGCGCTGGACGCGGATGGCCGGTCGGTCTATCGTCTGTCCGGCCAGCCACCTATATTCCTCGCATGAATCCCGAAAGCCCTTTTTCTTCGTCGGCGACGCCCAGCGGTGAAGTCGCCGTTCCCGTTTCGGCGCTCAATCGCGCGATCGGCACGATGCTCGAACGTTCGTTTCCGCTCGTCTGGGTCTCTGGCGAAGTGTCGAACTTCACGCGCGCCGCGAGCGGCCATTGGTATTTCTCGATCAAGGATGCGCAAGCGCAGATGCGTTGCGTGATGTTCCGCGGGCGGGCGCAATACGCCGAATTCACGCCGCGCGAGGGCGACCGCATCGAAGTGCGCGCGCTGGTGACGATGTACGAGCCGCGCGGCGAACTGCAACTGAATGTGGAAGCGGTTCGGCGCACCGGGCAAGGGCGTCTCTACGAAGCGTTCCTCCGGCTGAAAGCGCAGCTCGAAGCGGAAGGGCTCTTTGCCGCTGAACGAAAACGCGCGTTGCCGTCGCATCCGCGCGCGATCGGCATTGTGACGTCGTTGCAGGCCGCGGCGTTGCGCGACGTCCTGACCACGCTGTCGCGCCGCGCGCCGCACATTCCGGTGGTCATCTATCCGGCGCCGGTGCAGGGCGTGGGCGTGAGCGGCAAGCTTGCCGCGATGGTCGACGCCGCCAACGCGCGGCGCGAAGTCGACGTGCTGATCGTGTGCCGCGGCGGCGGCTCGATTGAAGACTTGTGGGCGTTCAACGAAGAAGTGCTGGCGCGCGCGATCGCGGAAAGCTCGATTCCCGTGGTCAGCGGCGTGGGCCACGAAACCGATTTCACGATCGCCGATTTTGCCGCGGACGTGCGCGCGCCGACGCCGACCGGCGCCGCCGAACTCGTCAGTCCGCAGCGCGTGCTGTTATTGCGCGAGTTGGATCACCGTCACGCGACGCTCGCGCGCGGCTTCGGCCGTATGATGGAACGGCGCGCCCAGCAACTCGACTGGCTCGCGCGCCGTCTGGTGTCGCCGGCCGAGCGGCTCGCGCGGCAACGCACGCATCTGCAGCAATTGAGCGTGCGGCTGGCATCCGCGGGCGCGCGTCCGGTGCGCGACGCGCGCGCGCGGTTTTCGCTGCTGCAGATGCGCTGGCAGCGCTGGCGCCCGGATCTCGCCGGGCATCAGGCGAAGCTCGGCAATCTTTCGCAACGTCTGGACGCCGCTTTGTCACGCCAGCATGAACGTCAGACCGCGCGCATCGGCACGCTCGCCGCGCGTCTCGAAGTGCTGAGTCCGCAGCGCACGCTGGAGCGTGGTTATGCCGCCGTGCTCGACGCCCAGAGCGGACGTGCGGTGCGCGCGCCGTCGTCGTTGAAGCCGGGACGGCGCCTCACGGTGCATCTCGCGGAAGGCGCCGCGGACATCGCGCTGGCTGATGTGCAGCCCCGCCTGACCGACGGTTTCTGACACTTCGCCGACGGCCTCGGCACCTGTCCTTTTGACTGTTGCGAGGGCCGGGTACACAGAGTGCGGAAGCACTAATTACGCTGTGTGCGCGGCGTGTTCGCCAATGCCGGGCATAAAGTCCGTTGGTTTGCGGGGTTATTCCAAGTCGCCTACAATCGAGTGCTCAAAAGCGTTATCCGCAGACTCCCCCACAACAGATACAGACAGAAGGAAAGCACCATGGAACATACGCTCCCGCCGCTGCCGTTCGCGAAAAACGCACTCGTCCCGCACATGTCGGAAGAGACGCTCGAATATCACTACGGCAAGCATCATCAGACCTATGTGACTAACCTGAACAATCTGATCAAGGGCACGGAATTCGAGAACCTGTCGCTCGAAGAAATCGTCAAGAAGGCATCGGGCGGCGTGTTCAACAACGCAGCTCAGGTGTGGAACCACACATTCTTCTGGAACAGCCTGTCGCCGCAAGGTGGCGGTGCGCCCACCGGCGCGCTCGCTGACGCGATCAACGCCAAGTGGGGTTCCTTCGACAAGTTCAAGGAAGAGTTCGCCAAGACCGCGGTCGGCACGTTCGGCTCTGGCTGGGCATGGCTGGTGAAAAAGGCCGACGGTTCGCTCGACCTCGTGTCGACGAGCAACGCCGCTACCCCGCTGACCACGGACGCCAAGGCACTGCTGACCATCGACGTGTGGGAACACGCTTACTACATCGACTACCGCAATGCGCGTCCGAAGTTCGTCGAAGCGTACTGGAACATCGCCA
Source organism: Paraburkholderia dipogonis (assembly GCF_046027395.1). GTDB lineage: Bacteria > Pseudomonadota > Gammaproteobacteria > Burkholderiales > Burkholderiaceae > Paraburkholderia > Paraburkholderia dipogonis_A. The sequence continues at coordinate 88,859 of NZ_JAQQEG010000013.1, read as the reverse complement.
ACTGGGAATTCGCGTCGAAGAACTTCGCGTGAGATTGCCGGTGAGTTTGAAGGCGGCACTGCTGGCTGGGTGATCCGGTAGCAGCGCTACTCATCAGACTCCTTCGCAGCAACCGCAGGAAAGAAGCCCTCGCACGCGAGGGCTTTTGTTTTTCGCGGCGTCGTTTGCTGTCGTGCGTTACTGCATCAAGAAGATTCCGCGTCCGAGTTGCATAGGATTGCTTTTCACCCGACGGATCACATGAATCTTTGTCACAGTTGGTAACGGCTCTCTGCATTCCAATTCGCATTCAGCCTGCCGACAGCGCGTCCAGACGCAGGCGGAAAAAATACGGTAACTATCTCGTAAACAAAGCGTTCGCAAATTGGCCTAACGTATGTTTCCCCTATGAAGAAACGTGCGCCACCATGATCTCAAGTCCTAAATCGATACGCGTCGCACTGCCTGTGGCTGCGGTCGCACTGGCGCTCCTCGGCGGTTGCGCGGTGGTGCCGCCGAGCGGTCCTTCCATCGTCGCGCTGCCGCGCAGCGGCGAGCCGCTCAATCAGTTCCAGCAGGACGACTACAGTTGCCGCGACTACGCTTATCGCTCGACCAACGCGAACGGCGCCTCGCAGGCCGCGACCGCGAACGGCGTCAATAGCGCCGCTATCGGCACGCTGGGCGGCGCCGCTGTCGGTGCGCTCATTGGCGCAGCGGCGGGCAATCCCGGCGCGGGCGCGGCCATCGGCGCCGGCAGCGGCTTGCTGGTCGGCGGCGCGGCCGGCGCGAACGGTACACAGTATGCGGCTGGCAGCCTCCAGGCGCAGTACGACGCGGCGTACGCGCAGTGCATGACGTCCAAGGGCAATACGATTTCGCAGCCGCAAATGCCCGTCTATGCGCCGCAGCCGGTGTACGCGCCGCAACCGGTATATGTTGCTCCGCCGCCCCGCTATTACGGGCCGCCGCCGGTAATGTATGCCCCCTATCCGTACTACTGATCGACTTCCATCGAGCGTCCGCATCGAATGAATTCCGTCGCCGACACGTATTGCCTCGTATGGCGGAGAGAGGCGACACGATGGCGATAAACGCCTTTGCAAACGGCGTACGGTTAATCAGCCGCAAGGGCGATGAATGTGTTCAGCGAGCGGGAGACGCGCGTGGCGGACTCCTCTCTTACGGCACGCGACGTGAGTCACGGCGCGCACCGTTCGTTGTGCGGAGCTGACCGTCGCATCGTTCAAGAGACGAGGCGAAAATGCGAATCTCGCAAGCTGGCGCTGAGACATCCGGGCTGGGCGCATGGACCCGTCGGGGCACGGTAGTGGCGCTGATCGCCGTCGCCTCCTGTTTCGCGTCGTGTGGCGGAGGTGGTTCGGGCGGCACGTCCGGCGTGGCGTCGGGTTCGGCGAGCGGAAGCGGAAGTGGCACCGGGGGCAGTGGCACCGGCTCGGGCACCGGCAGCGGCTCGACCACTGGCACTGGAACGACCGGTTCGGGCAACACACCGGCAGCGGTGACGGCCTACGCCACCGACGTCCTCATGCATCACAACGATCTCGGCCGCACCGGTCAGATGCTCGCCGAGACTACGCTCACGCCGGCGAACGTCAACTTGGCAAGCTTCGGCAAGGTCGCGTTTCTTGCCGCGGACGGCAAGGTCGACGGACAGCCGCTCTTTGTCACCAGCCTGTCGATCGGCGGCACGGCGCACGACGTGGTGTACGTGGTCACCGAACACGATAGCGTCTACGCCTACGACGCCACATCTTTCGCGCAACTATGGAAAGTCTCGCTGGTCGGCAGCGGCGAAACGCCCAGCGACGACCACGGATGCCAGGACATCACCCCCGAGATCGGCATTACGTCGACGCCGGTCATCGACCGCAGTCGCGGCACGAATGGCGTGCTGTATGCCGTCGCGATGACGAAGGACAGTGGCGGCGGCTACCATCACCGGCTGCACGCGCTCGATCTGGCGACCGGCGCCGAAGTGCTCGGCGGCCCGACGGAAATCGCGGCGACTTATCCGGGCAACGGCGCGGGCAGCGTCAACGGGGTGATTACCTTCAACCCGTCGCTGCATACGGAGCGCGCGGCACTCACGCTGGTCGGCGGCAACATCTATATGGGTTGGACCGCGCACTGCATGGGAGGCTCTTACACCGGCTGGCTGATGGCCTATAGCGCCGACACGCTGAAACAGACTAGCGTGCTCAACATCACGCCGAACGGCAGCCAGGGCTCGATCTGGATGGCCGGTTCGGGCATGGCGTCGGACGGCACGTCGCTCTATGTCGTGGACGGCAACGGCACGTTCGGCACCACGCTGAATGCGGCGGGCTTTCCCGCGGATGGCGACTACGGCGACTCGATGATGAAGCTGTCGTTGGGCAACCTGCAGGTCACCGACTATTTCGCGATGTCGGATGTGGTCACGCAAGCGGCCACCGACAACGATTTCGGCTCGGGCGGCGCCATGGTGTTGCCGGATCAGACCACGGCAGGCGGCGTGGTCAAGCATCTGGCGGTGGCGGCCGGCAAGGACAACCACATCTACGTCGTCGATCGCGATTCGATGGGCAAATTCAACCCGACGGCCAACAATATCTGGCAGGAGTTGATCGGCACGCTGGCGGGTGGCATCTGGGGATCGCCCGCTTACTACAATGGCGTGGTCTATTACGGCGGCCTGAACGACAACCTGAAGGCGTTGCCGGTCTCGGGGGCGTTGCTCGCGACGACGGCTGCATCGAGGAGTCCGACTACCTTCGCGTATCCGGGCGCGACGCCGGCGGTGTCGGCGAACGGCGCGAGCAACGGGATTGTCTGGGCGGCGGAAAACGGCACGACCGGCGCTTTGCATGCGTACAACGCGGGCAATCTCGCCGTCGAGCTGTACAACAGCAACCAGGCCGGCGCGCGCGATCAATGGGGTGCGGGCAACAAATTCATCACGCCGATGATCGCGCGCGGCAAGGTGTATGTCGGCGCTACTAATGGCGTGGCGGTGTTTGGGTTGTTGTGAGCGGAAGGGGGATGGTTTCGCGCTGGGTGGGATGCGGCTGTAGTTGAGTGTGCTCGTGGGTGTCGGTGGTTAGCTTGCGGTTATCTGGATCGCGGAATGAAAAAGCCCTTGTTCCTTTTTTTCGGAGCAAGGGCTTTCTGTTTGGCGCCAGTGCAGCGGCAGCCACATCGACACCGCTACACCGCGCCAAATATCACGCTCACTCCGCGTCGCTCGTCGCGGCCGTCTTACGCGGACGGCGACTGCGCGGCGCAGTCTTGCGTGCGGCCTTTTTTGCCGGCGCGGGCGCTTCTTCCGCTGTGGCAGACGCGGCCGGCGCTTCAGCAGGCGCTGCGATCTCCGGAATATCGTCGATGCCTCGTGGCGCAGCTTTCTTTGCTCGCTTCGCAGCCGTCTTGCGCGGCGCGCGGTCACTGCGGCGCTTGGGTTGCTTGCTGCTTGTATCTCGCTCGTCTGCTTCTGCCGGGCTCTCCGAGCCACCGGATTCTTCAGCGATCGCGGTTTCAGGCTCCGCGAAAGGCGCTTGCGGCACTTCAAAAACGAACTCGGCATTGTCCGGCGCTTGCGCGCGCACGTCGTCCGTTTGAACCTGCGCGCCGCCGCCATGCTCGACGGCCGTACGCTCTTCGTGAACGGTCTCCTGTTGGCCGCGTCCTGCTTTGCGATTGCCTCGTCCTCGACGGCGAGACTCGTGTTTGCCGCCCGACTCGGCGATCACCGTTTCGGCGACCTGCGCCTCATACAACTGTTCCGCCGGCTCCACGACTTCGACAGACTCGCCTGCGTTGTCGCCGGCCACATTCGCGGCCGTGCTTCGATACACATATGCACCTGACTTCTCGTCGCGGCCGAACTCGAGCAGCCCGCGAGCATGCGCTTCTTCGAGCAGATTGCCGAAAGCGCGAAAGCCGTAGTACGTCTCGTTGAAATCCGGCTTGCGGCGCTTGATCGCGTTCTTCAGCACCGACGCCCAGATCTTGCCGCTGTCGCCGCGTTCGGACGCGAGCGCGTCGAACGTTTGCACCGCGATCTCGACCGCCTTGGTGCGGCGCTTTTCGAGGTCTTCCTTGTTGCGGGTCTTTTCCTCGTCGGGCGCGCGTTTGGCCGCCGGCTGGGCAGACTGTTGCGGGCGCGACGACTCGCGCTTGGCGACCGTGCGCTGACTCTCCCGCACGAGGTCGTCGTAAAAGAAGAACTCGTCGCAGTTCGCGATCAGCAGATCGGACGTGGATTGCTGCACGCCGACGCCGATCACCTGCTTGGCATTCTCACGCAGCTTCGACACCAGCGGCGAAAAATCCGAGTCGCCGCTGATGATCACGAACGTGTTGACGTGCGATTTCGTATAGCAAAGGTCGAGCGCGTCGACCACGAGCCGGATGTCGGCGGAATTCTTGCCCGATTGGCGCACGTGGGGAATCTCGATCAACTCGAAATTGGCCTCGTGCATCGCGCCTTTGAAACTCTTGTAGCGGTCCCAGTCGCAATACGCTTTCTTCACGACGATGCTGCCCTTGAGCAGCAGACGTTCGAGCACCAGCTTGATATCGAACTTGTCGTACTTCGCGTCACGCACGCCGAGCGCGACATTTTCGAAGTCGCAGAATAGCGCCATGCTGACGGTTTCGTTGGATGACGCCATGAATATCTCCATTGAAGCGATCGTCGAATTCGACGAATCGCGACCATGATAGCGATTCCAGCGGAGGTGATCAGCTTTTGTGTTCCGGGCGCACCGATACGGGCGGCGCGAACCCGCGACGGCGCGCGCTTTTTGTGACGTTCTCCAAGGTTTCGCAGGTTCGTCGACGCGGTGCCTCAACAGTCTCAGGGTCACGACCTTACGGCGTTGGTTCGCAGTGGATCGACCACGCGGGCCGCCACCGTGCTACCTGTCCTGGTGATACGACGCGACATTCAGCGCCGCGCGTGTTTCCAGCACCTCATCGACGAGACCGTACGTCTTCGCGGCCTGTGCTGACATGAAGTTGTCGCGGTCGGTGTCGCGGGCGATTTCCTCGATGCTGCGCCCGGTGCGCTCGGCCGTTATGGCATTCAGGCGCTCTCGCAGATAGAGCACTTCCTTCGCCTGAATCTCGACATCCGCCGCCGTGCCCTGGCTGCCGCCTGACGGCTGATGAATCATGATGCGTGCGTTCGGCAAGGCATACCGTTTGCCGCGCTGGCCGGCTGTCAGCAGAAAGGTGCCCATGCTCGCGGCGAAGCCGGTGCACAAGGTCGATACCTCCGGTTTGATGAATTGCATGGTGTCGTAGATCGCGAGGCCGTCGTACACCGAACCGCCCGGCGAATTGATGTAAAAAGAAATATCCTTGTCGGGATTCTCGGACTCCAGAAACAGCAACTGCGCGACAATCACGCTGGCCGATTGCTCGTTCACAGGCCCGACCAGAAACACGATGCGTTCGCGCAGCAAGCGCGAATAGATGTCGTAGGCGCGCTCGCCGCGGCCGGACTGTTCGATCACGGTGGGCACGAGGCCAAGGCCGGTGATGTCTGGATTGCTCGAATGCATGTTGACCTCGTGTATGCGGTCTGGGTGACCGTGATTTGTGCGGAGCGCGTGGCCTCGTGGCACGAAGCGCCCTTGCTGTGCCCTGGCCGATCCGGAACCCGCGCGTTCATTGCGCCGGTTGTTGTCCCTATGACGACGCGACACAGGACGCCGTGACAGAAATATTTTTTGGCGGGGCTGTCACATCGTTCGATGCCCAGCCGTCAAGACGAAAAGAAACAGGATGTCGGCGCGCGCCCGGATCATTTCGCAGGCGGGGCGCCGCGCGCTTTTCACCACGCACGATCTGGAGGTCTACGTATGACGGAACAAGGAATCGACAAGGCATCCAGCTTCGAGGCCGTGCGCGCCCGCCTGCTCGCGCTGGCGTACCGGATGCTCGGCAGCCGCGCCGAAGCGGAAGACGTGGTGCAGGACGTCGGATTGAAATGGCACCTCGCGGACACGCAGGAGGTTCAGATACCTGTCGCCTGGCTCACCACGATCACCACGCGCGTCGCGATCGACCGGCTGCGGCGTGTGCAGCGCGAACGCGCGTCGCAGGCCGCCGGCTGGTTGCCGGAGCCGTGGCTCGACGAGGTGGCGCCGTCGGCGGAAGAACTCGCCTTGCGCGCGGCGGAAATGTCCTATGGCGTCATGCTGCTGCTCGAGCGCCTGAAACCGGACGAACGGGCGGCGTTCGTTCTGCACGAAGCCTTTGATTGTGACTACGCGGAGATCGCGGCCATTCTCGAGCGAACGCCGGCGGCCTGCCGGCAGATCGTCCATCGGGCCAAGGCGCGCCTGCAACGCGCGGGTGCGCCCGCGGAGCCCGCCGATCCCGCAGCGCATGCGCGGATCGTGGAACGCTTGCGCACGGCGTTGGAGGCGCAGGATCGAGTCGGCTTATTGCGGCTCTTTAGTGATGCGCCGGAAGTCGTCAGCGACGCGCCTGCGTGCGCGCGAGTGAGCATGTCGGAACCGGCGGCGGCGGGGTGGATGGATACGGTAACGTCGCTCGTCGAGCACGCGAGCAACGCAGAGACAGTGTCGGTGGCGGGCACATTGTGTATCGCCTTGCTCTTCGAGGGCGACGTCGTCGGCGTGCTCGACGTGTCCACGAACAGTCTGGCGGATGGTTCCACGAAGATCGTCGCAATGCGCGTAGTGACCAGCGCGGCGCGTTTGCGGGCCACCAACCGCATGCTGGGCCGCACGGCAGTTACGCAACTGCTCGCACGGATCCAGCAGAGCGCCACGAACTCAGTTGCGGTGAGCTGCGACTTCCCAGTTGATGTCCACGCATAGCACCTGCGTGCCCGTCGGCGTGTGCGCGGCGATCGAGGCGGTCACGCACAGATGCGCTTCGTTGATCGACAGATAAGGCGGGGTGAGATGCACATGGCCGGGCGTGCGCATCGCCTGGATAAAGTACGGTCGGCGCTCCCAGCTTGCGCCTTCCGAATGCAGCAGCGGGCGGAAACGCTTCGCGCGTTGCGAGGCGCGCCCCGGTGGGAGCACGTTGTCGCCGATCTGCCGGCCCGACCCGTCGAGCACGAAGCAGCGTGCCGTCTCGCCGAGCATCAGAAGCGGCGCAGTGGCTTGCGCGACCGACTCGCCGGCCACCAGTTGCGCGGCGGCCGTCTCGAGCGCCGTGACATACGGGGCGAGCCGTGCCGATTGTGCATGTTCACGCGCGGTGACCCGTTCGCGCAGCGCCGCGGAAAGCGAGTCCATCAAACCGGCCGCCGCTTGTGGCTTGACTGGTTCGACGCTCGGGCCCGCGAAGAACGCGCCTTGCACGAAGTCCACGTTGCATTCGAGCGCGATCAGCGCGTCGCGTTCGGTGCTCAGGCCGCCCATCAGCACCAGTTGGCCGGATTCGTGCAGCAGCGAGACGAGGCCCGGCAGCACGCGTTCAATGTGCGAATGTTCGCTGGCTTGCGCGAGAATGCAGCGGTCGAGCGTGACGATGTCCGGCCGTAGATTCCACACGCGGTCAATGTTCGAATGCTTCGCACCGAAGCCGTCGAGCGCAATCAGGAAGCCGGATTTACGCAGCGCGTCGACGATCTCGGCAAAGCGCGTGGTTTCGCCGCCCGCCTGTTCGGATACTTCGAGCACCACGCGCTGCGGCGGCAAGCCGAGCGCCTTGAGGCCGGCGAGCAGTGCGTCGCCGTAACTGGTGTCCATCAGCGCAGCGGGGTGCAGGCTCAGGAAGAGCCATTCGTCATGACTGTCGAACGCGTTGAAGTTGCCCAGATGCAGCGATTCGGCAAGCCGCCCGAGTTCGAGCAGGTCGCCGCGTCGCGCGGCTTGCGTGAAAACCTCGTGCGACGGCACCTGCACCGCGTGTTCGTCATGGGCGCGCAGCGACGCGTGATAACCGATCGCGCGCCGGTGCGACACGGAGAAAACCGGCTGGAACACGCTGAAAACAGTGTAGCCGCCGTACAGAACGGTGCGCCGGGAGCCTTCGTCGCCGGCCATCGGGCGCGGTGGCTGGAAGCCGGGAGGATCGAGTTCGATCATGCTCATCATGTCAGTCGTGTGGAGGTGGCTGCGCGCCTGCATGCTCGACACAAGTTCGCACGCGCAAAATGTGAGTTTACAGGATAGGCGAGCAAGAACTATGCGCGTGCGGAAACACAGCACGAATGCCCGGTTGTCACACTCAGATAAGACGATTGTGCGCCAGCACGGGTGCGAGGGCGACGATTCGCACTTCGCTGGTGCGGCCCGCGCCCCTTTGCGGGTCGGTCGCGGGGCGCGCGGCTGGGTAGACCTGCATCAGGTCCGTTCGGAAGGATCGGTCTTTTTCGCGGGCGTGCGGATGTCCGGCGACAGTTGCGCAAAGATCCACGACGAGCCTGCCGTGATGATGCCGACACACAGGAACGTCGCGTGGAACGCGGGCAGCGAATTGGCGGCCGTCACGCGCGGCAGCAGGCCGGTGAAGGTTGCAAGCAGGGCGCCGGCCACTGTCACGCCGAGACTCATCGACAGCATCTGGACCAGCGAAAACAGGCTGTTGCCGCTGCTCGCGCCGCCGGTGCCCAGGTCCTTGAGCGTCAAGGTGTTCATCGCGGTGAACTGGATCGAGTTGACGCCGCCGAAGAACGCCAGTTGCACGAGTCGCAGCCACAGCGGCTGGTTCGCGGTGGTAAGCGCGAAGCTTGCCATGGTCAAGCCGACCAGCACCGTGTTGATGATCAGCACGCGTCGATAGCTGTGCTTGATGATCAGGCTCGTCACGAGACGTTTGGACGCCATGCCCGCAGCCGCCACCGGCAGCATCATCATGCCGGCTTCAAACGCGCTGTAGCCGAGGCTTACCTGCAACAGCAGAGGAATCAGATAAGGCATCGCGCCGCTGCCGATGCGCGCGAACAGATTGCCGAGCAGGCCGACGCTGAAGGTGTGGATCTTGAAGAGGTCGAGCGAGAAAATCGGCGTCGGTTCGCGCACGGCGTGCAAACCGTAGGCGACAAAGCAGGCGAGGCTCAGGATCAGCAGCACGAGCACCGTGGCGTGCTGAATGCCGAACTCGGTACGGCCGTCGAGCGCGAACGAAATCGCCACCATGCCGACGATCAGCAGCAGATAGCCTTTCATGTCGAACTTGCCGACATGTTCATTCCGGCTATCCGGCATGTAGATGAACGTCGCGATGCAACCGACGATCCCCACCGGCACGTTGATCAGAAAGATCCAGTGCCACGAGGCGATCTTCACGAGCCAGCCGCCGAGCGTAGGGCCGATTAGCGGGCCGATCAAGCCCGGGATCGCCACGAATGAGAGCGCCGGCAAATAGCGTTCGGCCGGAAAGGTACGCAGCACCGCGAGCCGTCCGACCGGCAGCAGCATCGCGCCGCCCACGCCCTGCATGATGCGGAAGGCCACGAGCTGATTCAAGGTATGCGCGTTCGCGCATAGCAACGAGGCGACTGCGAACACGAGGATCGCGCTGAAGAACACGCGGCGCGTGCCGAGCTTGTCGGCGAGCCAGCCGGACACCGGGATCATCACGGCCATCGTCAGCGAATAGGCGATCACCACCGATTGCATGCGCAGCGGCAACTCGCCGAGGCTCGTCGCCATCGCGGGGAGCGCGGTGTTGACAATGGTCGAGTCGAGCGTCTGCATGAAGAAGCCGGTGGCGACGACCCACAGCATCACGGTGAGCGAGCGGGGCGAAGGTGTACTGGACGTACCGGGCGTGGTGGCGGGCGGAGTCGGCGTGGACATGGAGGGCGGCTAGGCGCGCAGGGACGGGCTGGGACTCGCTATTCTAGGGAAAAGCGCGGGCCGGCGCAGCGGGTGTGATGGTCAGGCGGCGGCTCGAGCGCGGCTTGCGGCGGCCAATGGCGCGGCCCGCTCAGAGCAGGCAACTCAAAGCAGGCAAGTCAGGCAGGCAAGTCAGGCAGGCAAGTCAGGCAGGCAACCCAGCCAGCCAACCCAGCCAGCCAACCCAGCCAACTCAGCCAGACCGCTCAACCATGCGCCTCACGTAGCCAACGCAACCCAACAGCCAAGCGACAACCGCAATCATCCCGAACTCACTCCGACGCCGGCAACGCCGCCGCCGCGCGAAAGAACGCTTGCGCACGCGGATCGTTACCGAATGCGATGTGAATCCTGGTCCAAGGGCTCACTTCCATATTCGGCCGGAAGTAGTTGCCCGGCGCGACGGTCACGCCCAACGGCACGCCGCACTCCACCAGCCGTTCCGCATTGGCGACATGCGGCACGCGAGCCCACACGAATTTCCCGCCCACGGGCTTGTCGAAAATTTCCCAGCCGGCGTCCTCGAGCGTCTGAATGGTCGAACCGAGCGCATCGCGCATACGCCGGCGCAGGCGCTCCAGATACTTGCGATACGCGCCGCGCTCCAGCATCGCCACGGCGACCGCTTCCGCAAAACGCGAGCCGCCGATGCTCGTCAGCATCTTGATGTCGACCAGATCCTTGATGATTGCGTGGCTCGCGACCACACAGCCGATCCTCAGCGACGACGACAGCGTCTTCGACAGGCCGCCCACATAGATCACGTGTTCGAGCTGGTCGAGGGTGGCGAGGCGATCGGTGAGGTCGGTCTGAAAATCGGCGTAGATGTCGTCTTCGATGATCGAGAAGCCGTGCTCGCGGGCCAGCTGCAACAGCCGGAAAGCCACCGGCGGCGCTACGTTGGTGCCCGTCGGATTGTGGAACACAGTGTTGATGAACAGCAACTTGGGCCGGTGTGTCTTCAACTGCTCCTGCATCACATCCAGATCGGGACCGTTGCGCGTGCGCGGAATGCCGATCAGTTTCACGCCGTGCAGCTTCAGCAGACCGTAGAGGTTGTAGTAACCGGGGTCTTCGACAAAGATCGTGTCGCCTGCCTTGAGCATGTAGCGCAACAGCAGATCGAATGCCTGGCTGGCGCCGTTGGTGATGAGGATCTGCGACGTGTCAGCCTGAATCCCCAACTGGCCGATGCGGCTTTGCAGATGCTCGCGCAAAGTCAGGTTGCCGAGCGGGGTAGCGTAATCGACCATGCTCGCCGCATCGGTGCGCGACACGTGACGGATGGCCTGCGCGATGCTGTCCGTGTCGCGCCACCCTTCAGGAATGAAGCCGCTGCCGAGCTTGAGCGTTTCGCCCGGATGGTTGAACTGCTGCAGGAGATGGTCCGACTCGCCCTCGGCGCGGCGAGGGTCCGAGGTGCCCTGAGATTGCGTGCTCGCCGGCTGGCGGTCGGCGACATAGAAGCCGGAGCCGTGGCGCGAGTCGACGTAGCCGAGCGACACCAGCCGGTCGTAAGCCTCGATCACCGGAAAGCGGCTCACGCCGTAGTCGGCGGCGAACTGGCGAATCGACGGCAGCTTCGCACCGGGGTGGGCGATGCGCGAGCGGATCCACGTCGTGACGCCGGTGACAATCTGCTCGGTCAGCGGCACGCCATTGTCTCGATCGAGCTGGATTTCGAGTTTCATGAGGATCCTCCTTCACCGAACGCAGGCCGGATGCGCCCGAGCTCTGCGCCAAAAAAACCCGCTGCCCGCGCCAACTGTCCGGTTTTTCAACTGAACAGTTCCGATGGAAGTGTTCGGAACTGTGCATGGGTATTCGATCATCGCACGTCAATAATCGGTACAACAGAAAGTTCTTTGAAGGAGAGAGCGATGCGTGAAGTCCGGATTTTCGAATTGGAACATGGCGAGCCCGCGGCAGCCTGGCGTGTCGCGCGTCCGTCGATCTTCAAGGTGATCTCAGGCGAGATCTGGCTGACTATCGAAGGCGACAGCGAAGATCACTGGCTCGCTACCGGCGAGTCGATCGAACTGCCGCGTCGGGCGGTGGCATGGATCAGCGCAGGGCAGGCCGGCGCGCGCTTTGCGCTGGCGAGCGGCTCCGAGCGCACGGCAACGAAGCCGATGCTGGGCTCGCCGGTCTTGAACTGGCTGCCGCGCTGGCTCGGCGCGGCCTGACAATTCGTCGAGCGAATCAGCCGGGTTCGCGGCGCCTCAGTCCGGCCCGGCAGCCTCATACTCCCCGATGTAACGCGCGCGCGGCCGGATCAAGCGGCCGTCGCGCGTCTGTTCCATGGCGTGCGCAATCCAGCCGACCACGCGGCCGACCGCGAACAGCGTGAAGGCGGCGCCAGCCGGCAACGCCAGCACTCGCTCGATGGCGGCGAGCGCGAAGTCCACGGTCGGCTCCGCGCCGGTCGTGTCGCGCACCGTGCGCACCAATCCCAGCACTTCAGGCAACGGCGAACGCGCCGGCGCGCAGTCGGCGAGCATGGCCAACAACAGCCGCGCCCGCGGGTCGCCGTCCGGATAAAGCGGATGACCGAAGCCCGACAGCACCGGCCCGTGCGCGCCGTGTTCGACGCGGGCAAGGCGGTTCGCCAGATAACGGTCGAGATCGGGCGCGCGCGACGCTTCTTCGAGCAGCGCGGCGATGCGCACCGTTTCACCGCCATGCCGCGGGCCTGACAAGGCGGCGAGACCACCCGCCACCGCGCCGAACAGGTGCGTCCCCGTCGACGTGATGCAGCGCACCGTGAAGGTCGACGCATTCAACTCATGATCCGCGCAGGCCACCAGCGCCGCGCGCAGCAAGCCGGCCTGCTGGCGATTACGCACGTGCCACGCTAAAGCCAGTTGCCGATGCAGCGGCTCGTTCGACGGCGCCGCCGAGATCATCGCGGCGGCCAGCAGGCGCATGACGGCGCAGGCCGTGTCGAGTTGCGCATCGCGGCCGAGCGCCCACACCCGCGGCATTTGTGCCGCGGCGGCCGGCAACAGCACGAGCGCGCGATCGAGCGGCGTGCTGTCGCCCCAGAGCTTGAGCCACGCGGCCCATTGTGCGGTGGCGAACGGCACGGCCGGGGCATCGGCAATGCGCCTCGCGCTGCATTCCCACAGCAGCGCCGCGATGTCCTCGAGCGACGCGCCTTGCGCCAGTTCCATCGCATCGTGTCCGCGATACAGCAGACGCCCATCGGCGACCAGCGTGATGGACGATTCGAGCACGGGCACGCCCCAGTCCAGCACCTTCTGCGCAACCTTGCCAGCGCGCTTGCCGTCTTCCTTGCGGCGCGCGAGGCGTCGCACTTCGCCGGCGTCGTAGAGACGATGCTTGCCCTGCGCATCCGGCGACGAGCTCAACATGCCGCGGCTCACATACGCGTAGAGCGTGGGCAAGCTGATGCCGAGTGTCGCGGCGGCTTCAGCGGCGGTCAGGGAGTTCGAGGTTGGCATGGAAAAGTGCGGAAACCGAAGAAATCAATATATATTGATTATCATAATCAAGATTGATTGCGACGGGGTGGAATTCTAGACTCGTTTCACCTTCTTCCTGCTTCGTTACGGACGACATGACACCTGAACTCGCTCTCAAACATATCTGGACGCTCGCCGGGTGCGATCCGACGGCGCTGCATTCCGTCACGCTGACCGGCGCCGATCCGGGCTTGCCGTCGGTCTACCGGGTCGGCAGCCTGGCCTCGGCGAGCATCGCCGCGACCGGCCTTGCGGCGGCCGAATACCAGCGTTTGCGCACAGGACGGAGGCAGCACGTGACCGTCGAGTTGCGGCGCGCCCTCGCGTCGTTTCGCAGCGAGCGCTATTTGCGTGTCGACGACGGGCCGCCGCCCGCCTTGCGCGATCCAGTGACGGGTTTCTACGAGACGCGCGACGGCCACTGGATTCAACTGCACACGAACTTCGCGCATCACCTTCAGGGTGTCTTGCAGGTGCTCGGCTGCGAGAGCGATCCTGCTGCTGTGGCCGCCGCGATTCGCAATTGGGATGGCGCGACGCTCGACCAGACGCTCGCCGACGCCGGCCTCTGCGCGGCGCTGATTCGCACGCCCGACGAGTGGGCCGCGCTCGATCAGGCGCAAGCAATTGCGGGCTTGCCGCTCTTCGAGATCGAGCGCATCGGCGACGCGCCGGCCGAGCCGCCACGCGCGGGCGGCGCGGCTCGGCCGCTGGCGGGCGTGCGGGTGCTGGATCTGTCGCGCATCATTGCCGGGCCGGTGGCCGGGCGGGCGCTCGCGCAGCATGGCGCGGACGTGTTGATGATCAACGGGCCGCATCTGCCGAATATCGCGCCGCTGGTGATCGACAACGGGCGCGGCAAGCGTTCGGCTCTCGCCGATCTGCGCGACGCGGCGGGGCGCGAGGTTTTGCGCGGCCTCGCCGCCGACGCCGATGTATTTCTGCAGGCATATCGCCCGGGAGCGCTGGCCGCGCGCGGTTTCGGTCCCGAGGAACTGGCACGTGTGCGGCCAGGGATCGTCTACGTGTCGGTGTCCGCGTATGGGCACGGGGGGCCGTGGGCTCAACGACGCGGGTTCGATAGCCTGGTGCAGTCGGCAAGCGGGATTGCCTTTACTGAGCGGCAGGCGGCGGGGTGGAACGAGCCCAAGCATTTGCCGTGTCAGGCGCTGGATCATGCGACCGGTTATCTGGCGGCTTTCGGCGCGATGGCCGCGTTGGCGCGGCGGGCCACCGAAGGTGGAAGCTGGCATGTGCGCGTCTCGCTCGCGCAAACGGGTCGATGGCTGCAGTCGTTCGGGCAGATTCCCGAGGGCTGGAAGGCGCCCGACGTCACGCTCGACGATGTGCGTGATTGCCTCGCGACCGTGGAGTCGGAGTTTGGACGCGTGCTAGGCGTGCAGCCGGCTGAGGCTTTGGACGAGACGCCTGCGTATTTCGCGCTGCCACCGACTCGAGTAGGCGCGCATGAGGCTAAGTGGGAGTGAGGACTTTAAGTAAGCTGCCTGCGGCGACGCGTGTGCCGACACACAACCGGAGCATGCGCCGCACACAGCGCAATGACCCGACTACTACTTCCTCAACTCCGCGACAAAGTCGTAGTAATCATTGCGGCAGTACGTGTCGGTCAATTCGATCGCGCGCTGGTCGGCGGTGTAGCCCACACGCGTGATCAAAAGCAGGGCCTCGTTCGGCGCGATGCTCATCTGTTGCGCGATTTCCTCGCTCGCGTTCACCGCGCGGAAATGCTGCAACGCGCGGACAATCGTCAGTCCACGATTCTCCAGATACGTGTAGAGCGAATCGCCGATCGCTTGAGGATCGGGAATCACCGCGGCGGGAAAGGTGGAGTTCTCGACGGCCATCACAATGCCGTCGGCCATCCGCAAGCGCCGCAACCGCGTCACCGCCGCCGCCGGCGACAAACCGAGCTGAATTACCTCGTCGCGATTGGCCGGTAGGATTTCGCGCGACAGCCACTTCGAACTCGGCGTAAAGCCGCGTCGCCGCAGCATTTCGCTAAAGCTCGACAGACGCGATAGCGGATCTTCGTAGCGTGGTGTGATGAAACTGCCCGCGCCCTGAGTGCGCCGAATCAACCCCTGCTCGACCAGCAACGCAATTGCCTTGCGTGACGTGATCCGCGATACGCCCAGCGCCTCGGAGAGCACACGCTCCGAGGGCAGTGCCTCGCCCGCGTTCCAGCGGTTCTCGTGGATGGCGGCGCCGAGTTTGCGAGCCAGTTGCAGATATAGCGGTGTGTCGTTTTCCGGGTCCGGGCGCAGGTCGCGCCAGCGGTCTTCCGAGGCAGAGGTCATGGAGCTCACGCAAGAAGGGCAAGCGGCAATTCTATGACATCGGCGCGCTGTGTTATAGCGGGCTTTTGCCTGGTCCCCGGCCGAAGGCCGATTGAACCGCTAAACTCGTCGCTATGATTTTCGTGGCATGCGGCGCGCATTCGTCTGCGCAGCGGCATTGCCGACCATTGAGCCACTTCGAGGAGTCAGCATGACGAGCGACATCGCAAGCGTGAGCCTGCCCGACGGCGAGCGCATTCCGAAACTGGGGCAGGGCACCTGGGAGATGGGAGAAATGCCGGCGCGGCATGCCGCTGAAATCGACGCGCTGCGTTGCGGCGTCGAACTCGGCATGACGTTGATCGATACGGCGGAAATGTACGGCGACGGCGCGACTGAATCGCTGCTGGGCGAAGCGCTGGCAGGCTTGCGCGACAAGGTGTTTCTGGTCAGCAAGGTGTATCCGCACAACGCCAGCCGGCGCGGCGTGATCGCGGCCTGTGAGCAGAGTCTCAAGCGTTTGAAGACCGATCAGCTCGATCTGTATCTGCTGCATTGGCGCGGCTCGGTGCCGCTCGCGGAAACGGTCGAGGGCTTCGAGGCCCTGCGACGGGCCGGCAAGATCCGCCATTGGGGCGTCAGCAATTTCGACACCGAGGACATGGAAGAACTCGTCGCCACGCCGGGCGGCGATGCTTGCGCGACCAATCAGATTCTCTACAACGTGGCGCGCCGCGGGCCGGATTTCGATCTGCTGCCGTGGCTCGCCGCGTGCAAGATGCCGGCCATGGCGTACAGCCCGGTGGATCACGCGCGCCTGCCGAAGCGTTCGCCGCTCGACGATATCGCCGACGCGCGCGGCGTCTCGGTGTTCCAGGTGGCGCTCGCGTGGGTGCTGCGCCAGCCCGGCGTGTTTGCGATTCCCAAGGCGGCGCGCGTCGAGCACGTGCGCGACAACCATCGCGCGTCGCAACTGCAACTCGGCGCCGATGAACTGGCCGCTATCGACGCTTATTTCAAGCCGCCGCGCGGCAAGCGTCCGCTCGAAATGCTGTAAGCGCCGCGAGGCGCCGCGCGCGCCTCGTCAATTGCAGCCGTGGTGCATGTGTACGGAGCCGAGCACCGCGACTTCCGCGGGGGTGTGCTTGAGCGAATCTTCGTTGACCTGGGCGGCGTCCGCGACGAATTCGTCGACGATCGACGACACCTGCGTATTGCGCAGGCACAGCGACACGCGCTGCGTTTCATTGGCCGGCAACGCGGTGCGCTGGCCGAGGAACAGCACGCCGTACTGATAGCCGTGGATGATGCCGCGAATCGCGCCGACGCATTGGCCTTGCGCGACGTTGTCGTTCTTCTGCTTGCAGGTCTGCGCGAGCGAATAGGCGGAGAAGGTGGGATCGACCGGCGGTGCGGCTTGTGACAATGTCGGTGAGAGCGGCTGTGCCGCCGGCGCTGTTTGCGCAGGTGTTTGTGCTGCCGTTTGCGCCTGAGCGAGCGATGCGAGGCTGAGCGCGGCGGCCATCAACAGGCCGGTGACCGCGCGTGCCGCCGAGGGGGGGACGTTTCGTTGCATGTTGTGGTGCCCTCATATCGAACGTTGAATCTGATATGAGGCGATCGCTTCGGTTTGGTTCCGGTTACGCGCGCACGGGCGGCCGATTGTTCGAGTTATAGCCGCCTGCGAACGCGTCGGCGTGCGCGGTTTGAGTGTGCGGTCCGAATCCGCGTCGCCACGGGTTATCGCCCCGCTTACGTGGATCGCTCAAACCGACCGGCCTCGGGCGGTGACGCTCGACCGGGGGACCGAGACATCACCGCCGATGCCGGCGGACAGCGAACGGTAAACCGGAACGTGACACGAGTGAGGTTAGGGCGCGGGGGCACCCGAACCAGAGACCAGGCGATTGCTAGTGCCCGTTCCCTCCACCATTGCCACCACCGTTACCGCCGCCTGCTCCTGCGCCGGCGCCGGCGCCGCCGCTGGAGCCTCCGCAACCGCCGCCGCCGCTCCCGCCGCCGCTGCTTCCGCCGCCGCTGCTTCCGCCACCGCCGCTCCCGCCGCCGCTGCTTCCGCCACCACTCCCCTTGCCGCTTCCACTTGCACCGGAGTTGCCGCTGCCCGAGCCGCCTGCGCCGCTATTCGAACCCGCGCCACTATTGCCCGAACTCGCCGCACCGTTACTACCGCTGCCGCCGCGGTGAGGCGCGCATCCACTGACGTTGGCGCCGCTGCAGTCATGCGGTTGAAATACCAGAGCGGCGTCGTCGTCGGCGGCGGTGGGTTCGCCGGCTGCCGCGCCGGTTGCCAATCCACCGGGCGCCGCGCCGTCGCTCTGCGCGAGTTGCGCTGTGCCCTGCGCGGCGCTGGCCGGCAGCGGCGCGTCGGCGAGCACCATCCATTTGGGGATCACATCCGTCGAGGCCGGATACGCCGCCTGAGTCGTCAGAGCAACGACACCCGCTACGATCGCCGCACTCCGAATAACCCCGCAGTAGTACTGATTGAATCTTATGGTTTTCATCACGTCTCTCCCGAGGGAACGACGACACCTCGTTGCCGCCATCTCTCACGCTGAGTCAGCAGCAGCGGGCCTGTCGGTACGCCGGCCTCGTCGCCCCCCCGAGGTTGTCCTGCCGATGTCGGTCAACCACTCATCATTGTCTTCCCGGCTGCGGAGCCGGTGTGTGGGCAAGCGCTTTGCCCTCCGTTGCCATGCATTGCATCGCGATGTCTGGTCAGTACTTAGCGATATCCATGCCACTGGCCGGAAAGCCTTGCGCTAACAGGCGTGGGATAGGGATGTGCGATGCGCACGCTGAAAAAACACAGGAAAACGTTTCGGCGATGAAACGCGCGGCCTCGATGCCGCGCTATGCCGTGTTATTCGTTACGCCCGGCGTTCTCGGGCGCGCTTTCCGATCCGTTGCCAGAGACCTTGCCCGCGACTTTTCCCGCATCATCGCGTGACGCGGTTTGCAGCGCGCGCAATTCGTCGACGGGGATGTGGCAGCGGATTCGATGCGCGGACGGCGTTGTGGCGTTGCCTTCGCCGGCATCGACGAACGGTGGGTCCTGCTGTTCGCAGATCGCGCCGAGCTTGCGCGGGCAGCGCGTATGAAACACGCAGCCGGATGGTGGCGATGCCGCGCTCGGCAAATCGCCGGACAAGCGGATGCGGGTCGTGCCACCGTGACCATCGAGTGTCGGCACCGAGGACAGCAAGGCTTCCGTATAAGGATGATGCGGTCCTTCGAACACGGCGCAAGCCGGTCCGATTTCCAGCAGCCTGCCCAGATACAGCACCGCGATGCGATCCGACAGATAGCGAACCACATGCAGGTCGTGCGAGATGAAAACGTAACTGACGCCGCGCTCGCGTTGCAGATCGGCGAGCAGGTTCAGGATCGCGGCCTGCACGGAGACGTCGAGCGCGGAAGTCGGTTCGTCGCAGACCACCACGCGCGGCTCGCCGGCAAACGCGCGGGCAATCGCCACCCGCTGTTTGAGCCCGCCGGACAGTTGCCGCGTGCGAGAGCCGAGATAGCGCTCCGGCAAGCGCACGGCGGCCGTCAACGTGGCGAGCCGTTCGTCGATGGCCGGCCCACGCAGCGCGGTGAGTCGCGACAGCGCGCGTCCGATCAGCCGTTTCACCGAATGCGCCCGATTGAGCGCCGAGTCCGGATTCTGAAACACGATCTGCAGGGACTTGACCTGATCGTTGTTGCGCCGCGTGACGCGTGCGGCGAGCGGCGCGCCGTCGAGTTCGAGCACGCTGCCGGCATCCGGCGTGAGCAGGCCGAGCATCAGCTTGGCGAGCGTCGTCTTGCCACTGCCCGATTCGCCGACGAGGCCCAGCGTTTCTCCGCTAGCCAGGTCGATCGAGACATTGTCGACCGCGCGCAGCGGGGCACCGGAGACATGAAATGTCTTCGAGAGTTTTTCTGCCCGCAGCACGAGAGCAGGAGGCTTGCCGTCGAGCGACGCGCCGTTGTGCTCGGGCAAGGCTTCCGCGCTCGCACGGGGCAATTCGATCGCGCGTTCGTGGTAATGGCAGCGCGACATCTGATCGCCGCGCGTGGCGCTCACGCGATACGGCGGCGGCGCTTCACGGCGGCAGCGGTCGTCGGCGAGGCGGCAGCGGTCGGCGTAAATGCAGCCCTGCGTAACCGAACCCGGCAAAGGCAGACTGCCCGCGATCGTATCGAGCCGCTCGCTGTCCTTGCTGCGCCCGGCCGTGGGCAAACAGCGCAACAGTCCGACCGTATACGGATGACGCGGCCGCGAGAAGACATCTTGCGTCGCGCCTTCCTCGACCAGTTTGCCCGCGTAAAGCACGCCGACGCGTTCACACATCCGCCCGATCACCGCGAGGTTGTGGCTGATGAAGAGCACCGCGGTGCCAAGTTCCTTGCGCAACTGCGCGACGAGGTCGAGCACTTCCGCTTCGACGGTCGCATCGAGCCCGGTGGTCGGTTCGTCGAGAATCAGCAGCGCGGGATTCGAGGCGAGCGCCATGGCGATCACCACGCGCTGTTGCATGCCGCCCGACAGTTGATGCGGATAACTCTCCATCACCCGCTCGGGCGCGGCGATGCGAACACGTTGCAGCATCTCGTGCGTGCGCCGCAAGGCTTCGTCACGCGCGACGCCGGCGGCTTCGAACGCTTCGGAGACCTGGCGCGCGATCGTCAGCGACGGATTCAGCGCGCGCCCCGGATCCTGATAGACCATCGAGATCGCATTGGCGCGCATGTTGCGCAACGCGTCGGCGTTGAGCTTCTGCACGTCCTCGCCGGCGATGATGATCTTCCCGGCCTTCACTTTGCCGTTGCGCGGCAGATAGCGCAGCGCTGCCATCGCGACCGTCGACTTGCCGCAGCCGGATTCGCCGACCAGACCGTACGCTTCGCCGCGCCGCACGCGAAACGAAATGTCCTGCAGCACTTCGCGATCGCGTCCGCGCATGCGGTACGTGACTGTCAGTCCGACGACGGTCAGCGCGTCCGTGCGATCGCTCTTCGAGACGTCGAAGGCGGGGAACGAGGAGGGCGGCGGGCCGTTCATCGGTCGAGCACGCCTTGCACGCTGTCGGCGATCAGGTTCACGCCGACCACCAGGCTGGCGATCGCGCCGGCCGCGAACACGACGGTCCACCACGCGCCGCCCGCCATCAGCGTGTATGACTCGGACAGCGCGAGGCCCCAGTCGGCCGACGGCGGCTGAATGCCGAAACCGAGGAACGATAGCGTGGCGACCGCGAAGATCGCGTAACCGAGCCGCACCGTCGCTTCGACGATGATGGGCGGCAGCACGTTCGGCAGAATCTCGGCGAACATGATGTAGGGCGCACGTTCGCCGCGCAGTTGCGCCGCGGCGACGTAGTCGAGATGCCGCTCGGCGAACACGGCGGCGCGCACAGTGCGCGCGGTGATCGGCGTGAAGGTGATGCCGATCACGAGAATGACGGTGAAGTTCGACGCGCCGACCGCGGCGAGCGCGAGCAGCGCGACGATCACGAGCGGCAGCGCGAGCACGGCGTCGATCGCGCGCCCGACCACGTTGTCGACCCAGCCTTCGAAGTAGCCGACGATCAATCCCAGCGTGGTGCCCGCTATCGTGCCGAGCAAAGTCGCGAGCGGCGCGATGGTGAGAATGTCGCGCGCGCCGACGATCACGCGCGAGAACACGTCGCGCCCCAGTTGATCCGTGCCGAACCAATGCGTGCTGTCGGGTGGCGTTAGCGAATTGAGCGGATCGGACGCGTACGGATCGATGCGCACAATCCACTGCCCGGCAATGGCGCAGACGATCCACCACGCGACGATCACCAGGCCCACCACGAAGGTGGGCGAGCGCAGCAGCACGCGCAACTGGTCGAAGCGCGGCTCGGCAGCGACACGTGGAGTCGGCGGAACGATAGTGCTCATTCGGCGCTCCTCACCCGCAGCCGCGGATTGAGCAGGACATGCAGCGCATCGGCGACGAGATTGGCGACGGTGTAGACCACGCCGATCGTGAGCACGCCGGCTTCGAGCATCGGAAAATCCTTGGCCTTGGCGGCGTTGTAGATCAGCGAGCCGATGCCTTGATAATGGAATAGCGTCTCGACTACCACGAGGCCGCCGATCATATAACCGAGTTGCGTGGCGGCCACTGTGATGGTGGGCAGCAACGCATTGCGCAACACGTGCCGCCAGATCACGATATGACGCGGCAGGCCTTTGAGAATCGCGGTGCGCGTGTAGTCCGCATCGAGCGCCTCGACGGTGCCGGCGCGCGCCATTCTCGCGATATAGCCGAAGAACACCAGTACGAGCGGCAGCACCGGCAGCACCAGATGCCGCAGCTGCTCGAGTGCGCTCGCTTCGGGCGGATACGACGCTTCGATCGGCAGCCAGCGCAGCCACACGCCGAACACCAGGATCAGCACGATCGACGAAACGAATTCCGGCACGACGGTCGCTGATAGTCCAGCGATGCTGATGGTGCGATCGAGCCAGCGCCCAGCGTGCATGGCCGACCACACGCCGCCTGCAATGCCGAGCGGCACGACGACGATGAACGCGAGCAAGCCGAGCTTGGCGGAATGCGCGAGCGCCTCGGCGATAAACGGGCGGACCGGCTCGCGATAAGCGTAGGACAGCCCCATATCGCCGCGTACGAAATGCGAAATCCAGTCGACATATTGCGTCATCAGTGGACGGTCCGCGCCGAGCTGATGATTGAGGGCGGCGACCGCGCGCGCATCGGCGAGCGGCCCGAGCACCGCGCGGCCGATATCGCCGGGCAGAAGTTGTCCGCCAGCGAACACGATCACCGACAGCAGCCATAGCGTGATCAACGACAAGCCCACACGCGTCGCCAGGAAACGCACGACGCGGCCCGCGTTGCCTCTCGATACCTGGGAAGCGGAAGGGGTCACCGTGGTCGACATCGTGCTCTCCTGCGGAACCGTCTGCGCTTAGGCGTTCAACATCACGCGCTCAACACCGCGCGATCGAAATAGAGTTGCGCGAGCGCAGTGAAGCGCACGCCGTTCACACCCTTGCGCATGGCGATCAGTTGATCGTAGAAGAATGGAATGATGATGGGCGTTTCGTCGAGCAGGAGCGTCTGGATCTGCGCGGAGATTTTCTTCTGCGAGCCGAGATCGATGGCCGCGACGAATTGCGCGACCAGTTGATCGTATTGCGGATTCTTGAAATGCGCGGCGTTCCACGTGCCGGTGCTGGTGAGCGGCGCATTCAGGAACACGTTCGGCACGCCGCGATGACCGTAGTCGGTAATGCCGAGCGGCGAGTCCAGCCAATCCGATTTGCCCGGCGTGCCCGCGCCGTAATACAGCGACTGGCTCTCGACCTTCAGATTGATGCGCACGCCGATGGCCTTCGCCGCGTTCTGCACGACCACCGCGAGATCGGGAATCTCCATGTATTTTTCTGTGGTCAGCGTCACGTCGAAGCCGTTCGGCACGCCCGCTTGCGCAAGCAGTTCCTTGGCCTTCGCGACGTCGATCTTGCGTTGCGGAACGCCCGCATCCGACGACGGAAACACCGGCGCGAACGGACTGTCGTTGCCGAGTTGCGCGCGCCCTTTGAACAGACCACGCACCAGCACGTCGCGATCGAGCGACAACGCCAGCGCCTGGCGCACACGCTTGTCCTTGAACAACGGATTGTCGTTGCGCATGTGAATCTGCCGATGCGCGCTCGACTTCACGCCCACGGCCTTGTAGTCCGGATTGTTCAGAATGCCGGCGCCGCCCTGCACGGTGAAGGTGCCCATCACATCGGCCTGATGGCCTTGCAGCGCGAGCAATTGCGCTTGCTCGTCGGCGTAGAAGGAGAACTGTACGCGTTGCGGCAACGCTTTCTCGCCCCAGTAATCGGGATTGCGCACGAACGATGCGCCCACCTTCGCCTGATACTTTTCGAGCTTGAACGGGCCCGTGCCGATGAAGCTCTTTTCATACCCGCCAGCATAGTTCGCGGGCAGGATCACGGCGTTGTAATTGTCCGAGGAAACGTAATACGGGAAGTTGCCGTTCGGCGCATCCAGATGAAACGCGACCGTGTGGTCGTCGACCACTTTCGCGCCGCCTTTCGACAGCACGCCCTTGAGCACGGACAGCGCCGCCGAGCCGCTTGCCGGATCGGCGAGGCGGTCGAACGTGGCGACCACGTCTTTGGCGGTGAACGGCTGGCCGTCGTGGAACTTGACGTTGGGACGTAGCTTGAAGGTCCACACGTCGCCCTTGTCGTTCGGTTTCCACGACAAGGCGAGCGCCGGCTTCAGCACGAGCTTTTCGCCGTCGTCGTCGATCAGGAATTCGCCGGTCTGATTCAGCAGCGCAAGACTGGCGGCGTCCGTCACCGTGAGCGGATCGACGGCGCCAGCGGGCGTCAGGTGAGCCACACGGATCGTCTGATTCGACGCGGCAGCGGTGCCCTGCGCACGCGCTTGCGGCGCATTCAGCACGCCGCCGCCCACCAGCGACAAACCGATCACGCTGGCATAGCGCAACAGATCGCGGCGCGTGATGCGGCCGGCGAGGAATTCGTCGATGGCGTGGTTGCCGTAGGCGTCGGCGGTGAGGCGGGCTGCGTCGAGTGCGAGAAATCGGTCCGCGGGAGTCTTCATCGATGGAGTGTCCAGTCCGTTCTGTTGCCGGTTCTGAAGGGCCGCGCCGGATGCGCGCGACAGGGCGAGGTATTGCAATGACGAAAGCGACGAGGTGAAGCGGGTTCAGTGTAAGCGATTGCCCATGGATTCGGCGCGCTTGCGGCGCCGCCGGGTTCCCGTTTTGCGGATAAAGGGGCCGCCGTGTATCGTCACCACAACGCTTGGCGCGGCCACGGTTCGAGGCGTGCCTGGTGCGCGTGCCGTTGCGACCGCTTAATGGCCAATGCAGCGGCGGAAACCTTACCGATCGCAGCGCGCCAAAGGTGTTGGATTTACCGCGCGACCGCATCGTCCGGACGCCGCCAGCGATGGAACAGCACCGAGCCGATCCAGCACGCCATGAACACCGCGACGATGCCGTAACCCAGCACACCGAAGCGGTTGTTCACGCCGGCCACCAGTTCCCACACGCCGCCGTTCAGACCGAGCTTGTCCGACAGCAGTCCCCATGCCTCGACGCCGCCGATCACAATCGCCACCACCGCCGAGACGAATGTGATGCTCGCGTTGTAGTAGAGCTTGCGTTTCGGGTCGTCCATGGCCCAGCCGTAGGCGTGGACCATCAACACGTTGTCGGTCGAATCGACCAGCGTCATGCCGGCGGTGAAAAGCGCGGGGAACACGAGAATCGAATAGAGCGGGAGGCCTTTGCCGGCTTCCGATGCGGCAATGGCCAGCAAACCGATCTCGGTCGCGGTATCGAAGCCGAGCCCGAACAGCACGCCGACGGGGTACATGTGCCAGCTTTTCGTCACGAGCCTGAAGAGCGGCCGCAGCGCGCGCGACAGCAGACCGGCCGGCGCAATCGAGTCCGGCGTCTGAACAGGCAATTCGCCGCTGCGTTGGACGTGCCGGTAACGGCGCCACACGTCGCGCAGAATCACAAGGTTGACGGCGGCCAGCACCAACAGAAAGCTCGCGGAGACGAGCGTGCCGATCGTGCCGCCCACGGCCTTGAAGGTTTCGAAACGGTCGTGCAGCGAATGCGCGGTCCACGCGATGCCGATCGTCGCCAGAATGACAATCGTCGAATGCCCCAGCGAAAACGATAGCCCGACGCCGAGCGGACGCTTGCCGGTTTGCATGAGCTTGCGCGTGACGGCGTCGATTGCCGCGATGTGATCCGCGTCGACCGCATGACGCAGGCCGAAGCCATACGCGAGCAGCGCGGTGCCGAGCAGGAGTGGGTATTGGCGAAACGCGAGCAGCGCCCACGCCCACGCGCCGAGATTGGCGGCGATCAGCACGGCGTACAGTGTGATGAGGCGAGGGCGTAGGGAAGCGGTCGGCGTCATGAGTCGCGTGGACGGGAAAGAGTTAGTGATCGTGCGGATGCTTGTGAATCGGATCGACCCAGAACACCGTCTCCGGCTGTTCCACCGCGTCGATGTTCAGATTGACCACCACCGCTTCGTTGTCGCTGCGCACCAGCACGCATTCGAGCGGGTCGTCGGTGCTCGCGTTGATTTCCTGATGCGGCACATACGGCGGCACGAAGATGAAATCGCCGGGGCCGGCTTCGGCGGTGAACTCCAGATGCTCTCCCCAGCGCATGCGCGCCTGGCCGCGCACCACGTAGATCACGCTTTCGAGCGCGCCATGATGATGCGCGCCGGTCTTCGCGTTCGGATGGATCGTCACGGTGCCGGCCCAGATCTTCTGCGCGCCGACGCGCGCGGCGTTGATCGCGGCGGCGCGATTCATGCCCGGCGTCTGCACGGTGTTGCTATCGAGCTGATCGCCTTTGATGACCTTCACGCCGTGCTCGCGCCAATCGACCGGTCCGGCCGGCGGCACGTCCTTGTAATGCGGGTGTTCGTGATCCTGGCTCATGATGTGTCTCCTCGAGAGCGTGAGTCCCGGCGTTCGGCACGGCGCCGTCTGGCATTTTTGCATGTTCAAAAACGTGCGTGTGAAGAAGCCCTGTGTGCGGTGCAGCGGATGAAAAAAAAGCCCGTCCACAGGGACGGGCTTCGAGCCGTTGGGCATGTGCTGCTTACGGCGTTGTGCTTACTTGTGCTTTGCGTTGATCACGGCTTCAGCCACGTTGTTCGGCGTTTCCGCGTAATGCTTGAATTCCATCGTGTAGGTCGCGCGGCCTTGGGTCGCGGAGCGCAGCGACGTCGAATAGCCGAACATCTCCGCGAGCGGCACTTCGGCGCGCACCAGCTTGCCGCCGCCACCGGCGATGTCTTCCATACCTTGCACGAGCCCGCGACGGCTCGACAGGTCGCCCATCACGTTGCCCATGAAGTCTTCCGGTGTTTCCACCTCGACGGCCATCATCGGTTCGAGCAGCACGGGCCTGGCCTTGCGCATCGCATCCTTGAAGGCGATCGAGCCAGCCATGCGGAACGCGTTTTCGTTCGAGTCCACGTCGTGGTAGGAACCGAAGGTCAGCGTCACCTTCACGTCGACCACCGGATAGCCCGCCAGCACGCCGGCCTTCAGCGTTTCCTGAATGCCCTTGTCGACCGCCGGAATGTACTCGCGCGGAATCACGCCGCCCTTGATCGCGTCGACGAATTCGTAGCCCTTGCCTTGCGGCGCCGGCTCCAGCGTGATCACCGCGTGGCCGTACTGACCGCGGCCGCCCGACTGCTTGACGAACTTGCCTTCGACATCTTCGATCTTGTTGCGCACCGTCTCGCGATACGCGACCTGCGGCTTGCCGACGGTGGCTTCGACGCCGAACTCCCGCTTCATGCGGTCCACCAGAATTTCCAGGTGCAACTCGCCCATGCCGGAGATGATGGTCTGGCCGGATTCTTCATCTGTCTGCACGCGGAACGACGGATCTTCCTGGGCAAGACGGTTCAGCGCGATGCCCATCTTTTCCTGGTCGACCTTGGTCTTCGGCTCGACGGCCTGCGAGATCACCGGTTCCGGGAAGATCATCTTTTCGAGGATGATCACGTGGTTCGGATCGCACAGCGTGTCGCCCGTGGTCGCTTCCTTCAGGCCGACGGCCGCGGCGATGTCGCCCGCGTAGACTTCCTTGATTTCCTTGCGCTCGTTGGCGTGCATCTGCAAGATCCGGCCAAGGCGTTCCTTCTTTTCCTTGATCGCGTTGTAGACCGTGTCGCCCGAATTCACCACGCCCGAATAGACGCGGAAGAAAATCAGCTGGCCGACGAACGGGTCGGTCATGATCTTGAAGGCGAGTGCCGAGAACGGATCGCTGTCGTTCGGATGACGCTCGATTTCGTTGTCATGCTCGTCATGGCCGGTGATGGCGGGCACGTCGAGCGGCGAAGGCAGATAGTCGATCACCGCGTCGAGCATGGCCTGCACGCCCTTGTTCTTGAACGCGCTGCCGCACAGCATCGGCACGATTTCGTTGGCAATGCAGCGTACGCGAATGCCGTGCTTGATTTCCTCTTCGGTCAACGTTTCGCCGCCGAGGTATTTGTCGAGCAGTTCCTCATTCGCTTCGGCCGCGGCCTCGACCATCTTGTCGTGCCATTCCTTCGCGGTCGCCGCGAGTTCCGGCGGAATATCACGGTACTCGAATTTGATGCCCTGGTTCTCTTCGTCCCAGAAGATTGCCTTCATCTTGACCAGATCGACCACGCCCTGGAAGTGTTCTTCCGCACCGATCGGAATCTGGATCGGCACCGCGACGCCCTTCAGGCGATCGCCGATCTGCCGCTGCACGCGGAAGAAGTCCGCGCCCACGCGGTCCATCTTGTTGACGAACGCAATGCGCGGCACCTTGTACTTGTTCGCCTGGCGCCACACGGTTTCCGATTGCGGCTGCACGCCGCCGACCGAGTCGTACACCATGCACGCGCCATCGAGCACGCGCATGGAGCGCTCCACTTCGATCGTGAAGTCGACGTGTCCGGGGGTGTCGATGATGTTGATCCGGTGTTCCGGATAGTTGCCGGCCATGCCTTTCCAGAAAGCGGTAGTGGCCGCCGACGTGATGGTGATGCCGCGCTCCTGCTCCTGTTCCATCCAGTCCATCGTTGCCGCACCGTCGTGAACCTCGCCGATCTTGTGGGTCACGCCGGTGTAGAACAGGATGCGTTCAGTGGTGGTGGTTTTGCCGGCATCGATGTGAGCGCTGATGCCGATATTCCGGTAGCGCTCGATGGGAGTCTTGCGGGGCACGTGAACCTCCTTGGAATGGCGCGCCTGAAACGCTTGCCGGGCGGCAGTCTGTGCTGCCCGGGGAGCCTGGTGCTGCTTTACTAAGATTACTAGGATAGCGCGTCGGCCCGTCTTTTGCAGGAATCTTGCCAGGCGGACGCGAACGCCTGCTGGCAAGGCTTCGGCTACCGGCGCCGCGTGCTTCGATGCGGTACAACGCGAGGCGATATGGCGTCCGCCGATGCCGCGGCGCGGAAATGAAAAAAGCCGGTGCCTCGAAACAAGGCACCGGCTCTCGGAAAGCGGTGGGACGAAGCGGCGGCGCGTTGGCTCGGCCGACACGGCTTATTGCGCGGCCGGCAAGCCCTGGATCTTCATGCCCGGTTTGATGCCCTTCGACGTGAACCAGCCTTTGCTCATTTCCAACGCATACACGCCGTTGTTCTTCGGGCAGTGATTGTTGGTGGTCTCGGCCTGCATCTCGTCGATGTCGGTGACCGTGCCGTCGGCGCGTATGAACGCGATCGACAGTGGGATCAGCGTGTTCTTCATCCAGAAGCAATGCACGGCGTTTTCGCCGAAGACGAACAGCATGCCTTCATTCGGCGCGAGGCTTGTGCGATACATGAGGCCTTGCTCGCGGTCCGCATCGTTCGCGGCGACGGCAGCGTCGATCACGAACATGCCCGCGGTCAGCTTCGCGCGGGGAAATTCGCTGGGCTGTTTTGCGCCGGACGGCATCTGCTGCGCATGCGCAGGAGCGGCAGTGGTAGCAACGAACGACAATGCGGCGAGCGGCAGTGCAACGGCAACAGCGAAACGCGCAATCAACGAGCGCATGGGAAATCGCACGGCATGACTCCTTGCTGGAAATTAACCCGCGAATGTTACGCGAGCGCGTCAAAAACAAAAAGGCAGATCGCCTTGCGGTGATCTGCCTTTCAACGCCGTAAGAACGGCAGTGAAGCTAGTTCTTGACTGCGTTTTTACAACAAACTTACTCCGAAGCGCCCGAAGCTGCAGCTGCTGCTGCTGCCTTCTTGTGCGACTTCTTGTGAGCGTGCTTCGTGGTCTTCTTTGCCGACGAAGCTGCTGCTGCCGGAGCTGCCGAAGCTGCTGCCGGTGCCGAAGCTTGTGCGAATGCTGCCGTTGCGAAGAGACCAGCGACCAGAGCGGCGATCAGTTTGTTCATTTTGTGAATCCTCAGCTTTAGTTAATTAACCAAATGACCCGGTTATATATGGAGTCATGTCGGTAAACGTGCCATCCACCTTTCGGTTGACAGCCGCATCGACAAATTTTTCGACACGTCTGCTTTAGCGCTCAGACTCCCTGCACTTACCGCGAGAGCGGCTTGCACAAAGGCCCTTAAGGCTGAATGCCGGATAGCTTCGGGCGGCATCTACGTCGAATAACGCCTGAGCTTGCGCACCGGTTGACGTGAATTTTGTGGAAAGTTTATATGCGGCTGTGTTGATGCGAATGAGAGGCTGCGGCGTACACGCGCATGCAATTGTTTCACGCGGTTTTTGCCGTAGTTTCACGCACTTTTTTGTTTGCTGATACAACGAGTTAGCTTGTTTTTTTCGAAGCGTGAAGTGCGAGCGAGTTGCGGACTTCATCATCAGTCGACGTGTGCTTGCGAGTGATCAGGCGATGCCTTCCCACGGCGCCTTCGGTGGCAATTCGATGCTCTCTCCCGGTTGCAGCCCGAGCGAAAATATATCGAGCGCACCGACGCCCACGCGCACCAGTCGCAGCGTCGGAAATCCGACTGCGGCTGTCATGCGACGCACCTGGCGGTTCTTGCCTTCGGTGATCGATAGCTCGATCCATGTAGTCGGTATCGCGGCGCGACAGCGAATCGGTGGCGTGCGTGTCCACAGTGTGTCGGTCGGTTCCACGTATTCGGCGCGGCAGGGTCGCGTCACATAGTCGCCGAGATCGACGCCGCGTGCGAGCTTCTTTAGTGTGGCCGCGTCGACCGCGCCTTCCACTTGCGCCCAATAACGTTTGACAAGCTTGTGACGCGGCTCCGCGATGCGCGCTTGCAACGCGCCGTCGTCGGTGAGAAGCAGCAGGCCTTCGCTATCGGAATCGAGCCGGCCCGCCGGATACACATTGGGCACCTTGACCCAGTCGGCCAGCGACGCGCGCGTCTCGTGCGGCGAAAACTGACAGATGGTGCCGAACGGTTTGTTCAGAGCGAGAAGGCGCATTGGGAATCGATAAGAGTCGTGCGGCACCGGTTGCGGCGGCCAGCGTGGCCAGGCTCCAGGAGGCGCCGGACCGATAGTAAATGGCGGGATAATAAAGCATAATGCGCGGCTAGATGCTCCATGTCTTATATAAGACATAAGACTCGTGGCTCGTTGGCTCGCATTCGTCCATGTTGGAAAACCCCGAGCCGTTGCCGCCTCGGGGCAGCGGCCGTGTGGGCTAGAATAGCGGCCAGGCCGCTTGCAGTTGTCCGGCATTGCGCGTAGCGAGGAGCGCCCCATTTCGCAGTCTCCCCATCAGCTTTCAGCACAGCCTTCACTGGAGTCCGATCATGCCGTATCAGCACATCAAGGTTCCGACCGGTGGTGACAAGATCACCGTCAACGCCGATTTCTCGCTCAACGTGTCCGATCAGCCGATCATTCCGTATATCGAAGGCGACGGCACCGGTCTCGACATCACACCGGTCATGATCAAGGTCGTGGATGCCGCGGTTGAAAAAGCGTACGCGGGCAAGAAGAAGATCCACTGGATGGAAATCTACGCCGGCGAGAAGTCGACCAAGGTGTACGGCCCGGACGTGTGGCTGCCGGAAGAGACGCTGCAGGTGCTCAAGGAATATGTTGTCTCGATCAAGGGCCCGCTCACCACGCCGGTGGGCGGCGGCATCCGTTCGCTGAACGTCGCGCTGCGTCAGGAGTTGGACCTCTACGTGTGTTTGCGTCCGGTGCAGTATTTCAAGGGCGTGCCTTCGCCGGTGCGTGAGCCGGAGAAGACCAACATGGTGATCTTCCGCGAGAACTCAGAAGACATCTACGCGGGTATCGAATGGCCGGCTGAATCGGAGCAGGCGAAGAAGGTCATCAAGTTCCTGCGCGAAGAGATGGGCGTGAAGAAGATCCGCTTCCCGGATACGTCGGGGATCGGCATCAAGCCGGTGTCGCGTGAAGGTACGGAGCGTCTGGTGCGCAAGGCGATCCAGTACGCGATCGACAACGAACGCCGCTCGGTCACGCTGGTGCACAAGGGCAACATCATGAAGTTCACCGAAGGCGCGTTCCGCGACTACGGTTATGCGCTGGCGCAAAAGGAGTTCGCCGCGGAGCTGATCGACGGCGGCCCGTGGATGAAGATCAAGAATCCGAAGACCGGTGGCGACATCGTCCTGAAGGATGTGATCGCTGACGCGTTCCTGCAGCAGATCCTGCTGCGTCCGGCCGAGTACGACGTGATCGCCACGCTCAACCTGAACGGCGACTATGTGTCGGATGCCTTGGCCGCGCAGGTCGGCGGTATCGGCATCGCGCCGGGTGCGAACATGTCGGATTCGGTCGCGATGTTCGAAGCCACGCACGGCACCGCACCGAAGTACGCCGGCAAGGACTACGTGAACCCGGGTTCGGAAATTCTCTCGGCGGAAATGATGCTGCGCCACCTCGGCTGGACCGAGGCGGCGGATTTGATCATCAAGTCGATGGAAAAGTCGATTCTGCAAAAACGCGTTACGTACGACTTCGCGCGCTTGATGGAAGGCGCGACGCAGGTGTCGTGTTCGGGCTTTGGGCAGGTGCTGATCGAGAATATGTGAGCGGTTCGCGTTACGCTGATCCCGTTCATCTCTACAACCCCGGCGCCACGAGGCGGCCGGGGTTGTTTGTTTTTGGCTCGCAATGCTGCAAAAAGCCCAACCGCTGCCCGTTATATGGGATGTGCACCTGGTGAGCGCTACTAGCGGCCGACGTCCAAAAAAAGAAACCCGGCACGAAGCCGGGTTTCAAAGGACGGGTATCGACCAGTTTCAGGCAGGTGCCTGGATGTTCGATGCCTGTTTGCCTTTCGGGCCTTGCACGACCTCGAAGGTCACCTTTTGGCCTTCCTTGAGGGTCTTGAACCCATTCATCTGGATGGCCGAGAAGTGTGCAAACAGATCCTCACCACCTTCATCAGGCGTGATGAATCCGAAACCTTTTGCGTCATTGAACCATTTGACCGTACCAGTTGCCATTCCAACTTCCCCTGTAACTCATGTCACTACCACGAGCCCTCGAAAAGCTCGACGACCGCGCGAGCAGCCGCTCCCTCCTCACAAGCTCACCATCGGCATTTTTTCGAAATTATCGCGCAGTGAAAAAAGTGCCAGCTTGATTGTTGAGGCTCTTTATTCGAGTGTCAAGAAAATTTTGAGACGCCGTTGTCGCGTTGCAAACAGGCACTTTCCAGGGTTTTTCCCGCTTTCGTTATGTGCGGTTGCGCAAGCGGGCTGTCTTGAAAAGTCGCATAATCGACTCACATGCTGTTCTGCGGGTCGCACCGCCGGCAATGAGGCCGGGCGAGCCGTCAGCCAGCTACGGCAGGTTGTGCGATACTCGATCCGACTGCGGTGCAACACGACCGCAATGCATCACAGGATGGGGGCCGGCTCCGCAATCGGCTCGTCGATTTAACGCACGCATGACGGGGTAATCACCCATCAGGCGGTAGCGAACGGGCTCACCGGCCGGTCGGCCGGGTTTTGACAGGATTGCGGGCCTGTCCTAGTTGTTTAGAATGGGTGTATGGCGATTATCCCGGACAAGCAGGACGGCACCGTACTGGAGCGGCAGGAGAAAAAGCTCAAGCCGCCATCCATGTACAAGGTGGTGCTGCTGAATGACGACTTCACGCCAATGGAATTTGTCGTGATGGTCGTGCAGGAATATTTCAATAAAGATCGTGAAACCGCAACACAGGTCATGTTGAAGGTGCATCGCGAGGGCAGGGGAGTTTGTGGGGTCTATACGCGGGACATCGCGTCGACCAAAGTCGAGCAAGTCGTTACCCACGCACGGCAGGCCGGGCATCCGCTGCAGTGTGTGATGGAGGAAGCATGATTGCCCAGGAACTGGAAGTCAGCCTGCACATGGCGTTCATGGAAGCACGCCAGGCGCGGCACGAGTTCATAACGGTCGAACACCTCTTGCTGGCACTGTTGGACAATCCAACAGCGGCGGAAGTGTTGCGTGCATGCGCGGCCAATATCGAGGATCTGCGCCAGAACCTGCGCAACTTCATTCATGACAACACGCCGACCGTGCCTGGCACGGACGACGTCGACACGCAGCCCACGCTGGGTTTCCAGCGTGTGATCCAGCGCGCGATCATGCATGTGCAGTCCACCTCGAATGGCAAGAAGGAAGTGACCGGCGCGAACGTGCTGGTCGCGATCTTCGGCGAGAAGGATTCGCACGCGGTGTACTACCTGCAGCAGCAGGGCGTGACGCGCCTGGACGTGGTGAATTTCATCTCGCACGGCATCGCCAAGACGAGCAGCACGGACGCCGCGAAAGCGAGCGACGCGAATGCCGAGTCCGACGAAGCCGCCGCGCAGAAGGAAACCCCACTCGCGCAGTTCACCCAGAATCTGAACCAGATGGCGAAAGACGGCCGCATCGATCCGCTGATCGGGCGCGAGTCGGAAGTCGAGCGTGTGGTCCAGGTGCTGTGCCGCCGCCGCAAGAACAATCCGCTGCTAGTCGGTGAGGCCGGCGTCGGCAAGACGGCGATCGCCGAGGGTCTCGCGTGGCGCATTACGCGCGGCGAAGTGCCGGACATTCTCGCGGATGCGCAGGTGTATTCGCTCGACATGGGCGCATTGCTCGCCGGCACCAAGTATCGCGGCGACTTCGAACAGCGCCTGAAGACTGTCCTCAAGGAATTGAAGGAACGTCCGCACGCAATCCTGTTCATCGACGAAATTCATACGCTGATCGGCGCAGGCGCTGCGTCGGGCGGCACGCTGGACGCGTCGAACCTGCTCAAGCCGGCGTTGTCGTCGGGTACGCTCAAGTGCATCGGCGCGACCACGTTCACGGAATATCGCGGCATCTTCGAAAAAGACGCGGCATTGTCGCGCCGTTTCCAGAAGGTCGATGTGACCGAACCGACCGTCGAACAGACGGTGGCGATCCTGCGTGGCCTGAAGTCGCGTTTCGAAGAGCATCACGGCGTGAAGTATTCGTCGGGCGCGCTGTCGGCGGCGGCTGAGTTGTCGGCACGCTTCATCACGGATCGTCATCTGCCGGACAAGGCGATCGACGTGATCGACGAAGCAGGCGCAGCGCAACGCATCCTGCCGAAGTCGAAGCAGAAGAAGACTATCGGCAAGAACGAGATCGAGGAAATCATCTCGAAGATCGCCCGCGTCCCGCCGCAAAGCGTGTCGCAAGACGATCGCAGCAAGCTGCAAACGCTGGATCGCGATCTGAAGAGCGTAGTGTTCGGGCAAGACCCGGCGATCGACGCGCTGTCGGCCGCGATCAAGATGGCGCGTGCGGGTCTCGGCAAGCTGGACAAGCCGATCGGCGCGTTCCTGTTCTCCGGCCCCACGGGCGTCGGCAAAACGGAAGTGGCGAAGCAGCTGGCGTTCACGCTGGGCATCGAGCTGATCCGCTTCGACATGTCGGAATACATGGAGCGTCATGCGGTCAGCCGTTTGATCGGCGCGCCGCCGGGCTATGTCGGTTTTGACCAGGGCGGCCTGCTGACCGAAGCTGTCACGAAGAAGCCGCATTGCGTGCTGCTGCTCGACGAAATCGAGAAGGCGCATCCGGACATCTACAACGTGCTGCTGCAGGTCATGGACCACGGCACGCTGACGGACAACAACGGCCGCAAGGCGGATTTCCGCAACGTCATCATCATCATGACGACGAACGCGGGCGCCGAGGCGATGGGCAAGTCGGTGATCGGCTTCACGAATCGTCGGGAAACCGGCGACGAAATGGTCGACATCAAGCGCATGTTCACGCCTGAGTTCCGTAACCGTCTGGACGCAACGATCAGCTTCCGCTCGCTCGATGAGGAAATCATCATGCGCGTGGTCGACAAGTTCCTGATGCAGCTGGAAGATCAGTTGCACGAGAAGAAGGTCGATGCGCTCTTCACCGACGCGCTGCGCAAGCATCTCGCCAAGCACGGTTTCGATCCGTTGATGGGCGCGCGGCCGATGCAGCGTCTGATTCAGGACACGATCCGTCGTGCACTGGCCGACGAGTTGCTGTTCGGCAAGCTGATGAACGGCGGCCGCGTGTCGGTCGACGTGGATGCGGAAGACAAGGTGCAGTTGACCTTCGACGAACATCCGGCGCCGCGCAATCCGAATCCGGAAGCGGTGGAAATCGAGTAAGCGTACGCGGTAGTACTGACAAAAAACGGCGTGGACGAAGAGTCCACGCCGTTTTTTTTGCCGGCGTTATTGATCAAACGTGATCGGATTGTCCATGTAGGCATTCAGCTTTTGTCTTGCCCAAGGTTCCGGATTACCGATCGCGGAAACGATACCCGTCGTCGCGCCGCCGCCGAGTAGCACGGTGAAGATACCTCGCAACGGGAAGTCGCCGTACAAAGGGTTCGAAATGTCGAATGGTTCGGACCGGATGAACATGTCCTCAGCGGTGGCGCCCATGTATTGCTGAAACGCCGCTGGAAACTGCAACGCGAGAATGGTGGAATGCACGTTCTCGTAGTTAGAGCCGATTGCGGGATCGCCCAGCAGGCAACTGCCACCCGTTCCCCAGTGTTGGGAGTCGAAATTCGTCGCGACCGGATCGGTCGTGTTCGGAATGCGGCTCGCGGGCATCTGCCATGGCATCACCGGCAATTTGAGCGCGCGGCTCACTGCCTTGCAGAAATCGAAGTAGCGATTCCATTCGCGAGGACCGTAGCAGTAACCGTTCGCGTAGGCGCGTTCCGTGAAATCGTCGGCTTCGAAACGGTCGATCGCCAGGAAGTCGGGCGCATAAGGTGCGTTGTAGACGCCGAGGCTTGTCACAAAGTCCGCGGTCTGCTGCGCCATTTGCGCCGGATCGACGTCTTCCTGGTAGATCCATTCCGAGTAGCCGACACCCCAGAGATTGATCTGCCAGCCGAATGTCACGCTGGGCGCGACCGTGCGTGTCAGCCAATTCACCGCAAGGACGTAGCCGGCAATGGTCTCGGTGATGGCGCTGGGAATGACGGCGGTGATCGACCAGTGATCGAGCGCTTCCTGTAGCGGCTCGCGCACCGGCATCGGGTAGGTTGCTCCGTAGTTGGCCTGCTGGCACGCGCCGAGAAAATCAGGATTGACAATGAAACCTGCCGGGACCGGGTGATCGCTGTCGAGGGCCTCCGTCGCGATGTTGAGCGCCAGAATATAGTTGGCGAAACTGTGTGCGTGAGCGTCGGCATTGGCGAGGATCGTGGGCGTGTCACCGAGCGACAGATTGCAGGTGTACGAAACCATGACGGGCAGCACGGGCTGGATCCCGGCCAGCTGCGTTTCGACATTGCGAGCGAGCGTGATCGTCGCTCGCGTTTGCGGGTCGTCGGTCAGATAGACGGTCGAATCGCCGGCGCCGTCCGTGCCGGCGTAATCGAAGACCGAGGTCGCGCGTGCCGCGGCGAAGTCCGCCTGATTGCTCGGCGTCAGATCCGCGCAGCCACCGAAACACAGATAGGCGGGGAAGCCGCGCACATTGAGATTCGCTGATGCCTCGATCGTCACGTCAAGTTCAGCGCTCCCGCTGCCTGGCACGCTCAAGCGCGACGGTGCCTCGACCGCGTAGACGACGCCGGCAGACAGAAAATCGCTTGCGACCACCGTGTAGTCGCCCGGCTGGACCAAGGCCGAAAATGCAGTCTGTTGCGATTCTGCACTGACAGTCTGCAGATAGTTCATGCTGCCGCCAATCAGACGCAACTGGAGTTGCTGGTCGACTGACTGGGCAGCGGTGATACTGATCGCGACCTTGGTGTATCCCGTCGTATCGACATTCTTTGTCACCACCATGGAATTGCCGACGGATACCGTCTGCAGTGCGTTCGTCAGCGTGATGGCGGGCACGTTGAACGAATAGTCGACATTGTCGAGTGCGATGTTCTGAATCGACACGAGTGCCGTGCCCGATGGCGGCAGCATGCGCAGGGACGTGACGTAATTGGTGGGAGTGGTGAATAGAGCCAGGGTTTCGCCCGTTGCGCTGTCGGTCAATTCGACGTTAAGCGTCTCGGTTGATAAGCCCGACAGTGACCCGATCGAGATATCAAGCGCGCAATAGCGCTCGACGGGCGCGAACGTCACGCCGAGCGTGGCCGTTGCGCCAGCCACGACATCGATCGTGCTGCGGTCGATGACCAGCGGCGCGACGACGGTCTCATCACTTGTGCTCACACTGTCGCCCGTCACCACGTAGGTCCCTTGTTTGGCGGTGATGCTGCAAGTGGTCCCATAACAGAGGGACATTGTGCAGACCGCGTCCCCTTGTGTGAGGGTAACGATGGGCGGGATGTCGGCAAGCGCCGGATCTGGCGCAGGTGCGCACGTCACGGATACCGTGCCGCTGATGGCCGGTGCCTGGTCGGCGGCGAACACGAACGAGTCTAGCCAGGTCTCCGTGTCCGTTAATAGATCACCGTTCACGTCGATGGTGATCTGATCGGTCGGCTGCATCGTGTAGCTCGTCGTGTAGGCGATCGAAGCGTCGACGTCGAAGGTGCCGTCACCGATCTGCGAAGTGTCCGCGGTGATGTCGCCGATGACCCACGTGCCGTACGCTGGCTGGATAGCTGTGGCGTCAACATTGGCCGGCGAGTGAAAGTTGAACGCGAGGAACTGGTTGACAGTGACCGCACTACCGTCTTCATAGCGCAAGTTGGAAACGACGATCGTGCCATACCATTCATTAGCGCCCGGTCCAACGATTGCATCATATTCGATCTGCATGCTAGCTCCATTCAGTGTTAGTCCGGTGAACATCGATCGCCCGTGTGAGCAAGAAAAGAGTTCTAACCGGATTGATGGACCATCTAATTAATCTGGATGCCTAATTAAATCATTGAAAATGACGATAGGCTTTCAGTCTTTGGCCTCCTGCTCTTGCGTTGAAAGGATTGAAAACTGGAGTGGTAAGGCGGCCTATGTCAATTCGCTGCTGAGGCCGGTGAGATCGTTAGTGCTATTGATTGATTTATAAGTGCGGGGTATCAATGGCCAAATCGGATAACTCCGAATTTGATTTTGCCGCTCGCAAAGAGCGCGAGGGATGGTTGATTTGCAGAAGTGGGCCGTGCTGGATTGGGCTAATCCAGCACGGTTTCAGGCAAACGTATCTGCTTAATGCCTGCCCGTGCTGCCGAACCCACCAGCGCCGCGCTCGCTGGTTTCGAAGTCGTCGACGATATTGAACTCCGCCTGCACGACCGGCACGATCACCAGTTGCGCGAGGCGTTCCATCGGGTTCAGCACGAAGGTGGTCTCGCCACGGTTCCACGTCGAAATCATCAGTTGACCCTGGTAATCCGAATCTATCAGGCCGACCAGGTTGCCCAGTACGATCCCGTGCTTATGTCCCAAGCCCGAGCGCGGCAGGATCAACGCGGCATAGCCCGGATCGCCGACGTGAATCGCCAGACCCGTCGGCACCAAAGCGGTTTCGCCGGGTTTCAGCGTCAACGGTTCGTCGAGACACGCGCGCAGGTCGAGGCCCGCGCTGCCGGTGGTGGCGTAAGCCGGGAGCTGCTCGCGTATACGCGCGTCGAGGATCTTCAGGTCGAGTTTCATGCAGATTCGAAGGTTAAGAAATGGAGGCCGGGCGTTCGAGCTGGAACGCTTCGGCAAGAAGTTCATAGGAGCGCAAGCGGGCGCGGTAGCTGCCCGCCACGGTGAGCACGATCAGCTCGTCGGCGTCGAACTGTTCCTGCAGGGCATGCAGGCGCTCCGTGACCGCTTCCGGCGTACCGATGATGCTGCGCGGCTTTTCGCGATCGATCACCAGACGCTCGCGCTCGCCGTACTCCTGCGCGACGCCCTGTTCGATCGTCGGGATCGGTTCGTTCAGGCCATAGGCCA
This sequence comes from Paraburkholderia dipogonis, assembly GCF_046027395.1. Lineage (GTDB taxonomy): Bacteria > Pseudomonadota > Gammaproteobacteria > Burkholderiales > Burkholderiaceae > Paraburkholderia > Paraburkholderia dipogonis_A. The sequence goes on along the minus strand of NZ_JAQQEG010000013.1, from coordinate 49,395 downwards.
TTTGCACGCGGCGCAGATCGACGGCTTTTTCCAGATCCGCCGCTTCCTGTTCAGTGTCCGCGCAAATCACGAACACGGCGGCCGCCAGATACGCTTGCTGCATATCCTGGCCGGCCTTGAAGCGCTCACGATACGCATGCGCGACCTGATGCCCGAAATGCGCGTTGATGAAGTGCGCAAACGCAAAGGGAATGCCGAGTTGCGCCGCCAGCAAGCCGCCGAATTCGCTCGACCCGAGCATCCACACTTGCGGACGCGTATCGATTTGCGGCTGCAGCAGCAAGCCGCTCGCAAGGTGATCGGCGGGCAAAGTGCCGTGCATCAGGCCGAGCAGATCGGCGACCTGCTGCGGGAAAATATCGCCGCGATTGTAGTCGCCGACAGCGACCGCTTGCGCCGTGCGCATGTCGCCGCCCGGCGCGCGCCCCACGCCCAGATCGATGCGCTTGGGGAACAGCGCTTCGAGCATCATGAATTGCTCGGCGACCTTGAACGGGCTGTAGTACGGCAGCATTACGCCGCCGGAGCCCAGTCGAATGTGTTGGGTCACGCTGCCGAGCCGCGCCAGCATCACCTCGGGGCAAGGGTTCGACACGCCGCGCAGGCCGTGATGCTCGGCGCACCAGTAACGCGTGTAGCCGAGGTCGTCGGCGAGCTGCGCGAGTTCGACCGTGGCGGCAATCGCGTCCGCCACCGAGTGCCCGGCGATCACGGGCGTTTGATCGAGTACGGATAGTCGCGTCATGTCAGTACCGCTCCAGATGATTCCATTCGCTAGTGCGACGCGCGGCGGCCGCAACGACGCGCCGCCCGCATGGCTCAGCGAATCAGACTTGTGTCGGGCAGACGCCTGGCGATCTCCGCGATCAGCGCGTGCGCGAGCGCCTGCTTGTCAGCGCGTGGCAACTTCGTCGCGCCGCTTGCTTCGAACAGAATCACTTCGTTGTCGTCGAGGCCGAAGGTTAGCGGCCCGAGATTGCCGATCAGAAGCGGCACATTTTTGCGCACACGCTTTTCTTCGCCGTGGATTTCGAGGTCGCCGCTTTCCGCCGCGAAGCCGACCGCGAACGGCGGATGCGGCAGTTTCGCCACCGAGGCGAGAATATCCGGATTTTCCACGAAGCTAAACGTGGGCAGCGCGCGCTCAGCGGTCTTCTTGATCTTGTGTTCGCTGGCGTGATCGACGCGCCAGTCGGCTACCGCGGCCACGCCGATGAAAATATCGGCGTCCGCGACCGAGCGCATCACGGCGTCATGCATCTGCTGGGCGGTTTGCACGTCCTGGCGGAATACGCCCCACGGCGTTTCCAGCGCGACGGGGCCGGCGATCAGATGCACCTCGGCGCCGGCCTGTTGCGCGGCGCGCGCCAGCGCGAAACCCATCTTGCCGCTGGAGCGGTTGGTGATGCCGCGTACCGGATCGAGCGGCTCGAACGTCGGCCCGGCGGTCAGCAGCACGCGCTTGCCGGCGAGGATTTTCGGCGCGAAGAACGAAGCGACGGCTTCGTAAGTGGCGGCGGCTTCGAGCATACGGCCGTCGCCGACTTCTCCACACGCTTGCGGACCCGAATCGGGTCCGAGCACTTCGATGCCGTCCGCGCGCAATTGCACGACGTTGCGCTGTGTCGCCGGGTTCTGCCACATTTGCCGGTTCATGGCCGGCACGACCAGCAGCGGACAATCGCGGGCGACGCACAGCGTCGACAACAGGTCGTCGGCCATGCCGTGCGCGAGTTTGGCGAGGAAATCGGTCGAGGCGGGCGCGATCACGATCGCATCCGCTTCACGCGACAGGTCGATATGCGCCATGTTGTTCGGCACGCGTCCGTCCCACTGGCTCGTGTAGACCGGACGGCCCGAGAGCGCTTGCATGGTGACGGGAGTGATGAACTGCGTGGCCGCTTCGGTCATGACGACCTGCACGGTCGCGCCGGCCTTGGTCAACAGACGCGTGAGTTCGGCGATCTTGTAGCAGGCAATGCCGCCCGTCATGCCGAGGACGAGGTGCTTTCCTGCGAGTTCTGCGGTTGCCAACGAAAGCCTCCGACAAAGCGTGGTGGCGGGCAGCGAGGCGGGGCATTGCATCTCCGCCGCCGCGCCTTTCAAACCGTGGTTGATGCGCGACCCTGAGCGCGAGCGCCTGCCGCCTTAGCGCGCGCTGCCGCGCACGCGCCGCAGCTCGTCGAGCACGAGCAGGACCGCGCCGATCGTGATCGCGCTGTCGGCGAGATTGAACGCCGGCCAGTGCCACGTGCGCACATGGAAATCGAGGAAGTCGATCACGTGGCCATAAGCGAGCCGGTCGATCACGTTGCCGAGCGCGCCACCGAGAATCAGCGCGAGCGCCGTGCAGAACATTTTCTGCCCGCCATGACGCTTGAGCAGGTAGCAGATCACCAGCGCGGCTACCACGCCGAGCGCGGTGAACGCCCAGCGTTGCCAGCCGCCCGCCATCGCGAGGAAACTGAATGCCGCACCGCGGTTGTACACGAGGATCAGGTTGAAAAACGACGTGACCTCATGCGCGACACCGTAGGCGAACACTTTCTGGACCGCGATTTTCGTCAGCTGATCGAACAGGATGACGATCAGCGCAACGCCGAGCCAGGGCGCCAGCGAACCGTTTGCAACAGATGTTTTCGACGCGGTTTTCGACATGGTTCTCGCCATTATGCCGCGCTCCTGATTTCACCGTTGCCGAACAGATTGCTGAAGCAGCGGCCGCACACCGTGGGATGTTCGGCGTTCGCGCCGACGTCCGCGCGGTAGTGCCAGCAGCGTTCGCACTTCAGATACTTCGAGGCGATGACTTCGACGCCTTCTTCCGCTTCGCTGTCGACCTTCACCACGCCCGCCGCCGACGTGATCAGCACGAACTTCAGGTCGTCGCCGAGGCTCGTGAGCGCGTCGTAGCGCGCGCCACTCGCGCGGATTTCGACTTCCGCCTGCAAGGACGAACCGATCAGGTTCGCCACGCGCGCTTCTTCCAGCGCCTTGGTCACGTCGCTGCGCGCGGCGCGCAGAAGCGTCCATTTGTCGAGCAGCGCGCCGGCGTCCGGCACGGCCGGGAATGCGTGATACGTCTCGGTGAAGATCGTTTCGCTGTTCGGCTGGAAGATCTTCCACGCTTCTTCGGCGGTGAACGACAGGAACGGCGCCATCAGACGCAGCAGGCCGTGCGCGATGTGATACAGCGCGGTCTGTGCCGAGCGGCGCGCGACAGAATCCGCGGCGGTCGTGTACAGACGGTCTTTCAGCACGTCCAGATAGAAACCACCGAGGTCTTCCGAGCAGAACGTCTGCAGCTTGGCGACCACCGGATGGAATTCGTACTTGTCGTAGTGCGAGAGGATGTCGTTTTGCAGATTCGCCGACAGCGCCACCGCATAGCGGTCGATCTCGAGCCAGTCTTCGACCGGACGCGCGTGTTGCGCGAAGTCGAAGTCCGACAGATTCGCGAGCAGGAAGCGCAGCGTGTTGCGGATACGGCGATAGCCTTCCGTCACACGCTTCAGGATTTCCTCCGAGATCGCCAGTTCGCCGGAATAGTCGGTCGACGCGATCCAAAGGCGGATGATTTCCGCGCCGAGGCGGTTCGCCACTTCATGCGGATCGATACCGTTGCCGAGCGACTTGCTCATCTTGCGGCCTTCGCCGTCCACGGTGAAACCGTGCGTGAGCAGCGCGTTATACGGCGGACGGCCGTCGAGCATCGAGGCGGTCAACAGCGACGAATGGAACCAGCCGCGATGCTGGTCCGAGCCTTCCAGATACAGGTCGGCCGGGAATTGCAGTTCGTCTTTATGCGAGCCGCGCAGCACGTGCCAGTGCGTGGTGCCCGAATCGAACCACACGTCCAGCGTGTCGCGGTTCTTCTCGTACATGTTGGCGTCGTCGCCGAGCAACTCGCGTGGGTCGAGTGTTTGCCAGGCTTCGATGCCGGCCTTTTCCACACGTTGGGCGACTTCCTCGAGCAACTCCAGCGTACGCGGATGCAGTTCGCCCGTTTCCTTGTGCACGAAGAAGGCCATCGGCACGCCCCATTGGCGTTGGCGCGACAGCGTCCAGTCCGGGCGGTTGGCGATCATGCTGAAGAGGCGCTGCTTGCCCCACGCCGGATAGAAGGCGGTGTTCTCGATGCCTTCGAGCGCGGTTTCGCGCAGCGTCTTGTCGGTATCGTTCGGCTTCACGTCCATGCCGGCGAACCATTGCGACGTCGCGCGGTAGATGATCGGCGTCTTGTGGCGCCAGCAGTGCATGTAGCTGTGCGTGTACTTCTCGGTGCGCATCAGCGAGCCGGCGCCTTGCAGCGCTTCGACGATCTGCGGGTTGGCCGCCCAGATCGACAGGCCGCCGAACAGCGCGAGCGATTCGATATAACGGCCGTCGCCCATCACCGGATTGATGATGTCCGAGTCCGCCATGCCGTGCGCCTTGCACGACACGAAGTCTTCCACGCCGTATGCCGGCGACGAGTGCACGATACCCGTACCCGTTTCGGTCGTGACGTAGTCGCCAAGATAGACCGGCGCCGTGCGCTTGTAGCCCGGATGCGCGGACGCGAGCGGGTGGTTGAAGCGCAGGTTGACGAGCTTTGCGCCCGGCGTGGTGGCGACGATCGTGCCTTCCAGGCCGTACAGCTTCAGGCAGGCCTCAACGCGCTCTTCGGCGAGGATAAGCAGGCCGCGCGGCGTGTCGACCAGCGCGTAGACGATCTCCGGATGCAGGTTCAGCGCCTGGTTGGCGGGGATGGTCCACGGCGTGGTCGTCCAGATGACGATGCCGCCTTCGTTGCGCGGCAGCGCATTCAAACCGAACGCCTGGGCGGTCTTTTCCGGCTCGGCGAAGCTGAACAGCACGTCGATGGTTGGATCGGTCTTGTCCTTGTATTCGACTTCCGCTTCGGCAAGCGCCGAGCCGCAGTCGAAACACCAGTTCACCGGCTTCAGGCCGCGGAACACGTAGCCTTTTTCCATGATCTTCGCGAGCGCGCGGATTTCGCCGGCTTCGTTCGTGAAGTTCATGGTCTTGTACGGATTGTCCCAGTCGCCGAGCACGCCCAGCCGGCGGAAGCCGACCTTCTGCTTCTCGATCTGCTCGGTTGCGTAGGCGCGCGCCTTCTGCATGACTTCAGCGGCCGGCAGCGACTTGCCGAACTGCTTTTCGATCTGGATTTCGATCGGCATGCCGTGGCAATCCCAGCCCGGCACGTAGACCGCGTCGAAGCCCGCCAGATTGCGCGCCTTGACGATCATGTCCTTCAGGATCTTGTTCACCGCGTGGCCGAGGTGGATGTCGCCGTTCGCATACGGCGGGCCGTCGTGCAGGATGAACTTCTTGCGGCCCTTGGAGGCAGCGCGGATCGTCTCGTAGACCTTGCGTTCCTGCCATTCCTTGACCCATTGCGGCTCGCGCTTGGGCAGGTCGCCGCGCATCGGGAACGGCGTGTCGAGCAGGTTGACCGGGTAACGTGACTGCGGTTTCGAATCGGCTTTCTTGTTGCTCATGATGAGGTCGCGGTGAATTCTTTCTATGCGCAGCAGGGCGCGGAATGCGCACGATGCGCGAGGGCGTTGAGCGCGCCCGGCAGGCATGTCGCGTGATCCACGGACGCCCTTCGATGCGCGCGGCGAGGGTCCACACACACGGCGCTTGAGCGCCTGCATGGACCACGGCGTTATCTAATTCGGTCGGTGGCCGAGGTGGCGAAGCCCGTGGAACGGCTGCCCGGCGTGCCGGCGCCGACGGCCGCGAACCACGCGCGCGCGTTGGCGACGTCGCGCGCAATGGCGGCGGTCAGCGTTTCGAGGTCGATGTACTTTTCCTCGTCGCGCAGCTTCTTCAGGAATTCGACGCGCACGAGTTTGCCATACGCGTCGCCGTGCCAGTCGAGCAGGTGAACTTCGAGCAGCACGCGGCCGGAATCGTCCACCGTGGGACGCAGGCCGAGGCTCGCGACGCCCGGCAACGGTTCGTCCGCCACGCCGTGCACGCGCACCACGAAAATGCCCGCGAGCGCCGGACGCTTGTGGGCGATCGGCAGATTGAGCGTGGGAAAGCCTAGATCGCGGCCGAGCTTCATGCCGTGCACGACGTGCCCGCTGATCAGATAATCGCGGCCCAGCGCGGCGCGCGCCGAATCGAGGTCGCCCGCCACCAGCGCGGCGCGCACGCCCGAGCTGGAAATGCGCGCGCCCGACGGATCGGCCACCGTGGCCATCTGCTCGACTTCGAAACCGTGTTGCTGCCCCGCAGCCTTGAGCGACGCGAAGTCGCCTGCGCGCTTCGAGCCGTAGCGGAAGTCGTCGCCGATCATCACCCAGCGCGCGTGCAGCCCGTTGACGATGATCCGCTCGACGAACGCGTCCGGCGACTGGCTCGCGAACGTGTGATTGAAGTGCTCGACCACCACCCGGTCGACGCCGTTGGTGCGCAGCGCCTCGAGCTTGTCGCGCAGCATGGCGATGCGCGGCGGCGCGCCCGCCGGGTTGAAGAACTCGCGCGGGTGCGGCTCGAAGGTCATCACGCAGACGGGCAGGCCGCGTGCATCGGCGGCCGCGCGCACGTGGGCGAGCAAAGCCTGATGGCCGCGGTGGACACCGTCGAAGTTGCCGATGGTCAGTGCGCAGGGCGCACGGCTTTCAGCATTGGGAAGACCGCGGAAGACTCTCACGATAGCGGGTTTGAGGTGGAGCGGGCGGGGTGCCGCAAAACAAACGATTATAAACGTTCAGCGCACTGGACGGCGGCGCGTCGCGGTTTCGATGTCCCCGAATGATAAAATCCGCGGATGAAAAAACTCGTCATCCTGATTTCCGGACGGGGAAGCAACATGGAAGCCATCGTTCGAGCCTGCTCGAACGAGGCCTGGCCGGCGCAAGTCGCCGCCGTGATTGCCAACCGTCCTGACGCCGCGGGCCTTGCGTTCGCGGCGTCGTACGGTATTGCCACGGCGGTGGTCGACCACCGCCAGTTTCCGGACCGCGACAGCTTCGACGCCGCGCTCGCCAGAGAAATCGATAGTTTCGCACCCGACCTGGTGGCGCTCGCTGGATTCATGCGGGTGCTGACAGCCGGTTTCGTCGATCATTACGCCGGGCGCATGCTGAACGTGCATCCGTCGCTGCTGCCGAGCTTTCCTGGCCTGAAAACCCATCAGCAGGCGCTCGACGCGGGCGTGCGGCTGCACGGTGCCTCCGTGCATTTTGTCACGTCGCAACTGGATCACGGGCCGATCGTCGCGCAATCGGCGGTTCCCGTGGAGACAGGCGACACCCCTGCCATGCTCGCCGAACGCGTGCTGGCAACCGAACACATCATTTATCCACGCGCGGTGCGCTGGTTCGTCGAAGGGCGTCTTGCTCTGGATGGCCTGCGTGTCACGCTTACGCCGCCGGAGCCGCAATGGCTCTTTGCCGGTCACACCGCCGGAGAGGGCGCATGAGATTGCATGGTTTTCTGATTGGACAAACTGAGACTTTGCTGGCTGAAGTCTTGAAACTGAATGGCCCGGCCGACGCCACCACGAGCCGGTTCTTCCGCGCGCACCCGAAGCTCGGGCACGGCGAACGCGGCGTGATCGCGGAGGCCGTCTTTGCGGTGCTGCGTCGCCGGATGGAATTCGCCCATCTGGCCGAAGGCGGCGCCGGCAGCCCGGCACGCCGCATGGCGTTGCTCGGCCTGATGCAGACGGCGGGGCGTAACGCGCTCAAGCCGTTCGTGTCGGAACAGGAGTTGAGCTGGCTCGAACACGTGTCGAAGATCGACCCGGAAAGCCTGCCGCTGCGGATTCGCCTGAATCTGCCCGACTGGATCTATCAGGCGCTCTCCAAGCGCTTCGAACCCGCCGAACTGGCGCAACTGGCCGCGGCGCTGAACTACCCGGCGCCGCTGGATCTGCGCGCGAACCCGATCAAGGCAAGCCGCGACGACGTGCTGAACGCGCTGTCGAAGGCCGGCATCGAGGGCGGCGCGACGCCGTTCGCGCCGTTCGGCGTGCGCGTGGTCGGCAAGCCGCCGCTCACCAAGCTCGACGCGTTCCAGCACGGCTGGGTCGAAGTACAGGACGAAGGCAGCCAGTTGTTGTGCTCGCTAGTCGCGCCCAAACGCGGCGAGATGATCGTCGATTTCTGCGCGGGCGCGGGCGGCAAGACGCTGGCGCTGGGCGCCGCGATGCGCTCCACCGGCCGGCTCTACGCTTTCGACATCTCCGAGCGGCGTCTCGCCAAGCTCAAGCCGCGCCTCGCGCGCAGCGGTTTGTCGAATGTGAATCCGGTGCTGATCGACAGTGAACACGACGCCAAGATCAAGCGCCTCGCGGGCAAGATCGACCGCGTGCTGGTCGACGCGCCTTGCAGCGGCTTGGGTACGCTGCGCCGTAACCCGGATCTGAAGTGGCGCCAGTCGCCGGAATCCGTCGCCGAACTGGCGCCGAAGCAGACGTCGATTCTGGCTAGCGCGGCGCGTCTGGTGAAGAAGGGCGGCCGCCTCGTGTACGCCACCTGCTCGATTCTGGAAGCCGAAAACGAAGCCGTGGTACAGAAGTTCCTCGCGGACCATCCGGATTTTGCTCTGGTGCCCGCGCGCGACGTGCTGGCCGAGCAGCGCATCGATCTGGAGATGGGCGATTACCTTTCGCTGTGGCCACACCGCCACGCAACCGACGGCTTCTTCGCCGCCGTGCTGGAACGCCAGAGCTAAGCGCAACAGGCTTTTGCCGGCGCGCGCGGGTTCGATTCGTGAACCCGCGGTGCGCCGGCGATTTCAGCGACATCATGCAAAACCGTCTTTTTCCTCATATGTTCAGCGACCTGGCGCGCGACTTCGGCCAGCCCGTAATGCTGTGGCAGGTCGGCGTGCTGCTCGGGACGCTCGCGATCGCGTGGCTGCTCGCGCGCGTGTTGCGCCGGGCGCTGGATCTGCGTCGCCAGACGCGTTACCAGACGCTGCGCTTTGGCGCGGAAAGCCTGAACCGCGCGTTCTTTCCGCTGATCGGCGCGACCCTCGTGTGGCTTGCGCGGTCGATCACCGGCCAGTTCATGCACACCGCGCTGCTCGATCTGGCTTTGGTGCCGCTCTTCGGCATCGGCTTGATTTACATCGTGTTTTTCTTCGCGCGACGGGTGTTCAGCCACGACGGCGAGACTCACCCGTTGCTGTTCCTCGTCGAGCGGATCGTCTCAACGGTGGTCTGGATCGGCATGGTGCTCACGGTAATGGGCATTCAGGACGATGTGATCACGTGGATGGCCGGCGTCCATTTCAGCGTCGCCAACGCGCATCTGACGCTGCTCTCGCTCATCTCGGGCCTGTTGTGGGTGTGCGTGACGATGATCGTCGCAATGTGGCTCGGTTCCACCTTCGAAGACCGCCTGATGCGCTCGAAGACGCTCGACGCCAACCTGAAGGTGGTGGTGGCGCGCGTCGGCCGGGCGGCGTTCGTGCTGGCGGCGATACTGATCAGCCTGTCGCTGGTCGGTATCGATATCACGGTGCTGGGCGTGTTCGGCGGCGCGCTGGGCGTCGGTCTCGGCTTCGGGCTGCAGAAGATCGCCAGCAACTACGTGTCGGGCTTCATCATCCTGATCGACCGGTCGCTGCGTATCGGCGACACGATCAACGTGGGCGGCCTGCAGGGCATGGTCACGCAGATCCGCACGCGCTACACGGTGGTGCGCGGGCTGGACGGCATCGAAACGCTGATTCCGAACGAAAAACTGATCACGGACGTGGTGCAGAACCAGTCGTCGTACCTGACGCGCGGCCATGCGAAGGCGGCCGTGCAGGTCGCGTACACGTCCGACATCGAGCAGGCCATGGCGCTGCTTGCCCAGGCCGCTCAGGACGTGCCGCGCGTGCTGCAGGAGCCGGCGCCGACAGCGTATCTGGCGAGTTTCGGCTCGGACGGCATCAACCTTGAACTGGGCTTCTGGATCGAGGACGCAGCTACCGGAACCTCGGGCGTGCGCTCGGCCGTCAATCGCAATATCTGGCGTCTGTTCTCCGAGCACGACATCTCGATTCCGGTCGCGCAACGCGAAGTGCGAATCGTCGGCAATATGGGCGACGCAATGCCGCAGCCGGTAACAATGACCTTCCCGGCTGCCAATCAGTCCGACAGCGCGCGCTGACGGGCACTTTAAGCGCGCCAGTGGGTCTCAAAACGACCTTCGGCGCGTTTCCTTCTATTGATGCCGCACAAAAAAACCCTATTTGTTACAAACACTTGGAACGGTTCAAGTAGAATGTCGTCCAATCCCGCTGTATGCTTTCACTTTCTTGACACGCGCATTTTGCGTGTGTCTCGTGTCTCTCGTTCTACAGGTAAATTGCCTTGTTGAATTCTTTGCTCGATTTCCTTGCCCACGGTCTGTTGCACTTCTCGTGGTGGCAACTTGTGCTGTACACGGCGATCGCGACGCACATCACGATCATTGGCGTGACGGTCTATCTGCATCGCTGCCAGGCGCACCGCGCGCTGGAGTTGCATCCGGTCGTCAGTCATTTTTTCCGTTTCTGGCTGTGGATGACCACGGGCATGTTGACCGGCCAGTGGGCCGCGATTCACCGTAAGCACCACGCCAAGTGCGAGACGGAAGAAGATCCGCACAGCCCGCAAACGCGCGGCATCTGGAAGGTGCTGCTCGAAGGCGCGGAACTCTATCGCGTTGAAGCAAAAAACGAAGAAACCATGCGCAAGTTCAGTCACGGTACGCCGAACGACTGGATGGAACGCAACGTCTACACCAAGTACCCGATCCTCGGCGTGAGCCTGATGATGGTGCTGAACGTCGCGCTGTTCGGCGTCGTCGGCCTGACGATCTGGGCCGTGCAGATGGTGTGGATCCCGTTCTGGGCTGCCGGCGTGGTCAACGGTCTCGCGCACTTCTGGGGCTACCGCAACTTCAACTCGTCGGATGCCAGCACCAACATCTTCCCGTGGGGCATCATCATCGGCGGCGAAGAGCTGCACAACAATCACCACACGTATGCGACGTCGGCCAAGCTGTCGAACAAGTGGTATGAGTTCGATATCGGCTGGATGTACATCCGCATCATGTCGGCATTCCGTCTCGCCAAGGTGAAGAAGGTGGCGCCCACGCCGCGTCTGACCACCGGCAAGATGGTGCTCGATCAGGATACGCTGCAAGCGGTGCTGGCCAACCGGTACGAAGTGATGGCGCGTTACGGCAAGGCGCTCAAGCGTGCCTATCGTCAGGAACTGGCGCATTTGAAGGAAGTCGGCGCGCGCGAGAAGTATCAGGTTATGCGCGGCGCGCGTAGCTGGTTCCACAAGGAAGAAGCGGGTCTTGACGAGCCGCAGAAACGCCAACTGCCGCAAATCTTCGCCAACAGCCAGAAGCTCAAGACTTATATCGACATGCGCAATGAGCTGGCGGCCATGTGGGAGCGCTCCAATGCATCGCGCGATCAGTTGCTGATCCAGTTGCAGGACTGGTGTCATCGCGCTGAGCAGAGCGGTATTAAAGCGCTGCAAGAGTTTGCGATGCGACTGCGTCGCTATGCCTGATAGCGAAATCCATTAAAATCTCAGTACGTCACAAAACCCCGCGTTGGCGGGGTTTTGCTTTTTGGGCCGCGGAAACTGCAACGACACGCGATTGACAGTCCGCCGCGGCAGAGCGAAGGCAGAGGAGATCATGGATCAGCAGGCGATCAGGACCGTCGAATACGACCGGCCGCAGGCGCAGGGCACGACCTGCGGGATCGGGCAGGCATGGGCGAAGGTGCCCGACATGCCGTCGGCGGAAGAGAAGGTGGCGCTGAAGGCACGTATCCGCGCATTGCTCGAGCGCGAGAAAGCGGTGCTCGTCGCGCACTATTATGTCGACGCGGAATTGCAGGAGCTAGCCGACGAGACCGGCGGCTGCGTGGCCGACTCGCTGGAGATGGCGCGCTTCGGGCGTGATCACGCGGCGCAAACGCTGGTCGTCGCGGGCGTGCGCTTCATGGGCGAGACAGCGAAAATCCTGAGTCCGGACAAGCGCATTCTGATGCCGGATCTCGACGCGACCTGTTCGCTCGATCTCGGCTGTCCGGTCGACGAATTCTCGGCTTTCTGCGACGCGCATCCGGATCGGACGGTGGTCGTGTATGCGAACACGAGCGCGGCGGTGAAGGCGCGCGCGGACTGGATGGTGACGTCGTCGATCGGGCTGGAGATCGTTGCCGATCTGCACGCACGCGGCGAAAAGATCATCTGGGCGCCGGACCGGCACCTCGGCAGCTATATCCAGAACAAGACCGGCGCGGACATGCTGCTATGGCAGGGTTCGTGTCTGGTGCACGACGAGTTCAAAGGCATCGAACTCGATCTGCTGCGCGCCGAATATCCGGGCGCGAAGGTGTTGGTGCATCCGGAGTCGCCTGCCAACGTGGTCGCGCAAGCGGACGTGGTGGGCTCGACCACGCAGTTGATCGACGCGGCGCAAAAACTCGACGCGACGCATTTCATCGTGGCGACCGATCTTGGCATTCTGCACAAGATGCAGCTCGCCGCACCCGGCAAGACCTTGATTGCCGCGCCTACAGCCGGCAATAGCGCCACCTGCAAGAGTTGCGCGCATTGCCCGTGGATGGCGATGAACGGCCTCGCGAATCTGGCCGATGTGCTCGAGCGCGGCCACAACGAAATTTTCGTCGATCGTGCGATCGGCGAGCGGGCGCGTCTGCCGATCGACCGGATGCTGGACTTCGCGGCGCGCCACAAGAAACGCGTGCAAGCGAGCGGCGATCTCGCGCGCGACACGCAACTGTATTCGAACGTGGGGGCAGCCTGATGAGCGTGGTAGAAAGCAACAAGCTCGAAGCGGTGTCGCCGCTGTTCGCTGAAATTCACGCGCAGTACGGCACGGCATTCGACGCCGCGTTGGCACGCAACGTATCCGATGCATTAGCCGAAGACGTTGGCGCGGGCGACCAGACAGGCCGCCTCGTGCCTGAAAACGACGTGCGCGACGCACGCATCATCGTGCGCGAAGATGCGGTGCTGTGCGGCGTGCCGTGGTTTGAAGCAGTGATGCGCCAGGTCGACCCGCGTATCGAAGTCCAGTGGCGCTATCGCGAAGGCGCGTTGATGACGGCCGACACAACAGTTTGCGAAATGCGCGGACCCGTTCGCGCGCTGTTGACCGCGGAACGCAACGCGCTGAACTTCTTGCAATTGCTGTCGGGTGTGGCGAGCGCAACGCGCCGCTATGTCGATGCCGTCGCGCATACGCGAACGCGCATTCTCGACACGCGCAAGACCTTGCCGGGCTTGCGGCTCGCGCAGAAGTACGCGGTGCGCGTAGGTGGTGGGGCGAATCAACGGCTCGCGCTGTACGACGGCATTCTCATCAAAGAAAACCACATTGCCGCGGCCGGCGGCGTGGGCGCAGCCATGGACGCGGCGTTGGCGTTGAATGCGGGCGTCTCGATCCAGATCGAAGTCGAGACGCTCGAGCAGTTGGAAACCGCGCTGGCTCATCGTGCGCAATCCATTCTGCTGGACAATTTTTCGTTCGATGCCATGCGCGAAGCGGTGCGCATCACAGCGGGGCGAGCGGTGCTGGAGGTATCGGGCGGCGTGAACTTCGATACGGTGCGTACGATTGCGGAAACCGGTGTCGATCGCGTGTCGATCGGCGCGCTGACCAAAGACGTGCGCGCAACGGATTACTCGATGCGGATCGTCTGACGCTCAAGCTCGCAATCAGTTGCATCCAATCGGACAAAAGGCCATCGCCGGATTATTTCGGCGATGGCCTTTTCGTTTCAGCTCGTCTCGATCACACGTTGCGGTTGCGCACGTGCTCCGGCGAGAGCACAGTCGGCAGCGCCTTGGGCAAGGTCGCCGGCCAGTCACGGCTGAAGTGCAGGCCGCGGCTCTCACGCCGCGAACGCGCGCCCTCGACGATCAGCGACGCCACGTCGACCAGATTGCGCAATTCGAGCAGGTCGCGGCTCACCTTGAAGTTCGCGTAGTACTCGTGGATCTCATCGCGCAGCAGGGCGAGCCGGTGCTTCGCTCGCGCGAGCCGCTTGTCGGTTCGTACGATACCGACGTAATTCCACATCAGCCGGCGCAGTTCGTCCCAGTTGTGGGCGACCACGACTTCTTCGTCCGGATCGGACACGCGGCTTTCGTCCCAATCGGGCAGCGGTGCGTGGACGGCGGCGCTAAACCCCTCTTCTTCGATAGCCTGCGCCGCGGAGCGTCCGATCACGAGGCACTCGAGCAGGGAGTTGCTGGCGAGCCGGTTCGCGCCGTGCAGGCCGGTGCAAGACGTTTCGCCCACCGCATAGAGGCCCGCGAGATCCGTGCGCCCCGCCAGATCGGTTACGACGCCACCACACGTGTAGTGCGCGGCCGGCACGACCGGAATCGCTTCCCTGGTGATGTCGATGCCGAATTCCTGGCAGCGCGCCAGAATCGTCGGAAAGTGTTCACGCAGGAATTCAGGCGGCTGATGGCTGATGTCGAGGTATACACAATCGATGCCGCGCTTCTTGATTTCGAAGTCGATCGCGCGCGCGACGATGTCGCGCGGTGCGAGTTCGGCGCGTTCGTCGTGGTTCGGCATGAAGCGGGTGCCGTCCGGCAGTTTGAGAATGCCACCTTCGCCGCGCACCGCTTCCGAAATCAGAAAGGACTTCGCGTACGGATGGAACAGGCAGGTCGGATGGAACTGGATGAACTCCATATTCGACACGCGGCAGCCGGCCCGCCATGCCATCGCGATGCCGTCGCCCGTCGCGGTGTCGGGATTCGTGGTGTAGAGATAGACTTTGCCCGCGCCGCCGGTGGCGAGCACGGTGTGAGGCGCCTCGATCGTCACGGTGCGCCCGCTTTGCAGATCGAGCGCGTACAGGCCGTGACAACGACGTCCCGGCAAGCCGAGGCGGTCGGACGTGATCAAGTCGATGGCGTAGTGATCTTCGAGCAGCGTGATGTTTGGGTGACGGCGCACCCGCTCGCTCAGCGTGGCGACCACGGCATGGCCCGTCGCATCGGCAGCATGAATGATCCGGCGATGGCTATGGCCGCCTTCGCGCGTCAGGTGGAAGCCGAGCTCGGCGGCGTCGTCTTTGGTGAACGGCACGCCTTGCGCGATCAGCCATTCGATCGCGGCACGCCCGTGTTCGACGATAAAGCGCGTTGCCGCTTCGTCGCACAGCCCGCCGCCGGCGATCAGTGTATCGCGCACGTGATTTTCGATGCTGTCTGCCGAATCCAGAACCGCGGCGATGCCGCCTTGCGCCCAGTCGCTCGCGCCTTCGGTCATCGATCGCTTGGCGACCACTGCCACCCGCCGGGTCTCCGCCAGATTGAGCGCGACGCTCAAACCAGCCAGACCGCTACCGACAATCGCCACATCGAATTCCATTGCCTACATCTCCGTCTTTTCGTTTTGCGGTGACGGCGTGCCATTCGCTCGCCGCTGAAACGAGAAAGGATACGCGCCGCGACGGATGAGGGAAAGCTGGCCGAACGACATAAGACTGTTCGCGTTGGCGAATAAGCAGAAGCAGAAACTCAAAAGTCGAAACAAAGGCGCAGTGAAAACAAAAAAGCCTCGCATGAATGCGAGGCTTTTTTGCATGTCTTTTGCCTTCGTCAGGCAGGAGCCAAGATTTATTTAATCTTGGTTTCCTTGTACTCAACGTGCTTACGGACGACCGGATCAAACTTCTTGATCAGCATCTTTTCCGGCATGTTGCGTTTGTTCTTCGTGGTCGTGTAGAAGTGACCCGTGCCTGCGGTCGATTCCAACTTGATCTTGTCGCGTGCGCCTTTCGCCATGATTTACTCCTTAGGCTTCACCGCGTGCGCGCAGATCTGCGAGCACAGCGTCGATACCGTTCTTGTCGATCAGGCGCAGGCCGGCGTTCGAAACGCGCAGACGCACCCAACGGTTTTCGCTTTCCACCCAAATGCGGCGGTTTTGCAGGTTCGGCAGGAACCGGCGCTTGGTTTTGTTGTTCGCGTGGGAAACGTTGTTGCCGCTCATCGGCGCTTTCCCAGTTACTTGGCATACGCGTGCCATGAGAGCACTCCTAATACGCTAATTCTGAGTTCGAACGCCGTGAAAGTTTCCCGAAAAGAGCCGCGCTGAAATTCAGGCACGTTTCCTTTCCGGAACGCCTTGGTGGCTTCGGAACAGGGGGGTTGGAAATAGGCAAACCGGAATTCTAGCAGAAAAAAAGCCGCAAAATCAAACCTTATTTGCGATGCCGGACACGGCGCAACGTCTGCGTGACCCTGGTTCATGCCGTGTCACGGCCAGCCGGCGCGGGCGAAGGAGTAGACGCTGTCGGCGCCGATCACCAGATGATCGACCAGTTGCACGTCAATCAGCGTAAGAGCGTCGCGCAGCGTGTGCGTCAAGCGGCAGTCACTTGCACTCGGCTGGACGGCGCCGGAGGGGTGATTATGCGCGACGATCAGGCTGGCCGCATTCAGGCTCAGCGCGCGCCGCACGATCTCGCGTGGATACACGGCCATGCGCGTGAGGGTGCCCTGCGCGCTTTCTTCGCAGCGTATCAGCCGATGCCGGGCGTCGAGGAAAAGCGACACGAAAACCTCCTGCGGACGGCCGCCGATCCGCAGGCGCAGGTAGTTTTCCACCGCTTCGGGCGAATTCATCAGCGAGCGTGAGCGCATTTTTTCGACCAGCGAGCGCCGCGCCATTTCCATGATGGCGAGCAGTTGCGCCTTTTTCGCCGGGCCGATGCCGCGCAGGCCGTCGAAATCCGTGTAGGTCGCGTCGAGCATCGCGCGCAGCGAGCCGAAACGGTCGAGCAACCCGCGCGCGACACTGAATACGTCGTGGTCGGGCAGGCCGGAGCCGAGAATCAGCACGATCATCTCGGTATCCGATAGCACGCCGGGCCCCTGTTCGAGCAGCCGCTCGCGCGGCATGTCGTTTTTAAGCCATTTGCCTCGCACGAGCGGCCGGGGCGCAAGCACGCTGCCGGCCGTTGCACTGGGCGTAGGCGGCTCAAATGAGGCCGCTTCAAAGGGCGGCTCGTCAAACATGGTGGCGTCATTTGCCATATATAGAGTGTCCTCCGCTTCGGGTTGGGGGCGCCACGGACGCAAGCCGCTGCCCGCTATGTGGCTTACAATAGACGCTTTGCGCACGGCACCCCGACGGTTTGCCACACGCGTCGACTGCGCCAGCGGCGCACGCGTGCAGCGCGCTTCGACTGAGCGAGCATTGCATGAGCATCATCGACATTTCCGAAGTGAAACCCGGTTCACACGTGACGCTTCACTACCGGCTTTCTCTCGCCGATGGCGCCGAAGTCATCAATACGTTTAACGACAAACCTGCCACGCTGCTGCTTGGCGCCGGCCAACTGGCGCCGCCGCTGGAAGATATTTTGCTGGGTTTGAAGGTCGGCCACCATTCGACCTTTCAGCTAGCGCCGGGCCAGGCATTCGGTCCCCGCAATCCGGAATTGATCCAGCGCGTGTCGCTGGCCACGCTGCGAGAAAACAGCATGATCGGCGAGGATTTTTCGCCGGGCGACCTGGTCGAATTCAACGCGCCAGGTGGCGGCCGCTACGCCGGCGTTCTGAAAGAAGTCGGCGAAACGTCGGCCCTGTTCGATTTCAACCACCCGCTTGCCGGCCAGGCGCTGGCGTTTGAAGTGAAAATCATCGGGATTCTGTAAACATGAGCATCACGGATACGACTCTTGCTGAAACCGAGATCCTGCTGGCGCAGCCGCGCGGGTTCTGCGCCGGTGTCGACCGGGCGATCGAGATCGTCGAGCGGGCTATCAAGCTGCACGGCTCGCCGATCTATGTGCGTCACGAAATCGTCCATAACGCATACGTCGTCGAGGATCTGCGCAAGAAGGGTGCGATCTTCATCGAGCGGCTGGAAGAAGTGCCGGCCGGCAATACGGTCATTTTCAGCGCGCATGGTGTGTCGAAGGCCGTGCGTTCGGAAGCGGAGTCGCGCGGGCTGCGCGTGTACGACGCCACGTGTCCGCTCGTGACCAAGGTGCATATCGAAGTCGCGAAGATGCGCCAGGACGGCTTCGACATCGTGATGATCGGTCACAAAGGCCATCCTGAAGTCGAAGGCACGATGGGCCAGGCGGGCGAGGGCATGCATCTGGTGGAAGACATCGAAGACGTGCAGGCCTTGCAACTGGCCGACCCCGAGCGGATCGCCTTCGTCACGCAAACCACGCTGTCGGTCGACGACGCCGCCGAGATCATCGGCGCGTTGAAGGCCAAATACCCGTCCATCCGCGAACCGAAGAAGCAGGACATCTGCTACGCCACGCAAAACCGCCAGGACGCGGTGAAGTTCATGGCGCCGCAGTGCGACGTCGTGATCGTGGTCGGCAGCCCGAATAGTTCGAACTCCAACCGGCTACGCGAGTTGGCCGAAAAACTCGGCGTGCCTGCCTATATGGTGGACTCGCCCGATCAGATCGATCCGGTCTGGGTCGCGGGCAAACGCCGCATCGGCGTGACGGCCGGCGCCTCGGCGCCAGAGGTGCTGGCGCAGGCGGTGATCGCCCGGCTGCGTGAGCTTGGCGTGCGCAACGTGCGCGCGCTGGACGGCATCGAGGAAAACATCGCGTTTCCGTTGCCGCGCGGGCTAGGTTTGCCCGCCTGACGATCCGCCGACTGCTGAAAGAAAAGCGCGCCTGAGGGCGCGCTTTTTTTATCTTCCAACTTCGGCAAGCTCCCGTGAAATAAAGTGCCAGATCACAAAAAAGCGCCGATTTTGGTGTCCTCTCGCACAAATATCTTTGAAATGTGATCCGGTTTTTTATAGATTTATAACTGATGCGTCCCCGTTTTATAAGACCTGAACGGGCTGCGCGGTTTTTTGACGCACTAAGATAGTGCGTGCGTCTCGATATTGCCGGAAACGTAATACTTAACGTGAAGCGCGGTGCAATCGGGCGTCACGGGAATTCGTCGCAACACTTGATGCCATTGGGTGCAACGCTGGTGCAACTGATGCACGAAAAATAATCGCAACCGGGTTGCGCCTGTCAGCGGATTTCGCTCTCAAAATAAGGTTGCAATGCAGGAAAACCCTGCCGGTTCAACAATATTGCCCGTCGCAAAATTGGAGTTACAATGCGCGCGTTCTCAAGGCCTTAGGGCCCCGAACAATAGTTTTTGGAAGGCGCAGGAGACCTACTTAATGCGAGTCAAATTTGCTTACGCCGTGTCCATCGCGGCCGCGGTTGCGATGTTGACCGCGTGCGGCAAGAAACAGGATGGCGAGGCGGGAGCGGGTGCGTCGGCGGCTACAGCTGCGGCGGCACCGGCGAGCGAAGCGACTATCGTCAAGATCGGTCATGCGGCCCCATTGACGGGACCCATTGCTCATCTCGGTAAAGACAATGAAAACGGCGCGCGTTTGGCGGTTGACGAAATCAACACGCAGGGTTTGACCATCGACGGCCACAAGATCCAGTTGGAGCTCGACGCCCAAGACGACGCCGCGGACCCGAAAACGGGAACGGCGGTCGCTGAAAAATTCGTCGACGATCATGTCGTCGCCGTGGTCGGCCACTTGAATTCGGGCGTTTCGATTCCGGCGTCCAAGATATATAGCGATGCCGGTATCGTGCAAATCTCGCCGTCGTCGACGAACCCGGGGTACACGCAACAAGGTTTCAAGACGACTTATCGTGTGGTCGCGACCGATGCCCAGCAGGGGCCGGCGCTTGCCAACTACGCAACGAAAGTGCTTAACGCGAAACGCATCGCGATCGTCGACGACTCGAGCGTCTACGGCAAAGGCTTGGCCGACGAGTTTGCGAAGGCGGCACAGGCGAGCGGGGCGAAGATCGTCGAGCGCGAAAGCACGAATGACAGGGCTACGGAGTTTCAAGCCGTCCTTAGAAAGATCAAGCGTGTTCAGCCGGACGTGATCATGTTCGGCGGCATGGACGCGACGGGCGGGCCGTTTACCAAACAGGCGGCGGCGCTCGGTATCAGGGCAAAAATCCTTGGCGGCGACGGTGTGTGTACCGACAAGGTGGGTGAGCTGGCGGGAACCGCCGTGCAAAACCTGGTCTGTTCGGAGGCAGGACTTGCGCTTTCGAAAATGGACAAGGGAGCGGACTTCGAAAAGAAGTACGTGGACCGCTTCCACACACCGGTGCAGATTTACGCGCCGTTCACGTATGACGCTGTGTACGTGATTGTCGATGCAATGAAGCGCGCTAATTCGATCGAGGCGCCCAAGGTGCTGGCTGCGATGCCGTCGACAGATTACAACGGGGTAATCGGTCACATCGCGTTCGACGACAAGGGTGATTTGAAAGAGGGCGCCATTACGCTTTACGACTTCAAGGACGGCAAAAAAGCAGTTCTCGACGTCGTGAAGATGTGATGACGGGACGTTCAGCCTGACGGCACCGAAACCACCCAACGGTGCCGTTTTTGCATCCGCTCAAGGCAAGCCCGCGACTGTCATCCAGTCGCCAAGGCGAACCGGCGGCGGATAACCCTTACCGGTCTTTTACATCAGTACCCGCAGTGCCGTTGAGATTGGCGTACCGCATCACCGCCCACCGGCTGATGAAGAACGCGAATCCAGTCGCACGGGCTAAGGAGCATTAAATGGATATTTTCATCCAGCAGGTCCTCAACGGGCTGGTGCTTGGCAGCGTTTACGCCATCATCGCACTGGGCTATACGATGGTTTACGGCATCTTGGGCATCATCAACTTCGCTCACGGCGATGTGTTGATGGTGGGCGCGATGGTTGCGCTCTCAGCCATAGGCGTGCTTCAGAACCACTTCCCCGGCCTCGGCAATGTGCCGACGCTCATCATCGCGCTGATCATTGCGGCCATTGTGTGCGCGGCGGTCGGCTACACGATCGAGCGCGTGGCCTACCGGCCGTTGCGTAAAGCGCCGCGTCTCGCGCCGCTGATCACCGCCATCGGCGTGTCGATCCTGCTGCAGACGCTGGCCATGATGATCTGGTCGCGCAACCCGCTGCCGTTCCCGCAGCTGTTGCCCACCGACCCGCTCAACGTGATCAAGGCCACCGACACGACGCCTGGCGCCGTGATTTCGATGACCGAAATCGTGATCATCGTGGTGGCGTTCCTCGTGATGGGCGGCTTGTTGTTGCTGGTGCACAAGACCAAGCTCGGCCGCGCCATGCGGGCAATCGCCGAGAACCCGGGCAATGCTTCGCTGATGGGCGTGAACCCGAACTTCGTGATCTCGGCCACCTTCATGATCGGCTCGGCGCTCGCCGCTCTGGCCGGCGTGATGATCGCGTCGGAATACGGCAACGCACACTTCTATATGGGCTTCATTCCCGGCCTGAAGGCCTTTACCGCGGCGGTGCTGGGCGGGATCGGCAATCTCGGCGGGGCGATGGTCGGCGGCGTGATTCTCGGCCTGATCGAACAGCTGGGCGCCGGCTATATCGGCAACCTCACCGGCGGTGTGTTCGGTAGTAACTATCAGGACGTGTTCGCCTTCATCGTGCTGATCATCGTGCTGGTGTTCCGTCCGTCGGGCCTGCTCGGCGAACGCGTTGCGGATCGCGCCTGATCCCTGGGAGAAAGCAAACATGACCTCAATTCAACCGATCGAGCCGTCCACGACGCTCATCCCTG
Organism: Paraburkholderia dipogonis; assembly: GCF_046027395.1. Classification (GTDB taxonomy): domain Bacteria; phylum Pseudomonadota; class Gammaproteobacteria; order Burkholderiales; family Burkholderiaceae; genus Paraburkholderia; species Paraburkholderia dipogonis_A. The sequence continues at coordinate 27,765 of NZ_JAQQEG010000013.1, read as the reverse complement.
AAAAGAACCTGACGAAGACGCTTACCGTCGGCATCATCACCGCGATCTTCGTGATCGCCGCGCCGATGATCATCGGCACGGCCGGCGGCAACTACTGGGTCCGCGTGCTCGACTTCGCGATGCTGTACGTGATGCTCGCGCTCGGCCTCAATGTGGTGGTCGGCTTCGCCGGCCTGCTGGATTTGGGCTACATCGCGTTCTACGCGGTCGGCGCCTACACGGCCGCGTTGCTGAGCTCGCCGCACCTCGCGTCGCAGTTCGAGTGGATCGCGCATCTCGCGCCGAATGGCCTGCACGTGCCGTTCCTGATCATCGTGCCCTGCGCGATGGGCGTCGCCGCGTTCTTCGGCGTGATTCTCGGCGCACCGACGCTGCGTCTGCGGGGCGACTACCTCGCCATCGTGACGTTGGGCTTCGGGGAAATCGTGCGGATCTTCCTGAACAACCTTGACCGCCCGGTGAACATCACGAACGGCCCGAAGGGGATCACGGCGATCGACCCGGTGCACGTCGGCGACTTCAGCCTCGCGCAGACGCATTCGCTGTTCGGCTTCCAGTTCCCGTCGGTGTACTCGTACTACTACCTGTTCGTGCTGGCCGCGCTGCTGGTGATCTGGGTGTGTACGCGCTTGCAGCACTCGCGTATCGGCCGTGCATGGGCCGCGATCCGCGAAGACGAAATCGCCGCCAAGGCGATGGGCATCAACACCCGTAACGTGAAGCTGTTGGCGTTCGCGATGGGCGCGTCGTTCGGCGGCCTGTCGGGCGCGATGTTCGGCTCGTTCCAGGGCTTCGTGTCGCCGGAATCGTTCACGCTGCCGGAGTCGATCGTGGTGCTGGCGTGCGTGGTGCTGGGCGGTATGGGCCATATCCCGGGCGTGATTCTCGGCGCGGTGCTGCTCGCGGTGCTGCCGGAATTCCTGCGCTCGACGATGGGTCCGCTGCAGAACATGATCTTCGGCCATGAAATCGTCGACACGGAAGTGATCCGTCAGCTGGTCTATGCACTCGCGATGGTGCTGATCATGCTGTACCGCTCCGAAGGCTTGTGGCCGTCGCCGAAGCACGAAGACAAGATCGCGAAACTGTCGAAGCGTAGCGGCAAGAAGCCGGTACGGGCCTAAAGCACCGAGGGAGAAAAAGATGAGCGATAACATTCGACTGTCGGTGAAGGGCGTCAACAAACGCTTCGGCGGTTTGCAGGCGCTGTCCGATGTCGGGCTTGAGATCAAGTCCGGCCAGATTTACGGATTGATCGGCCCGAACGGCGCCGGCAAGACGACCTTCTTCAACGTGATCACAGGCCTGTACACGCCGGATTCGGGCGAGTTCAAGCTCGACGGTACGCCGTACACGCCGACCGCCGTCTATCAGGTGGCGAAGGCGGGGATCGCGCGCACGTTCCAGAATATTCGTCTTTTTGGCGGCATGACCGCGCTGGAGAACGTGATGGTCGGGCGCCACGTTCGTACGAAGCACGGCCTGATCGGCGCGGTATTCCAGACGCCGGCCGAGCGCAAGGAAGAGCGTGAGATCAAGGAACGCGCGATCGAACTGCTGGAGTACGTCGGCATTGCGCAGTACGCGGACTACACGTCGCGCAACCTGTCGTACGGCCACCAGCGCCGTCTGGAAATCGCCCGCGCACTGGCAACGGATCCGAAGCTGCTCGCGCTCGACGAACCGGCCGCCGGCATGAACGCGACGGAAAAGGTCGAGCTGACCAAGCTGCTCGACAAAATTCGCAGCGACGGCAAGACGATCCTGCTGATCGAACACGACGTGAAACTCGTGATGGGTCTGTGCAACCAGATGACGGTGCTCGACTACGGCAAGGTGATTGCGCAAGGTCTGCCTCACGACGTGCAGAAGGATCCGAAGGTGATCGAAGCTTATCTGGGTGCGGGGGTCCACTAATGGCAACGGCAATGTTGAAAATCAAGGGCCTGCAGGTCAATTACGGCGGCATCCAGGCAGTCAAGGGGATCGACCTCGAGGTCGCACAGGGCGAACTGGTCACGCTGATCGGCGCGAACGGCGCGGGCAAGACCACGACGATGAAGGCGATCACGGGTCTGAAGCCGTACACGATCGGCGACATCGAGTACATGGGTGAGTCGATCAAGGGCGTGCCGCCGCATCTGCTGCTCAAGCGCGGTCTGGCGATGGTGCCGGAAGGCCGCGGCATCTTCGCGCGCATGTCGATCGTCGAGAACATGCAGATGGGCGCCTATCTGCGTACGGATACGGACGGCATCAAGGCAGACGTCGATCGTATGTTCGGCTTCTTCCCGCGTCTGAAGGAGCGCGCGACGCAATACGCGGGCACGCTCTCGGGCGGCGAACAGCAGATGCTGGCGATGGCGCGCGCGATCATCTCGCGTCCCAAGCTGTTGCTGCTGGACGAGCCGTCGATGGGTCTGTCGCCGATCATGGTCGAGAAGATCTTCGAAGTGGTGCGGGCGATTTCGGCTGAAGGCATGACCGTGCTGCTGGTCGAGCAGAACGCGCGTCTGGCGTTGCAGGCGGCGAATCGCGGCTACGTGATGGACTCGGGCCTCGTGACGATGTCGGGTGACGCGAAGCAGATGCTGGATGATCCGAAGGTGCGGGCGGCTTATTTGGGTGAATAAGCCCGAATAGTTTGCTCTGCCTATGAATAAAGGCCGCATGCGTGAACCACGCATGCGGCCTTTTCTATTCGACGTGCCGCTTTAAACAGCGGGCACAGGATCGGCCAACTCACCCAGACGCTTGCCGAGACTGACCACCGCATCGGCGCGATAACCGAGCGCCTCGTAAAACGCGCGGACGTCGGCCTTCGCGGACAACACCTGCAGATTCAGCTTCGGACAGCCACGCTCCGTCAGCGCGTTTTCGACATGCGCGACGAGGCGCGTGCCGATCCCATGACGACGCAGCGACTCATCCACCGCGAGCGAATACAGCCAGCCGCGGTGGCCGTCGTAGCCGCCCATCACCGTGCCGACGATCCGCTCGCCGAGCACCGCGACAAAGAACAGTTCCGGTTGCGTCGCCAGCTTGTTGGCGATCGACAGATGCGGGTTGCGCTGCGGCCTCGTGACGTCCCGATACTCTGGGAAGGCCTCCTGCCACAGTGCGACCACGGCATCGGTGTCGCCCGCTTCGAAGCGGCGGATCGATAGCGTTGCGCTCGTCGTCATACGCGCGGTCCCGTTCGATTACAGCGAGTCGAGAATCGAACGCAGCATCGTCATCATCTGGTCGATTTCTTCGTTCGTCACGTTCAGCGCTGGCATGAAGCGCAGCAGATTCGGGCGCGCCGCGTTCAGCAGCAGGCCGTCGGGCTGCATGTCGCGCGCCTTTTCCACGATCTGGTTGCCGATGTCCTTGCCGAGCAGCAGCGCGCGCAGCAGCCCTTCACCGCGCTCGCCCAGGAAGCCGCGTTCCTCCGACAACTCCAGCAGCTTCGAGCGCAGATACTCGCCGCGCGCCCGCACGCCTTCGAGGAAACCCGGCGCCGTGAGTTGCGAGATCACCGAGTAGCCGACCGCGGTCATCAGCGGATTGCCGTTATAGGTGCCGCCCTGATCGCCCGCTTCGAACACCGCGATATCCGCTTTCGCGAGCAGCGCCGCGAGCGGCACGCCGCCACCGATGCCTTTGCCGAGCGTCATGATGTCCGGCTCGATGCCCGACAGTTCATACGCGAACAGCGTGCCGGCACGGCCGCATCCGCTTTGAACTTCGTCGACGATCAGCAGCAGGTTGTGCTTTTTGGTCAGCTCGCGCAGTTGCTGCATGAACTCGCGCGTGGCGGGTATTACGCCGCCTTCGCCCTGAATCGGTTCGAGCATGACCGCAACGGTCTTCGCGGTGATGAGCTTCTCCACCGACGCGATGTCGTTCAGATCCGCCTTCGGGAAGCCCGGCACTTGTGGTGCGTAGATCGTGTCCCAGCCCGGCTTGCCGCTCGCCGACATGGTGGCGAGCGTGCGGCCGTGGAAGCTGTGATCGAACGTGATGATCTCGAACGCGCCGTCCTTGAACTTCTTGCCCCACTTGCGCGCGAGCTTGATCGCGCCTTCGTTGGCTTCGGCGCCGCTGTTCGCGAAGAACACCTTGTCGAAGCAGCTATGTTGCGTGAGCAGGCCGGCGAGTTGCGCCATCGGCTGGTTGTAGAAGGCCGGCGACGGATTGATCAGCAATTGCGCCTGCTTGTTCAGCGCTTCGATCATGCCGTCGTTGCAATGGCCGAGACTGTTGACCGCCCAGCCCTGGATGAAGTCCAGATATCGCTTGCCGTTATTGTCGTAGAGCCACGAGCCTTTGCCGTGCGTGAAAACGATTTCGGGCCGGTTCGTGATGTACATCAGCGACTCGATCGGATATTCATTGAAATTCATGACGGCAGGCTCCAGACAGCGGGGGTGAAGGGTGGATGAAGATTGGCCAACTACAAAACCAGGGGCCGGAAAAACAGAAAAGCCACGGCATGCCGTGGCTTTCATGATTCGAACAGCTTGCGCCTTTGTATGGCGCGAATCCGTGACGAAGCCAGCGGCGTCCCTAGGGGAGCGGCGAGCGGCGACGTCGAAGTTCGGATTGGATGCGGTTCATGCGCGAAAGAATACGACAAGGAAAGCGCTGGTGTAAACCATGAATTTGCGTTGGAGGGATATTTTTTGTCCGTCCCGCGAGTTCATGTTGCTTGCCGATTATGAGATGTCCGGCTGACTAAAATACGACGGCAGTCCTCTAGACCGCCTGTCCGACGGGCAGGACGGCCCGCAACGAACACCATGAACAGTCGCCGGAAATGCAAATGGGCGCTCAGTTGAGCGCCCATTCTGAATCAGGAAGCCGGGGGTCCGCCCACCCGAAGGTAGCTGCCGACGCTGATCCCGACTTATCGCTGACAATTCTAAAAGCCGAGGAGGCGGACGTCAATGGACCATCTGACAGACCAGGAAATTTCAGCAGTCGCAACGCTGCTTTCCGGAGAACGCCTGGGTACTTTTCACGCGCTGGCGGGCACGACTCGCGCGGCCGTTGCGCTTCATCAACAGATGCTGCAACTCGCCGGGGCGTTGATGAGTGTGACGGCGGTCGTGGAAATCGCACTGCGCAATGCGGTGTGTGACAGGCTGAGCGATCACTTTGGCGTAGACGGCTGGTTGCGTCGTCCGCCAGCGCCTTTTGCCTGGAAAATTGAGGAACGAGGCAAGATCGAAGCGGCGGTTCGTGGTGCACAACGTGCAGCGTATGCAAAGCTGAAACCTGCCGACAAACGCGCACTCGATCAAGCCGCGTTCCGTCGCGGCGTGCCGCCGGCACTGGACCATGAGTATCGGGTCGATGCGCGGCAAAAAGCGATCGCTGTTCGAAGTGGTCAAGTGATTACCCAACTCACGATGTACTTCTGGAAGCGCCTTTTTTCCCGCGATTACGAACAGACGCTATGGAAACCAGCGCTAAAGCCAATTTTCCCGGAACAAGCGGATCGACCGGTCCGCGGTTGCCATTCGACTGGAGCGGATCTATCAGACCCGCAATCGCGTCGCACATCATGAACCGGTGTATGGCCACAGGCTGTTCGACACCCTGGACGCCGTGGATTTTCTGGCTTCGAATCTGGGCACGGCTGGCGGCGATGGCCGCACCGCATTGCATAAAATGCTGCAATCCGAGCATGCCGCGCTTGAGAATCAGGCACACGTGCTTCAGCTCGGAATCGAGACATGCGCCGGTGCGAACCGTCAATGCGCGAAGCGCGGCCATTTGCATAGCCGCGCTTCCAGAAATGCGCATAGCGAACATCGACGCACCCACGCCGATGCCTCTCCCATCAAACCGCGTTCGCCAGATCCGCTGCGCTCGTAAACGAATCCGCGTAGAACTCGTCTTCCGGCAAACCATGGTGCTGCGTGAAATCGCGCTGCGCCGACTCGACCATCACCGGCGCGCCGCACGCATACACCTGGTACGCCGACAGATCCGGCAAGTCCTCAATCACCGCGCGATGCACGAAGCCGACGCGGCCCGTCCATGCGTCGCTCGCGTCCGGCTCCGACAGCACCGGCACGAACTTGAAGTTCGGAATCTCGCGCGCCCATTGCTCGGCCAACTCGAGCAGATACAGATCCTTCTTGCGACGCGCGCCCCAGTAGAGCGTCATCGGCCGGTCCAGGTTCTTGAACACCGCGTGCTCGACAATCGCCTTCAGCGGCGCGAAGCCCGTACCCGAGGCGAGCAGCACGATCGGCTTGTCCGAGTCTTCGCGCAGGAAGAACGTGCCGAGCGGCGCTTCGAAGCGCAGGATGTCGCGCTCCTTCATGGTGTTGAACACGTGATCGGTGAAGGCGCCGCCGGGCATGTGACGGATGTGCAATTCGATCGGCCCTTCCGCGTGCGGCGCATTCGCCATCGAATAGCTGCGGCGCTTGCCATCTTTCAGAATGAATTCGAGGTACTGGCCGGCGAGATATTGCAGACGCTCGTTGGCGGGCAATTGCAGCTTCAGCACGACGACGTCGTCGGCCTTGCGCTCGATCGCGTTCACGCGGCACGGCAGTTTCTTGACCTGCACGTCGCCGACACCGGCCACTTCGCGGATGTCCACTTCGAGATCGGTGCAGGCGGTCGCGCAGCAGAAGAGCGCCATGCCGCGCGTCTTTTCGTCGTTCGACAAAGCCGACGACGAATGCGGACGCTGCTCGATTTCCCCGCTGACCACCGTGCCCTTGCACGAACCGCAAGCGCCATTCTTGCAGCCGTACGGCAGGCCGATGCCCTGGCGCAAGGCGGCGCTCAGTACCGGTTCGTCCTGTTCTACCTGAAACTGCCGGCCGCTTTGCCGGAGCGTGACGTTAAATGCCATAAAGTGTTCGAAATCGAAAAGTCGGTAATCGTTATCGGACCCGCGTTATCGGACCCGCCGTGTCAACTGCGCGGCACCTGCCGCGCGTGACGGCTACAATGCGTCCACCATGAAAGCGACACGAAACTTCCGCCGGCCGCGCGTGTTAATCGTAGGTTGCGGCGATGTCGGCATGCGCTGCGTGCCTTTGCTGCGGCCGCGCGCGCATGTCTTCGCGTTGACCAGCCACGCCGGGCGCTGCGCCGAATTGCGCGCTGCGGGCGTCACGCCGCTGGTCGGCGATCTGGATGTGCGCCGCAGCCTGAAACGGCTCGCGGGCCTCGCGCCGACGGTGCTGCATCTCGCCCCGCCGCAGAAGACCGGCGACGACGACCGCCGTACTCGCGCCTTGCTCGCTACGCTGGGCGCGCGCCGCGATTCAGCGCGAGCCGCCGTGGCGCCTACGGTTCCGCCGATAGGGCGGTTGCGCCACCTTCGTGCCTCGTGGGCGGAATCTGGAACAGCCGATATTGTACCCGACGGGGTGCGCCGGACCGCCGGTTCGCGCGCACCCGTACGCCTCGTGTACGCGAGCACGACGGGCGTCTACGGCGACTGTGGCGGTGCGTGGATCGACGAGACGCGCGTGACGCAAGCAACCAATGCGCGCGCCAAGCGCCGTGTCTCGGCCGAACGGCAATTGCGGCGTGCGACCGCGCGCGGCAGCGTCGCGGCGAGCATCGCGCGGATTCCGGGCATCTATGCGGGCAACCGCCTGCCGCTCGCGCGGCTCGAAAAGCGCACGCCGGCCTTGATCGATGCCGACGACGTCTACACCAACCACATTCACGCCGACGATCTGGCCGCGATCCTGGTGCGCCTCGCCACGCACGGGCGGCCGGGGCGCGTGATTCACGCGTCCGACGACTCGTCGCTGAAAATGGGTCAGTACTTCGACGAGGTCGCCGATGCTTTCGGCCTCGCGCGTGCGCCACGCATTACGCGCGCCGAAGCGGAGTCGCAGATCGACGCGACCTTGCTGTCTTTCATGCGTGAATCGAGGCGGCTCGTGAACCGGCGCCTCAAAGAGGAATTGCGCATGCGCTTGCGGTATCCAAGCGTCGAAGATTTTCTGCGTGAAGGCGTGAAGGCGTGAAGGGCCGCCCACTCGCGGCCCGCTACACGACCAAAGCAGCACCATCAAACCGCTTCGCTTCGACCTTCTCGCGCGGTCAAAAACCCGGTCAAAAGCGCGGCAAAAGGCCGTCTCTCCAGGCCCCGCCCGGAAAATCCCACCCGCGCCGCGCTCCACTGCATCAGCGCGGCGCGGCCTCGCCAGGCCTACGTCAGCGCGGGCAGTGCTTCCAGCAACAGGAAACACAGCATCGCGCCGATCAATGCGCCGATCAGGTTCGGATGATATTTGTGCCGCAGCCGCATCATGACCAGCAACCCGCCGATCAGGACTAGTCCGACGCACACAAAAGCAATCATCACCGCCGAAATCTGGAAACTGTCGTGGATGACCATGGCGCCCCTCCTTGAACCCTTTGTAGTCTTTGTTTAAACGAGTATAGGGCGAGGTGTAAGGAAGATCATGCTGCGACGCAGCGTTCGAGCAGGCGCTGCGCGCGCTATGTGTGCAGCCGCGCATGCGTTTTCCTGCTGCATCAAGAGCTTAAAGGGGCACTACCGGTTTACCCGCACCGTAGAGATCCGAGGCTGGTTTCGTCGAGCCATTGCCACGCGCCTGGCGCAAGCGTTTCGGGCAAAGCAAGTCCGCCGATCCGCTCGCGATGCAGCGCCTCGCAACGGTTGCCGGCTGCGGCGATCATCCGCTTGACCTGGTGATACTTGCCTTCCATCACGGTGAGCGCGAGCGTGTGATCGCCGCGCGCCTCTGCTCCGACTGCTGCAATCGGTTTGGGCTCGCCGTGCAGCAGCACGCCGTCGCGCAGTGCGCTCAATTGCGCGTCGTCGATCGGATGACGCGTGGTCGCCACATAGACCTTCGGCACCTTGCGTTTCGGCGACGTGAACAGATGCACGAATTTGCCGTCGTCGGAGAGCAGCAGCAGGCCGGTCGTGTCCTGATCGAGGCGTCCCACGCATTGCACGCCGCGCTCGGCGAACTGCGGCGGCAACAGGCTGAACACGCTCAGATGATGCTGCGGATCGCGCGAACACTCATAGCCCGCCGGCTTGTTCAGGAGCAGATAAGCGTGCTCGCGATACGGCCAGACGACGCCGTCCACGCTGAAGGAGAAGGTGGTGTCGCTGGTGGGGAAATCGGCGTCGGCATCGGTGCAGACAGCGCCGCCGATGCTCACGCGCGCGTCGGCGATCAGCGCGCGGCATTGACGGCGCGAGCCGAAACCTTGAGTGAAGAGAATGCTTTCGAGATCCATGGCGAGCGAAGAATAACACCGCAAGAAGCGGAGCGCCCCGTGGCGCGAGTCGGACCACGATGAACTCCTTCATATCCCCGTCGCAGGAGCTCATTGATGCGCGCTACATCCTCAACATCGACCGCGCCCCGACTGCCGCCCGCCTTTCAGCGGCTCGCGTGGTCGAACCTCGTCGCGCAATCCGCCGAGCAGATCAGCCTTGCCGCCGCGCCGCTCGTCGCGGTGTTCGCACTCGGCGCCGACGCACGCGACACCGGTCTGCTGCAAACCGCGCAGACGCTGCCGTTCCTGTTGCTGTCGATACCGCTCGGCGTCTGGGCCGACCGTCGCTCGCGCCGCACGTTGATGACACTCGCCGAAAGCGTGCGCGTGATCGCCATGCTGTGCGTGCTGCTGCTCGTCATGACTCATGCGCTGAGCTTGCCACTGCTCGCCGCGCTCGGCTTCATCGCCGCGACCGGTACGGTGGCTTACAACGTCGCGGCGCCCTCGCTGGTGCCCACGCTCGTGCCGCGCGAAGCGTACGCCAGCGCGAACGGCCGGCTGGAACTTGCGCGCAGCGTGGCGTATTCCGCGGGGCCGGCGCTCGGCGGGCTGCTGGTCGGCTGGATCGGCGCGGGGTGGGCGTATGGCTGCGCGGCCGCGCTGTCGGCGTTGGCTGTCGCGTTGCTGGCGGGCTTGCGCGAACCGCCGCGCACTGCAGTGCCGCAACGTCACTTCATGCTGGAGCTGCGCGACGGGACGCGTTTCGTGCTGCGCGACGCGTTGCTGCGCCCGATGCTCGCGACCGCAGTGTTTTTCAACCTCGGCTTCTTCGTGCTGCAGGCGGTGTATGTGCCGTACGCGGTGCATCGGCTGGGTTTGAGCGCGTCGGCAGTCGGCGTGACGCTTGGCGCTTACGGTGTCGGTATGGTATGCGGCGCGCTCTCCGCGCCCGCCATCGCGCGACGCCTCGCATTCGGCCGCGTGCTGATCATCGGGCCGTCGTGCGGACTGCTCGCGTCGCTTGTGATGGTGGCGACACTCGTTGCGCCGTCGTTCTGGCTGGCAATGCTGAGCTTCTTCCTGCTTGGCGCCGGACCGATTCTGTGGGTGGTCGGCTCGACCACGCTGCGCCAGGCCATCACGCCCCAACGGATGATGGGACGCGTCTCCGCGCTCAACAGCACCGCCACCTACGGCGCGCGGCCGCTCGGCGCATTGCTCGGCGCGGCGATCAGCGCGCGGTGGGGCATGGACGCGTGTCTGGTCGCGGCGGCGGCCGCCTTCCTCGTGCAGGCGCTGATCATCGTCATGTCGCCGGCGGCGCGGCTTGCTGGCATTCCGGAGCAAAGCGCAGCGGCTTGCTGAAAACAGATTTTCACGAAGCCGCGCCCGTGAGCGATTGAGATGCGTCGTCTAAACGCGGTTCGTCAGTGAAAACCCTCGAAAATGAAAATGAATTTTTTTCTGCGAGATTTCCGTGTAAATATACTTTCATTCATTTTCATTACGCCCAAGCACCGCGTCCTCGCTCGCATGATTCATCAACCGTCCGTTGCTTCCGATTCCGCCGAGCAGGCCATCGCCGCGCGTATCGCCGCGGCCATGCCAACCCTCACGCCGATTCATCGGCGCATGGGCGACTACGTGCTGGCCAATCTGTTTCGCGCGGCGACCATGCGTATCGACGAACTGGCCAGCGTGGTCGGCGCGTCGGTGGCGACGGCGAATCGCTTTGCCCGCGCGCTCGGTTTCGACGGCTATCCGCAGTTTCGTGAGGCGCTGGTGCGCGGCTTCGAGGCGACACTCGCACCGGTCGAGCGCTTGCGCAGTGCGCAGGAGTCGTTCGCAGCCGGCGACGACGTGGTCGACGCCTCACTCGAACAGGCCGCCAACAATCTGCACGCTACCCGCACGGCGATCGACAGCGCCGCGGCCGAAGCCGCCGTCGAAGCGATCATCGCCGCACGCCGCGTGTTCGTGCTCGGCTTCGGCGCCAGCGCGTTTCTCGCGGGTCTGATGGAACACGGCCTGATGCCGTATCACGACAACGTGCAGTCGCTCGCGCTGATGGGCGGACCGTCGCATGCCGCGCGGCGTCTGTTTGCTTCCAATGAGGGCGATCTCGTCATCGGCATCGCTTTCCCGCGTTACGTCGAAGACACGATCGAACTCGCGCATCGCGCGGCAGGCCGTGGCGCCCGCGTGCTCGCGCTCACCGACAGTCCGCGTTCGCCGCTCGCGCAGTTCGCCGACATCTCGCTCTACATCCGCGCGGACCGGCGGCTCGCGGCGAATGCCGATTCGGCGGTGCTCGCCGTGATCGAAGCGCTGTGCGACGCGGTGGCGTATCGGGCCAAACGCTCGGTAAAGGCCGCCGCCGAAGTCAGCGAATTCCTGCTGCCGTGGCTCGTCGACCCGCAAGCCGAGGCTGCCGGCACGAGCGCGCGGCCCGCGCGCGGCGCGACGCGAACCACCCGAACTTCCCGCACTCCTCGCACTACGAAAACCAAACGATGAACTCCAACGCAGTCATTGCCATTCATGGCGGGGCAGGGACGATCCTGCGCTCGTCGATGTCGGCTAGCGCCGAAGCCGAATACCATGCCGCCTTGCACGCGGTGCTGAGCGCCGGCCAGCGCGTGCTCGCCGAGGGCGGCAGCGCGCTCGATGCCGTCAGCGAAGCCGTGCGCCTGCTCGAAGACTGTCCGCTCTTCAACGCGGGCCGCGGCGCGGTCTACACGGCGGCCGGCACGCACGAACTCGACGCGGCGATCATGGACGGCAGCACGCTCGACGCCGGCGCGATCTGCTGCGTGAAGCGCGTGCGCAATCCGATTCTGGCGGCGCGCCGCGTGCTCGAACGCAGCGAGCATGTGCTGTTCACTGGCGAAGGCGCGGAAGCGTTCGCGGCCGCGCAAGGACTCGAATTCGCCGAGCCGGAGTATTTCCATACCGAAGCGCGCCATCGTCAATGGCTGATCGCGCGTGGGCAACAGCGCGCCATGCTCGATCACGACGGCGCCACGCTCGCTGCCGCGCCTTCGTCGAACGATGACGATCCCACGCCGCATGAACCGATCGATCCGAACCGCAAGTTTGGCACCGTCGGCGCGGTCGCGCTCGATCAGCACGGCCATGTGGCGGCAGCGACATCGACGGGCGGCGTCACCAACAAGCAGGCCGGCCGGGTCGGCGATACGCCGCTGATCGGCGCGGGCTGCTATGCGGATGACGCGACCTGCGCGGTCTCGACCACCGGCTCGGGCGAAATGTTCATGCGCATGGTTGCGGCCTACGACGTCGCCGCGCAAATGGCCTACCGCAACGTGTCGTTGCAGGAAGCGGCCGACGACGTGGTGATGAACCGCCTGCCGAAGATCGACGGACGCGGTGGCCTGATTGCCGTCGATGCGCGCGGCAACGTCACGCTGCCGTTCAATACCGAAGGCATGTATCGCGGTTTTGCGCGGCTCGGCGAAACGCCGGTGACGGCGATTTACCGCTAGTCAGTCTGGCCGCTCACAGCTTGAACCCCCGTTAGCCGCGTTCGAATTCAAAGGAACCACCGTGCCGACTTCATCGCACACCGCCCGTCCGCTTATCGAAACCTTGCCGCCGCAACGCGTGCTCGCCGTCGACGATTTATCGGTCGCCTTCCGCAGCGGCGACACCACCTTCAACGCGGTGCGCAATCTGTCGCTGACGGTCGAGCGCGGCGAGACGCTGGCGATCGTCGGCGAATCGGGTTCGGGCAAATCGGTAACCTCGCTCGCGTTGATGCGGCTGATCGAGCACGGCGGTGGGCGCCTTGCCGGCGGCAGCATCGCTTTCCGGCGCCGCGACGGCAGCGTGCTCGACCTCGCAAAAGCGTCGTCCGGCACGATGCGTTCGATTCGCGGCGCCGACATCGCGATGATCTTTCAGGAGCCGATGACCTCGCTCAATCCGGTCTTCACGGTGGGCGATCAGATCAGCGAGGCGATCGCCTTGCATCAGGGCAAGAACCGCTCCGCCGCGCATGCCGAGACGCTGCGCCTGCTCGAACTCGTGCGCATTCCGGAAGCGCGGCGCGTGGCGGCGCGTTTTCCGCATCAACTGTCGGGCGGCATGCGTCAGCGCGTGATGATCGCAATGGCCCTGTCGTGCAAGCCAGCGTTGCTGATCGCCGACGAGCCGACCACCGCGCTCGACGTGACGATCCAGGCGCAGATCCTGCAATTGATTCGCGGCCTGCAGGACGAGATGAACATGGGCGTGATCTTCATTACGCACGACATGGGTGTAGTCGCCGAAGTGGCCGATCGCGTGCTGGTGATGTATCGCGGCGAGAAGGTGGAAGAGGGCGCGTCCGACGCGTTGTTCGCCGCGCCGTCGCATCCTTATACGAAGGCGTTGCTCGCTGCGGTGCCGCGACTCGGCGCGATGCAAGGCACCGATCAGCCTGCCAGGTTCCCGATCCTGACCGTCGAGCAGGCGAGTCTGAGCGGCGCGGACCAGGCCGTGCGTCCTGCTGCCGCCGTCGCCGAAGAAACGCAGCCGCTGGTGCAGGAAACCACGCCGCCGATTCTGCGGGTTCGCGATCTGGTCACGCGCTTTCCGGTCAAGAGCGGATTGTTCGGCCGCGTGACGGGCCGCGTGCACGCGGTGGAAAAAGTCAGCTTCGATTTGCGGCCTGGCGAAACGCTCGCGCTGGTCGGCGAATCGGGTTGCGGCAAATCGACCACGGGCCGCTCGCTGCTGCGTCTCGTCGAAAGTCAAAGCGGGTCGATCGAATTCAACGGCAAGGAAATCAGTTCGCTGACGGGGCCCGCATTGCAATCGCTGCGGCGCGATATCCAGTTCATTTTCCAGGACCCGTTTGCCTCGCTGAATCCGCGCCTGACGGTCGGCTTCTCGATCATGGAGCCGCTGCTCGTGCACGGCGTCGCGCAAGGCGCCGAAGCGCAGGCGCGCGTGGCGTGGCTGCTCGAAAAAGTCGGCTTGCCGCCCGAAGCCGCGCGGCGTTATCCGCACGAATTCTCCGGCGGTCAACGGCAACGCATCGCGATTGCACGCGCGCTGGCGTTGAACCCCAAAGTCGTGATCGCCGACGAATCCGTATCCGCACTCGACGTCTCGGTACAAGCGCAGATCGTCAACCTCATGCTCGATTTGCAGCGTGAACTCGGCGTCGCCTATCTGTTCATTTCGCACGACATGGCCGTGGTCGAACGTGTCAGTCATCGCGTCGCGGTGATGTATCTCGGCCAGATCGTCGAAATCGGTCCACGCCGCGCGGTGTTCGAAGCGCCGCAGCATCCGTACACGCGCAAGCTGATGGGCGCGGTGCCGGTCGCCGATCCGGCGCGCCGTCACGCGAAACGCATGCTCGCCGCCGATGAGATTCCTAGCCCGATCCGCGCGCTCAATGATGAACCGATCGTGGCGCCGCTCATTGCAGTCGGACCGGATCATTTCGTCGCCCAGCATCGTGTGGGCGGTGCGTACTAAAAACCTAAAGCAACACGCTTCTTCTCGCAGCATCACAACCTGTTTTCATTTCGCAGCCTGGAGCCAACCTCATGAACCTGCTGGTCCCGTCTTCTCCGTTTCGTTTGCGCGCGCTGGTCAGCGGCGGCGCGGTGGTGTTCGCGATGCTCGCGGGCAATGCGGCGCACGCCGACACCACGGCCGTGATGGCCGTCGCCTCGACCTTCACGACGCTCGATCCGTACGATGCCAACGACACGCTCTCGCAAGCCGTCGCCAAGTCGTTCTATCAGGGGTTGTTCGGCTTCGACAAGGACATGAAGCTGGTCAACGTGCTGGCCGATAGCTACGAAGCCAGCCCGGATGCGAAGGTCTACACGTTCAAGCTGCGCCACGGCGTGAAGTTCCAGGACGGCACCGACTTCAACGCCGCCGCGGTAAAGGCGAACTTCGACCGCGTCACCGATCCGGCGAACAAGCTCAAGCGCTACAACATGTTCAACCGCATCGAGAAGACCGAAGTGGTCGATCCGTACACGGTGAAGATCACGCTGAAGGCGCCGTTCTCGGCGTTCGTCAATGTGCTGGCGCATCCGTCGGCGGTGATGATTTCGCCGGACGCGCTGAAGAAGTACGGCAAGGACATCGCGTTCCATCCGGTCGGCACGGGTCCGTTCGAACTGGTGAAGTGGGATCCGGCGGGCGATCTGACGGTGAAGAAGTTCGCCGGCTACTGGAAGAAGGGCTACCCGAAGGTCGACGCGATCGACTGGAAGCCGGTGGTCGACAACAACACGCGCGCCGCGTTGATGCGGACCGGCGAAGCGGATTTCGCGTTCCAGGTGCCCTTCGAACAGGCGGCGCAATTGCAGTCGAGCCCGAAGGTCGATCTGATCGCGTCGCCATCGATTATTCAGCGCTATATCAGCCTGAATGTGAACCAGAAGCCGTTCGACAATCCGAAGGTGCGTGAAGCGCTGAACTACGCGGTCAACAAGGACGCACTCACCAAGGTCGTGTTCGCCGGTTACGCGACGCCGGCCGACGGCGTGGTGCCGCAAGGCGTCGACTACGCGGTGAAGCAGGGTCCGTGGCCGTACGATCCGGCCAAGGCGCGCGCGTTGCTGAAGGAAGCGGGTTATCCGAACGGTTTCGAAACCACGCTGTGGTCCGCTTATAACTACTCGACCGCGCAGAAGGTGATCCAGTTCGTGCAGCAGCAACTCGCGCAAGTGGGCATCAAGGCGCAGGTCGAAGCGCTCGAGGCGGGTCAACGCGTCGCCAAGGTGGAAAGTGCGCAGGACGCCGCGACGGCGCCGGTCCGTATGTACTACGCGGGCTGGTCGTCGTCGACGGGCGAAGCCGATTGGGCGATCACGCCGCTGCTCGCATCGGTCTCGTTCCCGCCGAAGATGGTCAACACGGCGTACTACAAGAACGACACCGTTGACAGCGATCTGAAGCAGGCGCTCGAAACCACCGACCGTGCGAAGAAAGCCGAGCTCTACACCGACGCACAAAAACGCATCTGGGCCGATGCCCCGTGGATCTTCCTCGTCAAGGAGAAGGTGGTGTACGCGCGCAGCAAGCGTCTGTCGGGTGCTTATGTCGCGCCGGACGGTTCGTTCAATTTCGACGAGATCGCGATCAAGTAATGAGCTGACCGTGCGCGCCGGCGTGTCGTTTCATTGGCACGCCGCACTGCACGGTCGCCTTGCCGCCGCACAAGATCTTTCGTTGCCCGCATCATTGCCGGATTGGATGTCATGCTGAACTTCCTCGTCAAACGTCTCTTTGGCCTGCTGCCGACGCTCTTCATCGTCGCCGTGCTGGTGTTCCTGTTCGTGCATCTGTTGCCGGGCGATCCTGCGCGGCTCGCCGCCGGTCCCGAAGCGGACGAGGCGACGGTCGCTTTGGTGCGCGCCGACCTCGGCCTGAACAAGCCGATGCCGCAGCAATTCGCCAGCTTCTTCATGAAGATCGCGCACGGCGACTTCGGCATCTCGACGCGCAGCAAGCGCCCGGTCAGCGAGGAAATCGGCGAGCGGTTCATGCCAACGCTGCTGCTCACGCTCGCCAGCATGGTGTGGGCGGTCGTGCTGGGCATGGGCATCGGCATCGTCTCGGCCGTGTGGCGCAACCGCTGGCCCGACCGGCTCGGCATGACGCTCGCGGTATCGGGCATTTCGTTTCCCGCATTCGCGCTCGGCATGCTGCTGATGGAGATTTTTTCGGTGAAGCTCGGCTGGCTGCCTATCGTTGGCGATGGTTCGTGGCAGAGCTACGTGTTGCCGTCGCTCACGCTCGGCGCGGCCGTCGCGGCGGTGATGGCGCGCTTCACCCGCGCGTCGTTCGTCGAAGTGATGAACGAAGACTTCGTGCGGACCGCGCGCGCCAAGGGCGTGCCCGAACGCCTCGTGATCGTTAAACACTGTCTGCGCAACGCGATGATTCCCGTCATCACGATGATGGGTCTCCAGTTCGGCTTTCTGCTGGGCGGATCGATCGTGGTCGAAGTGGTGTTCAACTGGCCGGGCCTCGGGCGCCTGCTGGTGGACGCGGTGTCGATGCGCGACTATCCGGTGATTCAGGCTGAAGTACTGCTGTTCTCGCTGGAATTCATCATCATCAATCTGGTCGTGGACGTGCTATACGCCGTGATCAACCCGACCATTCGTTTCAAGTGAGGCCCGCATGAGCACGACCGCCACCGAGCCGACCGCGGCGCAAGCCGCCAAAGCAGAACGCGCGATCCGCACGCCGTGGAGCGAGTTCTGGCGCAAATTCCGTAAGCAGCACGTGGCGCTCGGCGCCGGCATCTTCGTGCTGCTATTGATTGCGGTCGCGATCGCCGCGCCGCATATCGTGCCGTACGATCCGGAGAATTTCTTCGACTACGACGCGTTGAATGCCGGGCCGTCCGCGGCGCACTGGTTCGGCGTGGATTCGCTGGGCCGCGATATTTTCAGCCGCATTCTGGCGGGCTCGCGTATTTCGCTCGAAGCGGGCTTTCTGTCCGTTGCAATCGGCGCGGTGATCGGCACGTTTTTCGGCTTGCTGGCCGGCTACTATGAAGGCTGGTGGGATCGCATCACGATGCGCGTCGCCGACGTGCTGTTCGCCTTTCCCGGCATTCTGCTGGCCATCGGCGTGGTGGCGATTCTCGGCAACGGCATGATCAACGTGATCTGCGCGGTCGCGATTTTCAGCATTCCGGCGTTCGCACGGCTCGTGCGCGGCAATACGCTGATGCTCAAGCAGCTCACGTATATCGAGGCGGCGCGCAGCATCGGCGCGTCGGATTGGACGATCATCGTGCGGCACATTCTGCCGGGGACGATTTCGTCGGTGGTGGTGTACTTCACGATGCGTATCGGCACCTCGATCATCACCGCGGCGAGTTTGTCGTTTCTCGGGCTCGGCGCGCAACCGCCGATGCCGGAGTGGGGCGCCATGCTCAATGAAGCGCGTGCCGACATGGTCACGGCGCCGCATATCGCGCTGTTTCCGAGTCTGGCGATCTTCCTGACCGTGCTGGCGTTCAACCTGCTCGGAGACGGTTTGCGCGATGCGCTCGATCCGAAGCTCGACCGGCCATGAATTCGACTGAGTTTCAAAAGGCTCCGCATATCGGCACGTTGCCGGCGGGCTCGCTCGGCACGATTGCCGATGTGCAGGGCGTGACGATCGGACATTGCACGCTCGATCAGGGTGCCGTGCAAACCGGCGTGACCGTGATTCGTCCGCATGACGGCGATCCGTTTCTCGCGAAGGTGCCGGCGGCGGCGTCGATGATCAACGGGTTTGGCAAGAGCATCGGGCTCGTGCAAGTCGAGGAACTCGGCACGCTGGAGACGCCGATCGCGTTGACCAATACGTTCGGCGTTGCCGCCGTCGCGCAGGCGCAGATTCGCGCGGCCGTGCGCGCGAATCCGCAGATTGGGCGCGAGTGGTCGACTGTCAATCCATTGGTGTTCGAATGCAATGACGGGTATCTGAACGATATCCAGGCACTGGCCGTCACCGCGCAGCATTTCGACGATGCGTATGCAGCCGCCAGCGCGGATGTCGCAAGTGGATCGGTGGGCGCGGGCCGGGGCATGTCGTGTTTCGATCTGAAGGGCGGCATCGGCAATGCGTCGCGCGTGGTGAGCGTAGCGAGCCGTAGCTATACCGTCGGCGCACTCGTGCTGGCGAACTTCGGACGCCTGCCGATGCTGACCATCGACGGCGCGCCGCTCGGCCGTGTGCTGGCCGAACGTGCAGCCAAAGCGGCCAAAGCGGCGACAGCGCCGGCGACAAAACCCGAACAAGGCTCGATCATCATGATCGTCGCCACCGACGCGCCGCTCGACGCGCGCCAGCTCAAGCGTCTGTCATTGCGCGCGGCGGCGGGTCTCGCGCGCACCGGCTCGGTGTACGGCCACGGCAGCGGCGATATCGCACTCGCGTTTTCGACGGCCTATACCGTGCCGTGTGGCGCCGACTTCATCGCGCTCCCGCCGCTCGTCGCCGACGAGCGTCTGGACCCGCTCTTTCGCGCATGCGCAGACAGCGTCGAGCAGGCGATTCTCGATGCGTTGTGGAGCGCTGCGTCCGTGACTGGGCGCGACGGCCATCGACGTCTATCGCTGCGTGACAGCGTCCCCGATCTCGCCCAACTACTCAAACCCACTCCCTGATGAAAGTCCTCATTTCCACCGACATCGAAGGCATTGCCGGTGTGTTTCATCCTGAGCAAACGCGCGCGGGCAACGGCGAATACGAAGCGGCGCGCCGCTGGATGACGCTCGATGCCAACGCCGCGATCGAAGGCGCCTTCGCCGGCGGCGCGACGCAGGTATGGGTCAACGACTCTCACGGCGGCTTTCGCAATCTGCTGCCCGACCTGCTCGACGAGCGCGCCCAGGTGGTGCTCGGCAAACCGCGCACGCTCGGCATGATGGCCGGGCTCGAATACGGCGCGACGCTGGTCTTCATGATCGGCTATCACGCGATGTCACAAACGCGCGGCATCCTCGCGCATACCATCAACAGCTTTGCCTTCGCACGCGTGTTGCTGAATGGCGTCGAGGTCGGCGAGGCGGGCGTGTATGGCGCGCTGGCGGAAGAATATGGTGCACAGGTCGCGCTTTTATCCGGCGACGACGTCTTCGCCGAAGAAACCGCGCCGCGTTTTCCGGGCGCGCGATTTGTCGTCACCAAGAGCGCGACGGGGCATGCGAGCGGTGTCACGCAATCGCCGGCGAACGCGCGCGCTGCAATCGAAACCGCTGCGCGTGAGGTGATTCAGCAGCATCTCGCCAAAGGACGCGCACGAGAATCCACACGCGTCGAAGCGAAGCCCGTGGAATGCGAACTGCGCGTGCAAACCAGTGCGCTCGCCGATCTGTTCTGCCAATGGCCGACGCTCACGCGCGTCGATGCGGTCACGCTGCGCTTTAGCGCGGCGTCGGCGGAGCATGCGGTGCGCATGCTGAATTGCCTGTCGGCGATGTCGTTCATGCTGCGCTGATCGCGCGGCAACGGGCCGTCTTCCATGCGCGGCCATTTCACCACGCTTACAGCGGCGCCGTGACGGCACGTTTCGTGAGGAAGCGTTACTCTCCTGCATTCCGGAGGCAGCGTCTTTCTCACTGAGCGGAGTACAGCATGGGTAAGCAGACTATCGCGGATTATCTGGCCAAAACACTGGCGGCGGCGGACATCGAGCGAATCTGGGGCGTGACGGGCGACAGCCTGAACGGCCTGTCGGATAGCTTGCAACGCCTCGGTTCGATTCGCTGGATGCACACGCGCCACGAAGAAGTAGCCGCCTTCGCGGCCGGCGCCGATGCTGCCGCGACCGGCAAGCTCGCCGTCTGCGCGGGCAGTTGTGGTCCCGGCAATCTGCACCTGATCAACGGTCTGTATGACTGTCATCGCAACCATCAGCCTGTGCTCGCGATTGCCGCGCATATTCCGTCCTCGGAAATCGGCCTTGGCTACTTTCAGGAAACCCATCCGCAAGAGCTGTTCAAGGAGTGCAGTCATTACGTCGAGTTGGTGACGAATCCGTCGCAGTTTCCGCGCGTGCTGGCGCGCGCCATGCGCACCGCGATCGAAGAGCGCGGCGTTGCCGTGATCGTGCTGCCGGGCGATGTCGCGTTGGGCGATGCGCCCGAGGAAACGCCGGCGTGGGCCGGCACGCTGGAGCGTTCCACGGTGGTGCCGTCCGACGCGGATCTCGACCGGCTCGCCGATCTGCTCAACCAGGCGGGCGGCGTGACGCTGCTGTGCGGCAGCGGTTGCGCAGGCGCGCACGATGAAGTGGTCGCCTTCGCCGATCAACTCGCCGCGCCGACCGTGCATGCGCTGCGCGGCAAACAATACGTGGAGTGGGACAACCCGTTCGATGTCGGCATGACCGGGCTGATCGGCTTCAGCTCCGGCTATCACGCGATGATGTCGTGCGACACACTCGTGATGCTCGGCACCGATTTCCCGTATCGCAATTTCTATCCATCGCACGGCAACGTGGTGCAGATCGACCGGCGCGGCTCGGCACTCGGCAAGCGCGCGCCGTTGAAGCTCGGTCTGGTCGGCGATGTGAAGGCGACGTTGCAGGCGCTGACGCCGAGGCTCAAGCGCAAGACCGACCGGCGCTTCCTCGAGAATGCGCGCAAGCACTACGCGAACGCGCGCAAGGACCTCGACGACCTCGCGCGGCCGTCCGATCCGGGGCGCGCCATCCATCCGCAATACCTCACCAGCATCGTCGACAAAGTTGCGAACGAAGACGCGGTGTTCTCCGTCGACGTCGGCACGCCGACGCTCTGGGCAGCGCGTTATCTGACCATGAATGGCAAGCGCACGCTGCACGGCTCGTTCAATCACGGCTCGATGGCGAACGCGATGCCGCAGGCCTTGGGCGCGCAGGCAGCGGAGCCGGGCCGCCAGGTGATTTCGCTATCGGGCGACGGCGGCCTGTCGATGCTGCTCGGCGACCTGCTCACCGCGCGTCAGCTCAATCTGCCGATCAAGGTCGTGGTGTTCAACAACAGCACGCTTGGCTTCGTCGCGATGGAGATGAAGGCGGGAGGTTATCTCGAGGCCGGCACCGATCTGGCCACGACCGACTTCTCGGCGATCGCGCGCGGCGCGGGAATCTACGGTGTCCGAATCGAACTGTCGGAGAATATCGAACCGGCATTGCGCGAGGCATTCGCGCATCCGGGTCCGGCGGTGATCGACGTGGTGACCGCGAAGCACGAACTCGCGATGCCGCCGAAGATCCAGTGGGCGCAGGCCAAGGGCTTCAGCCTGTATATGCTGCGGGCTGTGCTGAACGGCCGCGGCGACGAGGTCGTCGAACTGGCGACGACCAATCTGCGTTGAATCGGGTTGAAGCGTATGGGCGGGTTGCACCGGCGTATGCGCGATGGCATTCGCGCATACGCCTGAACGGGACTACTGCTGCCGGCTCAATTCGCGCGCGGCGCGATCGATCACATCGGCGATCGCGCCCGCGTGCGACACGGGCGCCAGGTGGCTCGACGCCATTGGCACGATCTTGGCGCCCATCCGGTCGGCCATGAATTTTTCCACTTCCGGCGACACGGCCCGGTCCCGCGTCGTGAGCACATACCACGACGGTTTTTCCTTCCAGGCGACCTGGCTGACCGTTTCATTGAAGGCGCTCGCGGCGATCGGCACCTGCGCGGTGGCCAGCACGCGCGTCAGATTCTCGGGGACATCCGCGGCGAAGTCGGCGTGGTATTTCGTGCGATCGAGCCAGAGGAAGCCGCTCGAATCCTTCATGATGCCCTCGCCCGCGGGCGCCGGCGCGGCGCGCTTCATCAGATCCATGGTCGACTCGTGCAGGTCCGGCGCGATCGCCGCGACATACACGAGGCCGGCGACGTTCGGCGCGTTCGCGCCCGCCTCGGTAATCACGACGCCGCCCCACGAATGCCCCACCAGAATGGTCGGGCCGTTCTGACGCGCGAGGACGCGGCGGGTCGCGGCGACATCGTCGGCGAGGGAGGTGAGCGGATTCTGCACCGAGCTCACGTGATAGCCCTTCTGCTGCAATTTGGCGACCACGCCGTTCCAGCTCGATCCGTCGACGAACGCGCCGTGCACCAGCACGACGTTGCGCACCGGGCCGGTCATGGGCGCGGCGGGCGGCGGCGCGGCGGCGGCCTTGGCAGGCGGCGCGGCAGGCGCCATGCTCGGTGCCATGGGTGCCGGCGCCGGCGCCGGCGCTTCGGGCGCGCTTGCCTCCGTGCCTGACTCGTCGGCCGGCTCGGGCGCGGGCGCCATGCTCGGCGCCATGGTGGGCGCAGGCGCGGGCGTCGCGGCGGGCGCGGTGGTTTGAGCGAGCGCGGCGGCCCCCGTGAAGCAGAGACACAAAGCAGCGGCGCAAAGCAAACGTTTGGGCGACATGTTGAATCTCCGAAGGCTGAAAGCTCGACTAGGGCAACATACAGAAGCCCTGCGCCAGTGACAATCACTATCCTCGCCGTTAAGTGCGGCGCAGAACCAAGCGCGGGTTGCTCCCAGTATTTAGGCTTTATCGGCCACGGTAAAATTTCAGGTTCTGCCGGGCCGGACCACAAGTCCGGTCGGGTGATCGATATCCATACACTGGGGCGCAATGTTGAATAGTGCACAGCAGCAAGACGGCCTGAAGCGCGGGCTCAAGAATCGCCATATCCAGCTGATCGCGCTGGGCGGCGCGATCGGCACCGGCTTGTTTCTCGGCTCCGCCAGCGTGTTGCAGGCAGCCGGACCGTCGATGATTCTCGGCTACGCGATCGGCGGCATCATCGCCTTCATGATCATGCGGCAATTGGGCGAAATGGTGGCACAGGAGCCGGTGGCGGGTTCGTTCAGCCACTTCGCGTACAAATATTGGGGCGACTTTCCCGGCTTTCTGTCTGGCTGGAACTACTGGGTGCTGTACGTGCTCGTGAGTATGGCTGAGTTGACCGCCGTCGGCACCTATGTGCATTACTGGTGGCCCGGCGTGCCGACGTGGGTGTCGGCGCTGGTGTGCTTCGCTTTGATCAACGCGATCAATCTCGCGAACGTCAAAGCCTACGGCGAAACAGAGTTCTGGTTCGCGATCATCAAGGTCGTGGCGGTGATCGGCATGATCGTGTTCGGCGGCTATCTGCTGATCAGCGGCCACGGCGGGCCGCAAGCTTCGATCTCGAATCTTTGGGCCCATGGCGGCTTTTTCCCGCACGGGTTTCATGGTCTGTTCATGATGCTCGCGGTCATCATGTTTTCATTCGGCGGACTGGAGTTGATCGGCATTACGGCGGCGGAAGCCGACGAGCCGCAGAAGAGCATTCCGAAGGCCGTGAATCAGGTGATCTACCGGATTCTGATTTTCTACATCTGCTCGCTGGCGGTGTTGCTGTCGTTGTATCCGTGGAATGAAGTGGCGGCCGGCGGCAGTCCGTTCGTGATGATCTTCTCGCAGATCGGTTCGACGCTGACCGCGAACGTCCTCAACGTGGTGGTGTTGACCGCGGCGCTGTCGGTGTACAACAGCGGCGTGTATGCGAACAGCCGCATGCTGTACGGCCTCGCGGAGCAGGGCAATGCGCCGCGCGCGCTGATGAAGGTCGACCGGCGCGGCGTGCCGTATATGGCGATCGGGTTGTCGGCGCTCGCCACATTCACGTGTGTGATCGTCAATTACCTGATTCCGGCCGAAGCGCTCGGCTTGCTGATGGCGTTGGTGGTAGCGGCGCTGGTGCTCAACTGGGCGTTGATCAGCCTGACGCATCTGAAGTCGCGCAAGGCGATGGTCGCGGCGGGCGAGACGCTCGTGTTCAAGTCGTTCTGGTTCCCGGTCAGTAACTGGATCTGCCTTGCGTTCATGGCGCTGATCCTCGTGATTCTGGCGATGACGCCGGGTCTGTCGGTGTCGGTGTGGCTCGTGCCGGCGTGGCTGGTGGTGATGTGGGGCGGGTATGTATTCAAGCGCCGACGCGCGGCTGTGCAGTGCAGGGTGGGACGCGGGTGGTGGGGCGCTAAGTCATCTCGAATGGCGTGGGACGCGATATTTGCGCTCACGCCGTTTTGAGGGCGCTGAGGTTTTAGGCGGGCCAGAAACAACAAACCCCGCAAGCAGCATGCGCTGGCGGGGTTCGAGGAAATGCTGAAACGGCGGTACTTCGAATTCTTTGGTGCCCAGGGCCGGAATCGAACCGGCACGCCTTGCGGCGGGGGATTTTGAGTCCCCTGCGTCTACCAATTTCACCACCTGGGCAGGTCTTGCAGCGCACGCGTCGGAAGCTGGCGCGCGGCGAAGACGCAGATTATGGCCGAAAATTGGACGACGGGCAAGCCGGTTGCTTTCACCCGCTTCAAGGCCTTCAAACTGTGCGGGAAAATCGTTCGCGGGTGTGCTGTCCGAGGTAGCGATCGAACACCATCGCAATGTTGCGCACCAGCATGCGTCCGGCCAGCCGCACTTCGAGCTTGTCCGCTTCGAGCGACACCAGGCCGTCCTGCTCGAAGCCGCGCAAACGCTTCAGCTCCGGCTCGAATGTCTCGGCGAAGCGGATGCCATAAGCCGCTTCGAACTCGTCGAAGCGCAATTCCAGGTTGCACATCAGTTGCGTGATCACGTCGCGGCGCAGACGGTCGTCGGCGGAAAGGCGCACGCCGCGTGTGAGCGCAAGCTTGCCCGCATCGATCGCCGCGGCATAGCCCGGCAGATCCTTGACGTTCTGCGCGTACACGTCGCCGACCTTGCCGATCGACGACGCGCCGAAGCCGATCAGATCGCATTCCGCCCGCGTGCTATAGCCCTGGAAATTGCGGTGCAAGGTTCGCTGCGCTTGCGCGCGCGCGAGTTCGTCGGTGGGCAGCGCGAAGTGATCCATGCCGATGTACACATAGCCCGCGCCCGTCAGACGTTCGACTACTCGCTGCAGGATCGCGAGTCGCACTTCAGGTGAAGGCAGCATGGCAGGGTCCATCTGACGTTGCATCTTGAAGAGCTGCGGCATGTGCGCATAGGCAAACACCGAGAGACGATCGGGCGCGAGCGCGAGCATCGTGTCGAGCGTACGGCTGAAGCTCTCGACCGTTTGATGCGGCAGCCCGTAAATCAGATCGACACCGATCGAGTGAAAGCCGGTGTCGCGCGCGGCCTGCATCACCGAGGCGGTCATCTCGAGCGGCTGAATGCGGTTGATCGCCTGCTGCACGAGCGGATCGAAGTCCTGCACGCCGAGGCTCAGCCGGTTGAACCCCAGCTTGCGCAAATGCGCGATGGTCTCGGGGGATGCTTCGCGCGGATCGACTTCGATCGAATATTCGGCTTCGGCATCGGGCAGCAGCGTGAAGTGCTCGCGCGTGGCGGCCATCAGCTCGGCCGTTTCGTCGTGCGACAAAAAGGTCGGCGTGCCGCCGCCCCAATGCAATTGCGACACCGGACGCCGCGTGTCGAAACATGCCGCCTGCAAAGCCATTTCGCGTTTCAATCGATCGAGGTACGGACGCGCATGGGCGCGATTTTTCGTGGCGACCTTATTGCAACCGCAGTAGAAGCACACGGTGTCGCAAAACGGAATGTGGAAATACAGCGAGAGTTCCGTGGCCGACGCGCCCGTGTCGGCGGCAGCGCGAAAATAGTCGGCGGGATCGAAATCGTCGCGGAACTGCAGTGCGGTCGGATAGGACGTATACCGTGGGCCGTTCGCGCTGTATTTGGCGAGCAGGTCGGGGCGGAACAGCGTGTTGGCGATGGACATGAAGGACTCGAAGGCTGGCTGGCGGCCATCGGGGAAGAGGGGACCGCCGCGGTTCGCGCGACCGGATCGGCCCGCGCGGACGCCTCTTGCGTTTGGCCTTTAAGATCTTTCGAGTTTACGCGAGTGACCTTTCGCCCGATTGCGTAAAAAGGTCGCACGGAATGCGGTGGCACAATGCGGGTCTGATAATGCGTTGCCCGTTTTCGGGTCCAGGAAAAATGTCGTGAGTGATGTGCCGAACAGCGCCGTGAAGCGCGAGTCTCCGTTCCAAGTGGCGGGTCACGCGTGCCGCCCCGATTGCGGCGCGTGCTGTATTGCGCCGTCGATTTCGAGTCCGATTCCGGGCATGCCGAACGGCAAGCCGGCGGGCGTACGTTGCGCGCAGCTCGGCGACGATCTGCGCTGCGCGATCTTCGGTCAGCCGGAGCGGCCGGCGTGCTGTTCCGGTCTGCAACCGCAGATGGAAATGTGCGGCACGAACCGCGGCGAGGCGCTCGCGTGGCTCACGCAGCTTGAAATGCAAACTCAACCGCACGCGCAACCGGTGGCTCGCTGCTAACGCGCGCAAGCGAATCGCCGCAAACCGCAAACCACGAGCCGAAAACAAACAACGCAATCGCATGCCCGATCAGGTTTCCACAGGAGATTTCGCATGACTCGACCCGCTGCGCCGGCCCGGCGCCGCTTCCTGCTTGCTGCGCTGACAGGCTGTAGCGCGCTCGGCATTACCGTTTCGCTCGCGGCCTGCGCGACGTCGACTTTTCCGTTCATCCCTTCGCACTACACGTTCTCGCAGCAGCAGGTGCAGGACGCGGTGCAGCGTAAATTCCCGTATCAGCGCACGGTCTCGCAAGTGTTCGATGTCGCGCTGACCCATCCGGTGGTCGGATTGCTGCCGGACGTGAACCGCGTCTCGGTGAAGCTCGATGCACGCCTCGTGAGTCCCTTCATGCCGCAGCCGGTCGACGGCGTGTTTACGCTCTCGAGCGAACTGGCCTACGACGCCGCCAGCAAATCGGTCGTGCTCAAGTCGCCGAACGTCGACAATGTCAGTGTGAGCGGGCAGGCGCAGGCCTACACGCAGCAGATCAACGCCGCGGCGGCAGTGCTCGCCACGCAGTTGCTGACCAACTATCCGATCTACACCTTCAAGCCCGAACAACTGCAATTTGCCGGAGTGAATTACGAACCCGGTACAATCACCATCCTTACAAACGGCATACGCGTGCAAATCGTCGAAAAATGACGCGGCGCGCGGCCGGCAGGGCCGCGCGCTTTACGTGCCGGCCCTGTCGTTGCGCCT
>NZ_JAQQEG010000129.1:0-527 GCF_046027395.1 Paraburkholderia dipogonis | reverse complement strand
GGCCCTGAAGCTGGTACAGCGCCGCTATACGGAAGGCGAAATCACTGAACTCGACCTTTCGCGAGCAAAAGCTGAACTCGCCTCCGCGCAGTCGGACGCAATGACGGTACAGCGTCTTCGAGCCGCCTCCGAGCATAGCCTCGCCGTGTTGCTCGGTAAGGCGCCGGCCGAGTTCTCGATGGCGGCGGATCCGATCAAGCCGGTCAACCTGCGCGTGCCGCCGGGCCTGCCATCTTCGCTGCTCGAGCGTCGGCCGGATATCGCTGCAGCAGAGCGTTCGATGGCCGCGGCCAACTCGCGCATCGGCGTCGCGAAGGCGGCGTTCTTCCCCTCACTCACCATCACGGGTACGGGCGGCTTCGAATCGGCGACGATTGGCGACCTCTTCAAATGGAGCAGCCGGGCGTTCCTGCTCGGACCTCTTGCCGGAACGGCGCTGAATATTCCGATTTTCGACGGTGGACGCCGCAAGGGCAACCTCGCGAATGCGCGCGCCGTCTACGAGGAGGACGTCGCGAATTACCGGG
>NZ_JAQQEG010000128.1:0-527 GCF_046027395.1 Paraburkholderia dipogonis | reverse complement strand
AGCCCTGAAGCTGGTACAGCGCCGCTACACGGAAGGCGAAATCACTGAACTCGACCTCTCGCGCGCGAAAGCGGAACTTGCCACTGCACAGTCGGACGCCATGACTGTGCAGCGCCTGCGAGCCGCATCCGAGCATAGCCTTGCTGTACTGCTCGGTAAAGCGCCGGCCGAGTTCTCCATGGCGGCGGACCCCATCAAGCCGGTCAACCTGCGTGTGCCGCCAGGCCTGCCATCTTCGCTGCTCGAGCGTCGGCCGGATATCGCTGCAGCGGAGCGGTCGATGGCTGCGGCGAACTCGCGCATCGGTATCGCGAAGGCCGCGTTCTTCCCGTCGCTCACGATCACCGGTACGGGTGGCTTTGAATCGGCAACGATTGGCGACCTCTTCAAGTGGAGCAGCCGTGCGTTCCTGCTCGGTCCTCTTGCCGGTACGGCGCTGAACATTCCGATTTTTGACGGCGGCCGCCGCAAGGGCAACCTCGCGAACGCTCGGGCCGTCTACGAAGAGGACGTCGCGAATTACCGGC
>NZ_JAQQEG010000127.1:0-567 GCF_046027395.1 Paraburkholderia dipogonis | reverse complement strand
ATGCATCTCCAACCCGAAACCGTGGAGCTCATAGACCAGGAAAATCGCCGCGACAGGCTGGCGGTCGACGTACTCCATATGCAAGCGGCTCAACCGGAAGCCGGTGCGGGACAGCCTCCTGTTCCGACCGGGCCGGGCGGATCTGGATCGCCTCCGCCAGGCACTTCCACCGGCGGGGAAACGTATCCCCCGTCAAAACGCCAGCGTGTCGACGCGCCGCCTACGTACGAAGAGACGATGACACCGGAGGTTCTTAAGCAGCTGGCGGATCAAATTCCGCCGGAGCAGATCGCGCAGAACCTGAATGTGGAGCCTGACGTCGTCAACCGGCTAATTGAGCAGTATCTGTTGGGCGAAACCCAGAAGCTGCACCAGGCGTTTCTGACCGAACAGGCCGGCCAGCCCGCGGCCGCGGCAGGCGCGCCGCCAGTCCCCCCGGAGGTCAGGCAGGACGTGATCCGTCAGTTGGGCGAAGGTCATACATCAGCCGACATTGCCAATAACGTGCACCTGACGGTGTACCAGATCGACCAGATCAGGGATCAGTATTTGCAGGAGGAGATCGCG
>NZ_JAQQEG010000126.1:0-571 GCF_046027395.1 Paraburkholderia dipogonis | reverse complement strand
TGAGTTGACCGGCGCCGATGATCGCCACATGTACTATCGCCTTGTCGTGCGTCCCGCCCTGTGGCTGACCACAAAGACGTCGCGCAGCCGCATATTCCAGAACAGAAGCGTGCTGGATATCACCAGCGATGTGCTGCGCGATTATCCGGTCCTGTATGACATGAAGGTGTCCGCTTTCAGGCTGAGAAACGGTTACCCGGAGCGCGACTTCGTCCGTCAGATGTGGGAATCCGACTTCCATTTCCTGACCCGCCTGTGGAGGGAATGGGGACTGTATTACTTCGAGGATAACGACCGGCTCGTGTTATGTGACGCGCCCGGTGTCCACCAGCCTCACGGGAACGCCTATGACTCGATACGCTATCACGCGCCCGGCGCCGGGCGCATCGACGAGGAATATATCCACTGCCTGAAGGCGTCGCGCAGGATCACGGCCGCGAAGGTGAGCGTGGTCGATTACGACTACACGCGCGCACGTCAGAATTTACCCGAGGAACATGACGCGTTTGGAGACCTGCACGGCGCGGAAGAAAGGCATTGGGGCGACTACTCACAGCCGCTTGCCGGCGCG
>NZ_JAQQEG010000125.1:0-571 GCF_046027395.1 Paraburkholderia dipogonis | reverse complement strand
CGAGTTGACCGGCGCCGATGATCGTCACATGTACTACCGCCTTGTCGTGCGGCCCACCCTATGGCTGACCACAAAGACGTCGCGCAGCCGCATATTCCAGAACAGAAGCGTGCTGGATATCACCGGCGATGTGCTGCGCGATTATCCGATTCTGTATGACATGAAAGTGTCCGCCTTCAGGCTGAAAAAAGGCTACCCGGAGCGCGACTTCGTCCGTCAGATGTGGGAATCCGACTTCGATTTCCTGACCCGCCTGTGGCGAGAATGGGGACTGTATTACTTCGAGGATAACAACCGGCTCGTGTTCTGTGACGCGCCGGGTGTCCACCGGCCTCACGGGAATGCCTACGACTCAATCCGCTACCACGCGCCCAGCGCCGGGCGCATCGACGAGGAATACATCTACCGCCTGAATGCGTCGCGCAGGATCTCCGCCGCGAAAGTGAGCGTGGTCGATTACGACTATACGCGCGCACGTCAGAATTTACCTGAAGAACACGACGCGTTCGGAGACCTGCACGGGGCGGAAGAACGGCACTGGGGTGACTATTCACAGCCGCTTGCCGGCGCA
>NZ_JAQQEG010000124.1:0-606 GCF_046027395.1 Paraburkholderia dipogonis | reverse complement strand
TCGCGGTAGTGGTGCATCTGGAATCGGTGTTCTCGCGCATTCCGCTTGAGTGACACAGCAGTCATTCTTCCGGCGACGCTGCGCGCGCCGTCGCGGTTGTTCTAAAAAACGGTGGCGATTTCAATGTGTCTCGGCCTAACATCAAGGCGTTTGGCGGCTCAGCGGGCAGTACTTTGTAGGCCCGTCGTCGTTTCGCCGATCCGCGATCTTCGCGGATCTTGGGCGAGGTTGCGCTGCCGTCGCATCACCCGCTTCGGTGATCATCGATCTTCGCGGGATCTGCGATGAGACTGCGGATCTTGGGCGAAGTGCGCTGCCGTCGCATCACGCATTTCGGCGATCATCGATCTCCGGGATCTGGAAAGAGGCTGGATGCCGTCGCATTACACGAATCATTTCCATATTTCGGTCAGACGCTCCTCGAAACCGCCACGCACTACTGCGTATCGCCGAGGCGAAGCCGAGGGCTCCAACCGCACAAGAACGAACCGCTGGTCTCATGCAACCCCTTCCGGCGAGCACGTAGTGCGAGGCGGGAAGTATGACGGCCTTGTCACCTGGTCCGAATGTGCGAGAACACCGATTCCAGATGCACCACTACCGTGG
>NZ_JAQQEG010000123.1:0-613 GCF_046027395.1 Paraburkholderia dipogonis | reverse complement strand
GGCACTGGGTTCGAACTCGACGACGACGGCGAACCTGTCGGCCGCGGCCTACAACGCGGGTACGGGTGCGCTGTCTGGCGCGACGGCAGTAGGCGAAGTGTCGGTGGGTTCGGCTGGTGCAGAGCGTCGGATCACGAACGTGGCAGCCGGCTCGGCGGGAACCGATGCGGTGAACGTAAGCCAGTTGCAGTCGGCGATTGCCGGTAGCACCGCAAACGCGGTGGCCTACGATGACGGCACGAAGAACACGATCACGCTGCACGGTGCGAGCGGCACGACGAAGATCACCAACCTGACGGCTGGCAATCTGAGCCCGACGAGCACGGACGCGGTGAACGGTTCGCAGTTGTACCAGACGAACGAGAATGTCGCGAATCTGAGCAATAACGTCGCCAACATTGCAGGCAACGTCACCAACATCAGCAACACGGTGAACAACATCACCAACGGTGGCGGCATCAAGTACTTCCACACGAACTCGACGCTGGCGGACTCGTCGGCGACCGGTACGGATGCAGTGGCAATCGGCGGAGCGGCATCGGCTTCGGCAGCGAACTCGGTAGCGCTGGGTTCGAACTCGACGACGACGGCGAACCTGTCGGCAGCGGGTTAC
>NZ_JAQQEG010000122.1:0-684 GCF_046027395.1 Paraburkholderia dipogonis | reverse complement strand
TGCGGCCTGAGTCCCTGTACTGATCGTCGACCTATCCGCTGTCTGCACGGAGCGGTCATGATGATGGAGGCTCGTTTGGGTTTCGTTATGGTCCGTCCGCGCTTTTGCCTGAACAGACTTATCCAGTTGACTCGGCGAGCCGGTTTGCACATTCTGATGCTTCACGCGGACGCGTGTCTGATTACCACCATCGAAGACATGCGGCGTCGCCTGGGTGCCCTCGCTCGTCGTTCCCCGCGAATGCGTCTGGATCTCGGCATCGTGCGCGTGTTGCCGTGTCTGGGTTTCTCCATCGGCAACATGCTTATCCGTTTGACTGCACCGCCCCGAATATCGAGACAATCCCGAGCATCATGAATAGACGCTTTATCTGGTACTGGAAAACAGAGACCCCACCCGCACCAGGCGCGTTCGTCACAAACCGACGACATCGTCGTTGCGGTTGTCACAAGACCATGCTCAACGAGTTCTACCGCATTACATTCCGCAAGAAGATCCACGACTCGATCCCTGCCCTGCAGCCCGATCTGGACGCGTGGCTTGACCGGTACAACAAGGCGCGCGACATCAGGGACGGTGGCGCTACGGCAGGACACGTGTGCGTACCTTCCTCGATTCACTCGAACTCGCCGGTGAGAAACTGATCTCTCACTGAATCGGCTTCTTGACTTCGCTTCCCCGACG
>NZ_JAQQEG010000121.1:0-732 GCF_046027395.1 Paraburkholderia dipogonis | reverse complement strand
TGCAATCACGAACCCGACGTACGTGGTGGATGGCGGCAAGACGTTCAACAACGTGGGTGACGTGGTCACGAACATCGACGGCCGGACGACGCAGAACACGACGGACATCACGAACCTGACCAATAACATCAACAACGGTGAAATCGGTCTGGTGCGGCAGGACGCGACGTCGCGCAACATCACGGTCGCGAAGGACACCGACGGCACGGTGGTGGACTTCACGGGCACGGCAGGCGCGCGTCAGTTGACGGGTGTGGCCGCAGGCGCAGTGAACGCGACGAGCGTGGACGCGGTGAACGGTTCGCAGCTGTACGCCCTGGCCAACTCGACGGCCGATTCGCTGGGTGGCGGCTCGACGGTGAACCCCGATGGTTCGATCACGAACCCGACGTACGTGGTGAACGGCAACACGTATAACAACGTGGGCGGCGCGATCGCGAACATCGATGGTCGTGTGACGAACATCAACAACACCGTCAACAACATCGTGAACGGTGGCGGCATCAAGTACTTCCACGCTAACTCGACGCTGGCGGATTCGTCGGCAACGGGTACGGATGCAGTGGCGATCGGCGGCAATGCGCAGGCGACGGCAGCGAACTCGGTAGCACTGGGTTCGAACTCGACGACGACCGCGAACCTGTCGGCCGCGGGTTACAACCCGGGCTCGACGGCTCTGTCGGGTATCGCATCGGCAGCCAACGGCGAAGTGTCGGTGGGTTCGGCAGGCGC
>NZ_JAQQEG010000120.1:0-775 GCF_046027395.1 Paraburkholderia dipogonis | reverse complement strand
ATGGGCCTGTCGGGTCAGCCTAACAGTTATCTGGAGGAAGCCCGCTATCTCGCAGGCGTGCGGGCCTATGCGCTTTACTCGCGTAACGAGCGTCTCAGAGGGCGCGGTAACCTGCTCGGCCTGAAAACGGGCAGGACGATCCGGCTCACCGATCACCCGGAGCCGGCCATTAACGCCGAGTATCTGGTGGTGTCCACGACGCTCGATATTCGCAGCGTGAGCGAGACGACGGTGTCGGCCGGAATGCCCGACCAACGCCGGTACCAGTGCGTGACCGACTTCGTGCTGCAACCGCCCGACCGGTTCTTCAAGAACAGGCCGAAGAAGAAGCCGCGCTGTCAGGCGGAAACGGCGGTCGTGGTGGGACCGAAAGACCAGACCACCTGGGTCGATGCGTACGGCCGGGTAAAAATCAGTTACCTCTGGGACCTGGACAGGCCGAGGGACGAGAACGCAAGCTGCTGGGTGCGCGTGTCATCGCCATGGCAGGGTGACTCGTTCGGCACGATCTATGTGCCCCGTATCGGCGAGGAAGTGACGGTCAATTATCACGAAGGCGACCCTGACAAGCCCTATATCGCTGACCGGATGGTCAACCGGTTCAGGCAGCCGCCGTGGAAACTGCCGGCCAATCATGCACTGAGCGGCACGCGCACGCGAGACCTCGCCGGATTGCAGGCCAACCAGATCGTCGCCGACGATACACCCGGCAAACTTCAGGTACAGGTCAGCAGCGATTACGCGCAGTCGCGACTGGTGCTCGGCTATAACACGC